>NZ_MLCQ01000017.1 GCF_001875725.1 Corynebacterium sp. NML140438 | reverse complement strand
ACTGGTATAACGCGGAAAGACTCCAGCTGGGACTTGATGGTTGCACCCCGATGAAATACCGGGATAAGGCCTTTAAGGCGTTAGCCGGGTAGGATTACCCCTAGTCTAACTTTCGGGGGCAAGTTCACGTTGATCTGGGGAATCTTTTTCGTGGACAGGCGTCGCGACCTGGGGATGTAGGGGCACTGGTCGACCGGAATGAGCTTGAAGCGCAAAGTAGTTCCCGGGCTGGGGAACTTTTTCGGTGGGCGGCGGCGACCCCAGTGCGAGCAGCGGATCAGCGCACCAAATCCCGGTATTTTCAGCGCAGGTGGGGTTCGTTTCCCCAGGTCGAGAACTTGCCGCAAACGAATGTGGTGTCCGGTGGGCACCCAGCGCCCAGCGCCCCTACAGCTCCGCCTCGATAGCGGTGAAGACGGCCTGGATGCTGGCCTGTGAAGCACCTGGGACGACGTCGGCGAGGACAACGCCGATGCCTTGTGGGGACTGGAAGGTGACGGCTTCGGCGTCGAGGGGTATGAGGGCGCCGATGATGGCCAGCTCGGCATCGGCCACACTTAGGCGGCTAGCAGAACCAGCCGAACCGTCAGACCCGGCAGGAATGTCGATGTCGGTGACGTCCCATTCGCCGACGCGCAGGCGCAGGGAGCCGGTTTCGATGTTGTCGGGGTCGGGGAAGACGGCGACTTCGCGCAGTTCGGCGCGCAGGGCCTTGGCGGCGAGGGCGATGTAGTCGAGAAGGTGGACGAAGGCGTTATCGGTTTGGGGGACGCTGTGGACGACGGAGTCGATGAGCGGGGCGTTGTGGGGGCCGCGCAGGCCGAGCAGCGTGGTCATGGGGGCTGCGCGGAAGGCGTCGAGGTCGTCGAGGATGGCGTCTTCGATGTCGGCGGGTTCGGCGGCGGCGTCGAGGTGGATGTTGGCGTCACCGAGGAGGGTGAGGCAGCGGGCGAGGTGTTTGACGTCGCGTTGGGTGAGTTGGTGGGGCATTAGCGTTCTTCTTCCTTTTCGTATGATTTGGCCCAGGGGTTGCGGCGTTGGGTGCCGTAGCGGGACCGCGCCTGAACAGGGGCGGGAGCAACAGGCTCGGCAGGCTCGGAGGGGGTGTCGATAAGCTCGGCTTGTTCTTCGTTGAAGCGGCGGCGTTCGCGGGTTTCGGCCCAGATGAAGTAGATGAGTCCGGCGGGCGCCATGATGCCGAAGGCGATCCACTGCAGTCCGTAGGAGAGGTGGTTGCCGGTTTCGAGCATGGGCAGGGGGATGGCGGTGAGGACGCCAGGGGAGTCGCTGAGGAGTTGGACGTAGGGGCTGGCCAGGGTGGTGCCGGTGAGTTCGCCGACTTGGCCGGGGCTGATGGAGTAGACCATGGTGTAGCCCTGGTCGTTGAGGGGTGCGGAGGGGTGCACGCCTTCGTCGACGCGCATCATGCCGGAGATGGTTTGTTCGCCGGCGGGTGGGGCGTCGATGTCGGGGACTTGGGTGGAGCCGATGGCGGGGACCCATCCGCGGTTGACCAGTACGCTTTGCCCGTTGTCCAGGTGGAATGGGGTGAGAACTTGGAAGGAGGGGGTGCGGTCGATGGGGCGCAGGCGCAGCAGCACGTCGCTGTCTTGGGCGTAGGTGCCGGTTGCGGTGACGCGGGTCCACTCGGCGCCGGGCGCGAGTTCGCCCTGCTTGTCGACGACCTCTCCGATCGGCACCGGGTCATGCTCGAAGGCGGTTTTGATGTGGTCGTTGCGCTCGACGAGGGCCTCGTTTTTGTGGAGCTGCCAGGGCGCCAGCAGGGTGAAGGCGAAGTAGGAGAACAGCACGATCAGGATGGCGACGATGACCCACCCGGGGGTCAGAAACGTTTTCCACCATGGTTGTGCACCTGTTTCAGGTTGCATTGTTGCTCCCGCTTTCACAGATCCCGTACTTACTCCGGCTAGTCTAGCTGCGCTTTGACCCAGCTGATAATACCTGGGGCGGCGGCTTCGATTTGTTCGCGTGTGGTTTGGAAGCCGTCCGTGCCGCCGTAGTAGGGGTCTTCGACGCCGGCGCCTGCGGGGGCGGCTGGGTCGAAGGAGCGCAGCAGGCGGATGCGGGATTCGGGGACGCCGCGGGCGATGAGTTCGGAGACGTGGTTGGTGTCCAGCGCCACGATGAGGTCGGCGTCGATTTGGTTGGCGCCGAACTGTTGGGCGCGGTGGTGGGTGCCGTCGTAGCCGTGGTTGGCGAGTTCGGCGATGGCGCGCGGGTCGGCAGGTCCGCCGACGTGCCAGCCGCCGATGCCGGAGGAGGTGACGCGGACGTTGTTGGCGAGGCCGGCGTCGGCGAGTTTGGCGGCGATGATGACTTCCGCCATGGGCGAGCGGCAAATGTTGCCGGTGCAGACGAAATCAATATGCATAGAGGATTTCCTTAAGCTCGGTTGGGGTGTGTGCGGTGTGGGTGGCCTGCGCCCACTCCGCCGCGTCACCGTAGCCCCAGGTCACGGCGATGGATGGGATGTCGAAGTGGGTGGCACCCGTGAAGTCGTGGGTGCGGTCGCCGACCATGATGGGGTGTTTCGGCGCGAAGGTGTCGTGGACGTACTCCAGCACGGCGATTTTGGTGCTGCGGCCGCGCTCGTGGTCGGCTGCGCCGAGGAAGTCCAGGTGTGGCCAGATGCCCGCGCGCTTCAGCGCGAGTTCGGCGAAGGTTTCGCTTTTGGACGTCGCCGTGCCCACCCGGAACCCATCCCGATCAAGCTGGGCGATCAGTTCGGCCATGCCGTCGAAGACGGTGAACTGCTGCCAGCCGTCGGTGCTCATGAAGTCGGAGTAGACCTGCATCGCGGCGTCGACTTGTGCGGGTGTGCACCCGGCCTTCTCGTAGGATTCCCGCATGGGTGGCCCCGGGATCTTGGCGATGAACGCTTCGTTGGGCGGGGCGACGTCGATGGCGGCGAGCCCCCGCAGGAAGCCTTCGCGGATTCCTGGGAAGGAGTCGAGGATGGTGCCGTCGACGTCAAAGAGCATGGTCGGGCGGTTTGTTTGGAGTGTCACGCCCACCAGCATTCCAGGTTTGTAGGCTAGTTGCCATGACGACGAAGACTGTAGGAGACATTGTGACGGCACTCGAGGCCGCCTACCCGCCCGAACTCGCCGAAAGCTGGGACCAGGTCGGCCTGATTTGCGGCGACCCGGACGAGCCCGTGCACAAGGTGGCGTTCGCCCTGGACTGCACGATGAGCGTGGTGGAGCGCGCGCTGGAGGAAGGCGCGGACATGCTGGTAGTTCACCACCCGTTGCTGCTGCGCGGGGTGCACTCGGTTGCGGCGAACACGCCGAAGGGCAAGGTTGTACACACGCTGATCCGTGGCGGCTGCGCGTTGTTCGCGGCGCATACGAACGCGGACTCGGCACGCCCGGGTGTGAATGACAAGTTGGCGGAGCTCGTCGGGATTCGCCCCGGCAGGCCGATTCGCCCGGTGGGGGATGTGGACGTCGATACGCCGGGGGCACTCGAGCGAGCCACTGGCCTTGGACGAGTGGGCACCCTGCCTGAACCCATGACCCTGCGCGAGTTCACCCAGCGCGTGGCCGACGCCCTGCCAGAGACCGTGTGGGGCGTGCGCGCCGCCGGCGACCCCGAGCAGATAGTGCGCACCGTCGCCGTCTCCTCCGGCTCGGGTGACAGCTTCCTCGACGACGCGCGGGCGCTCGGCGTCGACGTCTACGTCACCTCCGACCTGCGCCACCACCCAGTCGACGAACACCTGCGCGCAGGCGGACCCGCTGTGATCGATACCGCGCACTGGGCCAGTGAATTTCCGTGGACGCAGCAGGTAGAGGGTATCGTGAACCCGCTAGGCGTAGAAACGTGCATCATCCCCGTGCGCACGGACCCATGGACCGTTTCCGCCCACCCGAATCAAGCCAAGTAAAGGAGCAGTGCTTCCCCGTGAAACTTGCCGTAGAACTCCAGCAGGTACTACTGAATCTTGCCAAGGCTGACCGCCAGGCCGCCCACCCCGACGTCGTGCGCGAAGAGGAAAAGGAGCTGCAGCGCCTCACCGAGGAGCTTGAGCGCATGCGCGGCGCGGCGTCCGCGGCGCAGCTCGCGGTCGACGACATGGAGCTGGAGATCCTGCGCATCCAGGAGGACGAGCGCAAGCTCAAGCGCCGCGACCTGGACAACAAACGCATGCTCGGCGCCGAGACGGACGAAGAGCGCCGCAAGGACCTGCAGCACGACCGTTACACCACGAAGTCGCGCATCGCGGACCTGCAGTACGAGCTGAAGGAGGCCCACAACGAGATCGCAGCGCTGCGCAACAACCGCGACAACCACGGGGCGCGCCTTGACGGGCTTGAGCGCCAGGTTGAGGCCGCACAGCGCGCCGTCGACGCGCTGCCAGCACGCGAGCGCGTAGACACCGAGGCGCTGCGCAACCAGCTGCCCGCAGACGTCCTCGAGGCCTACGACGAAATCGGTGCCGCCGCGTTCAACGGCCGCACCTGCAACGGCTGCTTCATCGCGCTGCCCGCCACCGAGCGCAACCAGGTCAACGCCACCCCGGCCGACGAGGTCCCGATGTGCCCGAACTGCGGCACACTGCTCGTGCGCACCCAGGTACAGGAGTAAGCCCATGAAGGTATCCATGTTTTGCGACGGCGGCTCCCGCGGCAACCCCGGCGTCGCCGGAAGCGGCGCCGTCGTCTACGGCCCGGACGGGGAAACCCTGGCGGAAGTCGTCTACGCGGTTGGAAAAAAGTCCACGAACAACGTCGCTGAGTACCACGGGCTCATCGAGGGCCTGAAGGCCGCCATCGACGCCGGCGCCGACGAGGTCGCCGTGTCTATGGACTCCAAGCTCGTGGTCGAGCAGATGAACGGGCGCTGGAAGATCAAGCACCCCGACATGCAGCAGCTCGCGCTGCAGGCAAAGCAGCTCGCGCGCACGTGCACCAAGGTGACGTACACGTGGGTGCCCCGCGCCAAGAACAAGAAGGCGGACGAGCTGTCCAACGTGGCCATGGACGCCGCCGCGAAGGGCAAAAAGGGCCTCGTTGCGCACGAGGCTCCGAAGCAGGCGGCCGAGCAAGCGTCGAAGCAGGCGGCTGCGGCGGCACCAAAAGAGGCGCAGCCCCACGAGACCGCCAGCCCCGGCCATTGGTCCGGCACCGACGCCCCGCGCACCCGCTTCGTGCTGCTGCGGCACGGCCAAACCGTGCACTCCGCCGGCGGCGTCTACAGTGGTCAGGCCAACCCATCGCTGACCGACATTGGCCAGGCTCAGGCGCGCCGGGCCGCGGCTGCGCTGGCCGGGATGGGGCACATCGACGTGATCGTTGCCTCCCCGCAGGCCCGCGCCCAGCAAACCGCGCAGGCCTGCGCGGATGCGCTTGGGATTGCGCGCGAGGACATCGTTACCGAGGATGGCTTCCGCGAGGTGGACTTCGGAGACTTCGAGGCGCTTAGCAGGCAGGACGCGCAGCAGCGCTACCCCGAGGAGTTCGAGGCGTGGCAGGCCTCCGCCGCCACCGCGCCGCCGAACGGCGAGTCGCTGGCCTCGCTGCACCGCCGCGTCACCCGCGCCCGGCTGCGCGTCCAGGAACGCTACGAGGGAAAGACCATCCTGTTGGTGGCGCACACCACACCGATCAAGTCGATGATCCGCCAGGGGCTGAACGTGAGCGCCGAGGTGTTCAAGCACCTGTTTTTGGACTTGGCGTCGATTTCTGTAGTGGAGTTCTACGGGGAGATGGGCGTGGTGCGCTGCGTCAACGACGTCGCCCACCACCGAAAATAAAGCGCACCGGCTGCCGTGTTGTAGAGTGGCACAGTGCGAATGAGCCGGCCGGGCGACCGCGTCGCCCCGAACCACCACACGCGTTGTGGCTGGCGGGGACCGAGGAAAGTCCGGACTCCACAGGGCACGGTGGTTGCTAACAGCAACCCGGAGCGATCCGCGGGCAAGTGCAACAGAAAGTACACCGCCAACCCAGGCAACTGGGTGGGTAAGGGTGAAAGGGTGCGGTAAGAGCGCACCGGCATGCACAGTGATGTGCGTGGCCAGGTAAACCCCACCGGGAGCAAGGCAAGAACCGCAGCCGTAAGGCTGGGGTCGTCGGACGTGATGAGGCTGCCCGCCCAGTCCGAAGGTAGCTGCTTGATGCGCCCAGCAATGGGACGCACAGATGGATGGTTGCCGCCCGCGCCTCTTACGGGCGCGGGTACAGAATCCGGCTTATAGGCTGGCTCATTCGCCTTACACTTCGATCCTGCCAACCTCACCCGTCGTGACCGGGATGACCAGCAGGTGTTCCTCCATCCGGGAGGTAAAGTTTTCGGCTTTCGACGCCGGCACCAGCGCCAGCACCGATTGGGAGACCCCAGGTGCGGCCGGCCTTGCGACGCCCGCTCCGCATTCGCACGCAAGCTGGCCCAGCAGCGCCGGGGTTGCCAGGGCCTCGTCGGCGGCGTCGCCGGCGTGGGGGTGCAGCGCTCGGACAAGCGCATCGATCTGCTGCGAGCGCAACGCCTGCGCTGCACCCAGTGCGCGTGCCGTTTCGTCCTCGCAGCGCTGCAGCACCTCGCGGGCGCGTTGCGGATCCGGCGCTGAGCTATCGCCAACGGTGTGGCGGGCCTCCACCCACTGGACGACGCGCGCGGTCGCATCCGGCAGCTGCCGCAGCGAGGCAACGCCGAAGTTCGCGGCTGCAGTCTCGATGAACTCCTGGCGCCGACGCATCGACTCCGCGTACGCATCCGGCTGCGGTGCCTGCTCCTTGGCCACCACGAACATCCGCAGGCCAAGGCGCTCCGGGTGGGTGACCTGCGTGACCGAGCCATCCGCCTGCTCTACCAGGTTCAGCGTGGTGCCGTGGCCGCGAAGCGCCGCGGTGTAGCGTGCCTTCAGCGGGCTGGACGTGGCGTAGGCGGTCGCGGACTGTGCGCAGACGTCCGCCAGCTTCGTGCGTAGGGGAGGGGCGTCGATGTCGTCGTGGGCGCCGGCGCACGCCAACGTGATGGCGGCTTCCGCGGCGGCAATCTCGCCGAGGCCAACACCGTGCGGCACGTGGGAGACCACCGAGATATCCATCCCCGTGGTCTCGCGGGAGAGGACCTGGCGGTGGATAAGCGTGTGGATCAGACCCGTAATCCGGTGCGCGAGCTGCGCCTCCTCGCTGCCCCCGGTGGGGGCGTTAAGCGCCGACAGCGTGCTGGTCGCGGCAAGGACCTGGCCGTCGGCACGCGTGAACTGGAGCGAAATGACATCGTCCGACCTACGGCTCACCGCGGCGCACGCCCGCTGCTGGGCAAGCCCGATGATGCTCGCCCCGCCATAACTATCGACGCCATCACCAGCCACCAGCACCGTTGCCGGCGCGGAAGCAACGTGGTCGGGGGCGCAGCCAGCGTGATGGGCATGCGCAGCACGCATCTCCTGTTGGACATTCATAGGGCACAACCATACCCGTGGCGCTAAGGTGGGCGCCATGAGCGGAAACTTCTACTACAACCCGACCACCGGCGAGATCACCGAGGGCAAAGTGCAGTCCTGGGAAAACCGCATGGGCCCCTACAAAACGCGGGAGGAAGCCGAGGACGCCCTGCGCATCGCCGCCGCGCGCAACCAGCAGGCGGACGCCGAAGACGCCGCCGAGGACAACTGGGGTACCCCGCCTTCCTGGGAGAAGTAGCGCCTACCGCACGTACAAGACTTACAAGGCCTACAGGGCCCTCTGCGCGGCCTTCTTTACCTCGCGCACTGCGCCGAAGTAGCCGCGCAGCGCCTTTTCGCCGTCGCGGAGTTCGCGCTGGAAGCACATGCCGTAGGCGAAGACATCCTCGTCGCGCTGGCGTGCGATGTCCGCAAGCACGAGGAGTTCTTCGCGTGAGGTGGCGCAGTCCTCGAAGTCGCCAAGCATGGATTGTAGGCGCTTGCAGGCCTTGACGAGGCGCTTCAACTTCGGGTCGCCCGTGGCGGCTGCGGCGTAACGCAGTCGCTTGGCGGCCTTGCGCACGTCGTGCACGTAGGCCTCGCGCTTGGTGCGAGGCAGGGACGTGTCGTGGTAGCGGTCGTCGACCTTGGCGTGGCGCTTCTTCAACTTCTTATACGCCTTGCGCACGTGGCGGGTGAGGATCTCGTCGACCTTGCCACTGTCTTCGATGTCCTCGTGCACACTTGGTGGGTTCGCGATGAGCTCGTCGATGGCGTCGAGAAGCGCAAGGTAGGCATCGCTATTGCACAGCTCTACCACGTCTTGGTGCGCGAGCGTGTACGCGCGGTGCATGTCCTCGCGCAGGTGCGTGGCGGCAACCTCGCCGATTAAGTCGGAGTCGTCCGTGTCCAACAGCTGCAGCCAGCGGGCGTGGACCACCTCGGCGTCGCGCGCGACCCCGAGCACACCCGCGACATGCTTGAGTTCCTTCTCGATCTTCGAAAACGCATCCCCCTCGACGAGCCCGTCGAAGGTGTGCAGGATGGAGCGCAGCTTCCGGATGGCCACGCGCTGCTGGTGTACTGAATCCGGCTGGTTGGCGCGCACGGCACGGTCGCCGTGGACGATGGCGTCGCGAAGCTCGCGCACGGATTTAAGCAGCGTGTGCAGTGGGGAATCCGCGGGCAGGTGCGCCTCGCGAAGGTGCGGCGGCAGGGGAGCCTTGCCCAATGAGTCCCCGAGCGCGGAGGTCAGCTTCGACGGCGAAGCAGACGGGCGGGCGCCAGAAGCAAGCAGGTAGCGCTCCGCCTGGCGCAGCAGCGACGCACCGGCGTCGGTGCCCGCAACCTGCTCCGTGAGCTCGAGTTCCCACTCGCGCCAGGACGTGCTCGAACCTCCCGGCAACAGCGAGCGGGCGGAGACGTGGTCGTCGCAAAACTCGGCGACGGGCTGGCCGTCCGCATCGGCGAGGATGGTCTCCACGCGGTGGTTGTCCACCTGCGCGATCGGCTGCAGGGGATGGTGGCGCACGATGGCACGGACGGCGTCGACAAGCTCCTGAGGAACCGTGTTGGGGTCTCCGAGTGGCCAGCGCAGCTCCGTGCGGCCCTGACCTGCCGGGATCTTCATGTGCCAGCCGTCATCCGGGCCACCCGTGCGGCGGCGCAGCGTGATCTTCTCGCGCGTCAGGCGCAGGTCAGCAGTGTCGTAGTAAATTGCCGAGAGCTGCTGGTGGCTCGTGTTCGCAAGCGCGGACACCCCCGGCAGCTGGCGCAGATCGGGGACGGCGGTGGAATCGTCGACAGCTAACTTGATCTCAATTTCTACGAACTCATGTGGTGCGGCCACGGCAAAGCCCTACTTTCAACGCGAAGCATGTGCGGTCACCGCAAAGTCTAACGCGCCTGCCCGCTTTCGCGACGCCACGGCCGCGGGCGCAGTAGGGTACAACACTATGGACACGCAACAGGAAAACGTACTTCGCATGGTTGAGCAGCGGGACATCGCGTTCATCCGCCTGTGGTTTACCGACATCTTCGGATCCCTGAAAACCGTCATGATGAGCCCCGCCGAGCTCGAGGCAGCCTTCGACGAAGGCGTGGGCTTCGACGGCTCCTCCATCGAGGGTTTCTCCCGCATCTCCGAGTCGGACACGCTGTTGCGCCCGGACCCCTCCACCTTCCAACCCCTGCCGTTCGACGAAGACACCGGCCTGCAGACCGCCCGCATGTTCTGCGACATCACCATGCCGGACGGCGACCCGCTCTACGCGGACCCGCGCCAGGTGCTGCGCCGCCAAATGACGCACGCGCGCGAACTCGGATTCGAGTTCAACGCCAGCCCCGAAATCGAGTACTACGTGCTCAAACAGCACACGCCGGGAGAGGACCCGGTGCCGGCGGACATGGGCGGCTACTTCGACCAGGCGAAGCGCAACGAGGCGCCGAAGCTGCGCCGCCAGACGATCGCCGCGCTGGAATACATGGGCATTGTCACCGAGTTTTCCCACCACGAGGCCAGCGCAGGCCAGCAGGAGATCGACCTACGGCATACCGACGCGCTGACCATGGCAGATAACGTGGTCACGTTCCGCTACATCGTGAAGACCGTCGCGGAGGCTAACGGCGTGCACGCCACGTTCATGCCGAAGCCCTTTGCGGACATGGACGGCTCCGCCATGCACACCCACTTCTCCCTGTGGGAGGGGGAGACCAACGCCTTTCACGACCCGGACGATGAGATTTCGCTGTCCAAGACCGGCAGGCAGTTCATCGCGGGCATCATCGAGCACGCCAACGAGATCTCCGCGGTGACCAACCAGTGGGTGAACTCGTATAAGCGCCTCCAGTTCGGTTCCGAGGCGCCGACCGCGGCGACGTGGGGCATATCGAACCGCTCTGCGATGGTGCGGGTGCCCACCTACCGCCTGCACAAGGCGGATTCTCGCCGCATCGAGGTCCGCTCGCTGGACTCCGCCTGCAACCCGTACCTTGCGTACGCGGCGGTGCTCGCGGCGGGGCTGCGCGGCATCGAGGGCGAGTACGAGCTCGACGAGCCAACCCGCGACGACGTCTTCGCCCTCACCCGCCGCGAGCGCCGAGCGATGGGGTACCGTGACCTGCCGAACTCGCTCGACCAGGCGCTGCGCCACCTGGAGCGTTCCGAGTTCATGGCGGAGGTGCTCGGGGAGCAGGTCTACGAGTTCTTCCTGCGCTCGAAGTGGGACGAGTACCACGCCTACACCAACCAGATCACCCCGTGGGAACTCGAGCACGGCATCGACCTTTAAGCCACTAAGGAGCACCATGTCTGCAGCAGCACCCCTGCCGAACCCGGCGAAGCTCGGGTTGACCAGTCCACGCGCCGCCGAGGACCTGGCCACGCTCGGCATCACCGATGGGAAGGTGCTCGCAGCGCTTGCCGACGCCGGCGATCCCGACCTCGCACTCAACACGCTCTACCGTCTCCACAGCGCGCTTGACGACGCCACATCCTGGGACGACGTGCACACCTACCTGGCGAGCGACGGACAGTTCCGTGCCCGGCTGTTCGCGCTACTCGGCGGCTCGACCGCGCTGTCCGACCACCTAGTGGCGCACCCGCAGCACTGGCGCACCCTGCTCGAGCCGCTGCCTGGCAGTGAGGAGCTCTTCCGCACGATGCTCGGCACCGTCGACGCCGTGCCGGTCGCGCTCGAGGGTGACACCGCAAGCGAGGACCTGACCACCCCCGGTACCTACCGGGCGGGACAGGAGTGGGCATCCCACTCCAGCGCCACCGCGCCGCTTCGCGAGCACTACCTCACCCTCATGATGCGCATCGCCGCCTCCGACCTCGCTAGCGAGGTCGGCTACCGCGACGTCACCGAGTACGTCACCACGCTTGCCGACGCCGCCCTGACTGCAGCGCTGGCCGTCGCCATCCGCGAAACCTACGGCGACGACGACCCCGACTCCCACCTGGCAATCATGGCGATGGGCAAGTGCGGCGCCCGCGAACTCAACTACATCTCCGACGTCGACGTCATCTTCGTCGCCGAACCCGCCACCGCCCGAGCCACCAAGACCGCCAGCACTGTGATGCAGCTGGGCACCGCCTGCTTCTTCGAAGTCGACGCCAACCTGCGTCCTGAGGGCAAGTCCGGGGCGCTCGTGCGCACCGTCGATAGCCACCTGGCCTACTACAAGCGCTGGGCGCAGACCTGGGAGTTTCAGGCACTGCTCAAGGCCCGCCCGATGACCGGCAACGCCGAGGTGGGGCAGCGCTATATTGCGGCGTTGCGTCCGCTGGTCTGGGAGGCGTCGCAACGCACAAGCTTCGTCGAGGACGTCCAAGCGATGCGCAGGCGCGTACTCGAGCACGTGCCGAAAGACCTGCGCGAGCGCGAGCTCAAGCTTGGCAGCGGCGGGCTTCGCGACGTCGAATTCGCCGTCCAGCTGCTCCAACTCGTGCATGGGCGCATCGACCCAAGTATTCGGGTGAAGAACACCGTCGACGCGCTCCAGGTGCTCACCGACGGCGGCTACATCGGACGCGAAGACGGCGCCAAGTTGATTGACGCCTATGAGTTCCTCCGCCTGCTCGAGCACCGACTGCAGCTCACCCGCTTCAAGCGCACCCACCAGCTGCCCAGACCCGACGACGCGAAGGCGCTGCGGTGGCTCGCGCGCACCTCGGGCTTCCGCACCGGCCCGCGCGCGACGGCGACCGAGGCGCTGCGCACCCGCCTCAAGCAAGTCCGATTCACCGTGGCGAACCTGCACGAACGCATCTTCTACCGCCCGCTGCTCAGCGCGGTGGTCAACCTGAGCTACGGCGAGGCCACCTTGAGTGCTGACGCCGTCAAGGCACAGCTTGCCGCACTCGGCTACCGCCACCCGGCCCGCGCCCACGATCACCTCACCGCCCTGGTGAAAGGCACCTCGCGCAGGGCGAAGCTGCAGGCGATCCTGCTGCCGTCGCTCATGCACTGGCTGGGTGGAACCGCGGACCCGGACGCGGGGCTGCTGAACTACCGCAAGCTTTCGGAGGCCGCGGAGGATAAGAACTGGTTTTTGCGCATGCTGCGCGACGAAGGCGTGGTCAGCCAGCGACTCATGCAAATTCTAGGTACCAGCCCGTACGCCTCTGAGCTGATCATCGCGGCCCCTGAGGTGGTCAAACTCTTCGGCGACGGCTCCTCGGGGCCGCGCCTCATCGAGGCAGCGTCCGACCAAGTGGAGAAGGCGATCGTTGCAGCCGCCGGGCGCTACGAGGACCCGGACCGCGCGGTGTCGGTGGCGCGTTCGCTGCGCCGGGCGGAGCTCGCGCGCATCGCAGCCGCCGACTTGCTCGGCTTCATGGAGGTGCGCCAGGTTTGCGAGGAGCTCACCTACGTGTGGGACGCCGTCCTGCGCGCAGCGCTCGCCGCCGAGATGCGCGCCCAGCACGAGGATCCCGACCGCCCAGCGCCGGCGCGCATCGCTGTGATCGGGATGGGCAGACTCGGCGGGGCGGAGCTCGGCTACGGCTCGGACGCAGACGTGATGGTAGTGGCGGCGGCCAACGAGGGCTACGACGACCACGAGGCAACCGTGTGGGCCGCCAAGGTGATTGAGGCGATGCGCGCACGCCTGGCGAAGCCGAGCGCCGACCCGCCACTCGAGGTCGACCTTGGACTGCGCCCCGAGGGGCGTTCCGGCGCGGTGGTGCGCACAGTGGAGTCCTACGAGCGTTACTACACCGAGTGGGGCGAGGTGTGGGAGCGCCAGGCGCTGCTGCGCGCTATCACCATCGCCGGTGACCGGGACCTCGGCGCGGACTTCCTGCGCGTCATCGACCCGGTGCGATACCCTCCGGAGGGCGCGAGCCAGCGCGACATCAGGGAGGTGCGCCGCATCAAGGCGCGCGTGGACAACGAGCGCCTGCCGCGTGGGGCGGACCGCGCCACCCACACCAAACTGGGCCGCGGGGCGCTCGCCGACGTCGAATGGACCGTACAGCTGCTCACCATGATGCACGCGCACACCCACCCGGCCCTGCACACCACCTCCACGCTGGAGGCCCTCGACTACCTCGCCGACCCCGACGACGACCTACCGCAGGTCATCGCGCCGCAGCAGGCCCGCCAGCTGCGCGAGGCATGGCTGATGGCCACCAGGGCCCGCAACGCCATCGTGCTCGTTACTGGCAAGCGCACCGACCAGCTGCCCGCACCGGGTACGCAGCTCGGGCCTGTTGCGGGCTCCGCGGGCTACAGCCCGGAGCACCAACAGCAGTTCCTGGAGGACTACCGGCGCACCACCCGCCGCGCATATCGCGTGGTGGAGGAGGTGTTTTGGGGCGAGGCCCCGTCGCTCGAGTTCGAATAACTTATGCTGGTGCCCATGGCTGTACAGATTGCAATCGACCTTGAACACGCAACGTTCGCGGACCTCGTCGCACTTGTCGACGCCGCCCGCGTCGCCGGCGTCACCCCCGACACCGCACTCGAACTGGCAGATTCCACGCTGAGCATCGCCGTGGAGCCTGGCACCACGGATGCCCACCAGCAGCGCGTGCCCGAGCGCTCCCACGAAGAGAACACGACGGTCTCCACCCCGGGCTCCTCGGCGTTGCCGCAGCTAGGCGACGCCGCCATCCGCTCCGTCGTGGACATCCTGACCGGGCGCCAGGAACCGCCGCGGCGCTAGCGGGTGTTCTTAGTTCGCAGCCCGCGGTGGCGCCTGCTCGACGATCTTGAGCCTGCGCATCTGCGGCTGCGCCACCAGCACCCCCACAAGCAGGAGGGCCGCCAGTACGTAGACAGCAACCCAAGCGTGCTGGAAATCTTCCCACGTGTACTGCACCGAATCCGCCGAGTGGTCCAGCAAAATCCCCACCGCCTGCGCCGACACCATGGAGGAAGTAAACCCGCCCATGTTTGCCAGGCCGGTCCCGGTCGCCACCATGCCTGGCGGCGTGTGCTCGCGCACGTTATCGAAGCCGAAGTTGGACGCGGGAACCACCGTGCCCATCACGATCACCACCGCCAGGATCGCGCCGTATCCGCGCGGAGTGGACGTCGAAAAGAACCACAAAAACATCAGCGGTGTCAGTGAGCACAGCACGATGACCGCCATGTCGCGGCGAACCCCCATGCGCGCAGAGACCGCCCCGAGCACCGGCGACGCAACAATCATGCACACCGTCAAGATGATGAGGACCGAACCCGCTTCCTGCTCGTTCAAGCCCATGCCGAGCGTCATCATCGGCACGCCCCACAGCAGCGTGAAGGTGATCATCGGGAAGATGGAAAACCCGTGGATGAAGAAGGCCTCCCAGCACACAGGGGAGCGCACCACCGTCGAAAGTGTGGTGCGAAGCGGCACCTTTGCACTCTTGGCGGGGGATTCTTCACCGGGCTTCGTGGGGGCGTCCGCCACCGCCACCACCGCGGCGAGTGCCACCAACACCCCGACCGCACCCAGCGACACGAACGCGACCTGCCAGCCCTTCGCGTGCAGCAGCGCCAAAAACGGCACCGCGGACAGGAACTGACCCATCTGCCCAATCGCCGTCGACAGCTGCGTAAACAGCGGCGTCTTGCGGGGTGGGAACCAGCTCGGCAGGATGCGCATTACCGCCAGAAACGCGGTGGCGTCGCCCGCGCCGATGAGCACGCGCGCCGCAAGCGCGACAGGATACGAGGACGTAAACCCAAGCAAGATCTGGCCCACCGCCATCACGAGCGCGCCGACAATCAGCATGAAGCGCGGCCCCTGCCTATCGATCAGCACCCCAGTCGGAATCTGCGCCAGCGAGTACACACCAACCTGCACGGCGGTGAACACGGCGATGCGCGAGGCGTCGATACCAAAGCGATCGATCGCCTCAACACCCGCGACACCGAAGGACGTGCGACCCAAGATAGCGACCACGTACACCGCGACCGCACCGAACCACACAAACAGGGCGCGCCGGGTGACGCGCTGCTGCGGGTCGTTAGGCCGGGAGACAGGGGAGTTGGATTGAGGCATGCGGTACAAGGTACTCCCTCGGCTAGGCAATCTGGCATGCGGGTCTGGTGCGTGACGTAGACTGTGCAACCGTGGATTACATTTCAACGCGCGATACCGCAGGCACAACCTACAAGTTCACCGACATTCTGCTCACCGGCTTAAGCCCGGACGGCGGCTTGTTCCTCCCCGTCGAGTACCCGCAGCTGACCCCTGAGCAGCTCGATAGCTGGCGCACGCTGCTCGCCGAGCGCGGGTACGCGGCACTTGCCGCAGAGGTCCTCAAGCTTTTTATCGACGACATCCCGCACGCCGACATCGAAGCGATCACGGCCCGCGCCTACCGCACCCCAGTATTTAACGACGCCGCCATCGTCCCCGTGACCAAACTCGAGGACGACCTGTGGCTGGCGCACCTCTCTGAGGGGCCAACCGCGGCGTTTAAAGATATGGCGATGCAGCTGCTCGGCGAGCTCTTCGAGTACGAGCTTGGCCGCCGCGGCCGCCACCTGAACATCCTGGGCGCCACTAGCGGCGATACCGGCTCATCTGCCGAGTACGCGATGCGCGGCCGCAACAACATCCGCGTGTTTATGCTCACCCCGGCCGGACGGATGACGCCGTTCCAACAAGCTCAAATGTTCGGCCTTGATGACCCGAACATCTTCAACATCGCCCTCGATGGCGTCTTCGACGACTGCCAGGATGTGGTCAAGGCCGTCAACGGGGATGCCGACTTCAAGGCCAAGTACGCCATCGGCGCCGTCAACTCGATCAACTGGGCGCGCCTGCTTGCCCAGACCGTCTACTACATCTCGACCTACCTGCGCGTGACCGAGAACAACTCGCAGAAGGTGAGCTTCTCGGTGCCAACCGGCAACTTCGGCGATGTGTGCGCCGGCTACATCACCAAGCGGATGGGCCTGCCCGTTGACCGCCTGATCGTTGCCACCAACGAGAACGACGTCCTCGACGAGTTCTTCCGCACCGGCCAGTACCGCCCGCGCAGCGCTGCTGAGACCCAGGCGACGTCCTCACCGTCGATGGATATCTCGAAGGCGTCGAACTTCGAGCGCATGATGTTCGACGCCGTCGGGCGCGACGCAGCGCTGACCAGCGAGCTGTTCGGCACCAAGGTCAACGACGGCGGCTTCGATGCTGAGGACTTCGGCGGTGCAGACGTCCTCGACCGCATCCGCGACGCGTTCGGATTCTGCTCCTCCTCGTCCACCCACGCTGACCGCGTGGCGACCATCCGCGAGGTCCACGAGCGCTCGGGCGTGCTGATTGACCCGCACACCGCCGACGGTGTCCACGCCGCCCGTGCCGTCAGTGGCGACGTCGACACCCCAGTCGTCGTGCTTGAGACCGCGCTGCCGGTGAAGTTCGCCGAGACCATCGTCGCGGCCACTGGCACCCAGCCGGAGGTGCCGGAGCGCTTCCGTGGCATCATGGACCAACCACGGCACGTCACCGAATTGCCGAATGACGCCGAAGCCGTGAAGGCCTTTATCCAAGACTCCATTGAAGGGAAGTAGCACATGGCACAGGAACAGTTCGCAGGCCCGGAGTACTTCACCGAGTTCGACCCGGAGAAGTTCATCCGTGACATGAAGATCCAAAAGGAAGAGGCCGCCAAGGGCGACCCTGCCTTCGCCGACGATGAAGCGGGCGATGAGCAGTAGCGGCGACCTCGCCAAGAAATACCAGCCCGAAGACGGGCAACAGTGGACGTTCCCGGAGCCGGTCGCCCCGCTAGGGCAGCCGGCGCCTCGGCGCGGGCTGGGTGGTGGCGCGTGGTTCACTATCGTCGTCGCCGCGCTGTGCTTGGTCGGGATGGTGGTGTGGCTGGGCCTGCACACCTCTGAAATAGACACGCGCACGGCCGAGGAGCGCCAAGCCCAGGAAGCCGTCCAGCGCCCCGGGGAGCAGCCGCCTGCCGATACAGGTAACCGGATTCTTGTGCCCGCGTTCGCACCGTGGGCGCCGGGCTCGCTGATCCAGTCCACGGACCACTACCCGGAGCCGGGGGAGCGCTTCACCGCGCAGTCCTGCACCGTCGCGTTCACCTTCTCAGGTGCCGACGGCCGCTCCTACGCCGTCACCGCCGGGCACTGCGGGCGCGAAGGCAACCTGGTGTGGCCGAAGGGGGCGTCGGACACCAACGACTACTCGCAGGAGGTCGGCAGGTTTATCTACTCCGGGCTCTACACCCCGGACGTGGAAGATCCGCAGGCCGAACGCATCGACGTCGGCATCATCGAGATCTACGACACGGACCGCGCCGTCCCGCTCGTAGGTGACCCGATCCCAACGGGCATCGGCGCCGACATTGGGCCCGTTGACCGCGTTTGCAAAACGGGCGGAACCACCGGCTACACCTGCGGTCACTTCGAGGCCGCGGAGCGCGTCCAGATCGTGACCGCCCACGACGACGAAGAGCAACGTGAGTCCCGCGGCGACATCGCGGGTGTGTGCGCCTCCTCCGGCGACTCGGGCGGCCCCGTCTTCGCCGACGTGAACGGGCGGGCCACCATCATCGGTGTGGTTTCCGGGACGGAAGCCGACCGTTCAGGGGAGGAGTGCTGGGAAGGCATGGAGGACCCGATCATGATGTCCTACTCCAATGTCGACCAAATCCTGAGCGTCATCGAGCGCGTCGTGCCGGACGCCCAGTGGGTCGAACAGCAGTGGTGAGCTACTGAGTATCGGGCGTCGTGTTCGTCTGCAGGTCGTGCTTGCCCTTGTTATCAATCTCGAGCGTGGTCACTTCGCCCGCCCCATAGACCTGGTAAATCACCTCGACGAAGCCGTCGGGCAGGCCGACCTCCTCCCACATTGCGACCAGGCTGTCGCGATCAGCCTCGTCGGCCACGTTCATCCACGTTACCTTGACTTTCTGCCCGAACGGGTAGTGCAGGAACCCGACGAAGTCGGCGTCATACCCCACAGCGAGGCGCATGAGCTGCGCAATCGATTCCGGTGCGGGCGCATCGTGGCAGTAGTCCCACAAACTCACATTGAGGTTGCTGCCCGTGCGAAGCTCAACGCCGGGGATGCAGTTTTGCTGCAGCAAACGCGACAGGTGGCCCGAGAACGAGTCCACATCCTGCACCGCGGTATCCGTGATATCGCCGCGCACCGCCGCGCCGCGGTGCGCCTCGTGCACCTCCGCGTTCGCGATCAGGTACGGCCGAATGCTCGCCTCTATCGACGCAACATCGGCCTGTGGCGCCTCCGGTAAAAACACCAGCTCGCGCTGCAGCCGCGTTTCCTGCGGGGCATTGTGCTGGTAGCCGTAGAGCGCAACTGCCAGCGAAGCCAACACCACCACAAGCGCGCCGTAGACCACCACGAACACCGCCGTCGGCACCCGACGAAGCAAAGCGGCAGACTGAGCGGAGTCATCAGTGGTGGTGTGCAACATGACGTAAATAGTAACCGAAGTACACTTGAACCCATGCCTATACCCGAGTTCATCGTGCAGACCCGAAAGAAGATCGGAACCGACCCAATGTGGGTTCCCTCCGTATGCGCCGTCGTGCTGCGGGATTCCACCGCGGACACCCCGTGGGCAGTGCCCGAAGTGCTCCTCGTCCGCCGCGCGGACAACGAGGAGTGGACGCCCGTGACCGGCATCGCCGACCCGGGTGAGGACGCCCACGACGCCGCGGTGCGCGAGGTGCTCGAAGAGACCGGTATCAAGGCCACCCCGGCAGCGATCCTCGGCGTCGGCGCCATCGGCCCCGTCACACACGACAATGGGGACGTCGCAAGCTACATGTCGACGCAGATCCGCCTCGAAGCCGTCGACCCCTCTCAGGAGCCAGTCGTCGGTGACGACGAATCCATCGACGTCGGCTGGTTCCCGCTCTCCCACATGCCGGTCACGGACGCGAAGTGGCGTCTCGTCATCGGCGACGCCGCCGCCCAGCGCAAGCGCCCCGAGGGCTTCCAGCCACGCATGGGCTTTAGCAAGCGCAACTAATGCGGTTCGGCGTCGACGTATCCGAGCACCAGGCAGGCTTCGACTTCACCGCCTGCCCGCTCGACTTCGCCATCATTCGCACCACCGACGGCACCTACCAGGACCACGCGTTCCCCACCCTGTTTGTCGACGCCCACTCCGCCCACCTCAACGTGTCCACCTACCACTTCCTGCGCAGCCCGTCAGAGGGAACCAGCGTGGCTGAGCAGGTGGAAGCCAGCGTCGAGGTACTCCAGCGCGGCCCCGGCGCCATGCAGTGCCCGATGTGGCTCGACGTGGAAAGCCCCGCTGGGCTCACGCTTGCCGACGTCCGCGCCGCCTACGACACCTTCCAGCGGTTCGGGGTGCGCGTTGCTGGCGTCTACACGAATGCCTGGTATTGGCGCCGATACATGCGCCTGGCCCGCCCCTCCCAGTTCGGCGCCCTCTGGCTTGCCGACTGGGGCTCCAACAATCCAGCCTTCCCCGGTGTCGACGCCTGGCCGACCCCACTCGGCATGGGCACCCCCGAGGTGTGGCAGTACACCTCCCGCGGCTTCATCGGGGGATTCACGGTGGACCTCAACGCATGGAGGCAAGCATGATGAAGGGTGTGCGCGCCGTGTTGGCAGTCGTGGTGTGCGTCGGATGCGTTATGACACCACCCGCCAACGCGCAGCTGTTGGGGAAAGGCGATAGCGATCCCTTGCCCGCGGCCCCGCTCGAGTCGTACGAGCGCAACATCGCGGCCCCACCGCAGCGCTGCACCGATTTCGAGATTGTGATTGCCGCCGGCACCGGCGACTCCAACCAGGGCGACGACCCGCTGCACGTGCGCGGACTGCGACCTGGCTCGACCCTGCTCGCCGACGTCGACGCAGCTGGCGGAAGCGTGTCTGCCTGGCAGGTGCCGTACACGGCGTCGGTTGGCGTGCTTGGTACGCTGGGCGAGACCAGGACGAACATGGCGCTGCCGTACGGGGCGTCGCTGGATACGGGCAAGCGCGCGGTGCGCACGCACCTCGCCACGCTCCACAGCGCCTGCCCGGACGCGAAGGTGCTGTTCCTCGGGTTTTCGCAAGGTGCGGGCCTGCTCGGGGACCTCGTGGCTGAGACTCCTGACCCGCGCCTCGTCGCCGCCTACTTGATCGCCGATCCCGGGCGCAGCCGCACCACCTACCGACCCGCGGAAACCGCGACCGGCGCGCGTGGCGTCCGTGGCGAAAACGGGGAGATCCTCATCCCGCTCGACGGCGTACAGCTCGCCAGTGACGTCTCCGGCCTCACAGGCCCACGCCGTGCCGCATTCCACGACGCTGAGGTTCTCACGTTTTGCCACAGCAACGACCTCGCCTGCGCCACGCAGCACGACGGGTTGGCGCAGCGCGTCGGCGTGCGCCTCGCCCAGCCCGCCGCGGCCCCGCTGCACAAGCTGGCCGGGCGGGGCTTCAAGGATTTCGGGCACAACCCCATCGCTACGTTGCTTGCATTGGCGTGGGAACTTGCTGCCGTGTCGAACGTGGTGCGGGATTACCAGGGGGAGACACCGCCGTTTTCGGGAGAAGACATCACCGGGTTGGGCGTGCTGCTCCACGTGGCCGCGCAGGAACTGCTGCCGATGGCCGCCGGGATAGGCGTTCCTCAGCTCCCGATGTCACTGATCGACCTCATCCCGCACGTGATGAACATGATGCCCCACCACCTGTCCTACTTCGAGGGCGGCGACCACCCCGCGTGGACCATCGACGGCGAGCCCGTGGAGGCGTGGATCACCCGCGACATGGTCACCCGGATGCGGGCGAGCTAACTGTTCCTTGTGGTGTACGTCTTGCCGGGCACCGGCTGCGGCACCATCTGATCCAAGCTCGCCGGCCGCAGCCCCTTCGCGCGCAGGCCGTCGATCACGCACTCCACGGCTTGGGTCGTCGTCGGGTGGATGTCGTGCATCAACACGATCGACCCTGCCCGCGCTTGGTCAACTGCAGTCTTGCATGTCCGCGCCGGGTCGCGGTGCTTCCAATCCAGCGTATCGACGTCCCACAAGACCACCGCTTGTCCCTGCACCCGCGCCGCGTCGGACACGGTCGCGTTGAGCGCCCCATACGGCGGGCGGACAAACCGCGGGGAAGCACCAGTGGCTTCCGCAATCGCGCGGGAGCCTTCCTCCACTTCACGACGCACCTCCGGCTGCGAAAGCCTCGTCAAGTCGCGGTGCGTGGCGGTATGGCTGCCCACCGTGTGGCCCGCTGCCCGCATCCGCTGCACAACGCCTGGGTTCGCGCGCACCTTCGGTGCCAACACGAAAAACGACGCCGTGGCGTGCTTGCGAGCGAGGATATCCAGCACCTCATTCGTGGAGGTCGCCGGGCCATCATCGAACGTGACGGCTACACAGTTGGAACAGTCCGCAGGTTGATCCTGGGAAGGCGCCGGTGCGCTGGGCGCAGGGGCCGGAGCGAGCTGCTGCGCCAACGGATGGTTGCGCGCCTGCGGAGGCAGCGCCCGGTAGATTGCTGTGCGGACTTCCTCACCAGCCTGGGAGCTGGACTGGGAAAACGCCTGCGAGCTGCCCGCGAGCGTGTTCGCGACCGCGTGCGGTGCAGTACACAGCATCGCCGCAGCAACGAGTGTGGACACGATATTACGCATTGCTACACCACCATCCAGAGTCTGTACGGGTGTCAGCGTACCGGGTTTTCCGGTTGGGTGAAATTGAGCCGCAGGTACTCGGCTGCAGGCATCGCCTTGAACTCTTCCAACTGTTGGCTATGTTCGCCACGGTAGACCACCCAGCGCTGCGCCGGATCAATGTCCAACTGGCTCCCCACCGTGGCGAGGTTTTTACCATGGCGTGAGCGGAACGTCACGGAGGACTTTATTTCCACAGCGCGCGGCTCGTGCGTCATATCGAGGAGATCTACCTCAATCTTGCTGTCATCACGATAGAAATACAGCTCGGGAGCTACCCCTTGGTGGTGGTAGCACTTGGCGGTTTCCGCCACGATAAGGTTCTCCATTACAGCACCCAAAGCTGGAGACCTCACGAGGTCTGCTTTTGTGTGAAGACCCAGGAGGTGGCAAAGCAAGCCGGTGTCGTAGAAGTACAACTTAGGGGTTTTCGTGAGCGTTTTCCGGGAATTAGTGTGAAAAGGGCGCAGCGCGAACACGATGAAGCTGGATTCCAGGATGCTTACCCAGTTCTTCACGGTTGCAAACGAGACACCGAGCTCGCGAGCCAAGCCGGTGTAATTGATGAGGCTTCCTGCGTTCAGCGCTAACAGCTTCATCATCTTTTGGAAGGCCTCCGCGTTCTGGACGTTCAGTAGCTGCGTGACGTCCCGTTCGACGTATGTGCGGAGATAGTTCTGGTAGTAGATCTCTGGTGGCATATCTACTTGATACAGGCGTGGGTAGCCACCACGAACCATGAATTCTTCAATGCTCATGTCTGGTCGTGCGGTGAGTGCTTCCCGGAAAGAAAGTGGAAGCAGGTGAGTGATACCTACTCTTCCAGCCAGGCTTTGCGAGATCTTCTCCATTAAAAGGAAGTTCTGCGAACCGGAGAGCACGTATTGTCCAGGTGTGCCTCGTTCGTCCGACAAGACCTGCAGGGACGAGAATAGCTCGGGCGCATATTGAGCCTCGTCGATGATGAGGGCAGAGCCACGATCACGGATAAAACCCGTGGGGTCCTCGGTGGCTAACGCGCGTAGCGTTGGGTCTTCGAGATTGAGGTATGTAAATCCCGGAAACTGTTCGCGAACCAACGTTGATTTTCCGCTTTGTCGTGGGCCGGTCACGCTCACGATCGGAAACCACGATGCCAGCTGCCCAAGATGTGTACCCAACTCCCTCGGAATGAACACTATTTCACCAAATCCCTAAAGTACGACTTACCAAATCCCTAAAGTGCAATTTACCAAATCCCTAAAGTGCGACTTGCCAAATCCCTAACGTGGTGTGTATTGATGCAGGCCATATCGATATTGTTGTGGCCGGCCTACTCCATTGTGCGCGTGCGCATCAGCACTCCTTGCTTGCGGGGGAAGAGCAGCTCTAAGCGCGTAATCGGGGCGTCGAGCTCCCCGTCCAAGAGCTCGGCGTACAGCTGGAGCTGGTCGAAATACTCGGACACGGTTTGGGTATCGGCGCTGACATCCGTTTTGTAGTCGGCGATCACCCAGTTATCCCCGTCGCGGTAGAGCAGGTCAACGACGCCGTCGATAATTGGGCCGCCACTACTGAGTCGGCCGAATACCGGCAGCTCCCTGTAATGCTGCGAAGAAAAGGCGTGCGTGACGGTTTCGCACTCCAGCAGCTGCTCCGCCATTGACGCGAGCGTTTCCCGGAACTGCGCGGGCGCACAACAATCCCGGCTAAGCGCGGCCGCATAATCGGCTGCGCCACCGGCAGTTGTGAGGCCATCGAGCGTCGCGCGCTCCATCATTGCGTGCAGCGCGGTGCCCACTGCCGCGCCGTGCTCAGCGCGAGCCTCCCCAGCAACCACTAACGCCGGGTCGAGTGAGGCCGTCTCCCGCGTGAGGCCAAGCCTTGCGACGTCAGCGTCTCGAGCATGAGCCACCGCCGTGCTGGCGACACGGCGTGGACGAGCCGACTGCCACGCGATCTCGGATGCGTGAAGATGCGGCAGTCCCTCGGCGTTCGGCTCTGTGAGCGGGGTGGCGGAAGTTTTGAAGTCGTAGTCGTATACCGGGATGTCCTCCGCAGCAATCGCTTCCGGGATTGCGCCCTCGGCGATCGTGTTCTCGATGGCCGTATTGAACGCCCTCGATGCCACGCTGTTTGGGTTATCAGTTCGCTTACACACCACTAGGTGGTCACGCGTCCGCGTCGCGGCGACGTAGAAGAGGCGGGCGCGCTCGGCGGCGTCGGCAAGCTTTTCGTGCTCGAGGATCTCCCGCGAACGCGGGGAGGCGAGCCGGAACTCGCTGTACTCCAACACATGGTCCGCAGGGTGCGGGCGGCTGACCTGAGGGTTGTTGTTCCGGCCGCCATACATCCCAGCCAAAATGACCATCGGGAACTCCCGCCCCTTGGACGCGTGCAGCGTCAGAATGCGCACCCCGCCCGCAGTCGTGCTCTCCGGGTCGGTGATCTGATGACGCTCGTTGGCCAACGAATCAGTCCACGCGGTGTATTCGCGCAGGGTGCCGTGAGTCGCCTCGGTAAACGCGCGCGCATTGTGCTTCACGAACTCGAGACGGCGCAGCGCCTCCAAGGGGAACGCGCTTCGCGCAGCGGCCAGCTCCACCATGTTCAGTTGGTCGCACGCCCAGGACACCAGCGCACCGACGGACATTTCGCGGGAAGCATCATGCAGCTTCAAGATGAGGTTGAGAGCATCCGGAATGCGCCCAGTCAGGTCGTGCAATCGCGGCCCGTAAATGTTCAAACTGTTGCCCGCAGCGGCCCATTGCGCCAGCTCAAGGTCAGAAATGCCCAGCAAGCTCGTGCGCAGCGCAGCACCCACCGACAGCGATTCCGCCGGATCAGCCGCCGCGTGCAGCACGACGTGGAGCTCCTCGATCTCAGGGGCCAGATACGTCAGCGCAGCGCCCTCCGGGACGTAGGGCACGTCATGCGCATCAAGAAACGCCATTAACGACGCCGCCTGACGGTGCGTGCGCACCAGAATCGCAATGTCGTGCGGCTCCAACCCGACCAGGGTCTCATACGAAGTGCCGTCGTCACGTACAACCTTTTTGCGGCGCTGCCAGTCTTCAGCGAGTGCCTGCTTGATAATGCTCAGGATGAGGCGGCACTCAGCCTCCTCCTTGGACAGATTGTCCTCCTTGATGGCTTCGTAATGTGCGACGCTCGTACGGCTGTTGAAGCCTGCCAGCTCTGGGGCATTATCAAGCCCAGGCCGCGCGTCCAGTGCGGTAAAGGCAACTTCCCGAGGCACAAGGTTCGGGTCAGGTTCCTTGCTTGTAGCCATGGCGTTCGGGAAATAGCGCGAGAAGACCTGGTTGGACCAGTCCAACACCTTCGAGGTGGAGCGGAAGTTCGTAGTCAGCTCGACGACCTCGCAGTCCTGCGCGTCACGGGCAGCAAGGTACGTGTCCAGGTCCGCATGGCGGAACCTGTAGATCGACTGCTTCGGGTCACCCACCGTGAACAAGGCCCCGGGAGTGAGCTTCCCGGTAGCAGGGTCAGTGGCAATCGCGCGCACAATGCGTAACTGAGCAGGGTCGGTGTCCTGGAACTCGTCCACAAGCAGGTGCGTAAACCGCGTGTGCACGTCCTCCCGGACATGCGGGTGGTGCTTCAACAGCTGGTCCGCCAGGTACACCAGGTCACCGAACTGGAGCTCACCAGTGCGGTGGCGTCGACGTGTGTTATCCAACACAATCAACGCCAACGACGCGCGAAGCACCGCTTTGGGACGCGCCGCTTGCCTTTCCACGTTCTCGTTCCAGGAGTCCCAGACACGCTCACACGCCGACTTGATCTCCTTCACAACCGTTCCGCCCCAGTTCGCCTTTCGGCCACCGTTGCCCTTGCGGAACTTTCCCACCTTCGTGAAATCACCCGCGGCGATCCGCAGCTGAAGTTCCGTAACTTGCTCTCCCAAGGTCAACGCAAACGCATCTTCAGGGTCTGAGCACTCATCGAGGGTGCGCTTGAGCTCACCCACGATTCGCATGGCTGCGTCCTCATCGAACACGAACGCCTCCGGCAGGGTAGCTGCGATCGTCGGCTCCAACTCACCCCAGTTGTCGTCCATGTATTGGGCAAGCTGCAGCAGCGAAGACATCGAACCGTTCTCGCCAGCGAAATGCTCCAGGGCTTCGCGGAAGTCGGCGTCGAGAATCTTGCCGCCGCTCAGCTCAGCGATCGGGAAGACCCCTTCGAGCGCACTCGAAAACGCTTCGCTTACTCGACGCCGAAGCATGTCGGATTGACGCTCGGCGGCGAAGTTATCCTGCACCGTGATCTCTGGAGGGATGCCGGCCTCGAGCGGGTAGAGACACAGCAGGCGCTGACAGAAGCTGTGCAGTGTTTCGATGGCTGCGCTGGGCAACTCCAACAGTGCACGATCCGCCACGGGGTTGCCCGCGTGCTTTGCCAGCTCGCGAGCGAGGCGCTCCGAAAGCTCCGCCGCAGCCTTCTTCGTAAACGTGATCGCTGCGATCTGCGTGACCGGGACCTCGCGTTCCAGGATGAGCGTGAGCAGGCGCTGGACGAGTGAGTACGTTTTACCAGCCCCGGCGCCGGCCTCCACGAACAAGGTAGCGTCGACATCCGTGCGAATCCGCTCACGGTTTTCAAAATCTGGCAACAGAGTCATGTTAGTTCTCACCTTCGTTGTCGCCCGCAGGTGTCAGGCTTTGGTAGAGCTCAAAGAGATAATCGCTGATTGTGTCGGCCTGGCGGGCGTAATTGTTCGCACCCAAGCGCAGGATCGGGGTGGGGAGGAAGCGTTCAGTATCAACCTGCCGGGGGAAGAAGACTCCCTGGGCCATCAATTCCAGGGTGTTGCCCAACAGGTGCACGAAATCGTCGTAGCGATCCTGGTCAAAGACAGCAAGGTAGTGCTCCTCATTGGGATTGTCGGCAAACACGAAGTGGAAGTCCACGTCTACGCTCGGAGAAACCGTGATCACATCCTCGCCGATGCCCATCTTGTCTAACCACGCTGCGAGCGCACCGTTGGAAATGGCTTGCCACATGGCTAGGCCGTAGAAGTCCGGCTGGACGGTAAACGATGAGACGTTATCCCACGCGAGCACGTCCTTCTTCGCGATCCGGTTCCTGCCAGTCTTGTAATCCACCACGCGCAGACTTCTGGTCTCCGGGTGGAAATCGACACGGTCGATGAACCCCTTCAGCGATACCTGGCCGAAGGAGGTGTCGAAAAATACCTCGATGTCTGAACCCCGACCGAATGCAAGCTCGACACCAACAGGCATCCAACCCAACTCCGCCTGCTGGCGTTCTGCCTCAAACCAGTCGGCCAGAGCCCTGGTCAGGTGCAGCTCGAAGGCGTGCCGCGAAAGCGCGCTCACCTCACTGAGCAGGGGTGCACTCAGATGCGCGTCGGCGATAGAATCCAGCACCTCACGAGCCGCATCCCAGTCCAACTCTGCATAACTCGCAGGTCGAGGCGACGCATCGAGCCACACTCGGCGCGTCCATTCCTCCACGATCGAGTGGAAGATCGTGCCCTTATCGCGCGGATCCAGGTCCTCGGCGGGATCCGCCTCAAGCTCGCGCATCCCCGCCACGTACTGGATAAAGAACAGGTACGGCGACTGCACATACAGGTTCAACGCCGACGCAGAGAACTCGTGGTCGGCAATCCAGTCGCTGAGGCCCTCAACGAAGCCATTGAACTCATTGCTCGGATTGCCCTCGCTGCGAGCCTGCAACACGGTCATTGTCTGTTGCGTGGATGCCGGCCATGCTCCGCGCAGGGCGTGGGTGAAGCTGGCGGTTCGCCTGCTTGCGGCAGGGAAGTCATTCGCCTCGCAGCCAGCAATTGAGGTGTGGTTCGCTGGGATCCACTGGCTGGGCTCCCCACCGAACTCGCCACCGTTGAGCTGTGCGGCGTGGAGAAACCGCACCTCATTTGCCGTACGCAGAGCGGCCTCGAGGATTTCATACTGGCGGCTGGTCTCGCGCTCCACGCTAGTGCCGAGCTGCTCGAATGACACACCAGCAAGCTCCGGCACACCGTGCGGCATAAATATCGACGACGCGTTGCACACCAACAGCACGTCCAGATCCCCACCGACCAGACCGGACAATGCACCGATGCGCAAACCAGCCGGAAACGCATCATCTGTACGAAGCGGGGTTGCAACCGCAGCTTCCCACAGCGCCTCCTGTGCCGCGAGCACGCTGAAGTCGATCCCCAACTGGTCAAACTGCGCCAAGTTTGAAAACAGAGCCTCCGGCACAGGCCCCTGCACATGCTTCTTGGCCAGCTGGAGCGCCTGTGTCGCCCACTCGCCCCAAGATTCAGACGCGCGAAGCGCCACCAGGTCGTCGTGGAGCGCCACAACCCACGTTGCCTCCACCCGCGCTGGGACCTTTTCGCCATTGACCACGTGATCCACGCTGAATTCTTGCCAGCGAGGCCAAGAACGCGGGCCGTTTTGGTGGCGACTGAGCGAATCGAACCCGAAGATTGTCGGGCGTTTACCTGCCGCATCCTGCCAGCCGATCCGTCCGCGCAGCAGAATCTCCGCAAGCTGCGCTCGTGGCATCGTGTCGACCTCGAGCGACATAAGCCCGACCACCGTGGCGACCTCCGGGGCGTCGAGTAGACACTCCGTTGCGCCACCCACCAGCGGGAGACCCTGCGCAGCGTCAACTAACACCGGGTAGAACGCCTGATTCATCATCGCAACCCCGACGCGGTCCAGCGCCTCTTCTTGTGGGGCAGACGACTCGGCGATGCTTTCCCGGACCTTGCTGAGTACAGCGAGAGCCTGGACGTGTTCATCCGCAACTTCCATCGTGGTGACCTGGGCAGAGCCTTCCGGACGCAAAGGCTCCGGCAGCCGCTCGAGCAGACGATCCTCAGCAGGCGTCAGCCCCACGACATCCCACACAATCGTGCGCTCGGGGATACGTGCTTGCTCCCAAGCCTCATAGGGAAGGGTCCTGACCGGCTTGCCCTCACCCGGTGACGTAAACCTGTCCGCTATCCGCTCGGCGATCGAGGCGATCTCCTTCGGCAGTGTCCTGGTACCAGTCAGCCCCCACCGCTCTCGGGGGGACTGCAACAGCTGCCATACCGCCTTTCGTACACCCGTTCGTGTCGCCGGTTCTCCGGCAAGTCCACGCGCGCGGATCTCTGAATCCTCCGGGAGTTCCTGCAACGCGTGTACCACCAGCACAGCAACCTCAGCAGCGTCTACTAATCCGGGGAATTGGGACTCCACAAACATCTGCAATGACAGGACTTTCACGCCCACAGCCACGCCGGACTGTGACAACGCATCCATCACAGCATCACGTGCACCTGGCATGCACAACACCGTCACGGGGTTTTCAAGCGGATTGCCGTCCTGCGCTTGGCGAACGGCATGGATGAGCGGATTCATACGGGACATAGTTCGTACTCTATATGGCGGTCCCGACATTGTGATGCGCCTACCTACAGACTTTCAAAGACGAGAGTTGCTTGCACCCGATGATCTCCTCCCAGCAGTCCCTTGCTGCCTGATGGAGTAGTGGCGATGGTATGCAAGCGATAGCCCCTCGGTCTGCCGGAAGGCACGTTGCGAGTAAGCAAACTGTTACTCTTCAAACTCGGGCAAACGAGGATAACCTCAGTGCTGTCTGCGCATGAAACATCTCATAAAACTCTTGAATCGGTGAGGATCATTGGTTATCATTACGGCACAGCTGGCGATAAGTCCTTCAGGGGAGGACTTCTTACCACGGTAGGTGAGATAGCCAGCTTCTTTATGTTTCATGGTCGGCTCAAGGTCGCCCCCATGGAATGTCCTTTTGCGAGTTGATAGCTATTGCCCCGTCTGCTCTTCGATTCTTCGATAAATCACCATGGCAAATAAACACTCAAAGAATTGGTTGTTCAAAGATGTGGCAACCCCTTATTTTGCAGCCCAACTTTTAACAACCGTAGGGCTTTCGATACCCCATGCGATACTTACGCCACTTTTGTTAGAAAAGGGTCTGTCACTTTCGCAGATTCTAATAATACAAGCAGCTTTTAGCTTGTCGGTTCTTTTATTTGAGTTCCCAAGTGGGGCCATCGCAGATATCGTTAGTCGACGGTGGGTCTATATCTTTTCGCGCCTAGTACTATGCGTTTTCTTCCTGGTCGTAATATTCGGCCACAGTTTTCCGACTCTTTTGATTGCTTGGATTGTGTACGGATTTGCAAGTGCTTTAGATTCCGGCACCCTCGATGCGGCCTTAGTGAATAATGCTAAGAACAGATCAGAGCAAGAAGCTGCCACCGTACACCGCATTTCTTGGCTCGTAAGAAAAGAAAACCAAAGCAACTTCCTCGGAATGATGATCGGCAGCACTGTCGGCGCCATTCTATTCACGACGATCGGCGTGAATATATATTTCATTTCGTTTGCGATGGCGCTTCTGGCAATCATGTCAATTGTGTTTTTCTTCCGGATCCCCGAGCAGCACTCACAGGAAAATTCGAATATGCAGGGCCTACTTCGCGAAATCAAGAATCACGCGAGGTTAACGATCAAAGAAATGCGAAATTCTCCTTCATTGAAGAAGTATCTTCTACTGGCGATTCTTGTCCAAGCCTTTATGCAACTTCACATGCAATTATGGCAAGCAATTGCGTTGGAAAAAGGTTTTCCGGATGGCGCACTGATTTGGCTCTACCTAGCTTTCATAGCGATCTCGTTTTTAGGATCGTATCTTCCCGTTGAGCGCCTTTTCAGGAAAAAGATTCTTGTCGGAATCGGCAGTGCAGTTTTTGTCCTGTGTGCGTTGCTCATTGACGCAATAAGCGAAATGTGGTACGTGCTATTTTATGGTTTCGTAGTATTTCTACTCATTGCTCTTTCCAACTATTCCACGTACGGGATACGAAAATCCTCGTCAGAGGAGCGCATTAGCGCGGTTACGTCTTTGGCTAGTGTCTGTGGGCGAATTGGAGCCGTATCTACGCTGATGCTTGCTTCAATATTCATCCAAACATTCTCCCCGTCTGCAGTGTTAAGCGTTGGTTTTACCCTGTTGGCCATTTTTGCTGTTGTATGGGCAGGTGTCTCGGCAGGGATAAATGGAAGAAAGGGCACGAAGTCGCCTTGGGCAAGGTGTCGGCCATAAACAAACCATGTGGCCATTTCTTCGTCGGTAATACCGGCGAGTTGTTCGCAGGTTGTGATCTGGTGTGCCGCCATTGTGTGGCGGGCTTTTTGGACTGTGGTGTGTGAGCATCGCACAGTCGAGCAGATTTGGCGATGGACCGGCCTTGTAAGACAAGGTCCATCACGGCCCGGTAATCACTCACGATCGGACTCCTCTGATGATGCCGCGTGCCCTTTTGCCGCGCGGTCAGAAGAATCTTCTCCCAAAGCGTTACTCGATACCCACCATTGCGTTCTCCGATAGTCACCACGGTGTTACTAGATACCCCCGCGCAACACTGTGCACCACAATCCCTTCTCGAACTTCCGGAACCTGGGGAAACGCGGCGGCGCCTTTCTGAGGAATGGCGAATTTGGTGTCCTTGCCCGCGATGCAGTGACAAATGTCGCACCCGTAAACCGCCAGGCCTTTATCTACCTGCGCGTTTGAATATATGGTCCAAAAGTGGTTGCGTCTTTTGTCACTGAACCCTGACCAGGCGCACCACAATCCAGCTAAATTTTCCGCCACCTGGGCAAACGCAACAGCGCCGAGCCGGAAACGAGGAATTTGGTGCGAAAGCTCCGGAGCAGACCCGAAGCAAACGAAGACGGCAAAGAAAAACCCACGGCAACCGCGACGGAAACCGTGGGCAAGCACCGAGCACAGCCCGGCCTCATAGATCAGCAGTCAAAGTAGAGCTCAAACTCCAGCGGCGTCGGGCGCAGGCGCGCCGGGGTGATCTCGCTGTCGTACTTCAGCTTCACATACGTGTCGATGAGGTCTTCGGTGAAGACGTCGCCTTCGGTGAGGAATTCGTAGTCGTCCTGCAGGGCCTGCAGCGAGGCTTCGAGTGAGGTCGGCGCCTGCGGGATGTCCTTGGCTTCCTCCGGTGGCAGCTCGTACAGGTCCTTGTCCACCGGAGCGTGCGGTTCGATGCGGTTCTTCACACCGTCGAGGCCTGCCATCATCATCGCGGCGAAGCCGAGGTACGGGTTGCCCGATGGGTCCGGTGCGCGGAACTCGATGCGCTTCGCCTTCGGGTTGGTGCCGGTGATCGGGATGCGGATCGCGGCGGAGCGGTTGCGCTGGGAGTACACCAGGTTGATTGGGGCCTCGAAGCCGGGGACAAGGCGGTGGTAGGAGTTCAGCGTCGGGTTGGTGAACGCCAGGACAGCGCCGGCGTGTTCGAGGATGCCGCCGATGTACCAACGGGCGATGTCGGAGAGTCCGCCGTAGCCGTTCTCGTCGTAGAACAGTGGCTTGCCGTCCTTCCAGAGGGACTGGTGGGCGTGCATGCCGGAACCGTTGTCACCGGCCAGGGGCTTCGGCATGAACGTCGCCGTCTTGCCGTACTGGGTGGCGGTGTTCTTGACGATGTACTTGAAGTCCTGCAGGTCGTCAGCCGCGTGCAGCAGGGTGTTGAAGCGGTAGTTGATTTCCTGCTGGCCGCCGTTGCCGACTTCGCGGTGGAAGCGTTCGATTTCGAAGCCGGATTCGCGGAGGTTCTTGACCATGGCGTCACGCACGTCGACGGTCTTATCGTGTGGTGGGACGGGGAAGTAGCCGCCCTTGACGCGGTTGTGGTAGCCGAGGTTCGGCCCACCAAAAGCATCGGTTTCTTTGCCGCGGTTCCACCAGCCTTCTTCGGCGTCGATCTCGTAGAACGCGCGGTGCCCTTCGACTTCGTAACGGATGGAGTCGAACAGGTAGAACTCGGCCTCGGCGCCGAAGCTGCAGGTATCTGCGATGCCGGTGGAGGACAGGTATTGCTCTGCCTTGCGCGCGACGTTGCGTGGGTCGCGGGAGAACGGCTCGAAGGTAAACGGGTCGTTGACGAAGAACTTCACGTTCAGGGTCTTCGCTGCGCGGAACTGGTCGAGTTTTGCGGTGGCAAGATCCGGCATGAGCGTCATGTCGGACTCTTCGATGGTGGTAAAACCACGAATGGATGAGCCGTCGAAGGCGAGGCCTTCTTCCATGACGGTTTCGTCAAACATGGAGGCAGGGATGGAGAAGTGGTGTTCGATGCCAGGGACGTCGGTGAATCGGACGTCGACAAACTCCACATTCTCGTCCTGAATGAACTTCTTTACGTCTTCGATAGTTTCGAAAGACACGACCTTTTCTCCTTCGGACGGCGTTGGGAACTCCGCACAATTCTAGCGCGTAGCACCCCGTTCTGTAACAGCTTTTCGGGAAAAGAGGATAGGCTATGTCGCATGTCTGCATCCCAAGGAAAACGATGGCTCGACGGCCCGGAGCTTCCGGGCCAGTTCAAAGGCGATGACGCGATCCCCGATTACCCCGGGCAGTTCCTTGGGCTGCCGAAGGAGGGCGCAGGTGCGCAGGCGTCGGTGGCGCGGCGCATGGGAGGCGTCGCGATCGATTGGGCGATTGCCTGGGCTGTTGCTGCGTTCATCCATGCGAATACCACCGTTTTCGGTGGAACCTCCACGCTGACGTATCTGTTGTGGATCGTGTTGGGCATCGTTTGCGGTTGGCTGTTCGCGCGTACGCCAGGCATGGCAGTCCTCGGGATGGGGGTTGCTCGCGTCGACGCGGAGGAGCCCGTCGGGCTGTGGCGCGCGGCAGTGCGCACGTTACTCACCGCGTTTATTCTGCCCGCAGCACTTGTCGACGCCGACGGCCGCGGCATGCACGATCGTGCCACGAACACGACCGTGATCCGCAGCTAGGGCTCGTCGAGGGGGCGGAATTCCACGGTGCGCTGGAACGCCCAGTTCTTGTCGGTGAGCAGTCGCGCAACCGTCAGGCCGCCCGAGAGGAACAGCACCGTGAGCACGACGGTGGTGGTCGAGTCGATTGCGGCGGAGATGTTGCCGTTGGTGATCTGGTGCAGGGCCGCATAGATGGTGGGGCCAGGGATCATCACGACGGCGGCGGGGATGGTCACCGTCGTGCGCGGCACCCTGAAATGCTGGCCCAGCCAGGAACCAAGAATACCGATCACGAGGGTGCCTAACAGGCAGGCGAGGAAGTATTCCACGTGGGCGTCGACAAGCATGAGGCGCAACACATTCGCGACGGTGCCGAGCGTGGCTGCCAGCAGTGTCATCCTACGAGAGGCGTTAAACAAGATGGCGAACCCGCCCACGGACACGAAGCTGGCGAGCGCAGCCGCCCCGTAAAACGAGGGGTCCGGCGTAGTGCTGACCGTGCTCGGCGCGGGTGCGTCGGTGACCATCGCGACCACTGCCACGGTGAGCATCATGGTGATGACCACCTCGAGCGCGAAGAACAACCTTGGCAGGCCTGATGTGAAGTCGAAGCAGGAAAGATCCATCAGGGAAACGAACAGCGGAAAGCCCGGCACCAGGTACAAAATGGCGGGGACGAAGCCCGCGGAAAGCTCAAAGTCGGAGTGGGGCAGTGCCCACGCGAGGGCCAGGAACAGCAGCGTCGAGACGAGCGCCGCCGCCATCACCACACCAAGCTGCAGGAGGTGTCGACGCGCCAAGCGCAGCCGCACGTACTGGCCCACACCAGCCGCAATAATCACCAGCAGCGCGGTGAAGTACGAGAAATGGTTCAGCACAGCGAAGCCACCGCACGCAAGGCCAGCCGCGCAGCTGGACGTCAGCGGACCCCAGCGCGGGGTTGGGATCGCCTCAATCTCGTCGATGGCGGCGTTGATCTCCTCCGCGGTGGTGTAGCGGTGCATCTCGTGCTTCGTGAGGTTTTCGAGCGCCTCGATGCGCGACGCGTTCACCCCAGGCAGCGGGAGATCCGCCACGAGTGTGCGGAAGTTATCCCCGCGGTGCACGGTGCACGTAATCGTGTCGAAGCCGACGACGACGTCCGCGTCATCGAAGTGCATCGCACGCGCGCAACGCTTCACGGCGCGGGTGACCCGGTAGCCGGGCGCGCCCGCGGACAACAAAAGAGCGCCGAGGCGCAGCGCGGTGCTGGCCTCGACGCCCATGTCGAAGGAAGACATACTTACTTGCCTTGACGCTGCTGCATCCGGCGCATACGGCGGTTCATTCCAGCCATGTTCTGAGCTTGCTTCGGCAACGGGCCACCAGGCAGGCCAGGCATCTGGCCCGGCTGCGTGCGCGCATCCATCGCCTCGAGCTTGGCGCTCATCGCGTATACGTCGTCCTTGCGGTAGTGGCGTGGCAGCTTCATCAGGTGCTTCTGCAGGTTGCGCACTGCGACCTGGCCTTCGCCTTCGCCCACGTACACCTCGTGAATCGGCACGCCAGCCAGCAGGCGATCGACGCGGCGAGACTCCTTCTTCATCAGAGTGCGCAGGCGATTCTCGTTGCCCTCACCGACAAGGATGACGCCCGGCAGGCCAATGACGCGGTGCACGGTATCCATGTGGGTGTTCGCCTGCACGCCGGTCTTGGTGATCCACACCATGCCGACGGAGTTGCGCAAGTTCTCCAGCGTCCAACCAGCAACGCCCGGGGTGTCGCCGACTTCGTCGTACATCGAACGCTCCAAGCGGCGGGTGAACATCCACATCGCCAGCACGGTGCCGAACGCCAGGCCGAGCGCCAGCATGTACCACTGGCCGCCCCAAATGAGGCCGATCAAGAAGAACAGCAGACCCACGCCCAGCAGGCAGGCCAGCATAATCGGGATGAGTTTCTTATCCCGCTTACGCTGAATCTGAAACGCCTGCCAGATCTGGCTACGTGTCTGCTTTCCCTTTGCGCGCTTCGCTGCGCGCTCTTGCTTCTTCGCAGCCTTCAGGGCTGCCTTATCCTTCGACTGAGCCATGTCGTCAACTCTATGTCACGAACATGGCCAGGCCAAAGTGGACAAAGTGAGCTAGGAGCGCGTCGCTACCGGGTGATCCTTCGACGCGCCGTATTTCTCCAGGAGGGTCGATGCCTCCTGGGCGGTGTCGCCCTTCGATGTTTGCGCCAGGTGGCGCAGGTTCTCCGGCAGTTCCAAACCGCGGTGCTCCATCGCCTCCACGTAGAGCTTGCCCGCGCGGTAGGAGGAGCGCACGAGGGGGCCGGACATGACGGCGCCGAAGCCCATCTCGTAGGCCGCGTCGCGGTACTCAATGAACTCCTCAGGCTTTACCCAACGGTCAATCGGGTGGTACATCGGACCGGGGCGCAGGTACTGCGTAATCGTGATGATGTCCGTGCCAGCATCCACCAGGTCTTGAAGCGCCTGCATGACCTCTTCCTGGGTCTCACCCATACCGAGGATCAGGTTCGACTTAGTGATCAGCCCGAAGTCACGCGCCTGACGAATCACGTCCAGGGAACGGTCGTAGCGGAACGCCGGACGAATGCGCTTAAAGATGCGTGGCACAGTCTCCACGTTGTGCGCGAAAACCTCCGGCCGGGCCTCAAAGACCTCCTGGAGCAAATCCGGCTTGCCGGAAAAGTCCGGGGTGAGATTTTCGACGCCAGTATGCGGGTTCAACTCGTGAATCTTTCGCACAACCTCTGCGTACAGCCACGCGCCCTCGTCCTCGAGGTCGTCGCGGGTCACGCCCGTGATGGTGGAATAGTTGAGGTTCATCTCGCGTACGGACTCCGCGACGCGCTGCGGTTCGTTGACGTCGAGCGGCTCGGGCTTTGCGGAGTTGATCTGGCAGAAGTCGCAGCGGCGCGAGCAGTTCGCTCCGCCGATCAGGAAGGTTGCCTCTCGCGACTCCCAGCACTCGTGGATGTTCGGGCAGCCAGCCTCTTGGCACACTGTGTGAAGGGACGCGCCCTTCACCTTCTTTTTCATGTCCTCGTACTCAGGACCAGTTTTCACCGCATTGCGGATCCAGCGCGGTTTCGTCTCAATAGGGGTTTGCGCGTTGCGCTTTTCTACGCGAAGTAGCCTGCGTCCTTCTGGTGCAATAGTCACGCCGTCCACCGTAACCAACACTTCCCGCAAAGTCGAGGATTAATGGGAGGCTCGCCTTACGTCTCGACGTTTAAGCCCCTTCGTCGGATCCGGCGCCGAACCAAAGCTGTGGTCAGCCACCACAAGCTCCCCGGCAAGCGCGCGCTTGAGGGCGTCGAGTAGCGGCGCGGTCATCTCCTCAGGCGTGACGTCGCGGCCGAGCTCCAGGCTCATTGTGGTCACGTCAGCGTCGTCGATGCCGCACGCGACAATGTGGCCGTAGTGTTCCAACGTGTTGTCGCAATTCAGCGCGAGCCCGTGCATGGTCACCCCGCGGGTAATGCGGATGCCCAGGGCCGCAATCTTCCGATCGCGGTGGGACGCCGCGCGATCGGCCGCCTCGACAGTTTTCGGGACCCAGACGCCGGAGCGGCCATCGATACGCCCGGCGGCATGTACACCAGCCTTGCGCACCGTCTCGATGATGGCTTCCTCAAGGCGGCGAACATAGTCCACGACGTCCACCGGTTGGGCAAGCTTGATGATCGGGTAGAGGACGAGCTGACCCTCGCCGTGCCACGTGATACGGCCCCCGCGGTCAACGTCGACGACTGGCACCGGGTAGGACGCATCCGGGAGATCTTCCGGCTGGGTCCGCTTGCCGGCGGTAAACACCGAGGGGTGTTGCAACACCAACACCGTGTCCGGGATCTCGTCAGCCGCGCGCTGCTTGGCTAGCTCCGCCTGGAGGTGCCAGGCTTCCTCATAATCGACGAGCCCCAGCTCGCGCACATCAATCGGCGCGGCTGAGGCTCGAATGGATTTGTCGGCAGGAAAGAACGGATCGCGTGGAGCTGTCATGCCTGCCAACGATAGTCGCTAGCCTTCGACACCGTTAGCGGCAGCGTACTCATCTGCCGTCATCAACGGTCCGACCTCCTCGACCTCAACCTCGAAGAGCCAGCCAGCGCCGAACGGGTCCTCGTTGATGGCCTCGTAGGCGCCGTCGATGTCCTCGTTGACCGCGGTGACCGTACCAGTCACCGGTGCGTACAGGTCGGAGACCGACTTCGTCGACTCGACCTCGCCGCAGGTCTCACCCGCCGTGACCTGGTCGCCAACCTGTGGCAGCTCAGCGAACACGACCTCGCCGAGGCGATCAGCCGCAACGTTCGTGATGCCTACGCGCACCTTGGTGCCAACAGCATCCTCAGGGCGAGCATCAATCCACTCGTGATCCTCCGAGTAGTAAAAATCAGGGTTCAAAGACATGATTACTGGTCCTTTCGCGAATAGAACGGTGTATCCACAATAGTAAACGGGTAGCGGCGTCCACGGATATCAACCTCAACAGCCGTGCCCACCTCGGCGTGCGCTGGGTCGAGATGCGCCAGCGCTACCGGACGCTGCAAGGTCGGCGACGGCTGACCAGAGGTCACCACGCCGATGCGTGTATCGCCGATGAAGACCTCTGCGCCCTCGCGCGCGGCACGACGCTGTTCCGAAGAAAGCCCAGCGATGACCACCGACGGCTCACGACCGACAATCGCGTCCTTGCCCACGAAGTCCGCCTCCTTTTTGGCGAACGCGCGGCCCATCCCGGCCTCAACCGGGGTGATTTCGCGGGACAACTCGTGGCCGTACAGCGGCATCGATGCCTCGAGGCGCAGGGAATCGCGCGCAGCCAGACCACATGGTGTCGCGTCCGGCGCGAGCGCGTCCCAGATCGTGCGGGCGTCTGCGTTATCGCAGTAGATCTCGAAGCCGTCCTCGCCGGTGTAGCCGGTTCGGGCGACCAGCACGCCGCAGTCGCCGAAGCGCATCGGTGCAGCCGAGTAGTACGCCAAGGCGCCGGCGTCGCCATCGAGGTGCGAAGCGATCGTCGATAAGGAATCAGGGCCCTGCACCGCCACGAGCGCGACGTCCGCGCTGCGGTTCGTCAGCTCCACGTCGAAGTTCGCCGCGCGCTCCTGGAATGCCTCCCACACCGCAGGCGTGTTGCCGGCGTTCGGCACGACCAGGAAGTGCTCGTCGTCCAGGCGGTAGGAGATCAAATCGTCGATGATGCCGCCGTCTTCGGCCGCGATCATCGAGTACTTCGCCTTGCCGACGCGCAAGGTCGACAGCGTGGAAATCAACGCGTAGTCCAAAAACTCCGCGGCTTGCGGTCCGCGCACATCGATCTCGCCCATGTGCGAGAGGTCGAAGATGCCGACGCGCTCGCGCACCGCGCGGTGCTCTGCAAGTTCATTGTTGTACTTCAGTGGCATGTTCCAACCACCGAAGTCCGTAAAGGAAGCACCAAGCGCCTTATGCGCTGCAAACAAAGGGGTTTCAGACATCACAATCACTCCTTACTTTTCCGAGCTCTCCGAAATATCAAATGCCTCTGGCGGCGGGCAGGAGCACACCAGGTTGCGGTCGCCGTACGCCTCATCAATGCGGCGCACCGGCGGGAAATACTTCTCGCGCACCAAGCGATCGACCGGGTAGGCGGCCTGCTCGCGGGAGAACTCGTAATCCCACGCGGTGGAGGCGACGCTGTGCGCAGTAAACGGTGCGTGGTGCAGGACGGAGGCCTCGTAGGCAATCTTGCCGTCGATAATCTCCTGGATCTCCGCGCGGATCGAACGCATTGCCTCGATGAAGCGGTCGAGTTCGTCCAGATCTTCGGACTCGGTCGGCTCCACCATCAACGTGCCCGCCACCGGGAACGCGAGGGTAGGGGCGTGGAAGCCGTAGTCCACCAGACGCTTCGCCACATCCGCTGCGGTCACACCGGAGCGGTCAGTCAGTTCGCGCAGGTCAAGAATGCACTCGTGGCCCACCAGGCCATGTTCGCCGGTATAGAGCACCGGGAAGGAATCGTGCAGCTCGTTCGCCACGTAGTTCGCCGCCAGCACCGCATGCGCAGTTGCCGACGCCAACCCCTCCGCACCGCTCATCGCGATGTAGGACCACGCGATCTGCAGCACGCCCGCCGAGCCGAACTTCGCCGCGGCAACCGGCACGCCCTCGCCAACCGGGGCAGGGTCGGCCGCATGCGCTGGATCCACATTCGGGTCCGTCGGCAGGAACGGAATCAGGTGCTCCGCCACACCAATCGGGCCAACGCCCGGGCCGCCACCGCCGTGCGGAATCGTAAACGTCTTATGCAGGTTCAGGTGCGACACGTCGCCGCCAAAGTCACCCGGGCGCGCAAGCCCAGTCAGCGCATTCATGTTCGCGCCATCGATGTAGACCTGGCCACCCACCGCGTGCACCTTTTCCGCGACGGCCTGCACCGTGTCCTCGTACACACCGTGCGTGGACGGGTAGGTGACCATAATCGCTGCAACGTGCTCGCCGTGCTGCTCCAACTTCGCATCCAAGTCGGCCAGGTCGATCGAGCCATCCTCAGCAGTCTTCACGACGACCACCCGAAGGTTCGCCAGCGTCGCCGACGCCGCATTCGTACCGTGCGCCGAAGCAGGAATCAGGCAGATGTCACGCCCATGGTCACCGCGGGAAACGTGGTAGCGGCGAATCGCCAGCAGGCCGGCCAGCTCGCCCGTCGCGCCAGAGTTTGGTTGCATGGATACCTCGGCGTACCCAGTGATTTCGACCAGCCAGGCGCGGAGCTCGTCGATAAGCTCTCTCCAACCGGCAGTGAAGCGATCCGGCGTGTACGGGTGTACATTTGCGAATCCTGGCCACGTGATGGTCTCCAGACCCGCGGTCGGGTTGAGCTTCATCGTGCAGGAGCCAAGCGGGATCATGGTGCGATCCAGCGCGAGGTCCTTGTCGCCAAGCTTGCGGATATAGCGCATCATCTGCGTCTCGGAGTGCACTGAGTTGAAGTTCGGGTGCGTCATGAACTCCGTGGTGCGGCGCAGTGCTTCGGGCAGCGCGGACGGCGCTTCGCTGGCCACGGTATCGACGCCGAAGCCCGCCAGCAGCGCCGCGAGGTCCTCCTCTGCGGTGTCCTCGCCGAAGGAAACGCCGACGGTGATCGCATCGATCGGGCGGACCAAGTACCCCGCATCCGACAAGCGCTCGCACACTGCCTCGGAGCTGTCTACGACGACGGCTACCGTGTCGAAGAACGCGTCGTGCTTCACCTCGACACCAGCGTCACGCAGGGACTTGGCGAAACGCACCGCCCAGTCGTGCACCTTGGCAGCGATAGCTTCGAGCCCACGCGGTCCGTGGTACACGGCGTACATTGACGCGGTCACCGCGAGCAGCGCCTGCGCGGTACAGATATTGGACGTCGCGCGCTCACGGCGGATGTGCTGCTCACGAGTCTGCAACGCCAGACGGTAGGCGGGGGTTCCCTCAGCGTCCTTCGACACACCCACCAGACGGCCCGGCAGCTGGCGCTTCATCTTCTCCTTGACCGCCATGTACGCGGCGTGCGGGCCACCGTAGAACAGCGGAACACCAAAGCGCTGCGTGGAACCAATCGCGATATCCGCCCCGAGCTCACCAGGGGACTCCAGCAGGGTGAGTGCGAGGATATCGGCATCCACCGCTACCAAGCCACCACGCTCGTGCACCGCTTCGATCACCGCGCGAGGATCAACGATGTCGCCCTCCGTTCCCGGGTACGCCACGATGGCACCAACGATGCCGTCGCCCACGACGCCCTCGCGCAGGTCAACAATTTGTACCTCAAGGTCAAGCGTGCGCGCACGCTCCGACGCGACCCGCAACACCTGCGGGTGCAGACGCGCATCCAACAACACAGTCCGGCCCTTCCGCACCGCGCGTGCCATCAGACCAACAGCCTCCGCAGCCGCCGACGCCTCATCCAACAGCGAAGCGTTCGCAATATCCAGACCAGTCAGGTCCTGCACCATCGTCTGGAAGTTCAGCAGCGCCTCGAGGCGGCCCTGCGAAATCTCAGGCTGGTAGGGGGTATACGCCGTGTACCAGCCAGCATCCTCGACCACACCACGACGAATCACCGGTGGGGTCAGCGTCGACGAGTAGCCCTGCCCGTAAAAGGCCTTCAGCACCTCATTTTTCGACGCCAGCTCACGCAACTGATCCTGCGCCTCGTACTCCGTCAGCGGGGAGGGAAGATCAAGTGGCCGTTGAAGCAGCAGATCGCCTGGGATGGCGGCGGTGGTGAGTGCGTCGAGGGAGTCGTAGCCGACTTTCTGCAGCATCACCTCCGTCTCTTGCATGTTCGGACCAATGTGGCGTGTGATGTAATCCAAGATCTACTCCTTTGGTAGTTCTGAACTTGATGTAGTGGATAGTCTACGGGGCAAAACTGTACGAGGTCGGCCAGTCAGCTGAAAGCAACCAGGGGTGAAAACAGCGGTGGCCCCAACACCGTATTGGTATCGGGGCCACCGCTAAGGTTCCTCATATTGACCTGGATTTGAAGGGTTTAGAGGTCCAGGTCGCTTTCGAAGTCACCGGTTTCGATGCGGTCCTTGATCGTAGTGATGAAGCGGCCTGCATCTGCGCCGTCGATCAGCTGGTGATCGTAGGTGAACGGCAGGTAGCACATCTGGCGAATTGCGATGGAGTCGCTCCCTTCCTCCGTGACGATGACCGGGCGCTTCTCAATCGCCGCGGTGCCCAGGATGCCGGCCTGCGGTGGGGTGAGCACCGGAGTATCCAGCAGCGCGCCCTCGGAACCGATGTTGGTCACCGTGAACGTAGCGCCAGACAGGTCGTCCGGGCGCAGCTTCTTGTTGCGTGCGCGGGTGGCCAGGTCGTTGATTGCCTGGGCGATCTGTGCCAGGTTCAGGTCCTGTGCACGCTTGATCACTGGTACGAGCAGGCCCTGTGGAGTATCCACTGCGACGCCGATGTTGACGTCCTCGTGGTAGGTGATCTCCTTCTTCTCCGCATCGTACGACGCGTTGACGTTCGGGTGGGAAACAAGGGCTTCCGCCGTCGCCTTGATGAAGAACGCAAGGTAGGTGATGTTGGCGTCGTGCTTCTTGATGAACTCCGGCTTCACACGCTTGCGCAGCTCCGCGATGCGGGTGACATCGACCTCCTGGACGTGCGTGAGCTGAGCAGTAGTCTGCAGCGACTCGACCATCTTCGCAGCGGTGATCTCACGGATGCGGTTGACCTTCTGCGTCGTGCCGATCAGCGGCTGCTTCTCCGGATCCACGGACTTGGTGGACCAGTTGGAGCGAGCGCCCTTCTTCTCCTCGGACTTCACAGCCGACGCCTCGGCCTTGTCCTCGGCGCCGCCCTTCGCCGCAGCAAGGACGTCCTGCTTGCGGATACGACCGCCAACACCGGTTCCTTCGATTGTGGAAAGGTCAACGCCGTGCTTTTCTGCCAGCTTGCGCACCAGCGGGGTCACGTACGGGACGGAACCGTCGGACTTGTTTACCTTGGTGGAAGCCTGCTGCGCTGGCTTCTCCTCCTTCGGCTTCTCCTCCTTAGGCTCCTCAGTCTTCTCCTCCTTCGGGGCTTCCTTCTTTTCTTCCTTTGGCTCCTCGGTCTTTGGAGCTTCCTTTTCTGCTGGCTTTGCGTTGGCGTCGCCGATGCGGGCGATGACTTCGCCGACCTCGACGGTGTCGTCTTCCTCAGCGAGGATCTCTACGAGGGTGCCGGCGACTGGGGAAGGAATCTCGGTATCGACCTTGTCTGTGGAGACCTCGAGCAGTGGCTCGTCGACCTCGACGGTGTCGCCGACTTCCTTCAGCCAGGTGGTGATGGTGCCCTCGGTCACGGATTCGCCAAGCTCAGGCATGGAGACGTCGGTGGCGTCGCCGGAAGAAGGCTGCTCTGCCTTCTCCTCCTTCGGAGCTTCCTTTTCTTCCTCTTTCTGAGGTTCCGCGTCCTTTGCCGAGTCCGCAGCTGGGGCTTCGCCTTCTTCGCCGATAATCACAATGACGTCACCGACATCAACGGTGTCGTCTTCTTCGGCCTTAATCTCGAGGATTACACCGGCGACAGGGGACGGAATCTCCGTGTCGACCTTATCGGTGGAAACCTCCAGCAAAGGTTCGTCGACCTCTACCGTGTCGCCGACTTCCTTCAGCCAGGTGGTGATTGTGCCTTCCGTGACGGATTCGCCCAGCTCAGGCATCTCGACAGAGTGCGCCATAATTTAGTCTCCTCGCAGATACATTTTCGTAGAAGCTATACAGGTCAATAGCGTACCTGTCACCGAAGACTTTCGTGCCTTTCGGGGGCAACTATTTTGTTGAAGGCTACAAAACGCAGAATTGGGGCGTCGAGAAATATCCGTATGATGAGAGAAGTGTTTAACCTGTTCGGCAAGCGGAAGAAGCAAACAACCTTCAAACCACCACGCGCGCCCGGCGAAACCATCCGGCCGGAAGACGCTGCCTACCTCAAGGAATGGGTCGCGAGGCGTGTCTTCGTGGAGGGGTTTGTCGAGCCAGAAACGATGGTCAATGAGATGTCCGTCGTGCTAGTTGACGAAGAAGGAAACTACACCCGCCGCCGCATCGGAGGGCCGAAAGGCATCGATGCCGTCGCTCAGCTCCTGAATATTTCTCTCTACGACGTTGAGGAAACCGGCTATCCAGACCGGATGCGCCGCAAGATGGAGCAGGAGCGCATCCTGCGGAAGCGGGCGGAACAGAAAGAACGCCGCGCCAAGTTTGAGCGCGGCGAACATCCTTTCTCTTAAAACCGAGGCTTAGTTGCCTTCAGCGATGCCGCGGAGCGTTGCAACGATGGTGCGCAGCGGGGCACCCGTCGCGCGCTTCGGGGTGTAGCCGTGCGGCGAGCCACCGTTCCATGCTGGGCCAGCGACGTCGATGTGGACCCACTCGGTGTCCTCACCGACGAAGCGGGACAGGTACAGGCCAGCGAACAACATGCCACCAGTGCGGGCATTGTGGACGTTGCGGATATCAGCAATTGGGGACTTCAATTCCTCCTCCTGCTCCTCCAACAGTGGCATCGCCCACGCCTGCTCGCCGACCTCGCGGCCCAGCGCAGCAACGCGGTCGCGGAAATCATCAGAGCCCATCACGCCGGCGGTGCGATTGCCGAGGGCGACGAGCTGGGCACCGGTCAGCGTGGACGTCTCAATCATGAAGTCAGGATTGTCCTCTGCTGCGCGCGCCATAGCGTCCGCGAGCACGAGGCGCCCCTCAGCGTCCGTGTTCAGAATCTCGCTGGTGATGCCGCCGTAGTGGCGAATCACGTCGCCTGGGCGGGTAGCGCTGCCGGACGGCATGTTCTCTGCCAGTGGCAGCCAGGCGTCAACAGCGACGCCCAGGTTCAGACGAGCCGCCGCGACAATCGCACCGAACTGGGCAGCAGAGCCACCCATGTCGGAGATCATGTCCTCCATCTTCGCACCTGGCTTCAGGGAAATACCGCCGGTGTCGAACGTGATGCCCTTACCAACTAGCGCGACGGAGGAGCTCGACGTCGAAGGCGTCCACTTCAGGTGCACCAGGCGAGGCGCGCGAGCAGAACCTTGGCCGACGGCAAGAATACCGCCGAAGCCCTGCTCCTCAAGGTACTTCTCGTCGAACACCTCGACTTCGAGGCCGATCTGCTTGCCCACGTTCTCAATGAGCTCCGCGTACACAGCAGGGTAGAGGTGGTTCGAAGGCGTGTTGACGAGGTCGCGCGCCAGCATGACCGATTCCGCGAGGATGACTGTCTGGTCGAAGGCCTCCTGCTCGTCTTCCTTGCCCACAACGGTGACGTTTGTAAGCCCGTGCTCGCCGTCGCAGCCGCACTGGCACGGGGCCTTGAAGCCCTTGTACTTGTACGCGCCGAGCAGCAGGCCCTCCACAACAGGGCTGACGCCGAACTCGGTCGAAATCACCGCAGATTCCGTGCCGTAGAGTGTTCGGGCCAGCGCGCCGACAGCGCGGCGGACGGTCTCATCATCAATCTCGTCCGCGTTGCCGAGGCCGAATGCGATGACCAGCTTGCCGTCAACCACCACTCGGGTGACCTCGCCGGCCGTGCCCTTCGCACCGACAGTCTCTAGAGCCTCGAGCGTGCCCTTTGGCGCCAGGGAGGTCACCGGAACCTCGATCTTCGATTCATCCGAGGTCACCGGTAGGAGGATTGCCGCGGTGTCGCTCGGAGCGGTCGTCGAAAAGTTCAGGGAGACAGAGTCGCCCCGGACTGGGAGCAGCGATTCAGGAACCGAAAAAGTCATGAGTACATGCGCCTTTCTTAGGATTATTGAACATCGACAAGGCTACCTTGAATGGACGCCGTGTGGTCGAGGAGGGCTCCTCGCAGGTGTAAGAAAATATGGAATTCTGTTCCCAAAGTGTGGAATCTGGGAGTAGGGTGGTCTGCATGACTCAAGGCACACCGTTTGAAATCATCGAGAATCCGAACAAAGCAACCGACGAAGAACGCCAGGCCATCCTCGCGAACCCTGCGTTCGGGCAGGAATTTACCGACCACATGGTCTCCATCGACTGGGACGAGACCAACGGCTGGCACAATGCGCAAGTCCGCCCATACGAGGCGATCTCGCTGGACCCAGCGACCAACGTCTTCCACTACGGGCAGGCAATCTTCGAGGGTCTGAAAGCTTACCGCCACCATGACGGCTCCATTACGACGTTCCGCCCTGAGCAGAACGCGGCCCGCTTCGCTCACTCTGCTCGCCGCCTCGCCATGCCAGAGCTGCCAGAGGACCTCTTCATCGAATCGCTGCAGCAGCTGGTAACGATTGATAAGGACTGGGTCCCCGAGGCCGGCGGGGAAGCAGCGCTGTACCTGCGCCCATTTATGATCGGCACTGAGAAGACGCTTGGGGTCAAGCCTTCGAGCACCTACAGCTACTACCTCATCGCCTCCCCGGCAGGTGCCTACTTCTCCGGCGGCGTGAAGCCAGTCAGCGTGTGGATCTCCGAGGAGTATGTTCGCGCAGCACCCGGTGGCACCGGCGACGCGAAGTTCGCAGGCAACTACGCAGGCTCCCTGCTCGCACAAGCCCAGGCAGAGGAAAAGGGGTGCGACCAGGTTGTCTGGCTCGACGCCATCGAGCGCAAATACATCGAAGAGATGGGTGGCATGAACCTCATGTTCGTCGAGGGTAGCGGGAAGGATGCGAAGCTGATCACTCCAACCCTGTCCGGCTCCCTCCTGGCAGGCATTACCCGCAAGTCCCTCCTGCAGGTCGCCGAAGATCTCGGCTACGACACCGAGGAGCGCAAGATCACGGTGGAGCAGTGGCACGATGGTGCAGAGAACGGCACCATCACCGAAACGCTTGCCTGCGGTACCGCGGCAGTGATCACCCCCGTTGGCCGTGTGCTGAGCCGCCATGGCGAGTTCACCGTCAACAATAACGAGGCAGGCACCATCACGATGCAGCTTCGCGAGCGCCTGCGTGGGATCCAGGACGGGTCCGTCGAGGACATCCACGGCTGGAACCACACACTCGTCCCAGCAGAGAGCTAGCGACGGCTTCGGCCAGGGTTTAGGCCGGGGAGACCTCCGGGGCCTCCGGCCCGAGCACAGTAGTAACGAGCTCAGCAGCCAGGTTGATTTGCGGCAGCGCTGCGAGCGCGCCCAACCCCTGGTTCAGAGACAAGTCCAACGCCAGGACCGGGATGATATCGAGTGCCTGCAGCGCGAGCATCTGCGCTGGCTCAGGGCTGAGCTGGCCCGCCATAATCCACCGCTTCGTGCCGGGGGCGAGGCGCTCAGCAGCGTAGGCGGCGACGGTGGCGTAGAGGCCGTCGAAAAGCACGGGGGTGCGGCGAACCGCTGCCTGTGCGAACATGCCGACGAGAAACGCGAAGTCCGGCCCTGAAAGCTCGGCGAGGACGCGCGGGACGTCGTCGCTGAACGTGCGTACGCGGAACATTGCGTCGCGGATCGCGGCGACCTTGACTTTCCATACGTTGTCATCGATGCCGGAGCCGCGTCCGATGACCTTGACCGGCTCAGTGCGCGACAGTGCGCCGTAGATCGCGGCAGCAACCGTCGAATTGCCGACGCCGATATCGCCAGGAATGAACAGGTCAACCCCGCTATCTACCCCGCTATCTACCACGCGTGCGCCGTGCGCTACAGCCTGCTCGAACGCCTCCGGCGTCATCGCAGACTGCCGGTCAATCGCACCCGTCGGCAGTGTGAGATAGTCGTTGACCTGCAAGATCGATACGCCAGCGGCTTGTGCTGCGACACGAGCCGTGCCACCACCGGCGGCGACCTGCTTTACCGCGGTCCAGGCGGCGTCATGCGGCTGCGCGGAAACGCCTCGCGCTGCCACGCCGTGGTTGCCGGCGACCAGCACGCACTGTGGGTTCGAAAACGCCACCGGCCGCTTCCGGTTCTGCACCGAGGTGGTCCACTCCGCAATCGTGGCCACGCGACCTAGCCCGCGCCCCTCGGGGTTGCGATGCAGGGCGCGAGCGAGTTCGCGGCGTAGGATCTCGCTCGGGTGCTCAATCGGGTCGAATGTGACAGCCATGAAACGTCCTTCGTCCGTTTAGTTGACCGAATCGCCGATGCGAACCTGCGGCTTCGGCGAGCGCCACTTACGCGGCTGTGAGGCACGCGAAAACGCGTACATACCAAGGCCAAAGCCGGTATCCGCTGTGCCTGGGAACTTCGCGCGGACAGCGTTGTTCGCCCGCTTGCCGATTAAGAACGCCTCACCAAGGATCAGCACGATGAACACCATCGGCAAAATCGCGATAGCTCCGGCGATCTCCGGGTACCAGGAGCCGATGAAGAGGATGAGGAACAACAGGATCGCCAGAGGCATCGCGTAGTTGTTCATGAAGCGGCGCGAATCCACCCAGTCGCGGACGAAGCGGCGGGTCTCGCCACGGTCGCGGTCCATGAGGTAGCGCTCGTCGCCAGCGTCCATCTTGGCCTGGATCTCGCGATTGTGCTTCTTCGCTTCCTCGCGCTGCTGCTTCTTATATGCTTTCCACTCCTCTTTCGACATCGACTTCTTCAGCTCTTTGTTCTTCTGGTACTGCTGAGCCGGAGTCGTCGCGTTGGGGTCGCGCACGACGCCACGCTTGATCTCCTGATCGAGGCGCTTCGGCGTCGGCCGGCCTTTCGGAGGGGTGTAGCCCTTCGGGTACTTCTTCGCGGGTTCCGCGTCCGTTTCGGGAGTCTCCGCTCGATTCGCTGCATCTGCAGCGGCGGTTGGAGCCTCATCAGATTTCTGCCAAGGAAGTTTCACGCTATACAGGCTACAAGGCCGTCCCCGAAAGTGGGGAATAAGCGCCCGCTCCCATACGCTGTAGACGATGACGGTGTGATGCGAGTACGCTAGTGCCACACTCCGAAGCACGCATTTTGCGTGAAGGTATTCGCTAAGCAAGGAGAAAGAATGACTGCACCTACGTCTGCAACGGGCGTGACCCTTACTGAAGCAGCAGCTGCAAAGGCGAAGGCTCTGCTCGACCAGGAAGGCCGCGACGACCTTTCGCTTCGCATCGCTGTTCAGCCGGGAGGCTGCGCTGGCCTGCGCTACCAGCTGTACTTCGATGATCGTGAGCTCGACGGCGATAAGGCCGACGTCGTTGGTGGTGTGCGTCTTGTCGTGGACAAGATGAGCGTGCCGTACCTTACCGGTGCGACGATCGATTTCGCTGACACCATCGAGCAGCAGGGTTTCACCATCGACAACCCGAACGCTGGCTCGGCCTGCGCCTGTGGTGACAGCTTCAACTAAGCAGTAGCTTTTCGACGCCAACACCCCGCGCCCACCTCATGATTGAGGGGAGCGCGGGGTGTTTTGTCTGCGTGGACTATTGGCAGCCGTGCTCGGTCGCAAGCCACTGCTTCGCTTGCTCTAACGGCGTATCGGTTTCGACGTCAGGCTGCACCGGCTCCTCGGCGAACTCCTCACCAGTGCGTGCCTTGTCCTTCGCGATGGTAAGCATCAGCAGGCTGCCATCCGGGAAGTCGTACACCTTATTGGCCGAGGCGTAGCCCGCGGTAGGGGAGCCGAAACTCTGTGAACGCTCAAGTCCCCGGAACGACAGCATCGTGGCCTCGCCTGACGAAGCGGTGTCACCATCGACCAAGACTGCCACCGGCGCCTCCCACTTCCCGCCAGATGTCGTGAGCGGCGTGCCTCCTCCGGTGACCGAGTTTTCGTCGACCGTGACCTGGCTGGTGCTCGAACGCGATACGAACTCGAGCACCGTGCCATCAGGCAACAGCGGGGAGAGTCCAGCGACCATTGGGCCCATGTCACCACCGTCGTTGCCACGCAGATCAACGACCGCACCACAGGCCCCGCCATCACGTGCGGAAGCCATGCCTGTCGCGAGCGTGTCTGCGTACCCCTGCACATCATCGTGCCGATCGACGCCAGGCACCGTTGCCACCGCAACACGGCCCTCGACGCTGACTGCGGCTTCCGGCTTCTCTTTCATAGTCCAGCCGAGGTTAGGGTTATCAGGTTCAATCAGCCGGGAGTGCTTGCCGCCAGCAGCTTTCACGGCGTCTGCCAGGGCGGGGTAGACGTCGTAAAGCGTGTCTGCCTGCTTGGCGGCCTCCTTTGCGCGGGCCTTCGCGTCCTCGAATTCCTTCGAGTCGGCGTGGATGCCCTGCTCAGCGAGCGCGAGCACCGTCGTGCTATACCGCTTCGGTGTCTGAGTCCCCGCGAAACGAGCTGTGCCCGTCAGCATCGCGGTGAGCGTCGGCCCATAGACGAACGCCACGGCGGCGACAGTGAGGAGCAGTGCACTGAGCATCGCGACGATGGTGGTCAGTACTCGTTTCTTGGTCCACATGGGAGGAATCTCCTTAGAGCTGCACCGGGTATTCCTTGTGCTCGATGCCAGGATCGATGCGGTGCTCGACAAAGATGCCGTGCCAGATCATGAAGGCCAGCACCGTCCACAGGCGACGGGAATGGTCGGAGACACCATCGCGGTGCTCCTTGAGCATCTCCAGCACCTGGTTCTTGGCGAAGATATGGTCTGTCTGCGAATCACGGATGGTGTCCTGCGCCCAGCCGAAGAGCTCATCTCCAGCCAGCCAGTGGCGCATCGGGACAGGAAAGCCCAGCTTCTTGCGATGCAGCACGTGAGGCGGAACGATCTGCTCCATCGCCTTACGGAGCGCATACTTGGTGGTGCCGTGTGCAATCTTCTGGTCGTACGGAATCGTCTGCGCGACCTCGAAGACCTCCTTGTCCAGGAACGGCACGCGCAACTCCAGAGAGTTCGCCATGTTCATCTTGTCCGCCTTGACCAAGATGTCACCGCGCATCCAGGTAAACAGGTCCAAGTTCTGCATCCGAGCAACTGGATCCATCTGCTTCGACGTGGCGTAAATCGGAGCGGTGACCTCGCGGTGGTCCCATTCGCGCTTGGCCCATGGCAGTACGCGCTGCAGCTGCTCGAAGTTAAAGGAGCGAGCGTTGCCGTAGTAACGGTCCTCCATCGGGGTCGTGCCGCGCTCAAGGAGGCTCTTGCCCTTCATCCCCTCCGGAAGGACCTGGCTGAGCTTGTTGAGTCCGCGGAGCAGTGGCGTCGGCAACTTCTCGAACGGCGCGAGCGACAATGGTTCCTTATAAATGGTGTAGCCGCCGAACAGCTCGTCTGCGCCCTCGCCAGAAAGCACGACCTTGACGTGTTTGCGAGCCTCCTGGGCGACGAAGAAGAGTGGCACCAGCGATGGGTCCGCCACCGGATCGTCGAGGTACCACATGATCTTCGGCACCGCCTCCGCGTACTCTTCAGGCGACACAATCTTCACGATATGCTCGACGCCAATCGCCTCAGCGGATTCCGCCGCCACGTCTACCTCCGAGTACCCCTCGCGCTCGAAGCCGGTGGTGAACGTCAACAAGTTTGGATTGTGGCGCTTCGCGAGCGCCGCAATCGCCGTCGAATCGATGCCGCCGGAGAGAAAAGAACCGACGGTCACGTCCGCACGCATATGCTTCTCGACGGAATCTTCGAGCGCCCGAGCGATCCTGTCGTACAGCTTCTGTTCTTGACCTTGGGGCACGGGCTGAGGCCTGAAGTGTGGCTTGAAGTAGCGCTCCGAGACGACCTCGCCGCCAGGGGTGAGCGAAACCGTGCACCCCGACTCGACCCTACGAATGCTCTCATGCAGCGTCTCTGGCTCCGGAACATACTGCAGGTCCACGTAGTGCTCGATAGCCCGCCGATCCAGGTCGAGACCCAGTTCTAGCTCTGGTGCCATTTCCAGAATGGACTTCTTTTCGGACGCGAACACGGTGCCGGCTGGGGTAGTGGCGTAGAACAGCGGCTTGATGCCGAACTGGTCGCGCGCTGCGAACATGCGCTGCGTTTCGGTATCCCAGATGACGAATGCGAACATACCGCGCAGGTGCTCAACAACCCTCTCGCCCCAGTGGTGAAAACCAACCACGATAGGCTCGCCATCGCCCGACGTATTGAAGGAGTAGCCAGCTGCCTCGAGCTCCTCCCGAAGTTCGATGTAGTTGTAGATCTCGCCGTTAAACGTCAACGCATAGCGTGTTGGGGATTCCTTCGGTCCCCAGCGCAAAGGCTGGTGTGAATGTTCCAGATCGATAATCGCCAGGCGATTAAAGCCGAAGACCGCGTGGTCGTCGTTCCAGGTGCCAGCGGCGTCTGGGCCACGGTGATACATGCAGGGCAAAGCGCGTTCCGCGGCTTCCACGAAGCTGGCGGCGTTGTTGTGAGTGGTGAGTAGAGCCAACAGGCCACACATAGACTTGAAAACCTCTCCTATATATAAGGTGCACGCAGCCATGCGGAGTGCTGGGCCACGAAGCGTTTCTTCCATTCAACAATAGGGTTTTGTGTAGGGGATACGCGAACCAGCGGAACCGTGGACAAAACTCAGAAATTCTTCATCCTTTATTCGGTCCCCAAAAGGGGGCCAACTTATGGTTGAGTAATTTGGGTGAAAAATAAAGCTCTTACCAGGACGTTTGTACCGTTTTATCTAAAACCCATTGAGTACACGGGTTTTGCACGCCCTGCTCTCAATGGTGATTAGCTACGAGATGATGTATCTCCGAAAAATCCTCAGAATTCAGAGGCAGGGCGGCTAATCAACTATTCTGGCGGAGTAGCAATGCTTGGACGCACCTGTGGTGTGCGTCCTGCCGTAAATAGCGAGTGTGGACAGGAAGGCAGACACACGTGGAAAAGGTAAAGGACCGCAGCTTCGCGAAGAAAATCGCAGTTGCTGGATCGCTCCTGCTGGGCGGTCTCGCTCTGACTGGTTGTGAGGTTGCGCCACCAGAGGCGATCTCGAAGGTGTTGGATATGGGTTGGCCAGACCCAGTCACTCCTGAGGGTGAGCAGATGTACAACTTCTGGGTATGGACCTGGGTGGCAGCTTGGATTATTGGCATCATCATGTGGGGCCTCTTCCTCACGGCAATCTTCAAGTGGAATGCAAAGAGCCAGGAGAAGCGCGGTAAGTCCGAATTTCCGAAGCAGCTCCAGTACAACGTTCCTCTCGAGCTCGTGCTCACGATCATCCCGATCGTTATCGTCATGGTGCTCTTCTTCTTCACCGTCCAGGCACAGACGAAGACGACGGCCCTCGACAAGGATCCGAAGGTGACCGTGGATGTCACCGCATACCAGTGGAACTGGAAGTTCGGTTACGCGAACGTCGACGGTGAGTTCACTTCGAACGGCCAGGCGTACGACGGTGTCGACACTGAGCGTCAGGCAAAGGCTGAGGCAACGAAGTACGACGACGAAAACATCAAGAACCCGAACCCGATCCACGGCACCTCCACCGGTGACCTGTCGTACCTCAACTTCAACGAGATTGAAACACTTGGCACGACCGAAGAGATTCCAGTACTTGTGCTGCCGACCGACCGTGCAATTGAGTTCCGTCTCGCTTCTGGCGACGTGAACCACGCGTTCTGGGTTCCTGAGTTCCTTTTCAAGCGTGATACCTACGCTCACCCTGAGGTAAACCAGCAGCAGCGTACATTCCAGATCGAGAAGATTGACAAGACTGGCGCATTCGTCGGACGTTGTGCCGAGATGTGCGGTACCTACCACTCGATGATGAACTTCGAAGTTCGTGCCGTAACCCCGGAGAAGTTTGCGGACTACATTCAGTTCCGCATCGACAACCCAGACGCGCCGAACTCTGATGCACTCGCATCCATCGGTGAAGCCCCGTACGCCACCTCCACACGTCCGTTCGTGTCTGACCGTCACGGCACCCGCGACGGCAACAACACCAACGACCCTAACGCGACGGTATAGAAAGAGAAGGCAGAACAATGGCAACTGGTTCAAAGGTTTTCTACGCAATCGGCACCTTCCTGGCGCTGATGGCAGTCTTCTACATGATCAGCACGGCTTGGATCGGCGAGGATGCGTACCTCTACGGGCTTGAGTGGGTCGGCGGTGTCGGCCTTGTGCTCGCAACTGCACTCTGCTTCATGCTTGCTGTTTACCTTGACATCACCGAGCGTCGCATGGACGTCGTTCCGGAAGACTGGGAAGAGGCGGAGGTTGAGGACGGCGCCGGCGTGCTCGGCTTCTTCTCGCCAAGCTCCATCTGGCCGTTCGCAATGTCTGGCGCGGTGATGTTCCTCGGCCTTGGAATCGCGTTCTGGCAGCTGTGGTTGGTCGTATTCGGTGCAGTATTCCTCGTGTGGACGACCACGCAACTGAATCTGCAGTACGGCATTCCACGCGAAAAGCACTAAGACTCGTTTATCTCCCTGCCTTCGGGAGATAGGCGACCAAAGAAAGTCCCCCTTGGCTCTCGCCAGGGGGATTTTGCGTTCCTGTGTTCATCCTTTTGGTTGAACACGATAGTTACAGTTGGGGGTCATCCGAAAGTAGGTCCCTCGCGGAAAATCCGGCCGGAAGATTGTGAGTCCTGTCACTAATGGGAACTTTTGAAGATCGCCGATTATTGCCGGCATGCGGCTGTGGAAGTGGTTGGAAACCCTCGAAAAATCACTTGGTGAATTCTAAGTAAGTGGTGACCTGCATTGATGTAGTCGGAAGCGCGGGTGAAAAAGTTCCCGACTCATCCAAATCTTTTCTTAGGGGAGGGGAATGGTTGTGAAAGGGCAGGTTAGCGCTACATCTCCATAAAAGTTTGGTGGGGAAAGGAGATGACTTTAACCCGAAAACAGGGGATAATCACATGCGTGACGACCGCAATTTCTAACCAAGGTATGGCGACACCGCAGAATCGTGTCCCGGCGCTGAATCGACCAAACATGGTCAGCGTTGGCACGATCGCGTTCCTCGCCCAAGAGTTGATGTTCTTTGCCGGTTTGTTCGCGATGTACTTCACCTCACGAGCAAACGGTATGACCGCAGGCGACTGGGATAACCAGACGGCACATTTGAACGTGATGTTCGGTTTGATCATCACGATTGTGCTTGTGTCCTCTTCGGTGACTTCCCAGTTTGGCGTATTCGCAGCAGAAAGGGGTGACGTATTTGGGCTCCGCAAATGGTTCGCTGTAACGATCGCGCTTGGCGTTGTCTTCCTCGGCCTCGTGGCATTCGAGTGGGGAGAGATGATCATGCACGGCGTGACCATTCAGGCGAGTGTCTTCGGGTCAGTGTTCTTCATCATCACTGGCTTCCACATGGCGCACGTGACCGCAGGCATCATTGCCTTCGCAGTTGTGCTGCTCCGCGTATCTAAGTCGAAGTTCACTCCGGCGCAAGCTACCGCGGCAATGGTGACCTCGTACTACTGGCACTTTGTCGACGTAATTTGGGTCGGCGTCTTCATTACTCTGTATATCGTTCAATAGGTATCTGATACGTCGAGTCCCCGTCTTGAAGACGGAAGGCCATTTATCTGTATTAGACACTGACGCTCAAAGGGAACAAGATGGAAAAATCACCTAAGAAAAAGCGCAGCCGGCGCAAGGCACAGCGCACCTTTGCAGGTGCAGCTGCCCTAACGCTCGGCCTTACAGGTGCGGGTTTCCTCGCATCGGCGCTTGCCCCGAACGCGCAGGTCGCAACTGCGCAAAAAGATGACCAGGCAATGATTCAAGAAGGCAAGGACATTTACGACGTTGCCTGCATCACTTGCCACGGTGCGAACCTCCAGGGTGTTGAAGGCCGTGGCCCGTCCCTGATCGGTACCGGCGAAGGTGCCGTGTACTTCCAGGTCAACTCTGGACGCATGCCGATGATGTCGAATGACGCTCAGGCAGAGCGTAAGCGCCCACGCTACACCGAGTCTCAAGCACTCGCGCTGGCTGCATATGTAGCAGCGAACGGCGGTGGCCCTGAGCTGGTGTACAACCCAGACGGTTCACTCGCGAAGGAAGAACTCCGCGGCAAGAACTACGACGGCCAGATTCAGGCTGCGGATGTCGCCCGCGGTGGCGAGCTCTTCCGCCTCAACTGTGCGTCCTGCCACAACTTCACCGGCCGTGGTGGCGCGCTTTCCTCCGGTAAGTACGCGCCCGAGCTGGATCCTGCAAACGAGCAGGAAATCTACCAGGCAATGCTGACCGGTCCGCAGAACATGCCTAAGTTCTCGGACCGTCAGCTGAGTGCTGACGAGAAGCGCGACATTATCGCTTTCATTAAGTCTTCGAAGGAAACGCCAAGCCCTGGTGGTTACGCCCTCGGTGGCCTTGGACCAGTTTCTGAAGGTATGGCTATGTGGATGATCGGCGTAACGCTCGTTGCCGCCGCAGCTATCTGGATTGGATCGCGCTCATGAGTGAAGTAAAGAAGAATTACACATCCGAAGAACTGGACCGCATGAACAATGCGGAACTCGCGGCTCTGGGTACAGAACTAGACGACGTTACCGTCGCTTATCGCAAGGAGCGCTTCCCGGTTGACGGCGATCCTCGTGAAAAGTCGTCCGAGCTCGGTATCAACATTTGGTTGATCATCTCGGTGCTCTGCGGCATCGCGTTCCTTGGCGTCTACCTCTTCTGGCCGTGGGAGCCACGTTTCCACGGTGATGAGGGACTGTGGGTATACACCTTGTACACGCCACTGCTCGGTCTGACCGCCGGTGTTGGGTTTACCGCGCTGGGGATCGCCATCGTGCAGTACGTGAAGAAGTTCATCCCGGAGGAGATCTCCGTACAGCGTCGCCATGACGGCCGTTCCTCTGAGTTGGACCGTCGCACGACGACTGCGTTGCTGAACGACGCTTGGGAAACCTCGACCCTTGGTCGTCGTAAAGTGATGAAGGGTCTGCTGGGCACTGCGGGTGTCCTTGCCGGCCTGATGGTCGTTGCGCCTCTTGGCGGCATGATCAAGAACCCGTGGAAGAAGCGTCACGACCTGAACTACATGGGCGACGGCACTCTGTGGACCCACGGTTGGACCATGCAGGAGAAGGGCGTCAAGGTATATCTTGGTCGTGACACCGGCGCGATTGCCGAGCTGCACGAAGGCGTCTCAGGTTCGCACTACTCCACGGCGGGCGTGTCCCGCCTGGTGCGTATGCGTCCAGAGGATCTGGCCGCAGCCTCCATGGAAACCGTTTTCCCGCTTTACCCGGAGGACGTCAACGATGGTGACGTCTACGACCCTGAGCGCGACGTGTACGAGCACCACATGCACTCGCTGCACGGCCCGCGTAACGCGGTCATGCTGATCCGTCTGCGCTCCCAGGACGCGAAGCGCGTCGTCGAGCGTGAAGGTCAGGAAGACTTCCACTACGGGGATTACTACGCATACTCCAAGATTTGTACGCACATTGGTTGCCCGACTTCGCTTTACGAAGCGCAGACGAACCGCATCCTTTGTCCGTGCCACCAGTCACAGTTCGATGCGCTGCAGTACGGCAAGCCGATCTTCGGACCGGCGGCCCGCGCTCTGCCTCAGCTTCCTGTGACTGTTGACGAAGACGGTTACCTCATCGCCAACGGAAACTTTATCGAGCCCGTCGGCCCGGCATTCTGGGAGCGTAAATCCTAATGAGTACTAAACTTGCACAAGCCGCGGACAACGTTGATTCGCGGTACTCGGTAGCCGGTTTCCTCCGGCCACAGTTAAATAAGGTCTTCCCGAGCCACTGGTCGTTCATGCTCGGTGAGATGGCACTGTACAGCTTCATCATCCTGTTGCTGACAGGCATTTACCTCGCCCTGTTCTTTGACCCTTCTATTACGAAGGTGATTTACGACGGCGGGTACCTGCCACTGAACGGCGTTGAGATGTCTCGCGCGTACGCCACGGCCCTCAACATTTCCTTCGAGGTCCGCGGTGGTCTGTTCGTTCGTCAGATGCACCACTGGGCAGCCCTGATGTTCATGATGGCGATGTTCGCCCACATGATGCGCATCTTCTTCACCGGCGCGTTCCGTCGTCCGCGTGAGGCAAACTGGGTTATCGGTGTCACCCTGATCCTCATCGGCATGGCTGAAGGCTTCATGGGTTACTCCCTGCCTGACGACCTGCTCTCTGGCGTTGGTCTCCGCATTATGTCCGCCATCATCGTGGGTATCCCGATCATCGGTACCTGGATGCACTGGGCAATCTTCGGCGGCGACTTCCCGTCCGACCTGATGCTCGACCGCTTCTACATCCTGCATGTGCTGATCCTGCCGGGCGTCATCCTGGCTCTGATCGCAGCGCACCTGCTGCTTGTCTGGTTCCAGAAGCACACCCAGTTCCCAGGCCCAGGTCGTACGGAGAACAACGTTGTGGGCATCCGCATTATGCCGGTGTTTGCTGTCAAGGCGATCGGTTTCATGATGGTTGTCTTCGGTGTTCTGGCGGCAATGGCTGGTCTGACCACCATCAACGGCATTTGGAACATCGGTCCTTACAACCCATCGCAGGTCTCTGCTGGTTCGCAGCCGGACGTCTACATGCTGTGGACTGACGGTGCTGCTCGTGTCATGCCCGCGTGGGAACTCTACCTTGGCCCTTACACCATCCCGGGTGCTTTCTGGGTTGCCCTCATGTGTGGTGTCATGGTTGTCCTGTTGATCAGCTACCCGTTCATCGAAGCGAAGGTAACTGGCGATACGGCGCACCACAACCTACTGCAGCGTCCACGTGACGTTCCTGTGCGCACGGGGCTCGGCGTGATGGCACTTGTGTTCTTCCTGCTGCTGACCATCTCTGGCGGCAACGACCACATTGCTCACTTCTTCCAAATCTCGCTGAACGCAATGACCTGGTTCGGTCGCATCGGTTTGATCGTTCTGCCTCCGTTTGCCTACTGGCTGACCTACCGTATCTGTGTTGGCCTGCAGCGTTCAGACCGTGAGGTTCTGGAGCACGGTATCGAGACCGGTATCATCAAGAAGCTGCCTAACGGTGCATTCGTTGAGATTCACCAGCCGCTCGGCCCAGTGGACGAGCACGGTCACCCTGTGCCGCTCGAGTACGCCGGTGCGCCGGTGCCGAAGCGCCTCAACCAGCTCGGGTTCGCTGACTCCGAAACTATCGGTAAGTTCAAGCCTGCAGAGCTTGGTGTTTCCGAGCGCGTCCGCGATGCGCAGCGCGAGAATCACCGCGAAGAAATCGAGACGTTGCGCAAGCTCGAGGAGACGAAGCACCTCGACGATCGCAATGCCTCTGAATAGGTTCTAAATAACTAGCGGTCGCTAAAAGAGCGCCCTGGCGAGCTGTACGGAAGTACGGCACGTCAGGGCGCTTTTGCATGCCGGAGTGTGACGTGCCTGCACCCCATTCCGTCTTTTCAACATGCTCATGTATTACAAGTCCTGTTCGTATGCTTCTACGCTATTCACTGAGTTTGGACCGTGAGCACCGCCGGATTTGTCACGATTCCACGCTGTTATGAAAGCGTTATAGATGGGTCGTGATGAATGTCACATAAGTCTGATTTAGTGGATTCTTACTGATTGTTCCACGGTTGCCAGCGTGCAAGTTAGCCGTAAAACGCAAGGTAAAAGGGGGTAAACGGAGGGCTGCTGTATTGGCCTTCATGCACCGGACTCTCAGGAAATTGACGGAAAAGGGGGAGCGCTAAAAAATCACGGAACGATAACGGCCGCGTCGTTGGACAAAGATGTTTCCGTTTCGTAACCTAATCGAGACATTGCAGCAACAGCCGTTGAAAGCAAACAGTAAGTACATATAGCGCCTAATCCCTGTCGCGTTCGATGTGGTGGGGAGTCGGGGACCCAAGCAGGATTTGTCCCTCTGGGGTGAATGCGAACGAGAGTGGAAGTTTCCGCGGAGTTTGCAAGGCTGGTTCTCTAGCCCAACCCGTCAGCTAACCCGGCCGGCAAAAGAGAAGATATGGAGTTTTACAATTATGGCTAAGCACCGTCGTCAGGCACGCAGCACTGCACGTAACGTCGCGGTAATGACCGCAGCGGCTGCAGGTGCCTCGCTGCTCTCGCCACTCTCCGCTGAGGCGGCTGAAGTTCGTATTCCGAATTCGCCGGTAGCTGCTCAGGTTCCGGGCATTGAGAATGTTCCGGGCATCGCCGCAATCCCTGGCATCGAGGCTTGGATTCCGTCCTTGGCGGGTCAGTCGTCCAATGCGGACGTTCCGACGGCTATCGCGCAGGTTCGCGCGGTTCCGGGTGTGGCCAACGTTCCTTCGTTTGGTGCGTGGTTGGCAAACGTTGAGGCGCAGTTCAAAGCACCGGTTGCCAAGGCGTACTCTGCAAACGTTGCTGCTCCGGCGGTTGCACCTGCGCCACAGGTTTCAGCCGGCCAGCGTCTCGTTGACATTGCTCGTTCCAAGATTGGTTCCGCGTACGTGTACGGCGCTGCAGGCCCGAACGTCTTCGACTGCTCTGGCTTCACCTCCTGGGTCTATGCCCAGGCTGGCAAGTCGATCCCTCGTACGTCCCAGGCGCAGGCTTCCGCCGGCACCCCGGTTCCTCTTGACCAGCTTCAGCCTGGTGACATCGTTGCGTACTACGGCGGCGCATCCCATGTTGGCATTTACACCGGCAACGGCACCATTATTGACGCGCTGAACACGAACGCTCCGGTTGCAGAGCGTCCGCTTCACATGATGCCGGTGCACTCCGCTGTGCGTTTCTAAGCACTGTATTTAACGCCCAATCTGCGCAGCAATTGCGGGGTTCGGGCGCCGAAATTACAAGATTGTAACTTAAAGCCCCTCTCGCTATATTGGTGATAGTTTTTCTTGCCAGCGAAGGGGCTTTCAGTGGCTAAACACTCTTTACATGCGCGTCACGCAGCAGGTCGTCGCACTTGGGGTAAGCGTGCAGCGCTGTGCGCGTCGATATCTGTGCTTGTAGGCAGCGGCCCAGTTGTGCCGTCCGCCATGGCAGACGATGTTGAAGATTTGATCAAACAGGTTGATGAACTCTCACATGAGGTCACCGCAAAAGTGGAGGAGCTCAAGGGTGTTGAGGACGACATTGCTGCCAAGTCTGAGGAGTTAGAGCGGCTGCAGGCCGATGCTGCGGGTGCGCGCGCTAGAGTCCAAGAGGCTCGCACTGCGCGGGATGAGCTGCAGGGTGAGGTGAACCGTCTTGCTGCCTCGAGATATCGCAATGTCCAGGCTGACGTGATCCTTTCGACCTTGGACTCTGGAAGTCCTCAGACTGCTATTGACCGCGCAGCGTACCTCGATTCGTTGTCACGGAAACAACGCGCCGTTTTGGACGAGCATGAGCTTGCTGCACAAGACGCGGCGACAAAGGCGAACACAGCTAACGTAGCGCTCGCGGAAGCCCAGTACCTCCGTAACGACCTCGACTCGAAGCGGTCGAAGCTCGAGAGGGAACGTGAATCCCTTCAGGGCAAGATCGAAGAGATCGAAGCGCGCGTCGATAATTTGTCGCCAGAGGCGCGTTCGTTGTGGGAGGGGCGTTTGCATCCTGTCGATGCTGGCTCGTTGCCTCCAGTGGGCGACGGTGTCGTGGGTGCGGCCCTTGCGCAGGTCGGTAAGCCGTATGGGTGGGGTGCTACGGGCCCGTCGGCGTTTGACTGCTCGGGCCTGATGGTGTGGGCGTACGGTCAGAACGGAAAGACAATTCCGCGTACGTCTCAGGCGCAGCTCGCAGGTGGCATGCCGGTGAGCATGGGGGACCTGCAGCCGGGTGACATTGTGGGTTACTACCCGGGTGTGACGCATGTGGGAATGTATATCGGTGACGGCATGGTTGTGCACGCCTCTGACTATGGTATTCCGGTCCAGGTTGTGCCGCTGAATTCGATGCCCGTGCAGGGCGCAGTCCGTTACTAGCGTTCATGACCGTTCTATTAGTGACGAATGACTTCCCGCCGACTGTTGGCGGGATTCAGTCCTACCTGCGAGATTATGTGCACGAGATCGTTCGACGTCGTGGGGCGGAACGCATCATTGTGTTTGCGTCGATGCAAGACAAGGAAGCTGCGTTGGCGTGGGATGCTGAGCAGCCGTACACGATTATTCGTTGGCCGTTTTCGGTGATGCTTCCTACACCGACGGTGCGTAGGACGATGCAGCGCATCATTAGAGAGCAACACGTTGACACTGTGTGGTTCGGTGCTGCGGCTTCGTTAGGAGTGATGGGGGCTGCGGCGAAGCGCGCGGGGGCTTCGAGAGTGGTGGCGACCACGCACGGCCACGAGGTCGGGTGGTCGATGTTCGAGGTGGGGCGTCGGCTGCTGCGCAGAGTGGGTGATGGCGCAGATGTGGTCACCTACATTTCGGAATACACGTTGGGCCGTTTCCAAAACGCTTTTGGGCCGACGCCACAGTTCGTCGCGCTGCCTTCGGGCGTATCGACGTCCCGCTACGCACCAGCGACGCTGCAGGAAAAGCTGGACACACGGGATGCGTTCCAGATTTGTCAGGATGCCCCCTTGATTGTGTGTGCGTCGCGTCTGGTGAAGCGCAAAGGTCAAGACCGTCTGATCCGTGTTTTGCCGCAGGTGCGTGAGCAGGTGCCGGGTACCCAGCTGATGATTGTCGGGGAGGGCCCGTATGAGCGTCGGTTGCGCGCGATGGCGGCAGGCGTAGAGGGAGTGCGGTTCACTGGCAGGGTGAGCGATGAGGACCTGTGCCGGATTGTCGCCGCCGCAGATGTGTTTGCGATGCCTGTCCGTACCCGTGGTGGGGGCTTAGACGTGGAAGGACTGGGGATCGTGTTCCTTGAGGCCCAGGCGTGCGCAGTGCCTGTGGTCGCCGGTGATTCGGGTGGCGCTCCGGAGACCGTGACGGCGGAGAGCGGAGTGGTCGTCGATACGAATGATGCGTTGCTTGTTTCGGCGCTGGTGCGTCTGCTGCGCGATCCTCAGTTGCGGGAATCAATGGGGGAGGCGGGTCGCCACCATGTGCAACGTGAGTTTTCGTGGGAGGCGTTGGGGGAGCGGTGTGAGAACATATTATTTTCTCAGCCTCGAGGCGACTAGCATGGTCATGTATGTCTACTGAATCCAAGCTGAATGTCGGTTTTGATATCGGCGGGACGAATACTCGTGCAGCGGTGGTCGATGACGCTGGGCGTATCGTGTCATCGATTTCCACTAGTACCCCGCAGACCGGGGACGAGCTGATTGACGTCATCGTTGATATGGTCAGGCAGCTGCAGCGGGAGTACACGGTTGACGCAGTGGGGTTGGCTATCGCCGGTTTCCTTGATCCGGGCTGTGAGATCGTTCGGTTCGCGCCCCACCTGCCGTGGCGTAATGATCAGCCTGTGCGGGCGCAGCTCGAAGAGGCGCTGGGGCTGCCGGTTCGTCTCGAGCATGACGCGAACTCGGCCGCGTGGGGGGAGTACCGCTTTGGTGCAGCGAAGGACTCGGATATCTGGGTATTCTTCGCTGTTGGCACAGGTATTGGCGCAACGTTGATGATCGACGGCAAGATTTACCGGGGGTCGTTTGGGACCGCTCCGGAGTTCGGCCACTTGACCGTCGTGCCGGATGGTCGTGTGTGCTCGTGTGGCAAGCAGGGGTGCTTGGAACGCTATGCCTCGGGAACATCGCTGGTGGACTGCGCGTTGGAAGTCGCGGCTCGTGGTGGGTTTAAGAAGTGCGGGTTGTACCGGAAGGTCGTCGATAAGCGTGCGACTGGGCAGGATGTGATGGCGGCTGCGCGTGAGGGTGACGAGCTCGGTGTGAAGGCGCTCTCGAGTTTTGCTGAGTGGCTGGGCCGAGGCTTATCGATTGTCGCGGATGTGCTCGACCCAGGCCTGATTGTCCTTGGCGGTGGCGTGAGCGCGGACGCTGATCTGTTCATCGACGATGCGCAAGATTCGCTGCGCCGCAGCATGGTTGGCTCCGGGTACCGCCCCGTTCCAGAGATTTTGTGCGCAGAGCTGGGGCCACAAGCAGGTATGATCGGTGTCGCGGACTTGGCCCGTGAGGAGCTAGCAGGGAGACAGCGTGCATAACAAGTGGTATTCGGCGTTCAAGGCGGTGCTGGGGCCAGCGCTGCTTGTGTGGAATCGTCCCACGATTGACGGGGCGGAACACGTGCCGGACGAAGGTGGTGTCATTCTTGTCTCGAACCACCAGGCGGTGATGGACTCGTTCTACCTGCCGCTGATGCTGCGTCGCCAGATTACGTTTCCTGCGAAGAGCGAGTACTTTACTCAACCTGGTGTGAGGGGCTGGTTTAAAAAGTTCTTTTTCACTTCCGTTGGCCAGATCCCCGTGCATCGTGGCGATTCAAAGGCGGGCGCGAACCTGTTGGAGGCTGCGCGTGAGGTGATCGTTGACCGCGGAGACGTGTTCGGCATCTACCCTGAGGGCACTCGCTCGCCAGATGGCCGGATCTACAAGGGGCGCACCGGTATGGCGCGTGTCGCGATGGAAACGGGCGCCCCGGTGATCTTGGTGGCCATGATTGGCACCCGCGAGGCCAACCCGATTGGATCAGTGGTTCCGCGCCCGTCCAAGGTTCGCATCAAGCTCAGCGAACCTATTGACCCCCACGCCTGGGCGGCCGAGCACGGGTTTGATCCGCACTCGCGCGAGGTGATGCGCCCGTTTACCGACTTCGTGATGCATGAACTGTCTGCGCTGTCCGGATTCCCGTACGTGGATGTGTACGCTTCGGACGTCAAAAAGCATCTCGAGGAGACGGGGCGCTATCCTGATGGCGTCGAGCCCGAAAAGGATTAAGTAAGGACGTTGTGATGGACCGGGACCTCGTTACTCGTATCGTGCTTGTGTGTTGCGCGGTCGGGGCGTATCTCATCACGAGTGAACTTGAGATAGCCAGGAATGTGATTTCGCCTCTGCTTGTGCTGTTCGTCGCAGCTGTGATGTTTTGGCCGCGCAAGCGTGAGGGCTCTGAGGGCGAGGTTCACTAGTGCGCTATTTCTATGACACGGAATTTATCGAGGATGGATCCACCATTGAGCTCGTGTCCATCGGCATTGTCGCTGAGGACGGGCGCGAGTACTACGCGGTGTCCAACGAGTTCGACGCTACTCGGGCGAATCAGTGGGTGCGCGACAATGTTTTGGACAAGTTGCCGGGCACAGGTCACCCAGCATGGAAGTCAAGGGACCAGATCCGCAGCGAGGTTTATGATTTCTTGACGACGTCCCGCTCCGCCCCGGAACTGTGGGCGTGGGTTGGGGCGTATGACCATGTGGTGCTAGCGCAGTTGTGGGGCGATATGGCGGGGCTGCCAAAGAACCTTCCCCGGTTTACTCGGGAGTTGAAGCAGTATTGGGAAATGGCGGGTCGGCCACGGCTGCCGCAGGTGCCGCACGGGAACCATGATGCGCTGGTGGATGCGCGCCATAACTTGAAAAAGTATCGCGTGTGCGCGGAGCATCTGCCGCTTGATCGGCTCGGACGTGCGTCTAGATCGTGAGACAGCTGTTTCACATTTTGAGTCTGTGCAGGTATTTGGGTCGCAGAGTTGTGGTATTCGGCGTGGCTTCGTGCTAAACAATAAGTGTGAGTTGGACAGTAGATATCCCCAAAGAAGCTCTCCCCGATTTGCCACCGCTTCCGGGAGACCTCAATGCGCAGTTCCAGGACGCCTTGTCGCGTGACGCGAAGCAGCAGCCGAGCTGGGACCGGCATGAGGCAGAGTATGTGCGGAAGATTCTCGAGTCTGTTCCGCCAGTAGTTCTTGCCCCTGAGGTCGAAGCGCTGAAGAAGAAAATGGCCAAGGTCGCCAATGGCGAGGCGTTCTTGCTTCAGGGGGGCGACTGCGCAGAGACGTTTGAGTCCAACACGGAGCCACACATCCGAGCGAACGTGCGCACGCTGCTGCAGATGGCGGCGGTGCTGACGTATGGCGCGTCGATGCCTGTTGTGAAGCTGGGCCGCATCGCGGGCCAGTACGCGAAGCCTCGTTCCTCGGATCTTGACGGCAACGGTTTGCCGAACTACCGCGGCGACATCGTCAACGGTGTGGAGCCGACCGACGACGCGCGGCGTCATGACCCTGCCCGTATGGTCCGCGCGTATGCGAACGCGTCCGCAGCAATGAACCTGGTCCGTGCGCTGACTGCCTCCGGCACCGCAGATCTGCACAACATCAACACGTGGAACCGCGAGTTCGTGACGAACTCTCCAGCGGGTGCGCGCTACGAAGCGCTCGGCCGTGAGATTTCTCGTTCACTCGCGTTCATGGACGCTTGTGGCGTGAGCGACGAGCACCTGCGGACCTCGGAGATCTACGCTTCGCATGAGGCGCTGCTCGTGGACTACGAGCGTGCCATGCTGCGTCTCGCGGAAGATGATCAGGGCAAGACTCGCCTGTACGACCTGTCGGCGCACCAGCTGTGGATCGGGGAGCGCACCCGTGGGCTGGAAGATTTCCATGTCAACTTCGCCGCGATGATCGACAACCCGATCGGGATCAAGCTGGGGCCGTCGACTACGCCGGAAGAAGCCGTGGCTTACGCAGATAAGCTCGACCCGAACTTCGAACCGGGCCGCTTGACCATGGTGATTCGCATGGGTCACGACAAGATTCGCGAAGTCCTGCCTGCCATCGTCAACGCGGTGGAAGCATCCCGTCACAAGGTGATCTGGCAAACCGACCCGATGCACGGCAACACGTTCACGGCGTCGAACGGGTACAAGACCAGGCACTTCGACAAGATTCTGGACGAAGTCCAGGGCTTTTTCGAGGTACACCGCCAGTTGGGCACGCACCCGGGCGGCATCCATATCGAGCTGACTGGCGAGGACGTCACGGAGTGCCTCGGCGGCGCGCAGGACATCACGGACGTCGACCTGCCAGGTCGCTATGAGTCTGCGTGTGACCCGCGCCTGAATACTGAGCAGGCGCTGGAGCTCGCCTTCCTTGTAGCAGAGATGCTGCGCTACTAGCGCAGCGCACCGGCGGGTGGTGGCTGCTACTGCATCGGCAGGAGGATCTGAGGAACCTCTCCGTACATGCCGGAGCCTAGCCACCATCCGCCGACCGCGACCAACCCGACGCACACGGCGCTGAAAACTAGGAACGCCGCCAGGCCGAGGCCAGAGCGGTTGCTTACTGGCTTCCGAGGCCGCGGCGGAGACATTGGTAGGGGAGCCTGCGGTTGAGGTGCAGCAGGGGGTGGAGGCGTAGGCGTTCGCCGCGCCGATGGAGCCGGTGCTGGGGGTGAGACAGCGGGCGCATCCACGCGAGTCTCGGAGGATGCATCCGGCGAACTTGGCTGAAGCCGGAATTGTGTTGGGTGGGCGGCCGCGCGGTTCGCCGCGGAGTGCCTGGGCACAGGGACCGCGTAGGGTGGGAGATCGAGTGCGTCGGCTACGTCGTTGAGAGCAGCGAGGAACTCGGAGGCGTCATGGAAGCGGTCGCGTGGGTTGGTCGCGGTTGCGGTGGCGACGAGCTCGTCGAAAAGCTTGGGTACGCCCCCGATGCGTGAGCTCGGAGCGGGAACAACCTCGTGCAGGCGAGCAAACGCGTGCGCAATGGGGGTGTCGCCGGTGAAAGGTTGCTGTCCGGTGAGCAGCTCAAAAAGTACGATGCCTGCCGAGTACACGTCGGAGGCCTGAGTGATTGGGGAACCGTCGACCTGCTCGGGGGAGAGGTACGCGACCGTGCCCACAATCTGATCTGTCGAGTGCGTGATGTCTGAGACCGCGCGCACCAGGCCGAAGTCCGCAAGCTTGACGCTGTGGTCGCTGTTGATCAGGATATTGTCGGGTTTAATGTCGCGGTGCACCATGCCCTTTTGATGCGCAACTGCGAGTCCTGTGAGCATCGCACGCATCACCTCGGCAGCGGCGTGCGGTGGCATGGGGCCGCGCTCGGCGAGCAGCTCGCGCAGCGTCCCGCCGGTAATCAGCTCCATGATTAAGAACACTTGGTTTGTTGGCTCGCCTTGCGCCGCGAAGTCGTACACGTTGACTAGGTTGGGGTGGGACAGCTGTGCCATTGCCCGCGCTTCGCGACGAAACCGCTCACGAAACACACTGTCATGCACATAGGACTCGTGCATCACCTTGGCGGCCACTTCTCGTCCCAAACGCGTGTCGACGCAGCGGTAGACCGTCGCCATGCCACCGCGAGCGATGGGGCGATCGATGATGTACCGGTTGTCCAGCGTGTCTCCAACTGCGAGCTGTGCCATGCGCTCCAGTATGGCCCAAGGAGCACTCCACGCGTAAACTGTCGGACGTGAGTGCTCAACAGACTATTGATTCATTGCTCGAACACGATGAACTGCTGACCTTTCCCGAAGTCGCGGAAACGCTCGGCGTTCCAGTCACAAAAATCCATGACTATGTCCACTCCGACAAGCTCCTCGCGTACCGCAAGGACGGTGTGAACTACATCCCTGCACTCCTGCTGGCAGACGGTGAGTTGTCAAAGTTTATCAGCGGGGCCATCACCGTGCTTGCCGACGGCGGTTTCACCCCTGAAGAATCCCTGCAATACCTATTTACCCCTGACGAGTCCCTCAAAGGCCGGCCGATCGATGCGCTACACGGCCACGGCGCCCGCGAAGTTATTCGCCGCGCACAGGCGATGGCGCTGTAGTCCGCTGGACCGGCCACACCGCAAGGACGGCGGCGAAGGCCACGAACGGCGCGGCGACGAGGAACCAGGCGTCGTAGAAGCGGTGGTTGCCGCCGCCAGTAAACGCCAACACGATGATCACGCTGGCCCCCACCGCGATCTGCTGGACCCACCGCGGAGCTCGGAACGTTCCCACGAGTCCGAGGATTGATGCGTAGTACCAGGGGAGCGTCACCGCGTTGGTGACAAACGCGACGACGTACGCGGCGGTTGTGCCTTGCACAGCCCGAACATCGTTCGCTGCGCCTGGCTTGGGGCGGAACCACCACCACACGACGGCCAGGCCTGCCAGCATCAGGAGGGACGACGCCGTACGCGCGATGCCGAGGAGGCTGTTGTAGTAGAAGTGGTCGTCGAAAAGCTGGAACCCTGGAGTGAGGATCTCGGTAACGAGCGTGGGGCCTGCTAGAGGGTTGATGACCTTCGAGTTGCCAGAGATCTCAGCAAGCCAGCCCCAGGATGCTCCCGATACCGCGGTGACCACGTAGAGCACTCCAACCGTCAACGCGATCGACCACGCAGCGGAGATGATGAACGCGGTGCACTTTTTTACCAACGACGCCGATGCCCCAGCGAAATGGGAAACCATCAGCCACACGATGAACGGCATCGCGACGGCCGCCGTGGCCTTCAGCGACACCGCGACCGCCACCACGCCGATTGCGCCGCTAAACGTGGCAACGCTTGCCGGGTTGCGCAGCGCCAAGAGGATACCGACGCTGACCAGGCCCACCATGACCGCCTCGTTGTGCATCCCGCCAACCATGTGCAGCAACATCAGCGGGTTCGTCGCACCGATCCAGAGCGCAAACGCGGCATCGCCCCCGAGGCGTTTCGCAATCTTCGGGACCGTGACGACGATGAGCGCGAACCCCGCCAGCGCCAACAAACGATACGCAACAATCCCGGCGCCCACACTGTCACCGGTCACCAGCGTGATCAGCTTGCCCAGGCCCAGGTGGAGGGGGCCGTACGGGGTAGTGGTGTTTCGCCAGTCGTGGGAGACCTCCCACAACAGCGGACCAGGGTTGACGGCCGCGCCCTCCGAGTAGGGGTCGAAGCCGTCGCGAAGCATGGCGCCCTGCATGAGGTAGGAGTACACATCGCGTGAGAGCATCGGTGCGCTGACCGCCAGCGGGGCTGTCCACAGCCAGGTGGCTCGCTGCACCGTGTCGAGGGAGGGGCGCGCCCGCCACAGCCACAACCAAGCGAGCAGCAGCACAACGATGCCGACGCTCATCGTGATGTCCATGAGCGCGCGTCCGTGCCCGTACGTCAGATTGTCGACGCCCAACATGCGCATCACGCCGCCCCGGTTGCGCGTGGCGCCAGCCCCAAAGGAACCAAGGGCAACCATGATGCTTGCAAGCAGCCCGAGTCGTGTCGGCGTAAGTGACTTCATCGCTACATACGCCTAGCCGTGGCTTTGATCGCCAGGTCGCGCATGAACTCCGCGACAGCGGCATCGATGCCGGCGTCAGCAAGGTGCTGCAGGCCGGACTCGGTGAGGCGATCAATGCGCGCCTCTACTGCCTCGACGGCCCCACTTCCTTGGATCAGGCTCGCAAGTTCGGAGAGCTCCTCCGGTGATGTTGCGACGCCTATTCCGTCACGCAGCCGTTGCGCTGCGGCCGGATCGGAGGCATCCAAGTTGGCCAGCGCCGTGGCAAATAGGACAGTGCGCTTGCCTTCACGAATGTCGTCGCCAGCTGGTTTCCCGGTTACCTCCGGCTCTCCGAAGACCCCGAGGATGTCGTCGCGAAGCTGGTACGCGATACCAATGTCGCGCCCGTAACCACGGAACGCGGTGATTGTCTCTTCCGGTGCGCCCGCAATGGCAGCTCCGAGGTGGAGTGGACGCTCGATCGTATACGCAGCGGTCTTGTACCTATTGACCTTGTCCGCCAATTCAACAGACTCACTGCCTTTTGCCTCGAGCATGATGTCGAGCAGTTGGCCACCGATCACCTCAGTACGCATCCCCACCCAGGGCTTCGCCGCGCGGGCGAGTGCGCCATCTGTGAGCCCGGAGTAGCGCCACATATCTTCTGCCCACACCAGGGCGAGGTCGCCGATCAAGATAGCCGAGTGCTCGCCGAAGGACGCCGCGTCGCCACGGTACCCTTCGCTGCGATGCGTTGCCTCGACTGCGCGGTGCACCGTTGGGTTGCCGCGCCGGGTGTCGGAGGCGTCAATAATATCGTCGTGGATGAGCGCACACGCCTGAATGAATTCGAGCGAGCTCACGGCGCGCAGGACGGCCTCGGGGTCTTCCTGGCTGTGTTCGAGCCCGCCGGCCCCGATGAAGCCAGCCCAGCCGTACAAGGGTCGGATTCGCTTGCCCCCGCCGAGGACGAATTTGCGCAGGTAGGACACCGCGTCTTCCACTGGGGCGCCGATTTCCGCGACCACGGACTCCTGGTTATCGAAGAACGCGCAAAGCTGCTCCTCAACAAGCGCAGGGATGGCCTCGAGCGATGACCCTTGTGAGGATACTTCAGACACGTTGTGCTCCATTTCAGAATCTCTCCTAGACGTATGTGCCTAGAGACTACCGAGTTACCACGACAAAACTACCTCATTGAGGGCGTTTCCAGGGGCAGCGGTCGCCCTAGAATCGCGAATGGCCGCGGATCAGCGGGGTACAGATAGTTGCGTGCGACGTCGACGAATCCAAACTTGCGGTAGAGCTTGAACGCGCCGTTGTCTTCGTTCGCGACTTCGGGGGTGGACAGGAGAGCCCACTTTGCTGGGGCAAGGTGCATGAGCTCGCGGAGCAGCGTCGCGCCGATCCCCCGCCCTTGGTAGTTGGGAAGCACATGAATCTCTGCGACCTCAAAGTAGTTTTCCAGCATCGCTTGTTCGCTTTTCGACGGGCCTCCTTGCATCGCAAGCGCCTGCCTGAGCTGGTGGTCCCACCAACGCTCACGCTGTCCAAGCATTCCGTAGGCAACGCCGACCAGCGTATCATCAGCTATCGCAGCAATTGCTGTGAATCCTGGTGAGAGTGCTTCCTGTCGCCAGGAAGCGATGCGTGCCGTTCGCACGTTGGCTGGGTAGTCCATGGCCTCTATATAGAGGTCGACGAGCTGCGGTGTCGCAAGAAGGTACTCGGCCGGTGTGAGTCGACGGATTTCGGTCTTCATGCCCTTTATCGAACCACGGCGGCGTGACGGTTCGCCACATTCGAACAGGTGAGCTAATTTTTTGAGGGTTGTGTCGGACTCGTTTTCTATATTCGGGGCAAACACAGGAAGTAGTGAAGGAGAAAATGAACATGAACAGCGTTATCTCTGCGACAACGAATGAGGTCTACGGTGCACGGGTCCGCAGGTCGAAGCGCGACCAGTTTTTTGAAACGGCAGATACGTGCCTTGTTTTCGCTTATGAGCGATTTGAGGAGGGCGCATACGATCAGGCGATGGAGTATGCCTACCGTGCAGCGTTGCGGACTGCGGGTGCAGTGTGTGCCGATAGCCCGGTGATCCAAAAGAGGAAGCGGTTGCCAAGTAGTGCGTGGAAAAAGCTTGCACTCACCGGGAAAGGGGGAGAGAGGTGGGCGACGGTATTTGAAGCTTTTTCGCGCGAGCGGGGGCGGGTTGCCTCTGGGATTGAGCACATGCCTTCGGCGGCTCGGGTTTCGCAGCTGCTCGAACAGGCTGAACGGTTCTATTGCGAGTCCTTGCCTGCCGGGAGTGGTGCAGCTGCATAGCCTGTGGGATTTTTGCCTCGGCTCCCGGGGAACAAAGGCGCTAGGATGGCCGTTATATGGTTAGCAACGTCCGCTTTGGAGCTTGGGAGTAGAGCAGTGTCACTTTCTGAACAGGAGCAGCAAGCACTCCGTGCAATTGAGCAGTCACTCTTGGCAGATGACCCTTCATTTGTGCAAAGCGTTGGTCGAAATGCCGACTATGCGGCCCCATCGGGCACTGGCCGGGTCACGATGCGCAGCGTGGCACTGATGGTGCTTGGTATAGTGCTGCTGCTTGGAGGCGTGGCGCTTGCTTCGTTGTCTATCTGGACTGTTGTTATCAGTATTGTCGGGTTCGGCGTCATGATGGCAGGTGGCCTCATGGCGCTACGTACCCCGTCGCATGGGCCGTCGGTGTCGAAAGTGCGTAATGCCTCCCGTGCGCAGCACAAGTCTCCTCGAGTGAGCTCGATGGAGCAAAACTTTAAGCGAAGGTTCGAGGATCGCCCTTAATAGGAAGAACTGCCACGCCCCCTTTTTATGGAAAGGGGGCGTTTTTGTTGCTCGCAAATTGGGCTCCCCACTTTCACCCACTTCCCCCACTTTCGCCCACCTGGCGGCTGGGTGTGGCTTCTTGATGGGGATACCACTGTTCATATAGCTGCCTTAAGTGAGGAATGTGCCTGTTGTGGCACAGGATAGGGGGAGCGTCCCCCACTAAATTAATATCCTTTGACCTGCAGTTCGTGGAAAAGTAATACTCTTTTTCGTGTGTGGTGTGGCATTTGTGGGGCATGGTGGGTTAAAGTGGGGCGTAGCGGAAGGCGTGATGGTGTGCTGACTACACACTGTTACGTACGAAGCGGAGAAAACTGCATACATCACGTGTCTGACGGCGTAGAGGAAGGTAGGTCGCCCGATGTTTCTGGGAACCTACACTCCCAAGCTTGATGACAAGGGGCGCTTGACGCTGCCCGCGAAGTTCCGAGAGGACCTCGCGGACGGGCTGATGGTGACCAAGGGGCAAGACCACTCCTTAGCGGTCTATCCCCGTGCGGAGTTCGCGGCGCGAGCCAAAAAGGCTGCTGCGGCCTCCCGTACGAACCCTAAAGCACGTGCGTTCATTCGTAATCTGGCTGCCAGTGCGGATGAGCAAACGCTTGACGGTTCCGGTCGCATTACGTTGTCGGCGTCACACCGGGAGTACGCAAACCTTTCCAAGGAGTGCGTAGTGATCGGTTCTGTAGATTTTCTCGAGATCTGGGATGCACAATCCTGGGCTCAATACCAAGAAGAGACTGAAGCTGCCTTCTCGGCAGCGGATGACGACGACATACTCTCCGGTCTGCTGTAAGGCTGACTACCTCACAGTGGGCATCGACTACTGACGGAGAGCGTGTACGGACTCTATCCCGGGCGTGAAGCGTTCTGGTGTACTTCCCCGACATCAGAGCAGCCGCCCGGGGTAGGGCTCTATACGCTCCCCAATCATGGGTGTAGGTAATTTCAAAACAACGCAGTGAAGGGAGTGTGCCCGACGATGGTGGAAGCCGCGATGGACTTTGATCCGGTGGCAAACCGTGGCCACGTTCCTGTCATGCGTAACCGAATGGCGGAATTGCTCGCGCCAGCGGTTGAGCAGTTCGGTGATCACGCTGTAATTGTCGACGGCACCCTCGGCGCGGGCGGGCATACAGAATACTTTCTCTCTACATTTCCGAACACGTACGTCATCGGAATCGACCGTGACCCGCACGCATTAGCGGCTGCGACTGAGCGGCTGGCCCAGTTTGGCGACCGCTTCGTTCCAGTGCAAGCTCGCTTTGACGCAATTGGCGAGGTTGCCGCGTCCGACGAGCGTGCGCCATTCGATATTGTCCGTGAGCGCGGAGTTGCCGGGGCGCTGTTTGATCTTGGTGTGTCCTCGATGCAGCTGGACCAGGAAGAGCGAGGTTTCGCGTACAAGGCTGACGCCCCGCTCGATATGCGGATGGACACAACGCAGTCGCTGACGGCTGCGGATGTGCTGAATACCTATTCGCACGGTGACTTGGCGCGCATCCTTAAGACGTATGGTGACGAACGCTTCGCGGGCAAGATTGCCCGAGCGATCCTTCAGCAACGCGAGCGGGAACCATTTACGACGAGTGCTCGGCTCGTGGAACTGCTCTACGACACAATCCCGGCAGCCACCCGCAGGTCTGGCGGCCACCCGGCGAAGCGTACCTTCCAGGCACTGCGAATCGAGGTAAACCGCGAGCTCGAGGCGGTTGAGCGAGTGCTCCCCGTCATTACCGACCTACTGGGTGTGGGCGGTCGAGCGGTCTTTATGAGTTACCAATCGCTCGAGGACAAGATCGTCAAGGCGGCGTTTCGGGAACTCACGGAGTCGAAAACCCCGCCGGGACTCCCGATGGACCTTCCAGGAACGCAGCCGCTGTTCCGTTCCATCACTAAGGGGGCGGAGAAGGCGTCGAAAACTGAAATTGAACATAACCCTAGAGCGGCGTCCGTACGGGTACGTGGTGTCGAGAAACTAGCACAAAGCAACTAAGGAACTGATCAATCATGGCAGCACGAGAGTACAGCGGATCGAATACGACGCTGACGCGCGGTGATCAGGTGCGACCGCAGACGCGACGCTCCAGCCAGCAGCGTGGCTCGAACACTCGGCTGCTCAACCCGGGCATTCGGCCACATGTTCCGCACCCGCGAGCGCATGGTCGATTGGGGTCGAAGCAGGTTGTGTCCTACAGGGGGCGTCGTATTGCACAGCCAGCTGCCGCTAAGAAGCAGCTCTCGTTAACGTTCACGGTGACGGTGGTGTTGCTCATTATTGGTGTTGTTGCAGCGATGGGGTTGAGCGCGCTTTCGACGACACAGACGTTTACCATTCAGCGGCTGCAGTCGCAGGAGCGCGAATTGACCAACCGTGTTGAGTCGCTGACACGAGACCTCGAGGATCGTAGGTCTTCTGCTGAAATCGCGCAGCGTGCCGGTGACGCTGGTTTGTTGGTTCCGTCGGCCCCAGGGATCGTCGCGGTGCACGAGGACGGCAGTGTGCACGAACAGCGCCCGTTCGACCCGAACGAGACAGCAGGCGTTGTGGACGTCAACGAGTCGCACGCGCGATCGGGGCGCGCGTCGAGTGATCAGCAAGCAACTCGTGAAATCGGCGATTCGCTCACCCAGCTTCCGGGGAACAACGTGCTTGGCAGCGCTTCACGGTTGGACAACGTGGCGCCGTATGCACCGAATGTCCCGTCTACGCTCTAAGCTCTAAGGACACGAATCGTTGCTAACCCGTTGAACATAGTGGAGTGAGGTGAATACAGGGCAGTGGTCGAATCGCCTCATGCGCCAAAGACACGTCGAAGCGTGCTGCATCAGCGTTCCCAATGGGCAGTCATTTTGTTCCTTGTCATCAGCGTCTTGCTGGTCGGCAGGCTGTTTCTTGTGCAGGTCGTGTGGGGGCCTCAGTTGCGGGAGCAGGCACAGTCGCAGCGCGCTAGGATCTACACAGACCCCGCACGGCGCGGGGAGATCGTGGACCGCGAAGGCAACCACCTGGCCTATACGATGCAGGCGCGATCGCTGACCGTGTCGCCGGTGACGCTCCGCAAAGAGCTGACTGAGCAAGTGATGCTCGCCGAGAACCTGCGAAACCTTGACGACGAAGCGACGCGAGCGATGGTTGACGCGCGCGTCGAAGATATTCTGCGCACGATGGCCAACGAGATCCCCGTCATGATTGGCGAGGCGATGGGCGAAGAGGACGTCGAGAAGCGAGGCGTTGATGACATGCGTAGCGTGGGCAAGGTCGATGCGCGAGACATCCTTGAGAAGCTGCACGCGGATACGAACTACGAAGTGCTGGTCCGGAATGTGGACCCGGATGTGGCGTCGAAAATTGCTACCGAATTCCACGGCGTGGCCTCTGACCACCAGGATATCCGCCAGTACCCAAACGGGGCGATCGCGGAAAACATCCTTGGCAAAGTGTCGATGGACGGGCAAGGGCAGTTTGGGCTTGAAGCCTCGAGCGACGCAGTGCTGACCGGTATCAACGGGCGCAAAACGGAGGATGTGTCGAACGACGGGCAGTCCATCCCAGGCACGCTGCGCGATGTGGTACCAGCGGTTGATGGCGCGAAGATCACCTTGACGATCGACCTGGACCTGCAGTCATTCGTGCAGCAGACCCTGGAGAATGCGAAGCGCAACTCGCTGGCGAAGGACGCAGAGGCTGTAGTACTTGACGCCCGGAGTGGCGAGGTACTCGCGATGGCGAATACATCAACCATCGACCCGAACGGGGACATCGAGCGGCAGCTGCGCGAAGGCAAGGACTTCAGTAACAACGCGATCTCGCACCCGTTTGAGCCCGGCTCCGTTGCGAAGATCATCGCTGCCACCGCAGCCATCGAAGAGAAAGTGACCTCGCCGGACGAAGTGCACCAGGTGCCTGGTTCCATCGACATGGCTGGCATTACTGTGCGCGATGCGTGGGAACACGGCGTCATGCCGTACACCACTGCGGGTATCTTCGGAAAGTCCTCGAACGTGGGCACGCTGCAGATTGCGCAGAAGCTTGGCGAGGAACGCTACTGGGACTACCTGCAACGCTTCGGGATTGGAAGCACGACTGGCATTGAGCTGCCTAACGAGTCCGCCGGTCTTTTGCCTGTGCTGGAGCAGTGGTCGGGAGGCACGTTCGCGAACCTACCGATCGGACAGGGCATGAGTTGGACGGCGCTGCAGATGGCGAGCGTCTACCAAACACTTGCCAACGGTGGTGAGCGGATCGAGCCTCGGATCATTCGAAGCATTGAAAGCGCCGAGGGCACGCAGCTGGAGCAGCCCGCGCCGGAGCGGCATCGTGTGGTGTCGGAGTCGACGGCGCGGACGGTTGTGGACATGTTCCGCTCCACGTTCCAGAACGACCCGGCCGGAATCAATAGCGGTACCGCGCACAACAGTCAATTGCCTGGCTACCAGCTGTCGGGGAAGACGGGCACCGCGCAGAAGGTCAACCCCGACACGGGCGCGTACTCGCAGAGCCAGTTCTGGATCACGTTTGCAGGAATCGCGCCTGCGGATGACCCGCGTTTCGTCGTCGCCGTAATGCTTGACGAACCGCAGCGGGGTCCGAAAGAGGGCGGCGCAGGCGGCCAATCGGCGGGGCCAGTGTTTACAGAGATTGCAAGCTGGTTGATTAACAGGGAGAACCTGCCACCAAGCCCGGAAGCCCACCAGTACGTTTTGCAAGCCCAGTAGGGAAGTTTCACAATGAATGACATGACGCAGACAACACCGAACGCGCCTACACTGGAGGCGCTCGCAGCGCTGTCTGGTGGGACGTTGCGTAACGCCCCAACACAGCCGCTGACCATCGAAGAAATTGCACTCGACTCGTCCAAGATTGCACCCGGGGGGCTGTTCGCAGCGCTGCCAGGTACGCGTGTGCACGGTGCAACGTTTGCGAAGCAGTGTCCGGCCGGTGCGATTTTTACAGATCGTGCGGGTGCAGAGATTCTTGAGTCACAAGGCGAGCAACGGCCCGTGTTGGTTGTTGAAGATGTACGCGCGGTGCTTGGTGATGTCTCTGCGGAGGTCTATGGGCATCCTTCTGAGCAGATGACTCTCCTTGGAGTTACCGGTACGTCCGGGAAGACCACTGTGACATACATGCTGGAAAAGGGCCTTGAGGCAGCAGGCGCGAAGGTTGGGCTGATCGGCACGACTGGTACAAAGATTCTCGGGGAGCCCGTTCCCACGTCTTTGACCACTCCGGAAGCGCCGACGCTTCAGGCGCTGTTTCGTCGGATGCTCGAGGCTGGGGTGACGCATGTGGTGATGGAGGTTTCCTCCCACGCGCTGATGCTGGGCCGCGTCAGCGGCACGTCGTTTGATGTCGCTGGGTTTACGAATCTCAGCCAGGACCACCTTGATTTCCATCATTCGATGGAGGAGTACTTCGAGGCGAAGGCTCTGTTCTTCGACCCGAGTTCTCGTAGCGCGGCGAAGCGCGCGGTGGTGTGCGTTGATGACGAGTGGGGCGAGCGCATGGCGGAGCGTGCACACGAGCCGGTTCGAGTAGGCACTCGAGGACAAGCGGGCCTCGATGTCAGCGCGAAGCAGCTTTCGGTCGATACGACCGGTGCACAGGAGATTTCCTTATCGACGTCCAATTCGACCCACACGCTGCGTCTGCAGATGCCGGGTGCGTTTAACGTTGCAAACGCAGCGTTGGCCACGGCGATGGCGTACACGGCGGGGATTGATGTGGATGTATTTATCGGCGGGCTTGCGCAGGCTCAGGTGCCGGGGCGCATGGAGCGTATCGACTGCGGGCAGCCGTTTGTAGCTGTCGTGGATTATGCACACAAGCCGGCGGCGATCGCTGCAGTGCTGGATACGCTACGTGAGCAGGTCACCGGTAGGGTTGGTGTGGCTGTTGGCGCTGGTGGGGACAGGGATACGTCGAAACGCGTTATCATGGGCCGCGAATCTGCGAAGCGTGCGGATTTTGTGGTGGTGACCGATGACAATCCTCGTACAGAAGAGCCGGCTGCCATTCGTGCGGAGGTGCTGCGTGGTGCGCAAGAGTTTACGGATGCGCCGCACCACCCGGAGGTTTGCGAAATCGGGGACCGCGCTGCCGCTATTGACGCGTTGGTGCAGTGGGCCCAGCCAGGCGATGCGATCATTGTTGTTGGCAAGGGGCACGAGGTCGGCCAGATTGTTGGTACCACCACGCACCACTTCGATGACCGGGAAGAGATGCGACGTGCCCTAGAAACCTTCGCGAGGTAATAGAAGAAAATGATTGAGTGTTCGTTGGGCGAGATCGCCAATATCGTCGGGGGGAAACTGTCGAGAGAGGCGGATCCGGAGGCGAAAGTGACCGGCGGTGTCGAGTTCGATTCGCGAAAGGTGTCTGCGGGGGATCTCTTCCTGGCGCTGAAGGGGGCGCGGGTTGATGGACACGACTTCGTAGGCACGGCCTTGGAGCAGGGCGCAGTTGCGGCGTTGACTACGCGTGAGGTTGGCGCTCCCGCGGTGATCGTGCCATGTGCCGAGGTGCGACCTGATGACAACTCTGATTTGGCGGCAAGCGACCCGACGGGTAGCGCACTCGGTGTGGTAGGCGGTCTTTCGAAGCTGGCGGCGCATGTGGCGCGGTGCCTTGTCAATGAACACGGCCTCACCGTTGTGGGCGTCACGGGCTCGGCAGGCAAGACTTCGACGAAAGACCTGATCGCCGCGGTGCTCCGCCAGGCAGGCGAAACTGTGGCACCCCCCGGATCGTTTAACAACGAGATTGGCCACCCGTACACGGTGCTGCGTTGTACGACGGAGACGGCGTTTTTGGTCGCCGAGATGTCGGCGCGTGGCATTGGACACATCGCACACCTTGCAAAGATTGCTCCGCCATCGACGGGTGTGGTGCTCAACGTTGGTTCTGCACACCTGGGGGAGTTCGGCTCGCGCGAGGCCATTGCACAGGCGAAAGGCGAGTTGGTGGAAGCGCTCCCGGATGCTGCGCACGGCGGTATTGCAGTGCTGAACCTCGATGACCCGTACGTCGCGGCAATGCGTTCCCGGACCACCGCGAAGGTATGGGTGTTTTCTGCGGCGGGTTCGCCGGAGGCGGACTTCTACGCAACCGACGTCACCCTGGATGAGGTAGCACGATCGTCGTTTGTGTTGCACACTCCCGATGGCGAAGCGCACCGGGTGCACCTCGGAGTGCACGGCGCGCATCAGGTGGGCAACGCGCTCGCCGCGGCGGCAGTCGGGTTTGGCGCAGGTATGCAGCCAGAGACGATCGCTGAAGCATTAAGTAACGCCAGGACCGTGTCGGTGAACCGGATGGATGTGCGCACCCGCGAGGACGGGGTGACCGTCATCAATGATTCGTACAACGCGAATCCCGAGTCGATGCGCGCGGGCATTGCTGCGCTGGCGTCCACGGCCGCGGCGCGTCCGGGGACAACACGTTCGATCGCGGTACTCGGTGAGATGGGGGAGCTCGGCGAGGAGTCTTCGGCGGCGCACGCTGAGCTCGCCGCCGAGCTGGTGAATTACAACATCACTGATCTCGTCGCAGTGGGGCAAAGCGCCGCCATGGAGGCACTTGCGCGAGCTGCGGGCGAGCGGGGCGTCGCTACGCAGCGTGTTGCCGACGCCGTCGAGGCCGGCGACCTTGTCCAAGCAATGCTCGAGGGATCGTCTGACTCGGCGGTGGTGCTGGTCAAGGCGTCGAATGTCCAAAAGCTGTGGGTGGTGGCTGAACATTTATTGCGTGCCCGTACGCTTGACAGTCAAAGTAAGTCAACGAAAGAGAATGAAGCAAGGTAGCAGTCTCACATGATTCAAGTAATTGTCGCAGGAGTTATTAGCTTCCTCGTTTCCATTTTTGTTACCCCTTTGTTGATCCGGTACTTCCACCGCCGCGAGATCGGCCAGGAAATCCGTGAGGATGGGCCGCAGTCGCACGCGCGCAAGCGCGGAACGCCGACGATGGGCGGTATCGCGATCCTGCTCGCCATCACGCTGGGCTACCTGGCAAGTTCGGTTGTCGCGATGGCCATGAATCACGCGGCGTTTACCGCGAGTGGCGTCATTGTCCTGGGCTTGACGTTGTCACTCGGTCTCGTCGGGCTTGCCGACGACGGCATCAAACTTTTCATGAAACGCAACCTCGGACTCAACAAGACCGCGAAGCTTGTTTCCCAGTTCGCAATCGCGATCGTTTTTGGCTTGCTGATTACGCGTTTCCCCGACGAGAACGGATTGACGCCAGGCTCGACGCTGCTGAGCTTTGTTCGCGATATCGAAACGATCGACATCGCGGTCGGCGGTGGTATCCTCGGCGCAATTCTCTTCCTCATCTTCATCTATATTTTGCTGGCTGCTTGGTCGAACGCGGTGAACCTCACTGACGGTCTCGATGGGCTCGCTGCCGGTACGACTGCGCTGGTAATGGGCGCCTACACCATGATTACGTTCTGGCAGTTCCGGAACTCCTGCGAGGCGGCACTTGCCGCTGGGTGTTACAACGTCCGCGACCCTCTTGACTTGGCGGTTCTCGCCGCGGCAGGCTTCGGCGCCTGCGTGGGCTTCTTGTGGTGGAACGCGTCCCCAGCCAAGATCTTCATGGGTGATACGGGTTCGTTGGCGCTCGGTGGTCTCGTGGCGGGCCTGTCGGTCGCTTCCAAGACCGAGCTGTTGATGATCATCATCGGCGCGCTGTTCGTACTCGAGGCGGCGTCGGTAGTCATCCAGGTCGCGTCGTTCAAATCCACCGGCAAGCGCGTGTTCCGGATGGCGCCGTTCCACCACCACTTTGAGCAAGGCGGCTGGGCAGAGACCACCGTGGTCGTGCGTTTCTGGCTAATCGCCGCGATGGCGGTCGCGCTCGGCACAGCGATTTTCTACGGTGAGTGGCTCACACAGAACGGAGTGACACTGTCATGATTGACACGAGCGTGATTCCCAGGGAGATTTCTCACGGTGTGTTGCTCGCAGGCGCCGGGGTCTCGGGCCGCGGCGTGCTTGGTATGTTGTCGCAGATCGGTGTCGAGTGCATCGTCGCGGACGACAACGAGGCCAACCGTGAGTTTGCTGAGCGCACGTGGGGAGTGCGGGCCGTCGAGACGCAGCAGGCGCACGAGTACTTCGACGAGGTCGGGGTCGTGGTGACGTCTCCAGGGTGGAGGCCAGACACACCACTGCTTATCGACGCCGCCACAGCACAGCTCGACGTCATTGGCGATGTGGAACTGTGCTACCGGCTCGACCGCGCTGGCGTGTTCGGGCCACCACGCGAATGGCTGGTCGTGACGGGGACGAACGGTAAGACGACGACAACCGGCATGTTGGCAGCCATGATGCAGGTGGCATCCGCGCGCACGGGCAAGCGCGCGCTTGCGTGCGGAAACATCGGAACCGCGGTGGCGGACGCAGTCTCGGACGCTGACCGCGTTGACGTGCTGGTGGCCGAGCTGTCGAGTTTCCAGCTGCACTGGTCGAGCCAGCTTGTGCCGGATGCGGCTGTGTTGCTGAACCTCGCCGACGACCACATCGATTGGCATGGTTCGTTCGAGGCCTACGCGGCCGCGAAGGCGAAGGTGCTGAACGCGCCGAACGCTGTAGTCGGTGTTGACGACGCACACGTCCAGGCGATCGTTGCGCAGCGCCCCGGCAAGAAGTTCTTCGGCTTCACGTTGGGCGAGCCTCGCGAGGGCGAAGTCGGCGTCATCGATGGCACGCTCGTTGCACGATGCGACGGGGTGCTTCTCGAGCTGACTGACGCAGACGACATTGAGCCTTCAGGTGCCGCGGGAGTGCTGGATGCAGGTGCCGCTGCCTCGGTGGCCTTGTTGCGTGGCGTGACACCTGAAGAGATTCGAGAAGCACTTGCTCACTTCCACGTTGCGGGCCATCGCGGTGCCGTGGTGCATGAAGCGAATGGCGTGCGGTGGATCGACAATTCGAAGGCGACGAACCCACACGCGGCTGATTCGGCGTTAACCGGCGCGGGCACAGTCGTGTGGGTTGCCGGTGGCCAGCTGAAGGGCGCTGCGATTGACGAGGTCGTCGAGAAGCATGTGGGGCACATGCGTGCCGTTGCGCTGCTTGGGGTCGACCGCATGGAGATTTATGACGCCGTCAAGCGATTGGCGCCGGACCTCCCAATCTTCGTGACTGATTCCACGGACCCGGACGCGGCGATGGATGCTGTGGTCCGCTTTGCCGGCGAGCAGGCACAATCTGGGGATAGCGTCGTGCTGGCGCCTGCTGCGGCGAGCCTCGATATGTATCCGGGCATGTCCGCGCGCGGGGACGCGTTTCGTGCGGCCGCCAAGCGACACTTTTCACTACAGTAACTTGAGACACAACAGTACTCGCAGCGAACCGTAAAGAGGTGCCATGAAGCGAAATCGTCGACAGCAGCCGCCGACGCGCGCGCCGAAAACCGGCACCCGTGACGTGCCTCAAAGCGCACTCGGGCGGGCGCACACGTCGTTTATTGCTGCGCTTGAACAGCGCCCCCTTATCGACTACACCGTGATTCGAACCGTGGTGTTGGTGCTTGCGGCACTCGGCGTCGTCATGGTTATGAGCTCCTCGATGGCCTCATCGTTTGCTGCCTCGAGCAGCGTGTGGTCGACTGCTCTTCGCCAGTCCCTGATGGTGCTGGCCGGACTCGTGCTGTTTTGGGTATCGCTGATGATTCCTCCCGAACGCATCCGCAAGTTTGCTACGCCACTGTTTTTGTTCGCCGTGCTCTTGTTGGTCCTGGTGCTGTTGATCGGTACCGGACGTGAGGAAGTCGGTTCGCAGTCGTGGCTGATGCTTGGCTCGTTGACGATGCAGCCATCAGAGTTTGCGCGCGTCGCCATCGCAATCTGGGGAGCCTCAGTGCTGTCGAAGAAGCAGCCGCCTGCGTCGGGGCCTGCGTGGCAGTCACCAACCGCGCAGTTCCTGCTTGGCTCGGGCGTGTGCATCCTGCTGATCGCGAAGCAGGGCGACGCCGGCATGACGATGTCGTTTGCGGCCATCGTTATTTTCGTGCTGTGGTTTGCAGGCTTCCCACTGAAAGCGATTGGCATCCTCTGTGGCCTCAGCGGTGCTGCGGTGATAGCACTGTTTCTGCTCGGTGGCTTCCGCTCGCAGCGCTTCCACGTCTACTTCGAGGCGCTGTTCGGGAACTTCAGCGATACACGTGGCGCGGCGTTCCAGTCGCACCAGGGCTTCCTCTCTCTCGCAGACGGCTCCATCTTCGGTGTCGGTCTTGGGCAGTCCCGTGCGAAGTGGTTCTACCTGCCAGAGGCACGAAACGACTTCATCTTCGCCGTCATCGGCGAGGAACTCGGCATGTGGGGCGGCGCGATGGTCATCGCGCTGTTCGCTGCACTTGGCTACTTCGGCCTGCGGACTGCGCAGCGAGCGCAGACGACCTTCCAGGGGCTCGCCGCCGCGTCGCTGACGGCGGGTGTAGTTTCGCAGGCGTTCATCAACATCGGCTACGTCGTAGGCCTCGTGCCCGTGACTGGTATCCAGCTGCCGATGCTGTCCGCCGGCGGTACCTCTGCCGTGATCACGCTGTGGTCAATGGGCATGCTGGCCTCCATCGCCCGACATGAGCCCGATGCGGTCTCTGCCATGCAGAACTATGGGCGCCCCCGCTTTGACAGGATGCTGTTCCTCCCGGAGCCGAAGGCTGCCGCCCAGCTGCGTCGGGCCCGCATACCACGCGCGCAGGCGCATCCTCCCCGGACACAGAGCTACGGGGTACCCGTGACACACCGAGCAGCCGCAGAGAACCGCACGCACCGTCACACCCCTCGACCCTCGAGGAATGTAACACAGCGCCGAGAACGACCGAACCAAGCAGAGCGACGTCGGTACCGTTAGGTGGTCGTCGACAAGGAAAGGACGAGATTCCCCATGGACAACACCCAGCACACTGTCGTGCTCGCAGGCGGTGGTACCGCCGGGCATATTGAGCCGGCGCTCGCAGTAGGGGAAGTGCTTCGCGAGCAGCACGGCGCAAACGTGATCGCGCTCGGCACGGAGCGTGGCCTGGAAACCACAATCGTGCCTGCACGTGGGTTCGAGCTTGCGCTGATTGACCCAGTCCCGATCCCGCGCAAGAAACCCTGGAAGTTGCTCGGTGTGCCGTTCAAGCTTGCGCGTTCCGTGCAGCAGACGCGGAAGGTGATGAAGGACTCGAAAGCCGAGGCTGTATTCGGCACCGGCGGATACGTGTCAGCATCCGCGTATCTCGCGGCGGCGTCGTTGCGGATTCCTTTCTTCGTCCTGGAAACCAACGCGCTGGCTGGGATGGCAAACAAGCTTGGCGTCAAGCTCGGTGGCGTAGGGCTCAATGCGGTAGCGAATTCAGGCATGCCCGGCGATGTCGTGGGGATTCCGGTGCGGCCTGGGGTGGGCATCGATACGGACGGCGCGAAAGCGCAGCGCGGCTACAAGATGTGGAACCTTGACCCCGAACGGCCCGTGGTGCTCATCACTGGTGGGTCGCAGGGCGCGGTGAGCATTAATCGTGCCGTGGCCGGAGCCATCGAAGAGATCACCGCGCAGGGCTATCAGGTGTTGCACGCGTACGGCAGGAAGAACGACGCGCCGAAGCCGCACGAAGGCTACACTGCGGTGCCGTACATCGACGACATGGAGGCGGCCTACGCCGTGGCGGACATGGTCGTGTGCCGTTCAGGGGCCATGACCGTCGCCGAAAACTCGGCTGCGGGTTTGCCGGCTGTCTACATTCCGCTGCCGCACGGCAACGGGGAGCAGGGACTCAACTCTGCGCACCTCGTGGCCACCGGTGCAGCGTTGCGTATCGACGACGCCGAACTCACCCCCGCCACGCTTGCCCGCAGTGTGCATGAGATTTTGGGTCAGCCCGAACGATCACAGCACATGCGCGAAGCCCTCGAGCATTCCGGTGCGGGTAGTGTGGCAGAAGATCTCGCCGCACAGATCATTGCGACTATTACGAAGGAGTAACCCCGTCATGTCTTCCGAACACACCACCGCGTCTGGTTCCGTGGACCTCTCCCGCGTACATCTAGTCGGTATCGGTGGCGCTGGTATGAGCGGCGTTGCCCATATTCTGCTCGACCGTGGGGCAGTCGTGACTGGGTCCGATGTGAAGGACTCCCGCCCGGTCCGTGCGCTGCGTTCGCAGGGCGCGCACGTCGCAGTGGGGCACGACGCCGCCAACCTTGAGTTGACTGGCCAGCTGCCGACCGTCGTGGTGACCAGCTTCGCCGCGATCCCGCAGGACAACCCGGAACTTGTTCGCGCGAAGGCGGAGGGCATTCCTGTGATTCGCCGCTCTGACCTGCTCGGCGAGCTCATGGAGGGCTACACCCAGCTGCTGCTGGCAGGTACCCACGGCAAGACGTCGACTACGTCGATGACCGTGGTTGCGTTGCAGACTGCGGGCGAGGACCCGTCGTTTGCGATCGGTGGCCAGCTGAATAAGGCCGGTACCAACGCGCACCACGGGGCAGGCGACATCTTTGTGGCCGAGGCTGATGAGTCTGATGCGTCGTTGCTGCGGTACAAGCCAAACATTGCCGTCATCACCAATATCGAGCCCGACCACCTGGATTACTTCGGAACGGACGAAGCGTACTTCAAGGTGTTTGACGATTTCGCTGACCGCGTACAACCAGGGGGCTTCCTCGTTGTCTGCATGGATGACGAGCACGCTGCCGCGTGCGGCGAACGAGCCCTGCAGCGCGGCGTCAACGTCGTTGGCTACGGCACGGAGGAGGCTGCTGCGGCGCACCCAGACATCCCGGCGGGAGCCGTGGTTGTTGAAGAGTACATCGATGGCTCCTACGTCGACGTCCGCGCCCGCCTGAACACCGGCGGTGAAACCACCGATTACACCTATCGACTTTCGATCCCTGGGCGCCACATGGTGCTCAACTCCCTGGCTGCGCTGCTCTCTTCGACGCTGGCGGGCGCAGATCCAGAGAAGATCGCTGCAGGTCTCAGTGGGTTTTCTGGGGTTCGCCGCCGCTTCGAGTTCAAAGGCGCTGTAGAGGAAGGGCCGTTTGCGGGAACCCGCGTGTACGACGATTACGCGCACCACCCAACAGAGGTCACTGCTGTGTTGACGGCTGCACGCGAGAAGGTTGAATCTGAGGACAAGGGTGCGCGCGTCGTCGTGTGCTTCCAGCCGCACCTGTATTCGCGGACGCAGAACTTTGCACAGGAGTTTGCCGACGCCCTCTCGCTCGCGGACGTGGTCATGGTGCTAGACATCTTCGGTGCCCGCGAAGCCCCGGTTGAAGGTGTGACCAGCAGGCTTATCACCGACAAGATGGACAGTTCGGTTCCGGTCGTGCTAGAGCCGAACTTCCTGGCTGTCCCGGTAACTCTGGCATCGATGGTTCGTCCTGGGGACGTCATCCTGACGATGGGCGCAGGGTCGGTGACGATGCTCGCAGACGAGATTCTCGCGCAACTGCGACAAACGGAGGCGTAGCGTGACCGAACAAGAAGCCTTCGAGACCGAGCGCCTCGACACTGAGCAGCTCGACGAGTTCGGGGATGAAGATTCGGAAACGCGTGGTAAGAGCAAGCGCAAGCGCCGGTTCGCCATTGCGGGCGCGGTTATTGCGGGCCTCGCTGTGTTCGGAATCGCGCTACCGTTCACACCGCTGATGCCAGTTAAGGGCGTGGTGGTGGACGGTAACAGCGTGCTCACTCCTGAGGCGGTACAGGCCCAGTCGGATATCGAGCTGGGCACGCCAATGGGCTTGGTTAAGGTGCGTCGTGCCGCTGAGAATATCGTCCAGGATCCTTGGGTGGACGTCGTCACGGTGCACCGCGACTGGCCGAGCACCGTGCGGGTCGACCTGAAAGAGCGAGTTGCCGTCGCATACCTGCAACAGCCCGATGGTGCGCACCTGATCGATACCGAGGGCAAGGACTTCCTGATCGCGGAGCCTCCCGTTGGGGCGATGGAGCTTGTAGGCGTCGATGTCGAGAACAAGGACCAGATGCGGGACGCTGTGGCAATTGCGGCGTCGCTAAGCAACGGTGCGCGTGCGCAGGTTGCCGCCTTGGAAACGAAGGGCCCGTACTCGTTTGTGCTGCGGCTGCACGACAACCGCAGGGTGGTGTGGGGCGCTTCCGAAGATAATGCCAATAAGTCGTTGGCGTTTGAAACCGTGCTGCAACGGGAAGGCACCGAGTTTAATATTTCGAATCCGGAGCTGATCACTGCGCGGTAGCGCAGTAAAACCCCAGGTCAAAACCCTAAAGTAAAGGTTTAGGGTCGAGACACGCCGAGGGAAACAATAAATTTTTTCGCGTTTTCGCCCATGATGGGATGCGTTACCGAAATTGTTGAAGTTCTAAGAAGTTTTGAAAGGCGAGACACTACCAATGACCTCTCCCGCAAACTACCTCGCCATGATCCGAGTCGTCGGTGTCGGCGGCGGTGGCGTTAACGCTGTCAACCGCATGATCGAAGAGGGCCTGAAAGGCGTGGAGTTCGTTGCGATCAACACGGACTCGCAGGCACTGCTCTTCACTGATGCAGACACGAAGCTCGACATTGGGCGTGAGGCGACTCGCGGACTTGGCGCCGGCGCGAACCCTGAGGTTGGCCGGACCTCCGCTGAGGACCATAAGCAGGAAATCGAAGAGTCCCTCAAGGGCTCGGACATGGTCTTCGTGACCGCTGGCGAGGGCGGCGGCACGGGCACCGGTGCTGCACCTGTCGTTGCTGGTATTGCGAAGAAGATGGGCGCGCTGACCATTGGCGTCGTGACCCGTCCGTTTACGTTCGAGGGTAAGCGCCGTACCCGTCAGGCGCTTGAAGGCATCGCGAATCTGAAGGAAGTGTGTGACACCGTCATCGTCATTCCGAATGATCGCCTGCTGCAGTTGGGCGATTCGGACCTGTCGATGATGGACGCTTTCCGCGCGGCGGATGAGGTGCTGTACAACGGTGTTCAGGGTATTACGAACCTGATCACCATCCCGGGCATGATTAACGTTGACTTCGCTGACGTACGCTCGGTCATGGCTGACGCCGGCTCCGCCCTGATGGGTGTCGGTTCCTCCCGCGGGGAGAACCGCGTGATGAACGCAATGGAGCAGGCTATCAACTCGCCACTGCTTGAGACCACCATGGAGGGCGCAAAGGGCGTGCTCATTTCCGTTGCTGGTGGCTCCGACCTCGGCCTGAACGAGACCAGCGCCGCAGCATCCATCGTGGAAGAAAAGGCTGACGATGACGCGAACATCATCTTCGGCACGATCATCGACGACAATCTCGGTGACGAGGTGCGCGTCACGATTATCGCAACAGGCTTCGACGAGAAGGCCAATGCGCGTCCCGATGCGCAGCAGCCGGTAGACGCGTCCGCAGCGCCTGCAAATGAGGCCGTGGCTCCGTCGCCATCCCGCGGGTCACTGTTTGAGGACCGCGGTACGGAGCAGGAGCGCGAGGATTCGTACCAGGCACGTCATCGTTTCGAGCCGCACCGCTCGGGTCTCTTTACCGGCGGCGACTCTGAGTCCTCCTACGAGCGCCGTGGGCGCGAGGGCCGTGGCGGCGACGATTTCGACGTCGATGTCCCTGATTTCTTGCGTTAGTCTGGGAGCATGACTGACTCACTTCTCGACGTAGCACAGCGCCCCGTCCGCATGGTTTTTACGAGCCGTGCGGGCGGGGCGTCGTCGTCCCCATATGATTCGTTTAACCTGGCGCTCCATGTAGGGGATGATCCGGAGGCTGTGCGGGCGAACCGCGCGCGGTTGGCGTCGCTGCTTGGGGTTGATGAGGGGCGCTTCGTCTGGATGGAGCAGCTCCACACCCCAACGGTGACAGTGGTGGACGGGCCGCAGCCTGAGCCTGTCGAGGCCACGGACGCCATCGTGACGACGACCCCGAACCTTGCACTGTGCGTGCTCGTCGCAGACTGCACGCCGGTATTGCTGGCCGATTCGGTCGCCGGGGTAGTTGCAGCTGTACATGCTGGGCGTCTCGGGGCGCGCAACGGTATCGTGCGTAAGACCGTCGAGAAGATGTGTGAGCTGGGCGCCAAGCCCTCACAGATTCAGGCGCTGCTCGGCCCGGCGGCGGCTGGCGCGTCCTATGAAGTGCCAGCAGACATGGCGGCAGATGTGGAACGCAAGCTGCCAGGGTCCAGGACGACCACGCAGGCTGGCACCACTGGGCTGGACATTCGTGCTGGAATTCGACGCCAGCTCAGCGAGTTGGGCGTCCAGCGTATCGATGTTGACCCGCGCGACACCATCGCGGACGAGGACTTCTTTTCGTACCGGAGAGAATCGACTACTGGGCGCCAGGCCGGCGTCATTTGGCTAACTGGAGTGAAGTAAATGAGCACAACTGATATTGCAAGCAACCTCGCGAAGGTGCAAGAACGGATTCGTGCAGCCGAGCACGCGGCAGGGCGGGAGCCTGGCAGTGTGGCGTTGCTCCCGGTGACGAAGTTTCACCCCTGTTCGTCGATCGAGGTGCTCGCCTCGGAGGGCATTCGGCTGGTGGGCGAGAATCGGGAACAGGAAGCCAGCAGTAAAGTGGCAACCCTCAAGGAGCACGGCGTTGACTGTGGCATCGCGATGATTGGCCAGATCCAATCGAAGAAGGCGAACGCCGTGGCGCGGTGGGCGAGCGAGGTGCACTCGCTTGACTCGCTGAAGCTTGCGAAGGGTCTTGAGCGGGGAATGGCACTCGCGCTGGAGCGTCGGGACCGGACGTCCGAGGTACTCCCATGCCTCGTCCAGGTGTCCGCCGATGGCGACGAGAGCCGCGGTGGCATTGCAGTGGGCAATATCCCCGAGTTGGTAGACGCGCTCGAGGAAGTCGAGCACCTGCACTTCGATGGCTTCATGGTTGTTCCGCCGTTAGACGCAGATGCGGGCGCGGTATTCGACAAGGTCCGCGAGCTTCGCGATACCTACGCGACGCAGCTCGGGCGCGCATTGCGCTTCTCCGCGGGGATGTCTGCGGATTTTGAGGAAGCGATTGCGCACGGCTCAGATGTGGTGCGTGTCGGAACGGCTGTAATGGGGCCGAGACCCGTAGGCTAAAGCCCTAATCTGGAATTACATACGAGTAATTTCTGCCCGTCAGCACAGGCAACACACGAGGAGCACCTAGATGTCTTTTTTCGGCAGCGCGAAAGAATTTTTCGGTCTTGGCCCGTTCAACGAAGATGACCCATACTTCGACGAAGTGCAGTACGACGAGCGCGAGAATCGCCGCGAAGACACGGCAAGGCCGTCGCGTACATCTGAGTATGGCGGGGAAGAGCGGTACCGTTCCTCGGCTACTCGCGACTTCGCTGAACGTGCACCGAAGTCCTACACTCCGCAGGTTGTGTCCACCGCTCCTCGCAACTACAACGACGCGAAGGATATCGGCGAACCGTTCCGCGACGGCGACGCCGTGATCATGGAGCTGACTGATCTGGACGCTCACGATGCGAAGCGCATTGTCGACTTCGCCGCAGGTCTGTGCTTCGCACTGCGCGGCAACATGTATAACCTGAGCCGAGGCATTGAGACCCGCCGTCGCGTCTTCGCGATCGTTCCGGAGAATGCTCGCCTGACTGAGGTTGAGCTGCAGCACACGGCGCGTCTTCGCTAATCGACGCCCAGCTCTGCCAAACATCACGAAGAACAGGTAGTGTGTGACGCGTGTCTTTACTAGGAGCAATTCTTTACGCCGCGCTCGGGCTGTACTCGCTGATTGTGGTTATCAGGATCATCGTTGAGATGGTGCAATCCTTCTCGAAGCAGTTCGACCCGCCGAGTTGGTTTATGGTCATTGCGGAAGGCATGTTCGTGCTTACGGACCCGCCTGTGAAGTTCTTCCGCAAGCTGATTCCGCCCATGAGGATGAGTGGCGGCGTTGGGATCGATGTCAGCGTCATTGTGCTTTTCGTGGCCATTATGCTGCTGCAGATGCTGGTTCGCGTCACCATGCTGTAGCAGTTCACTTCTAAGGCACCTACCTACGTAGGTGCCTTTTTTGATGAACGTTCCCGTAATTTACACCAAGTTTGGGATGAAGTATTGGGCATCGGGGGCAGAAAAGGGGTATAACTGGCGGTGATGCCTGGTGCGTGTGAACCCATGCGTTACTATGGATCGATAAAAGAATGACGAACTATTAGATTTTAGGGTTCGCTTCCCGTAGCGTGGGAGGCAATCTGTGTCCGTGATGGTGCGGGCACAATATCGACATCGAAGGGAACGCCAATGCCGCTGACACCAGCAGACGTGCACAATGTCGCTTTCAGCAAACCACCAATTGGTAAGCGGGGCTACAACGAGGACGAGGTTGACCAGTTCCTTGACCTCGTAGAGGACACGCTTGCGCAACTGCAAGATGAGAACGATGATCTTCGCGCTCGTGTTGAAGAGTTCGGTGCTGGCGGATCTGCTGCTCCGGTTGCACCAGCGGCTGCATCTAGCGATGTCGACGAGGCTGAGATTGCGCAGCGCGTCGAGAAGAAGCTCCGCGCCGAGTATGAGCAGAAGCTTCGCGCTGCGCAGGAAGCGAAGGTAGCGGCCGAGAAGGATGCTCAGGCGGCGAAGCAGGAAGCAGCGAAGGCTCGTCAGGAAGCTGAGCAGGCTGCCAAGCAGGCCCCGAAGGCTGCTGCGCCGCAGCAGGCCGCAGCTGTCGACCAGAACTCTGCTTCTGCAGATACGCATATGCAGGCAGCCAAGGTATTGGGCCTTGCGCAGGAGATGGCAGACCGCCTCACCAACGACGCGCAGGCAGAGGCTCGCTCGATGCTCGACGAGGCCCGTGGTTCCGCGGAGCGTCAGCTCGCAGATGCTGAGGCTCGTTCGAAGAAGCAGCTGTCCGAAGCTGAGACCCACTCCCGTGAGCAGATTCAGGCTGCTGAGCGTCAGGCTGCAGAGACGAAGCAGTCGGCTGAGGCTCGTGCACAGCAGCTCGTGGCGGATGCCGAGAAGAAGGCTGAGGAGACCACGAACGAGGCCAACTCGCGCGCTGAGGCACAGATCCGTCAGGCTGAGGAGCAGGCAACCAAGCTGCGCACCGAAGCCGAGCGTAAGCACACCGAGATCATGAACACGGTGAAGCAGCAGCAGACAGCTCTTGAGAACCGCATTGCGGAGCTCCGTACCTTCGAGCGTGAGTACCGTACGCGTCTGCGTACGCTGCTCGAGTCGCAGCTGGAAGAACTGGAGACTCGCGGTACGTCTGCCCCGAGTGGCGACGCCGGCAACAAGTAGTTTCTTTCGAACTTCAACCACCATTCACCACGGTGAATGGTGGTTGTTGCTTTTTCGGGCAGACGTGGGGCTAGAATAAGACCTGCTGCTTACCCCGCCAGGTGGTGGGGAGGGGCACGTGATGATCCGACCATCATCGGGGAGCGTTTCCGGAAGAACGGCTGTGGCGCCGCATTGCGCAACTGCTCATTAGAACCGGACGTAATTAGGAAGCGTTATTTCTTTCACCGCAAATGAAGCGGAAGTTCGCCTCTGGGTGGGCTTCAAGCAGGGTGGTACCGCGTGGCGTTGTTCGTTGCGTCCCTGTGATTTGGACAGCATTGTGTGTGAAGGAGAGACCGAGATGAGCAAGGTCGGAAGTGTCTACCCGAAGGTAGATCTGACCGGGGGAAGTACTGCTTTTCCGAAGATGGAGGAGCAGGTACTGAAGTACTGGAACGAGGATGATACGTTCCAGGCATCGCTGAAGCAGCGCGAAGACTGCGAAGAATATGTGTTTAACGACGGCCCTCCGTTCGCAAACGGTCTGCCGCACTACGGCCACTTGCTGACGGGCTATGTAAAGGACATTGTTCCGCGTTACCGTACGATGGCCGGATACTACGTGCCTCGCGTGTTCGGCTGGGATTGCCACGGTCTGCCTGCTGAGCTTGAGGCGGAGAAGCAGCTCGGCATCAAGGATAAGGCCGAGATTGAGAACATGGGCCTGGCTCAGTTCAACCAGTACTGCGCAAAGTCCGTGATGCACTACGCCGACGAGTGGAAAGAGTACGTAACTCGCCAGGCTCGTTGGGTTGATTTTGACAACGGCTACAAGACGATGGAGCTCCCGTACATGGAGTCCGTCATCTGGGCATTCAAGACGCTGTATGACAAGGGCCTGATCTACCAGGGCTTCCGCGTGCTGCCGTACTCGTGGGCGGAGCACACGCCGCTGTCGAACCAGGAGACGCGCCTGGATGATTCCTACCGCGACCGCCAGGACCCGACGGTGACAGTGACCATGCCGTTTACCGGTGGGCGCGAGGGGTTTGCGGCCGCGGAGACGTGGAAGCAGCATCCTGAACTGCACGACGCAGCTGCGATCGCCTGGACCACCACGCCGTGGACGTTGCCATCGAACTTGGCGCTTGCGGTCCACCCGGAGGTTGAGTACTCGCTGGTTCGTGTGGGCTCAGATGGTGAGGAAGCTATCGTCGGCAAGAAGTTGCTGCTGGCCACTGAGCTCATCGGGGCGTACGCGAAGGAATTGGGAGAGGATCGCGAGGTCGTTGCTACGTTCAAGGGCTCCGAGCTTGAGGGCCTGGAATACGAGCCGGTCTTCGACTACTTCCGCGATCAGGAAAATGCGTTCATGGTGCTCAACGCGGAGTACGTCACCACCGAGGACGGTACTGGCGTTGTCCACCAGGCGCCTGCATTCGGTGAAGACGATATGTACACCTGCCAGGACTACGGCATCGATTTGGTGATCCCGGTGGATGCTGACGGTAAGTTCACCTCGCTGGTGCCGGAGTACGAGGGCAAGCTGGTCTTTGACGCGAACCGCGACATCATCCGCGACCTGCGTGCCAAGCAGCGCGTTGTTCGTGACCAGACGATCGTGCACTCCTACCCGCACTCGTGGCGCTCGGGCGAGCCGCTGATCTACATGGCGCTGCCGGCATGGTTTGTGAAGGTCACCGAGTTCCGCGACCGCATGGTGGAACTGAACCAGCAGATCGACTGGATCCCGTCTCACATCCGTGACGGCCAGTTTGGCAAGTGGTTGGAGGGCGCGCGTGACTGGAACATCTCGCGTACTCGATACTGGGGTTCCCCGGTGCCGGCGTGGGTGTCGGATAACCCGGAGTACCCGCGCGTGGACGTGTACGGTTCACTCGATGAGCTAGAGAAGGACTTCGGTGTTCGTCCGAAGTCGCTGCACCGTCCAGATATTGATGAGCTGGTGCGCCCGAACCCGGATGATCCGACCGGGAAGTCGATGATGCGCCGCGTACCGGACGTGTTGGACTGCTGGTTTGACTCTGGTTCGATGCCGTTCGCGCAATACCACTACCCGTTTGAGAACGTCGAGGAGCACGACGCTCGTCAGCCTGCGGACTTCATCGTCGAGTACTCGGGCCAGTCGCGCGGTTGGTTCTACGTGCAGCATGTCTTGGCGACGGCACTCTTCGACCGCCCGGCGTACAAGAAGGTCGTTGCGCACGGCATCGTGCTGGGCAACGACGGTTTGAAGATGTCGAAGTCGAAAGGTAACTACCCGAACGTCAACGAGGTCTTTGACCGCGATGGTTCTGACGCGATGCGGTGGTTCCTGATGTCCTCGCCAATCCTGCGCGGCGGCAATCTCATCGTGACGGAGCAGGGCATCCGCGAGGGCGTGCGCCATGCGCTGCTGCCGATCTGGAACGCGTACACGTTCCTGCAGCTGTACTCCTCCGAGGAGGCGAAGTTCAGCATGGATTCGCAGGATGTGCTGGACCGCTACATCCTTGCGAAGACGCATGACCTTGTGGCCGCGGTGAAGTCGGCGCTTGACGATACCCGCATTGCGGATGCGTGCGACGAGGTTCGCCGGTTCGCGGACTCCCTGACGAACTGGTACGTGCGCCGCTCGCGCGACCGTTTCTGGGCGGGCCAGGAGGAGCACCCGGAGGCGTTCGACACGCTGTACACGGTGCTGGAGATCCTGACCCGTGTGACGGCGCCACTCCTGCCGTACATCAGTGAGGTCATTTGGCGTGGCCTGACCGGCGGCCGCTCGGTGCACCTTGCGGACTTCCCGTCCGCGGACGCGATCCCGGCGGATCCTGCGCTGGTCAGCGCGATGGATGCTACCCGCGCAGTGTGCTCGTCGGCGTCGTCGGTGCGTAAGTCGAAGAAGCTGCGTAACCGCCTGCCGCTGCCGAAGCTCACCGTGGCGTTGGCGGGTTCGGAGCAGCTGAAGGACTTTGCATCCGTCATTAAGGATGAGGTCAACGTGAAGGAGGTCGTGCTGACTGACGACGTTGACTCGGTTGGTTCTTTCGAGGTTGTCGTGAACGCGAAGGTTGCGGGTCCGAAGCTGGGCCGTGACGTGCAGCGCGCCATCAAGAACGTCAAGGCTGGCAACTACGTCCGCGAGGGCGAAAACGTTGTTGTCGACGGCGACATCGTGCTCACTCCGGAGCTCTATACCGAGCGCCTGGTGGCGGAGGACCCGACGAGTACCGCTCGCGTCGATGCGAACGATGACGTCGTTGGACTGGTTGTGCTTGACACGGAACTGACTGAGGAGCTCGAGGCCGAGGGCTGGGCCGCCGACGTCATTCGTGGTTTGCAGGATGCACGCAAGCAGGAAGGCTACGAGGTTTCCGACCGCATCGCGGTGAAGCTGTGCGTTCCTGCCGACAAGGTCGAGTGGGCGCAGCGCCACGCTGAGCACATTGCCCATGAGACGCTGGCGACGTCCTTCGATATCGTCGAGACGCTCGACGGCGACGCACACACGGTGCATGAAGGCGTGAGCGCGGCGATTGCAAAACAGTAGGTCCGCGATGAAGCGTTGGGTCCTGCACATTGACATGGATGCGTTCTACGCCTCCTGCGAGCAGCTCACACGCCCAACGCTGCGCGGACGCCCCGTCCTTGTTGCTGGTGTCAGCGGACGGGGCGTTGTCGCGGGCGCAAGCTACGAAGCCCGCAAGTACGGGGCTCGCTCCGCAATGCCGACCCACCAGGCGGCGAAGCTGGTCGGTCCACGTGCGGTCCTCGTTGCCCCGCGACGCCCGGTGTACAAGGTGGCGTCGCAACGAGTGTTTGAAATTATCGAGCGCAACGTCAGTGTCGTGGAGCAGCTCTCCATCGATGAGGCGTTCATGGAACCCGAGGAGCTCGTGGGCGCGGACCCGGAGACGGTCCTGGAATGGGCCGAGGAGTTGCGGGCTCAGATCAAAGAGGAGACCGGACTGCCGAGCTCGATCGGGGCGGGAAGCGGCAAGCAATACGCGAAGATCGGCTCTGGGCTAGCGAAGCCTGACGGGATATACATTTTGCCGCATGAGCAGCAGGAAGCGCTGCTGCACCCGTTGAACGTCAATGAGCTGTGGGGTGTTGGGCCGGTCACGGAGGCGAAGCTTGCGCAGGCCGGGATTGAGACGATTGGGGACTTCGCGGCGTTGAGCGAAAAGGAAGTCGATATTGCACTCGGAGGGGTCGTCGCGAAGCAGTTGTGGCAGCTGGCGCGCGGGCACGATGACCGCCCGGTTGCGCCGCGCGCCGTGGCAAAGCAGATTTCCTCTGAGCACACCTTTCCGCACGATCTGACTACCGTGGCTGAAGTCGATGCGGCGGTGGAGCGCGCCGCGGAGGAGTCGCACCGCCGGTTGCTGAAAGATGGGCGTGGAGCGCGCACCGTGACCGTGAAGCTACGGATGGCGGATTTCCGCATCGAGTCGCGGTCTGCGACGCTGCCGTACGCCACCGACGATGCCGAAACGCTGCGCGCGACGGCGTTCCGCATCGTTCGCTACCCGGACGAGGTCGGCCCGATCCGACTCGTGGGTGTGTCCTATTCGGGGTTAGAGGACGCGCTGCAGGACGTACTCTTTCCAGAGCTGGACCAGGAAATTGTCCGCCCTGTCCCCGCTGATAGTGATTACGAGTCGGGGGTCAGCGACCACGTGGCCAGCAGCGATATCGCAGTAGAGCTGTACGACGGCCCCACCAGCGGCGTGTGGCGCGCGACCCAGGACGTTTACCACGAAGAGTATGGCCATGGTTGGGTCCAGGGAGCGGGCAAAGGTTGGGTCAGTGTGCGTTTTGAAACGCGGGCTACAGGCCCGGGCAAAATGCGCACACTGCGTATCGACGACCCCAAGCTCCAGCCGGGCGACCCAGTGGACTCACTCGCGTGGCAGGACTGGCTCGACTCAGAACACTGACGCCGGATCCACGCCGTTGGCCAGCGCCGTCGCGAGCGCGATGCGCGCCTGGCCAGCGCGTAGGAAACCGGCAGCGATCGCACCTTGGGCGCCAAGCGTCGCGCCACCACCCGCGCCGCCATACGCGAATGTGACCTCGCCGTAGGGCACGGAGCTCGTGACCACAACAGGGATGCCGTCGCCGAGCGCGCGAGAGATCGCTGCGCCCATGCCGGGACCGACGTTGCCGGAGCCGAGCGCCTCGACCACGATGCCGTCCGGGTGTGTGTCGGCAACCGCGTCGACAATGTTGCCGTCCGCGCCGGGCCAGGCGCGCAGGATCGGAATGCGAAGATCTGCCAAGGGTGCGGGGCGAAGCGCTGCGGGACGGGGGAGTGGACGCGCGCTGCTGAGCGCGAACGCGTCGAGAGCGTGTGTATCACGCTTGAGCAGGCCGCGGGCGGGCAGGGTTGCGCCACCGAAGTGGAGGAGCACGCCGTTGTTGCGGCGAAGCGGATCCGCAGCGGCGGCGATTGCGCCTGCGAGGTTCCCCGGACCGTCGGGGTGCGCGTGGTCGGCTGCGTGCTGCGCGCCGGTGAGCACGATTGGGCGGGGGTCGTCGTGCACGATGTCGAGTGCAAATGCGGTCTCTGCCATTGAGTCGGTGCCGTGGCTGATCACGATGCCGGCGACCTGTGGGTCGTTCAGGGCTTTGGCAGTAAGGGAGCGCAGCTTGTCGAGGTCAGCGAACGTGATCGCGGAGGAGTCGAGGCGCAGCGCGTCGTGTACTCGAACGGACTCGGCGGTGCCACTGGAGTGAACGAGTTCCTCGGCGCTGAGGGTGGGCACGAGCGCGCCGTCGGCGTTCGCGGTGCATGCGATGGTACCGCCTGTGGCGATGAGCAGTACGAAAGGTTCCATAATCTACAGCGTGCCAGAGTGGCGTATTGGTGCCAAGGTGGAAACGCCGGTAACGTTGGCAAGGTTAGAGCGGTGTTGGCGCGCAAACTGCGACCGTGAGCCGCTGAAGACAATGCTTCAAGGAGAAATCGTGAAAGCAGCACCGATCGTAGCTGTCGCTGCAGCACTCGGCCTCGGTCTTGGCCTGAGCGCATGCTCTGGCGACAACGACCAGGACACCACCGCGACCACTGCGACGCAGGCCACCAGCGAGTCCGTCGCTCCTGCAGCGCAGCAGCCCACCGCTGAAGAACTCAACGCAGTGCTGATGCGTGCAACCGATGCAAGCCTGCCGATTGAGGAGCGCGTGAACACGGTCCAGGGCGGAGAAAACGTCCCTGAACTGTTCGACGTAATGGCGCAGTCCCAGGAGGAGTCCGGCGCGAACTTCCAGGTCGTGCCGCCTGTGCTTCCGGGCTACACCCCGGATACCGTGTTGGCAACGGTCAGCTTCACCCGTCCTGACTCCCAGCCACAGCTGGCAGAAGACGTCGAGTTTGTGTTTGAAGACGGCGTGTGGAAGCTTTCCCAGGTGTGGGCGTGCACCCTGATCAACAACACGCTGCCACCAGAGCAGGTGCCAGAGATGTGCATGAGCTCGGCTCCGCAGCCGGCTGCACCGGCTGAGGAGCAGCCAGGTGAGCAGCCTGCGGGAGATTACCAGCAGGCACCAAACCTCTAAGCTACTGCTTATCCGCGCGCCAGAGCTCCTCCGTCCATAGAGTGGCGAGAGTCAGAGTTCTGGCGCGCGCGTCTTTCTTGGCCTGGCGCTCGTGCCACTGGCGGCGCACCCAGCGGTCGTGGCTGGTGATGATGACGGTGCCCTCGAACTCGAGGAGAGCGTGCTCGAGCTCTTCGGCGAGTGCGAGCGAGAGGTGGTTCGTCGGCTCGTCGAGCAGTAGGAGGTCCGGCGGGCAGGCCAGGATGATGCCGAGTGAAACGCGGCGACGCTGGCCGAGCGAGAGGTCGTCGAGCTTCTTTGCCGCCTGCTCCTCGGTCATCAGGCCCATTTCTACGAGGTCTGGCACACCGTCTGGAGTGAGCTCCGCGAACACTTCGGCAGCGGTTTTGTCGAGGTCAGTCCACGAGTCGTCCTGTTCCAGGCGCGCGACGGTCATCTCTTCCGGCATGATGATTTCGCCCTCGTAGTCGCGGAGCTGGCCGTCGATAATTTTCAGCAGCGTGGACTTGCCGGAGCCGTTAGGTCCCTCGACGAGAAGCTGCTGGCCGGGTTGCACTTTGATACTCAGTGGGGCGAGGCGGTCTGGAACGGAGAGGTTCTGGGTGACCAGCGCCGGAAGCCCAAGTGAGGTTGCGGTGTGCGGTGGGAGACCACGGAAGCGCAACCGTGCCGGTGGCTCCGGAATCTCCGTTCGCTCCAACGCTTCGAGGCGTTGCGACGCCGAACGCCTGCGGTTGCCCACCGTCTTCGCTGCACGGTCTGCCTGGTACTTTGCCGCCATGCGTATATCGGAGGAGGCTTCCTGCTTGTGGAAGATGTCCTCGCCGGTTTGCTCGGCGGCCTTCTCGAGCCGGGCGCGTTCGTGCTCTTGCGCTGCGTAGTCGCTTTCCCAGCGGCGGCGTCGGTCCTCGCGGGCCTTGAGGTAATCGCTGAACGCGCCACGGTAGCGGGTGCCCTGGCGAGTCTCCTCGCCGAAGCCCCCCTCCGCGCCAAGGCCAGGGTCGAGGTCGACGATGCCGTCACAGGCGGTATCGAGGAAGTAGCGGTCGTGCGATGCCGCGAGCACCGGCCCCTTGAATGCGTCGAGCTCTCCGATGAGGAAGTCGACGGCTTCGTCGTCGAGGTGGTTGGTTGGCTCGTCGAGCACCATCGCGTCGACCGGGTGCAGGAGCAGCGTGGCCAGCGCGAAGCGGCGGCGCTGCCCGCCGGACATCTCGCCCAGCGGGGTGGCTAGGTCGACGTTCGCAAGACCCAAGCCGGCAAGGACGGTAGCGATGCGCGCATCCAGTTCCCACACGCCGGAGTTTTCCGCGCGGGACAGCGCCCGGTCGTATGCCTCGGCAGCTTCCTGGTCATCTGGGTTGTCGACCATGCGCTGCGCAAAGGTTGAGATGTCTTCCTCGACTGCGCGAAGTTCCTTGACGGCTTCGTCGATAAGTGATTGGGCAGGTTCACTGAACGGCAGCGATGTTTCTTGCGGGATGAAGCCTGTGATCGGCGGAGTGATGAGCACACCTGCGTCGGGCTTCAGCTCACCAGAGATGATGCCGAGCAGTGTCGATTTGCCTGCGCCGTTCTCACCAATGAGACCGGTCACAGAACCGGATGGCACCGCGAAAGAAATGTCGGTAAGGACGCGGTGTCCGCCCGGATACGAAAACGATATGCCGTCAAGGCCAATATGAAGTGGGGCAGTCATGGGATGTTCCTCGTCATCAAATGTGGGCGTCTCTTATACGTTATAGTCCACAATGCTGGTGGAGTCTTGGGCCACACGGGTATCGGCGTCGTCACTGCCGTAGACAAGTCGAGTTGCTGTGAGCACGGAGCCACCTACAGGAAGCGGTGAATGCAGGTCCACCGTCAGTGTGCCCTCGGAGTACGTTGTGGTGCTCACGACGTGCAAGGTCGTCCCGTCGAGGGCACCGGCGACCTCGTTATCAATCGTGATGGAGCGCTTCAACGGGCGCTCCTGCACATCTACTTTCAGCTTGAGCGTTGTGTCCTGCGCTGATTCGAGCGTGTACGTGGTGGTCCTTAGCATGTCCGAGGAGCCGACGTCGCGTTGCTCGACCTTCCACGTTCCTCCGACGCCGACCGGCTCTTCTGGAAGGATGACCTGCCACGACATGAGCTCGAGCAGGTTTCGCTCCGCGATGGCGCGGCCTTCCTCATCGGAATCCACGGTGGGAAGCAGCTGCACTGCGGAGATGGCGCCCTGGGGGTCGGTGTGCCAGCGCATCTGGAAGCCCTCGTTCGAGGCCAAACGGTTGCGCATCTCCAAGTTCGAGTGCTCGATGCTTTGTGCGACCATGTCGACCTGGCGTGGGGCATCGTTGCCGCTGCCACCGGAGGTGTGCGTCGATAAGGCAAACGTGACTGTGGCGCGCTCGTGCTCACGCGCGACGACGGGCTCCGAGCCGTCCTCCGCGCCGGGGCGTTGTTCAATCGCCCGCGATAGCGACACCCGCTGCGGCTTGGCATCTTCGGTAGGTGCGGAATCGTCCGAGGTGTACTCCCATTCCTGCGGGTTCTGCCCTTGCGAAAGCACTTGGACGACGGGCGCCTCGACGGCAAACTCGGGGATCTCAGCGAAAGGATCCGGTTCATCGGCGCCGCACGCAGTCAGCGCGAGAGCCACGCCGGTGATCGCGAGGGGGACAAACAGTGAGCGTTTGAGATGAGCGGAGTACAACACAACTTCACAAGCTACAGCATTTGCATACTACAGTTAGCTGCGATGGGTAATACGAAGGAATCACGCCCGAGCGGTGAGGCGACAGCGAAGCGCCGGTCGCTCGGGGTCGTTGTTGGCGTAATGATCGCGGTCGCCGCAGCGGATCAAATAGTCAAGCAGATCATGGTGGCATCGTTGACGCCCGGAGTGCCTGTCCCGGTCATCGGCGATTGGGCGCGTTTGTATTTGTTGTTTAATCCCGGTGCCGCGTTTTCGATGGGACAGAATTCCACCTGGTTGTTTACAACTATCCAGCTTGCGTTCGTTGTCGGTGCGTTGATCTACGCCCCACGCCTTGCTGGTAGGTGGGAGACACTCGGGGTGGCGCTGATTGCGGGTGGGGCGCTCGGCAATCTCATCGATAGGCTTGCACGCGAGCCAAGTTTTTGGTTCGGCCATGTCGTTGACTACATCTCCATCGGCTCGTTTGCAGTGTTCAACCTTGCCGACGCCGCCATCACCATCGGGGTAGCCGTCGTCGTCATCTCGATGTTTGCAAAGGAGGCGCGGTCGTGAGTACGGGGTTTCGTGCGCTTCCGGTGCCTGAAGGGCTGTCCGGGATGCGCGTCGATGCTGCCATCGCGAAGCTGTTTGGGGTCTCCCGCAGCGTTGCGGCAGGGATGATCGCCGACGGCAGTGTGCTTATCGACGCCTCCCCAGTACAGAAATCCGACCGTGTTACCGCCGGCTCCATGCTGGAGGCGACGCTGCCACCACCGAAACGCGCGCCGGAACCGGTTGCTGAACACGTTGACGGCCTCAAGGTGATTTACCAGGATGCGGACGTCATCGCCGTGGATAAACCGGTAGGCGTTGCTGCCCACCCAACACTGGGTTGGGAGGGGCCCACTGTGGTCGGCGGATTACAGGCGATGGGCTTTACGTTGCCCGACGCCGGTCCCCCGGAGCGTAAAGGAATTGTGCAGCGCTTGGACGTCGGGACGTCCGGTGTGATGGTGATTGCCAATAGCGTACGGGGCTATTCGGTGCTCAAGCGCGCGTTCAAGGAGAGAACGGTCCATAAGACGTACCACGCCGTAGTGCAGGGGCTCCCGGACCCGATTGTCGGCACGATTGACGCACCGATTGGCCGCCACCCCTCAGCTGGGTGGAAGTTCGCCGTCACAGCGGATGGGCGCCAGAGCATCACACATTACGAGGTGCTCGAGGCGTTTCGCCAAGCGAGCCTGCTCGAAGTACACCTGGAGACCGGCCGTACGCACCAGATTCGTGTCCACATGTCTTCTGTCGGGCACCCGTGCGTCGGCGACCCGATGTACGGGTGCGACCCGAATTTGGCCGCGAAGCTTGAGCTGAACCGCCAATGGTTGCACGCGACCAGCTTGACCTTTGACCACCCAAGCACTGGGAAACCGATGACGGTGGAATCCTCCTACCCGGACGACCTGCAGCACGCGGTGGATATGCTGCGATCCGCAAACCGTGGCTAGCTCGGCGCAGGGATTCCGGGCCGCAATCGCGGTGCTGCTCGCTGGCGCTGTCCTTTACGGCGGCTGCTACCTTGTTGGCGTCAATAATCCACCGGCGCAGCCAGTGCTGCAAGGGGACGCTCTGGGGACTGAACAAGGCGAGACTGCGCCGGAGTACGCGGCGCGTGCGCGGCAGAGCCTTGAGGAAGCGTCGCAAGAAGGCGGGCAGGCGCACTTTGCGCTTGTATCGTTTGGCCATCCTTTGAACCCACTAGAAGCAGACGCAGTACTGCGCCCGATTGGGCGCGTGAACGCCGTGATTACCGACGGGGGTGCAACTCCGGTTGGGGAGCCCGCGCCGGCGAAGTCGCGCGCAGGAGTTTTCCAAGGAGTCGCGTCGAGTATCGATGGTGCAGTCGTCTACGACACTGTTGCGCATTTGGCTGATGTGAATGATGTGAACGATGTGTTTGCTGTGGAGGTTTTGCCAGCTGACGCGGTGTGGGGAGCATTCGCAATCCGGCCCGTAAGTTTCATAGACGCACAGAGTGGACGTGTATAGTTTTCCAGGATTGCACCTATACGCGCACCCAAATGATGCGCGGAAAACAACACGAGGAGAGACATTGGTTTCCGACCCTGGAGTCAACGCCCGAAGCCCACAGCGTCAACGGTTTTCGAAAACGCGAATTGTGGGTGTCACGCTGGCTACAACTGCAGCGTTATTTGCAGCCTCGTGCGGCGCTATTGGCGGTGGTGAAGACGGTGGGCACGATGGTTTGCTCGCCGGAGATTACACGATTGCTGCAGAGGAAAACCTCACCAACAGCATTGTGGTCAACGGTAACATCGCGCCGATTCGCTCTGTCAGCATCACGACCCCGCTGCAGTCCGAGGTGGAGCGCCTTGCGGTCCAGCCCGGCGACCGCGTTGCAAAAGATCAGTTCCTGGTGCAGATGAACACCGACGCGCTGCAGCGCCAACTTGCGAAGCAGGAAAAGCAGCAGGCGAGCGCCCAGGCAGAAGCGATGCAGGGCGTTGAGCAAGCTAAGAGTCAGCTCAACGCGTACGACCAGGCCATGGCTAACGGATCTAACCCGGCCGTGGCGCAGGCGCAAGCGCAGGTGGATCAGGCGCAGGCAGCGCTTGATGCTGCACTTGCCGCCCAGGGCGGCCCGCGGATGATCGCTTCGCCGAAGATCGCGGCCCACGTTCAGAAGATGGCGGGCGAGTTGTCCTCCCGTCTGCCTGGTGGCTCCGGCCACGGTATCCGCACGGCACCTCCTGCAGCGCCGGCCGCGCCGGGTGCAGTCCCGGGTGGTGGCCAGGGTGCTGTCCCAATGCTGAGCGTGGAGCAGGCTCGAGCTGCCCTTCAGGAATCGCAAGCCGCGCTGCAGGCCGCCAAGGCTCAGGCCGGGCAGGAGCGCCAGCAGTTGCAAGCACAAGTAGACTCCGCGTGGCGTGCCGCGGAGAACGCCTCTGCCGCTGACGACGACGGCACGCTGCAGCTCCAGGTGCAGGAAGCGACGATCAACGCCCCGATGGCGGGAGTAGTTACCAACGTTGACGTGCAGGTCGGCGATATTCCGCAGGGTCGGGTGCTCGGCATTGCCGATGACTCCCGGCTGCTGATCCGCGCGAGTGTGCGCGAGGCCGACGTCCCGGCGATCAAGCAAGACAACCGCGTTGAGTTCACATCGACTGCGACTGGCAAGAAGAAGTTCACCGGACGTGTCACGCGAGTTTCCCCGGTCGGTTCCACAGGTGCGAGTGCTGGTAGTGGGGCAGAGGCCGCAGCCGCACTGTCCGCAGGTGGCAGCGGTGGCGGGTCCTCGGTGATGTTCCCTGTCGAAATCGAAGTCACCGGCGACAAGGAAGGCCTGCTGCTGGGCGGCAGCGTTCGTGCGGAAATCATCACTGAAGAGGCGAAGAACTCCATTAACATTCCCCGCGACGCCGTCTACGACGAGAACAAGGTCTTGGTGCTGGCAACCGAGAACCCTGGCGACACCAGCGGCGTCGTAGAAGAGCGCACTGTCAAGACCGGCGCGAAGAACGACGTCGACGTTGCCGTCACGGGAGGCGAGCTCAAGCCTGGCGACATCGTGATTAACTGGCCTGAGAATTTCAAGGACAAAGTCGGCACTACCGTCAAGGTCAACGACGACAACTTTGATCCCGAGCAGGTCAGGAACGCAAAGGAGAAGAAGCCGACGAGCAGCACAGCTGCAACCACCCCGGCGACATCCTCTGCGGCGCCGAAGTCCTCGGCACCTACTGAGAAGGAGAGCTAAGCGATGGTCCGGAACCCCTTCCGAAAGCATTCCGAAGCACACGTTCACGACGAAGCCACCGACGCAGAGTTCGACGAGTTGTTTGCAGGCGAGGCCGCCGAACCGCCGACGGCAGAAATCGAGGTATCGGAGCCGCAGCCCGTACCGGCTGAGCCCGGACCTGCTGCACCCGCGGGCCAAGAGGCCATGGCGAAGAGTGGGCTGCTCATTGACATGCGTCAGATCGTCAAAACGTACAACGTCGGAGAGCCCAGCGAGCTGACCGTACTACACGGCATTGACTTTTACGCCGAGCAGGGCGAGTTCGTCTCCATCGTCGGCCCATCCGGCTGTGGCAAGTCGACGCTGATGAACCTGGTAGGCATGCTGGATCGTCCGACCGACGGCGCGTATGCGTTCAACGGCGAGCCGGTCTACGCCAAGTCCGACAACGAGTTGGCCGCGTACCGCAGCCAAAACATCGGCTTTATCTTCCAAAACTTTAACCTGATCGGCCGAATCGACGCGCTGCAAAATGTTGCGATGCCCATGATGTATGCGGGCGTCGATAAGAAAGAGCGCGAGGAACGCGCCGCCGAACTTTTGACCATGATGGGCATGGGCGACCGCCTGCACCACAACCCGAACGAGCTGTCGGGCGGACAGAAACAGCGCGTAGCAATCGCACGCAGCCTTGCCAACGACCCGGACCTGCTGCTCGCCGACGAGCCCACGGGCGCCCTGGACTCCAAGACTGGGCGCATGGTGATGGACCTCTTCCACGAGCTGCACGACGACCTCGGCAAAGCGATCGTCTTCATTACACACAACCCCGAGTTGGCGGAAGAGACCGGCCGCATCGTCGAGATGATGGACGGGCGCATCGCACAGGTGCGTGCCCCGCTGGGGGCGAAGCCATGAACGTAGGAGAGTCAATCAAGCTTGCGTCGTCGTCGCTGCGGAAGAACAAGCTTCGTTCGTTGCTGACGCTGCTGGGCATCATCATCGGCATTATGGCCGTGGTCATTATTATGACGCTGGGCCGAGGCCTGGAGCGCCAGGTGATGTCGGGGCTTGAAGGCGTCGGCACGACGACGCACCCAGTGATGGTGCATGAGCGTCCCGATGGCACGGATGAGTCCGAGGATCCCTTCGCGGCATTTTCTTACGCGCCACCATCCGATGAGCGCAATGCGGTCACTCCCGAGCAACTCGATGAGCTGCGTCAGGCATTTGGGGACCGTATCCAGGGCGTGGACATCGATTTTTCCACGAGTGGGGAAGTGGTCTCCGATGACACAACTGTGTCCACGAACGTCAAGCCGGTGCTTGCAGACTCGATGAAGGTGCGAAACCTCGAGGTACAGTTCGGCCGCGAGATTTCCCAGGATGACATCGATGGGCACCGACCGCTCGCAGTCGTGAGCCCCTCGCTTATCGACGCCCTCTTTGACGGCAACGCCCAAGCCAGTTTGGGCAAGCGCATCGATGTGGTCGTAGACGACCAGCCGGCGGTCTTCACCATCATCGGCGTGCTCGATGGCGAGGAAGATTCCCGTGGCAGAATGTTTGGTGGCGCAGAACAGTTTGCGGACATCTATATCCCGCTCACCGCTGCAGATCGTGTTGGGCTTGACGGCGACTGGTTCCCCTCATTTTCGGTGCAATCGGCGCCCGATGAAGACGCGAAGACCTTCCAGGCAGACCTGCAACATTACATCGACCGCTGGTACGCTAATAACGAGGATTATACCATTGAGGTGGTGGATCTTTCCTCGAGCTTGGAAGAGCTGACGAGGGTATTCCGCATCATGTCGTCGGTGCTCTCCGCGATCGGCGGCATCTCGTTGCTGGTCGGTGGTATCGGCGTGATGAACATCATGCTGATCACTGTCACTGAGCGCACACGAGAGATCGGCGTGCGCAAGGCGTTGGGCGCCAAGCAAAGCGATATCCGCACGCAGTTTATCGTCGAGGCGATGCTGGTGTGCCTGATCGGTGGCATTATTGGTGTGATTCTGGGTGGGGCGACCGGCATGATCGCGACAGCCGCGTTTGATGCGTTTACTTGGCCGCCGCTCGGAGCAATCGTGCTTGCGCTCGGGTTTTCGCTGGCGACGGGCATCTTCTTCGGCGCCTACCCGGCTGCGAAGGCCGCGAAGATGCAGCCCATTGACGCTTTGCGCTACGAATAATTTCGCTGGTTGCTTGGTCTTTTGGCCGTGTCGGAACTCTGGATAAGATGAGGCGCATGGCCAAAAAATCTTCCTTCGTTCACCTGCATAACCACACCGAGTTTTCGATGCTCGACGGCATGGCAAAAGTTGACATGCTGGCGGAGGAAGTCGTGCGCCAGGGAATGCCCGCAGTGGGTATGACTGACCACGGCAATATGTTCGGTTCGAACGCGTTTTACCGTCAGATGGTGGACGCGGGTGTGAAGCCGATCATCGGTATCGAGGCTTACCTGGCGCCGGAGTCGCGCCTGAATAAGAAGCGCGTCCTGTGGGGTACCCCTGACCAGAAGCGCGACGACGTTTCCGCCTCCGGTGCGTACCTGCACCAGACGATGCTCGCCGAGAATGCGACCGGCCTGCGCAACCTGTTCAAGCTTTCGTCGCTTGCTTCCTACGAGGGGCAGCTGGGTAAGTGGCCGCGCATGGACGCGGAACTTGTCGCCGAGCACGCCGACGGCATCATTGGCACCACCGGGTGTCCGTCCGGGGACGTCCAGACGCGTCTGCGCCTTGGCCAGTACCGTGAGGCCCTTGAGGCCGCGGCGATGTGGCAGGACATCTACGGCCGCGATAACTACTTCCTCGAGCTGATGGACCACGGTCTGGACATTGAGCAGCGCGTGCGCAATGACCTGTTACGCATTGGCAAGGAGCTCGACCTGCCGCCGTTGGTGACGAACGACTGTCACTACGTTCTGGAGTCCCAGGCGCCAGCGCACGAGGCCATGCTGTGTGTGCAGACCGGCAAGACGCTGATGGACCCGGACCGCTTTAAGTTCGACGGCACTGGTTACTACATCAAGTCTGCCGAGCAGATGCGAGAGCTGTGGGATTCTACGGTGCCTGACGCCTGCGATAACACACTGTGGATTGCGGAGCGTGTCGGTGACTACAGCGAACTGTGGGAGGAACATCCGCACGACCGTATGCCGGTGGCTGACGTGCCGGAGGGAGAGACCCCAACGACGTGGCTGCGTAAGGAAGTGATGCGTGGTTTGCAGGCACGTTTCGAAGGTCGGGAGGTGCCAGAGGAATACATCGAGCGTGCGAACTACGAGATTGACGTCATCGATATGAAGGGCTACCCGTCTTACTTCCTCATCGTTGCGGAGCTTATCAAGCACGCACGTGAGGTCGGCATTCGCGTCGGACCAGGCCGTGGGTCTGCAGCGGGTGCGCTTGTGGCGTACGCGCTGACCATTACAAACATTGACCCGATGGAGCACGGCCTACTCTTCGAGAGATTCTTGAACCCGGAGAGGCCGTCGGCACCTGATATCGATATCGACTTCGACGACCGCCGCCGCGGCGAGATGATCGCCTACGCCGCCGAGCGCTGGGGCGAGGACAAGATCGCTCAGGTGATTACGTTCGGCACGATTAAGACGAAGCAGGCCATTAAGGACTCAGCCAAGGTGAATTTCGGTCAGCCTGGCTTCCAGATGGCCGACCGCATCAACGCGGCGCTGCCCCCGGCGATCATGGCGAAGGACATTCCGCTGGCGGGTATTACGGATCCGGAGCACCCGCGTTACAACGAGGCGACCGAGGTGCGGTCCATGATTGAGACTGACCCGGACGTTGCGCGCATCTACGAGACCGCGCGCGGCCTGGAGGGGACCGTGCGACAGGCTGGCGTGCACGCCTGCGCAGTGATTATGGCGTCGGTGCCGCTGATGGACCACATCCCGATGTGGAAGCGCCCTGCTGACGGCGCGATCATTACCGGCTGGGACTACCCGGCGTGTGAGGCCATTGGCCTGCTGAAGATGGACTTCCTGGGCCTGCGAAACCTCACCGTGCTCGGTGACGCCCTCGAGAACGTGAAGAAGAACCGTGGGGAGACCATCGATCTGGAGTCGTTGAGCACCGACGACCCGAAGGTGTACGAGTTGCTCTCCCGCGGCGATACGCTCGGCGTGTTCCAGCTGGACTCCGGAGGCATGCAGGAGTTGCTCAAACGCATGGGACCGACTGGTTTCAAGGACATCGTCGCGTCGCTCGCGCTGTATCGTCCGGGCCCGATGGGCATGAACGCCCACTGGGACTACGCGGACCGCAAGAATGGCCGCAAGCCGATCACGGCCATCCACCCGGAGCTCGAGGAGCCGTTGAAGGACATTCTCGACGAGACCTACGGTCTGATCGTGTACCAGGAGCAGATCATGGAGATCTCGCGAAAGGTCGCGAACTACACCGCTGGTGAAGCAGACGGCTTCCGTAAGGCGATGGGCAAGAAGAAGCCTGAGGTGCTGGCGCAGCAGTACGAGAAGTTCTGGTCGGGGATGCAGGATAACGGCTACTCCAAGGGCGCAATGGATGCGCTGTGGCAGATCATTGAGCCGTTCGCCTCCTATGCGTTCAACAAGTCACACGCGGCCGGCTACGCGCTGGTGTCCTACTGGACTGCGTACATGAAGGCGAACTACACCGCCGAGTATATGGCCGCACTGCTGACATCGGTGGGGGACAAGAAGGACAAGTCGGCGATCTACCTCTCTGACTGCCGCCACCTTGGTATTTCTGTGCTGCAGCCGGATATCAACGCCTCTGAAGAGAACTTCATGGCTGTTGGCGAGGACGTGCGCTATGGGCTCGCCGCCGTGCGTAACGTCGGCATCGAAGTCGTTGAGTCGATCAAGGAAACCCGCCGGACGAAGGGCGAGTTTACGAGTTTCTCCGACTACCTGGACAAGATCGACTTGCTACCGTGCAACAAGCGAATCACAGAGTCGCTGATTAAGGCCGGCGCGTTCGACTCCCTGGAGCACCCCCGCAAGGGCCTGATGCTCATTCAGGAAGATGCCGTCGACTCGGTGTTGACCACCAAGAAAGCTGCTGATAAGGGCCAGTTCGACCTGTTTGCATCCTTCGGCGGTGACGACACAACCGCGACCGATAACGCGTTTGCGCTGCAGATCCCGGATGATGAGTGGGATAAGAAACACAAGCTCGCCCTCGAGCGCGAGATGCTGGGCTTGTACGTCTCAGGCCACCCGCTCGACGGATTCGAGGAAGCGATCGACGCGCAGACCGACACACAGTTGACGACGATTCTCTCCGGCGAGCTACGAAACGGCGCCGAGGTAACGATCGGTGGTCTGATTTCCTCGGTCGACCGGCGTTTCTCGAAGAAGGACGGTTCCCCTTGGGCGATCGTCACGATTGAGGACCACCATGGTGCCTCCGTGGACGTGCTGCTGTTTAACAAGGTGTACTCGCTGGTCGCCCCGCAGATTGTGGAAGACAACATCATTCTGGTCAAGGCACACGTCTCGATCCGCGATGAACGCATGAGCCTCTTCGGCGACGATGTCAAGACTCCGGAATTGGGCCCAGGAAACGGTGCTGGGCTGCCACTTCGGCTGACGCTGCGCACTGAACAATGCACGCTGGATAATATTCAACGCCTGAAGGAAGTCCTGCAAAACAACCCGGGTGACTCTGATGTGTACCTCAACCTTGTCCATGGAGACGCGACACAAATGCTGGTGCTGGGCGACCACCTGCGCGTGGAGCGTTCTGCGAGCCTGATGGGTGATTTGAAGGCGACGATGGGGGTAGGGATCCTTGGCTAGCAACGTGGTGTGAATAAATACCCTTTTGGCGAAATCTGCTTGGCTACACTCTGACGTTGGAATCAATACCAGCCTAGAGGCAAACGAGTGGAGCATATTATATGTCTGAGCACAAGATTTTGACTACGCACGTCGGGTCCCTGCCACGTACCCCTGAGTTGCTCGAAGCGAACCAACTGCGTTCGGAGCAGCAGATTAACGACGACGATTTCAAGGAGATCCTGGAGCGCGCCGTTGATGAGGTCGTGCAGCGTCAGGTTGATCTGGGCATCGACATCATCAACGAGGGCGAGTACGGACACATCACCTCGAGTGCAGTCGATTACGGCGCTTGGTGGAATTACTCCTTCTCCCGCCTCGGCGGGTTGACCATGACCGACGAGGACCGCTGGGCCTCCCAAGAGATCAAGCGCTCCACGCCCGGCAACATTGAGCTGACGAGCTTCTCGGACCGTCGTGACCGAGCCCTGTTCAACGAGGCATACTCCGACCCGCACTCCGGCATCTTCACCGGACGCGCCAAGGTGGGCAACCCCAAGTTCACTGGTCCGATCACCTACATTGGCCAGGAGGAAGTCGAGACGGATGTGGCACTGTTGAAGCGCTCCATGGAGCGCGCCGGTGCTACGCAGGGGTTCGTTGCAGCGCTTTCGCCTGGTTCGGCGGCTCGCCTGAAGAACGAGTACTACGACACCGACGAGGAGGTCGTGCGGGCGTGTGCTGCGGCGATGTCGTACGAGTACAAGGCCATCACTGACGCAGGCCTGACTGTCCAGCTCGACGCGCCTGACCTGGCGGAGTCCTGGGACCAGATCAATCCAGAACCGTCCTTGGAGGATTACCGTGCGTGGCTGCGCATCCGTGTCGACGCCATCAACGACTCCATCCGTGACCTTCCGAAGGAACTGACCCGCCTGCACATCTGCTGGGGCTCCTGGCACGGCCCACACGTGACCGACGTGCCGTTCGGTGACATCATCGAGGAAATTTTGCGCGCTGAGGTTGGCGGGTTCTCCTTCGAGGGTGCCTCCCCACGTCACGCGCATGAGTGGCGCGTGTGGCAGGACCACGCTCTGCCGGAGGAGACTGTCATCTACCCCGGTGTGATCTCGCACAGCACGAACGCGGTTGAACACCCGTTGCTCGTTGCTGACAGGATTGTCCAGTTCGCGGAGGTTGTTGGCCCAGAGAACGTTATCGCGTCGGCGGACTGCGGCTTGGGTGGGCGCCTGCATCATCAGATTGCCTGGGCGAAGCTGGAATCGCTGGTGAAGGGCGCCGAGATTGCGTCGCGCTACCTGTTCGGTTAAGCACGATACCTACATGCGCTAAGGCCGGTACCCACTCCATGAAAGGGTGGGTACCGGCCTTAGTGTTGGTGCGTTACGCACCTACTTCAGCATGGACTTCAGCTTGTCCTGTGCTCCAGGGATGGCCTTGACAGCGGCGGTGATCATCTGAATCAGACCAGCGAGGAGCGCGATAGCAGCAGAGATGTAGCTGAAAATCTCTCGAGTTTCATCGGTCATGATGCCTTTGTTGATCGCCTCAGAGCTCGGACCTTCGGCCTTTCGCGGCTCTGTGGTCTTCGGCGTAGGCGTTGCGGTAACCGTCACGGTCGCAGCTGGTGCTGTTGCTGTGGCAGTAACACGTGATTGCGTGGTCGGCGTGTCTTGTTTCTCTTGCGCCATCAACGGGCTCGCCGTGAGGCAGGCTCCGCCGAGCGCAGTCGTAATTGCAAGTGCGACCAGTGAGCGTGAATTCACGTTCAACTCCCTGTTTATCTCAAGTAGCGGTGAGGGTTTAGAACACCTTCGGCACGTGTACGTGGCCCAGGCCAAGGTGGAACTGCGCGTTTGCCATGTCAATGAGCTTGTTCAAGCCGGTCGGATCGGACAGGACAATAAGGCCGGTGGTCAGGACAGTAGCGAGGATGCCCGCGAGTGCCCCGAGGGCGTGTCCCCTAGAGCTGCCGGACGTCTTCGTGTTGTTGTTGGTGTCAGGATTCTTGTTGTTGTCGCCTGGCTTCTCGGTGTCGCTTGGCTTCTCTGCGTCCTTCTTGTCGGACTCCTTGCCGGTGTCAGGGGTTTCCTGGGTGTTCTCATCCTTGGTGTCACCAGGGGTCTGCTCGGCGGTTGGAGCCGTGGTGTCCTTCGCTGGGACGTTCTCCTCTGCGAACGCAGGGGTGACGGCCAACGAGATTGCGGTTGCAGCAGCAACGGCAACGGTGGAAATGCGCTTCATGAAATCTCCTGAAGTTGTTTGAAAGAATAGGAATTCGAGGCGAAACCCCAGCAGTTTCAACAAAATGCTATGGCTTCCACGAATTGTTGCTAGAAAATCTAGCAGATAATTGACGTTTTTAATAGTTAGACCGCTTGGACTGACTACGGCAAAGTATCACCTAAACGGGGCCCAGCGGTATACACTTTGCTGTTATGAGTCAACAGGAACAGTCAGCTTTTCATGCGGTACACGCCGCGGACGTTCAAGCAGCGCAGTCGAAGATTTCTGCGGTGATTGAGCCAACCCCGTTGCAGTACTGCCCCCGTTTGTCGCAGCAGTACGGCGCGGAGATTTTCCTCAAGCGGGAGGACTTGCAAGACGTTCGTTCCTACAAGATTCGCGGTGCGTATTACAGCATCTCACGGCTGAGCGACGAGGCGCGTGCAGCCGGCGTCGTTGCGGCTTCGGCAGGCAACCACGCACAGGGCGTGGCCTACGCATGCCGGGCGTTGGGGATCCAGGGCAAAATCTTTGTGCCGAAGCCTACGCCGAAGCAGAAGCGCGACCGGATCCTGGTGCACGGTGGCGACAACATTGAGTTGGTTGTCGTAGGAGATACGTTTGATGCTGCTGCGGAGGCCGCGCGTAAGGATGCTGCGGAGCGCGGTGCGACCATGGTCGAGCCGTTCGACGCTCGCGATACCGTCATCGGCCAGGGCACGGTTGCAGCGGAGATCGTGTCGCAGTTATCGGTGATGGGCCGCGAGCTGGATACCATTTTCGTGCCAGTTGGCGGGGGCGGCCTGCTGGCTGGAGTGCTTTCGTACGTGTCTGACATGGTGCCGGGGACCGCGGTGGTCGGCGTGGAACCTGAAGGGGCACCCTCGCTCGAGGCAGCGCTTCAAGCTGGTCGCCCTGTGACGCTGAAGGAGATTGAATCGTTCGTGGACGGTGCGGCCGTGAAACGAACAGGCGATTTCCCGTTTGCAGTCATTGAGGAAAACCTTGCTCGCACGCACCTGCTGCGGTGCAAAGAAGGCGCGGTGTGCACGTCGATGTTGGAGCTGTACCAGAACGAGGGCATCATCGCGGAGCCTGCGGGTGCGCTGTCGGTGGCTGCACTATCGCAGATGAAACTGCAGCCGGGCACTACGGTGGTGTGCATCATCTCTGGTGGCAACAACGACGTGCTGCGGTATGCGGAGGTCATGGAGCGCTCGCTCGTGCACCGCGGTCTGAAGCACTACTTTTTGGTGAACTTTCCTCAGGAGCCAGGACAGCTGCGCACGTTCCTCACCGATATCCTCGGCCCGAATGACGACATCGCGTTGTTCGAATACTTGAAGAAGAACAACAAGGAAACCGGTGCCGCACTGGTTGGCCTCGAGTTGTCCTGCGCCAGCGACCTCGAGCCGTTGCTTGAGAGGATGGAGGCGTCGGTCATCGATTGTCGACGCCTCCTGCCAGGCACACCAGAGTACGACTTTATTGTGTCGGCATAACCAGGGCGAAGGCCCACGGTTCTAAGCGAGTTTCGTTGGCGGACACCTCTGCGCCACCGAAGGTGTACAGCAGGGTTCCGCCGACCGGGACGACGGTGCTCCCTGAACCGAAGTTTGCCACCAGCACCGTCTGGTCGCCCATGGTGAGCCACGCGTCGTCCGCTCCCTGGGCTGGGCCGTGTTTCACCGCCAGCTGACGAAGATCGTCGCGCGCCATTGGGTATTGCCTGCGCAGCTCGATGAGCTTCTTGTACGCGGCGAGGATCTCGCGTTGTTTCTCGTCGAAGTCCCAGTCGAGCTTGGCGGAGGTAAACGTTTCCTCCGCAGCAGGGTCCGGCACGTCTGCGGCGTTCCACCCCATGCGGGAAAACTCGTTCATGCGCCCTTGTCGGGTCATCTCCAACAGATTCGGGTTGCTGTGTGAGACGAAGAATGGGAACGGAGTGCGCGCGCCGAACTCTTCACCCATGAACAGCATTGGACTGAAGGGAGAGAGCACGACGACGGCTGCCTTGAGCACCTGCTTGCGTGCACTGAGGTATTGCGACGGCCGGTCGCCCTGCGCACGGTTGCCGGTCTGGTCGTGGTCGGTGGTGTAGGTGACCATCTGCCACGGTGCAATACGGTCAAGGTCGAGCGCCTTGCCGTGAGTGCGCTGGCGGTACACGGAGTAGTCCTCGCGGAAGCGGTATCCGTTGCGCAGCGTGTCCGCCAGGATTTCGAGTGTGCCGTAGTCCGCGTAGTACCCGGCGCGCTCGCCGGTGACGAGCGTGTGGATCCCGTGGTGGACGTCGTCAAGCCAGTGGGCGTCGAGCCCGTAGCCGCCGCTTTCCTGGGACTCGAGGAGCCGTGGGTTGTTTTGCTCCGACTCGGCGATGATCGTGCGGGGGATGCAAGTGGTGGCTTCGACCTCATTGGCGACGTTTTTAATTTCTTCCATGATGGAAAACGCCAGGCGGTCATCGTAGGTTTGCACGGCGTCAAGGCGGAGGCCGTCGACGTGGAACTCGTTGAGCCACTGCCGCACCGCATCGAGTACGTAGGCGCGTACCTCGTCCGAGTGGGCGCCGGACAGGTTGACCACGTCGCCCCAGCCGGTGTGGCCCGTGGTTGTGTAGGGGCCGAAGTTGCCGTTGTAGTTGCCTTCGGGTCCGAAGTGGTTGTACACCACGTCGAGGATGACGGCGATACCGCGGGCGTGAGCGGCGTCGATAAGTGTCTTGAGGCCCTCGGGCCCACCGTACGATTCTTGCACGGCGAACCAGTCTACGCCGTCGTAGCCCCAGTTGCGGTGGCCCGCGAACGGTTGCACGGGCAGCAGCTCGATGGCATTGACGCCGAGCTCGGCAAGGTAATCAAGCTTGTCGACGACCCCTTCGAACGTCCCCTGTGGTGTGAAGGTGCCAACGTGGAGCTCGTAGAGGATTTGATCGCGAAGCGGGATGCCCTCCCAAGAATCGTCGGTCCAGGCGAACGCGCTGCTGGTGACCTCGGAAGGGCCGTGGACGCCTTCGGGCTGGAAGCGCGAACGAGGATCGGGTAGTGGTTGTGACCACTCGCCGTCGCGAAGCAGGGAGAAGCTGTAGCGCGCACCCACCTCGGGTTGGGCGACTTCGCGCGGAACCACCCACCAGTCCCGGCGAGTCTCGTCACGCTGCATTTCGAACGTGCGGGGCCCTTCGCTGTCGTGGAGGTGCAGGCGTACGCCGTGCGCGTACGGAGCCCACACCCCAAATTGTTGGGGCATCGGAGTGTGCTTGCTAGACATACCACCAACTGTATGGAAGTACCATATCTGTCGCAATGGACTTAGAGTAGAGGCACTATGCGCACATCGTACGAACTGCCTGCGGCCGGTGACATCACCACTCACGAAATCGAGATCAAACGATCCCGCTTCATCACCTGGATTGCCCGTACCCAGACCGAAGGAGAGGCACGGGACCTCATCCAACACGCCCGCGAGACTTACCCGGATGCACGCCACCACTGCTCCGCATACATCCTGCATGTCGACGACGCGCTGCCCGTCGAGCGATCATCCGACGATGGCGAGCCCTCTGGCACCGCAGGCAAACCGATGCTCGACATGCTGCACGGTTCAGAAATGCTTGACCTCACCGCCGTCGTGATCCGATATTTCGGTGGTATCAAGCTGGGCGCGGGCGGGCTGGTGCACGCATACTCGGACTCCGTTGGCCAGACGCTCCCGTTGGTTCCGCGGGTGCTGCGCAGTACCAAAGAACTCGTGCGCGTCGACCTGCCGCACGCGGAGGCAGGCCGCATCGAAGCCGAATTGCGCAACGCAGGCTTCGACATCGTCAACGTCGAGTACGGCGCCGCAGCTACGTACACGGTGGCTCACGACCCCGGGCAACGCGAACAACTCGACGCACAACTTGCTGCGAGCACCCAAGGCCGAGCCGAAGCGCAAGAGGCAGGACGCCAATGGATCGAATCTCCACGCTAAACTGTCAGCCATGACTATGCAGCCACGTCCATCGAACCCGATCGAATCCCGGAAGCAAGCCGTACGCCGCTATTCCAAAAACGCAGTTGTGTGGGCCGGCGGCGGCCTCGGCGCAGGTATCGCACTCGGCTTGATCGCCGGGTCCTGGCAGCTGTTCATCGTATGTCTTGTCATTGGCGTCGTCGGTGGGTACGTGAATTGGAGCAAGGTCCAAAAGATCGTCAACTACCACGAGAACTAAGCGGGCGCCATGACCAGCCCCAACACCACCGCCACGAGGATTGATGTCTGGCTGTGGGCTGTCCGCATCTTTAAGACGCGGTCACTGTCATCCGAGGCAGTGCGCGCCGGGCACGCCAAACTCAATGGCAAAGCCGTGAAACCCTCAGCGCAGGTCGTGCCAGGGGACCGGCTCAAGGTATGGAAGGATCACCGCTACCTTGAACTGGAAGTCACCCAGACGCTGCAGAAGCGCGCAGGCGCGAAGATCGCCACGACCTGTTACGTGGACCACTCCCCACCGCCTGTGGCATCCGAAGTGTATGGTGCGTTGCCTGTTCGTGACCGAGGCGCTGGGCGCCCGACGAAGAAAGAGCGTCGACAGCTTGACCGCCTGCGCGGCCGCAACAGCTTTTAGGCGTTCTTGCTGAGGGGCGTATGCGGGGCGCCACCCTCACGGAGCTGCGCAAGCCTGCGCGTCAGCTTCCGTTTCCTCAGCACTGGCCGGTTCCCGCTTTCCCAGGTTCGGCTGATGTGCTCCTGACCAAACTTGTTGAGTAGCAGGTCGTCGACAAGCCTGACCTGGCCGGGAGTAAACCGCGTCTGCAGGGTGTTCTGCACGGCTTCGATATCCGCCGGGTTTGCCAGCTCAGCGAGTGCGGAGACCGTCTCTACGCCGTCTGCGCTGAGTATCTCGTGGAGGAAGCGGTAATCGTCAACACGCGAGAGCGGAAACGACGCCCCAAGGATCACAGTGAGCACGCCGGGAAGCGTTTCAGGCGTCAACAACGCTGTGGTATCGGGCGTGCTTGGGTTTTGCTGCTGCGGGTTGGACAGCTCCGCGATCTGGTCGAACTGCTGGTCCGCAAGCTCGATGAGCCCCGCAGCCAGCGTAAACGCACGGTCGATCTGTGGATCGAGCTCTCCATGGGAACGCTTGTAGCGCACATCGTGCTCGAACTCAGCCCACGCGTGCTGCAGCACTGTCCGCACCTGTACTTCGAAGACCTGCCCGCGGTACTGTTCGAGTTCCTCGTTGTGCTCACCTACTTGGAGCACCAAGTGATGCGAGCCATAGCCGAACGTGCCCGACACCCTAGTCTCCTGTGCCTTATCAACGCTTCGGAGGACATCGAACTGATCCGCGAGGAGGCGGAGCACCGCCGGTATTTCGGTGGAATGCATCACGGTAACGCGGGCTCCGATGAGGTCACGGATGTCGTTCCACGGGTCCGGGTACACGATCTTGCCACCACGACGCTTCTTCGCCTTTTCCTTGAACGAAGGCCAGCTTTTGATACGCACGTCGACGCGGTCGAAGTTAATGCCTGCATCGATCATCAACTCATGCAGCGCGTGCCGGAACTCCTCGGCCGCGCCTTCGTGCTGCCTCAACCATGCGAAGTACGTATTGCCGAGTTGCGCGATTGTGTCATTGTGCTTCGTGTTCATCGGCACAACAGTGTACCGATTCATCCTAGTCGACGGCCTCTCGACGCTCCAACAGAGCAGTAGGAAGGTACTCGAGCAGGTGACTCACCTCAACGGTGCCACGAAACTCTCGTCCGGTGAAGCGCTCGAACCAGGTCCCCTCCGGCAGCGTCAGCGTAGTGTCATCCCATCCACCACGGTGAGCTAGCTCGAGTGGCTTCCGGGTCGCAACGGCGATGACGCCAATTTCACCAGTGTTCCTGTATTCCCGGGCGAAGCCAACAACGTGCTGCTGCGCAGGCCCGACGGCAAACACCGCGCGGTGCTTGCCTTCCGTAAACAACGCTGGTGTGCTGATACGCGCAGCGAGGCATTCTCGGATGACAAGTTGCTTGGCGGTATCAACCGAATCAGACAGGCCTGGCCAGGCAGCGCCCGACGAATCGTTGGGCTCGTAGCCCAAGAAGTCACCCAGATTGAACTGCGGTTGCTGCCGTGCATCGAGATACTGGTGCAGCGTTTGCGTGCGTGCGGTGTAGTCGATGAAGCTTCGGTTATCTGGGTCGACGAGCGTCGTTTCGAAGAACTCCATGCCCTGGTAGGTATCAGGAATGCCAGCGCCGGCAAGCTGGAGAACCTTACGCCCCAGCGTTACTGCGACCGCCCCCTCATGGATGGTTGACACGAAGTTCGTGATCAGTGAAGTCGCAGGCCCCGCCAGCACAGCGTTCACCCAATCGAGCACCAGCTGCTCGTACGCCTCATCCACGTCGAACCAGCTTGTATGCAGCGCTGCCTCACGCACCGCCTTGATCGTGTAATCATGTAGCCGTTGCGAAAGCGACTCCGTAACAATCCCATCCGCAGGCCAAACCCCCACGATATTCTGCAGTAAGAAATGCGCCGTGGCGTGGTCTGGCGGAGGCAACAGCGCGGTTGTCGTGTTCACTAACTCCGCAAACGCGTTTGGTACTTCGGCGATCTCCAACATCCGCGCGCGGGTATCTTCGGAGCGCTTCGTATCGTGGGTGCTCAGCGTCGTCATTGTTTGTGGCCACAGCTCTGCACGCTCCTGCTGCAGCAGGTGAAACTCCGCCGCGCCCACTCCGAAGCGACCCGGCGCGCCACCCACTTCTTGCAGCGCTACCAACCGGTTCGCCCTATAGAACAACGTGTCTTCGACCCCCTTCGCCATGACCGCACCACACACCTGCGCAAAGCGCGTACTGGCTTCGCCCTCAGCGAGCAGGGCAGCCGCGATGAGGTCGAGGGCGTCGCGTCGGGACGGGAAGCGTTGTGCCATATCGGCCACCACGGTGGCCGTGATCCTCGACAGTGATCGATAGTCAGCACGGTAGACCGGAATGGCGGCGACGAGCGCAATAACGGTGTCGACAAGGACTTCGTCAGAGACGGCGGAGCCGGCCGTCGAAAAGTTATCTCGCCGAATAGCGCGCGTGAGACGGCGAACCTCCGCCTGAAGCTCGTGCGTAGCGACCTCGCGTTTGAGCTGCAGCGCAGACGCATCGAGCGACGCCTGGTCCCACGTGGACCCTGATTGGCGCAGCGCGAGCATGCTGAGTGTGTCCTCAGCGGCTTGGTTGACGAAGATGCCGTCGAGTTCGCGAAGCGCGTCGTAGCCAGTGGTTCCGTTGACGCGAAGGCGCGGATCGAGTGGCTCATCGACCTCTAAGATCTTCTCGACGACCAGCCAGCGATCAGGACCAACAACATCACGAAGCCGCGACAGGTAATCAAAGGGGTCAGTGAGCCCGTCAGGATGATCGACGCGGACACCATCAATCAAGTCCTCCGCAACAAGCTGCCGGATGATTGCGTGGGTGTGCTCAAACACCGCGGGGTCTTCCTGGCGGATACCCGCAAGCCCGTTGACAGAGAAGAAGCGGCGGTAGGAAATGATGCCGTCGCGCCAGTACATCAGTTTGTAGGACTGGCGCTCGTACACCGCTTTCGGGTCATCATCGACGGAGGCGTACGTATCTGGCTTGAGGGGGAACAAGTTGTCGTAGTACGCCAGCACGACTTCGCTCTCCGGATCGTCAGGGTGCAAATGGCGCAGCGTAAGGGCGTCCTCATCGTCTTCCTGGCCAAAGATTGGGAGCCCGAGCTTTCCTCCTGCACCGTTGTCATCGTGCCAGTCGATATCGAAGTATCGCTCATACTCCGATTCGCGGCCATACTTGAGCACGTCCCACCACCAACTGTTGAGTTGCGGGGTAGCGACGCCCAAGTGATTCGGCACGATATCGATAATCACGCCGAGGTTGCTTGTTCTCGCCGCCTCAACAAAACGCCTGAAACCCGAAAGGCCGCCCAGCTCTGGGTTGACCACAGTGGGGTCGATGACGTCATAGTTGTGGTTCGAGGTCGGCATCGCCTGCAGAATAGGGGAGAGGTACACGTGCGAAATGCCGAGCTCTTCTAAGTAGGGCAGGCATTGCGCAGCCTGGTCGAAACCGAACCCGCGTCCGGACGGGTCGGCCTGCGGGCCACGCAGCTGGAGACGATACGTTGATGTAATCGGGGCTTTCAAAACATCCTCCTTGAAGTTACCAGCCACCCTAGTAGCTGTTCGCCCGCTTAGCTCCTTACGCGGGAATCGCAAGAAAGAGGAAAGCCCACCGAATACCGCATCACGTGCTCCGGCTTCGCCAACCGCAGGACATCGTCGAGAGGTGCATCGAAGACATACAGTTCCTGCTGATCACGAGAGTAAAACAGCAGCTCATTGTGCGGTAGCAGGACCCGGTCAGCATGGGAGTAGAGCGTCGAGAAGAGCTGTGGGTGGGCAAGCCACGACGCCGCATAGCCCGCTGAGCTTCTCACCCGTACCCCGTTGGGAACTACAGATCCCAACGAATCCTCCGCTAGCTCATAGTCGAGGGTCACACGGCCCTCGAGCAGATCGGTGCTCAACGTGCGCGCTGCCGAGTTCCACGCTTGGTGCACGGTCAGACCCATCGCACCGATGAACTGATGGGTCAGCCCCTGCACCGAGTCCGAATCAAAGACGCACACCAGACCAGGCGCCAAACTGATATATGCAGTCGAAGCACCGAAACCAGGAGTGAGCCATGCGCGTGAAGAACTCGACGTCACTTCACAACGCCGGGCCAGCCGGGGAAGGATAGGGACAAGTATCGACGGAGCGCACGTAGTGGGCATATGAGTAGTCATATGTAGTTAGACCCCTCAATCCCGAGAACGGTTCCCAAGAAGTTCTAGAACGGTGGGTCCTCGTTCAGTCCCAACGCATCAAGCAGCTGCTCAGCCTTCCAAATCGCCAGGTCTTGGCCCTGTTCAATGAGCTGCCGAGCCCGCTTCTCCTTCGAAGTCATCGACCCCCATTCACCAACCACAAGGATGGTGGTCTTCTTTGTGACGTTCTTGCCCACCTGGCCGCCATGAGCCGCGATGCCTTGCCACAGTGCACCCTTATCAAACGGAGAAAACTCACCAGTCAGCGTCACGTTTTGCCCAAATAGTGGCGACGACGGGTCCGCGTCGAGCGCTGGTTCTGGCACTGTGTCTGGGGTTGCCACAGCCTGCCAAGGCGCAGGCTTGCGCCCAGAATTTTCTTTCCGCGTGCTCGTTGCGGAAGGCCCAGCCTGGTTGCTACCCGCCGGCGCAGGCACCGCAGCGGCGCCAGCTTCGACGCCACCCTTCGCGATCTGTTCTGCCTGCAGCGCCCTGCCCGCGCCGGAGCGATCCCTCAACACGGGAGTGACACGCTGCGCATCGATCGCCCCCAAGGTGAAACCAGCATCATGAACGAACCCCACAAGTGAACCCTGGTAGTGCGCTTGACGCGCCAAACCCACCATGATCCCCGCACACGCCGCAGCATCCGCGCAGGCATCGTGGTGTTGCTCCAGGGGCACGCCAAAGTGTGTCGCCAGCGTGGGCAGCTTGTGATTTTCCACGTCAAGGTCGAACGAACGCGCCTGCGCCAACGAACACCCGAAGAGCAACTGCGGAGCCTCCATACCGCTTGCCGTAGCTGCTTGGAACAACGCAGAGCTATCAAAATATGCGTTATGCGCGACCAGCGGGAGATCACCAGCGAACTCGACCAGCTTCGAAATACACTCAGCCGCGCTTGGAGCATTCTCTACATCTTCCTGACGAATCCCATGAATCGCCACGTTATGCGGATCAAACTCTGCCCACCGATCCGGTGGTGTACACAGCCAGGACACCCGGTCAGACTCAACGCCATCGATCACCTTCACCGCGCCAATTTGGCAGACAGAGCCCCACTGCTGGTTCGCGGTTTCTACATCGAAAGCAACGAAACTAAAACCATGAACACCGTCCGACATATCCGACGCCGAGTCAGACGAAGGGGCGTCGCCACGCTGCGCAGCCGCAATAGCAGATTCAAGCTCGCGCATGGAGTCACCCGCACCCGGCGCAAACGTAATCTCGACGACGCTGTCACCTGAAGCAACGCTCACCGTACCGGTGCTCCAACCATCGCCTTCTGAAATCACGACCTGCGTGATCCCCTCGATCGGAATGCTCACTGGCTCGCTCGAACCAGTGAGTGCAGCCTCCAACGCAGTTGGAGTTACAACCAGCTGTGTATTCGAAACACTCAACGTTGCACGGCAGGAAGTAATCACAGGGCATTGCTCCAATCAAAAATCCGGTAGGTGAGTAGCACACATACTACTCACCTACCGGACACGAACTTTCCAGTGGGCAAACACCCAGGTCTTACGCCTCTTCGCGAACCGGAGCGCCGATTTGCTTCAGCACCACGGTGGAGCGCGCCGGGACGACTGTGGTCTCGGAAGCATCGATCGTCACCGTGCTTGCGGGGTACCCCAACGGCTCGGTGGTATCGATGAGGACCTCCCAGCTCGATCCGAACTCCTGTGAAGGCAACGTGAACTCGATATCTTCGTAATGGGCGTTAAACATCAAGATGAACGAATCGTCATGCACGCGCTGCCCGCGAGCGTCCGGTTCCGCGATGGCGTCGCCGTTGAAGTACACCATCAACGCCTTGCCGAAGGCGAAGTCCCAGTCAGACTGCGTCATCAGTTCGCCGGACGGGACCAGCCAAGCAATCTCGCGGTCGACTGCATCCGTGCCAAGCGCACCGCCCTCCAAGAATCGGCGCCTACGAAAGACCGGGTGAGCCTTGCGGATAGCGATGAGCCTCTTGGTGAATTCGTGCAGCTGCTCACCGTCGTCGAGCTGCGCCCAGTTCATCCACGCAATTTCGTTGTCCTGGCAGTACACGTTGTTGTTGCCGCCCTGGGTGCGGGCAAGCTCATCACCGTGGGAGATCATCGGCGTGCCCTGGGAGAGCAGCAGCGTCGTCAAGAAGTTGCGACGCTGTTGCGCACGCAGCTGGTTAACCTCTGGGTCGTCCGTTGGCCCCTCGACGCCACAGTTCCAGGAACGGTTGTGGCTTTCGCCGTCGCGGTTGTCCTCGCCATTAGCCTCGTTGTGCTTGTGGTTGTAGGACACCAGATCATTCAACGTAAAGCCGTCGTGGGCCGTAATGAAGTTGATCGACGCAGTAGGGCGACGGCCATTGTGCTGGTACAAGTCCGAGGATCCCGTCAGGCGGGACGCGAACTCACCAAGCGTGGCGGGCTCTCCGCGCCAGAATTCGCGCATGGTGTCGCGGTACTTCCCGTTCCACTCACTCCACAAAGCGGGGAAGTTCCCCACCTGGTAACCGCCTTCGCCGACGTCCCATGGCTCGGCAATGAGTTTTACCTGGGAAACAACCGGGTCCTGCTGGACGAGGTCGAAGAAGGTGGCTAGGCGGTCTACATCTGAAAACTCGCGAGCGAGGGTTGACGCCAAGTCGAAGCGGAAGCCGTCGACGCGCATCTCCGTGACCCAGTACCGCAGAGAATCCATGATGAGCTGCAGCGAGTGCGGGTCGCGCACGTTGAAGGAGTTGCCGGTGCCGGTGTAGTCCATGTAATGGAACTTGTCTTCATGCACGAGGCGGTAGTACGCCTCATTGTCGATCCCGCGGAATGCAATGGTGGGGCCGAGGTGGTTGCCTTCGGCAGTGTGGTTGTATACGACGTCAAGGATGACTTCCATGCCAGCCTCGTGGTACGCCCGAACCATGCCCTTGAACTCGGCGACGGCGTCGCTTGGCTGCGCAGCAGCTGCATAGTTGTTCTCGGGAGCAAAGAAACCAAAGGTGTTATAGCCCCAGTAGTTGCGCAGCCCAAGGTCGCGCAGTCGACCGTCTTGCAGGAACTGGTGGACCGGCAGGAGCTCAACGGAGGTGACGCCCAAGTCCTTGAGATAGTTCACCACCGCGGGGTGAGCCATGCCAGCGTAGGTGCCACGAAGGTTTTCCGGCACGTCGGGGTGTGTCTGGGTCATGCCTTTGACATGGCATTCGTAGATGACAGTTTCCTCATCAGGGATGCGAGGTGCGCGATCATCACCCCAGTCGAAGAAGGGGTTGATGACGACAGAGAGCATCGTGTGACCCAACGAGTCTTCCTCGTTACGGCCGGTGCCCGGGACCTCTGCGTTGATGTCGTATGAAAAGAGCGAAGAATGCTGCGAGAAGTCGCCGTCGAACGCGCGGGCGTAGGGGTCAACGAGCAGCTTGTTTGCATCGCAGCGTTTGCCGTTCGCCGGGTCCCAGGGGCCGTGAACACGGTAGCCGTATCGCTGTCCAGGGGTAATTCCGGGAAGGTAGGCGTGCCAAACGTGGTTGTCTACCTCTTCAAGTTCTATGCGAGTCTCTGCGCCTTCATCGTCGATGAGGCAAAGTTCAACTTTCTCCGCAACTCTTGAAAAGAGTGTGAAATTCGTTCCGGCACCGTCGTAGGTAGAACCTAGCGGGTACGAGGAACCAGGCCACACGACAACCTCATCCGCGGGCTTTGGGGAAGAAGAGCTTTGAGTCATAAGGAATTACCATAGTGCACCCTCAGAAGTTCGACGCATTGCGAAACTCGCGCCAGTCCGGCCGTCAACAGTCAGCGTGCATTCCCCGAACGATGAGATCGATGGAGTAAGCAAATGCTTCCTCGCGCTCGTCAATGGGGGAATGGATCAAGGATTCCTTCGGTTTTGTGGCTGTTACCAGCTGTGATTCGGTTTGCTGCACGAGGGCGCTGCCCAGGATGAGGTGAAGAAGTGCGTCGGCGGCTGCGCGGAGTCGAGTTATCGACGCCCCTTCGACCTCTCCCGTCAATGATGTGATGAAAAAGCGTTGGAGCTGGGAGTGTATCGGAGATTCCGGGTTGCCAACGGCTGTGACCGTTACCTCAGCCCCATCTCGGATACTGAGTAAGCATTTGCGGAGGAGCGTCGCCGCGTCTTTCGTCGAAAGGGTCGGCAAAGAAGGGTCCGTAATTGGTGCGACAATGCGCTCGGCGAGGCGCGCTACTAAGTCTTGCTTACTTGCCACGTGCCAGTACAGTGCCGACGGTGCGACGTCGAGCTCCTTGGCGATCCTGCGCATTGACACATCGGCTAGGCCGTATGACCGGAGTAAATCCATCGCAGTGATCGTGATCTGATCCACGGACAGGTGCATGTACGCCCATGTTACCTGCCGTTGGGTGGTAAGGGGACCGACGTTTACAACAAGTTCACAGAGAGTGTTCAGATGCTTGGTACCGGGGCGTAATTAGGCCAGCAGCAATGCGTGGTTAAAATTGGCATCAACGATTTTTAACGTAACAGGCTGGGCACAACAGTTGTGCCGGTCGCTGTAAGGAGAGATACGTCGTGAGGATTTCCACCACTGGTTCCAAGGTTGCTGCAGCTGCAGTTGTTGCATTGGCAATGTCATTGACAGCGTGTGGCTCTGATGACGAGACCGCGGGCGGCGGGCTGTCCACCGCTGCCAGCGCTCCGAATTCGGCGGCTTCCGAGAAGGATAAGGGCGAGAAGCCCGCGAAGGAAGAACCGAAGAAGGACGAAAAGGACAAGAAGAAGTCCGACGATAAAAAGCAGACGGACGCGCAGGGGGAGCCGGGCGCGATCCCAACGATTGCGAACCCGTTTGAGGACGGAGAGTTTGCTGTTCCAACTTTCGAGCCAATCGAGGGCGGTAAAGAAGGCACCGAAGCGCAGCGCAAGGAAATGGAAGACGTGGTTCGCAAGGTGACGAACCCAGAGTCTTTCGAAAAGTGGACGCGCGTCATTTTGGATAACTCCTGTAAGAAGATCACTGAGCCTGCGCTGGAGGAGATGGAACGTCAAGGCGTTTCCCTCGAGGTGATTGAGCAGGCTGCACGTATGCAGGAAGAAGCCGGCCAGGCGATTGAAATCCCGAAGACTGAAATCTCACTCAGTGACGTTCGCGTCGATGGCGACCATGCTTCGGCGACGGTGAAGTCGAATAACTCCGAGGGTGAAAAGACCCAGACTCAGCTCTTCACCCACGAAGACGGCCGCTGGAAGCTGTGCAACTAGCACAACCACAGCCCGACTCAAGGCCGCGCGCCACGATCCACGCTGGCGCCGGCCTTCTTTTCGTTGGGCTCGTCAGCGGAGTAATCGGTGGGGGAGTGTGGGCGTGGCTACGTCCCCCAATAGTGGCCGTCGTGTCCGATGGCGCGTTCGTTATTGATCAAGTTGAGACTGTGAAGAACGCCCAGTTTGCCGGGCTGGGGTGGCTGGCAATAGTCCTGTTGGTAGTCGGGTTGATCGTCGGCGTTGCGGGCAGGGGCCGCCGAGGTGGTGGCCAGTTTACGTGGTTTGCCTGGCAGCTTGTCGTTGCGGCGCTCGCGGGAGCAGTTGTGTTGGCCATCGGTGGAATCGTCACCGACTGGCTTATTGCAATGCCTGAGCACGCCGAAGGATTTGAGGACGGGCAACGGATTAGCGTATTCCCGCCTGTTACGTCGAGCGTGGTGCTGTGCCTCGCGCCGTTGGTCACCGGGATAGTTGCGTGGTGGCGTCTCGTACTGCAATCTCTCGACACCCCCGAAATAGTGTGAACCGCCATATTCTCTGGGTGAAAGTTCTGGGGCGACGTCCTATTTAGTCTGAACAGCTTTTTCCTGTCTGCCGGTGAATACAATAAATGCGGTACGTACTGTGCTCGTTTGTTGAATGTGGGAGACACGAAAATGCTGAGAGTTACCGACCTTCGGGGGACAACCCCAACGACCGCCGCACTACGCAGGGCACTGCCACGCGGTGGTGTAGATGTCCATGCGGTGCTCCCCGCAGTCACGCCGATCGTCGAGTCAGTCCGTGACGGTGGTGCCGAAAAGGCTCTTGAGTACGGTGAGCAATTCGATGGGATCCGTCCCGCCTCAGTGAGGGTGCCGGCGGACGTGATCCAGGAGGCCGTCGACAAGCTGGATCCTGAGCTGCGCTCTGCACTTGAAGTGGCCATCGAGCGGATCCGGAAAGTCCACGCCGAGCAGAAACCGCAGCCACACACCACGACGCTTGCGGAAGGCGCGACCGTCACCGAGACCTTCATTCCGGTCTCGCGCGTGGGGCTCTACGTGCCAGGAGGGAAAGCTGTCTACCCCTCGAGCGTGCTGATGAACGTCATCCCTGCTCAAGAGGCCGGTACTGACAGTATGGTGGTGTGCACACCACCGCAGGAAGAGTTCGGGGGCTGGCCTCACCCGACAACGCTGGCAGCATGCGCGCTTCTTGGTGTCGACGAAGTGTGGGCTGTCGGTGGTGCGCAAGCGATTGCTCTGTTGGCATACGGCGACGATGTATGTGAGCTTGAGCCCGTCGATATGGTGACTGGACCGGGCAACATTTACGTCGCAGCTGCGAAGCGTGTGGTCAACGGAACGGTAGGCATCGACGCTGAGGCCGGGCCGAGTGAGATTGCGGTGATTGCCGACGACAGTGCGGATGCAGAGTACGTTGCCTTGGACCTCATCTCGCAGGCAGAACACGACGAGCAGGCGGCTAGCGTCCTGATCACCGACTCGGAGGAGTTGGCGGAGCAGGTTGGTCAGCTCGTCGAGGCACGCTCGAAGGAAACACTGAACGCCGAGCGTGCCTCCACCGCGCTGGGCGGCAAGCAGTCGGGCATCATCTTGGTGGATGACATCGACGACGCAGTTGCCGTAGCAGACGTGTACGCAGCAGAGCACCTTGAGGTGCACACCCGAAATGCTCGCGCGGTTGCCGAGCAGGTTCGAAACGCTGGCGCTATTTTCGTCGGTCCCTACTCGCCGGTTCCACTCGGCGACTACGCGGCCGGATCGAACCACGTCCTGCCGACTTCCGGAACAGCCCGATTCAACCCGGGTCTGTCCACGCTGACATTCCTCAAACCTGTCAACCTCATCGAGTACGACAAGAGCGCACTCGCAGAAATTGCCGAAGACATCATGGTGCTTGCCGCAGAGGAGCAGCTGCCGGCACACGGTGAAGCTATCAAGGCACGCGGGAAAGGAACCAAATAATGTCCGCTGGTGCTTTGACGATCGCTCAGGACGTTACCCTTGATTCGCTGCCACTGCGCGACGAGCTGCAGGGAAAGAACCCTTACGGCGCCCCGCAGCTGCAGGTCCCTGTCGCGCTGAACACGAACGAGAACCCGTACCCGCCTTCTGACGCACTCATTGAGGACCTGGTTGCTGAGGTTGAAGCGGCAGCACGTTCGCTCAACCGGTACCCGGAGCGCGACGCTGTCCTGCTGCGGGAGGACCTAGCCGCATACGTGTCGAAGCAGACCGGGGTCAAGGTCAGCAAGGACAACGTTTGGGCAGCGAACGGTTCGAACGAGATTCTGCAGCAGTTACTGCAAGCGTTCGGCGGTCCCGGGCGTAGTGCGATGGGCTTCGTCCCGAGCTACTCGATGCACCCAATCTTGGCGGCAGGTACGCAAACAGCATTCATCCCTGTGGCCCGCAACGAGGCATTCGACATCGACGTGCAGGAAGCTGTGCAGGCCGTCGAGAAGCACGCGCCGGACGTCATTTTTATTACGACGCCGAATAACCCAACCGGTGGGGAGACCTCGCTCGAGGACATTGAAACGATCGTGCAAGCAGCGCCGGGAATCGTCATTATTGACGAGGCGTACGCCGAGTTTTCGGATTCGCCGTCCGCGACAACGCTGTTGGCTAAATACCCGGAGAAGCTTGTTGTGTCCCGAACAATGTCGAAGGCGTTCGACTTCGCTGGCGCGCGATTGGGCTACTTCGTTGCAGCCCCCGCGTTTATCGACGCCGTCATGCTCGTGCGCTTGCCGTACCACCTCTCTGTGCTCTCCCAGGTCGCGGCACGTGTGGCGCTGAAGCACGCAGGGGACACGCTCGCGACGGTGGATAAGCTTGCGCAAGAGCGCGTCAGGGTGCAGGCAGCATTGGAAGAGATGGGCTACGAGGTTGTGCCGAGCTCCTCGAACTTTATTTTCTTCGGCCCGTTCGGCGACGCCAACTCCACCCACGCAGCGTGGCAGCAGTTCCTCGACTGTGGCGTGCTGATTCGCGACGTCGGCGTCGCAGGTCACCTCCGTGTGACTGTTGGTCTTGATAGCGAAAACGATGCCTTCTTAGAGGCTGCAAGAAAGGTACTTCATGGCGAATAGGGTAGGAACCGCACAGAGGAAGACGTCGGAGTCAGACATCACGGTGTCCATCGATCTTGATGGAACGGGAGTGACCGACATCGACACTGGTCTGCCGTTCTTCGACCATATGCTCACAGCATTCGGCGCGCATGGCGCGTTTGACCTCACTGTGCACGCGAAGGGCGACACTGAGATCGACGCCCACCACACAGTGGAAGACACCGCGATCACGCTCGGGTGGGCGCTCTTGGACGCGATCGGGGACAAGCGCGGTATTCGACGTTTCGGGTCGATGCTGTTGCCGATGGACGAGACGCTCGTTGAGGCAGTGGTCGACCTGTCTGGGCGCCCGTACTTCGTGATGAACGGCGAGCCTGAGCACATGGACTGGCAGATCATTGGCGGGCACTACGCCACGGTCATCAACCGCCACTTTTTTGAAACGCTGGCATACAACGCCCGGATGACGTTGCACGTGAACGTGCGCTATGGGCGCGACCCTCACCACATCACGGAAGCCGAGTTCAAGGCTGTGGCCCGGAGTCTGCGCGCTGCGGTTGATGCGGACCCAAAGATTACAGGTGTTCCGTCGACAAAGGGTGCGTTATAGGTGGGAGGCATTCCAGCAAGCATGGCTGTGCTTGGCCTCTTCGTCTTAGCTGGTGTGCTGGCAGGCGGAGTGTGGTCAACGTACCAGCGAGGGTTGAGGGTGCCGACCGCAGTGTTAGCCTTAGCTACTGCGCTCGCGCTGGCGCTTGCACTGATGGCAATGATGGAGGTTATGTAGTTTGAAGTTCTTCCCACCAACACCGCTTACTGTTGAGGAAATCAACTCGGTCTCGAGCGTTTGGAAAGCACGTGGCATGAAGCCCGTGTTGCTCGCGGTAATGACAGCCTTCGTCGCATGGGCGATCTTGTTGCCGGTGATTCCTACAGCGGTGCTTGATGCGGGGGGAACTGAAACGCTTGCAGGCCTGACCACTGGCGTGTTCATGCTGGCGACAGTACTGACACAGATGATGACGCCTGTGCTGCTGCGCAAGTTTGGTTTCGGCCTGATTATGGGGCTGTCGTCGCTGCTGCTGGGCGTTCCAGCATTTGCTTATGCGCTTGGTATGGAAGCCGGTACGGTGCTGACCGTCAGCGCGATCCGTGGGGTCGGGTTTGGTGCTTTGACTGTCGCGGAAGCAGCTGTCGTCGCAGAGCTCGTGCCACGCCGTCTCTTGGGCCGGGCGACGGGCACCCTTGGCATCATGGTGGGATTGTCCCAGATGGTTGGACTGCCGTCGGGCCTCGCGCTCGCCAACCTCATCGGCTATAACGCTGTGTACTACATCGCGGCGGGCATCGGTCTCGCCTCCTTGGTGGCCTGCCTGTTTATCCCAGCTGTGCCGCGATCGAGTCGCGACGAGCTGAGCGTCGCGAATGTCCATGTCCCGATGTGGCGTCTTGTGCTTGTTCCGGGCATGGCGCTAATGTTCGTGACCTCCGCGTACGGGGCGATCACAAACTTCCTTCCTGCGGCAATGCGCGACCTCGATCCCGCGAAGGGCGCGGCCCTTGGCGGGGTGATGCTGGGCGTGATGAACTTTGCGTCCATGCTGTCGCGCTACGCTGCTGGCCGGGTCATGGACCGCAAGGGGTACCCGGGCAGCATCCTGATTCCATGCCAGTTCATCTCCGCAGCCGGTGTCTTCGTGATAGCACTCATCCTGCTGCTCGACCTGCCGGTGTGGTGGATGGCGTTGGCAGCCCTGATCTATGGCGCCGGTTTCGGCGCGGTGCAGAACGAGGCGCTGACCCTGATGTTTTACCGCCTTCCCCGTTCGAAGAGTTCCGAGGCTTCCGCTGTTTGGAATATCGCTTTCGATGGCGGCACAGGATTGGGGTCGACGATGTACGGCATGCTGCTGACCATGATGATGTTCACCCCGATGTTTGGGATCGCGGCGGCTGTGATCCTGATCGGCGTGGTGATCACGCTGTTGGATAGGCAACTGGGTAAGCACCGCGTCGTCGAGGTGAATAATTTGTCGGTGCGTCTAAAAAATGTGCAGCCCCCGCGCCTCTACCGGAGAAATGGGCGCTAGAATCAGTTTCCATGACTGTGAACGACATGCCACAACCCCATGTTGCACTGCTTGATTACGGGGCAGGAAATATCCGATCCGCTCAGCGCGCCCTCGAACAAGTTGGGGCACGCGTGAGCGTTACCTCAGACCCCGGAGTGGCAGTCGAGGCTGCTGGCCTACTTGTTCCAGGGGTCGGAGCGTTTGACGCGTGCATGCGGGGATTGCAGGCGATGCATGGCGGCCGGATTATCGGTCAGCGCCTTGCTGGCGGGCGTCCTGTCCTTGGCATCTGCGTTGGGATGCAGATTCTGTTCGAGCGCGGTGTGGAGCACGGGATCGACACCGCTGGGCTGGAGGAGTGGCCGGGAACCGTCGAAAAGCTCCAAGCCCCTGTGCTTCCACACATGGGGTGGAACACCGTCGATACTGTCGACGGTTCACGCATGTTCGACGGCATTGACGCCGATGAGCGGTTCTACTTCGTACATTCCTACGGCGTGCGCGAATGGACGTTGCAAGCTGATGAGTTCATCGCGCCGCCACTGGTGCATTGGTCGGAGCACGGGGGAGACAGGTTCGTAGCCGCCGTCGAAAATGGTCCGCTATGGGCGACGCAGTTCCACCCGGAAAAGTCTGGCGATGCTGGGCTGCACTTGCTAGAAAACTGGGTCAAGACGCTATAGAGACCTCCGGAGCCAGTCGAGTTGGATATGATGAGCACCATGACTTTTACCTTGTTGCCTGCTGTAGATGTTGTCCAAGGTCAGGCCGTGCGGCTGGACCAAGGGGAAGCCGGAACCGAGAAAAGCTACGGGGACCCTCTGGAGGCTGCTCGCCGGTGGGAAGACCAAGGAGCTGAGTGGCTCCACTTTGTGGATTTGGACGCTGCGTTTGGGCGCGGCTCGAATCATGAATTGATGGCGGAAATCACTGCGCAGCTGGGAATCGCTGTCGAGCTGACAGGCGGCATTCGTGACGACGCCAGCCTCGAACGCGCGCTTGCCACTGGCGCGAAGCGTGTCAACATTGGTACCGCGGCGCTGCAACAACCAGACTGGACCTGCCAGCTGATTGAGCGCTACGGCGACAAGATTGCAATCGATATTGCAGTTCGAGAAACCGACGGCGAGTGGCGCACGAAGGGCAACGGGTGGACCTCTGATGGGGGTGACCTGTGGGAGGTGCTGGAGCGTTTCGATGCCGTCGGTTGCAGCCGTTTCGTGGTCACCGACGTCAGCAAGGATGGCACGCTCGCGGGGCCGAACATCGAACTTTTGCGTGAAGTTGCCGCGGCAACAGACGCGAACATCACAGCTTCTGGTGGTATTGCTTCTCTCGATGATGTCGTCGACGTTGCGCGTTACGCTGACGAGGGGATTGATTCGGTCATTATTGGCAAGGCGCTCTATGAGCGGCGTTTCACGCTCAGTGAGGCGCTAGAGGCCGTCGCAAAGGTATCGAAAGGCGAGTAGGCAGCGTGCGGGATCTGCAGGCATACCGAACCATCGCGTTGGGAGCGGTTGATGAAGCCGCCGAGCTGTTTCAGACGCATATCGGTGCAGCTCCGACGCTTTTTAAAGGCGAAGGTGACTTCGCCACCGAAGCAGACCTCGCGATTGAGTCTTTGCTGCGGAAGCGACTGACCGATGCGACGGGCATTCCTGTGTTCGGAGAGGAACATGGCGGCGACCTGAATGCTGAAGCGTGCTGGGTACTCGACCCAATTGATGGGACATCCAACTACTCGTGCGGCAACCCAATGTGTGCGATCTTGGTCGCCCTCCTTATCGACGGCCAACCGGTCGTCGCCGTGACCGACATGCCGCTGTTGGGACATCGAATGCACGCGATCGAGGGGGAGTCCGTCGTGCTTGACGGCAACCCGCTTCCTGCGCTTCCGCAAGGCGTTGACCCGCGAACGACCGCTGCGCAGGTGGGGGTGGCAACTGTCGGGGCGGACGACCGTGCCGCGTTCCCAGCAGACGGTCGCCTTTCGTTTATTGGCGGCCTCGCAGCCGCTTCGCTGCGGCCACGCATGACGGGGTCGGTGGGCGTTGACCTAGCATTTGTTGCAGCGGGATCGTTTCAGGCCAGTGTCAGTTTTTCCCCGCACGTGTGGGATAACGCCGCAGGCGTCTTGTTTGGGCGGTGCGCGGGAGCGACTGTGACGGACGTGTACGGGCAGCCGTGGGCGATGGGTTCGACTGGAGCGATCATCGGCACCAGTGCAGCGCATGCGACTGCGCTCGCGACAGTCCAGCAATGCTTTGAAAGCCCAGATAGCGATAGTGCTTCGCGGTAGTATGTAGTTTCCGGAACGCATGAGCGGGCTGGAGTAGCGTGGCACAAAACTTGTATGGAGGGTAATTACCTTGTCTGTTGCAATCCGAGTGATTCCTTGCCTCGACGTGGACGACGGGCGGGTAGTGAAAGGCGTCAATTTTGAGAACCTGCGGGATGCAGGTGACCCCGTGGAGCTTGCACAGCGCTATGGGATGGAAGGCGCCGATGAGCTCACGTTTTTGGACGTGACGGCTTCGCGTGAAGGCCGGGGTACGATGCTCGAGGTGGTCCGAAAGACTGCGGAGCAGGTATTCATTCCGCTCACCGTTGGTGGTGGCGTTCGTAGCGTCGAAGACGTGTCAGAACTGCTGCGTGCAGGCGCGGACAAAGTTAGCGTGAATACAGCAGCGATTCACCGTCCGGAGTTGCTGCGGGAACTCAGCGAGAAATTCGGCGCACAGTGCATCGTGCTGTCTGTCGACGCGCGCCGTGTACCAGAGGGAGGCATTCCTCAGCCGTCTGGGTTTGAGGTGACAACGCATGGTGGCACGCGCTCTGCTGGACTCGACGCGGTGGAGTGGGCCCGTACCGGGCAGGACTTGGGCGTCGGTGAGATCTTGCTGAACTCGATGGACGGCGATGGCACCAAGTCCGGGTTTGATCTCGAGCTGCTGGAGAAGGTGCGCTCGGCGGTGAGTATTCCGGTGATCGCATCCGGTGGGGCAGGCAAGGCTGCCGATTTCCCGCCAGCGGTGAAAGCCGGTGCAGACGCAGTACTCGCGGCATCGATCTTCCACTTTGGGGAAGTCAGCATCGCAGAGGTAAAAGATGCGCTTCGAAACGAAGGATTTGAGGTTCGATAATGACGGAACCGCGCCCAGAAGATGCCGTATTAGACCCCGAAATCGCGGCCCGTTTGAAAACGAACGAACGTGGCCTGGTGCCCGCCGTAGTTCAGGAGGCTGACACCGGCGAGGTGCTCATGATGGCCTGGATGGATGAGCGTGCGCTGGCATACACTTTGCAAACGCGACGGGGGACTTACTTTTCACGCTCCCGCAACGAGTATTGGATTAAGGGCCTGACCAGTGGTGCGGTCCAGAAGGTGCGCGAGGTGCGTCTTGACTGCGATGGGGACACGCTGTTGGTGAAGGTGAAACAAACGAACGGTGCCTGCCATACTGGGGACCGAACGTGCTTTGACGCCGACGTGTTGCTGGAGGATAACTAGGTGAATACGGCGAACCGCGTCGGAGCTGTGCTAGTCGGCGCCGGCGGCGCGCTGACATGGGTAGGCGCCAGGATGGACTGGTTCACCGTCGAGGTATTCGACGATCGTGCTGGTGCCAGTACCGCGACGGTCGATGGATCGACGTGGTCGACGGAGATTGCGGCGGTGTCGCTGCTGCTCATCGTCGCGATGATCGCGATCTTCGCGCTGCGGCGTTTTGGGCGTCGACTTGTTGGCGTCGTGGCAGCGCTCGGGGCCGTCGGCGCGGGAGCCTCAGGCCTGCGGGCGTTAGTAAGCGAGCCAGACCAGGGCCGTCTGCATACGCTGCTGAGCGCTGGCAGCGGGGACCAGGGCGGTGCGGCGAGCGAAGGTGCTATCGCTGCTTGGGCGGAGATCACGCAAGTCCAGCAGCACAGCACGGGGGTTGCGCTGGTCGTCGTGGGGGCGTTGCTCGGGTTGCTGGGAGCGCTCCTCGTGGTGGCTCGCCCTGGGGTTGATTCCGCGAAACTCAATAAATACGAGACTGAGGCTGTGCGTCGCGAAAAGCTAGGTGAGGACCTGGCAGCCCGGCCCGACTCTGGCCGTGTCATGTGGGACGCCTTGGACTCGGGCATCGACCCAACCGACGACGAGGCTGCCCGTTAAATATTCGGTATACCCCCGTGAAATTTCATGAACTAAATATGCGCGGGCTACCCTGACAACTGCAACAATAGGGCTTTCACCTCGGAGTCGCGCGGGAGGCGGATATGTGTGCCACGGATGTACACGGCGAACTTTTCGCTGCAGTGCAGCGTCAGGTTGCACGTCGTGAGTCCGCAGTGACATTTGAAGAGGTGAAGGACCGATCGCGGGTTGCCGCTTCTGCACGCGACGCATATGCGGCAGTAGACGCAGATGGATGTTCCATCATTGCCCAGGTGCAATACAACCAGCACGGCGTCCGGACAACCCAACAACGCATTCACCGCGCAGCACTCGCAGCGATGGAGCTGGAGATGCAAGGGGCACACATGTTGGCATGCTCGGGCGCACTGTTCGGCCGTGAGGTCGCCAGTACCGAGATGGACGCGGCAAGGGGGGCGGTACACATCCCGGTGCTGAGCCTGGATACGATCGTTGATCCTTACCAGGTGCATGAAGCACGCTGCTACGGTGCCGACGCGCTTGTGCTTCGGGCGGACCTGCTCGAGCAGCCGCGCCTGGAGGCGCTCCTCGACAGGGCGGAAACCCTTGGCATGTCGGCGTTCGTACAAATCGGAGACGCTGAGGAAGCTACACGCGCGCTTCGCGCTGGGGCATCGGTGCTGGCTGTAGTGCCCCCGCTGCGCCAAGCGGGGGACATTGATCATTTCGCGCTGGGGCAGCTTGTGGCGGGATTGCCAAGCAAAATACGTGTCGTGATGATGGCTGATGTGCTGACTCCGCGCGATCTCTTCAATGTCGCTGCCGCTGGTGCGGATGCCATCCTGGCCGACGTTGAGGCGTCGATCCCATCGCTGGCGACGGCGGGCCGTCACCCGGCGTGCGCTTCGAGGCGATAATCAGGCACACTAGGGGGCGTGCAAACTACGATTCTGGCAAACATCCCATCGCCACCGCAGGGCGTGTGGCACTTCGGCTGGCTCCCTATCAGGGCGTACGCGCTGTGCATTATTACCGGTATTTTGCTTGCGATGTGGGTGGGAACTCGGCGCTACCGGGCTCGCGGGGGTGACCCTGACGTAATTTGGGACGCGGCAATCGTCGCTATCCCTATGGGTATCATTGGCGGTCGTCTCTACCACGTAGTGACTGATCATGAGAAATACTTTGGTCCCGGAAAAGACCCGCTGCAGGCGCTGAACATCACTGCGGGGGGCCTGGGCATTTGGGGTGCGGTTGCGCTGGGCTCAGCGAGCGTGTGGCTACTGCTTCGGTGGAAGAAGATCGCCGTGGGGCCTGTGGCGGATGCACTCGCGCCGGGAATCGTGCTGGCGCAGGCGGTGGGGCGCCTTGGGAATTGGTTCAACCAGGAACTGTACGGCGCAGAAACGACTGTGCCGTGGGCGCTAGATATTTATTACCGCGTTGATGAGCATGGGGCCTTCGCGCCGCTGACGGGGCACTCGACAGGTGAGGTCATCGCGAGCGTGCACCCGACGTTCCTCTACGAGCTGCTGTGGAACCTGCTTGTGTTCGCGTTCCTGTTGTGGGCTGACAAGCGGTTCAGGCTCGGTCACGGCAGAGTGTTTTGGCTCTACGTTGCCGGCTACACGATGGGCCGCTTCGTCATTGAGTTGATGCGTACTGATGAAGCGACACTGCTTTTTGGATTGCGCGTGAACACGTGGGTTTCCGGCGTGCTTTTCTTGGTTTCACTTGGGATTTTCTTCTTGCTTCCGAAGGGGAGAGAGGCCCTGGAAGTGGACGCCCACAACGACAATGATGATACGAATCGTGATTCGGGGTAGGGTGGTATCCGAAGTGGAAGATAGGCCACACGATACGGCAGTGGAGAATTCACGCACTATCTGGCCTTGAAACCACCGGTAATTGTTGAATCGCTACTAGGTTGGATCTCGTGGATAGAAGAACAAAGATCGTATGTACGCTTGGCCCGGCAGTGGCCAGCAAAGAAGCAATCCTCGGACTTGTGCGCGACGGCATGGATGTCGCTCGCCTCAACTTCTCCCACGGCGACTATCCGGATCACGAGCAGAACTACCGCTGGGTCCGCGAAGCCACCGATGAGACGGGACACGCTGTCGGCATCCTGGCCGACCTTCAAGGACCAAAGATTCGTCTTGGGCGCTTTGAAGAAGGCGCGACTGTTTGGGAGACCGGCGAAACGGTCCGCATCACTGTTGACGACGTGGCTGGCACGCACGACCGCGTCTCGACGACCTACAAGAACCTGGCCAAGGACGCCAAGCCAGGTGACCGCCTGCTCGTCGACGACGGCAAGGTCGGTCTGGTGTGCGTCGAGGTTGACGGCAACGATGTTGTCTGCCGTGTGACCGAGGGCGGCCCAGTCTCCAACAACAAGGGCGTTTCTCTGCCAGGCATGGACATCTCCGTTCCGGCGCTGTCCGAAAAGGACAAGGCAGACCTGCGCTTCGCACTCAAGATGGGTGTCGACGTCATCGCGCTGTCCTTCGTGCGCTCTCCGGCAGACGTTGACCTCGTCCATGAGATCATGGACGAAGTTGGACGTCGCGTCCCGGTGATCGCGAAGCTGGAGAAGCCAGAGGCTGTCGACGCGCTTGAGTCGATCATCCTCGCGTTCGACGGCGTGATGGTTGCTCGTGGTGACCTGGGTGTTGAGATTCCGCTCGAGCTGGTTCCTGGCGTCCAGAAGCGCGTCATCCAGATTGCTCGCGAGAACGCGAAGCCGGTGATCGTCGCTACGCAGATGCTCGACTCGATGATCGAAAACTCGCGCCCAACGCGTGCTGAGGCATCGGACGTCGCAAACGCCGTGCTCGACGGTGCGGACGCCGTCATGCTCTCCGGTGAGACCTCCGTTGGCGTTGACCCACACAACGTGGTCCGGACGATGAGCCGCATCGTGCGCTCGGCTGAGGCCATGGACAAGGTGCCGCCGCTGAACCACATCCCGCGTACTCGCCGTGGTGTGATTTCCTACTCGGCAAATGACGTGGCAAACCGTCTGCATGCCCGCGCAATCGTCGCGTTCACAGCAACTGGTGACACCGCGCGTCGCGTAGCTCGCCTGCGTCCAGACCTGCCGTTGCTCGTGTTCACCCCGAAGCAGGAGGTTCGCTCCCAGCTCGCACTCACCTGGGGCGTGGAGACCTTCCTCTGCCCACCAGTGCACAGCACGGACGAGATGATCGCCACCGTTGACAAGTACCTGCTTGCCATGGACGAGTACCAGGAAAACGACACCATGGTGATGGTGGCAGGTACTCCTCCTGGAGTTGCCGGCTCGACCAACACGGTTCACGTCCACCAGCTGGGCGAGGAGGCCTACTGGTCGAAGAAGAAGGAAAACGAAGAGGACTAGAACCAAGTCCTAGCCCTAGACACCCCGGGGTCGTCACGGCGCCACCATTCGCGCCACGTGGCGACGTCGGGGTGTTGTGGTATCTCAATGCGTGCACCCGCTGGTGTGATGAGCGCTGTGACTGGGCTGATTCCTTGCACCGCGTTGAGGAACCAAAGTGGCTGATCCGGACCCAAAGGGCCGTCGGCTACGCTGATCCCGAGCTTACGTGCGTGCTCAGTGACGAGCTGCTGCGTCGTTGATGGCAGATGCACACTTGTAGGCACCACCAGGGTGCGATCCTTCCAACCAACCAGTGCGCCGGTGGTGGTTTCGGCAAAGTCACCGAGGATGACGTCATGGGTGCCCGGAATCAGGTGCTGCGTGCGGTATACCCCTAGCGCCCTAAGGTCGGGGCCCTTGCGCAGGGGTTGTGTGCGCGGGTCGGCAGGTTCGTTGTGGTTGAACCAGGTCAGAACTGTGTGTTCTCGAAGTGTCGGTGCAGGCCGGATATGCAGGTAAAAGGTATTTCCAAACTCGGCAACACGGGGGAAGACCGGGGTATCTGGCGCGTAATGAGATAGGACACGGAGCGTTTCCTGCCACAACGCTGCCGGAGCAGGACCAAAGCGTGCTTGGTGCAGGTGAAACCCACGCGGAGCCGATCCAGTGTGGAGCCAGCTTTCCGCCCGGTGGCAAGGTGCTGCGGGGACAGCTTCCGGAGTGGTTGGAGACCACGATTCGGTAGCAGTGTTCCATTGGAATGCGTGCATGCTAACGCACCAGTCCCTGTAACACAGCGTCTGCTTTCAATTGCTTTTCGGTGTATTCAGCTGCAGGATCTGAATCCCACACGATTGCGCCACCTGCCCCAATAGTGATCTGGTTGCCTCGTTTTACAGCCGTGCGGATGATGATGTTGAGATCGGCGTTGCCGTCGAAACCGAGGTAGCCGATGGTGCCCGAATAGATGCCGCGAGGCCCGGCTTCGAGCTCATCGATGATGTCGAGTGTGCGGGCTTTTGGCGCACCGGTCATGGAGCCGCCGGGGAAGGTGGCGTCGATAAGGTCCGTGACAGCCGCCGTTGAGCGCAATTGTCCGGTGACTGTTGAGACAAGTTGGTGCAAACCAGCGAACGTCTCCACCTCCATCAGCCGTGGCACCTGCACCGATCCCGGATTGCACACGCGCGAAAGATCGTTGCGGAGCAAGTCGACAATCATGAGGTTTTCCTGCCGCGTCTTGGCATCCAGCCGTAGCTCCTGCGGGTCGGTGCTGCTCGGGGCAGTGCCCTTGATTGGCTTGGTGGATACGACACCGCCGGAGACCTTGAGGAAACGCTCTGGCGATGAGCACAACACTTCGATTTCTGTCGAGGTGTCGAGCCGGAGGTACGCGGCATACGGGGCTGGGTTATGCCTCCGGAGCGTGCCGTACAGGGCGGTGCTGGACCCTGTGCAGGTGCCTTCCCAGGTGTCGGTCAGGCAGACCTCGTAGGAGTCGCCGGAGGCAAGGTAGCGCTTGACTTCGGCGATACGCGCTAGATACTCGCCCCGGCTGTACCGCCATGCGCCTTCGAGGACAGCAGCAGGCTCTACCTCAGAAGGCCCATGTGCGTCGAGGGCGGCCTCGAGCGAGTTGAGCAACGACCACGCTTCCTCGTCTGGCGCATCGTGATAGAGCACCATGCAGTGTGCGGTGCCGGACGTATGGTCGACGGCGACAAACGACTGGGGCATGAGCCAGACACCGTGCTCCTTTGGACGCGGGTATGCCAAATACCCAACATAGCCACCCGCAAACGGCACCTCCGGTGGAACCGCCGAGCGATCAAATGTTTGGGTGAGCTTTGTGTTGAGCTCATCAAGTGTGCTCTCGCCTGCAATCGTGGTAGATAGGCTGCCAGCGTTCGTTCCGAGGATCGACCAGCTCTGTTTGGTGGCGTCGTCAAGCCAAAAGCACTGCTCCGCATTTATCGAAAGTGACTGAAAAATGTGTTCAATCTCGTTTTGGAGGTGGTGCGCGCGGTGGAGCACTTTCAACACTGGCCTTGGACGCAACTGAAGAAAACGGGCGATAAGTTGGCTGCCGTATTCGGTCAACACCGATTCTGGATGGAATTGAACGCCCCAATGCGGCTGGTTTCGATGCTCGATAGCTTGGACAACCCCATCGCTGCTGCGCGCATGCACACAGAGTTGGGAAGGAAGCGGCTCAGCAACATGCAAGGAGTGGTAACGGACTACCTCAAAGTCCTGCGGGAGGCCTCGGAACAGGCCTTCGCCTGAGTGTTGCAGCGTGCTCACAACGCCATGATGTGGCGTCCCTTCAATGACCTTGGCACCGGCGTGCATCGCTAAACCTTGATGTCCGAGGCAGACCCCGAGGAGGGGAACCCCATCAGCTGCCTCGATAACGCGCTTCGCTCCAGCGAAGTCAGCGGCCTTGCCGGGATGGCCGGGGCCGGGAGAAATGACGATGTGCGTAAACTCGCCCGCGCGAATGCGGGCCGGGATACCAAGCTTTTCGACGTCCTCTGCGCCCACCACGAGCGGCTCCTCGCCGGCGTGTGTTGCAAGTAAGTGTGCAAGGTTGAAGGTGTACGAGTCGCGATTATCGATGAGCAGAATCACGCGAAGAGTCTAACAAGTGCTGTAAGCAGGCCAAAGGCCTGCCGTGCCGAGACAGCGGCAGGCCTTACAACAATGGACTAGTTGATCGGCGTCGGCTCGATCTTCCAGACCTCATTCGCGTAGTCGCGGATCGTACGGTCAGAGGAGAAACGGCCGGATTCGCAGATGTTGATCCAGCACTTGCGTGCCCATGCATCTGGGTCCTCGTAGTACTCCTTCGCCATGCGGTCGCGGGTTTCGCGGTAGTCCGCGAAGTCGCCCAGCACGTAGTAGACATCAGCCTCGTCGAAGCCGAAGCCCTCGAGCAGGGAAGCGCGGATGTTATGGAACGCGCCGGTGCCACAGTCATCCAGGGTGCCGTCGACCAGTGCGTTGAGCACGCGGTGCAGGCCTGCGGTCTGCTCGGCAGTTGCCTTCGGGTCGTAGGAGCGCTGCAGCTCAGGCAGATCCTCTTCGAGGGCGCCGAAGATGTAAGCATTCTCTTCGCCAACAGCGTCAACGATTTCCACGTTAGCGCCGTCCATCGTGCCCAGGGTCAGCGCACCGTTCATCATGAACTTCATGTTCGAGGTGCCCGACGCCTCCTTACCCGCAGTGGAGATCTGCTCGGAAACATCCGTTGCTGGGATGATGTGCTCAGCAGGGGAGACGTTGTAGTTCTCCACAAAGACCACGTGCAGGTACTTCGAAACAACCGGATCGCTGTTGACCAGGTCGCCGATGGCGTTGATGAGCTTGATGATGCCCTTCGCCATCGTGTAGCCAGGGGCAGCCTTCGCGCCGAAGATGAAGGTGCGCTTCGGAACGTCGGTCTCGCCGTCTTCCTTGATGCGGAAGTACAGGTCGATGATGTACAGCGCGTTCATCAGCTGGCGCTTGTACTCGTGCAGGCGCTTGATCTGGGTGTCGTACACCGAATCCGGGTCAATGACATCGCCCTGGCGCTGCTCGATCCACTTGGCGAAGTCCTGCTTGTTGGCAGTCTTGATTTCGCGCAGTTCCTTGAGCACTGCAGGATCGTCAGCGTACTTGCGCAGCTCCTTGAGTTTGGACAGGTCCGTGGTCCACTCGTCGGAGCCAGAGAGACGGTCCAGCAGGGAAGCAAGACGCGGGTTGCACATACGCAGCCAGCGGCGTGGCGTCACACCGTTCGTCTTGTTGTTGAAGCGCTCTGGGTACATGGAGTACCAGTAGTTGAGCGTGTCACGCTTCAGGATCTCGGTGTGCAGCGCAGCAACACCGTTGACGGAGTAGGAGGCGTAGCAAGCGATCCACGCCATGTGGACCTTACCGTCGTGGACAGGGGAGTAGTGGTGAGCATCCTCAGGGCCGATGCCACGCGACTCCATGTCGAGGCGGTAGCGGCGGTCGATCTCCAGGACGATCTCCCAGATACGCCAGAACAGCTGCTTGAAGATGGACTCATCCCAGGTCTCCAGAGCCTCCTGGAGAACCGTGTGGTTCGTGTAAGCGAACGTCTGGGTGGTGACGTTCCATGCCTCATCCCAGCCCAGGCCGTGCTCGTCCATGAGCAGGCGCATGAGCTCTGGGACAGCGAGTACCGGGTGGGTGTCGTTGAGCTGTACCGAGTTGTACTCGTGGAACTTACTCAGGTCCTCACCGTGGTGCTCGATGTAGTTGTCGATCATCTCCTGCAGCGAAGCAGAGACGAAGAAGTACTGCTGGCGTACGCGAAGCACCTTGCCTGCGTACGTGGTGTCGTTCGGGTAGAGCACGCGAGTGATGTCGTGGACAGCCTCGCGCTCCAGGATGGCGTCGGAGAAGCGCTGAGAGTTAAAGGCGTCGTAGTCGAATTCGTGCATCGGGGATGCGTCCCACAGGCGAAGCGTGCCGACGTTATCGGTGCCGTAGCCGGTGATCGGCATATCGAACGGCACAGCGCGAACCGTCATGTCGTCGAACTTCACGATGCGCTCCTGGGAGGTGCGCTCAACAACGAATGGGTAGAACGACTCCTTCCAGGAATCCGGGTGCTCCTTCTGGAAGCCATCGACGAACTCCTGACGGAACAGGCCGTAGCGGTAGAGCAGACCGTAGCCGGTGACCGGGTAGTCCTGCGTCACTGCGGAGTCAAGGAAGCATGCAGCCAGACGGCCAAGGCCACCGTTGCCCAGCGCGGCGTCGTGCTCTGCCTCAAGAACATCGGTCAGGTTATGGCCGAGTTCAGCAGCAGCTGCCTCAGCCTCTTTCACCATGCCCAGGTTCGTAAGGTTGTTCAGCAGTGCGCGGCCCTGAAGGAACTCAGCGGAGAAGTACGCCTGCTGGCGTGTTGCCGAGTATGCCTTTTGGGTTGCATCCCACTTGTCAGCAATTTGCTCAACAACAGCGGCCGAGAGCCCGGTCCAGAACTTGTTGTTGGTGGATGCCTGCGGGTTGCGTCCAGAGAAACCACGAACATGGCCGGCGACAGTGTCCTGCAGTGCCGGTACCGATGTTCCTACAGTGTTCTTCATAAAAACCTCAGATCTCTTGATGTATCGAATTGGAATGCGTCAAGCTCAATCGTAACGGCGTTACGGCTGAGCAAGATACGTCAAAACCGCCGTGAGTCCGGCGTTGGTAGCTGCCTTCACCGTTGGGGCGTAGTCCGGCAAGAAGGTCGGCATGTGGTTGACGGGGATATCTTCCGCAACCCTGTTTGCCGCGACGGCCTTCTCCCACTGCGCTTTCGGAGTACATCCGATAAGCCAGTAGAAGTACGGCACGCCGAACGCTAAAGGAATAACTGGAAAGTCCTCCGAAACTGTTTTCCGAGCGGCGTCAGCAGATGAATCCTTGAAGACGGCGTCGAAAGACTGGCGGACCTTGGCGTACACCTCGGCGTCGTTGCTCATGAGCTCGCCGTGAGCGAAATACTCGAACGTTGGCGCCTCAGTGGCTCCCGATGCTTGCACCTCTGCGCGAACTACCCGCTCGATGGAGGCATACATCTGCGCTTTCGTCTTATTTTGATAAAAGCGGCAGTTGAGTACGAGCTCCGCAGAGTCCGGAATAATGTTGTTCGTTGTTCCAGCGTGCAGGCTAGCAACGGTGACAACTGCAAAGTCAGAAGGATCAACTTCCCGGCCAACGAGCCCTTGCAAACGGGCGATGATCATCGCGGCCGTAAACGTTGGGTCGATGGCGTTGTGCGGCATCGAGCCGTGCGCACTGCGCCCCGGAATTGTAATCCTGATGGAGTCACATGCCGCGAACTGGGGACCCGCCTTTGACATCACGGTTCCCGCAGGTCCGGGCATTACATGTTGGCCAAAGCAGACATCCGGGCGCGGAATGCGCTCAAGAAGTCCGTCGTTGACCATCGCTTCTGCCCCTACCCCCAGCTCTTCTCCTGGCTGGAACAGCGCGATGAACGTTCCGCGCCATGTACGGCGGGTGTTGTCCATAAAGCTGCACATGCTGAGAAGTGCGGTGGTGTGCATGTCGTGGCCGCAAGCATGCATGGTGCCGACGCTAGTGCCGTCTTTAAGACGCACTTTCTTTTTTGAAGCGTATGGAACTTCGGTGGCTTCCGTAACTGGGAGTCCATCGAAGTCGGCACGGAACAGTACGGAAGGCCCGTCACCGTTGCGAAAGATCGCGCAGATTCCGTAGCCTCCGAGGGGTGCAACGACCTCGCAGTCGAACTGTGCGAGCTCGGCGAGGAGTCGCTCGTGCGTTTCCTCTTCTTGCATCGACAGCTCGGGCGTGGTGTGCATGAATTCGTAGAATGCACGCTGCCACGATTCGTCAACGACGTAACTGTTGAGAATATCGTTGATGTTGCTCATGTGCGTCCCTCTGTGCGTCACTGCGCACGTGCTTGCGTAACTACCATCACCATTAAGTAATACCAGTCTTTTGTGAGGAAGGTATAAACAACTTTTGATTAAAGGACTGGGTTATAGAGTAACGAGTTGCGTGACGGAGCGCATTCAGTGGCGATACGCAGTGACTTTGTCACAGTTCCCGTGTCGCGCAGCCGGTAGAGTTTATTTACCATTTTGTCGCGAATATCAAACGGGGAAAGCGTATTGACGTAGATTTTGGTGCCGCCCTCGAAGCCGGCGAGCGTCGAAATACGCCACTTAATGTTCACTCTCCATGGCATGGGAAAGTCCAAGTCCACCGGTCGGTAGTGCCACTCCTCGTTGCACGCAACGTCAGGTCCCATCGCTGCATGGATGGCGTGCACGAGGTCGGACATTCCGCGTACCTCCGCCTCCGACTGTTCCCAGGGGGCACAGGTCGCGGACTTCGAGTAGATAGACACGGTGGGGTAGCGGTGCCCAATGCCTGCAATAGCGATGGCGTAATCGTTCTCCGCGATGACCAGGTTGTGATAGAACGCGTAATTCAGGCCCCATTCGTTGTACATGTTGATGTTCTGCCGTAGCTTGGCGATTTCCATCTCTGCTTGCACGCCACGCGCGTCGACAGTGACGAGCTGTTTGTGCAGGTGGTCAAAGGAGGCACCAGCCGGTGCAAGCCAGTTTTGAAAAACCACGACATACGGAGAGTAAGGATTCTTGACGACGAGGTCGTGGAGGGAATCGACGGTGAACCTGAAGAAGGCATCGTGTTCGTCTTCGGTCAGGGTGCCTGAGCTTGCCAGTTGGGTATCGTCAGTGGCGCCGTCGACGAAGTGGCGTCGAGAAATAATGACGTCGTGGCCGCCACCGAAGTACGCGGGCGCGATCTCCAGAAGCGATGCTTCGTCGCGGTCGGGGTTCTCCCCGGAGGCTTTGAGGCGGGTGCGCACGATGTCCAGTACGTGTGCTTTGCCAGCAGGGTTTGCCAGGTAGCGGTCCATGTGTTCCTGCTGCGACTTCGACATGGTGTAGCCGTAGTTTTTTGCCCAGTAGTCGTAGGAGACGATTTCGAAGAGGTTAGGGACGCGCCGGAACTCGGCAGTGGTGGTGTCGAGCTCTTCGGGCATGGAATTGCGCCGGATTTCCCAGCCGTCAGGAGTACGCACCATGCGCGATTTCTCGGGCGGGGTGCGCAGCTGGTGGGCATCGCAGAAGTTGCAGTGCTCGTGGAAGTCTGACTCGCTCAGTGGGTGCGGGGTGCCGGTCGGGCGGGAAAGAGGCCGGTTTCCGCGGCCTGGGACTGTCCAGACTTCGGTACCAGAAAACGGGTTGACCTGCTTGATCGTTCCGTCGGCCATGGTGGTCAGGGCGTCGCGATACGAATGCACTGGAAAAGTCATACCTGCTAGGGTACTCCCCGGTGTATTAGCCTGTTCGTCATGGCGATCATTCAGTTCCACGTGCTTGCTCCAGATACGTCGGCAACGCAGTTGGCGGAGGCATACCAACGCGCGCTTGATATTTTGGTGCGGCGCGAAAAGCTCACAACGGGAAGCGTCGTGCACACCCCGCACGTGGCGTTGCCAGGGGACGTCGTTTCGGAACTGGAGTCAACCTACCTGCAGGATAGGCAGGTGTCCGCCGAGGAGGACGGTGCTGCGATCCAGCGTTACGACATTGAAGTTGAGGGCGCGAGGAGCCTCAACAGTCTGGCGATGGGTCTGTCGCGGATCCTAGCTCCCCGGGCGCAGCTTCCGGCAGACCCTGTGGCGCTCGAGCAGCAAGACCAGTTCGAGACGCCCGCGCTTTACCCCTGGACCGTCGAGGTGTTCAAGTAGCGAATCGCGGCTTCGCGTCCCGCGCGGCGGAGCTGTTCGCTGGTGTCCGCGATATTTTCTAGGGGCACCGCGATGGTTCCTCCCGCGGGCTCAGCGTCGAAGCTGCCCGCGACGATGGCGCAGACGGCACCTGCGTCGGCGGCCAGTTGGCTGACAGTGTGTGCAACCTTGCCGGTGGCGGTCTGGGCGTCGAAACGTCCTTCTCCGGTGATGACCAGGCTGGACTGCGCGATGAGATCCGAGAGTCCACTGGCGTTGGCGATGGCTGGCGCACCAGGGGTGATGGTGACGTGGCTGTCGTCTCCGTGGAGGAGTGTGGAGAGCCAGGTGATGCCGATAGCGGTGCCTCCCGCTGCCCCGAATGCTGGTGTAGCGGGGTCGAGGCCTGCTACCTCGCACAGCTTGGCAAGACCGCGGTCGAGCTTGGCAACGTCTTCTTCTGTGGCGCCCTTTTGAGGACCGAACACAGCGGCGGATCCCGCTGGGCCGGTTGCGGGGGAGTCGACATCGGTGAGCAGCACCCAGTCGAGCGCGCCCGCGGGAATGTTGGCCTTCGCAGTGTCGAGGTCTGCGATGCGCTCGAGGTCACCTCCGCCGGGTTTGAGCTGGTAGCCCTGTGCATCAACGGGGTTGGCGCCGAGGGCTACGAGGATGCCGGTGCCACCATCAGTGGTTGCCGAGCCGCCCAGGCCGAGGACGATGCGGGTTGCGCCTCGGGTTTGCGCGTCGGCGATGAGCACGCCCGTGCCGTAGGTGTCGCCGGTCAACGGGACGGGAGCATCGGCTACCGCGGGCAGCCCAGAGGCGGCGGCGACGTCGATAAACGCCGTCGTGGAGGCCGCATCGTAGGTGTAGCTGGCTTCAGTGAGGCGTCCGGCGGCATCCGTGGTGGGCAGGGTGATGCGCTCACCTTTGAACAGTTCGGAGGTTCCTTCGCCGCCGTCGGCCATCGGTGCGAGTTTGATGGTTGCGTCCTTTAATATCTCGCGGACGCCCTCGGCGATCCAGGTTGCGGCCTGCTCAGTAGACGCCGTGCCTTTGAAGGCATCGGGTGCGATGGTCACAGTTGTCGGGGTGCGCAATGCTTCATCCATGAGCGCAAAGTGTAGTGCATCCCTTCCGTTGTGTTGCGCACTCAGTGCTGTGGTTCTCGGGTACGATAACCGTCATGTATCGCGTTTTTGAAGCTCTTGATGAACTCGTCCAGATCGTTGAGCAGGCCTACGGCATGCCGATGTCAAGCACATGCTTCGTGCCACGCAACGAGGCACTTGCACTGTTAGACGATATTCGTGACGCGATCCCGAATGAGATGGATGACGCGCAAGATGTTCTTGACCGGCAGGACGCTATTTTGCACGGTGCGCAGGAGCGTGCAGACGATCTGGTTGCCCAGGCGAACGCGGACGCGAAGCACATCATGGACGAGGCAAACGCGCAGTCACAGGAAATGATTGACGACGCCCAATCCCACGCCACCATGCTGGTCACCAATGCCGAAGAGGACTCCCGTGACATGGTCAGCCGTGCCAGGGAGGACGCGGAAGCCACCGTCGCGCGGGCCCAGGAAGAGGCACAGCGCCTGATTGAAAATGGTCAGAAGGAATACCAGCGTTCGATCGACGAGGGCCTCGCGCAGCAGGAGCACCTTGTGTCCGAGGCGGAGGTCATGCGTCGCGCAGACGAAGAGGCGCACCGCCTGGTAGAGCAGGCGCACGCCGAGTCCTCGCGCCTGCGCGGGGAGTGCGATGAGTTCGTGGATTCGAAGCTTGCCGAGTTCGAGGAATCGCTTTCCTCGGTGCTTCGAACAGTCTCCAAGGACCGTTCGGCGCTCCGTCGTGGCGCAGGCGTATCAGGTGCGCACCAGCGCTCCGAGCGATATGACTACGGCGAGCACTAGGAACGCGCACAAGTAAACCGGGTAGCACTTCCGGAATGAAACCGATGTAGAGTTTGGGTTGCTATGGCTACAAATCCTTTCATTATTCAAGTTGCTGACGCCCTGCATGGCGACGGCATGCCGGTGGTCGTCCATAATGTGGGTCCGGCTCCATCGCGCATCGGGCCGGAGATGATCGCAATCCCCGAAGGACAAGAAGTGGCAGTCGACGCCACGGTGACTCCACTTGGCTCTGGTGTGATGGTTGACGCCACCGCGACCGCCGTACTGGAAGGGCAGTGCGTGCGCTGCCTTCGCACACTGCAGCCGACCGAAACGCTACGAGTTTCACAGGTGTTTTCCAATGGCGACGACTTCATCGATGGGGATGAAGAAGTCGAGGAAGACGCAGGATCCGGCGACGAAATTATGCGCATTGAAGATGAAACGGTTGACCTCGAGCAGGCATTCGTCGATGAGGCGGGCCTGACCCTACCGTTCAACCCGACTTGCCAGCCCGCGTGCCCAGAGGACAGCGATGTCCCAGCACCAGACGGCATCAGCGGCGAAGCAACTGACGCGGTCGATCCACGCTGGGCAGGTCTGGAGAAGTTCCTATGAGTCGGCGGTCGAAGAAGCACCGCGTCAGCGGAGAAGAATCATGGAAGAAAGCGTTTGACGAGGTTGACCACGCTCCGCTGCTTGAGTGGCTGGGTGTCGACCTTGACGAAGAGCTACTGCGTTTAGCGTTAACGCACCGTTCCTTCGCAAACGAGCACGACTACCTTCCCAACAACGAGCGCCTCGAGTTTCTCGGCGACGCAGTGCTCGGCCTGACCGTAGCGACGAAACTCTTCGAGATTTACCCCTCCAGCTCCGAGTCGGTGCTTTCCCCGATGCGCGCGTCAATCGTGTCGCGCTATGGCCTGGCCGATGTCGCACGAGGGATTGGCCTTGGGAAGTACGTGCTGCTCGGCAAAGGAGAGCTGCACACTGGTGGTAGAGAAAAAGAGTCCATCCTCGCCGATACAACCGAGGCACTTTTTGGGGCGATCTACCGGCAGTACGGATTCGAAACCGCCCGCGACGTCATCCTCAAGCTCTTCCACGAAAAGCTCCACAACGCGACGGCACACGGTCACAGGCAAGACTGGAAGACGGTGCTCCAGGAACGCCTTGCCGAACGCGGTATACCGATGGTCGAGTATGTCACCACCTCCGAAGGGCCCGAGCACAATCTCGAATTCACGTCCTATGCCATGATCCTTGGAGAAAACCGTGGGCGAGGGGTAGCACGCAATAAGAAGCTCGCCGAGCAAGAAGCCGCGCGAGAAGCCGTCGCGTTCTTCCAGGAGCACCCGGAGGCGCTCGTCCTCGAACAACAGCACCACGACAAGGCGTAGCCCATGCCTGAACTGCCCGAAGTCGAGGTCGTTCGCCGAGGGCTCGACGAGCACATCGTTGGCAGGACCTTCGACCGCATTGACATTGCGCACTCCAGAGCGGTCAGGGACAACACCGTCGACCTCACAGCGATCCTGCCTGGACTTCGAGTCACGGGTACCGGGCGTCGCGGCAAATACCTCTGGCTCACCCTCTCCGACGGAGCCTGTCTCCTAGTACACCTTCGGATGAGCGGTCAGATGCTCGTCGGCGCGCCGGGCAGCGTGGATAGCCCGCACGCGCGGATTCGCGCCAGGATGGGCGACGTTGAGCTTGTCTTCGTAGATCAGCGCACGTTCGGATCGTGGCAATACTGTCAGCTCGTCGATGGCATTCCGGAGCGCGCACGCCACATCGCGATGGATCCCTTCGAGGAAGACTTCGACGTTGGGGCAACAGCTGCGTTGATGCGGCGGAAACGATCGGCAGTGAAGACGGTGTTGCTGAACCAATCCGTGGTCAGTGGCATCGGTTCCATCTACGCTGACGAGGCGATGTGGGCCGCGCGAGTCGCGCCCTGGCAGCCGGCGAATACGCTCAGTCAGGAAACTGCGGTTGATCTTCTCGAAGCATCACGTGCCGTCATGGAGCGCGCGCTCGCCCAAGGAGGAACGAGCTTCGACTCCCTTTACGTGAACGTGAACGTGAACGGTGCATCGGGGTACTTTGCTCGCTCATTGAATGCCTACGGGCGCGCGGGGGAACCTTGTGCCCGTTGTGGGGACGCTATCGCGAAGACGGTCGTGAACCAGCGGTCGAGTTACTACTGCCCAACATGCCAGAATCCTACGTAAAATCGCGAATAATCCTGTCATAGCGACTAGGATTCTCCGCATGGAAAAAGCAACCGAGTTCATTGACGGAACTCTCAACGGCATTATCTGGGACATTGTCCCCTGGCTCCTGCTTGCTGCGGGTGTCTATTTCGGACTACGTACCTTGTTCGTACAGGTCCGGCTGCTTCCAGAAATGTTCAAGGCGGTCACGGAGACCCCGAAGGGCAAGGACCGCGACGGACGCGATTTGGATGAAGAGTACGGCGGTATTTCTGCGTTCAAGGCGTTCACCATCTCCGCCGCTTCTCGTGTGGGCACGGGCAACATCGCCGGTGTCGCTCTCGCGATTTCGGTCGGCGGGCCTGGCGCAGTCTTCTGGATGTGGATGATCGCGATTGTCGGTGGCGCTACGGCGTTCGTTGAGTCCACGCTGGCACAGCTGTGGAAGACGAAGGACGAAAACGGCAACTACCACGGTGGCCCTGCTTACTACATGACGCGAGGACTCGGCTGGCGCCCGCTCGCAGTGATCTTCGCCGTTGCGCTCTCGTTCACCTATGGCTTCGTGTACAACGCGATTCAGACGAACTCCATCGTTGAGGCCGTCGGCGGTTCGGTTGGCTCCGACTCGACGACGCTGAAGCTGATTGTGGCTGTGGTCATTGCTGCGCTGACTTCGGCCATCATCTTCGGTGGTGTGACCCGTATCGCGAGCTTCACGCAGGTCATCGTTCCTTTCATGGCGGTTGCGTACATTCTGGTTGGCCTGCTGGTCGTCATTCTGAACATTCAGGAAGTTCCAGGGATGATCGCGCTGATCGTCGGCCACGCCCTGGGTCTGAAACAGGTTGGTGGTGCGACGCTGGGGATGGCGTTCGTCTGGGGCATGCGCCGTGGTCTGTTCTCGAACGAGGCCGGCCAGGGTTCCGCTCCGAACGCAGCGGCTACAGCGACGGTGTCGCACCCGGTGAAACAGGGGCTGGTGCAGACGCTCGGCGTGTACTTCGACACCCTCGTCGTGTGCTCGATTACCGCGTTCATCGTGCTGCTGGGCCCAGAGATCAGCTACGGTCTGGATGACGTCCAGGGAGCATCGTTGACGCAGTCCGCGTTGGCGTCAACGGTGGGTGCGTGGGGCACACACTTCATCACGTTCATCCTCTTCTTCCTGGCGTTCTCGTCAGTGATCGGTAACTACTACCTTGCGCAGGCGAATATTGAGTACCTCTCGGACTCCAAGGCGGTGCTCAATGTATTCCGCTGCGGTGTCATCGTCTTCGTGTTCTTCGGAGCGTTCGGCTCGATCCCGCTGGTCTGGTCGCTTGGCGACACAATGGCGGGCACCATGGCCATCATCAACATCATCGCGATCGTCCCGCTCGCCGGCGTCGCCATCAAGCTGCTCAAGAACTACAACGAGCAGCGCGTCCACGGCATCGACCCGGTCTTCCATCGCGACATGATGCCTGAGGTGAAAAACATTGAGTTCTGGGACGGCTCTGACCCGGTCACACGCCGCAGTCTGGAGGACCGCATCACCGCATCCGAGGCCCGCGCCGAAGGCGAAAAGAACGAGCAGGGCGGTCTGAAGTAACCGATGGCTACAATCCGTATGACCGCATTTGTACACGGTCACGTGCAAGGCGTCGGGTTCCGCTGGTGGACCCGCTGCCGGGCCTTGGAGCTCGGCCTGCGGGGGTATGCGAAGAATCTTGTCGACGGCCGCGTTGAAGTAGTCGCGGAAGGCGACGAAGGGGCCGTCGAGAAACTGAGACGGCTGCTGGAGGAGCAACCGTCGTCACAACAGCGACCGGGCCGCGTGGACACGGTCATCGCGCAATACGGCGAGCCTCGTGGGGCGGAAGGCTTCAACGAACGGTAAACTCACCACAATGCATTTGAAATCGTTGACGCTGAAGGGCTTTAAGTCCTTCGCTTCGTCGACGACGATGAAGTTCGAGCCCGGCATTTGCGCTGTTGTCGGGCCGAACGGCTCGGGTAAATCGAATGTTGTCGACGCGCTTGCCTGGGTGATGGGGGAGCAAGGCGCGAAGAATCTGCGCGGCGGGAAGATGCAGGATGTCATCTTTGCCGGGGCGGGGGACCGCAAGCCGCTGGGGCGCGCGGAGGTCACGCTCACGTTCGATAACAGCGATAAGCACCTTCCTGTCGATTTCACGGAGGTCGCGATCACGCGGCGCATGTTCCGCGATGGTGCGTCCGAGTACGAGATCAACGGGACGAAGGCCCGCCTGATGGATATTCAGGAGCTGTTGTCGGACTCCGGTATCGGCCGCGAGATGCACATCATCGTTGGGCAGGGCAAGCTGTCGGAGATTCTGGAGTCGCGCCCAGAAGAGCGCCGCGCGTTCATTGAGGAAGCCGCCGGCGTGCTGAAGCACCGACGTCGTAAAGAGAAGGCGCAGCGCAAGCTGCAGTCGATGCAGGGGAACGTTGATAGGCTGCAGGACTTGACTGATGAGTTGGGTAAGCAGCTCAAACCGTTGGAGCGCCAAGCAGAAGCAGCGAAGCGCGCCGCGACGGTGCAAGCCACGCTTCGCGACGCCCGGCTCCGCCTCGCCGGCCACCAGGTCGTCACGTTGCAGTCTGCATATGTGCAGAGCGATGAGAGTGCGGAGCTGCTCGAAGAGCAGGTCGCGACCGTGACCGCGACGCTTGAGAACGCCGAAGAACAATACGCGCAGCTCGAAGAAGAGCAGCGTGAGGTACAGCCTCGCGCACAGGAGTCCCAGGAGACCTGGTTCGCGCTGTCTTCGCTCGAGGAACGGGCGAACGCGACGCTGCGGATTGCCCAGGAGCGAGCGCACAACCTCAACACGCAAACCGCATACCACGGGCAGGACCCCGAGGAGCTCCTCGAGCAAGCAGCGGCAGCGGACGAGGAGTATGAGGCTGCTGTTGAAGCCGCTGAGGAGGCTGCCGGGCGCCTCGAGGTCGTTCGAGAAGACGTGGCGGAATTGCAGGCTGCGTTCGATGACGCGGAGCGCGAACACCTTGCGCAGATCCAGGCGGTGGCGGACCGCCGTGAGGGCGTTGTGCGCCTCGTCGCGCAGGAGGAAGCACACCAGCAGGCGGTGCTTGGCGGTGAGCAGGAGGCTACCCGGCTTGAGGAGCAGCTCTCGCTTGCTAGCGAGCGGGCGCATAGTGCGCGCGGCGAAGCTGAGGAAGTAGCGGAGAAGATTGCTGAGCTCGAAGCACAGCGAGATCCGCTCATGCAGGAGTACGAGCAGACAGACTCAGAGTTTGCCTCTGCTGAACGGCGCTTCCAGGAACTACAAACGCAACAGCGTGAGCACGAACGAGCAGTCTTTGCGCTGCAGTCGAAGATTGAGACGCTCCAAAGCCAGATGCCAACGCAGAACGCGGAGGAGACGCTTGGGGGTTATCACGCGCTTGCGTCGCTGGTGAAAGCTCCCACGGAACTGGCAGCTGCGCTGGCCGCCGCGCTCGGCGGCTTCAGCGAAGCGCTCGTCGGTGAACGAGACCTCAGCGTTGTGGAGCAGCTGCAGGCTGCTGAACGTACCAGCGTTGTTGAGGCAGTTGGCGGCGCGCTGTGGAGGGTTAAGACCGATGGAGACCACGACTGGCTCCTTGACCACCTTGAGGTCGATGATTCGGTGGCGGGGCCGGTAGCGCGCCTGTTGGCCGACGTTGTTGTGGTAGCAACGCCGCGCGAGGGCGTGGACGTCGTAAAGGCTGACCCAAGGCTGCGTGCCGTAACGCGAGAGGGGGCGCTGTTCGGTGAAGGTTGGATGTCGGTAGGCATCGCGAATGCTTCGACCGTCGAGATCAGCGCGCAGGTCGAAGCCGCGCAGCACGATCTGCACGCCGCCGAGCATGCGTTATCGGAGCTCTCCGGCACGTTTGAGGGCGCCCAGCTTGCGGTCGAAGACGCGCGGGTCAATGTAGCGGCTGCGAAGGCAGCGCTGCGCGAGCACGACACGGTGGTCGCGTCGTGGCAGCGCGAGTACCAGCGCTTGGAAGCACAGGCGGGCAACGCGGAGAAGGAACGCGCTCGTTCGGCGCAGCAGCTTGAGGACGCCGAGCAACGCCTGACTCAGCGCCAGGAACAGCTGCGAGAGACCCAGGACCGCCTCTCTCGTATCGATGAGACCCCTGCGGAGGAAAGTCCCTCGCCCGAGGCACGTGACGCGGCATCCCAGCGCTTGACACAGGCGAAGGCGCTCGAGTTGGAGGCTGTCCTCGCCGCGCGTGAGACGCAGCAGCGAGCGCAGGCGATCGCTGGGAAGGGGGGTGCACTGCGGCGCCAGGCGGAAAACGAACGCCAGGCGAAGGCGAGGCATGAGGCGGCAGTGGCGCGTCGCCGAGCCCAGGCCCTGCTTGCTGGCGCGGTGAAGGAGCACACTGAGGCGCTGATTTCGCGTGTTCAGGATGCGTTGGAGCGGGCTACTGCGCAGCGCGATGAGTTGCAGCGCACGCTAGCTACGTTGCAGGCCAAGATTCAACAGGAGCGGGCACAGGTCAGCGCAGCTCGTCAACAGTTGAATCGGCTGAGCGACCGGGCACACGCTGCAGATATTGCGAGGTCGCAGGCGAAGGTCCGTCTCGAGGAAGCTCAGCAGAAGATCGTTGAGTCGCTTGGAATTTCGGTCGATGACTTGCTTGCGAATTACACGCCGGGGCAGGACTTTGACGACGCCGTTGAGACCCAGCGCTTACGGCAGGCTGAAAAGGATTTGCGGTCCTTGGGCAAGGTCAACCCCCTGGCCCTCGAGGAGTTCAAGGCACTCGAGGAGCGCTACACGTTCCTTTCAACCCAACTCGCCGACGTCATTCAGGCGCGCAAGGACCTACTCGACGTCATCGAGGATGTCGACGCCCACATCCTGCAACTCTTCACTGACGCATGGCATGACGTGGAAGCTGAGTTTCCGCGCGTGTTCCACACGCTGTTTCCGGGCGGGGAAGCGCGCCTCGTCCTGACAGAGCCGGATGACATGCTGCTCACCGGCATCGAGATTGAGGCACGACCGCCGGGCAAGCGCGTCAAGAGGCTGTCCCTGCTGTCTGGTGGGGAGAAGTCCCTGACGGCGTTGGCGTTCTTGGTGGCGATTTTCCGCGCACGTCCGAGCCCCTTCTACGTGTTGGACGAGGTGGAAGCAGCCCTCGATGACGTGAACTTGCGCCGACTCATTGCGCTGCTCGAGGAGCTGCGCCAGGACTCGCAGCTCATTGTGATTACGCACCAGAAACCGACTATGAATGTGGCAAACGTGCTCTACGGCGTCACAATGCGCGGCGATGGTGTCACAAGGGTGCTTTCACAAAGAATGCGCCCGGCGGGGTCAGCTCCTAACTCCGATCCGGACGCATAACAAGTAGTTGCGTGAGGCTAATTCTTTATGACAAGCTCCAGAGTTCCCTCAGGGCCAGCTGCGAAGAGCTTATCCTGGCCGAACACCTTTAAGCTAGTTGTCTGCTTCAGCAAGTCGCTGGTGGTTTTCTCCCAAATTATGTCTTCGGATTTGCAGGCCTTCTTTGTGGTTGGGACCGTAAACGTTGAGACCGCTCCGGTTGCTTCATCGATGGTGAAGCCGACTCCGTATCCGTTGCATGGTCCTCCGCCAATCGTGTATCCCTGAGCGCCTTTGATGAAGGTCACGGTAGCTCCGTCGCGTACCGGAATTGGTGCCCACGTTGTATTCAGCGCGGTAGCGAGAGCCTCGCCAGTTGCGGGTACTGCTTCTTTCGGAGCGTCAGTGCCGACGCTTGGTACGTCCACCTTCGAGCTTCCAAGAGAACCGCTTGAGGCAATGATGCCGAGCCCGACGGCTAAGGAGATGGCGGTCGTAATGACTGGGAGGATCCAGTGCGCGACGTCTTTTGGCAAGTTTTGCAAAAATGGGGGAGTATTCATAAACCTTATTCAACCATGTCGCTGGGGAAAAGGGGTTATTTTCTACAGATTGTGGGGACCTTTGGCACTATGGAAGCCATGACGACGTATACGGAATTGATCGTAATCTCGATTGCGGTGCTCGTGATTCTCATCGCGGGCATCATAATCGTTGGTAAGAAACGAAAATCAGCAAAGTCAGTTTCCTTCGAAAAGCCGGCGGAGCCGAAGGAGCTGACCCAGCAGGAAAAGTCGGGGAATTACCAGGCCAAAGGCAGTTTTAATTTTGCCCAAGCAGGGTCGAAAGAGAAGGAGCCAGTCCCGCTTGTCGACGCCCCCTCCGCTCCAGAACCCACACCGCCTGCACCTGTGCCGGAGCCGGTTGTAGAGGAGACACAGGCTGAGAAGTCTGAACCGGTCGTGGAACCGGAACCGACGCTGGCGGCGGAAGAACCACAGACGCCGACGCCTACAGAACCTACGGTCGACGAGGACGTGGAAGAGCAAGACATCGAAGAGGCACAAGAGGCTGCCGATGCAGCGGCGGTAACCGTCGGTGGGGCAGAGCGTGCGCTCGTGGACGGCGCCGAACCGACCGAGGACGCAATAGTCAGCGAGCCAGCGTCCTCCGAACCTGTAGAGGCGATCGCGCCAGCCGCGGGCCGGATGGGCAAGCTGCGTGGGCGCCTGTCGCGCTCCCAGAACGCAATCGGCCAAGGGCTGCTCGGTATTCTTACTGCGGGCGACCTCGACGAAGACGCATGGGAAGAAATCGAAGACACGCTCATCATGGCGGATATCGGCGCAGACTTGACCATGCGTATTACCGACGCGCTGCGACAAAAGATCGCCGAGCGAGGCGTGGCGTCGGAAGCGGAGGCGCGCGCAATGCTGCGAGAGACCCTCGTCGAGGCCGCGAAGCCAGACCTTGATCGCTCGATCCACGCCATGCCGAATGAAGGCAAACCAGCTGTGATCCTGGTAGTCGGTGTCAACGGCACGGGTAAGACCACCACGACGGGCAAGCTTGCACGCGTACTCGTCGCTATGGGCCACTCTGTGGTGCTCGGCGCGGCGGATACATTCCGCGCGGCGGCGGCGGACCAGCTCGAGACGTGGGGGCGTCGAGTAGGAGCCTCTACTGTGCGTGGTGCAGAGGGCGCAGACCCCGCCTCTGTCGCGTTCGACGCCGTGGCGACCGGCGTGCAGGAAGGCGCGGACGTCGTGCTCGTCGATACTGCTGGGCGTCTGCATACCTCGACTGGTTTGATGGACCAGCTGGGAAAGGTGAAGCGGGTCGTCGAAAAGAAGTCCACGGTCGACGAGGTGCTCCTGGTGCTGGACGCAACGGTGGGGCAGAACGGCATCGCGCAGGCGCGAGTGTTCCGCGAGGTCGTCGATATCACAGGTGTGGTGCTGACGAAGCTTGACGGCACTGCAAAAGGGGGCATCGTCTTCCAGGTACAGGAGGAACTTGGCGTGCCGGTGAAGCTTGTCGGTCTTGGCGAGGGAGCTGACGACCTTGCGCCGTTTGAGGTCGAGAGCTTCGTGGACGCTCTATTGGGATAGCCTGGCGTGATGTGAACAGTTGGGCGGAAAGGCGCTAGGCTAGGTGCATTCTGTCCCAATACCGAAGAACGAATTAAGGGAGCAACGTACTGTGTTCGAGTCACTGTCTGACCGCTTACAATCAGCGCTTGGAGGTTTGCGCGGCAAGGGCAAGCTCACTGAGGCTGACATTAATGCCACAGCACGTGAGATTCGGATCGCGCTGCTGGAGGCCGACGTCTCGCTGACCGTCGTACGCGCCTTCATTAAGCGCGTAAAAGAGCGCGCTTTAGGCTCGGATGTTTCAGAGGCACTCAACCCGGCGCAGCAAGTAGTCAAGATTGTCGACCAGGAACTCACCGCCATTTTGGGTGGGGAGACGCGGCGCCTCAACTTCGCGAAGACCCCGCCGACTGTCATTATGCTGGCAGGTCTGCAGGGCGCCGGTAAGACCACCCTTGCAGGTAAGCTCTCCCGCCACTTGGCGAAGCAGGGGCACACCCCGTTGCTGGTGGCGTGTGACCTTCAGCGTCCGGGCGCGGTGCAGCAGCTCCAGATCGTCGGTAAGCGCGCCGAGGTAGCGACGTTCGCGCCCGACCCCGGCACCTCCATCGATTCGTTTGAGCACGAGATGGGCACTTCCCACGGCGACCCAGTCGCTGTTGCGCAGGCAGGTATTGAGCACGCGAAGCAGAACAAGCACGACGTGGTCATCATCGATACCGCTGGTCGATTGGGTATCGATGAAACGTTGATGACGCAAGCCCGCAACATTCGCGACGCAGTTCAGCCGGATGAAGTCCTGTTCGTGATCGATGCGATGATCGGCCAGGACGCGGTCACTACAGCGCAGGCTTTCGCAGACGGCGTGGACTTTACCGGCGTCGTGTTGACCAAGCTCGACGGTGACGCCCGTGGCGGTGCAGCACTGTCCATCCGCGAAGTCACCGGCAAACCAATCCTGTTTGCCTCCACTGGTGAGAAGCTCGACGACTTTGACGTCTTCCACCCCGAGCGCATGTCGAGCCGCATCCTCGGCATGGGCGACCTGCTCTCGCTTATTGAGCACGCAGAAACCGTCTTCGACCAAAAAGAAGCCGAGGAAGCCGCAAGCCGCCTAGGAACTGGTGAGCTCACGCTCGAAGACTTCCTGAACCAGATGCTGATGATCCGCCGCATGGGGCCCATCGGCAACCTGCTAAAGATGATGCCCGGCGGCAAGCAGATGAACCAGATGGCGGACATGGTCGATGAGAAGCAGCTCGACCGCATCCAGGCCATCATCCGCGGTATGACGCCCGAGGAGCGCGCGAACCCGAAGATCCTCAACGCGTCGCGCAGGAAGCGCATTGCGGCAGGTTCTGGTGTGAAGGTGTCCGACGTGAACCAGCTCGTTGAGCGCTTCTTCGAAGCGAAAAAGATGATGGGCGCGATGGCCAACCAGTTCGGACTGCCGGGTATGCCCGGCATGGGTGGTGGCCGCTCAGCGACAAAGAAGAAGCCGAAGGGGCGCAGGGGCAAGAACGGGAAGCGCAAGCCCGCGAAGCGCCGTGGCGGAGGACCGAAGATGCCGGGGATGCCACAAATGCCTGGCATGGGCGGCATGCCGGGAATGCCTGGAATGGAGGATCTGCAGAAGATGCAGGAACAGCTGCCTCCAGGTATGGAAGGGCTTGACCTGAACAACCTCGACTTCGGTGAGGCAATGAAGCGCATGGGTAAGAAGAAGTAGCCAGAAAAACATTTGAGGGCCGGTACGGGTATTCCGTACCGGCCCTTTGCTATCCCTTTGCTATGGCGCTGACGCGCTACTGGGTAGCGGGTGCGTCCATGTCTACGCTCGGGGTTGGGTTCGTATCGGGCCCCGGGAGCAGGCCTAACTCCTCGAAGATTGGCATCAGTTCGGCCCACAGCAGCGGAGTAAGTGTTGCCGCGTAGGCGTTCGAGATGTGGTTCTGGTCGCGGTAGATGTAGACGTTGCCGCGCTGCGGCGGGCAGAACTTGTCATCACAGAACCAATCAGCAGTATCGATAGACCACTGGTGGTTCTCTGGCAAGAGGTATGCGGCTGCTGGGTCCTCAGGCCCGTAGACTGTACTGCGCAGCGCCGAACAATCGCGCTCGGAGGCGCCCGCGACGATGCACAGGTTTGGGTCCATTGGATCGCCCTCCGGGGTGAACATCCAAGGGTTATCGCGTAAGCCCACGAACGGGATGCCGTAGTAGGCGAAGTTCTGCCAGAGGTTTGCGTACGCGTCGGGGACCTTGTCCGTCGAAAACGCCGCACCGCCTGCATGCCCCTCGGGACGTGTGGAGTTTGAAATCACCAAGTCCGGGTCCATCTCGACGATGTTCTGGAATGCGAGTTCCGACCACTGTGCACACACGTCGCTGACGAACTCGTCCCTGTCGGCACCGCCGATGACAATCGGGCACTCCTGGCGCACGTACGGAACGACCCGGAAATGGTGCTCTTTCCCGAGCTTGTCGAGGGGCACGATGTACGGCTCGATGTGCGACCCGCCGGTCATCACCACGGTGACGTCGGACTCGGGGTCGCCGTACTGGCAGTCGGGCCGCGGCATGTCGGTTGCCGGGTCCGGGATCATGATCATGCACTCATCAACACCGATGGGTGGAAAGATACCCGCAATGAGGGCCGGATCGGGCTGCGGTTTGACGTCGGGGACATCAGCGCCTGCCAGGGCGAGGGCGCCCGGGTAGAGGTCCTCTGGCAGGTCGCGGTCGGCGTCTTCGATGCGCTGGTTCCAAAGCGGCTGAATTGCAAAGATCGTGGCGACGAGCGCGGAGACCAGCACGCCACCGGTTGCGCGACCGATGCCGATTCGGGTGCGTAGAGTCGTGCGGGCGTCGACAATTGGGGTGTCAGTGGACTGTGGGCGCTTGCGGTGCTGGCGCAGTGGGTCTTCCACCAGCAGGTGAGTAATATGCGCGAGCCCGAGCGAGACCGCGATGACGAGGGTGCCCACCCACCACGGGGGAGTCCCGAACCCACCAGCGAGGGTAACAATGATCAGCAGTGGCCAGTGCCAGAGATAGAGGGAGTAGGCGATGCTGCCCAGCCACGTCATCGGCTTTGACGCCAAAATATTCGAGACCGCGTTCTGGTTGCCGCTCATCACGATCAGTGCAGCACCCGTCAGCGGTAGTAGTGTGATCGGGCCTGGGAACGCGAGCGAAGTGGTCACTACGATGCCGGTAATCGAAATCATCAGGACGCCGAGGCCCGCGGTCCAGGCGGCCGTGCGCTGCGGAAGGAAGCGGCTCGTCGGTATGAACGCCAATAACCCGCCGAGCGCAAGCTCCCATGCGCGGGAGAACGTGGAGTAGTAGTTCTGGCCAGTGCCGACAAAACCGAAACGCGCAGCGTACGTGAACGAAGCAACGGTGATAATTGCGAGCAGCGTGATCGCGCCACGCTTGGCGATGACCGTCGGAACCTTGCACTTCCAAATCAGGAAAGCTAGCAACGTGCCCAACAAAATGGCGAAGACATAGAACTGGCCCTGCACACTCATCGACCACAGGTGCTGCAAGGGGGAAGTGTCCTGGCTTGCTGCTGCGTAGTCTGCATCCTGAGCGATGAGTTCCCAGTTCTGGTAGTACAGCATGGAGGCCGTGAACTGTTTGGAGAGCTCCACACCCATCAGCTCTGGGGCGAGCAGCATCACGCCAAGCATGGTTGCCAGGACCGTGAGCGCGAGGGCTGGGACGAGGCGTCGAATAGTACGCCACAGCGGCCACCACGGATTGAGGCTGGGGTTCGGGCGCATCGCGTAGCGGATCTGGCCGCCGAGGAAGAAGTATCCAGACAGAAGCAAGAAGACGTCTACGCCGCCCGAGACCCGACCGACGTAGACATGGAATAGGACGACTAGTGCGATAGCAAAGCCTCGAAGCCCGTCAAGGTCGACGCGGTATGCGGATGAGCGCTTCGTGCTCGGTGCAGGCATGCTGAAAAACCTCGTGTACTCTCAGATTGGTTCGCGCCCTCAGAACGCTTCATGCTGTTTTTTGACGGGCAACTGAAGAGACGATACCCGCAATGGGCAGGCAGATGGTAACTATCTGCCCCGATGGCGCATCTCGTTTGGGGAATAAGGCGCTATGCGGTAACCTTTTTCAGGTTGATTATCTGCATATGCAGGTTTTGAACAGGACCAAACTGCGTTCGCGTTGGACCCGTCACGCACAGGATTGTGCGATGTCGCCCAACCAGTCACGCGCAGGGTAAAGAAGAAGGGTTGAACCGGCCCGCCTATCGTGTTGGCGGGTGTCTGCACTGCCCGGTGACCGTAAAGGAAGATTTTCATGGCTGTAAAGATTAAGCTGCAGCGCGTCGGTAAGATCCGCAACGCGCAGTACCGTGTTGTTATCGCGGACGCAAAGGCTCGTCGCGACGGCAAGGTTGTCGAGAACATCGGTATCTACCACCCGAAGCAGGAGCCTTCCCTCATCAAGATCGACTCCGAGCGTGCTCAGTACTGGCTCGGCGTTGGTGCGCAGCCGACCGAGCCAGTGCTCGCTCTGTTGAAGGTCACTGGCGACTGGCAGAAGTACAAGGGCCTCGACGGTGCTGAAGGCACCCTCAAGGTTGCTGAGGAGAAGCCATCCAAGCTTGACCTGTTCAACAAGGCGCTCGAGGAAGCCAACAACGGCCCGACCGCTGAGGCGATCACCGAGAAGCGCAAGAAGGCGAAGGAAGAGGCTGAGGCCAAGGCCGCCGCAGAGGCGGAGGCAGCTGCAGCTGCTGAGGCTGCAGAGTCCGCTGAAGAGGAGTCCGCAGCTGAGGAGTCCGAGGACTAATCCGAGCCTCGCTACGGCACGTTCCCGATCCGTGTGGTCAGGGGCGTGCCGTTTTTCTTTGCGAAGTTGGCGTTGAAAAGTAGGGTAAATGAGCATGGAGCTACTCATTGGTCGGGTTGTGAAGACCCATGGCATTAGGGGTGAGGTCGCGGTGGAAGTGCACACCGACCAACCCGAGGTCCGCTTCGCGGCGGGCAGTACGCTGCGCGGTACACAGACCGGGAAAGAAGTTGTACTGACCGTGGCGACGGCTCGCCCACACAAAGGGCGGCTGCTGCTGAGCTTCGAGGAGATCCCGGACCGCACCGCCGCCGAAGGACTACGGGGGCTGAAGTTCTTCGCGGCGCCGCTCGAGCGCGCCGAGGACGCTGACCCTGATGAGTTCTATGATCACGAGCTGATTGGCCTGAAAGTGCGCCTTGATGGGGAGGAGATCGGGCAGGTCGCAGGCGTGATGCACACGCCGGGACGTCAGATTCTGGAGGTCGATTACGACGGCCGTGAGGTGCTGGTGCCCTTCGTGAGCGATATCGTGCCCGAGGTAGATCTGGGGGCGGGTTTCCTGTCCATCACTCCGCCAGAGGGATTGCTCGATGTCTAAGCACACGCTGAGGCTCGACGTTGTCACTATCTTCCCCGAGTACCTCGAGCCGTTGCGGCATGCGCTGCTTGGCAAGGCGATTGAGCAGGGGATCGTGAGTGTCGGGGTGCATGACCTTCGCCAGTGGGGCATCGGTGTGCACAGGTCTGTCGACGCCCCTCCGCTTGGCGGCGGGCCGGGCATGGTGATGCGCCCGGACGTGTGGGGTGAGGCTCTCGATGCCGTGGCCGACGGCCACGAAGGTGAGGGGTTAGACTCCGCAGCCCCGCACCGCAATGACAAGGCCCGCCATGATGAGGTCAACTCCGTGGCGCCGCGGCCGTACGAGGTCGGCGATGTACGCGAAGGCGAGGACGCGGAGCAACCGTTGCTGATTGTGCCCACCCCGGCGGGTACACCGTTTACGCAGCAGGACGCGCAGGCGTGGTCCCGCGAGTCCCACATCGTGTTTGCCTGTGGCCGCTACGAGGGGATCGACCAGCGTGTCTTTGTCGATGCGCAGCAGCGCTACCGGGTACGCGAGGTCTCAATCGGGGACTACGTGCTCATCGGTGGGGAAGTGGCCACGTTGGTGATCGCAGAAGCCGTCACCCGTTTGATTCCCGGGGTGCTGGGCAATACGCAGAGCCACGAGGATGATAGCTTCTCCGACGGGCTCCTCGAAGGACCGAGCTACACGAAGCCCCGTACATGGCGGGGAATCGATGCCCCTGAGGTCCTTTTTTCCGGGGACCACGCGAAGGTCGAGCGCTACCGGCGTGATGCCTCGCTGCTGCGTACACAGCGGGTGCGCCCGGAGCTGTTGGAAGCTGCTGAGCTTGATGACGACGATGTATTTGCCCTGCACGCTCGTAACGTCGTGACGGCGATGCAGGTCCTCGTCGACGAGAAGCGCTGGCCGAAAGCGCGAAAGTCGTTGGCTCGGGCGCTGCGTAAAGCTGGCTACCGCGATCCCGAAATCAGCCTGGAGCTGATCGGGCCGCACTGCGAGGACGAATCGATCCTGGAGACCGATTATTTGCTGAAGGAAGGGCACCCACCGCTCGAGTCGTTGTGCAGGCTCGAGGTGCGCGGCCGCACTGCGCTCGAGCTGGAGGCCGCAACACAAGCAGTGGTTGCAGGTCTTCCGCGGGGCACGTACTGGTACGGCACGACCCGTCTCGTGGGAGATTAATAGTGATATGGCTCATGAAGAAATGCGCTGATCCCGAGCAACCATATAGATAATATTAATCTGCTTAGATATTACTAATGGTCAGCGCAGGGTCAGAACGTTGTGCCCGCATGGCTCTATCACAGGAAGGTGCGTGCGAGTATGCTCGCGTCCGTGTTGGATCCCACTTCGGGGTTCGCCATCATTCTCCAGATACTCATAATTCTGTCTGCACTGGTCCTCGGGACACGGTATGGCGGAATTGGGCTAGGGCTGATTTCCGGAATTGGCCTCATGCTCATGGTATTTCTCTTTGGTATTGCGCCAGGCGAACCACCAGTGAGCGTGATGTTGACGATCATCGCTGTGATTGGATGTGCGTCAACATTGCAACAAGCCGGCGGGCTTGAAGTGATGATGCAGCAGGCGGAAAAGCTGCTCCGAGCCCATCCCGAACGCGTGACGATCCTCGCGCCTCTTACAACATGGTTCCTCACTGTACTTTGCGGTACTGGGCACGTGGTGTACACCATGTTTCCGATTATTGAGGACATCGCCTTGAAGAAAGGTATCCGTCCGGAGCGCCCGATGGCGGTCTCGTCAACTGCGTCTCAAATGGGGATTACGGCCTCACCAGTTTCGGTCGCGACAGTGTCGTTAGCATCGATTCTTGCAGAGCACGCCGGTGTCATTGACAAGGCGTACTCAATTCCACAGATTTTGTCTGTTGCGATTCCTGCGTCTCTTTCCGGTGTATTGCTTGCTGCGCTGTGGTCTTTGCGGCGTGGGAAGGACCTTGAGGATGACCCTATTTTTCAGGAAAAGATGCAAGACCCAGAGTTTGCTGCATCAATAAAGGAGTCCGGTCATTCACTGTTGGGGAAGAAGTTCACCAAGTCTTCGAAGCGCTCCGTATGGATCTTTTTGTGTGCGATTGCCTTTGTCGTCGTTCTCGGCGCCGTTGAACGTTTACGGCCAGTTTTCGAAACTGACAGTGGAGATATGAAACCGCTTTCGATGAACCTTGCAATCCAAATGGTGATGCTGCTCGCGGGTGCTCTCATTCTTCTGACTTGCAATGTTGATCATTCAAAGATTGCGAGCACACCGGTCTTTCGCGCTGGGATGACAGCTGTTTTCTCAGTGTTTGGCGTGGCCTGGATGGCGGATACGTTCTTCGCTGTGCACATCGACCAACTAGAGACAAGTCTTGGGTCAGTTGTTGAGTCTGCTCCTTGGGCATATGCGTTGGTCCTGCTGATCGTGTCGAAACTGGTGAATTCTCAGGCTGCGGCGCTGGTGGCTATTGCTCCGATCGGGCTGGCGCTTGGTATTGACCCCGCTGTCATGGTTGGTTTTTACGGTGCAGCGTATGGGTACTGGATTTTGCCAACTTACCCCTCCGATCTGGCATGTATTGGTTTCGACCGGACAGGAACTACGCGGATCGGCAGGTTTGTGATTAATCACTCGTTCCTCGTGCCGGGCGCGATCTGTGTATTCACATCGTGTCTTGTGGGCTCTGTGTTGGCTCAGCTGGTGCTCTAGTGGGCGTCGATTAGAATATCCCGAATGACGTTCATTGCTGAGACCATTGCATCGGAACTCCAAGTAGCGCCACGCCACGTTGAGGCTGCGTTGCAGCTGTTGGCAGAGGGAAACACGGTCCCGTTTATTTCTCGCTACCGGAAGGAAGCGACCGGCGGCTTGGATGACACGCAGTTGCGCCATATCGAGCAGCGCAACCAGTATCTGCTCGAGCTTGAGGAGCGCAAGGCGTCGGTCATTGAAGCCATTGAGGAGCAAGGCAAACTCACTGATGAGCTGAAGGCGCTCATTTTGGGTGCGGACACGAAGGCGCGCGTCGAGGACCTGTACCTTCCGTACAAGAAACGCAGGAAGACTAAGGCGGACATCGCTCGCGAGGCAGGGCTTGAACCACTGGTCAACACACTTATCGACGCCCCCTCCGCCGATCCCGAGGCCGAGGCGGCAAGCTATGTGTGCGAGGGGTTCCCGGACACGAAAGCCGTGCTCGAGGGCGCCCGCGCGATCCTGGTGGACACGATTGCCACCGACGCCGACCTCGTCGGCGAGGTCCGCAACAAAGTGTATGAAACTGGCACGATGCGTTCGAGTGCTGTCGCAGGAAAAGAAGACGAGGGGGCGAAGTTCCGCGACTATTTCGACTTCAGCGAGCCATTCGCCTCGTTGCCGTCGCACCGCATCCTGGCGCTGTTGCGCGGAGAGCAGGAGGGCGTGCTTTCGCTGGACTTGGACGCCGGCGACGACGCTGTGTACGAGGGGATGATCGCGGACCGCTTCGACCTTGCCTGCGATCAGAGCCAGTGGCTGGCGAAGACCGTGCGGTGGGCGTGGAAGACGAAGCTGCAAGTTTCTTCAAATCTGGATACCAGGATGCGTCTGAAAGAGCGCGCGGATGAAGCGGCCCTGGATGTCTTTAGCACGAACTTGCGTGACGTGTTGCTGGCAGCACCTGCTGGCCAGCGCGCAACGCTGGCGCTGGATCCCGGCTACAGGAACGGTGTGAAAACTGCGACTGTTGACGGCACAGGGAAGGTGCTCGCGACTGCAATCGTGTACCCGCACCAACCGCAGAATCAGTGGCAGCAGGCGGTGCAAGTGCTAGCGAACACCGTGGCGGAACACGGCGTGGAGCTCATCGCGATTGGTAACGGAACGGCGTCGCGGGAGACTGAGAAGCTTGCGCGGGAGGTCGCGGACATGATCGCTGCAGCTGGTGGGCGCAGGCCAGTGCCCGTCGTGGTGTCGGAGTCGGGCGCGTCGGTCTACTCGGCTTCTGAGATCGCGGCGCAGGAGTTTCCAGACATGGACGTTTCGCTGCGCTCTGCGGTCTCGATTGGTCGGCGCCTGCAGGATCCGCTCGCGGAACTGGTCAAAGTCGACCCGAAGTCGATCGGTGTGGGGCAGTACCAGCATGACGTCAACCAGACGGCGCTCGCACAGTCGCTGGACGCCGTGGTAGAGGACGCGGTCAACTCCGTCGGAGTGGACGTCAATACGGCGTCGGTGCCACTGCTGGAGCGAGTCGCTGGCGTGACGCCGACAATTGCGAAAAACATCGTTGCCTACCGCGACGAGCACGGAGTGTTCGCCTCGCGCAAGGAGCTGAAGAAGGTGCCACGCCTTGGGCCGAAGGCTTTCGAGCAGTCGGCTGGCTTCCTTCGTATTCAGGGTGGGGAGAACCCGCTCGATGGCTCCGCAGTGCACCCCGAGGCGTACCCTGTAGTGGAGCGTATCGCCCAGCAGTCCGGGGTGGACACTGCTGCGCTGGTTGGTAACAGTTCGGTGCTGTCCAGGCTGCGGCCGCAAGATTTTGCCGACGACACCTTCGGTGTTCCGACCATTACGGATATTCTCGCCGAGCTAGAGAAGCCGGGGCGTGATCCGCGCCCTGAGTTTAAGACGGCCACGTTTAAAGAGGGCGTGCACAAGGTATCCGATCTGCAGCCGGGCATGATCCTGGAGGGGACCGTCACCAACGTCGCAGCCTTCGGTGCGTTTGTCGATGTGGGTGTGCACCAGGATGGGCTTGTGCACGTTTCGGCGATGAGCCACTCGTTTGTGAAGGATCCGCACGAGGTTGTGCGCTCAGGCGAGGTAGTGAAGGTAAAGGTGCTTGAGGTGGATGTGCAACGGCAGCGGATTAGCCTCTCGTTGCGTCTCGACGACGAACCGGGGAGCACGCAAAAGCGCGCACCGTCTCGCGGGAAGAAGCCGCAGCAGAACGCGGGGCGCCAAGGAGGCAACCGACGGCGTGACCGAGGTGGCCGTGCTGACCGTGCAGCACAGCGCGGCTCGATGGCCGATGCATTAAAACGTGCCGGATTTGGGAAGTAACGTGCGCACATGTAGAATCGTGCGGGTTATTGTAAGCGACATGAACCAGTCGAGCGTCCACGTGTGGAAAAAGCCGCTAGGGTCCTCTGTCCAGAAACGTAAAGGATTGCTTCAATGAGCAATGGCATTATTGATCTTGTAGACGCAGGCCAGCTGCGCGATGACATCCCTGAGTTCCGCGCGGGCGATACCGTTGACGTTCACGTCAAGGTTATCGAGGGTTCTGTCACTCGTACCCAGGTCTTCACCGGCTTCGTCGTTCGTCGTCAGGGCGACGGCATCCGTGAGACGTTCACGGTCCGCAAGGTTTCCTTCGGTATCGGTGTTGAGCGTACCTTCCCGGTACACTCCCCGAACCTTGAGAAGATTGAGGTTGTCCGCAAGGGTGACGTTCGTCGTGCGAAGCTGTACTACATGCGCGACCTGCGTGGCAAGGCTGCCCGCATCAAGGAGCGTCGCTAAGCGATACTCGCTTCTTACGCCGCACCCCGCACGCTTACGCTTCGTAAGGTGCGGGGTGTTTTGTTGCGCTGCTAGAGTGTTGCGGGTGAACGAAAAGAGCGCATCCGAAGAAAAGTCCATGCCGTGGTACATCGAGATCCCGATGGTCGTTGTACTCACTCTGGTGTTTATCTTCGTTATTCAAACATTTATTGGTCGCCTGTATGTGATTCCGTCTGCGTCGATGGAACCGACGCTGCACGGACAGGACGGCAAGGGTGATCGCATCTTTGTGGAGAAGGTGTCGTACTATTTCTCCGATCCGGAGCCGGGGGATGTTGTCGTCTTTAAGGGCACGGATTCGTGGAACACTGGCTTTGTCACGAACCGCTCTGACAACCCGGCAATTGCTGGGTTGCAGGAGGTGTCGTCCTGGGTGGGGCTTGTTCCGAAAGACGAGAACACGTTGGTGAAGCGCATTATCGCGAAGGGTGGCCAGACGGTGTCTTGCCAGGAGGGTGATCCAGCGGTGATGGTGGACGGCAAACCTATTGATCAGTCCTACACCCTGCAGCCGAATTACTACCCGGTGGACCCTGAGACAGGTTCGGATGCCTGCGGAGGTAACTACTTCGGCCCGGTGACCGTCCCGGAGGGCAACTATTTCATGATGGGCGATAACCGCACGAACTCGGCTGACTCGCGGTACCACCTCGGCGACGAATACCAGGGCACCATTCCGGAGGAAAACCTGCGTGGTAAGGTTCTCGCGATCGTGTTCCCGCTTCAGCGTTTCGGCGGCGTCGACGATCCAGCGATCCAGCAGTAGTACGAAACCTGGTGTGTGAGCTGTGGTGCGGCGATTGAAGCAGCTGCGTACCTACGAGGTGGCACTTGAAAAGGCCGGTCTTGGTCCAGTCGCAGGGGTTGATGAAGCAGGGAGGGGAGCCTGCTTCGGGCCGCTGACGGTTGCCGCATGCGTGCTACCACCGCAGCCGATACGGCAGCTTGACGGGCTCACGGACTCCAAGCAGTTGACGGCGAAGCGTCGAGAAGCGCTCTTTGACGTGATTCGCCAGCACGCACTGGCGTACTCGATTGTGCATGTGCCCGCCCACGAGATCGATCATCGTGGGGTGCAGCACGCCAACATCGACGGTGCGCGGCGCGCGGTTGCACTGCTGGAAACAGAAGCCCGGTACGCACTTGTAGATGCATTCCACATTGCGGGGTTGCCTGTGCCGCAACTGCCGATTGTTGGTGGGGACGCGAGTGCGCGCTGCATTGCTGCGGCCAGTGTGTTGGCCAAGGTGAGTCGGGACCGTCTGCTTGATGGGTACGCGGAGCAGTTCCCGGGCTACGGGCTTGAGCGGCATAAGGGCTACGGTACGAAGGCACACATGGACGCGGTGCGCCGTCACGGGGCAACGCCGCAACATCGTTATAGTTATGCCAACGTGAGAACTGCCGTTGAGATTTACGAAGGGGGCACCCATGAGTGCTGAGGACCTGGACAACTACGAGGCTGACGTTGAGCTATCGCTGTACCGTGAGTACCGCGATGTTGCGAGTCAGTTTTCGTTTGTTGTGGAGACTGAGCGTCGCTTCTACCTTGCGAACGCTGTCGAGTTGATCCCGCACAAAGACGGCAGCGATGTGTACTACGAGGTCCGCATGTCTGACTGCTGGGTGTGGGATATGTATCGTGCCGTGCGGTTTGTCCGCTACGTGCGAGTGATTACGTACAAGGACGTCAATATCGAGGAATTGGATAAGCCGGACATCACGTTCCCGAACTCGTAATCTGCTTTTCGACGTCCCCTCCGCCCCTCCCACGCGTTGCTGTTAAGGAACCGCGGGAGGGGTTTTTGCGTCTAATCACACACGCCTCTGCTGTGTGCTGAGGCGTGTTTGAACGAAACGTTTTGTGAAGAGGGGAACGAAAACATGCAGAAACCATGTATGGACCAATATCAGCTTGGCCGCTTAGGCGAAGACGCTGTACTGGAGGAGTACTTAGCATTGGGCTACACGTGCCTCGGTAAGCGGGTGCGGTGTAGGCAGGGGGAAATCGACCTGATTATGCAGGATGCGTACGGCACTGTGGTGTTCGTGGAGGTAAAAACCAGGCGTCTGCCTGGGTTTGGTTCCGTAGAGGCCGTGCACGCGAAGAAGATGATGGCGATGCGCAACGCCGCCGCCGAGTGGTTGCGAAGCACCGAGGGGTTTTACGAGGTCCGCTTCGATGTTGTGGAGGCGATCTACCACGAGGATGGGTTTGAATTCGAGTTCATCATGGGGGTTGAAGATGCCGCTTGCTAGTACCTTGAGTGCCACGGTTGAGGGGATTCGGGCGCGCGTCGTGCGGGTGGAGGCCAATGTAGGGCCGGGTTTGCCAGGTACGCACATCGTCGGACTTGCTGACGCCGCCGTGAAAGAGTCTCGCGAGCGAATCCGAACCGCCTGTCGCAATAGCTCGCTGCCGTGGCCGAAGACGAAGGCGATGGTGTCGTTGTCGCCGGCGCACGTGCCGAAGGCTGGATCTCAGTTTGATTTACCGATTGCGTTGGCGGTGATGGGGAGCTTGGATCCGCGTGCGCAGCGGGCACTATCGCGCACATTTATTGTGGGTGAACTTGCGCTGGACGGCAGTTTGCGGCCAGTTCCGGATGTGCTCCCCATGCTCCTGGCTGCTCAAGAGCTGCTTGGTGAGGAAGGCGGAATCGATCGCATTGTGGTCCCGCGTGCGAACGAGCAGCAGGCGCAGCTCGTGTGCCGAGGCGATATCGTGCTGGCCGATTCGCTGGCGCAGGTGTGGGCCTGGTTGCTCGGTGAGGAAATGCTCGAAGCAGCGTCCGCGCGTGTGCCAAACGCTGCGCGCGGACGCCAGCCGGATTTCGCAGATATCGCGGGCCAGGGACCTGAGCGCAGAATCTTAGAGATAGCCGCAGCTGGTGCGCACCACATGCTGATGATCGGCCCACCTGGTTCGGGAAAGTCGATGCTGGCGGAACGGCTGCCTTCGATCCTGCCTGCATTGGATGTTGAAGAGATGGTTACGTCAACCGCGATTCATGCGGCTGCCGGAATCGCTGGAGGCGGGTTAGTGACGCATCCTCCGTTTATCGCACCGGATCCTTCGCTATCGAAGATCCAGCTCATCGGCGGTGGCAGTGGGGTACCACGTCCCGGTGCGGTCAGCCAGGCACACAACGGTGTGCTGTTTCTCGACGAGGCCTCTGAGATTGCGTCGGCCACGTTGGATGCGTTGCGGATCCCCCTGGAGAAAGGGGAGGTACGACTGCGTCGCAGTAACCGTGACGTGGTCTTCCCCGCAGACTTCCAACTGATTCTCGCGATGAACCCATGCCCGTGTGGAAAGCCGGCTCACCTCTGTCGCTGTTCCGGGGGACAGCGCGCACGGTATGCGCGCAAGATTTCGGGGCCGTTGCGGGACCGTCTCGATATTGTCTGTAGGACCTCGTTGGATAATGCGGTGCTGAACCCAAGTGGGGCAGAGCCATCGGCAGATATTGCGCAGCGTGTTGCGCAGGCTCGCGACCGCGCGACACACCGTTGGCGCACGTGCGAGGAACACACTGGCGGCGCGCTCACCAATGCGCGGGTGCCGGGGCCGTGGCTGCGTCGACACTTCCCAGCGCAAGACTCCGCGATGATGTTCCTCTCTTCGATGTTGGCGCGTGGGGAGGTGACCCAGCGAGGTATCGATCGCATCTTGAAGCTGTCGTGGACGCTGGCGGACCTCCAAGGGGACTCGTGCCCGCACCTCGGCCACGTCGCCGAGGCCGTCGACCTGCGGGAGGATCAGGCCTTTCCGACCGAGCGCGAGGAGGTGTCGGCATGAGCGCGCTTGAATCGTGGGCCTACCTCAACCGAGTCATTGAGGGACCGTCGACAACGCTGTGGGCGCTTCGGAATGAGGGCTACACCGCTGACGAAATCGCCGAAGGCGTGCGCACCCGAGCACCCTGGCTTGGTGATCTCGCCGCCGACACCGACGCAAGATACACCTGGGATCAGCCAGCAGAAGATCTTGCTACCGCCGCGGAGCATGGCTACTCGCTCATTACACCGGAGTCGCCGGAGTGGCCGCGCGAACGGATTTATGAATCCTTCCGCCTTGGAGCGAAGCTCAGCGTGGATGGGGAGGGCGTCCCGGCGCGCCCTGATGGGGTTCCTCCACACGCGCTGTGGGTGCGCGGGAACACGAACTTGCCGGAACTGCTGGAGAACTCGATTGCGATCGTCGGTACGCGAGCGCTGAGCGCATACGGGCATTCGGCCACCCGTGACATCGTGCACGGGCTGAAACGCTGGGGATACACCATCGTCTCCGGCGGGGCGCTTGGCATTGATGCGGCAGCCCACGACGCGGCCCTCGAGGCTGGTCTGCCGACCGTGGTGTTCGCCGCATGTGGGCCAGGCGTCACCTACCCGAGGCGCCACCAGCAACTGTTTGACCGCATCATCGCTGCCGGTGGAGCAATCATCACCGAATACAGCCCGGGCATGGCCCCGGAGCGGCACCGCTTCCTCACGAGGAACCGGCTCGTCGCCGGGCTTACCCAAGCTACCCTGGTGATCGAAGCTGCCTACCGGTCCGGGGCACTCAGCACGCTGCGCTGGGCGCAGTACTACCACCGCGGCACACTCGCAGTGCCCGGGCCGATCACCACCGCTGGATCAGTCGGGACCAACCTGGCCATCTACAAAGGCGAAGCCACCATGGTGCTCAACGCGACCTACGTCCACGAAGCGATACGCCTCGAAAACGGCCTGGAAGCAGAGCAAGAACTCGCAGACGACAACAAGGCAACCCCGCTGCAGCTACTCACACGAACCGAGATGCGCATTTACGATGCCTCACCAAAACACCACCGCGAAGGGCTCGCCGCGGAGGAGATCGCGAGGGCCGCAGCGTTGTCCCTGCAGGTTACCGTCAACGTGCTCATCGAGTTGCAAGGAAAAGGGCTCATCCAGCGAGACGGCCAGCTATGGCGACGCAGCGAAACAGCGAAGACGTAAGCTGCCGATACAATACGGGGCATGAATAGCAGCCACGATCAGTCGTCCACCCAGTTCCTCACCGCGGTGGACGACTTCATCGACTACTGCCAACACGTGAAAAACCGCGCAGCGGCAACCTGCAAAAGCTACAAATCTGACCTCACCACACTCGCGCCATACACACCAGATCTCCAGGCGTTTACGATCGACGCCCTGCGCCGCTGGCTTGCCGACGCCGTCCAAGCCGGCAAAGCCCGCTCCACCATCGCACGACGCACCGCATCCGCACGCGCCTTCTCCACCTGGGCTTACCAACACGGCTACATCGCCAAAGACGAAGCCGCACGCCTGCGCACCCCGAAAGAGCAACGCAAACTCCCCACCGTGCTCAGCGCCCCAGCCGCCGAAGAACTTATTCGCCCCCACGGTCACACACCACAAGACATCCGTGACACCGCCATCCTCGAATTGCTCTACGCCAGTGCAATCCGCGTCGGCGAACTCGTCGCCCTCAACATCGACGACCTCGACCTGCACACCAACACCGCAAAAGTCACAGGCAAAGGCAACAAACAACGCATCGTTCCATTCGGAACCAACGCGCACAACGCACTGACCACATGGCTTCACGACGCCCGCCCAGCACTTGCCACCGAAACCAACACAGGACCCGCCCCGCTCTTCGTAGGCAACCAAGGCAAACGCATCGACCAACGCCAAGTACGCCGAATCGTCGAGCGCGCCGGGCAGCAGACAGGACAGACGAGCGTGACGCCACACTCACTGCGGCACACTGCGGCCACGCAAATGCTTGAAGGGGGTGCTGATCTGCGCATGGTGCAAGAGATGCTCGGCCACTCCAGCTTGCAGACCACACAGATTTACACCCACGTCTCCTCGCAGCGGCTCACCCAGATCTACAATCAGGCGCATCCGCGGGCGTAGCTCTTCACCGTGTTGGTTTGAGCCGAATGGTGGGCGTCGATAAGAGGGACAGTGGGTTGATATAGGTGTCCTTTGCGACGAGCGCACCCCAGTGCAACCCATCCTGCAAGTGTGCCTGTGGCCCGGTCGGCCGAGCCAGCGTCCCAATCACCTCGCCGACCGTTACTTCGTCGCCTTGCTGCACGCGGGCGTGTACCGGCTGGTAGGTCGTGCGGATTCCATCGGGGTGGTCGATGCTGATAATCGGAGTGCCTGCTACCTTGCCAACGAACGCCACTGTTCCGGCGTCGGCGGCGAGGACTGGCCCACCGATGCGCAGCGCAAGATCAACTCCGCGATGTCCCGGCATCCAGTTCTTCTCCGGGATCTGCGCGGGCCGGGTAACCCGGGTTGCGTGGGGAAGACCCGTGGTGGGGTCGACGTACGCGAGCGCGTGACCTGCCGACAACCATGCGCAGAGCGATATAAGGAGGGAAGTCGTCCATCGGAGAAGTGCGTGCATGATGCTATTGAGCCCCGCAGACGCAGCGTGGGGCAAGCTTCCGAGAGATGGCGCTGTGGATAACAATCAGCCTGTGGATAAGTACAACGGTTTGCGCAGGTCAAATTAGGTAATCGTGGGATGTTCGACTATGCTTGGCAAAGCAACTTTTCGAAGTTGACTACGCGCGCCGAATAACGCCAGCTCAGCAATGGTCCCGCAGTATGAGGGTGTTGAGAAGGTGCGGTGCTAGGGCGAGGGATAAAAACCCTCGCAGTACATGAACATTAACCGAACGAGATTACTCCAAAGGAGAAATTCCCATGGCAGTTGTAACCATGCGCGAACTCCTCGACGCAGGTGTGCACTTTGGCCACCAGACGCGTCGTTGGAACCCGAAGATGCGTCGCTTCATCTTCACCGACCGCAACGGCATTTACATCATCGACTTGCAGCAGACGCTGACCTACATTGACGAGGCTTTCGAGTTCGTCAAGGAAACCGTTGCGCACGGCGGCACGATCCTGTTTGTTGGTACGAAGAAGCAGGCGCAGGAGCCTATCCAGGAAGAGGCTCAGCGTGTTGGTATGCCATACGTAACGCACCGCTGGCTCGGTGGCATGCTCACCAACTTCCAGACCGTCTCCAAGCGTATCGCCCGCATGAAGGAGCTCCAGGCAATGGATGCTGCTGAGAACGGCTACGCAGGTCGCGGTAAGAAGGAAGTGCTGATGCTGACCCGCGAGCGCCAGAAGCTTGAGCGCGTTCTCGGTGGCATCGCAGACATGACCAAGGCACCGTCCGCTCTGTGGGTTGTTGACACGAACAAGGAGCACATCGCGGTCAACGAGGCTGAGAAGCTGCGTATCCCGGTTGTTGCCGTCCTTGACACCAACTGCGACCCAGACGACGTCGACTTCCCAATTCCGGGCAACGACGACGCCATCGGTGCTGTCAAAATCCTGACCCGCATCATCGGTGAGGCAGTCATCGCTGGTAAGCAGCAGCGTGAGGAGCGTCAGCTGGCTTCCGCACGTGAGGCTGCAGGCGATACCGACGCTAAGCACCAGGCAGAGGTAGCCGAGGCAGCTGCGCAGGCAGCTGCATCCGCTGAGGTTTCCGCTGCAGACGCTGCGAAGGCGGCTGCTGAGGCTGAAGCTGCTGCGCCACAGGAGGTTGCACCAGTCGAGCAGCCACATGCTGTTCGCGCTGCAGAGCAAGCTCAGCAGGCTAAGTAACTCCGCTCGCAGGACGCACTAAACGTGTATCCTGCATAAGCGAGTGTGACACCCCGCGTCCTGTTCACGTCCTGGATTATGGGCGCGACACGGGCGTGGGGTGTTTTGTTTGAAGCAAAATTTTACGACGTATTTATCCACTACTGTACGAGGAGGATCGCCCGAATATGGCGAACTACACTGCTGCTGACGTTAAGAAGCTGCGCGAAACCACCGGCTCCGGCATGCTCGACTGCAAGAAGGCGCTGGAGGAGACCGGCGGCGACTTCGACAAGGCTGTTGAGCTGCTCCGCATCAAGGGTGCAAAGGACGTGGGCAAGCGCGCTGAGCGCAACGCTCTGGAGGGCCTCGTGGCTGTCTCAGGCAACACCATCGTCGAGATCAACTCTGAGACCGACTTCGTTGCAAAGAACGACGAGTTCAAGACCGTCGCTGCCAAGATCGCTGACGCTGCCGCTGCTGTGAAGGCGAACAGCCAGGAAGAGCTCGCAAACGCTGACGTCGATGGCGAGACCGCACACGATGTTCTTGAGCGCCTCTCCGCGAAGATCGGCGAGAAGCTGGAGCTGCGTCGCGCCGCCACCATCGAAGGTGAGCAGCTGGCGAAGTACCTGCACCAGCGTTCCGCTGACCTGCCACCGGCTGTTGGCGTTCTGGTTGCCTACAAGGGTGACAACGCTGAGGCTGCACACCAGGTTGCACTGCAGATCGCTGCGATGAAGGCTCGCTACCTCAAGGAAGAGGACATTCCAGCAGAGGTCATCGAGAAGGAGCGCGCTGTTCAGGAAGAGATCACCCGCAACGAGGGTAAGCCTGAGGCAGCTATTGCGAAGATCGTCGAAGGCCGCATGGGTGGCTTCTTCAAGGACGTTGTCCTTCTGGACCAGCCGTCGCTCGCTGACTCCAAGAAGACCGTGAAGCAGTTCACGGAGGAGAACGGTATCGAGGTCACCGACTTCGTTCGCTTCGAGGTTGGCCAGGCATAAGCTTGACGCTTTCCACCGCCGGTGTAGAGGGGCTACCCTCCATCGGCGGTTTCTTTATGCCCGGTTGCTACAAACCTGGCTGGGATCGCTAAGATCGGTCGGGAATAGAATTGTCCTCTACGGCTGGAATTGGCCAACTCTCAAGGAGCGTCCTCACAGTGTCAGAACTTGCGTCTACTCGCACAGGATTCAAACGCGTCATGCTTAAACTGGGCGGTGAAATGTTCGGTGGCGGAAAAGTTGGTATCGATCCGGACGTTGTCGAAAGCGTCGCATCGCAGATCGCTGAAGTTGCCCAGTCCGGAACCGAAGTCGCTGTCGTAATTGGTGGTGGGAACTTCTTCCGTGGCGCTGAACTGCAAAAACGCGGCCTGGACCGCGCGCGTTCCGACTACATGGGCATGCTCGGCACCGTGATGAACTGCCTGGCGCTCCAGGACTTCCTGCAGCAAAAGGGCGTCGACTGCCGCGTGCAGACCTCCATCAACATGGCGCAGATTGCTGAGCCGTACCTGCCGCTTCGCGCAGTGCGCCACCTGGAGAAAGGCCGAGTTGTCATCTTCGGCGCTGGTATGGGTATGCCGTACTTCTCCACAGACACCACGGCCGCACAGCGTGCCCTGGAAATCGGCTGCGAGGTGCTGCTGATGGCCAAGGGCGTCGACGGCGTGTACGACGACGACCCACGCACCAACCCAGACGCACAGCTCTACAGCGAGGTCTCTCCCCGCGAGGTGCTCGAAAAGGAACTCAAGGTTGCCGACGCCACCGCGTTCTCGCTGTGCATGGACAACAACATGCCGATTCTGGTCTTCAACCTGCTCAAGGAAGGCAATATTGCTCGTGCGGTGTCCGGCGAGCAGATCGGCACGCTCGTTTCCTAAAAGGCGCCGGGGAGTCCAAGGTGTTCGACGGTGCGCGCTACCGAAAGGAGCGCGCGTCCACCAACTGTGACTGACCCAAGGTGGAGCGCCCCGACCGCAACGGCGGGGCTGCCCATCACATTGAATAGTGTGCACCACGGTGTCCACACTGTTTGCTGGTAGAAGCTCTCTTCCGGGGTGAGGGAGGAGAAGTAGCCAATTGTTGGGGGATCAAACGCAATCGTGGGGGAGAGCACAATATCCACATCCCACTCGTGTTGCACGTGCCCAAGAAGTTGTCTGAAATGATCGTGCGCGTTGTGCAGCGACTCTGGGGAGACCGTGTTGCCTTGTTCGCGCATCCACGCGAGATAGCTGTTCTCGAGCGGCTCTACATTACAGAAACTGTGCGTGATGCGGTGCTTGAAATGCTCAAATGTCTCTTGTGCGTCGGCGTAGGGACGAAGCGGCACAACCTCATGGTGCTTGCCTAGCTCGCGCGCGGCTGCATCGAGGGCGTCGCCACGGCTGCTCGACACAGTGGTGGTGGCGAAGAGGCCGTCGATAAGGACTCCGATGCGAAGTCTGCGCACCGGGGTGGGGCGGTGGCCGTAGAGCTCGAACTGGTCGCTCACACTACGGGTGATAAAGCCGTGGGCGACGGCGGCACGTGTGCCAGGCTTGTACCCCACGGCACCGCAGGCTGCGGCAGGGACACGCAACGAACCCCCTGCGTCGGTGCCATGTGCTGCGCGGTAGAGCCCGCTGCCCACGAGTACCCCGGCCCCAGCTGAGGAGCCTCCAGGGGTGCAACCAGGGAAAATGGGAGACTCCAGTACTGGTGAGTGCGACTCCTCGGCGTAGCATGTCGCCCCCAGCTCGGCCGTTAGGGACTTCCCGGGGATAGACGCGCCAGACTCCAGCAACGCGGCAACAATCGGGCTGTGCTTCTCCGCAATGACTTTTCGTGACGGGTTGCCGTGCGACGTGGGCATCCCCGCGACATCCGTCCCGTCCTTGATCGGAATCTGCCACGAAGACAGCCTGCCCTGGCTAGTGCACAATGGGGTCGGGTGTGTGTAGACCAACGCAGCACTGGCAGGGGAGTAAAACATGGGGACAGTCTAGGCGCCGTGGGCGCCGATTTCTTGCCTTCGGAGTCAAGCCGCGGCACGTCTCGCAACGGAACGCTGGTAGATTAGTGTGCGACTTACTTGTCCCCGAACGCTTTGTACAGAAGAAGTGGAGAAAAAATGATTGATGACGTTTTGCTTGATGCCGAAGAGCGAATGAGCTCCTCTGTTGATTTCACCCGCGACGACCTCGTAACGATCCGTACCGGTCGCGCTAACCCAGCGATGTTTAATGGCGTTATGGCCGACTTCTACGGTGCGCCAACCCCAATCAACCAGATGGCGACGATTTCCGTGCCAGAGCCGCGCATGCTACTGATCAAGCCATACGACATGTCGACACTCAAGGAAATTGAGACCGCGATCCGCAACTCCGACCTGGGCGTCAATCCGACGGACGATGGACAAGTTATCCGTGTCACGATTCCGCAGCTGACCGAAGACCGTCGCCGGGACCTAGTCAAGCAGGCCAAGCAGAAGGGCGAGGATGGCAAGATCGCTATCCGCAACGTCCGCCGCCACGGTATGGAAGCACTGAAGAAGATCCAGAAGGACGGCGACGCCGGGGAGGACGAAGTGCAGACCGCAGAAAAGGCGCTGGACAAGACGACCCAGAACTACGTTGCACAGATTGATGAGCTGGTTCAGCGCAAGGAAGCTGAACTGATGGAGGTCTAAGGACTCTAAGTACCTGGGTCCCGCCGGTAACAGAAAGCAACGCTACGTGAAACACTCGACAGATCAATCAGGACCATTGGGCTGGCCCCGTATTACGGCTCCGAAGCCGAAGAACGATGCGGGCAGGAACCTGCCAGCTGCGATCACAACCGGGGTTATTCTTGGCGCCATCGTGATTGCGGCCGTGTGGATTGGGCCTATGGCGTGGTACCCACTTGTTGCGGTCGCCGTTGCCGGTGGGATGTGGGAGGTGCTCACCCGGCTACGGGAAGTCGGCTACCAGCAGCCTCGTACACTCCTGATTATCCTCGGCCAGATCATGGTGTGGTCTTCCGCTGTGTACAAGACTGCCGGTGTTGTCGCTGCGTTCGCATTCACGGTGCTGTTTTTGATGTTCTGGCGGTTGTTCGATCATGGTCGACACCAAACACCCACCAACTACCTGCGAGACACCGCAGTTGGCGTGTTCGTCCTGGCATGGATTCCGCTGTTCGGCAGTTTTGCAGCAATGATCTCTCTTATCGACGAAGGCTCCGTAAGTGGCTCAGCGTTCATTGTGGCATTCATGTGCTGCGTGGTCGCCTCTGACGTCGGCGGTTACGCTGCGGGTGTGATGTTTGGGTCGCACCCGATGGCTCCAGCGGTGAGCCCGAAGAAGTCCTGGGAGGGCTTTGCCGGATCGATGGTGTTCGGGATCATCGCCGGTGTCGCGGTGGTTACCTTCCTCATTCAGGGGCCGTGGTGGATGGGCATCTTCCTGGGTGCCGCCCTGGTGGTGTGCGCAACAATGGGTGACCTCGTTGAAAGTCAGTTCAAGCGCGAGCTGGGCATCAAGGACATGTCTCAGATTTTGCCTGGGCATGGTGGTTTGATGGACCGCTTGGACGGCATGTTGCCGGCAGCGTGTGCAACGTACATTCTGCTGAGTGCTTCCGCATTGATGAATCCGTTCTAACGTGCAAAGATGGGGCAATCATGACTGAGACCCCAACATTGCCACAGCTGACCCCCAAGTTTGGTATGCCGCCGAAGCACTTCGCTGATTTGAGCAGCGACGAGCGCATTGAGGCGGTGAAGTCCCTCGGGCTGCCTAAGTTTCGCGCAGACCAGATCGCGCGCCACTACTACGGCAAATTTGAAGCTGATCCGCTCACCATGACAGATCTGCCTGCAGCACAACGCGAAAAGGTGAAAGACGCCCTGTTCCCGACGCTGCTGACTCCGGTTCGCCGCGTAGAAACCGATGAGGGGGATACCACCAAGACGCTGTGGCGCTTGCATGATGGCATCCTGTTGGAATCTGTGCTTATGCGCTACAAGGATCGCGCGACGCTGTGTATTTCCTCGCAGGCAGGCTGCGGCATGGCGTGCCCGTTTTGTGCCACAGGCCAGGGTGGGCTCGACCGAAACCTGTCTACGGCTGAGATTGTGGACCAGGTTCGTGCTGCCGCAGCAATGATGCAGGAAGAAGGCTCCCGTCTTTCGAACATCGTCTTCATGGGGATGGGGGAGCCCCTGGCGAACTATAAGCGGGTCGTCAATGCAGTGCGCCAGATTACTAGTCCGGCGCCACAGGGCTTCGGGATTTCTCAGCGCAACGTCACTGTCTCGACGGTGGGCCTTGCGCCACAGATTCGAATGCTTGCTGACGAAGGCATCTCCTGCACACTGGCGGTCTCCCTGCACACCCCAGACGATGACTTGCGTGACACACTCGTGCCGATGAACAACAGGTTCTCTGTGCAAGACGTGTTGGAGGCCGCGCGGTACTACGCTGATACGACGGGCCGTCGTGTTTCCATTGAGTACGCACTGATCCGTGATATAAACGACCATGACTTCCGCGCAGACATGCTCGGCAGGAAGCTGCACCAGGCGTTGGGGCCATTGGTGCACGTGAACCTCATCCCGCTGAATCCAACTCCAGGTTCGAAGTGGGACGCGTCTCCGAAGGCTCGACAGGATGAGTTTGTGCGACGTGTTATTGCACAGGGCGTCACTTGCACGGTTCGTGATACGAAGGGGCAGGAGATTGCTGCGGCGTGTGGTCAGCTTGCCGCGGAAGGCGAGTAGTCTTCGGGTCCCGCGCTGAGGAACGAAAACGGCGCCACCCCTCACTTAGATGTTGGGGTGGCGCCGTAGTGTTGGCTTAGCGCGCTATTAGTGAATGCTTTGCTGCTGTGCACCACGCAGCGCGTTGAGGCGAGCAGGATCAATGTTGAGGGCGCGCAGCTCGCGTTCGTCGAGCTCGGCGTATGGGCCCGACATGGTCTGCTGAGCGTAGATCCAGTCCGGCTCCTTATGGCCAGCAGGCTTGTTGTGTGCGGTGACCGTGCGGACCTGGCTCAGCTTCGGCTGGAGGCCGTGGAAGATGAGGGCCACTGCGATCAGTACTGCGAGGGCAACCAGCCAAATGGTCTCGACGTGGCCGCGGTGGTTGCCGAAATTGTACGCGAGCAAGAAGATCACCGAGATCCACCCTGCGAGTTGAATCGTGCGCGGCTTGAACGCGCTCCACCCGAAGCGGGCGGAAGGGACGTCAGCTTCAGAAACGCCGTTATATACCTGTGGAGCCTTGTCCTGAGGGTGAGCCACTGCCATTCTCCTTGAGCTGTAGTTGTCCGCTTGCTGGAAGCAGCTAAGGGCGCGACCAGCAATGGACATGCTAAATCTGTGTGTACTGTGCATTATCTTTTCACATTGCGGGGCTTGATGGCACCGCGTAGCCCCCAATGAGTTCAAACTTTCGCACCATGTTGCTGTGCTTGGTGGCCGAGTGGGCTGGCCGCCAACTCGGTGCTGCGCGGACGGAATGGCAGATTACTCCCGTTGCAGTATGCTCGTCTCGCGCTCATTGTCGAGGTAAACGACTGGCTAGAAACAATTGAAATAAAAACTAAGTGTCTATTTTTACTGTGACGTGCCACAATGGAGATTGTGAAAAAGGTTCTGATTCTTGGATCGACAGGCTCTATTGGCACACAGGCGCTCGATATTATTCGCAAGCACCCCGAAGACTTTGAGGTTGTCGGCATCGCGGCAGCAGGGCACAACCCTGAGCTTGTTATCCAACAGGCGCAAGAGTTCAACCTGCGCCCAGAACAAATCGCGGTTCAGCAGCTCGACCCTGCGAAGGATGTTTCCCGCGCAGTAGGTGACTTCATCATTACGGGTGACGATGCAGCTGCGGTTCTCGTGGAGATGCAAGACGCCGACATCGTGCTCAATGCGCTTGTCGGCGCTGCGGGGCTTGAGTCGACGCTCGCAACGCTTCGCAAAGACGGTGTATTGGCGCTTGCGAACAAAGAATCGTTGGTTGCTGGCGGCCGCTTCGTGATGGAGAAAGTGAAGCCTGGTCAGCTTGTGCCGGTGGATTCCGAGCATTCGGCGATGGCTCAGTGTTTGCGCGCCGGAAGTCGGGGCGACGTGTCGCGATTTGTGCTCACCGCATCCGGCGGACCGTTCCGGGGCTGGTCGAGGCAACAGATGATGGAAGCGACACCGGAGCAGGCTGGCCAGCACCCGACGTGGTCGATGGGCACCATGAACACGCTCAACTCCGCGACCATGGTCAACAAAGGTCTTGAGCTCATCGAAGCGACGCTGCTGTTCGATATCTCGCCTGATGTGATCGATGTCGTTGTGCACCCGCAGTCGATTGTGCACTCCGCGATTACGTTCGCAGACGGCGCAACGATCGCGCAGGCATCGCCGCCGTCGATGATGCTGCCTATCGCGCACGCGCTCGCGTGGCCGGAGCGTATCCCTGGTGCGCAACCTGCACTCGACTTCTCGCAGGCGAGCGATTGGACGTTTGAGCCGCTGGACGACGCGTTTCCCGCTGTCCGTCTCGCTCGGGAAGCCGCTGCGATGGGAGACCCCTACCCAGCGGTGTACAACGCTGCGAACGAGGTAGCTGTCGAGGCGTTCCTCGCAGGCAAGATTCGGTTCCCGCACATCGTGGACGTCGTTAGTTATGTCCTTGACGCGGCTGGAGCGTTTGCATTTGCGCCGACATCTATCGAAGATATTCTTCACGTGGATGCTGGTGCACGCCGGGCGGCGAAGGAAGTTATCGCCCAGCTGTAAGCCAGCCTGAATGGCCCGAAATGGCAAGGAGCAGCGAGTGGGCATTGTAGGAATCATACTGTTTGCCCTCGGCATTACGGTTTCCATCGCGCTCCATGAAGCGGGGCATATGTTCACCGCGCGCGCGTTTGGGATGCGAGTGCGCCGGTACTTCGTGGGGTTTGGGCCGAAGGTGTGGTCCGTGAAGAAAGGGGAGACGGAGTACGGCATTGCGGCTCTTCCCCTGGGCGGATTTTGCGATATCGCGGGGATGACCGCACAGGATCCTGTCACCGCTGACGAAGCGCCTGTTGCGATGTACCGTAAGCCGTGGTGGCAGCGTGTGGCGGTGCTCAGCGGTGGCATCGCGATGAACCTGCTGATTGGCGTTGTGGTGTTGTACTTTGTCGCGGTGTTCGCAGCGATTCCGAACCCGTACGCAGATCGGACCCCAACCGTTGGGGAACTGCAGTGCGCACCCGACCAAATTAGCGAGAGTGAGCTGGGAGAATGCACTGGCAATGGCCCCGGCTATGACGCAGGGCTGCGCGAAGGCGATAAGCTGCTCGCAGTTGATGGGGAAGCGCTCAAGACATTCCCGGAGCTGCGAGATTATGTGATTCGCCGCCCAGGTGAGATTGTGACGCTGACCGTGATGCGCGACGATGCGCAGCTCGACATCGACGTTCCACTCGCCACGGTGACCAGGATTGACCCAGCAACCGGTGCTTCTTTTGACGCTGGCGCAATTGGTGTGACGAGCGCTCCCGTGGAAGATGCGATGCGCCAGTTCGGGCCGCTTGAGGCCGTACCGGCTACGGCTGCATTTACGAGGCAGATGCTCAGTGCGACGGTGCAGGGGCTTATCGCGTTCCCGTCGAAGATTCCTGGAGTTGTCGCCTCAATTTTTGGTGCTGAGCGTGAACTCGACGGCCCAGTGAGTGTCATTGGTGCCTCCCGTGCAGGCGGTGAGCTAGCACAGCAAAGCATGTGGTCGATGTTTTGGATGATGTTGGCCAGTCTCAACTTCTTCCTCGCGCTGTTCAACCTGATCCCGTTGCCTCCCTTGGATGGCGGGCACATCGCAGTGGTGCTGTACGAGAAAATCCGTGATGCGCTACGCAGGCTGCGTGGGCTTGAGCCCGGTGGCCCTGCGGACTACCGCAAACTGATGCCGTTGACGTATGCGATGGCTGCGGCACTGCTGACAATCGGTGTGTTTGTCATGCTTGCGGATGTGGTGAACCCAATCAAGCTGTTTGGGTAGCAGTGCTAGAGTAGGCAACTATGAATCTTCCCATCGGTTTAGGTATTCCTGAAGGCCCAGCGCCAACGCTGGCGCCTCGTCGCAAGACCCGTCAGTTGATGGTTGGCGGAGTGGGGGTGGGGTCGGATCACCCGATCACGGTCCAGTCGATGACCACCACGAAGACGCATGATATTAATGCGACGCTGCAGCAGATCGCCCAGCTGGCGACGGCCGGTTGCGACATTGTGCGTATTGCCTGCCCGAAGACGGTTGACGCCGATGCGCTGCCAGCAATTGCAGCGAAGTCGCCTATCCCGGTGATTGCGGATATCCACTTCCAGCCGAAGTACATCTTCGCGGCGATTGATGCTGGGTGCGCTGCTGTACGCGTGAACCCTGGCAACATTAAAGAGTTTGACGGTCGCGTGAAGGAAGTCGCGAAGGCTGCGGGGGATGCTGGTATCCCGATTCGTATCGGTGTCAACGGTGGCTCGCTGGATAAGCGCCTGCTGGAGAAGTACGGTCGTGCCACCCCCGAGGCCCTCGTCGAGTCCGCGATCTACGAGGCTGGTTTGTTCGAGGAGTACGGCTACGGCGATATCGCGATCTCCGTGAAGCACTCGGACCCGGTGCTCATGGTTGAGGCGTACCGCCAGCTCGCTGAGAAGACTGACTACCCGCTGCATCTCGGCGTGACTGAGGCCGGCCCGAAGTTCATGGGCACAATTAAGTCCTCCGTCGCGTTTGGCGCGCTGCTCTCGCAGGGCATCGGCGATACGATTCGCGTTTCGCTTTCTGCTGACCCTGTGGAGGAAATCAAGGTCGGTGACCAGATCCTGCAGTCGCTGAATCTTCGCCCGCGCAAGCTTGAGATCGTCTCCTGCCCGTCCTGTGGTCGCGCGCAGGTAGATGTGTACAAGCTCGCTGAGGAAGTTACTGCTGGTCTTGAGGGGATGGAGTACCCGCTGCGCGTCGCCGTCATGGGCTGCGTTGTAAACGGTCCTGGTGAGGCTCGCGACGCTGATTTAGGCGTGGCTTCTGGCAACGGCAAGGGGCAGATCTTTGTGAAGGGCGAGGTCGTTGAGACGGTCCCAGAGTCGAAGATCGTTGAGACCCTTATCGCCCACGCTCAGCGTATCGCTGAGGAAGAGGGCCTCGAGGAGGTCGAGGGGGCACGCGCGGAAGTCAAGGTTACGCGCTAGATAATCCGTCGGTTGGAGTGGCGCAGGCGACGTTTCGCTGTGGTCTTGGTACTTTGGGTCCATGCAACGTCTCCTCGCTTTGCTCCTGAGCGTAGTTTTCACGGGCGCGCTGGCCACAGCCTGTACGCCGCGCCCGAATGATGTTGAGCCCGTCGCACGCGAGTTTCTCGACGCGCTTGTCAGCCTCGACGGGACTCATTTTCAGGAGCTTGTTGACGTCCCCTCCGAAGCCAACGCCTCGTTCCAAGAAACGGTTGAAGGACTCCAGGCAGAGGCGCTCGAGGCGACGATTAACGACGTGAGCCAGAGTGACAACCTGGCAACTGTCTCGTACCACTTGAAGTGGGGTCTGCCGAAAGAACGCACGCTCGAGTACGACTCTCACATGACGCTGACCCAGATCGGTGAGAAGTGGACCGTGCGTTGGCAGCCGAGCATCTTGCATCCGCGCCTGGGTGCGCAGCAACACCTGGAGCTGCGCTCGGTAGCGGCATCGAAGGCTAGTGTCGTTTCTTCCGATGGAGTGGAGCTGCTGCGGCCTGGGACAGCGTTTCGCATTCTGGTGGAAAAGCATGCAGTGCGCGATATCCCGGACACCGCTCGCAGGATTTCCTCTTTCCTCCAAGATGCCCACGGTAAGTCATCTGTAGTTCCCGAGGTTCCTGTGGATGAGCTCGAACGCAACCTTGCGGAAGCCAAAGGGACCTACTCTGTTGCGATCGTGCCTGCTGAATTCGGAGATGCCGCCAAGGCAGCGTTTAACTCCGTGCCTGGAGTGCGCATCAACGAGGAAGCGGCGATGGTGAATATCGAGCCGGATTTCGCGCCGGATATGCTCGCTCGCGTCGGTGAGCTTGTGCGCGATGACTTGATCGGTGATGCCGGCTGGAGCGTCAGCGTAGTCAATGAGCACGGCGCAGTGCTGGAGGACGTTGAACGCCACGCCCCGGCTCCTGCACCCGCGATTGAGGTGAGCCTGGACCACAGCGTGCAGCTGGCTGCAGAGCGAGCACTCGAGCCGTATGCCGGACGACAGGCGATGATTGTTGCTATCCGCCCATCCAATGGTGCGGTGCTTGCTGTTGCGCAGACGCGCGAAGCCGACCGTGAGGGCAACCTTGCAACGATGGGCCAGTACCCGCCGGGTTCAACGTTCAAGATCATCACGGCAGCCGCCGGTCTTGAGCGACAGGCTCTTACTCCGGGTAGTACCGTGCCTTGCCCGGGGACCATGAACCTGTACGGCAGGACCGTGACAAACTATGCCGGGTTCTCCCTCGGTAACGTTTCGCTGCAGTCTGCTTTTGCGCACTCGTGCAACACGACGTTCGCCGACATTTCGACGAAGCTCGCTCCAGGTGAGCTCCGAGATATCGGCAAGCAGTTCGGGTTGGGCCTCGATATGAAGATTCCCGGACTGGAGACCATCACCGGTTCCATCCCGGTGGGTGAGGAGCCACTTGATAGGACAGAGGCCGGATACGGGCAGGGTCACGACCTTGTGAGCCCATTTGGCATGGCGCTTGTGGCGGCGTCTGCAGCAAACGGGTCGATGCCGACGCCATACCTGATCAAGGGGGCGGAGACTGAGCTGAGCGAGTCTGCGCCCCGTATGCCTGACGAGGCGTGGCACCAGCTCCAGGAAATGATGGCGGCGGTGACCGCCCCGGGTGGTACCGCGGCGGGAATGACCGCCGGTGGTGATATCCGTGGCAAGACTGGTGAGGCCGAAATCAACCGAGGTTCTCACTCGTGGTTCACCGGCTATCGCGTTGATGATGATATCGCTTTCGCATCTCTTGTTGTGCTCGGCGGCGGCTCGGAGGCTGCAGTCGCGTTGACGAACTCGATGCTGGTGAATCTGGACCAGTCGCGAGGGGCTTAGTTTATCCTCAGTAGTCGGGTACTACTATGGGGCGCATGAGTAAACGAGGAAAGCTACAACAACAAGCGTCCACTCCGATTCGGAAAGTACCAAAGGACATTGAGCGCCCTGAGTATGCCTGGAAGGACGACGTACAGGAGAACATCGGCGAGCCATACGTACAAGACGCCGAGACGATCGAGAAGATGCGTGAGAGCTCCAAGATCGCCGCGAATGCACTGGCGGTTGCGGGTGCAGCAGTAAAGCCTGGCGTGACAACCGACGAGATCGACCGCGTGGCCCACGAGTACATGCTCGACCACGGCGCGTACCCGTCCACGCTCGGCTACCGCGGCTTCCCGAAGTCCTGCTGCGTGTCACTGAATGAGATCGTGTGCCATGGCATCCCGGATACTACGGTGATTGAGGACGGCGACATCGTCAACATCGACGTCACCGCGTATAAGAACGGCGTCCACGGTGATACAAATGCGACGTTCCTCGCCGGCGATGTCACTCAGGAGCATAAGGATCTGGTCCAGCGCACGTACGAGGCGATGATGCGCGGTATCAAGGTGGCGAAGCCTGGCCGTGAGATCAACGTGATCGGCAGGGTCATCGAGTCCTATGCGAAGCGCTTCGGCTACAACGTGGTGACCGACTTTACTGGCCACGGGGTTGGTCCCACGTTCCACAACGGACTCGTGGTGCTCCACTACGACTCGGATGCATACCGGGACATCCTGGAGCCTGGGATGACGCTGACTATCGAACCGATGATCAATCTCGGCGCGCTGCCGTACGACATTTGGGATAACGGCTGGACAGTACAAAACCGCGACGGTAAGTTCACGGCCCAGTTCGAGCACACCCTGGTCATTACTGACGATGGCAACGAGATCCTCACCATTCCGGATAAGGACGTTGCGGAAGGGCAGCTGATGTTGGGGGCGTAAACAGTTTCGAAAGGCGCTGAACCGCTGCTGGTGCTTTTACTAAGTCGCTAGCAGCGGTTCATTTGCCAGAAAAAGAAAACTGCCCCGTCGCGCGATGCGACGGGGCAGTGACGTTTCCTAGAGAGCTGATCTTAGAACTTGATCAGGCCGTTGTAGGAAGCGAAGTTGAAGCCAGCGATGATCAGGCCAACCAGTGCGCCGATGCCAGCGATGACGGTGCCATCGATCCAGGTACGTGCCCACTGTGGAACAGCCTTGACGTCGGTCTCCTTACCGAAAGCATCGGTGATGTAGAACGGCTTATCGCGGTCTTCCTTGTCGAAGTACTGGGAAGAACCGAGGCCGGAGAACAGGCCCTTGGTGCCGTCGGCGATGACCTTGCCTGCGTCCTTGTCGCCTTCCTGCTTGCCAACGAAGATGACCTGCTGGTCAGCCTTCTGGGTCTCAGTAGGGTTGGGTTCTGCTGCGGAAGCGGTAGCCACGCCACCGAGAGCAACGGTCAGTGCGGTTGCGGAAGCAACAGCTGCGGTGCGGAAGTTACGCATTGAGTTTCCTTCTTTCGAAATTGATGTTTTCAGGTGCGGAAATCCGCGATTACTTGTTCAGCGCTGGCAGACCGTGAACAACGAAGTTGTACGCAGGTCCAACGAACAGGCCAACTGCTGCAGCGACGGAGGTGAAGACGGTGATGAAGTAGCCGACCTGTGCCCAAACTGGCTGCTTATCAAAGCCTTCCTTCTTGATGCCGAAGAGAGCCTTAGCGTTAGCGCCCTTAGCCTGAACCTTGCCGTCCTTGTCCTTCTCCCAAGCACCGAGCGAGTGGCCGATCTTGGTGGAAGAGCCACCAAGACCCTTGTTCTTGTCAATCTGCTTGTCCGGAGCGACGTTGGTCGTGGTGACCTCAGGGGTCGTGCCTTCTTCAGCAATAGCGACGGTTGCGGAGCCGAATGCTACAGCGACTGCGGTAGCGCCTGCGAGGGCTGCCTTACGGAAATTACGCATGAAACGAAATCCTTCTCTGATAGTTACTTACAAGACGTCCGGGTGAAAGTTCGGAGAAATCCAGAACCGGTGATGGTTCTAGGACCGATAGCAAGCCCCATGTGGACTCTGCCCGGTGTCGGTGACCTACTTTAGACCAACCGGGGCTAGATTGCACAAGTTATCCCCAAAAAGCCATGAGAGAACTTGCAGCGAGCTTGTGTGTGGGCCTTTATGCCGACAAGTGAATCGTCGCGTGTGGCACACGCGTTACATGAGATTGTGCCACCTGGGAAAACGGACGAAGGCGATAGGGTTACCTTGCCTATGCTTCACGTCACCCCTTTTTGGGGTGGTTGGAAGTTTTAATCGCCGATAAATACAAGGTCAAGACCAAGAATTGCGTTCTCGATGACCTCTGGCAGAGCGGGGTGGATCCAGTATTGCTTGCGCACAACCTCTCGAAGGTCCATGTCGAACGCCATGATGGTGATTAGTTGTTGGATCAGGGTGGATGCCTGTGGGCCAATAAGATGGGCTCCCAGGAGTCTCCCAGTTTTCTTGTCGGCGACAAGCTTTACAATGCCCGAGGTGTCCTCGAGTGCCCAGCCGTAGGCAACGTCGCCGTAGTTCTGTTGTTTCACGGTGATGTCGTAGTCCGCCTTCTTTGCTTCCTCCTCCGTGAGGCCAACTGTGGCGATCTGTGGCTCGGTGAAGACGGCGAATGGGACATGTTCGTGCGGCATGACGCGGTACTCGGATTCTGGCGCGCCATTCATCGCCGCCAGTAGGTTGTGGCGCACGGCGCGCATCTCCGCGTTAGCTACATGCTTGAGTTGGTACGGAGAGGACACGTCACCGAGTGCCCACACGCCGGGGCAGGAGGTGCGTCCGTAACTATCGACGGCCACGCGACCGTCATCTTCCATATCGATGCCGGATGCCTCGAGCGACATCTGGTCGCCGTTCGGGATACGGCCCATGCCGATCAGAAGGTGCTCGCTGGTGATGGTGGTGCCGTCGTCGAGGGTGATTGTCACCCCGTCTTCGTTGTGCTGGGCGTCGCGGACGGTGCCGAAGTGGACGTCGAAACGCTCTTGGGCGAGCTCATTGAAGCGTTGGGTGATGTCCTCATCGAGCGTGCGCAGGAACGGTGAGCGGTTGACCACCGTGACCTTCGTGCCGAGAGCATCGAAGACGTGGGCGAACTCCATCGCGATGAACCCGCCGCCAACGATCGTCAGGGACTTGGGTAGCTCCGGCAGGCGCATGATGTCCTCGTTTGTGTGGAACGGAACCGCCTTTGCCCACTCAGGAATGAAGGGGCGCGATCCTGCGGCGATCACAATCTGATCCGCGGAGATCGTGCGTGCGTCGTCGCCGATGCCGGTGGAAATTGTCTTTGGGCCGACGAATTTCGCGTGCTGGTCGAAGACGGTGACGTTGGGGCACTCGTTGCTGCGTCGGTAGGCTTCGCCACCCTCAGCGATCTTGTCGATCCGCTCGGTGAAGACGCGGTCGATGATTGAGGACCAATCGACGCCGCGGTATTCCAAATCGACGCCGAGCTTCTTGGACGTGCGGGCCTGGTAAGCGGCGTCGGCGGCGAGAACATACATCTTTGTAGGGATACAGCCGACGTTGAGGCACGTGCCACCGAAGGTGCCTTTCTCGACGATGGCAACCTTCTTGTCGTCGAACTCCGGCGTAAGGATCGAGTTGCCGGATCCGGTGCCAATAATAATGAGGTCATAGTGTTCGTCTACGTGAATGCTCATTGGTTACTCCTTAGGTGTTGTGAGGGTCTGCAGCCACTGGATGGAAGCGCGGTAGGCGGCAGTGCGCGAATAAGGCTCGGAAAGAAAGACGTCGTGGCGGGCGCCATCGATGGCGACGGTGGTGGTGTCGTCGGCAACGTGGGGCGCCCAGTAACTGATCTGGTCGACGTCCAGGATCGTGTCCGCAGTATCGGCGGCCGGGGTGTACTCGTCTTTCAAAAAAGAATGCGAGGAATGCAGGACCAGCGTTGGAACACCTGCGTTTATCGTCCCCGAGTGAATTTTTGCCTGCGCCTGGATTACAGCGCGCATCCAGCCGAAATACTTCCGATGCCCAGAGATCGGTTTCCACTGTTTGTTGAAGGACCATGAACCATGATCCTCGTAGTGGAGAGATTTACCGTAGGCAGTAAGACTTCCTCCTGGAAGGGGGAGCAGTGGGACCACTCGGCCAAGAGTATTAACGACCGGTTTAAGCACTGTCGTCAGCGCTTTCGGGAATTGAAGGTCCAGCCACGGGCTGTTCAGGATGATGCCAGCGACAAGCCTGTGGACTTCCAGGTTGTTGCGGCGCATCTCATCCGCCCACAGCGGTGCGATGAGCCCGCCCGTTGAGTGCGCGAGGAGTACCACCTGGTCGTGTTCCTGGGCTACGTACTGCACCGCCTTCGTAATCTCAGGGAAGTAGTGGGACATGTCCCGGGTGTAATGCCAGCGCTCACCTCGCTGCCGTGAGCGCCCGCAGCGGCGAAGGTCGAGTGCATAAAATGGATAACCCTGTTCGTGGAAGTGTTCGGCCACATGATCCTGGAAAAAGTAATCGGACATGCCGTGAATCCACAGCAAAGCTGGTTGTTCAGGTTTCGGTGGTGGCGGTGGGCTCATTCGTACAAGGGTTGCGACGACCGGCTGGTGGGTATCTGGGTCTTCTCCAAGGGGGAGCGTCAGCTGCTCAAATCCTTCCCCCAAGACATCCGGTTGCCAGTGGTTGTTGCTAGTTTTGGCCATGTAGGAATGGTAACGGACTGGCCGAAAACTTGCTTGGCTCGATCCCTACCGCCGCATTCGACATTTGGCCCAGGGGGTGGGGGCGGGTGTAGGGGTGTTGAGACTGCACAAATAAACCAGAAACAAAATGTGGGCTCAAGGGGTAACGTAAGGTGGAAACCGTTCAGCTACCAAGCGTATGGTTTGAGAGGTCACGCACCTGCTTGAGGTGTGCGTTGCACTCGTACAACGATATGGATCGAAGAGGGAATAATACGAATGTCTGACACGGGCAACATCCAGTACGTTGATGAGGTTGACGTACTGCATATCGGCGCCGGAATTATGAGTGCCACGCTGGGAGCAATGATTCGGGAGCTTGAGCCGGAGTGGACCCAAGCGGTGTATGAACGACTCGAGGGGCCAGCGCAGGAATCTTCCTACCCACTGAACAATGCGGGTACCGGGCACTCTGCGCTGTGTGAGTTGAACTACACGCCTGAAAAGAATGGGCAGATTCAGATCACGAAGGCGCTCGCGATTAATGAGAAGTTCCAGACTGCGCGCCAGTTCTGGTCTCATCAGATTGAGAACGGCAAGCTGGGGGATCCGAGCGAGTTCATTCACCCAGTGCCACATGTTTCGTTCGCACAAGGGCAGGACCAGATTGATTATCTGCGTCGCCGCTACGAGGCGCTGTCGGCGAACCACATGTTCCCGGGCATGGAGTTTTCAGCGGAGGAGTCCACGTTTGCCGAGAAGCTGCCACTGATGGCGAGGGGCCGTGATTTTGGTGCTGAGCCAGTCGCGATTTCATGGATGGATGCTGGCACTGACATTAACTATGGGGCGCTAACCCGTCAGTTCTTCGACGCCTCGGAAAAGGCTGGCACCCAGATCCACTACGGGCACGAGGTGCTCAACCTAAAGCGTGAGGGCAAGCTGTGGAACGTCACCGTCCGCAACGTTCGCACTGGCGATAAGCATGTTGCACGTGCACGCTTCGTGTTCGTAGGTGCAGGCGGCTACGCCCTCGACCTGCTGCGTAAGGCAGGCGTGCCGGAAGTGCACGGCTACGCGGGGTTCCCGATTTCCGGCATGTGGCTGCGAACCAACAACCAGGAGCTCGTCGCGCAGCACCAGGCCAAGGTATACGGCAAGGCAAAGGTTGGCGCACCTCCAATGTCTGTGCCGCACCTTGACCTTCGTGTCATTGACGGCGAACAGTCCCTGCTGTTCGGCCCCTACGGCGGTTGGAGCCCGAAGTTCTTGAAGAAGGGTTCCTACCTGGACCTGTTCAAGTCGATTCGCCCTGACAACATTCCTTCTTACCTCGGTGTTGCGGCCTCAAACATCGGCCTGGTGAAGTACCTGGTGGAGGAAGTCTTCCGCGACTTCGACGGCAAGATCGACGTGCTGCGCCAGTACTACCCGGAGGTCAACCCGGCTGACTGGGATGTTGCAGTTGCTGGCCAGCGTGTCCAGGTGATTAAGCCAGCACGCGCGCCGAAGTTCGGTTCCCTTGAGTTCGGTACCGCGCTGGTCAACGACCAGGACGGCACGATCGCGGGCATCCTGGGTGCGTCGCCGGGTGCATCGATTACCCCGGCTGCGATGATTGAGCTGCTGGAGCGCTGCTTCGGCGAGCGTATGGTCTCTTGGGGCGACAAGCTGCACGAAATGTTCCCGACCTATGGTGTATCGCTGCGCGATGACAAGGCGGCGTACGAGAAGCAGTGGGAGTGGACGCAAAGGACGCTCGGCCTGCAGGCGTAGTAGCCGCTTGAAAGTTTTGGCCACACGGTTTCGGGTTGTACCGGAGCCGTGTGGCTTTTTATGTTCCGCAGAACGTCGTGAATGCGCCGTCAGGTTCCTTCTCGAGCATCCACGGCTCCCCGGCATCCGCGTCGTATGGGTGGGTGACTGCCTGGAGCAAAGCGGTCAACAGTCTGTAGTCGCCATCGTGCTCGACCGCGTCGAGTGCCTCTTGGAGCGCGAAGTTCCTCGGCATGTACAGCGGACCCGGGCGCCCGTTGATGCCGTGTTCGCGGTTGTAAGCGGCGAGGTCGTCGACACCTACTACTGCATCGAGGCCGTTCGGCCCGAACCAACGCTTGGTGGCGCTCTCCCAGCGCTCAGGGATGGTGGCAAGGATCTCGTTGGCGCCTGACTCCGGCATCAGAGGGAGCAGTGCTTCCGCGAGGCGGACTAGGTTCCATGCGATCACGTTGGGCTGGGCTCCGAAGCAGTAGCGCCTATTCCGATCGATGGATGAGAAACACGCATGCGGTTCAAACGCCTGGGTGAAGGCGCAGGGTCCGTAGTCGATGGTTTCGCCACTGAGCGCGGTATTGTCCGTGTTCATGACGCCGTGTACGAACCCGTAGCGCATCCACCGCGCAACCAGGTCAAGCTGCTTGTCGACGACCACCTCCAGCAGCCTTTCCGCAGCATCGAAACCCGCGGCGTGCACGACGGCCTCCAAGAGCTCATGGGACTGGGTTGCTGCGTATTGCACCGAGCCAACGCGCAGGTGGGAGCGCGCCACACGGACCACGATGCCCGCTGGGACGGGACCGCTGCTGCGCATGATCGTCTCCCCTGTGCTGATGACGGCCAGCGCGCGTGTGGTTGGAACACCGATCGCGTGCATATGTTCCGAGACCAGGTACTCGCGCAGCATCGCGGTCAGGGGGCCTTTCCCGTCGGAGCCTGGGCGAGAGAAAGGGGTGCGCGCGTTTCCCTTGAGCTGGATCTCGTAGCCGTTGCGGTTGCCGAGGAGGGTGGCGCGGCCGTCGCCAAGCAGGGGCACGAACGAGCCGAATTGGTGGCCGGCGTAGGCCGTTGCCACCCCGCCCGTGGCACCGCACATCCAGGCGATACCCTCATCACTGCGAAGCCACTCCGTGTCGAGGTCGAGCTCGGACGCGACTGACTCGTTGAGGTAGCTCACCTTGGCGTTGGGGAAGTGCGTGGGCGCCACGGGGGCGACCATGTCCGGGAGTGCCTCCGCAAAGTGGTGGTGGAGCTCAGGGTAATGCATGCCAACAGCCTAAACTGTCTGAGCAAGGAGCAAAAGGAGAGAACATGCAGCAGTATCTGGTGTTGACGCAGTGGGAGGTAAGTGGCCGTGCGCGCGCTTGACCGGCTGATCTGGGAGCAGGCGAGTGAATTCGAGGGGTTCGGGTCAGCCGACATGCTCATCGTGTGCAACGACCCGACCGGGGCGCTTGTGCGTGCCGGTGTGGAAAGCGGGAAGCGCGTGGTCGTCGCGGACACGGACTACTCCCGCTGCCAGCAAGCAGCAGCGTTGGGCGCAGAGGTCGTCGGCGATCAGCGCCTCGACGAGTACCTGGCGGGGTTGTCCGGTTCGTGCGTTGCGTTGGGGGAGATGCCGAAGTCCCTTGCGAGGCTCGACTACGTTGCGCGAAGTATCGCGGGTGCAGGGTTCACGCAGGCGGACGTCGTGTTGGGGGCGAACAACAAACACCTGAGTCGCACCATGAACGGCGTGTTGGAGCAGTCCTTCGTCGAGGTGCACGCCACGCGGGGTAGAGGTAAATTCCGCTGCCTCGCGGCGCGTGGCCCAAAGCCTGTGTCCTTCGCGCCGATCGAAGAAAACGGGTTCGTCGCTATCGGAGGCGTCTTCGCGGGTGCGCGGGCAGATTACGGCGGGCAATTGCTGCGCTCGTGCCTTCCGGACACACCCGGCGCGCTATTGGACCTCGGTTGCGGCAATGGGGCTGTTTCGAAGGGGCTTGAGGGGGAGGTGTGTGCCACGGATGCTGACGCGGACGCGGTGCTTTCGGCCCGCGCGATCGGTATTGACGCGACCTGGGATGATGCCGGAAGCAAGTTTGCCGACGCCTCCTTCGACACCGTGGCGCTCAACCCGCCCTTTCACGCGGGCACGACCGTGGACACGACGCTGGTGGAACACCTGCTGGACGCATCGCGTCGCCTACTCAAGCCGGACGGTCAGCTCTTCGTGGTGTTCAACTCGCACCTGCCGTACCGTGCCCAGGTCGCGAAACGTTTTGCACAGGTGGAGCAGGTGGCGAGGAACTCGAAGTTTACGGTGCTGACAGCTCGTCGATAAGACGCTGCTGCTCGTCGAGGTACTCCATGGCGGGCTCGCGGAACGTGAAGTTTCGGGTGCGCTTCACGCTGTCGCGCAGCGCGTCGACGTAGTGCTGGCAGCGGCCGGCAAGGCCGCGGTCACCGGGAGAGCGCTCGAGTTCCTCGATGCCGGAGGTGAGCATCTCCAACGTCACCTGTTGCGTTGGTTCGGTAAACCAGCACTCGGACCCCAGCCCGTAGATGCCGAGGGAATCGCGCACCGCGGGTGCGGCCTCTGCCTCGAGACGCTGCGTGAACTTCGTGTTCGGCGCGTACTCGACGACGCGGGCAAGCCCCTCGGACACCATCACGGCGTTGACGAATTGGCCGTCGCGAAACACACCGGCAAGCGTGCGACCGTAGCGGTCGGTGCGCTCCTGGTCGTATTCGAGGCGTACACCCGCGCCTTCGGGGAGGAGCTCCTCAAGTCGCCGGGTTGCGTCGTCAGCTAAGCACTCGCCGCGCTCCGGAGTATCAATCCCGAGCAGGCGAACGCGCTCTTGCCCATCGGGGCCGTCGACAACGATCGTGTCGCCGTCAACAACCTGTGCGACGCGAAACTCAGCCTCCGGGGCGTCGACCTGCTGCCAGACCCAGCTACCGGCAGCGAGCAGCACAATGGCGGCGAGGAGCCCAAACACCTTTTTCATAGCATGGCCACCAGCACCGTGAAGAGCGTGTACACCACGACAGCGGCCAGCACCCGTACCAAGTACCGTTTGCCCAACTGCTGCCCACGGTTGATGATGAGGCGAGTCGGCCGGGACGGAACTGAAATTGCGGCCATCGGATCGCTCGGGGCGTTGTAGACGCCTAAGAAGAATTCGTCATCAGCGCGGGCAATCTCCTCCGCATCGGGCTCGACCTTCTTCGAGGACGTCAGCCGCACCATCAGCACGAGACTGCCGACGACAACCAGGATGGTGAACGCCACCCAAACAGCGGGGGCCAACCACTGCATGTGCGCAAATGCTGGCAGGCGCGTTGTCACGTCGCTGACGAGAAACGCGACAGCAACCGCTACCGCGAACCATCCCAAGAAGCGCCACGTCAGGTGCACAACCTGTTCTACCCGCTGCGCAACACTCACCGAGTACGGTACGGAGGGACTCCCAGGGACCGGCTGTGGCTGTGCAAGCCCACGTGGAGGAAGGCACGCAAACATTAGCAGGGCAGTTCCTGCTGAATACAGCGGCATCATCAGCACGTGCAGCAGCGTCTTCGGCTCCCAGCCATCCGCCTGCCCCACCGCGTCAAAATGCACCGCAATAGGGTCGGGAATACTGTCCCAGTACAGCAGTAACAGCGCCACGTGCGCTAGCAGCACAATGGCAGCAACGCCCCACGGTTTCCAGTTCACCTGCGCACCCATCTACGTCCCCTCCACCACAAGCGTCAGCACCAAACCATTCACCTCGACAACATAGCCCGCGGCCCGGGCAACTTCGGCGACCTCGTCTATCGACGCGACCTCCGGCCCCCGCGCCAGCGCCCTGGCCAGCAACCCCTTGTAGTGCTTATTAAAGTGACTGACCACCTTGCGCGACCCATCCGGGGCAACGGACTCCACCCTCACCGTCACCGCACCATCGACAGGCCCCAGCTTCTCGTACGCGCCAGAGCGCATATCCACCACGAACGGCTCCCCCGCAAGCACCTCGGATACCGCCGATCCCCAACGTGCCCGCATCGTCGGCAGGGACCCATCCGCAGCAGGCACCTTCGACGAGGCAGAGACGCGATACCGCGGAATCATGTCATCAGCACGCACAACGCCAAACAGCGCCGAGCCGACCGCCAAACGGCGAATCGCCTCATCCGGCAACGTCTCAGGATCCAGCGCGTCATACAACACCCCCGTATAGCGATAAATCGCAGGCATCACCGGGCCCGAACGCAACGACTGATTCTCCACCGCCTCCTCCCGCTTCGTCTTCGGAATCTTCAACAGCGCCATCATCTCGTCCACGTCCATTGCGGAGAGGTCGTCGAAAAGCGAAACGCGCACCGAATCAAGGGCAGGGAAGGAGACAGACATGGCGTCGCGCTCGCCGCCGGGCGCCTTCGTCTCGGAAGGAGGGAGCAAGATCAACATGCAACTCACCCTAGCGCTAAGATATGCCCCATGATTACACGCCTGTCAGAGCTCTTCCTGCGCACGCTGCGCGAAGACCCAGCCGATGCCGAAGTTCCAAGCCACAAACTGCTCGTCCGAGCAGGCTACGTCCGCCGCGCCGCGCCGGGCGTCTACAACTGGCTCCCACTCGGGCTTCGTACCCTGCGCAAGATTGAAGGCATCGTCCGTGAAGAAATGGATGCTATGGGCGCACAAGAGCTGTTGTTCCCGGCACTTCTGCCACGCGAACCATACGAGCTGACCAACCGCTGGACCGAATACGGCGACGACCTCTTTCGTCTGCAGGACCGCAAGGGCGCCGACATGCTGCTCGGCCCAACCCACGAAGAGATGTTCACCGCGGCAGTCAAGGACATGTATTCCTCCTACAAGGACTTCCCGGTCACCCTCTACCAAATCCAGACCAAGTACCGCGACGAAGCACGCCCCCGTGCCGGCATCTTGCGCGGCCGCGAGTTCGTGATGAAGGACTCCTACTCCTTCGACATGTCGGACGAGGGCCTGGATAACGCGTACGCCAAGCACCGCGAGACCTACCAGCGCATCTTCAACCGCGTTGGCATCCGCTACGAGATCTGCAAGGCCACGTCTGGTGCGATGGGCGGCTCCGCATCCGAGGAGTTCCTTGCGTACTCCGAGAACGGCGAGGACACCTTCGCTGTGTCCACCGCGGGGGACTACGCAGCCAACGTTGAGGCCGTGACCACGGTTGCGCCGGAACCACGCCCGATTGAGGGGTTGCCGGAGGCCGTCGAGCACGACACACCAGCTTCCGAGACCATCGCGGCACTCGTGGAGTGGGCACAGGAGGCAGGAGTGCTTATCGACGGCCGCCCTGCCGATGCCTCCGATACCCTGAAGTGCATGATGATTAAGGTCGACGACCCCCGCGTGCTCGACGAGAACGGTAAGCCGGTCGGCCCGCAACTGGTCGGCATTGTGATCCCGGGCGATCGCGAGCTGGACGAGAAGCGCCTGGAAGCGTCGCTGGAACCCGCGACGTTTGAGCTGGCCAGCGACGAGGACTTCGCAAAGAGCGACTTCCTGGTCAAGGGCTATGTCGGCCCGCGCGCGCTGCAAGCCAATGGCGTGCGTGTCCTCGCGGACCCGCGCGTAGTGGAAGGATCCGCGTGGATCACTGGTGCCGACGCTCCTCAGAAGCACGTCGTCGGACTCGTTGCTGGCCGCGACTTCACCGTCGACGGGTTCATCGAGGCCGCAGAAATCAAGGAAGGCGACCCCTCGCCATCCGGCAACGGCACCGTTGAACTCGCCCGCGGCATTGAACTGGGGCACATCTTCCAACTCGGACGCAAGTACACCGAAGCGATGGACGTGCAGATCCTTGACGAAAACGGCAAGCGCGCCGTGCCGACGATGGGCTCCTACGGCATCGGCATCTCGCGCATGATGGCCGTCGTCGCGGAGCAGAAGCACGACGAGAAGGGCCTTGTGTGGCCAGTCGCGATCGCGCCGTACCAGGTCCACGTCGCAGTTGCGAACAAGGACAAGGCAGCCATGGAAGCTGGCGACGCCCTCGTGCAGGAACTCAGCGACAAAGGCATTGAAGTGCTGTACGACGACCGCCCAAAGGTTTCCCCGGGCGTAAAGTTCAAGGATGCCGAGCTGCTCGGCATGCCATTCCTCGTGATCCTTGGACGCTCGTTCGCCGACGGCATTGTCGAGCTGCGCATCCGCGGCGGCGAAACCCTCGAGGTCCCAGCAGGTGAGGTCGTGGCGAAGCTGCAGCAGCTCATCGCCGAAAACTAATCAGCTCGGCGGAGTGAGATCAGGCCTTATGCGTGCTGCGCCTGAGCGGCAAGCATAAGGCTTTGCTCTTTCCACTCCGCGGAGTGTGCCTGGGCCACGGTGCTCCTCCAGGAGTGAATCAACTGGGCGGAGAGGGCGTCGACAAGTGATTCAGCATCCGCTGCATCCGCCAGTGCTTCGCCGTGGGCGAGTTGGTATCCCGCGGCCGCGACGGGGATCGAATTGGCGTCGCGCAGCGAAGAGCGCAGGAACGCGACACGCTCATTAGCTGCTTCTTCCAACGTGGCGATCCGTGCATGCAGTGGCGCATCAGCGAATGCCTTTGCAAGGCCGATGCCGTAGAGGAACTCGTACTCGGTCTGCAGCGCCCGGCTGGCTTGCGCGATGTCATCCTTGTGCTGGAGCGCGACGGTGCTCTCGCTATCAAGCGCTGGCCCGGTCGCCGCCACGATATCGACGGCCTGCGCAGCCACTAAGTCGCGCGACTCAGCTGGAACCTTGTCCAGCGACGTGCTCAACGACTGCACCGCGGACTCCCGGAGCTGCACGGCGTCGCTGGCGCCTGCAAGTTCCCGCGGATCGGCGGAGAACTCGCAGCTGCGTGGTACTTCCGCGTCGATGCTGCCGCACAGCCGTGTAACCTCGCCGTACAGCTCCTGCGCTTGCTTGCTGCGAAGCTCCGCAAGCGCAGGTTCAGAAAGGCTCTGCGCATCAGCAGTAGCCTGATTCGCAAGGCCAAGCACGGACTTGTCGGGGCGAGGTCCGACCACGTCGAGAAGATCGCACGAGGCGAGCGAAAGCCCCAACGGCACCGCGAGAACAGCAACCAGCAATTTTTTCACGGGGAAAACGCTAGCACGTTTGCGTCGCGCTATGGTGGGCACATGGCTTTTCCAACTTCCCGAGAATTAGAGACACTCATCGAGCCGCTGACTCAGCGCCACAAGATGGACATCGAACACATCAAGGCGGTCAAGGCCGGTAAAAAGTCGCAGATCGTCATCGCGCTTGATGCAGACTCCCGACCAACGCTTGACGAACTCGAGGTCGTGTCCAACGAGATCGGGGAGCTACTCGACGCGGAGGAAGAAAGCGGTGCGTTCTCGTTCGGGGCCGGCTACACACTGGAGGTCACCACGCCTGGCGTCGACCTTCCACTCACAGCAGCGCGTCACTGGCGCCGCAACCGCGGGCGATTGGTCAAGGTGAACGACACCAACGGCCAGAGCTCTACCTGGCGGATTGGGGCAATGAACCCTGAGGAAACAAAAGTCGTGCTCATTGAAACTGGGAAGAAAACCCCGTCGGTACAGATCTTGGAAGTTTCCGAAATGCCCAAATCAGTGGTAGAAATTGAGTTCAATGCGCCGCCCGCAGCTGAGCGAGAACTCAGCGAAGCGACGTTTGAAGAAGCAGAAGTAGCAGCAACCCTGTAAGGGAACCGGAGGAAGACAAGTGAATATTGACGTTCAAGTCTTAAAGAATATTGAAACTCAGCAGGGGATCGGATTCGACGAACTGCTCCAAACTATCGCCTCGGCGCTGCTCTTCGCGTACACGGATAACCTGGAAACCCCCCAGGACGAGAACCACAAGGCGCGCGTCGACATCGACTCTGAAACAGGCGATGTCACCGTCATGGTCTCCGAACTGGACGCTGATGGCGAAGTCATCTCGGAGTACGACGTCACCCCAGTGAATTTCTCCCGAATCGGCGCCCGCGCGGTACGCGACGCCATCAAGGGCAAGCTCCTGGCTGTTGAAGCCGGGCGTGTCTACGAGGAGTACTCCGGTGCCGAGGGAACTGTGGTCTCCGGCATCGTGCAGCGAGACGCCCAGGCGGAGGCCCGCGGGATCTCCGTCGTACAGCTCGGCACAGAGGCTGACCCGCAGGACGGCCTGCTCATCCCTGCGGAGAAGATTCCCTCCGAAACGCTCAAGCACGGAGACCGCATCAAGGCATACGTAGTGGGCGTCAATAAGACCGACCGCCGAGTGCAGGTAAGCCTTTCGCGTACCCACCCTGAGTTGGTGCGGGGACTGTTTGCGCTCGAGGTTCCAGAAATCGCAGACGGCACCGTTGAAATCGTAGGCATTGCCCGCGAGGCGGGACACCGTTCCAAGATTGCGGTGCGTGCGACGGTGAAGGGCGTCAACGCGAAGGGCGCATGCATCGGTCCGCGCGGTTCCCGCGTCTCGAACGTGATGAAGGAACTTGGTGGAGAGAAGATCGACATCATCGACTGGGCCGAAGACCCGGCGACCTACGTCGGTAACTCGCTGGCTCCGTCGAAGGTTGTCAAAGTGGAAGTCGTTGACCCAGTTGCGCAGGTAGCGCGAGTGACGGTGCCGGACTACCAGTTGTCCTTGGCGATTGGTAAAGAGGGCCAAAACGCACGCCTGGCAGCGCGCCTTACCGGCTGGAAGATCGACATCCACTCCGACGCAGCAGCGAATTAACGACGCCGAATCCCGACCGTCGCCGCGAAAATTCACGCGACGCTTATAAAAACTTGGCAAAGTGGCGTAGGCTGGTCCGTGGCTAATTTCCCAACGTGGTGTTAGCCACGTAATAGCCGTCAGCAATGTCAAGAAGTGGAAGAAGGGTGTGGATGACTTCAACGAGCAAACGCTCAATCCGTCGTCGCACCTGTATAGCCACAGGCCGGAAACTTCCAGATAGGGAATTGCTCCGGGTTGTTGCTGACGGTACTGTTCCAGGTGTTGTACTTGCGGACCCCACCCGATCGTTACCAGGGCGGGGAGCATGGATAACTCCCACATGGGATGCTTTAAAGCTGGCGGAAGAGCGTAGAGCTTTCTCTCGCGCTCTCCGTCTGTCCGCTCCGGCGGATGTAGGTCATGTACACAAGTACCTCGCTGATAAGGCGAAAGACCCAACAGAAGTAAGGAAGACCGAACACTGATGAGAACGCAACAATGAAGCAGCATCAGCGATGAAAGTCATAATCAACGTCTAGAGGCCGGTCGCCGTTTCCGGTGCCGCCCTCTAGCCCAACTAAGAGGAGACACGTGCCCGGAAAGCTACGCGTACACGAGCTCGCAAAACGGCTCGGCGTAACAAGCAAGGAACTGCTCGCCACACTGAAAGAGGAAGGCGAGTTCGTAAAAACAGCTTCCTCCACCATTGAACCTCCCGTCGTCAAGAAGATGATGGCGTTGTACGAGGAGAAGAACGGTGGCGGGGAAGAGGCATCCAAGGATGCCGCGCAGCCTGCTGCGAAGGCAGCGAAGCCCGCTGCCAAACCGGCAGCGCCGAAGCCGGGTGCTGCCAAACCAGCAGCGCCCAAGCCAGCAGCGGCGAAGCCTGCTGCACCTAAGCCAGGCGCCGCGAAGCCAGGTGCTGCTAAGCCTGCTGCACCAAAACCAGCTGCAGCCAAGCCTGCTGCACCTAAGCCAGGTGCTGCTAAGCCTGCTGCACCAAAACCAGCTGCAGCCAAGCCCGCTGCACCGAAGCCCTCTGGTATGCCGCGACCAATGCCGAAACCCGGTGGTCGCCCGCGGGTAGCTAACAACCCATTTTCTTCGAATACCGGTGGCGCACGGCCCGCTCCGCGCCCGGGCGGACGCGGTGCGCAGGGTGGCCGCGGAGGCCAGCCAGGCCGTGGCGGTCAAGGCGGACCGCGCCCAGGCCAGGGTCAAGGACAGGGTCGTGGAACGGGCGCACCGCGCCCAGGCGGCCGCCGTCCGTCCCCAGCGGATATGGCAGCGGCTCCTTCACCAACCCAAATGCCGCGCAAGGCCGCTGCGCCGGATAACCGGGGCGGTCGTGGCGGACACGGCAGGGGTCGTGGCGGACATGGTCCGGGAGGTCCACAGGGCGGCGGTTTCCGCGGTCGCGGTGGTCGTCGTGGTGGTACCGCGGGTGCATTCGGCCGTCCAGGTGGTGCGCCAGGGCGTCGTCGTAAGTCGAAGGGCCAGAAGAGGGCTGAGTACGAGGAGATGCATGCACCAAACGTCATCGGTGGCGTACGCCTTCCCGATGGCGGTGGCAAGACCGTGCGTTTGCGTCAGGGCGCAACCCTGGCTGACTTCGCTGAGAAGATCGGTACCGAAGCTTCGAACCTGGTACAGGCGTTGTTCAACCTTGGCGAAATGGTGACAGCAACGCAGTCGGTTCCCGAAGAGACCCTGCAGCTGCTAGGCGCTGAAATTAACTACGAGGTCAAGATCGTCTCGCCCGAGGACGAGGACCGCGAGTTGCTCGAGTCCTTCGACCTGCAGTTCGGCGAGGACGAAGGCACCGATGAGGACCTTGAACAGCGCCCACCAGTGGTGTCTGTCATGGGCCACGTTGACCACGGTAAGACCCGCCTGCTGGACACGATTCGTCGTGCCAACGTTGGTCGCGGTGAGGCCGGTGGCATCACGCAGGGCATCGGTGCGTACCAGACCACCGTTGAACTCGAAGGTGTCGAACGGAAGATCACGTTCCTCGATACCCCGGGCCACGAGGCATTCACGGCTATGCGTGCCCGTGGTGCGAAGTCGACAGACCTCGCAATCCTGGTGGTCGCAGCTGACGACGGCGTGATGCCGCAGACGGTTGAGGCTATCAACCACGCCAAGGCTGCAGACCTGCCAATCGTGGTTGCAGTAAACAAGGTGGATAAGCCTGAAGCTTCTCCAGATAAGATCCGTGGACAGCTCACCGAATACGGTCTGGTCCCGGAGGAGTACGGTGGCGACACGATGTTCATTGATATCTCTGCGAAGCAGGGAACCGGTATCGATGAACTGCTCGAGGCCGTCTTGCTCACCGCTGACGCTGCCCTCGAACTGCAGGCGAACCCGGACATGGATGCGCAAGGTGTTGCCATTGAGTCGCACCTTGACCGTGGCCGTGGCCCAGTGTCCACTGTTATCGTGCAGCGCGGTACCCTGCGCGTCGGTGACTCAATCGTGGTGGGTGGCAACTTCGGCCGCGTCCGCCGCATGGTCGACGAGTGGGGCAACGATGTCGAAGAAGCCGGCCCGTCCCGTCCTGTTCAGGTGCAGGGTCTCAACGGCGTTCCAGGCCCAGGTGACAACCTCCTGGTAGTTGAGGACGACCGTGTTGCTCGTCAGATTGCTGCGCAGCGTGATGCACGTCACCGTGCTGCAATGCAAGCTCGAAGCAAGAAGCGCGTCTCCCTCGAGAACCTGGACCAGGCACTCAAGGAGACGAGTCAGCTCAACCTCATCCTCAAGGGCGACAACGCCGGCTCGGTGGAGGCCCTGGAAGACGCGCTGCTCAAGATCGAGGTCGACGACGAAGTCGAGGTAAACATCATCGACCGTGGTGTCGGTGCTGTTACCCAGACCAACGTCGTACTCGCAGCTGCATCTGACGCCGTCATCGTGGCATTCAATGTTCGCGCCGAGGGCAAAGCAACGGAAGAGGCCAACAACGAGGGCGTCGAGATCCGTTACTACTCGGTGATCTACAAGGCCATCGAGGAAGTCGAGGCGGCTCTGAAGGGCATGCTCAAGCCGATCTACGAAGAGAAGGACCTGGGCAAGGCCGAGATCCGTCAGATCTTCAAGGCGTCTTCCGTCGGCCTCATCGCAGGCTGCATGGTTACAGAAGGCAAGGTCAAGCGTGGCGCGAAGATTCGCCTCGTGCGCGACGGCAACGTCGTTACCTCGGATGCGACCATCGATTCGCTGCGACGCGAAAAGGACGACGCGACCGAAGTTGCTAAGGGTTACGAGTGCGGCATGGTGCTGTCTTACCCGGACATCCAAGTCGACGACATCATCGAGGCATACGAGATGGTGGAAGTCCCCCGCGACTAGCCGATAATTCGAGAACGGCCCTGCTCCTCCCTAAAAGGGAGATGAGCAGGGCCGTTTCTCTTCTTGAAGTAGTAGGGCGTGTCGTGGCAGGGTAGACTGTTCAAAGATTGAGTGCCAATGAAGTAAAGGAGACGAAATGTCCGAGAATCCTCGCGCACAGCGGTTGGCGAAACAGATCCAGGTGATCGTCGCGTCGGCGATAGAGCGTGAAGTGAAAGACTGTCGCCTCGAATTGGTGACTATCACGGATGTCCGCGTGACTGGCGACTTGCACGATGCGACCGTCTACTACACGGTCCGTGGCAAAAACATTGACGACGAGCCAGATTACGACCAGGCGGCAGAGGCGCTGCACCGTCACCGTGGTCAGATTCGTAAGATCGTCGGCGATCAGTTGAGCGTTCGTTTTACGCCCACTATCGCGTTCGAGCTTGATACGGTTCCGGAGTCTTCGGCGCGTATGGAAGAGCTGCTTGAGAAGGCACGACGCCGTGATGAGGAACTGGCAAAGCTTCGGGAAAACGCCCGCCCAGCTGGTGAGGAAAACCCATATAAGTCGATCGAAGAGTAGGCACTATGGCGTTGTTATTCCCCCAGGCACAGGCCGAGTTTACTGAGATCGCCCGTGCGATGAAGAACGCACCGAAAGTTGCGGTGCTTGCACACATCAAGCCGGATGCCGACGCGATCGGGTCTGCGTGTGCGCTCGTTCGTGGTTTGCGGCAAATCGGGATCGATGCGTGCGCCTACATTGGCCAACCATTCCCACATCCAGATAATTTGCGTTCAATACCTGGCGTGGATGAAGTTCGCTACGGAGAAGCACTGCCTACTGAGGGACTGATCGTGACGGTCGACTGCGCTTCGATTGACCGTACGGGGTGCTACCAATCTGAGCTTGCAGCCCAACGAGAGCGCGTCATTGTGCTCGATCATCACCGTTCGAACCACGGTTTTGGCACGCAGAACCTCATTATTGACTCCGAATCTACGACGACCATTATCCGCGAGCTGTTTACGCACCTCGGCGCCGAACTGGACGCTGAGATTGCCTATTGCCTGTATGCAGGGTTGGTCACTGATACCGGGAACTTCCGTTGGGGCTCCCCAAGAATGCATACTCTTGCTGGCGAGCTGCTGGAGTTCGGCCTGGACCCGCGTCACATCTCCCTGGAGCTTTCGGACGAAATGACGGCCGACGACCTGCGGCTGATGGGGACCGCCCTAGCAAGCCTTGAGAGCCTTGCGGTCGATGACCTCACCGTTTCTTTTATGCACATTGATGAAGCTGCGCTGAGAACCATGAGCCAAACAGCTGTTGAGGCGGTTATTGATTACGCCAGGGTCCTTGTCGGCAGCGACGTCGGCGTAGTGCTGAAGCAGTTCCACGAGGACAGGTGGGGAGTCTCGTTGCGCTCGACACGAGTTGACGTCTCTGTTGCAGCAAGCGCTCTTGGCGGAGGCGGACATCGCCCAGCAGCGGGCTACTCAGCGCGGGGCTCAAAGCGGCAGGTGCAACAGCAGTTGCTTGGAGCCTTGCACGACGCCTACGTCGGAGAATAGGGCTTCTTCTGTATGACGAATACACACGGCGTAAGAGCCCGCGACATTTTCACCCTGGCGCTGCCTGCTCTTGGGGTGCTTGCAGCGAACCCGTTGTACTTGCTGCTGGACACAGCAGTGGTCGGCAGACTGGGCACGGCTGAGCTTGCAGCCCTAGCAGCTGGCACGGCGGTGCAGTCAACGGTGACGACCCAGCTGACTTTTCTTTCGTACGGCACCACTGCGCGAAGTTCGCGTCTTTATGGTGCGGGGCGGCGCAGCGAGGCAGTAGCAGAAGGCGTTCAAGCTTCGTGGGTGGCGGTACTCGTAGGCCTTGGGCTGGCGTCGATAATTTGGTTATTCGCAGAACCCATTGCATACGCACTGACACAAAACGAAGAAACGAGTGCTGATGCAGCGACGTGGATGCACGTTGCGGCGTTTGCCATCCCGCTGACACTGCTCATCATGGCGGGCAACGGTTGGATGCGAGGGGTACAAAATACCAGGCTGCCGCTGGTGCTGACGCTCTGCGGTCTGGTTCCCGGAGCGCTGCTCCTGCCGCTGCTCGTTCATCACTTCGGGCTCGTTGGCTCCGCGGTAGCCAACGTGATCGGCATGGGTATTACGGCCACATTGTTTGTTGGCGCCCTGGCGAGAGAACACTGCGGAGCCGACGCTGGATGGCGCCCGCAGTGGAGGATCATCGGACAGCAGTTGTTGCTTGGGCGTGACTTGATTCTGCGTTCCGCCTCATTCCAGATCTCGCTGCTTGCTGCAACCGCCGTCGCTGGACGCTTCGGCGTATTCGCGCTGGCTGCGCACCAAGTACTGCTGCAGCTGTGGAACTTCCTTTGCCTAGTGCTGGACTCACTCGCGATCGCAGCGCAGACGCTTACGGGAGCTGCCCTGGGGCAGGGAAATGTTAAACGGGCCCGTGGGACAGGCGCTGCTGTTACCCGCTATGCCACCGTCTTCGGCGTGATCCTCGCAGGGGTTTTCCTCGTGTTTGCCGGGCCAATCCAATCGATCTTTACTCATGATCCAGGCATGGCGGACGCATTGACTGTCCCGTGGCGCTGGCTGGTTGCAATGATTGTTGTAGGGGGCGCGGTGTTCGCGCTCGACGGCGTACTGCTCGGAGCAAGTGATGCGGTGTTCTTGCGTAACCTTTCCATCGGAGCAATGCTCGGTGGATTTTTGCCGCTGACGTTGCTGTCTATGTGGCTGGGATGGGGCCTGCCTGGTGTGTGGGCAGGATATTTCTTGTCGGTGGTTATGCGTTTAGTCGGGGTGCTGTGGAGATTCCGCTCGATGAAGTGGGCACGCACTGGGGTCAAGGAGTGAACGCATCATGGTAGGGCCAACACTCTGGGCAGTGAGTGACCTTCATGCTGCTGTCAAAGCGAACCAGTCAAAGATTGACCGCATACATCCTCGGCATCAGGGAGACTGGTTGATCGTTGCGGGTGATGTCGCGGAAAAGTTTGAACTCATCGTCAGCGTGATGGAAACACTCGCGAAGCGGTTCGCAAAGGTGATTTGGGTTCCCGGAAACCATGAGCTCTTTTCAAGTGAGCGTTCGCGCTACCAGGGGCGTGACAAGTACGTTGCGCTTGTTCAGGCAATGCGTGATTTGGGCGTTGTGACCCCCGAGGACCCCTACCCGGTATTCCACGGGATCACGGTGGCACCGCTGTTTACCCTGTATGACTACTCATTTCGGCCGAGTAGCGTCAGCGTGGATGACGCCCTTCGGAAGGCGCGCGATAACAACATTCTCATGACGGACGAGTTTGCCATCCGTCCCTTTGCAGATATTCGCGCGTGGTGCTGGGAACGACTGGCCTACACAACGAAACGACTTTCCCGTGTGCAAGGCAAAACAATCTTGATCAATCATTGGCCGCTGGTGAGAGAACCGACGCACCGGCTGATGCACGGTGACATCGCACTGTGGTGTGGGACCAGGCATACGCGGAGTTGGCCGAAGCGTTTCCAGGCACAGGCGGTCGTCTATGGGCATCTGCACATTCCCGGGACCACACATGTTGACGGCATTCCGCACATTGAGGTGTCCTTGGGGTACCCCAGGGAGTGGCAGCGATGGCCGCAGGATCATTGCTGGCCGTACCCAGTGTGGGAGGTGAACGGCTAGTGCGTGATCTTTCGCTGTTTCCCCCTTCCGCACGTTTTGTGTCTCTCCGTACTGACGACGGCCACAACCTTCGGAACTACGATAACCTCGATGAACAGGAAAAGGGCGTCGTTAGCGGTGCCGTTGATGTGCGAAAAGGGGAGTTTGGCGACGCCCGTTGGTGCGCGCACCGGGCACTCGACGAATTAGGGGTCGAGGGGCCCCATCGCATCATGCGGGGAGAAGCGGGCATGCCCTTGTGGCCCGCCGGCGTGTGCGGTTCGCTGACGCATACGGATGGTTTCAGGGCAGCAGTTGTCGCTCCGCTGAGCCAGGTCCGCTCTATTGGTATTGATGCGGAGTTGGCGGAGCCCCTGCCTGAAGGCGTGTTGGCCCAAATCGCTTGCCCGACGGAGTTGCAGATGCTCGACGCGCTGCGGGCGGAAGGCTGCTTCTGGGCCGACCGGCTGCTCTTCTGCGCGAAGGAGGCGACGTATAAGTGCTGGTTCCCCTTAGCGCGGAAGATGCTGGAGTTCGACCAGGCTGAGATTTACATTCGGCCCGACGGCACCTTTGTCTCCTACATTCTTGAGCGACCGACGCCCGCTCCGTTTTTTGAAGGGCGTTGGGTGCACCGGGCTGGCTACGTCATTACCTCGGCGTTCTTGGTGTAGGAGCCTGTTACAGGGTTGAGGGGCGCGCGACAAACACCGTCGCGAGTCGCTTCTTGGACTCTTTCACTAAGGCGACGACATGGCCGTCAGCACGCTGTGCTGCGTGTACTCCCTTGAGTCCGCGAGGCTCGAGCCATTTGCCCATGGCGAGGGCGTCATATTCCTCGTCGGTTACGGGGAGGACTGGCCAGCAGGTAGCGCAGGCCTCATCGAGGGTGAGGCTGAGGCGCGGGTTGCTCTGGATGTCCTCAAGCTCCATCGCATGGTCGAGGTTGAACGGTCCAACGGTGGTGCGCCGCAGCGCGGTGAGGTGCCCGCCGGTCTGTAGGGCTTCGCCAAGGTCGCGGGCGAGGGCGCGAATGTAGGTGCCCGACGAGCAGTGCACACGCACGTCAATGTCGATCCATTCATCGACCCGAGTGATCCCCAGAATGTCGTACTCGTGAATCGTCACTGGTCTGGCTGGGAGCTCAACATCGTGCCCTTCGCGTACCAGCTGGTGTGCGCGCTTGCCGTCGATCTTAATTGCGGAGACACTCGACGGACGCTGCATGATTTCGCCTTGGAAGGCGTCGACGGCATCGCTAATGTTTGCATCGGTAACAGCGCTGGTAGGTGCGGTGCTGACGATGTCGCCTTCTGCATCGTCTGTTGTTGTGGCGGCGCCGAGCCGAATGGTTGCCTCGTAGGTTTTTGTTTCAGCGACGAGGCGGGCGAGTAGTTTTGTGCCGCGTTCGATTCCAACGACGAGCACGCCCGTCGCCATCGGGTCGAGGGTGCCGGCGTGACCAACTTTTCGGGTGCCGAAGGCGCGCCGAAGGCGTGCGACTACGTCGTGGCTTGTGAGACCTTGTGGCTTATCGACGACAACAATTCCAGATGTAGCGAGGGGATCACTCATAGCTCTTTAGTATGCCGTACGCTATTGCTCGTGGATATTTTGCACGGTCTGAATGCTGTACCCGAAACGTTTGGTGTCCCCGACGGCACTGTGCTGACGATCGGAGTCTTCGACGGGGTGCACCGTGGTCATCAGATGCTGATCAAGTCAGCTGTTGAGGAGGCGAAGCGCCTCCAGGTGCCTTGCGTGGTGATGACGTTTGAGCCTCACCCGGTCGCAGTGTTTCAACCGGAAGCTGCTCCCACTGCGCTGATGCCGCTCGAAGAGCGTGCCAGGCTGATCGCTGAGTTGGGTGTGGATGCGCTCATCGTTATCGATTTCCGTAAAGAACTCGCAGGGCAGAGCGCGCAGGATTATTTCGACAAGGTAGTGGTGGGCACGCTGCGTGCTCGGCATGTGTTTGTCGGCGAGAATTTTACGTTCGGGCGTGATGCCTCCGGTACATCGCAAACGATGGTGCAGCTCGGCGAGCAAAACGGTGTTGACGTGACAGTGGTGCGCCTCTTGAAAGAGGGAGCGACTCGGATTTGCTCGACGGCGATTCGGGATGAGCTCGCTCAGGGCAACATCAGCGTGGCGAAGGACTACATGGGGCGGCCATTCTCCGTCGTTGCGCCAATTGAGCGAGGCGCTGGGCGAGGTGGCCGTGAGCTCGGGTACCCCACGGCGAACCAGTACGTTGCGGATGTTTCTGCACTGCCCAAGGACGGGGTGTACGCCGGCTGGCTCACGATTATCGACGACGCCCCCATCGGCGGAGACATGGTTGCAGGGAAGCGCTACCCGGCTGCGATTTCTGTTGGCACCAATCCGACGTTTGGGGATAAGCGACGCAGCGTCGAATCGTATGTGCTTGATAAGGAAGCGGACCTGTACGATCGCATGGCCCGCGTCGAATTTGTGGCGAAGGTTCGCGACATGGCGAAGTTCGACTCAGTGGACGAGCTTCTTGAACACATGGCGCGCGACGTCGCCCGCACCCGCGAACTTTTGAGCTAAGGAGAGGTGTTTGCTGTGACCATCAAGATGATCCTCGACGTAGATACAGGAATCGACGACGCGCTGGCATTGGCGTACGCGATGGCTTCACCGGACGTAGAACTCATCGGTGTCACGTCGACGTACGGCAACGTGACGGTTCCAGACGCAGTGCGAAATAGCCTTGCAATTCTGGAGCTGTTTGGCCGCACTGATATCCCAGTGTTCGCGGGACCAACGCATGCACGCGCGCAGGACAGCTTTGAGGTGCTGGAGATTTCGCAGTTCATTCACGGTGTTAACGGCATTGGGGAAGCCCAGTTGCCAGATGCGCAGCGCCAAGTCGAGAGCACTTCTGCTGAGGACTTCATGGTGGATGCGTTCCACCGCTATGGCGATGACCTTGTCATTGTTCCTGTGGGTCCCTTAACGACGGTCGCTGCCGCGATGGAAGCCGATAAGGACTTCGCGGCCCGCGTCAGGATCGTCATGATGGGCGGAGCGTTGACGGTGCCGGGGAACGTCAATTCCTGCGCGGAGGCGAACATTAGCCAGGACCCGGAAGCAGCAGACTTCGTGATGCGCACCGCGCAAAACCTCACGATGATCGGTCTGGATGTCACGCTGCAGACGCTCTTGACGTCTAAGGAAACAGCGGTGTGGAAAGGGCTCGACACCCCACAGGGTGACTTCCTCGCAGCGGCGACTGATTACTACATCAAGGCATACGAAACGACCTCGCCGCACCTTGGCGGGTGTGGGTTGCATGATCCGCTCGCGGTAGCGGTCGCGTTAGACCCGACGCTGGTTGACTGCATTGGAGTGAACCTGCGCACGGACCTTGACGGGCCGACGCGTGGCCGCACCATCGGTGACCCAGAGCGTCTCAATGATGCGTGGAAGACCAGTAAGGTTGCGGTGGGGGTGGACGTGGATCGCTTCCTCAGCGAGTTCATGAAGCGTTTGACCAACCTGGCCCGCAGCAGCTAAAGTAGTCCAGGCTTTGTGCGCATTGAGACTGTGGTTCGCAGCAGTCGTAGCATGAAGTAGTCAAAAGATATGCGGACTGAAACAATTGAGGAGTTTTTCATGGCGCTGAACGCTGAGAAAAAAGCAGAGATTCTGAAGACCTACGGTGTGCACGAGACTGACACCGGTTCCCCAGAGGCACAGGTTGCGCTGCTCACCGAGCGCATCAACAACCTGACCGAGCACCTGAAGTTCCACCAGCACGACCACCACTCCCGTCGTGGCCTGCTGCTGCTCGTTGGTCGCCGCCGTGGCCTGTTGAAGTACCTGCGCGAGAACAACGTCGAGCGCTACCGTGACCTGATTGCTCGCCTCGGCCTGCGCCGCTAAGACGATCACGTCATACAGACTTCGAACCCCCGCTTTGGTTTTCCGGAGCGGGGGTTTTGTTGTGTCTCCAGCATGGTGCAATCCCTGGCAGGATGGTAAGGTGTGCTTCGTTCTAAACGACACGAAAAACGGCGACATCGATGATCGCCCGGAGATCCAAGGAGAGGGATCAATTGAGCAGTTTTAAGCCGAGAAACTCGTACGAAATCCATGTTGATGAAGAATTCGGGGTCACTGAAGCAGTAGCCTCGCTGGACAACGGTGATTTCGGTTCTCGCACTATTCGTTTTGAGACGGGTCAGCTGGCACGCCAGGCAGATGGGTCGGTGACGACCTACCTGGACGACGACACCATGATGCTTGCGACGACGACAGCGTCGAATAATCCCCGCGAAGGCTTTGACTTCTTCCCCCTGACAGTAGATGTCGAGGAGCGGATGTATGCCGCGGGACGTATCCCCGGCTCGTTCTTCCGTCGTGAGGGGCGCCCATCTACTGAGGCGATCCTTGCGTGCCGCCTTATCGACCGCCCGCTGCGCCCGACGTTCGTGAAGGGGCTGCGCAATGAAGTGCAGGTCGTGATTACGGTCCTGTCGATTGCCCCGGAGGAATACTACGACGTTGTTGCAATCAACGGTGCTTCTGCTGCTACGCAGCTCTCTGGCCTGCCGGTGTCCGGCCCGGTCGGCGGTGTACGCATGGCGCTGATCGCCGATGATAAGCACCCAGAGGGGCAGTGGGTCGCGTTCCCGAATCACGAGCAGCACCAGCGTGCCATCTTCGAGATGGTTGTTGCTGGCCGCATTGTCGAGCGCAAGCGTGGCCGCAAGACTGAGTCGGACGTCGCCATCATGATGGTTGAGGCGGGTGCTGGAGCGAACGTCGTCAAGCTGATTGCTGACGGCGCACCAGCGCCTACTGAAGCAACCGTCGCTGAAGGCCTTGAAGCTGCCAAGCCGTACATCAAGACGTTGTGCGAGGCGCAGCGTGACCTTGCTGCGCAATTGGACAAGGAGCGCAAGGAATTCCCACTGTTCCCGCCGTACACCGATGAGGTGTTCGAGGCAGTGGAGAAGAAGGCGTCGAAGAAGTTGTCCTCTTTCCTGACCATCGCGGGTAAGCAGGAGCGCGAAGAGAAGATCAACGCCTACATTGAGGACATCGAAGAAGATGTACTTGATCGTCTCGACGTCGACGAGGACGACGATGACGCCCCAGCCGTAGTGAAAGAGATCCGGGCCGCGTACAACGCGTTGCAGAAGGAGATCGTCCGGAAGAAGATTCTGAAGGACGGCTACCGTATCGACGGCCGCAGCGTCACCGCGATCCGTGACCTCGGCGTGGAGGTGGAGCTTATTCCACGTGCACACGGCTCGGCGCTGTTTGAGCGCGGCGAGACCCAGATCCTGGGCGTTACGACGCTTGACATGCTCAAGATGGAGCAGCCGATTGATTCGCTGAGCCCTGAGACCTCCAAGCGCTACATTCACCACTACAACTTCCCGCCGTACTCGACCGGTGAGACGGGCCGCGTCGGATCCCCGAAGCGCCGTGAGATCGGTCACGGTGCGCTGGCGGAGCGCGCGCTGTTGCCGGTGATCCCTTCCCGTGAGGATTTCCCGTACACGATTCGCCAGGTCTCTGAAGCGCTGAGCTCCAATGGCTCGACGTCGATGGGTTCTGTGTGTGCGTCCACGCTGTCGCTGTACAACGCTGGTGTTCCCCTGGCCGCCCCGGTCGCGGGCATCGCGATGGGCCTCGTTTCGGGCGAGGTCGACGGCGAGACGAAGTACGTCGCTCTGACGGACATCCTCGGCGCTGAGGATGCGTTCGGCGACATGGACTTCAAGGTCGCTGGTACCCGCGAGTTCATCACCGCGCTGCAGCTTGACACCAAGCTGGACGGCATCCCATCCGACGTTCTGGCTTCCGCGCTGAAGCAGGCGCGCGATGCACGCGAGACCATCCTGGACACGATGGCAGAGGTCATCGATACCCCGGATGACATGAGCTCGTTGGCGCCGAAGATCACCACGGTCAAGGTGCCAGTCTCTAAGATTGGTGAGGTCATTGGTCCGAAGGGCAAGATGATCAACTCGATTACCGAGGAGACCGGTGCGGACATCTCGATCGAGGAGGACGGCACCATCTACGTTTCGGCGACCAGTGGTGCGGCGGCGGATGCGGCAATCGAGAAGATTAACGCAATCGCTAACCCACAGCTGCCGAAGGTAGGCGAGCACTACTTGGGCACCGTGGTCAAGACTGTCGCGTTCGGAGCGTTTGTTTCGATTGTTCCGGGCACCGACGGCCTGATCCACATCTCCAACCTGGGTGGCAACAAGCGCATCGAAAAGGTCGAGGACGTTGTTAACGTTGGCGACAAGATCGAGGTCGAAATCCGCGACATCGATAACCGCGGCAAGATTTCCCTTGTTCCAGTTGAGCAGGACTAGGAGTTAGTTCACAAAGAGTAATGGCCAGGGCTTTTGCCCTGGCCATTCGCTTATCGAGCTAGCGGTGGACGTCGATAACTAGACGGGTGGGGCTGTCCATCACTGTGACTTCGAACGGGCGCTGCTGGTCCAGCCCGATAAAGAACTGCGATTGATTCTCGAAGGTTCCACCGTTCGTGATCCCGGCGATGTTGCCCGTCGCGAGCTGATACGGACCGGCGGGGACGAGCTCGGGGTTGCTCGGAAGCCGGTCCATCGGGGTCCCTTCGACGAGTACCTCCAAGATAGCGTTGCCTGCAACTGCGAGCTCGTGCCCAGAGGCTTGCTGCAGTGCCTGTTCGCTGTACTGAATCCGGTAGCCAGGCAACCCGTTGCCCGAGAATTCGAAGACGACGCGGTCGTAGGCCTCGTGGCTACCAACCCGGACATCCTCGAGTGTGAGTTCAGGGGCGCCTTCAGGCGGTGCGAAGGTGCTTGGCGCGGCAGGGTTCGATGGTGCTGCAGCAGCTGACAATGCTGATGCTGAAGGAGACGCGGCCTGTGTTTTGGTCGCGGCAACCCTTTCAGGCGAGGCAGTGGCGATGGACGGTTCCGCCACTTCAGCACCTGTACCACACGCAGTGAGCAGGGCAGCGACGGTGAGGACACCAGGGACGAACAAGCTTCTCTTCATGCTTTTCGAGTGTACCGAACCACCACACCCCGGCGGCGCGCTACAGTGGCACCAGTAGCACGGACACATCGCATATATACAGAAGTGAGGAATAAGTATGTCCATCAAAGTCGGGGTCTTGGGAGCACATGGTCGTGTCGGCACTGCGGTTGTTGCAGGTGTTCGCGCGGCGGATGACCTTGAGCTCGTAGCTGAAATCGATAAGGATGACAGCTTAGATACGCTGCTGGATGCCGGCGCTGAGGTCATCGTCGACTTCACCACGCCAGATTCTGTGATGAACAATCTCGAGTTCTGCATTAAGCATGGCATTCACTGCGTCGTCGGCACAACAGGGTTTGACGACGACCGCTACGACCAGGTCCGCACTTGGTGCGCCGCAGCGCAGGGCACTGGCGTTCTCATCGCACCTAACTTCGCCATCTCGGCCGTGTTGACGATGTCCTTCGCCCGTCAGGCCGCGAAGTTCTTCGAGTCCGCGGAGGTCGTTGAATACCACCACCCGAACAAGTTGGATGCGCCCTCGGGCACTGCCGTCAAAACGGCACAGGGAATTGCAGAGGCCCGAAAAGCTGCGGGGATGGAGCAATGCCCGGATGCGACCACACAGGAGCTCGACGGGGCACGAGGCACGGATATCGACGGAGTGCGGGTGCATGCCGTACGCATGACAGGAATGGTTGCCCACGAGGAGGTTATCTTCGGTACCGTTGACCAGTCGTTGACCATTCGCCAAGACTCTTACGGGCGTGAGTCGTTCGTGCCTGGTGTGCTGCTTGGCGTACGAAACGTCAAGGACCACCCTGGTCTGACGATTGGCCTCGACAAGTTCCTCGGGCTGTAGCCAATGCAGCCGCAGCGGCAACTCAACATCCAGCTCGTCGCAGCATCGTCATTTGAGCCGCCAGCCGAGCTGGGATGGCGGCCATCAGCGGAAGCTACGTCAGCTGATGCCGTCGTCGAATTCGCAGGCAGAGCGTGTTACGACTCGTTTGCTGACAATGACTCGAGCACAGCAACAACTGATGCGTTTCTCCACCATGTCATCGATACCGGCAACCTTGCGTTGCTTGAGCACGCCAGCGTAACCCTTTATATACAGGGCATCTCGGTGGCTACAGGACACGAGATATTGCGGCACCGCGACTTTTCAATCAGCGAGCTTTCGCGGTACGCCATGCCCGACGAGCAAAAGGGCGTCGTCGTACCGGACGTCATTCAACGCGACGAGCAGCTTCAGCGATTTTTCGAACACGCCATTGAAGACACAGCGTTTGTATACGACGAACTTCGTAATGCAGTCGAATTAAGCTTGGCGGGTGAGAAGAACGCTTTACTCCGAAAACAGAGAGTGTGGGAAGCTGCGCTAGCACTCGCACCGGCAGCTCGAGAAACACGACTAGTCGTTAGCGGCAATCTCAGAGCCTGGAGGAGCTTCATCGTTAGTAGAGCGGGGGAGCATAGCGGGTCAGAATTGCGTGCGGTGGCCGTGAGATGTTTAGAGCTATTGAGTGAACGGGCCCCCATTCTCTTCGAAGACTTTGTCATCTCGGAGCTGCCCGACGGAACGAAGAAGGCAACAACCCCCTACGAAAAGTAGCGCGGGAGTTACAATTAGCCAGCAAAACGGGTACGCTCTTTTGGCATGGGCACTTCTATGAAAGCTAGTATCGGTGCTGACATTTTCGGCACAGTCTGCGTCGCAATGGTCACGCCGTTCGATAAGCACGGCGAACTAGATGTTAAGGCAGGACGAGCATTAGCTGCCCACCTTGTCGACAATGGTATTGACGCCCTCGTGCTTGCTGGCACGACGGGTGAATCGCCAACGACAACCAGTGAAGAGAAGGTCGCGTTGCTGCAGGCTGTGCGAGAAGAGGTTGGCGATAGAGCCAAGCTGATCGCCGGAGTGGGCACGAACGACACCCGTAAGTCTGTCTCGTTGGCGAAGGACGCCGCAGAGGCAGGAGCAGACGGCCTCTTGGTCGTTACCCCGTATTACTCGAAGCCGTCACAAGACGGCGTGTATGCGCACTTCCAAGAGATTGCGTCTGCAACTCCGCTGCCGATCTGCCTCTACGATATTCCAGGCAGGTCTGCGATTCCGATGGCTTCGGACACGATTGCCAAGTTGGCGGAATTGCCAACCGTTGTCGCGATGAAGGACGCGAAAGGCGACTTCTTTGCAGCAGCACCGTTGATCCATTCAACAGGTCTGGCATGGTATTCGGGCGACGATCCGTTGAACCTGCCGTGGCTGGCTATGGGCGCGACGGGAGTGATCTCGGTCGTGGGCCACGCGGCACCGCAAGCACTGCGTGAACTCGTCACAAGCTTTGAGGAAGGCGACCTCGTCCGTGCACGGAAAATTAACGCCAACGTCATCGACGTGCTCGCGCGTCAGCAAGCGATACTCGGTGGCACGACATTTGCAAAGGCAGCTCTGCGTCTGCAGGGCATTGAAGTAGGCGAACCCCGCCTGCCGGTGGTCGGAGCGACCCCCGAGCAGGTCGAGGTTCTTAGAGAAGATTTGAAGAAGGCTGGAGTCCTTTAAGTATGAACGAACCCCGTACACGCTCACGCAAAGTGACGCGTAAAGCAGGGCCACCTGAGGCCACTGAACAAAAGCCGGTGTTTCAGGCACCGAAGCAGGCTGCAGGTACCGCACGTAACGAAGAAGAGAAGGGCTCTGAGAAGTCACAGCGTGACAACAAGTCACGCAACTCGAACGGGAATGGTAACGGCCGGAGCCGTCGTCGCGGCCGTGGGCGCGGTAACAACGGCGGTGGCCGTCGTAACCCTGTGAAGTCGATGCAGGGCGCTGACTTGACGAAGCGCCTCCCGGCACCGCCGAAAGCCCCGAACGGTACGCTGCGGATTTACGCCTTGGGTGGTATTTCCGAAATCGGCCGCAACATGACGGTCTTCGAGTACAACGGCCGGTTGCTGATCGTTGACTGTGGAGTGCTGTTCCCGAACTCTGGCGAACCGGGCGTTGACCTTGTGCTTCCAGATTTCGGTCCGATTGAGAAGAAGCTCGACAAGATTGAGGCCTTGGTGGTCACCCACGGTCACGAGGACCACATCGGTGCTATCCCGTGGTTACTGAAACTGCGTCCGGATATTCCGATCTATTCCTCCCGTTTCACCAACGCACTCATCGCGGCGAAGACAAAGGAACACCGCCAGCGCCCGAAGTTGCATGAGGTAAACAAAGACTCCTCGGTGAATTTGGGGCCGTTCCACGTGCGCTTCTGGCATGTGAACCACTCCATCCCGCAGTGCCTCGGCTTGTCCATTAAGACGGGCGCCGGTCACGTTGTGATGACCGGCGATGTGAAGGTCGACCAAACCCCGTACGACGGTATGCCGACAGACCTGCCGGCTCTGTCGCGCTACGGCGACGAGGGCGTCGACTTGTTCATGTGTGACTCCACGAACGCGACGGTGCCGGGGATTTCCGCATCCGAGGCCGGCATCGAGGAGACGCTGACCCGCCTGGTGAGCCAGGCAAAGCAGCGCGTCGTGATTGCTTCGTTCGCCTCGAACGTTGCTCGTGTTCAGATGGCAGTCAATGCGGCTGTGGCGAATGGCCGTAAGGTCGCATTCAACGGTCGCTCCATGTTGAGGAACATGGAGATCGCAGAAAAGATGAGTCTGCTCAAGGCTCCGAAGAACACGATCATTCCGATCGAAGACGCCGCCAAGATGGCGCCGCACAAGGTCCTGCTGATCACAACGGGAACCCAGGGCGAGCCGATGGCAGCTCTTTCGCGTATGTCTCGCCGTGAACACCGCCAGATTACGATCCGCGACGGTGACATGATCATTCTGTCCTCCTCCCTCATTCCAGGCAATGAGGAAGCAGTGTTCGCGACCATCAACAACCTCGCGCAAATTGGCGTTACGGTAGTTACGAATGCTGAGGCGCACGTCCACGCATCAGGACACGGGTACGCCGGCGAGTTGCTGTTCCTGTACAACGCTGCTCGTCCGACGTGCGCGATGCCGGTGCACGGTGAGTGGCGCCACATGCGCGCCAACAAGGAACTTGCAATCGCAACTGGCGTCAAGCCGGAGAACACCGCGTTGGCACAAAACGGCGTCGTGGTGGACATGACGAAGGGCAAGATCAAGGTTGTCGGCCAGTACCAGGTCGGCCAGCTGTACGTCGATGGTGAAACCATGGGCGACGTGGATCCAGACGTGCTTGCGGACCGCAGCTCGCTTGCCTCTGGTGGCGTCGTCTCTGTTACCTGCGTCATTGACGATCGTACGAGTAGCCTCATCGAGGTGCCGCGTGTATCCACGACTGGCTTCTCCGAAGACGACCGCGACTTCAACAAGAAGGTTGTTGAGCGCGTGCAGGAGATCATGGGCGACTTGGCCGCAGAAGGGGAGAACGACCCGTATCGTATGGTGCAGCAGCTTCGCCGCCAGCTCTCGCGCACGATTGAGCAAAAGTACAAGCGTGAGCCAGTTATCCTGCCGACTGTGGTACCAACCGCAGCGGATATCGGACCGGCAGATGATGCGGACGTTCAAGCAACACGAGAATCTCTCTAACGCTTGACGCATTTCTAAGCGCAACGATGGGCCCTAGCACTATGCTGGGGCCCATGTCATTTGCGCAGACTGAACGAAATCGATTAGCTGAGCTGCTTCTAGAAGTAGGTCCTGATGCGCCAACATTGTGTGAAGGCTGGACCACCCGTGACTTGGCGACGCACCTCTTTATCCGTGAACGAAAGCCACTGGCTGCCATCGGGATATTTGTGCGCCGAGCGAAACGATTCTTAGAGGCGGAGGAGGCGCGCCTAGCTTCGTGGTCGTATGAAGATCTTGTTCGCATGTGGGCTGTCGGCCCGCCGACTCTGTTTATGCCGAGCGATCAAACGCTCAATACCGCGGAGCACTTCATCCATCATGAAGACGTTCGGCGCGGTGACGGTGTGATAGAGCCTCGACAGTTCAGCAAAGTTATCAACCGGGAACTGTTGAGGCTTGCGAAGCGGTTCGGTTCAGCCACGTTGAAGAAGGTTTCGGTGCCTGTGATTCTGACCCCACCTGATCTCCCTCCGGTCGTTATTGGCGAACGCGTTGGTGTCTCGGAGCAGGGCGATAACGTCGTGCGTGTGTACGGCGAGCCAGGTGAACTCTTGCTGTGGGCAGCTGGTCGTAGGGCAGTGAAGGTAAAAGTCACCGGTGCGGTCGAGGCGCTTTCAGGGATGGATATCAAGTTGTAGCGCTTGATTTTGCGACCCGCGACAGTCTCTCTGGTTTCAGAGTGGCGGATGGTAATAATGGTGCGTGAGGTACTAGTGTGTAGCACATGTCTGCCAGAAAACCAGCGCCACGAAGTACGCGAGCGTCGACAGGCCCGCGGGACCGTGCACGTTCAACGACGAGCCGATACGGTGCCCCTGCATCGATTACGCATCCGCCAACTTCGTCAATGGTCGCGGCAGAGACCGCCGATGAACGGGTAGGCTCCGCGACACGGGTCGTCGGAAGTTCGATCGGCAGTGCTTTTCGCAGTGCTGGTTCGTTGCTTACTAAACTTCGACCACGCCGTAAGGAGAGATTGGACAGCGTGCCTGCATCAAGCGATTACGAGGACGAAGACGATAATTTCGAGTTCTTTGACGACGGCCCCTCCGACGGGGCCCCACAACGCGAAGAGCGTCACCCGAAGTCCCGTCGTGCGCTAGCGTTTTCCGCTGGCAATGTTGATGCCTACGGTCTGGTCTTGATTGGATTGGCTGCCATCCTGGGCGCCTCGGTATGGATGGACATTGCCGGTCCGGTAGGAAACGTCATTGCGCAAGGGGTACACTGGGCAATTGGTGCCGGGGCGCTTCTGCTGCCAGTCATTCTCGTCTGCGTTGCAATCGCGCTGATGCTGAACGTGAAAGCAGAACCTGATGTGCGTGCCAGAGTGGCATCGGGCCTGTTAATAATCGGCGTAGCAATGTTGGGCATGATTCATGTCTTCGCGGGCAACCCGTCCGATTGGGAATCACGAAAAATTGCTGGGGGAATGGTAGGCACTTTCACGGGTGGCCTGCTGGCAGCGGGGTTTTCCTCCTATGTTGCAGTACCGCTGTTGGGGCTTGTCATCGTGTACGGTGCGCTTCGAACCACCGGTATCACCGTGCGCGAAGCGTATGACTTCTTTACTGCGTGGCTCGGTTCCGTTTTTCACCGTCCCGAACCTGACGACGACGCAGACCCTTACAGTGATGCTGGTAGAGACATCGACGCGATTGCGGATGGGCGGCGCAGTGCGGCATCGAGGCGCCCGCGAATCGAACCGGGCGCGCGAGCATCGCGTGCTGGCGTAACGCCTCAACCTCGAGCCAAGAAGCCAAAGGCCTCTGGGTTCTCTTCATTTTCTGACAAACTCCGGAAAGCCTCCACACCGCTGGCCAATTACCCGGCAGAGGCAAAATCCACCTTTGCATCGTCCGAGACGGAGCCAGAGACAGAGGTCTTTGACTTCGGCTCCGATTTCACCACGCAGGATGACGATTCCGCCACTACGGTGATTGAGCGCCCAGAGCCGAAGCAGGCGTCGAAACGTACATCCCCGCAGGGTGAGGAAACAAAGATTCTGCCACGGCCGACGCACGAGGAGAGCCAACCTGAGCGGGATGCAGTTGATCAGTCGCGTGAGGCCGTTCGTCAAGCAGTAGTGGCACGCTCGGGGAAGGATCCGAGCGTTGCTTCGCGTCAGGCTCCGCGGGAAGGGCACGCTAAGCGGATAGACCGGAACTCCACCTACGTTGTTCCAACCACGGACTTACTGCTCGCTGGGCAAGCGCCCAAGACACGTACCGAAGCGAACGACCGCATGATCGAAGCGATCACGGAGGTCTTTGAGGAATTCAACGTCAACGCCATGGTGACAGGTTTCTCTCGTGGTCCGACCGTGACCCGCTACGAAGTCGAGCTTGGGCCTGGCGTCAAGGTGTCCAAGATTACGAACTTGCAGTCCAACCTTGCCTATGCGGTCGCTACAGACAATGTTCGCTTGTTGACGCCCATTCCCGGCAAGTCCGCCGTGGGCATCGAGGTGCCGAACCAGGATAGAGAAATGGTTCGCCTGCGCGACGTGCTCGAGGCACCGAATGTAGCTGCGGACGACGATCCGATGCTCATCGGACTTGGCAAGGACATCGAGGGCGACTTCATTGCCTCGTCAGTGCAGAAGATGCCACACCTTTTGGTTGCAGGTTCGACGGGTTCCGGTAAGTCGGCGTTCGTGAACTCGATGCTTGTCTCCTTGTTGACGCGCGCAACGCCTGAGGAGGTCCGCCTCATCCTCATCGACCCGAAGATGGTCGAGCTCACTCCGTACGAGGGCATCCCGCACCTCATCACGCCGATCATTACACAGCCGAAGAAGGCGTCGGCGGCGCTGCAGTGGCTCGTGGAGGAGATGGAGCAGCGGTACATGGACATGAAAACCGCTCGCGTGCGCCACATCAAGGACTTCAACAAGAAGGTCAAGAGTGGTGAGATCACCGCCCCCGCGGGCTCGCAGCGTGAGATGCGCCCGTATCCGTTTATCGTCTGCGTGGTTGATGAGCTCGCGGACCTGATGATGACCGCGCCGAAAGAAATCGAAGACTCGATCGTGCGCATCACGCAGAAGGCCCGCGCTGCCGGCATCCATCTTGTCCTGGCGACGCAGCGGCCTTCTGTGGACGTCGTCACGGGCCTGATCAAGACGAACGTGCCGTCCAGGCTCGCGTTTGCGACGTCCTCGCTTACCGACTCGCGGGTCATCCTCGATCAAGGTGGCGCGGAGAAGCTCATCGGCATGGGCGACGGGCTCTTCATCCCACAGGGAGCGGGCAAGCCGCAGCGAATGCAGGGAGCGTTCGTCTCCGACGCCGAGATCCAAGCTGTTGTCGACGCAGCCAAGAGCCAGGACGAACCCCAGTACGTCGAAGGCGTCACGGAAGAAAAAGAATCCGAGAAAAAGGTCATCGACGACGACATCGGCAAGGACCTTGACGACTTGCTCGAGGCTGTCGAACTCGTTGTCACGGCACAGCTTGGTTCGACGTCGATGCTGCAGCGTAAGCTGCGCATCGGGTTTGCTAAGGCTGGTCGTCTCATGGACCTGATGGAGTCGCGTGGCATCGTCGGACCGTCGGAAGGATCAAAGGCCAGAGAAGTGCTTGTGAAACCGGAGGAACTTGAAACGATCCTCTGGATGCTCAAGGGGGCCGACCCCGCCGAAGCCCCGAAAGACGCCGACGCACAGCTTGACGACGACACCCCTTCCGACGAGGGGGACGTGAAAACCGTGAACGCAACTTATAACCCAACCGGCGGTGCCGTGTAACTGGTAGAGGTCCTCCTGATGGTGTAGCCTGGCATTCGCATTGGAGGGGAGTACCCCGCAAGTGCCTCGAATCGTCAACACGGAACATGCGTATCCCGGTTGAGGCAGCCGCGCTGTAGCGACCTCGCGGTGGGGGAGACCTCCGGTCTTTCTTTGTCCTATGCAACGACCGGAGGTAACCACGTTGAGTGTTCCCTTATGGATTTGGCTGCTGACAGCAGCAATCATTCTGGGCTTTTTTGCCTTTGACTTTCTCACCCACGTCCGCCAAGCCCATGAGCCAACCATCAAAGAATCGGGTTTTTGGACGCTGTTCTACATGACGATGGCCGCGATCTGCGGCGGAGTGATTTGGTGGGAGTGGGACGGCGAACACGGCGTCCAGTTCTTCACCGGCTACATCACTGAGCTGGCGCTATCTGTGGACAATTTGTTTGTGTTCGCGCTGATTATGGGCGCGTTTAAGATTCCGAGGCGATACCAGCAAAAGGTGTTGCTCCTGGGCATCGTCATCGCGCTGGTATGTCGCTTGGTGTTCATTCTGCTTGGCGCGGCGATCATTGAAGCTTGGAGCGATGTCTTCTATCTCTTCGCGGCGTTCTTGATCTACACCGCTGTGAAACTCGTGTACGACGAAGCAACGGACGCACCTGAGGACGACCCGAACGACATGGCGGTTGTTAAGGCGCTGCGCAAGGTCGTTCCGGTCACGAGCTCCTACCACGGTGACAAACTGTGGTCGAAGACGAAGGAAGGCAAATCCGCGGCTACACCGCTGTTCGTCGCGCTGCTTTCTATCGGCTTCATTGACGTGATGTTCGCCTTCGACTCGATTCCAGCAATCTACGGCATCACCTTTGAGGCATACATTGTGTTTACCGCGAACGCGTTTGCGCTCATGGGTCTGCGCCAGATGTTCTTCTTGCTCTCCGGCTTGCTTGATCGCGTCGTGTACCTGCCTTACGGCCTTGGCATCATCCTCGGCTTCATCGGTGTCAAGCTGTTGCTCCACGCTCTTCATGAAAACAACCTGCCGTTTATCAACGGGGGCGACAACGTAAACGTCCCAGAGGTAGGCACCGTTGCTTCCCTGGGCTTCATCGTTGCGGTACTAGTCATTACCGTACTGTGCTCCATGGTGAAGGACCGGGCAGATATCAAGGCCGGTCGCCGCGACCCGAATGGGCCAAGCTGGCACATCGACTACGACGACCACGGGAACCGTCGCAAGGTCGACAACCAGGGCCACCACATCGAGTGGATCGATGACCCTGCGACATCCGGCAAGGGCGACCATACGGCTACCGGCTCCCGCGAAACGGACCACCTTCGCGTCCAGCGCGGGAAGAAGTAGACCTATTTGAATCTAGGGGAAGACCCGGGAAACCGGGTTCCACTCGTGGACCTCTCGGCTAAGCAGCGCGTTTTCTTGCCAGTAGGGGTCCTGGTTCATCACAGACACGGCTTCTGCGACGTCCGCAGTATCCGGTAGTTGGACGATGATGAGGGCCTTGCCGGCGTCGAGAAGCGGGCCAGAGCCGACGATCCCACCGAGCTCTAGCTGCTTTGAGATGAACTCGCGGTGCGCGGGCCGGGTGGTGTCCACGAGTTCCGTATCATCTGAATATGTGTAATGAAAAGCAAAATATTTCATAACACGCAGTCTAAAGGAAAGCTCGGGATAGGTAGGGTAGAAGGCGTGACTGAAAAACCATCGAACTGGAACGTACCCAACGTCTTAACGTCGTTGCGCATTATCTTTATCCCTGTCTTCGCGTGGCTGGCGCTCGACCAGCGGTGGGGTGCAGCGTTCGGTGTGTTCGTCGCCCTAATGGTCACAGATAAGTTAGATGGGACCATCGCCCGCACGTACAACTTGATCACGGACTTCGGCAAGATCGCAGACCCAATCGCGGATAAAGCCCTGATGATCACCGCGCTCGTCGTGCTCAACGTGGCGTCGAATCTCCCCGTGTGGATGACCGTTGTCATCGTGGTGCGCGAACTGGGAATCACAGTGTGGCGTATGTGGATGCTCCGCAATGACCAGGTGGTGCCAGCATCTAAGGGCGGCAAGGTGAAGACGGTCCTGCAGACCGTCGGCGTGGCGCTGTATCTTTGCCCGCTGCCGTCTTGGATGGATGTGCCCTCATACGTCGTCATGGTGTTGGCGGTCGTCGTGACAGTAGTAACCGGTGTTCAGTACCTGCTCGATGCGCGCAAGGTGAACAGCTAATGGGCGACACCGCAGCTGAAGCGATAGCTGAACTTACTGCAAGAGGCGAAACCGTCGGACTCTGCGAATCTTTGACCGCGGGTTTGGCCAGTGCCACGCTTGCAGGGGTCCCCGGCGCTTCCGCCACGTTGCGCGGTGCGATGGTGACATACGCAACCGATTGCAAAGTGGCGTTGGCGGGCGTTCCCCAGGCGGTAATCGACGACTATGGCCCTGTGTCACCGATTACAGCACAGGAGATGGCGAAGGCCGCCAGGCGTAAGCTCAACGCTGATTGGGGTATTTCGCTTACCGGGGTGGCAGGACCCAGTGAACAGGACGGACACCCAGTTGGTGAAGTATGGATAGGCCTCGCCTGCAAGAACGGGTGTTCAGCGACACTCGCTGGAGACATACTTACTGACGCCCCACTTGTGCGCGGCTCCGTCCCAGGCTCGACCCAACCCCGAAACCTGCTGCACGGTGAACGCAACGAAGTGCGGGTATGGGCTGTTGAAGCCGCGCTTCGAGCCCTACTCAGGGCACTGCGGGAACAAAACGATGTAGATGGGAGTTATAGCTAGTGATGACTACGACACTTCTAATCGATACGCCGCTTGAGTCCTCGTTCGATGCACAGGATGAGGTCGGTTTTCCATTCCAGGAGCCCCGAACGCGCCAGAAAGAACCACTGTTGCGTGAAGCCCTTGGAATGTCGCTCCGTGCGTTCCGCGCGGACAAGGGCGTGACGTTGCGATCTCTTGCTGCTCAGGCTCGTGTCTCTTCCGGGTATCTTTCTGAGCTGGAACGCGGGCGAAAGGAAGTCTCCTCCGAGCTGCTCGCATCAATATGTGAGGCGCTCGACACTACGGTTTCGGAAGTTGTGCTTGAAGCTGTTGCGAACCTTTCGCTGCAGTCGATCAACGACGAATTTGCCGCGGCTGAGGTAGTTCACCCGTAGCGTAGCGACGTTGCAACAGCTAGAATACGAACCAGTTTGGCCGTGAATACGGCCAATTTCAATGCTCAGCGAAAGGTAAAACGCAACATTATGGCAAACCCATTTTCAAAATTCTGGAATTACCTGATGGCACTCTTCGACAACAAGATTGAGGAGAATGCTGATCCAAAGATCCAGATTGAGCAAGCGATTTCTGAGGCCCAGCGCCAACACCAAGCGCTTTCGCAGCAGGCGGCTGCGGTTATCGGCAATCAGCGTCAGCTCGAAATGCAGCTGAACCGTCGACTGGAAGACGTTGAAAAACTTCAAGCGAACGCCCGCCAGGCACTCCAATTAGCAGACAAGTCCCGTTCAAACGGTGACACGCAAAAGGCAACCGAGTATGAGAACGCTGCTGAGGCGTTTGCAGCACAGCTTGTCACCGCAGAGCAGGGCGTTGAAGACACAAAGGCGCTGCACGATCAGGCGCTCCAGCAGGCAGCACAGGCAAAACAAGCCGTCGAGCGTAATGCCGCACATCTTCAGCAACAGGTTGCCGAACGCTCAAAGCTGCTTTCGCAGCTTGAGCAGGCCAAGATGCAAGAGAAGGTCTCTGAGACCATGCGCTCCATGAACTCGATGACGAGTTCCGCTCCGAATCTGGACCAGGTTCGTGACAAGATCGAGCGCCGCTATGCGAACGCTTTGGGCGCCGCTGAGCTTGCCGAGAACTCGATTCAGGGCCGCATGGCAGAGGTAGAACAGGCCGGCATCCAGATGGCAGGCCACAGTCGCCTTGAGCAGATTCGCGCTGAGATGTCTGGAGAATTGACCTCCGGCAAGGAACAGCAGTCGATTGAGCAGAGCAAGACTGGTGCACCACAGGCGAGTGAAGACGCAGTAGCGCGCCGTATGCGCGAGCTGCGCGGCGAAGCCTAGATCCTCCATACGTGTACTCCAGGTTCCTTTACGGAGAACCTGGAGTTTTCCTTTTTGGCGTCTGAGCCTTCGCAGGGGGGAGCTGAGTTGAGACCTAGTCGAGGGCTCCACGAGCAACAAGCGCATCGCCGATGTTTTCAGCCCTTCGGATGCAACGCACGACCAAAGGCACGCCGAATGCGAGCGGGGAAAACCCTAAGCCGCGGGCCTTGCGGGCGTCGAGAACCTCTTGCGCAGTTTGCAAAATTAGGGGGATCAGACGAAGCGTCAGGGCGATAGCAAGACTGACTTTCTCAGCCGGAACACCGAATCGTGCGAGCGGTTTGAAGCTCTCCTCGAGCGAGACGAGCAACGCCTCAACGGTGGTTGTGAGTGTGAGAAGATTTGCCCCGAGAATCGTGGCGAACAATGTGACAAGTGTGATGCCAGCGAGCTGCAAGCCATTTTGCCAAATGAGGAACGCACCGAGCATTGCGAGTAGGGGGAAGATTGGTACTAGTTGGCGTGCAACGATCCCAGCGGGGATTCTCGCGACGAAGTAGAGCACAAGCACGACGCTCAAGAGCGTAAGCGCGATTGGAAACGTACGCCCCCGGTTGGTTGCCAAAACGATATAGAGGAAGAGTAGTACGAACTTGATCTTTGGGCTTACCCGGTGAATTAGGCTGTCCCCAGGTACATACACGCCCAGGGGGAGTGAATCAATCTTCACTAGTCTGCTCCATCAACTTTGTGTAGAACGCAATGGTGTCCTCTGGGGTGCTGTCGTGCGCGATGACACCATTGTTGACGCAGATCACCCGATCGAAGCCGGCGAGAAGATCTAGGTCGTGTGTGACCACGATCGTTTGCTGCTCAAGCGAATTAAGCTCTGCGATAATGCGCCGGCGATTTCGTAGGTCGAGTAGCGTTGTCGGTTCGTCGGCAATGATGGTTGTCGGCTCGGTAACGAGGACAGCAGCTAACGCCAGCAGCTGCTTCTCGCCGCCCGAAAGCGTGTGAGGAGATTGTTCTGCCTTGCGCAGTAGCTTGAATCGCTTCAAAACGTCGTTGACGCGTTGTTCTTTCTCGGCCTTCGAGAGCTTGAACTTCTTCAAAGAGAACGCGACATCGTCATGGACTTGTGGCATCACAATTTGGCTTTCCGCATCGGAGAACACGAACCCGACGCGGCGCCGAACCTCAGAGCTACGCGTGGCTAAGGGAATACCGTCATAAAATACTTCGCCAGTACTCGGGTCTTCGAGTCCATTGATGAGGCGAACGAGCGTTGACTTTCCCGAGCCGTTCGCTCCAATGATGCCAATACGCTGCTCCTGCAACGATAAAGAAAAAGGCTGGAGCAGCGTGTTGTCATTTCGAACGACGCTCACGCCGTTGAAACTGATCTGCGGCATGGAAACTGTCCCGTCTATGAACGACGAAGTGAGGGGAGAGCGGCGCGGACCGCGAAGGCAATGAACACAATCACGAGGATCTTTGCAGCGTCCGGGATAACAAAGGGCAACTGTGCAGCCCAGGCTGCGCCGAAGGTCATGTTTGCGCGGGCCATCAAGCCGAACACGCCAAAGAAATACTGGAGGAAGAGTCCAACAAATCCAGCCAAGACAAGGAGGGCGTAGGCTAGAAAGGAGTTCTTGCTCGATACGCGGTATGCGATGAGACCTGCGACAAGGGCGCTTGCGATGTAGCCGAACAGGTAGCCAACTGTAGGGCTACCGAGGGCATAGACAACAGTGCGTCCACCCGCGAGTACAGGGAGTGCTAGGCCGATAAGGAGAAAGAGCAGTACCGTGTATGTACCGCGTTTTGGCCCAAGCACAAGTGCGGCGAGGATGCATGCGGCGTTCTGCATTACGATAGGTACGCCCGCAGCGCCGACTGGAATAGAGACAAACCCAAGGACGATGATTACTGCTGTGAATACCGCAATGTATGCGAGGTCCTGGGCTTCAACCTTTGATTGAGAACGGCTTGTTAACATAGCGAGAATAGTACTTGAACGGTGTTCAGTTCGCTATGGAATCGTAGTGATTTTTCGCGCGTATATTAAAGGCCATGCGATTAACGGAGTTTCACCAGCTCGTGAAAGACGAATTTGGAGCCGAGCGGGCGTCGTGGATCATAGAGACGCAGCTTTTGCCGCGTCAAGGATGTACTGCGGCCGAGGTGATCGAAAACGGTGGCGATTTACGCCAGGCCTGGGAGGAGCTATGCGACGCCTTCGACGTTCCGGAAGGGCGACGGCTTGGAGTGGACCGTCCGGGCTTCTAGTTGTTAGAAGCGTTTGTCGCTTTCAATTCGAACATGTATGCGTGTACACTCTGGTGGTGTCCAAACACTGCCCTATAGTCAGTCTCAGTTTTAGAAGTCATCGGGAACCGTACCCCTCGAAGGCGAGTCTAAACATGTGTGGAGGCGGCGGACCAGGTAACTGGTTCGTTGCCAGACCCAAGAAGAATGAGCATTAAGGAGAACATGTAGATGGCTGCAAAGAAGAAGGCCGCATCAGCTGCGAAAGATCGCCAAAACGCGTTGGATGCCGCACTCGCGATGATCGAGAAGGATTACGGCAAAGGCGCCGTAATGCGGCTTGGTGACGAAAATAGGCCGCCAATTCAATCTATCTCATCCGGTAATACTGCCATCGACGTCGCTCTAGGGATTGGCGGTTGGCCTCGTGGGCGCGTCGTCGAAATTTATGGCCCAGAGTCTTCGGGCAAGACAACAGTTGCGCTGCATGCGATCGCTTCCGCGCAGCGCTCCGGCGGCATTGCCGCCTTTATCGATGCCGAGCACGCCCTTGACCCTGATTATGCGCGGAAGCTGGGCGTAGATACCGACAACCTTTTAGTCTCTCAGCCGGACACAGGGGAGCAGGCGCTTGAGATCGCGGACATGCTGGTTCGCTCTGGTGCTATTGACATTATTGTTATCGACTCCGTCGCGGCGCTTACTCCGAAGGCTGAGATCGAGGGTGAGATGGGAGACTCCCACGTTGGCCTCCAAGCACGTTTGATGTCACAAGCACTTCGCAAGATGACTGGAGCACTGTACAACTCTGGTACGACGGCAATTTTCATTAACCAGCTGCGTGAGAAAATCGGCGTCATGTTTGGCTCGCCTGAGACCACCACAGGTGGTAAGGCGCTGAAATTTTACTCTTCAGTGCGTTGCGACGTCCGACGCATCCAAACACTCAAGGATGGCCAGGACTCCATCGGCAACCGGACCCGCCTCAAGGTCGTAAAGAACAAAGTGTCGCCGCCGTTCAAGATCGCTGAGTTCGACATCATGTACGGCGAAGGCATTTCGCGGGAGTCTTCCATCATCGACATGGGCGTTGAAAACGGTTTTGTGAAGAAGTCCGGGTCTTGGTTCACGTACGAAGGCGACCAGCTGGGGCAGGGGAAGGAAAAGGCGCGAAACTTTCTGAAGGAAAACCCTGATCTTGCAGACGAAATCGAGCAGAAAATTTTCCGTGCCTTGGGGGTTGGCGAGTTTGCTGCCGAGGATGATGCCTTGACTGATGAACCTGTGGATATGGTGCCAAACATCGACTTCGATGATGCGGACGAGGCTGCGAAGGCGAAGTAATACGTGGTAGCGCCAGACCCAGACAAGATTCGATGCCTGCAACATGCGCTCGCCGAATGGGAATCCAACGGGGGTCATAGTGAGCTCTTTGACTATGACAGAGAAGAAGCTCTCGCCCCAGTTCGTCGGCGTGCGTTGAAGCTGCTCGACCAGAGGGCGCGGTCTGAACATGAACTCCGACAGCGTCTGCTTCAAGCGGAGTTTCCAGCACCGCTCGTTGATGAGGTCGTTGCGTCCTTGCGGGCATCCGCGCTTATTGACGACCGGAGCTTTGCCCACGAGTGGGTTCGTCAACGTGCTCGCCGCAGGGGGAAGTCAAGGAGTTTCCTTGACCGTGAGCTCAAGGAAAAAGGCGTCTCTGAAGCCGATCGTTGCAGCGCACTCGCGCAAATAAGTGACGACGACCAATTTGCGGTTGCGGAAGCGCTGGCCGAAAAGAAGGCCCGGGAAGTGAAGACACCACCAGTGGGGCACACGGAGTACACCCGTGCGTTGCGCAGGGTTGTTGGTGTGCTGGCGCGTCGCGGTTTTCCACAAGGCATGTGCATGCAGATCGCTAGGAAGGCTCTAGATACGAGGATAGATTCGCTTGAAGATGGGGCGTAGAACCCGATCTGAAGCGTTTGGGCAGGGTAGTTCGCAATGGCTAGAATGTTCAGCCGTGCCTGCATAGGCTCGAGTAACCAACCAAGAAAGGTGAACCAGATGGCTGTACCAAGGACATATGAAGTGCGAACCTTTGGATGCCAAATGAACGTCCATGATTCGGAACGGTTGTCTGGTCTGCTGGAAGACTCGGGGTATGTAGCAGTAGAGGACGGACAAGACCCTGACCTTATCGTTTTCAACACCTGCGCTGTGCGGGAAAACGCAGACAAGCGTTTATACGGGACGCTTGGGCACCTGAAGAAAGTGAAAGAAAGTCAGCCTGACCTTCAAATCGCTGTCGGCGGGTGTCTCGCGCAGAAAGACAAAGACCACGTCATCGAGAAAGCGCCGTGGGTAGACGCAGTGTTTGGGACGCACAACATGGGGTCACTGCCGGTGCTCCTAGAACGAGCTCGAGTGCAAGGTGAAGCGCAGGTAGAAATCGCGGAAGCACTCGAAGTGTTTCCTTCCGTTTTGCCTGCGAAGCGTGAAAGTAGCTACGCCGGATGGGTCTCAGTATCGGTGGGCTGCAACAACACCTGTACTTTTTGCATCGTTCCGAGCTTGCGCGGCAAAGAAGTCGATCGCCGACCCGGCGACATTCTCGCAGAGGTACAGGCGCTCGTAGATCAAGGAGTGCTTGAAGTAACACTGCTTGGACAAAATGTGAACAGCTACGGGGTCCATTTTGTGGACGAGGAGATGGAACGCGACCGGTCCGCGTTTTCGAAACTGCTTCGCGCGTGTGGCGACATCGACGGCCTTGAGCGGGTTCGTTTCACCTCTCCGCACCCAGCGGAATTCACCTCCGATGTTATTGATGCGATGGCCGAAACCCCAAACGTCTGCCCGCAGCTGCACATGCCTCTGCAGTCAGGTTCCGACAAGGTGCTCAAGGATATGCGGCGCTCTTACCGCTCTAAGAAGTTTTTGAGCATCTTGGACGAGGTGCGTGAAAAGCTCCCCGAGGCGTCGATCACTACGGACATCATCGTCGGATTCCCCGGGGAAACCGAGGAGGACTTCCAGGCGACACTTGATGTCGTAGAGAAAGCTCGATTCACCTCCGCCTACACTTTCCAGTACTCGCCGCGCCCTGGAACTCCGGCTGCTGAGATGGAGAACCAAATCCCAAAGGCAGTGGTGCAGGAACGCTTCGAGCGTCTACTCGCACTGCAAGAGCGCATCAGTCTCGAGGAGAACGAAAAGCTCATCGGGACGGAGCAGGAGCTCCTTGTGCAGCAGGATGAAGGGCGAAAGCACGAAACGACACACAGAATGTCTGGGCGTGCGCGTGACGGACGGCTTGTGCACTTTGCAGTAAACGAGCAAGGACGCTCACAGATTCGGCCAGGTGACATTGTTACGGTACGAGTGACAGAAGCGAAGTCGTATTTCCTCATCGCGGACTCTGGTGTGCTCTCGCACAGGCGGACAATTGCTGGCGACCACGCTGCAGCGGGAGAAGTACCGACGACCGCGCCAGTTGGAGTTGGGCTCGGCATTCCGACCTTTGCCCGCCCAGATGTCGTCCCAGTGACTCACGTAAGCAGTACCGGCTGCTGTTCAACTCCTGAGGCATGAAGTACGCAACGACTGGAAGGGACACATCAATGAAAATGGAACTTGGGCCCGCCCGCTGGATACTTGGGATTGCCAGTGCTGTGTGGCTCATCGCGTTGTTCTTACCGTTCGTTGGTGATGTAGCAGCGTGGCAGGTGCTCACCATCGGTGAAGGCGCGCGTAATGCGGACACAAAAGTCACGGAATACGTCTTTGTTTGGCTAGGGTTGCTAGGCGTCGGCGTCTGCACATCACTTGTTGTTGCTACACGCCGGTTCGGTATGGCGACAGTTGCTTGGATGATTTCAACTGTGGGCCTTGTAAGCTCCCTCCTGGCGGTATGGCTGCGCAAATCAAGTACTGGCGTTGCGGAGCATTTCTCCCATGGCCCTGCGTTTTACCTCGAAGTAGCGGCGGTCCTCGTGGTCGTGTTGGCCTACATTCCGTTGTTCGTGCGCAAAACTACGGTGGATCCTGAACACCTCAAGAATCAACCTAGCGAAATCGACAACGATATCGCGAATGCACAATTAACTGCGACTCGAACGCACCATATGCAGGAAACCAATCCATTGCTCATCGACGACCGACGAGCAAATGCCGTCAAGCGGCATAACCAAAGCAATTAGCGGTCGCGGTGGGGTGCGCCTTTTTGCCACGCCGTCGCCTGGCTAATAACAGTTGGGGAATAGCGAGCAAGCAGATGGTGCTTTCCCGGCTCCGGCACGGGGTAGGAAACGTAGAATTGTTTTATTTCTGGCCAAACGCAGCACCCTGCCGAGAGCACAGAGGCCAACGCGTGTTCTCCGAGCCCGATTCCGCGATTGTCTTCGCGGACGTAGACCAGCCCGACTTCCGCAACCGAATCGGCATCGTTGTCGAACTTCGCCACTTCCGCGAGCCCAACTGGCGTTCCGGAGGCATCCCGCGGGACTGCTGTTATCTGAGAACCGCCACGATCCTTGAGCCGTGCAGCCGCGTCCCGCAACCGAGTAGGAGACCACTGAACAGGCTCGAGCAGCAGAGAGCCACGGGGGTACTTCGCTGCTGACTCTCGGAGAGTAGCTAAGAAGTGCGGTAAATCCGCTTGGTCAAAGTTCATGTCTTTGACGATCTCGCACGCAGTCTCCTCTTCCGGGCCGGGGATGGACTCCGCATCGATTGTTGCTTGGAACTCGCAGTGTGCTGGAGAGTAGTCGGCGGCGCGAAGAAACGGATGTTCTGGTGCGCCTGGGGCCTCCGTAACCCAGATCTGCCGGATAGGGCGGGACAACATTGCGGAGAGAGCATCGATGAGTTCGAGGGCGCTTTGCCACACATGCGCGGGCGGCTCTTCCCCGGGAAGTGGGGCAATAGACGCATCGACGGTGACGTTCGCCTCCAGAACATCAACGTCTTCAAGTAAAGGTAGCGAGACCAGTACCCAGCCCTCGACGTCGTACACGTCGTCTTCGGTAAGTACCGGGTAGCCGAACGCGCCTAAAGAGCGTGGCGCCGTCTTACTACACAGGGCGAACAGTAACGCCAATGACTCCTCTGAGTCCTCCAAACGCTTTGCAAGATGAGCCGCGCTCACCCCAGAGTTTGGCTCCCCAGTAATGTCTTGGATCGCAAGCGTCACTGAGAATGCGTAGGCAGCGACTGCGGGGTGTGATGGGTCCGCAGTCCCTACAATCAATGGGTACAGCACTACTGCCCGTCGACGGCTTTCGCAGCTACAGCGGCAAATTCTTGCCATTGCTCGGCTTGCTCGCGAAGCTTTGCAGCCTTGGACGCATGCCCCGCAGTTTTAGCCTCCTGGGCCTGCTGCAGGAAGTGATTGGCCTTTTCCCGGAACTGATTGACCCTCGCTTGAGCCTCAGGGTCGGCCTTACGCCACCGCGACTCTTCTGCGTCAGCGACGCGCTGCTCGAGCCGAGCAATCTTCTCCTCATACGTGCGTACTTGGTTGCGTGGGACAAAACCGATTTCGTCCCACTTTTCCTGCAGCTCACGCAACTTTGCACGCGCAGCACCCAGACCCTTTTCTGGGGTAATAAGTGCATCGAACTCTTCGATGAGTGCGTCCTTGGCCGCAGCATTCGCTTCAAATTCGCGGTCTCGCTCAGCGTTGACAGCGTTACGCGCAGCGAAAAAGTGATCCTGGGCTGCCCTAAACTGTGTCCAGAGCTCGTCGTCGATACCGCGGGGGGCGCGTCCGGCTGCCTTCCACTCATCCATCAGAGAGCGGTAGGCACGGGCGGTTTCGTTCCAATCCGTCGAATCCTGGATCGCCTGTGCTCGGGTGACGATATCTTCCTTCACCTTGCGTGCTGTCGCCCGGTTCCTGTCGAGCTCTGCGAAGTGAGCACCGCGGCGCCGGTTGAATGCGTCGCGTGCGCGGGAGTAGCGCTTCCAGAGCTCGTCGTCGGTTTTGCGGTCAATACCGCGAATCGTCTTCCACTCCTCAAGGATCGCTCGAATCCGATCGCCAGCAGCTTTCCAGTCAGTCGAGGATTCCGCAATCTGCTCAGCCTCGGCAGCCAGGGTCTCTTTCTTGGCGATGGCGTCCGCACGTCGAGCTTCCTTGAGCTCCTTGGCTTCGTGCTCAGCGACCTCAGTCTTGCGCAGCAGCTCTGCCAGGCGTGCTTCGAGTGCCGCGAAGTCTCCAATTGCAGCGACATCGTTCAGGGAGTCTTTCAGTTCGAGCACGCTGCGTTGCAGAGCGTGCGCGTCTTCCGGGTGCGCGGTGAGGCGTGCTTCCAATACCTCGGTCTCAACAATGAGGTCGTCGAAACGCTGCCCGTAGTGGCGGAGCCCTTCCTCGGGGGTGCCCGCCTGCCAGGACGTGATCTGACGCTCGACGCCGTCGCGAGTAACAAAGACGTTGCCCTCAGCATCAACGCGACCGAACTTCGATGGGTCTGTATTCGTGGATGATCCCTGTGCATGTGTCAACGGCACAACCCGTTGCGAAGCAATAGACTGCGCTACACCCGGACGTGGACCAGGCTTTGGTGTTTGCTTTGGCATCGCCGCGGGGTTCGGGCGTCCAGATGCAGGCTGTGGCTTTGGAGTCGAGGAAGTCATGAAGCAGTCCTTTCGCAAAAACTATGCCGCGCGTCACGGCGCCTAGATACATAATCGACGGCATCTCGTCCCCATAACTTTAGCGCGTCGTCCGCAATCATGCGCCATGAGCCAAGGTTTCAACTTCGAGAAAACCTCACTATGGTTGGCGGGGTGAATAAAGCCAGTGCCAGCTTGCTCGTCGTACCCGGTTCGCCGGCTCTTGTGCGAGAACTTGCGCCAAGCGACGAACCGTCCCAGCGCCTGCTGCAAACCGTGAGGGAAATAAGTAGCAACCTTCCGAACACTATGGAGATTGTCTGCAGCCACGACAGGAAATGGGCAACAGCGCAACCTGGGTCTTTTGGCGCTTGGGGAGCACCCGACGTTTGCGTTGGAGATGGTCACGTCTTGGGCGAACTCATTGCACGCTACTGTCTGCCGGGCAAAAACGTGCAAGCTAGCCGAGACTCGCTGATGCCCATGTCCCCTTCTGCGTTGACGGTTGTAGTCGTCGACGGTCCAGCTGGTTTGACTCCTCGTGCGCCGTTGTCACTGCTTCCAAACGCGCACCGAGTGCACGAGCAACTGCAACTGCTGTTGGCAGGAAAAGAACACCAACCAATCGGTGAGGCAGAGATGCTTGAAGCTGGCGTGATCGAACCGCGGCTATGGTGTGAGCTCCAAACGTTACAGCCTGAGAGCGCGAGGCTCTTGGACACAGACGATAGCTTGGGTGTAGGTAGGTATGTTGCATACTGGGAGGTATCGCTGTGACCAATGAACTTCAACACCGGCCGGTCGCCATTGTTGGCCCCACAGCGTCAGGGAAGTCGTCCTTGAGCCTCACGCTTGCGCATGAGCTCGATGGAGAAGTCGTCAACGTAGATTCGATGCAGCTTTATCGAGGCATGGATATCGGCACCGCTAAGCTGCGGCTTGACGAACGAGAGGGCATTCCGCATCACCTGCTTGATATTTGGGAAGTAACCAAGACAGCTAGCGTCGCTGAGTACCAACAGCGTGCGGTGGAGACAGTTGAAGAGATCTCCAGCCGCGGAAAGCTGCCGATCCTCGTCGGTGGCTCCATGCTGTACATGCAATCACTTGTCGACGCCTGGGAGTTCCCGCCCACCGATCCAGAAGTTCGCAGCCGCTACGAGTCACTCCTGAATGAAATCGGGATAGACCGCCTACATGCGCAGCTCGCAGAAATTGACCCTGTGGCGGCGTCGATAATTGAAGACCGCGACCCTCGGCGCACCGTACGTGCACTTGAGGTGATCGAGCTGACGGGCAAGCCTTTTCAGGCATCACAGCCACCTAAAAATGCGCCCACTCGCTGGGGCACACACATGATTGGGCTAGCAACAACCCCGGAATGGTTGAACCCACGCATTGAATTGCGCACAAACACGATGTTTGAGCAAGGGCTGATTGATGAGGTCCGACGACTCGTGGATCAGGGGCTCGTGAAAGACTCGACAGCTGGTCGGGCAATCGGATACTCCCAGGGCCTGGATGTTATCGACGGCCGCCTCACCATCGACGAAGCCTGCGAGGACACGAAACTGCGCACGAGGCGCTACGTGCGACGCCAGAAGTCCTGGTTTAGGCGCGACAAACGTATTACCTGGGTTGATGCAGCGAACATCGATGTTGATGAGGTGCTTGCGCAGCTCGGTGGCTGATTACGAAGGGCCGATTTCCCGAGCGGCGTTACGGGCCGCTACCCAGGCGTCCTCTAGTTCGAGGGCACGCTCATCGGCAATGCGGATCAGTTTCTCAAGTTGGACCCGCTCGAGATCCGGGGACTGCAGGTAGGCGTCGACGCGAGCGAGAAAGCGCTGCGCTGCGCCGTATTTGAGGTGGAAGTCACTGACCTCAGGCACGGAGAGATCAGTGTTCGCCAGCGCAGGAAAGTGCAGTGTGCGGTCCGCTAACGCTTGAGTCGAACTACCATGCTGCAAATTGTCGAACGCTTCAACGATGTCGCGAATATCGTCACACGCGATCATCAGCGATGATCGGAGCGACTCAACTTCCGGACTAGGAATGAACCGTCTGCGAGTTAGCAAAGCCGTGACACCGAGGAGACCGGCAATGATCGCACCGGGGAGCTTGAGGAGTAGCACGAGTAGCACCATGACAGCGAAAATAAGCGCTCCCCACAGTGCTATCGAAAGGTCTCGACGTGCTGAATCCATATACAGTGCCTTGTGTCTAGCAGCCGCCACCGCAACCGCAGGAGCCACCGCAGCCGCCGCAACCACCACCAGTTGGCACCGGAATGGTGCCCACCATGACCGCCGTGCCAGCGATCACCTGATCTCGCTGAGGAAGTTCGCCATCAGGCAGGCAAACATCGAACGGGAACGCACCGTCAACGGAGACATGGATAAAGCGGTCACCGGTGAGTTCCGACGTTCGGTACTCGGCTTCCAGCACACGCGCGGAAAACTTTGCTCTTGCATCCGGAGACGTAGCCGCACCGGCTTCGATGGCCTCGGCACCCTCTGATGTAATTGTTCCCACCGTGGAGCCAGGATGCTCGTCAAGATAAGCGGAGGTGGACTCGTACACTCGGGAGTCAAGGGTGAGTGCGGTCACGCTGAGCTCCTGCCACTGAATCGTCGGCTCGTCAACAATCAGAGGTTCCTGCGCGAGATTCAACGTCAAGGACGCGATTGGATTGCCGTGTGGATCCACGACCTCTGCAAGCGCTACAACGTCGGTGGCTGGGGTGATATGCGCATTAGTGCGTGTGATTCCTTCGAAGCCAGCAAACGTTGCGAAGGGCTCGACGGCCAAGATATTGAGCTGTGCGCCAGAACGGTCCTGGTATTGAACCATCTGCCCCCCGCGTACCTCACCGATGACGCCCAGGCGGCCGGATGCAATTGCGGCTTCGACAGCGTCCTGCCACTTCGGGAAATTCAGACCGATTGCGGTCAGGTCATTGTTTTCAGTCAGAGGTTGTTGGTTCATAAGAGTGAAGCCTAGTCGAATGCCTCTTGAGGTGAAGAAATGTGGTGGAAGAAAAATTGGTGGGCTACCGTTGAACAAAGAGAGCACTACGTAGAACCATAGTTTTTGAAAGCTTGCATGAATTCGAAATCAACCACGCACGATTCGCATGAGGCGCTGCTGAACGAAGCGTTTCGTCATAACGCTTCGACACGCGATGTCGACACAGCGCCTACCGATTCAACGACGCCAACGCAGGGAGCGTTGGAGCTCGAGGAGCGTAACGCGTTTCGCCGAGTGAACACGACAACCGAGTTACGCAACGAAGACCGTGAAGATATCTACGAGGTCGAATATCGAAAGCTGCGCCTCGAGCGTGTGATCCTCGTCGGGGCATGGACTGAGGGTTCAACCGCTGAAATGGAAGCAAACATGCGGGAACTTGCAGCGTTGGCAGAAACTGCTGGCGCCGACGTCGTCGACATGCTCTACCAAAAACGGGATAAGCCGGACCCAGGAACATACATCGGCTCTGGCAAAGTCAAGGAGCTACGCGCGATTGTCGACGCCAGCGATGCCGACACCGTCGTGTTTGATGGTGAGCTTTCCCCAGGTCAGATGGTGGCCTTGGAGGAAGCGTTGAACTCGAAGGTGATCGACCGCACGATGCTCATCTTGGATATTTTTGCGCAGCACGCGAAGAGTAAGGAAGGCAAGGCGCAGGTCAGCTTCGCCCAGATGGAATACCTTTATACGCGAACTCGTGGATGGGGAGGCAACCTGTCACGTCAGGCTGGTGGTCGAGCTGGATCCAACGGCGGCGTGGGGCTTCGTGGTCCTGGTGAAACCAGGATTGAGGCGGATCGCCGCAGGCTGCGTTCTGAAATGGCGAAGCTGCGTCATCAATTGGCAGACATGGAGACCGTCCGGCAGATCAAGCGCGCAAAGCGACAGAGTTCGACGACACCTAAGATCGCCATCGCCGGTTACACGAACGCGGGGAAGTCCTCGCTCATTAACGCGATGACGGACGCTGGCGTCCTGGTTGAGGACGCGCTGTTTGCAACGCTGGACCCTTCTACGCGGCGCGCGACACTGGCCGACGGTCGCAACGTCGTGCTGACGGACACGGTCGGGTTTGTGCGCCACTTGCCGACGCAGCTAGTGGAAGCGTTCAAGTCAACGCTGGAAGAAGTCAGTAACGCGGACTTACTGCTGCACGTTGTCGACGGGGCAGACGAGTTCCCACTGAAACAGATCGCTGCTGTCAGCGAGGTTTTGGCGGAGATCACGCGCGATCAGGCAACGGAATTGCCGCCGGAGATTGTCGTCGTCAACAAAATTGATGCTGCTGACCCGGTGGTCTTGGCGGAGCTTCGCCACGTGTTTGATGCGACGGGTAGGGAAGCAGTGTTTGTCTCAGCACTGACCGGCGAGGGCATAGCCGAGCTTGAGGGCAAAATCGAGATGTTCTTGAATACGCTCGATGAGCACGTGGTCATGCTGATCCCATATACGCGAGGTGACGTTGTCTCTCTCGTGCACGAGCACGGGACGATTCGTTCTGAAAAATACGAAACCGTCGGCACCAGAATCGATGTCCGCCTACCACGAGTTCTGGCTCGCCAGTATGGGGAGTTCATCCAGCAAGTGTACTAAGCCGCACCTGCTGGCCGACAAGGTGCGCTTAGCGCCAGTAAGCGTCGATCTCTTTGTAAAACTCGACATCGCCCAGGCCAGCTGCGGCGTCCTCGTCCAGTAGCACGCACACGTCGTTGTGCATTTGCAGCGACGATGCGGGGCAGAAAGAGCTTAGTGGACCTTCAATCATCGCTTGTACGGCGTCGGCCTTCGCGGCGCCCGTTGCGATAATGATAATTTTCTTCGCCTCCAGAATGGTTCCGATGCCCTGCGTCATGGCTTGGCGCGGTACCTCGTTTTCCGAATCGAAAAAGCGAGCGTTGTCGGCAATAGTGCGCGGGCGAAGATCAATGAGTCGTGTACGAGAGCTTAGCGAACTGGTTGGCTCGTTAAACGCAATGTGTCCGTTTGCGCCGATTCCGAGCAGCTGAATGTCGACGCCACCGGCGTCTTTGATCATCGTCTCATACGCCGCAGCTTCCTGCGCGGGGTTTGTGGCAGTGCTGCTCAGCGAGTGGACTGCCGCGTCGTCGATGTCGATTGAGGCGGTCAGCTCGCGGCGGATCGTGGACCAGTAGGACTGCTCGTGCTGCTGATCGATCCCGTAGTACTCGTCGAGTAGGAAAGCATCACAGTTGGCGAAGCTTAAGCCTTCTTCGCGGTGCTTGCGGATCAAAGCCTGATACGTCGGGCTCGGCGTCGAACCTGTCGCAAGCCCAAGTGTTGCACCTTGCTTGACGAATGGTTCGATCGTGTCTGCAGCGAAATCACCGATTTCGTCAGCCGTGCGGCGAATGAAAATCTCCATAAGGAATACGCTACTTTGCCCAATTCGCTTTCGGCAATTATCTAACGACATAATATGAGCCTGTGAGTAAAACTATTGGATGGACCTTGCACGGCGACGGGCGTCGCGTTCTGCCCGGCGCAGTCGTTGCCCCCGATGAACGCCTTTCCTGGCCTCGAACGATCGGTATCGGCATGCAGCATGTCGTAGCGATGTTCGGGGCCACCTTGCTCGTTCCCACTTTGACCGGGTTCCCCGTGAACACGACGCTGCTGTTTTCAGGACTGGGAACCATCATCTTCCTGCTGATCACCAGGAACAAACTGCCAAGCTATCTTGGATCGTCATTCGCGTTCATCGCGCCGCTGTCCGCGTCATCCCAGTACGGGATTGGCTCCCAGTTGGGCGGGGTGTTCATCACAGGTCTGATGCTGATTGCGGTGGGCTTCATTGTCCAGCTTGCAGGCAAGAAAGTTATCGACGCCGTCATGCCCCCAACGGTCACTGGCGCAATCGTTGCCCTGATCGGTTTCAACCTTGCCCCAACCGCGGTCTCCAACGTGGAGACCCAGCCGGGCGTCGCGTTTGTCACGCTTGGAACGATTGCATTGCTCACTGTGGCTGCGCGAGGGATGCTCTCGCGCCTGAGCATCTTGATCGGCGTTATCGTCGGGTGGGTGTTCGCGGCACTGACTGGCGGGCTGTCGGAAGATGCTCTAGACACCATTGGGGCAAGTCCATGGATCGGCCTGCCGCAGTTCCACACACCGGAGTTCCACCTCTCGGCGATCCTCGTGACGCTCCCGGTCATCGTTGTCCTGATCGCGGAAAACATCGGCCATGTCAAGGCAGTGTCCGAGATGACCCAACGCGACTTAGACCCTTACCAGGGGAGGGCCCTCATCGGCGACGGCATCGCGACGACGCTCGCCGGCGGATTTGGTGGTTCAGGCACAACAACCTACGCCGAGAACATCGGCGTGATGGCGGCGACGAAGGTCTATTCGACGGCCGCGTACTGGGTTGCATCGTGCTTTGCGATCATCTTGGCGTTCATCCCGAAGTTCGGTGCTGTTATCTTCACTATCCCAGCCGGTGTCCTCGGAGGAGCATGCTTGGTGCTCTACGGCCTGATCGGGATGCTGGGGGTTCGCATTTGGCAGGACAATAAGGTTGATCTCACAAATCCGGTGAACCTGACTGTCGCTGCTGTGGCACTCATTGTCGGCATCGGCAATCTGTCGTTCACGGTCGGTCAGGTCACGCTTGAGGGCATCGCGTTGGGCTCGGTTGGTATCATTGTGTTCTACCCGTTGCTGAAGTGGATTTATAACGCTGTCGGCGAGGGGCAGTTCAATATCTCATCTAGGAAGTAAATAGGCACCAAAAAGCCCGAGCACTCAGGTACAGCGCTCGGGCTTTTTGTTGCGATTGTTACTCTTCGTCGAGGTTCTTCTCGATCAGCGCAGCAATCTTCTCAACAGCGTCGCTGTTGTCCGATGTAACGGTGACTTCGTCACCAAATTCAGCGCCCATCGCCATGATCATCAGCGAAGAAGCAGCGTCGGTCTCTTCCTCATCCTCATCACCAACGAGGGTCAGGATGATCTCGTCATCGTATTCGCCTGCTGCGTCGGAAATAATGGTTGCGGGGCGTGCGTGCAGTCCAACGGTGGATCCGACTTTCACTGTCTTTGAAGCCATGTGCTTCATCCTTTCTGTTTTGAAAGTATCTATCGAGTTTCGGTATTCAGTTTAGGTTCCTGTGCCCTTAGTTCGCCACCGCTGCGGTTTCTGCCTGCGCGGAGGCCTCGGCTGCAGCCTTCTGGATCTCCTCGTTCGGCCAGAATTGCTTAGCGAGGATAACTGCCAGCGTCGCGACGGCCACACCGGCAATTAGCGCGATGAACAATCCCCACCAAGGATCGTAGGCGAAGAGGACGAAGAGACCACCGTGTGGAGCCTGGACACCCACATTGAGTGCCATGCTGATCGCGCCAGCCGTAGCACCACCGAGCATCATCGATGGAATCACGCGGAATGGGTCGGCGGCTGCAAACGGTATAGCACCTTCGCTGACAAAGGACAGGCCGAGAAGCCATGCGGACTTGCCGTTCTCTTGCTCTGCCGGAGTGAACAGTCCCTTACGCAAGAAGGTTGCGATCGACAGCGCGATCGGCGGAACCATCCCAGCAATCATTACTGCTGCCATGATCTCGAAGCTTGCCTCGGTACCGGCAGACAGTCCGGCGGTGCCGAAGAGGTACGCCGCCTTGTTGACCGGTCCTCCGAGATCGAAGCACATCATGAGACCGATGATGACGCCGAGCAGGACTGCGGAGGACCCGCTCATTGACTCAAGCCAGCCCTGCAGACCCAGCATGAGCGACTCGAGTGGACGCCCCAACAGCAGGAACATAATGAGGCCGATAGTAAGAGAGGTCAGCAGTGGGATGATGACCACCGGCATCAGGGAACCGAGCCAGCGTGGCACCTTCCACGTTTGAATCCAGTACGCGATGAGACCCGCAAGCAAACCAGTGACAAGGCCACCGATAAAGCCGGCGCCGACCATGACAGAAATAGCTCCGCCAATAAATCCTGGCGCGATGCCGGGTCGCCCTGCGAGGCCGTAACCGATGTAGCCGGAGAGCGCCGCGACGACGAATCCCATGCCCATCTGGCCAGTAGCGAACATGACAGCGCCGAGGTACAGCAGCCAACCAGAACGTTGGAACGTCATCATTTCGCCGTCAACGTCGATGCTATGACCCGGCAAGTGGGCGGGGGAGAAGTTTGTGACAAGGGTCTGCCAACCATTCGCCATGTCGTAGCCGCCGAAGAGGAACCCAAGCGCAAGGAGCAGGCCACCCGCTGCTACGAACGGCACCATGTAAGAGACACCAGTCATCACAGCCTGCTGAATTTTCTTCGGCCAGGTCTCACCAGAGGAAGCGGAGTCCTCTCGCTGCTCTGAACCCGCGGTTGTCACCCGTGGGGCGTTTGGATCCTTCGCAGCAGCGATGGCCTCATCGATCATTTTGTTCGGTTCGTTGATGCCACGCTTCACCGGACTATCGACGACCGGCTTGCCAGCAAAACGCGCCTTGTTACGAACTGCTACATCGTGGGCGAAAATGACAGCGTCAGCACTGTCGATGTAGGCCTGATCCAGTGGATCACCGCCAGTGGAGCCCTGCGGCTCTACCTGGAACTCGACGTCATCGCGGGCCTGCGCAGCTTGTGCCAACGCATCGGCTGCCATGTACGTGTGCGCAATACCAGTCGCGCACGAGGTAACCGCGGCGATTCTCAACTTTTTCGCCCCGTCTGATTTGCTTGCCGGGGCAGGCGCAGGAGCGGCTTTCTTTTTCGGCGCTGCATTCACGACGCCCAGGACTGCATCGACAACGGTTTGTTCGTCCTTGGCCTCGCGAAGCTTCGTGACAAAGTCACCGCGGACCAGCGCACGAGCGAGTTTCGACAGAATCTTCAAGTGCGCCTTGCCGCCCCCTTCAGGAGCAGCAATCAAAAACACTAGCTCTGCGTCGCCATCTGGCCCAGAGAAATCAACCGGGCGCTGCAGCCTGGCAAACACCAGAGTAGGAACCTCGACTGCTTCGGTGCGGCAGTGAGGAATTGCAACTCTGCCGTTTACGCCGGTGCCGGCCTTTTGTTCGCGGGCGAAGGCGGCGTCGGCAAGCTTCGTGCTGTCGCTCGCGCGTCCAGCATCCTGGGCTTGTTGGGCGAGGTGCTCAATGACCTCTCGTGGTGTTGACCCGTAGTCAACATCGAGACTAACGAGTTGTGGAGTGATGATGTTCTCACTCATGGTGGACTCCTGTTCTCTTAAATTATGAATCGATTGCGACAACCCGGGTCTGTGCCAGGTTGATATCGTCTGGGCTTGGGATGCCTGTGCCAGGCAAACCGGCTGCAGCTGATCCGTACGCAACGGCGGTGCGGAGACATTGATCGAACGCCAAACCCTGGGTACGGGCCATGATGTAACCAGCGAGCGAACTATCACCAGCGCCGACGGTAGATTTGACGTCAGTTGGTGGGGGAGTTGCTGCCCATGCCGAATCTGCAGTGACGAGGCAGGCGCCGGCACCTCCGAGTGTAACGAGGATTTCCTTTGCACCTCGACGGATGAGTGTCTTCGCGGCTTCGATGATCTCTGTGTAGTTTCCGTTTGCAGCGCTGGACTCGAGAGCATTACCGTCGGCGCCAACCAGCTGAGCAAGCTCAAAGGCATTGGGTTTTAAAACATCAGGTGCCGCAGATTCAAGCTGTTGTCCTAGCTTGACGAGCGGCTCGTCAGAAGTATCGACGGCGACCAGCACGTGTTCATCAAGCCTCGAGCGGAGTTCGCGCGTGAGCGTCGCGTAAAGGTCTGTCGGCGCTCCACTTGGCAATGATCCGGCCATGACGACGGCCTTGCATTGGCTGCTATGCGCGTCGATAGTCTCGAGAAACTCGCGCTGGATATCGGGGGTGTATTCGGGCCCGGGTTCATTGACTTTGGTCGTCGTTCCGTCGGACTCTGTAATCGCGGTGTTAGTACGAATCGTCCCCTCGACAGGAATCGTTACGATTGGAAGACCAAGTCGGTCAGCAGCCAGCTTGAACGGGTCATTATCTCCGCAGGGGACTACTGCAAGGGTAGGCTGTCCAGCTTTTGCGACAGCATGGGCAACGTTGACCCCTTTGCCTCCTGCCTCGCGTGTAGCTGATATTGCTCGTGCGACTTCGCCTCGACGCAAAGTTTCGACAGAAAGCGTGGCGTCTGTACTGGGATTCGGAGTAAACGTCAGAATCATATGGCGCATCCTTAGAGTGATTGGTGCTCTGTGAGGTAGCGCCTACCGAATGTCTGTTGTGCAGCTGCAGTCTCGAAAAGCGCTACTAACAACATAATGCCCGAGTGTGTCTGGTTTTGCAATAAAACGGACACAATCGGACATTATTGTGTTTGGTTTCACTCTTCAGCGAGGACTACGTGGATGCCGCGTTCGCGAAGTTCGTTGACGAAACTTTCTGGAGCATCCGTATCGGTGACAACAACATCAATAGCATCGAGCGGAGCGAAACTGACTAAGTAGTCATTTCCGAGTTTGGTGGAATCGCAGAGCACAACTACTTTGCGCGCGTTGGTCACCATTGAGGACTTGACCGCGGCCTCTTGGGCGTCGGCGGTAGAAAGCCCGTGATCGATGGTGAGCGCATTCGTGCCTATAAACGCGACATCGGCACGCATGAGCGCCAGAGTGCGAAGTGCCGTATCTCCTACGACGGCTTGTGTAATTGCGCGAACCGTTCCTCCGAGCAGCTGGACATCGTTCAGCCCGCAGGAGGAGAGATCTAGGGCAATGGGAAGGGAGTTGGTAACGATAGACCAATGCTGGGTTTTTCCTGCTGCTGCTATGAGTTCGGCAAGGCCGTTGGTCGTTGTTCCAGCGTCGAGAAACACACCGGCCCCGGGATCGTCTGGGAGAAATTGCATCGCAGCCCGTGCAATCGCAGATTTAGCTGTGGGTGCGGACCGAAAGCGGGCATCAAGGGAAAACTCGGTAGTGAGAAACGACTGACTCGCGACGGCACCACCGTGAACGCGGTGCACGATTCCCTCATCATGAAGGATCGCTAGGTCTCGCCGGATGGTTTCAGCAGTTACATCAAAACGCTCGGCTAGTTCGGTGACGTTCACGCGCCCTTCTACTGCGGTCAGTGACGCGATCTGCCTTCTTCTCTCTTCGGCGTACATACAGCTCCTCCGTGGGACCACCACGAACCAGTGAAAATAAACAATTGTAGGTTGCCCCTATTGTTGCAAAACCGTGCGCCCGAATGTTTTTACATGTGTTTGGTCGCCCCCGGTTGGGGGGCGATATGGCGAACGTAAGCTACAGGGTACGGAAAACTGACACGACTTTGCCCATGATTTCGGCGTCGTTGCCTTGAATCGGCGAGAAAGCATCGTTATGTGGGATAAGCCAGACTCCAGAGGAATCCTTATGGAATTCCTTGACGGTTGCTTCGCCGTCAATGAGGGCGGCTACGAATTCGCCCTCCTCGGCAACGTGCTGGGATCGGATGACGACCCAGTCGCCGTTGAGGATGCCGGCATCGCGCATTGATTCGCCGACGACCTGAAGCATGAAGAGATCCCCATTATCGAGTAGCTCTTCAGGAAGCGGATAATAGTGTTCAATGTTTTCCTCCGCCAAGATGGGGGAGCCGGCTGCAATCTGGCCAAGGACCGGGATCATCCGAGCGGGGGAGGCGCCATCAAGTTCCGAACCTCCCTTGGTGGAGACGGTGCCCCCCATTGATTCGGGCAAATGCCGTAGGTCCACGGCACGAGGTTTGTTCGGGTCGCGGCGAAGGAAACCCTTCTTTTCGAGCTCTTTCAACTGATATGCCACAGATGATGTGGATTGGAGCCCAGCTGCATCGCCGATCTCGCGAATGCTAGGTGGGTAGCCACGTAGCACGACGGCATCGCGAATTACCTGAAGAATTCGCTTTTGCCGGTCCGAAAGAACGCTCATGTCGAACTTTTCGCCGCTGCTGTTTTTCCGTGCCATAGGTCCTCACTTTGTGTCTCGTTGTTGCTACATATAAAGAATATAGCAAAGAGGGCAAATGTGTTCGATAACAAGGGGTGTTGTGGGGAGTCGATATGGGATGGTATAAATCGAACATAGAGACTGATTCGAACACACGCACTAAATATATTGCTATGTCGCAGGGCTGAATCGGTATATATGCTGCAAGAAAAGGAGTAACTCGTGAACGCGATCAAACAGACGAAAATGAATTCTATCTTTGGTGGCAAAGGAGGGGCGGCCCTCGCTCCTGAAGCGACGATGCCTGCCGAAGTCTGGGATGTTGGCCCTGACCAGGTTGGTAGTGGCAGTTTGCCGCTACGGCGTTGGCAAGTTCAGGAGCATAATCTTCGTTGCTACCGAGAAACCTTTGACGATCCCCGAACCGTGGATGCGTCATCCAGTCACCCCCAAGATCAGAGAGCAAGTGTTCTAATGGGTGCGCTTCTTGGACTGACGATGTTTGTTGCTGTACTTATTTCGGGAGATTTCGGCGAGAGCGATTGGAACCCAGCACAAGGAAGTAATTCGGATATTGCTCTTAGTTATGAAGACGCTTCTGCGTCCCAACGCTAAGTCGCTAGAGTAAGGGGGGTAACTGTTCTTCGAAACTTTGGGGTGTAGATGTTCTGTCCGTTTTGCCATCACGAGCAATCAAGAGTCACGGATTCTCGCGTTGTTGATGGAGGCTCCGCTATCCGGCGCCGACGAGAGTGCACATCGTGTGGCGGCCGTTTTACAACAGTTGAGAAAGCAATACTGACTGTGGTGAAGCGTAACGGCGTCATTGAGCCTTTTGACAAAGAAAAGCTTATCGTCGGAGTTCGACGGGCCTGCCAAGGTAGAAATGTTAGCGACGACGCGTTGAAGCGACTTGCGCAACAGGTAGAAGAGACCGTCCGCGCACAAGGAAGTTCGCAGGTTGCGGCGAATGACATTGGTTTGGCCGTGCTAGAACCGTTGCGCGCACTTGACGAGGTGGCTTACCTGCGTTTTGCCTCTGTATACAAGTCGTTTGAAAGTGCTGAAGACTTCCAGTCCGAAATCCGCTTGATGAAACGCCGTGAGCGAGAAGGATTGGACTAACGCGCGTCCCATTCATTAGCGCAGTTTATCCACCATCTTTTCAATCCGTCGCACGCTCACTGGCTTTTGTGTGCCCAGGTGCTGTGCAAACAGGCTGACCCGCAACTCCTGAATCCGCCACATTACGTCTTTATAAGCGCGCGTTTTTCTCCGATTAGCTGGAAGCCGGTCCATGTGTTGCTCAAGATAGTTCCTCGCATTCGCCACTTCCGACTGACGCTCCTCGTCGCGCTCCGGTTCCGTTTCTAAGTGCTCAAGTCGAACGCGGATTGCTTCGATATAGCGGGGAAGGTGTTGAAGATTCTGCATCCCATGGACAGTGATGGCGTTCTGCGGAAGCATGAATGCCAACTGCTGTCGTATATCGTCTATTGCTGGGCCTTCCCAACCGCTTAACTCTTGCACGACATTCGAATACGCCGCGAGGCCTGGTGCAATTGAGACAATTGCCCTCCGGACTGCACCGGGAATAGTCGGTTTTATTGTGTCGCAAAGCTCTGCGAATAACTCGGGAGTTCTTACTGGCCCACCGGCATGAATCATTGCATCACGGATGGCTGCGACTCGCGCATCTTCGACGAGTCCAGCTGCTCCACCATGTGGGTACCTGTCTACCGCAACGCGCTGTTGGAGCGGAAGACCCTTTGTCATCTGAGACGCGGAAACCTCGATGGAACGCAGCAGTAACGTAAGTGTTGCGGTCATCATTGATGCATCCGCGCTTGCTCGTGTCGGGTGGACCGCAACGCGAACACCACCGGGAGCAGCTTCGAGCGCTGGGTAGGCTTCTACCTTGTTTCCATCAATAATTGTGGTTGTAGTTTCCGGAATAGTGCCAAGCGTGTCCGTGCTCCATTCAGCAACAACTGCTGTTTCGGAATGACGGCTAGCCTTCGCGACCGACGATCGTATTTGTGGGGCCCGGCGCTTCTTCAACGCGAGTAGGCTCTTGTCGGCGTCGACAATTTTACCGCGCTTATCAATGGCAGCGAATGTTACTGCTAAATGGGGAGGAAGGAGCTGAGTCCGAAAGTCGCTTCCGCTGATGCCACTGGCTCCTATGTCAGTGAGCGCATGAGCGAGTGCTTCTGTCACCGGGGTGTGGGGGTCAAACGTCATGCGTTCAAATGCTCGATCTGCGAAATCGGGGACGGGAACGACGCTCTTTCGCAGTGGTTTTGGAAGTGACCGGATGAGCTCAGTCAGTAGCTCCTTGCGCAGCCCAGGGACGAGCCAATCGAAACCTTCTGCTTCTACGCTGGCGAGCAAGGGTAGCGGGATTGCAATAGTGACCCCGTCGTAGGTATTTCCAGGTTCGAACTTGTAGGAAACGTTGAACTGCATCGAACCTTGCGTCCAAGAGGTCGGAAAGTCCTCTGCGGTGATGTTTTGCGCTGAATCGTCGACGAGCTTGTTCGGGTCGAAATGTAAGTACTCTGGGTCATCGCGTCGCTGCTTTTTCCACCAATTGTCAAAGCTAATGGCAGTAGTTACAGAGCTTGGTAGTTTTGTGTCGTAAAACTCGTAGAGCGTATCTTCATCTACAACAATGCCCCTTCGACGGAGCTTCTCCTCAACTTCTGCTGCTTCACTAAGTAGTGAATCGTTGTGTTCGAGGAACCTATGCGTCCGCGTCCAGTCACCCTCGATGAGAGCATGGCGAATAAACATTTCGCGTGCCGCGGCTGGGTCCACATGATGGTACGAGACAAGTCGGTCTCGAATGATCGGGATCCCGTACAACAACGACTTCTGATGCACCATCGCGCACGCACGTTTACGCGACCAAAATGGCTCGGAATTCACGTGCTTGAGAAGCGACCCAGCGGCGTGCTCAATCCACGAGGGCTCGATTTTTGCCACATCTCTAGCCCAGAGGCGGGAAGTTTCAACGAGTTCGCTCGCCATCAGGAACTCCGGAGGTGTCTTTGCTAAAGAGGACCCTGGGAAGATCATGAACTGGGTGCCACGGGCCCCTTGGTATTCTTTGCTGTTTCCGTTGCGGGCACCCACGTTTGAAAGCAGACCGGTAAGTAAAGCTCGGTGTATGGAGTCAGCGTCACGCTTGGTGGTTGTCTCATTGCCAACGTCCCAGCCAAGTTTACGTTCGACGTCGCGAAGCTGGCGTACCAGGTCGTGCCACTCCCGAATTCGCATGTAATGCAGGTACTCCCGCTTCATGCGCTTCCTGAACTGATTTCCTGATAGCTCTTCGCGAAGTCCTCCCACGTAGTCCCAGAGCTTGAGCGCAGAGAGGAAATCAGAGGTTTTATCCTTGAAGCGGGCATGCGCCTGATCTGCCTGTGCTTGAAAATCGAGTGGGCGTTCACGCACATCTTGAATCGACATATGGGCTACGACTGCCGTGACATCACCGAGTACACGGTAACGTTCAGCCTCGACGAGCATACGAGCCATCTTTGGATCAACCGGGATCTTTGCAAGAGTATGGCCAATCCTCGTAAGTTTCGGCAGCTCGTCCTTTGGCAGCGCCTTGATTGCTCCGAGCTCGTGCAAGAGTACAAGACCATCCCGTACCGCTTTATCGTCTGGGGACTCTACAAACGGGAAGTGACGCATGTCCCCGAGGTTGAGGGAAATCATCTGCAAAATGACGCTTGCCAGGTTAGTCCGCAAAATTTCTGGATCCGTAAACTCTGGTCGAGCTTCAAAGTTTTCCGCGGAATATAAACGGATAGCGATGCCGTCTGCGACACGCCCACAGCGTCCTGACCGCTGATTTGCTGAAGCCTGCGACACCTCCTCAATGGGGAGACGCTGAACTTTCGTACGCGTGGAATACCGTGAGACGCGAGCAAGACCAGTGTCCACAACGTAGTGAATTCCCGGGACTGTCAGGGACGTTTCCGCAATGTTGGTTGAAAGGACAATCCTTCGCCCGCTGTGGGGAGAAAAGACGCGATGTTGCTCAGTATTTGAAAGGCGCCCAAAAAGTGGAGCGACTTCTACGTTTTTCCAATGCTGTTTTTCGATGGCCTCGATGCAATCCCGAATGTCTCGTTCTGACGCGAAAAAGCACAGAATGTCACCATCGCCCTCAGCCATCAGCTCCTTGATCGCGTTGACTACGCCATCGATCATATCGACGTCGATCTCACGACCTCCGACATTGCTGACGAGCGGTCGATACCGAACTTCGACGGGGTAGGTGCGGCCGGATACCTCAATGACGGGCGCCGGATTACCGTCACTGTCGCAGAAATGCCGAGCGAAGCGTTCAACGTCGATTGTGGCTGATGTAATAATGACTTTAAGATCGGGACGCTTGGGGAGGAGCTGCTTCAGGTATCCCAGCAGGAAGTCAATGTTGAGGGATCGCTCATGTGCCTCGTCGATGATGATGGTGTCGTATGCGTTGAGGAACCGGTCGCGCTGAATTTCAGTAAGCAGGATTCCATCGGTCATCAACTTCACTGAAGTAGTGGGGCTGACCTTGTCATCGAATCGAATGGCGTAGCCTACTGACTCCCCGATGCTTTGGCCAAGCTCCTCTGCGATGCGTTCGGCGACTGTTCGAGCAGCGAGGCGCCGCGGTTGTGTATGAGCTATGCGTCCTCGTCGACCGCGCCCGAGTTCGAGCAACATCTTTGGTATTTGGGTGGTTTTACCGGAACCAGTTTCACCGGCAATCACGGTAACTTGGTGATGTGCAACAGCTTCTAAGATGTCATCCTTGCGAAGTGAAGCGGGAAGCGCTTCGGGGTACTCGATGCTAGGAATCTGCTTGTTTCTCGCACGAACGGTGTCAATACTGCGAGCAATTGCTTCCTCGATTTTGCTTAATTCCGAGGCGTTTTTCGCTTGGCGGATTCGTCGACGAAGGCGCCGTACATCGCGGAGTTCAACGCTGTCGAGTTGGCGGAAGAGGTCGTTCTTAGTTGTTTGATCCTGATGCTTCATAGTTAGCGTTACAGTCTAGCGGGACAATATCGCATCACTAGTTTTCGCTACCTCTTTGTACGCCTTCTTGCATAGGTCACCGAGTTCTTCGAATTCATGCAGGCGGGAAGAAGACGATCGATAGACTAAGCCGATCGTGCGTTTTGCATCTACGCTCTTCTGGAACGTTGACAGTCCCAAACCAGGGCGGGTGCATTCAGCGGCAATGGCCGACTTGGGAACAAGCGTTGACCCGAGCCCAGCCACGACGAGCTGCATGATTGTAGTGAGCGACGCCGCGCGCGTGTCGGATTGGTGTGGGCTAGTAGGTGTCGTTTGGACGTTCTTGCAAAGATCAACGATTTGGTCTCGCAGGCAGTGGCCGTCGTCGAGAAGCAGTAAGTCGAGCTCTTCTAGGGCGTCAAGGGTCAGGTTTTTACGCCCCGACAGGTTGTGGTTCTTGTTCGTTACAACGATGAACTCTTCGTCGTAAAGTTCGATTTCACTTACTCCAGGTGCATGGGTGGGTAGGGCGAGTAGGGCCACATCGACGTTGCCGTCGCGGAGTTTTGCGAGCAGATGCTTCGTGGGCTCTTCGATAATTCGTGGAGCTAGGTCAGGGAACTCGCTCTGCAGGAGGTGTAGGAGGGTAGGCAAAATGTACGGCGCGATAGTAGGAATGATGCCTATGTTCAGTGGGCCGGACAGTACCCCGTGGGCGCCACGTGCGTGTGCGACGAAAGAGTCCGCTGCTTCGAGCGTTGCCTTTGCGTAGGGGAGCAGCGCCTCTCCAGTTGGGGTAACGATGACTTTTCGCGTCGACCGTTCGATGAGCTGGATGCCTAAACCAGCCTCAAGTGCCACTAATGCCTGCGATAAAGACGGCTGGGAAATGTTGAGTTTGCTCGCGGCAGTGCCGAAGTGTCGGTTTTCGGCGATGGTGACAAATGTACGGAGCTGAGCCAGGGTCGGTTTATATTCTTTATTGTTCATTCTTATAACCATACTTCATCGTAATAGGTTTTGCTGTTGAAATTAGCCGGTGTTTCTGGCACAATGTGCATCAGAGTGCGAGCGATTGCATTCCAAGACCGTATTTCTACGACATCTCACATTCGGAGGTTAAGCTATGGCAATTCTGACTGTAGGCGAGCGTTTCCCTGAGTTCGATCTGGTTGCGCTGAAAGGTGGCGACCTTCATGAGGTCGACGCGACTAGCCCAGAGGACTACTTCGAGAACGTATCCCTGGAGAAGTACGAGGGTAAGTGGAAGGTCGTCTTCTTCTATCCCAAGGACTTCACGTTCGTCTGCCCAACCGAGATTGCTGCGTTCGGCAAGCTGAACGAAGAGTTTGAAGATCGTGATACGCAGGTTCTCGGTGGCTCCACCGACAACGAGTACTCCCACTTCAACTGGCGTGCAACGCACCCAGAGCTGAAGACCGTGCCGTTCCCGATGTTCGCTGATGTCCGCCACGACCTGATCCGCGCGCTGGGCGTCGAGAACGAGGCTGGTGTCGCAGACCGTGCAACGTTCATTATCGACCCAGACGGCATCATTCAGTTTGTGTCTGTTACCCCAGATGCTGTCGGCCGTAACGTAGAAGAAGTCCTTCGTGTTCTGGACGCGCTCCAGTCCGAGGAAGTTTGTGCTTGCGACTGGCAGAAGAACGACCCAACTAAGAACATTGACAAGTTGGCCGTTGTGCAGGAATCCCTGAAGTAAATGCACCCCGAATCCCCGTCACTGGTTTCAATACGACGTGGCGGGGATTTATTCATAAACGATTGAGAGGAAACACATGTCGATTGAGAATCTACGCAATGCACTGCCCGAATACGCAAAAGACCAGAAGCTGAATCTTGGCTCCCTGACGCGTTCGACCGAGCTCAACGAGCAGCAGCTCTGGGGCACCCTCGTAGCATCCGCGGCAGCGACGAAGAACGCGACCGTCATCTCTGAAATTACTGATGAAGCGAAAGAGCACCTGTCTGAAGAGGCTCTCGACGCCGCCTTCGGTGCTGCGACAGTTATGGCGATGAACAACGTTGCCTACCGTGCGAAGGGTTGGCTCGGCGATGACTTTGCGCAGGTTAAGTTTGGGCTTCGCATGAACATTATCTCGAAGCCGGGCGTCGAAAAGGCCGATTTCGAGCTTTGGTCACTTGCTGTTTCGGCAATCAACGGTTGTGAGCATTGTGCTGTTGCACACTCCAATGTCGTGCGCGAAGAAGGCCTGACGAAGGAGCAGGTCTGGGAAGCGGTAAAGGTCGCAGCAGTTGTCCAGGCAATCGCACAGACCGTAGAAGTGGAAGACGCACGCTAACTGCGACTGCTTCTTCACTACAACCGGCTGGGGGACTACATCTGAAGCACGTTCAGGTCCCTCAGCCGCACCTCTCCCGCCTCATCAGAAGCGTCGAGGTCAACAACGCCGTGGAATTGAAAGCTGCGGTCTCCGCTCGGGTCCTTGAGTATTTGTACAACCTCCCAGAGACGCGAGCTTTCGTCTTTCACCCGGAAGTATTCTGGCCCACGTGCATCCGCATCGATGATGATGTCATCGTATTCGTCGAAGTAGGCGTCGAGAATTGAAGGCCAGTCGGGCCGCGCATCTGTCTCCAGGTAGTCGAGCATGGAGTCAAGCGCTTCTTCCTTTTCGAACGCGAACAATTCAACAAGTCTGAAGAAATAATTTCGGACCATGATCTTAAATGCCCTGCGATTAGCAGTGAGCGCGGTGGGATCTTCGACTCCGAACGCCAGCTCACGTTCGAGCACATCTTGGGAGATTGGGGCGTCGTCGTCAGCTAAGGTAGCCCACTCATCGATGAGCGAAGAGTCCACCTGCCGAATAAGCTCGCCGAGCCACACAATGATGTCTTCAAGCTCCTCTGTCATGTAAGCCTCGGGCACGGAATGAGAAAGAGTCCTCCATGCGTCGGTGAGATATCGAAGCACCGCGCCCTCTGAGCGAGAAAGGCCGTAGGTGGCGATAAGGTCAGAGAACGTCATCGCGTGTTCGATCATGTCGCGAACTACTGACTTTGGAGAAAGCTGCCATTCTTTCGCCCACGGGTTACTCGAGCAGTAGGTTTCAAACGCTTCTTCTAACTCTTCAGCCAGAGGCTGCGGGTAGCTCACGTCCTCGATGAGCGCCATGCGTTCTGTGTAATCAACGCCGTCTGCCTTCAGCGCTGCGATTTCTTCGCCACGAGCTGCTGACTGCTGAGCCTGAAGCACCTGGCGAGGGTCGTCCAAGATTGCCTCAAAAGCGGAGATAACGTTCAGCGAGTACGTCGAAGATTCGGGGTCAAGCACAGTGAGAAACGCAAGTGCAAAAGGGGACAGTGGCTGGTTGAGCGCAAAGTCCCTGTCCAGCTCTCGAGTGAGCGTATAAGGGCGGTACGCAGGAGAATCAGGGGTGCGTTCTACAATGTCAGCCTGAATAAGACCGCGGAACAAGTCGACCGCGGTGAGGATATCGCGGTTCTGCTTTGCGCGGGTGTCGTGGTTGCTGCGGATCAAGTGCTTCATGTGCTCGTAACCGTCCCCCGGACGAGCAATTACGTTGAGAAGCATCGAGTTCGAGACTTGAAACTGGCTAGTGAGCTCTTCCGGCTCTGCTGTTGTGAGGCGCTGGAAGGTTTTCTCCGACCATGTCACCTCGCCATCGCGAGCTGACTTCTTGTTGAGCTTCTTGAGTCGCTTCGGGTCGCCATTCGCGCGACGTCGCAGCTTCGCGTTTTCAATCTCGTGCTCTGGTGCTTCGACGACCACCGTGCCTTCCGTGTCATATCCTGCCCGACCAGCGCGGCCGGCGATCTGGTGAAACTCTCTCGACTTGAGGATGCGTTGCCTCGTTCCGTCATATTTCGCCAGACCGGTAATCAATACCGTACGAATCGGCACGTTGATCCCCACACCGAGCGTGTCCGTCCCGCAGATCACCTTCAAAAGTCCGGTTTGAGAAAGCTTTTCGACGAGCCGTCGATACTTCGGCAGCATTCCCGCATGGTGAATACCGATCCCTTTTCGGAGCAATCTTGATAGCGTCTTGCCGAAAGTAGTGGTGAACCTAAAATTCCCGATCTCATCCGCGATGCGTTGCTTTTCCTCAGCGTTGACGAACTTCATACTGGTGAGAGCCTGAGCACGTTCAGCAGCCTCCCGTTGTGAAAAATGGACAACATAGATCGGCGCTTTGTTATCCGCCAAAAGCTCTTCGATCGTCTCGTGCACGGGGGAGAAGACGTAACTGAAATCGAGTGGCACTGGACGCTCCGATCCACCAACATACGTGGTTGGTCGGCCGGTGCGTTTTGTGAGATCTTTTTCGATCCAATCAGTTTCTCCGAGGGTAGCGGACATCAAAAGGAACTGTGCTTGGGGTAGCTCTAATAGAGGCACCTGCCAAGCCCATCCTCGGTCAGGCTCTGAATAGTAATGAAACTCGTCCATAACGACTTGCTGGATCTTGGCATGCTCGCCCTCGCGCAGCGCAATGTTCGCGACGATTTCGGCGGTGGCGGCGATAATAGGAGCGCCACTGTTGACGGTAGCGTCTCCAGTCATCATGCCAACGTTCTCCGCGCCAAAGATTTCGCAGAGAGCGAAAAACTTTTCGCTCACGAGTGCTTTAATCGGCGCAGTATAAAACGAGCGTTGCCCACGCGCCATGGCGATGAAATGCGCAGCATTTGCCACCATAGACTTTCCCGACCCGGTGGGCGTAGCCAGGATCACGTTGTCCCCCGAGAGCAGCGCAAGCGACGCCTCTTCTTGTGCCTCGTACAGGGAAATCCCCCGACTCTTCGTCCATGCAGTGAAGGAATCCCAGACTGCCTCTTCAAAAAGGTCCGTGGGAACGTCGTCGAGGTCTGCAAGAAAAGTAGAAAGAGTCACGCCACCTACCGTAGCCGACATCGCTGCGAAAAGCCGTTACTCGTTATCCTCATCCGTCGGTTGAGCTGGATCGATGTAGTAAAAATCCTGCAAGGCCTCGCTGAGATCATTACCGAAAGGTAATCCGCGTTGCCCATCGACTATCGGTCGACTTTGCTGGTCCTCAATTGCGGTCAGGTAGTTCTCGAACGCTTCGCTGATTTCTTCACCGGAAGGAACCTGCGCTTCACCAGGCATTTTTGCGTTTGGGTTGCTTCTGCGATATTCCTCGACCTCACGATCGTAGTGTTGCTCCAGTGCCGAAACGACTTGAGCAATTTCCTTCGAAGCTCCTGTCTGCTCTGCAAGCTGCCGCTGGACATTCGTAATCTCCTGCTCAAGCGCACGGAGAGGCAACTGGAGATCAGCAGTATCTTCGACTGCCTGCATCAACTGGAACGCTGCCATCGGGTACGGCGAGTTCGCAATGTAGTGGGGGACATGTGCGGTAAAACCGGCGACCTTTTCCCCTCGCTTGTCCAGCTCCCGCTCAATCATGATTGACGCAGCCCCGGGCACGGTAATGATGCCGTCGAACAGATACTTGTCTTTCACGAGGCTCTCGTGATTACCGTGCGTAGAGACGACTACAGGACGTGTGTGAGGTGCGGCTACAGGGGCAGCGTAGAGGCAGAGTGTCTGCTCCACACCGAACTGAACCGCTAAATCTGCTACGGATTTGCTGAACGCTTCCCACCGTAGGTCCGGCTCCGGGCCACTAAGCAATAGAAACGGGGTATCAACGGCATCACGCACCACACGAAGATCGATGCCGATTTCCTCGATGTCGGCTATCGAATGGTTCGCAAGAGTCACTGCGGGCCTTCGCGAACGGTAGTCGATGAGCTCATCGTTATTAAAGGTCGCTAATGTGCGGGTTTCTAACGCGGCGTTGAGGTGATTCGATACCCCTTCAATTGCATGTCCGGCGTCCGCATATCCCTGTAACGCAACGATTAACGTCGGTCCCTCGGAGGATTCGCCGAGACCCGCGGGAGACGGGTACTCAAGTTCATACATGCGATTATTCGTTGGCATGACCGCTCCTAGCATTACTAAATAAGGTTTTCTTCGTCGTTACGCACAACGTTTTGTGTGAACAAATATTCCTGCTAAAGATAACGGATTCTAGCAAAGAGGGAACCGAACCCGTACTAGCTACGTCTAACTTGTATGAAAATAAACGCAGCTAATTCATCACTTTTTGGCCCATCAGACATCATTGCCGCCCTGCCAGGGGTCTTAGGCTTTTACCCACAAGAATCTGTCGTCGTGCTCGGGATATTGCCGGACAGTCAAGACGCAGGCGGGCTTCAGCTAGGGCCGGTAGTGCGCGTCGATCTTGCCCGTCTCGATGCATTAGTAGAAAACCTTAAAACCGATACATCGCAGTACCTGCTAGGCGATGATGTCCTTGCGTATCTAGGGATCATTGTGAGCCGTATCCCAGATTCGGATCTTGTAATAGGAGCAACTGAGCGCTTGCACTACCTGGAAGAAGAAACCGGTTTCAAAATCGATCTTTGTTGGCATGTTTCTGAAATCGCACAGGGCACACCATACACATTGCTATTCGGGCCTTCGGAAGTACCAGATGGAGAGTATACGCTCAGCGCATCCCTTATTAGCGGTTCCGTGGCATCAGTCATTTCGTCCCCGTCGATGCGTCCTTACGTCGAGCAAGGAATTTTGCCAGAGCTTGATCGGGGAGACACCTTTGAATATTTTGAACCAATTGATACTGAGTCAGTGCATGTAGCAAAGGAAATCCAAGAGAAGACACGTAAAAATGGGCTTCGACTTCTCAAAGACTTGTGGGAAAGCAGCATCCAGGAGCAGGGAAAATCATCAGCGCAACTGGCGAAGCACGAGATTGAAAACACCATCGACGATCTGCTTCGATCACCGGAATCATGCTTGATCGGTCAGCGTGATGTTCCACCGCCGAGCGAGATGTCAGAACCTATGCGTAACGCACTGGAAGGACTAGCGGCGCTGCTTACGCATGCGCTCCTGCGGGATACGCTGATCCCTGCGATCCTCAAACACCCAAAGCGTGTGGCTGGGCCGCTTTTGTTCTTAGCGCGACACGCTGAAGGCACCGTAAGGGCAAACGCACTTGCACTATGGGCGATCGTTGCGGTGCGCTGCGAGCTAGGGTCTTGGGCAGGAGTTGCGCTGCAGTGCGCATTGCAAGAAATGCCAGACCACTCATTGAGCGATGTGCTCCTACAACTGCTTGCTATTGGTCAGTATGAAGGCTTGTTGCACGCAGTGCAGGAGGGCGGGGAAGCAGTTTGGATGCAGTTAGAACTGCTCGCAGACTGTTAACGTTGAGTGACAGGCGTCTACACCAGCTCGACACGTACCGCGTGTGCAAGATCGTCGGGGATGATGAAACTGCGCTTGTCCGCTAGGCGCAACTGCACTCCACCGTCTTCAAGCGCGGACAGTTCGGCCTTTTGGCCAACGATGTCGCCCAAGCCGACGAGCTCTGGCACACGCTCTGCCTCGAGCTGTAGAATCTCACTGATCTGGACGACAACGCCCTCGCGCTCGTGAGACAGATCCAGATCGGTTGCGCGAGTTCCAAGTTCAGGATTCGAAGCCTGCGGCGCACCGATCTTGTCCAGTGCTGGGATCGGGTTTCCAAATGGGGAGACCTGGGGGTGATCAAGCACCTCGTACACGCGCTTCTCGACAGCTTCACTCATCACGTGTTCCCAGCGGCAAGCCTCATCGTGAACCTGCTCAATGTTCAACTTGAGAATATCGGTGAGTAAGCATTCTGCGAGGCGGTGCTTGCGCATCACAGCAGTCGCGCGGGCGCGACCCTCGTCAGTAAGCGACAATGAACGATCTGTTTCAACTACTATTAGGCCATCTCGTTCCATGCGCGCAACGGTTTGAGAGACAGTCGGTCCCGACTGTTCCAGCCGCTCCGCGATCCGTGCGCGGAGCGGGACGATGCCCTCTTCCTCAAGTTCGTAAACTGTACGCAAATACATTTCTGTTGTGTCTACGAGATCACGCACGTGAAACTCCCTTGCTTCAATAACTTGTTGTGAATGCCTGGCGCCGCGCTTCACGCAGCCGCTAGGTCAACGCTCATCTATGATTGCTATGGTAACCCAAAAAATTATTGGCTGCGGAACGCTTCGCATTGACAGCTACATTGCATAGTCTCTGAGGCGCTCTGCACGATCACCAACGCGAAGCTTTGCCATAACCTCACGTTCAATCTGGCGTACTCGCTCGCGAGAAAGTCCAAACTTTCGGCCAATCTGGTCCAACGTTCGTGGGACGCCGTCGGTCAATCCATATCGCATACGGATCACGTCCTGCTCGCGTTGTTCCAGACCGTTGATAACATCCTGGATGTCATCATGCCGCAACACGGAGACGACTGCGTCTTCGGCATCTGTAGCTTCCGCATCCTCAATGAAATCGCCCAGTGGAGCTTCCTCATCGGCTCCAACTGGCATATCAAGACTCACCGGGTCCCGAGACTGGCGAAGAAGCAACTCGATCTTTTCTTCTTCGATACCTGACTCTTCTGCGAGCTCCTCATTGGTAGGTTCCCGGCCAAAGGACTGGTACATTTCGCGACGGATTCGTGAGAGTTTGTTGACCTGTTCCACGAGGTGCACGGGTAGGCGAATGGTGCGAGACTGATCCGCCATGCCGCGAGTGATGGCCTGACGGATCCACCACGTTGCATACGTCGAAAACTTGAAGCCCTTGGCGTAATCAAACTTTTCCATCGCACGGATCAGGCCAAGGTTGCCCTCTTGAATCAGATCAAGCAGCGGCATCCCGCGCCCGGTGTAGCGTTTCGCAAGCGACACCACCAGACGGAGATTCGCTTCAAGGAGATGTGCTCGAGCCTTGCGCCCTTGCTTTGCAAGAATCTTATAGTCGCGCTTTTGGGCGCGGGTAAGCTTGCAGTCGGGGTCGTCAAGCAGCTGTTGGGCATACAAGCCAACCTCGATTTGTTGGGCTAGTTCGACTTCTTCTTCCGCATCGAGCAGGGCAGTCTTGCCAATGCCATTAAGGTACACACGAACAAGGTCAGCCGACGGGTTGTCGTTCGTCTGGTTACGACGACTACCGCGGTCAACCTTTTCTTCATTGTCCGCTGTTAAGGTCTGACTCTGCGACGTCATTGAGCGCTGCCTCCTTGGACGAGTGGAACAGGTAATCTTCTACATGCTCAACGATCTTGGCCACATTTTTGTTCCCGGTGGCGAAAACCGTGCTAGGCCTCGACAATTACCGTGAACGGTCCATCGTTGATACTGTGCACCTTCATATGAGCCCCGAACTTTCCCTCGGCGACGGCGATACCGCGCTCTCGCAGGTACGCTGCTATTTTTTCGATGATGGGTGCCGCTTTATCGCCAGGGGCAGCGTCACTCCATGAGGGCCTCCGCCCTTTGGCGGTCCTGCCCATGAGCGTAAATTGGCTGACGAGCAACACTGGGGCTTCTGCGGTCTCTACCGATTTCTCGCCCTCAAGGATCCGCAACTCGGCAATCTTGCGTGCTACCGTTTCCCAAGTATCGTCAGAGTCATCGCGCCCAACCCCGACGAGCGCCAAAACCCCTCCTGTGTCTGGGCATTCAATGGCACCTACGACTTCGCCATCGACGGTGACGCTCGCGCTCGTAACCCGTGAGAGTACTGCTTTCACTGTTATTCCACCTCTGCAATTTCTGATGGCAGCACGACGCCGTGGCGGATAAGGTCCACGACGGCTGCAACCGTTTGGTTTTCTAACTCTTCCAGGTCCTCCGGGGCGTCAATGCCCCGAGATACAGCCAAGATTCCGATCACGTCACGCAGCGGTAAGCCTGCTGGGTGCAGGCCTGCCAGCACAGTTTGAAGTGCATCATCCAGCGAATGTGAGAAACGTGGCCCGTCCATTCGCGTAATGCGAAGCTGTTCGCGGTTGAACCCCATCCCTTCCGCAGCGTTTGGAATCCTGATATCTTCAATCGCAACAGTCGGTCGGACCAGATAGGTGGCATCCAATACGTCGGCGGTGGTGTTTTGGCGAAGCCAAGCTTGGCGCAGGAAGTACTCTTCTACTTCAGGTCCCAGGGGGTCCGTGAATTGTTGGGTCAATTCCTCGGCAGTAATCTCCGAAGATAGATTCCCGGTACGGTGCATGAAAATCCAGCCAAACCCGATAGCACGAACACCAGCTGACTGGAAGTAGTCCAACCACTGTTGTGCACGGGCAATGCCTTCGTCTCTCCTCAGATCGACCGACTCATCCTTAAGCCACGTTGCAACGTAGGTTTCGGGGTCGACAACCTCGCGCTGAAGCACCCACGCGCTCACCCCTTCTGAAGGGATCCAGCTCGCAACCCTCGTCTGCCACGCCTCTCCATCAACATGTGCCCATGCGCCGAGCATGCACAGCAGACCATCGTCGGCGAGATGCTCGGGTGCTTGTTCCGTCACGAGCCGGGTAGCTTCGTCGAGTGGCATGCCTGAGTCTCGGTATACATGGCCAACTTCTGGAAGCCCAACAACGAACGGCGGGTTTGCAATAATCCTGTCGAATTTGTCGCCTGCGACTGGCTCAAACCAGGAGCCTTCGCGCAGCTCTACGTTCGTGATTCCGTTCATCTCGAGGGTAGCGTGCGCTAGCTCGATTGCCCGTGGATGAATGTCCGTTCCGACTATCCGGCCTGCAAAACCAGATTGTGCGACCGAGAGCACGCCCGATCCTGTCCCAAGGTCTAAAACAGTCGCAACCGGTGTGCTCGGGATAGCGTGCATGAGTGACTTCGACGCTGCGCCTACTCCGAGTACATGATCCTTGCCCGGAACAATCGCAGACGTAGAGGCGTCGAGATCTGAAACAACAATCTGATGCTGCTGCGATAGCAGATGGGGACGGACATCGTACGTAACCTCGTATTGCTGTTCAGAGACTTGGCGAAATACACCGGCGCTGATCAGCCGTTCAGTAAGAGGCGCGCCAAACAATGCTTCGAGCTCGTTCAAGGCTGTCGGTCGGCGCAGCAACAACGTAGATATCGCAAGACCGACCTCGTCATCGGCGTTGCAACGACGCAGGACGGCGCCAACTTCGCCTCGGTACAACGCGTTATAGGCATTTGGTCCGAGGTAGCTTCCGATTGATGAAGTCGTATAGGGAAGTGCGCGCAAACACTCGCCAAGCTCTCGCGCAAGGCCAGGGTTTTGGCCGAACGCTGTACAAGAAGTCTCTGTCATATCTGTTACTCCGATTGAGATTCATGGTCGATGACCGCTGGTGGCATATCGACCGAAGCGTCATGCGAGGATAGTTGTTGCTGCGACTGTTCCTCCAATGCAGCATAAGCGCGACTCAACGCAGGCTTATAGACGTTCTTTTCTCGTGGGTCCCGTGCCTCACCCTTCGCATTGCCCAACATCACCGCGATCCACGGCAATGGAACCGACACAATGAAAAGGATCGATGCGATCCACCAGTTACCGAGCCACCAAGCCGATGCGATTGATAACAAGATGAACGGAACACGTAGCGCCTGCAGCCAGAGGTACTGCGCCTCTCTGCTCTGAAGGTTCTGCTCCGGGCTCCGCTTCGCATCCGTGATCAAGGCACGTCGACGTCTGGAGCGAAGACCGTGAAAAAGGAAATGCTTGCGGTCATTGATTTCGACTTCCGCATCGATTGAGGGATGCTCTCGCGCCTCGCCCTTTCTCTCGTTCATAAATACACAGGTTAGCGCCTCAGCTTAAAAACTTCGCCAAAGTGGGGCATGATGGGAGTCGTGAATACGACGACGAAGACTCTTGAGCGCACAGACCTCCGGGAAGACACATCGTCTAGTAACGACGATGGGACCCCGAAGTTTTTCCACTACGTGAAGAAGGACCAGATTTTCGACTCCGCGATTTCAGGCAAAGTCGTAGTCGCACTGTGTGGCAAAACATTTCCCGTAAAGAAGCAAGCGAAGCCAGGATCACCAGTATGCCCTGACTGCGAACGCATCTATAAGGGGCTGCGTCGGAAGTGACAGCCTCGGGTACGTCGGCCGGGCCTCAGCTGCGAGCATGGCAGCAAGAGGCCCTCGATTCATTTATGCGCACCAAGCCCAGAGACTTTCTCGCAGTGGCAACCCCTGGTGCAGGTAAGACGACATTTGCACTAACCCTTGCCAGCAAACTCCACGCCACAAAAGCGGTCCAGCGCATCATCGTTGTTGTGCCCACGGAGCACCTAAAACACCAGTGGTCACAGTCGGCCGCGAGGTTTGGACTCTCACTAGATCCGAACTTCACCAACGCATCAGCCGTAAATCCTGCCTACGACGGCATCGTCGTTACATACGCACAGATCGGGATGCACCCATTCAAGCATCACGCTGTAGCGACTGCGCGTCGAAGCCTGGTAATCCTCGACGAGATCCACCACGCAGGCGATGCAAAAAGCTGGGGAGATGGTGTATACGAGGCATACAACGACGTCGAACACCGCCTAGCCCTCACAGGCACACCATTTCGCTCCGACGATTCCCAAATCCCGTTCGTCCGATACGTCGAAGATGGCGAGGGGCATCTGGTCTCACAAGCGGACTACACATACGGGTACTCTCACGCACTGGCCGACGGCGTCGTCCGCCCCGTCGTCTTCCTGGCATACTCCGGCGAAGCTCAGTGGAAAGACTCTGCGGGGGAAGAATACTCTGCCCGGCTCGGGGAGCCTCTCAACGCCGAGCAAACCGCACGCGCTTGGAAAACCGCTCTCGACCCGAAAGGGGACTGGATTAAAGCAGTCCTGCAAGCAGCACATACTCGACTGAAAAAACTCCGTGCGAACATGCCAGACGCCGGAGGCCTCGTCATCGCAACAAACAAAACTACAGCAAGAGCCTACGCGAAGATCCTCTCAACGATCTCGAGCACACCCGTCACCGTTGTTCTCTCGGACGAAGCCGGGGCATCCGACCGAATCGACGAGTTCTCTGCCTCCACCGACGAATGGATGGTCGCAGTCAGGATGGTCTCCGAAGGCGTCGACGTCCCCCGATTGGCAGTTGGCGTCTACGCGACATCAGCCTCGACACCGCTGTTTTTTGCCCAGGCAATTGGACGATTCGTCCGCTCTCGAATGCCAGGCGAATCAGCATCAGTTTTCTTGCCCTCCGTGCCAGTCCTTCTCCGTCTTGCAGAAGAAATGGAAGTGTCACGCGACCATGTCTTGGGCAAACCCCATCGAGAGTCAGGATGGTCCGACGAACTGCTCGCACAAGCAAACCAAGTGCAAAACGAACCAGACGACAACCCCTCCTACGAGGCCATCGGCGCCTCCGCAGAGCTCGATTCACTAATTTTCGACGGCTCCACCTACGGCACACCAACCTTGGCCGGATCAGCCGAGGAACAAGACTTCCTCGGCCTTCCGGGCCTACTCGACGAAGAGCAAGTCAAAACGCTGCTTCGCAAACGGCAGAGCGATCAACTCGACGCCCGCGAAGCCGAAGAAAAGGCAAGAAAGGCAGCGGAGCGCGAAGCCCGCGAACGCGCAGAAGTGCTCGGGGAGCGCCCCACTCCATCTGGGGCAGCCACCCGTGCAGTCGCGCCGGGGAGCAGTGAAGACGGATCGGTGGCTGCCGACGAGATACCGCAGTTGAGAAAGGAACTCAACGCTCGCGTTGCAATCGTTGCGGGAAAGACCGGGCGCCCGCATGGCGCGATTCATACAGAAGCGCGCAAGGCGTGTGGTGGCCCTCCGACGGCGCTTTGCAATGCGGAGCAGCTTCGCGCGCGCATTGCATATCTGCGTGATTGGTAAAAGCTAAAACCCGGTAGGAGAGAGCTGGTCTCCTACCGGGTTCGTTGCTTCGTCGCGACGTTTCCTAGTCGAGGTAGTCACGCAGCACCTGCGAACGAGATGGGTGGCGAAGTTTCGACATCGTCTTCGATTCGATCTGGCGAATACGTTCGCGCGTCACACCGTAGACCTGGCCGATCTCATCCAATGTGCGTGGCATACCGTCCGTCAAGCCGAACCGGAGACGCACGACGCCGGCTTCACGTTCAGAAAGAGTGTGAAGTACGTCCTGCAACTGGTCCTGCAGTAGGGTGAACGAAACCGCGTCAACGGCCACGACGGCCTCGGAGTCCTCGATGAAGTCGCCGAGCTGGCTGTCACCTTCGTCGCCAATTGTCTGGTCCAACGAAATTGGCTCACGGGCGTACTGCTGGATTTCCAGTACCTTCTCCTCGGTGATGTCCATTTCTTTCGCCAGTTCGAGTGGCGTCGGTTCGCGTCCGAGGTCCTGCAGAAGCTCACGCTGGATGCGGCCGAGCTTGTTGATGACCTCGACCATGTGGACCGGAATACGAATCGTGCGGGCCTGGTCCGCCATCGCGCGTGTAATGGCCTGACGAATCCACCACGTTGCGTAGGTGGAGAACTTATAGCCCTTGGAGTAATCGAACTTCTCAACTGCACGAATCAGGCCAAGGTTGCCTTCTTGGATGAGGTCCAAAAACGCCATTCCGCGCCCGGTGTAGCGCTTTGCCAATGAGACAACGAGACGAAGGTTAGCCTCAAGCAGGTGGTTCTTCGCCTTCCGTCCATCGCGTGCGACGGCGCGGAAGTCGCGCTTCACAGCAGGGGTGAGCCGTGCCTCTTTGTCGCCCTCTTCTGCCGCGCGGGCCATTTCGTCGAGACGGTGCTGTGCGTACAGCCCAGCCTCAATGCGCTTAGCGAGCGACACTTCCTGTTCAGCATCGAGAAGCGCCACTTTGCCGATCTGCTTCAAGTATGCGCGCACGGAGTCCGCTGAAGCAGTGAGTTGCGCATCCTTGCGGGCTTGGCGAAGGGCAGCAGATTCCTCAATGTCCCAGACCGAAGAGCCGTCGTTCTCGTCGTCGTCCTCGTCTTCATCGCCGAGGTGCTCGTCAAACTCTTCGTCGTCATCTTCGGCAGTCAGTGGGTCGAACTCTTGCTCCTGGCCGGAATCCTCCAAGGATTCATCTATTTCTTCCGAGGTGGAGCCGTCAGATGTGACCTCATCAGTCTCTGGAGATACAGCCTTCTTCGCAGCGGTCTTCCTGACCGACTTCTTTGCTTTCTTGGCCGTCTTCTTTGCAGTCTTGCGAGTCGTTTTCTTTGCAGTCTTCTTAGCAGTCTTTTTAGCGGTTTTCTTCACCGCTTTTTTGGCGGCTTTTTTGGCGGTCGCTGAGCCGTCAATTACGCCGCCAGAGGTGCTCTCTGCTGCATCGTTGACGGAGTTTTTGCCTGAAGCTTCGCTGGCTACCACGTACGCCCTTTCGCCTTGTGAACTGGTTGATGCTTGTGCGGACACCGTAGCCTCCTTACAACAAGGGTTGACGGGAAGCCACTCTGGTGAAAGCAGACCAGCTCCTGCCGGCCTGCTTTCCTAGCGTACGCAAACTGTGCTGAATTTTCAGAACGCCTATCTTAACAGCAATGTCAAGCCGTTTCCCGATAGGCGTCGGTTTGCGAATTCTACGGTGCTAGGTGCTCCGAAGCTGCCATCGCAGCTCCAACGATACCTGCGCGGTTGCGGAGTGTAGCGACGACAACAGGAGTCTCGACGGTCAAGAGCGGAATCCACTTGTCTGACTTTCTGGAGATACCGCCACCGACAACAAAGCACTCTGGGTTAAAGAGTCGCTCATATTCGTGCAGTACCTTATCGACGCGCTTCGCCCACTTTTTAAAGCTGAGGTCTTCGCGTTGCTTCACTGCAGACGATGCAATATGTTCCGCCTCTTTCTTATTGACGGTCAAGTGTCCGATTTCCGTGTTAGGGAAGAGGTGGCCGTCTACAAGGAATGCTGATCCGATACCTGTACCGAACGTCAAGAAGATGACTGAGCCGCTACGTGCGCGCTCGTTGCCGAACGCAACTTCGGCGAGTCCAGCGGCGTCTGCGTCGTTAAGAACGGTGACCGCGCGGTCGGGGAGGTGCTGCCCGAATAGCTCGTGAACGTCGGTGTCGATCCAGGACGGATCAATATTGGCAGCACTTTTCGCGATCTGGTGCTGAATCACTGACGGCAAAGTCACCCCGACTGGGCCGTCCCACTCATGGAGACGCACGATCTCAGCCACGGTAGAAGCTACTGACTCAGGGGTTGCCGGCTGCGGCGTTGCGATTTTAATCCTGTCGCCGACGAATTCACCGGTCTGGAGATCGACGATGGCGCCTTTTATGCCGGAGCCTCCGACATCAACTCCCATGCCGTAGTGCTCGTTGGCACAATCATTTGTACTTGTTGTAGTCATAACAATGAGCATACAAAAGGTGTGCTCATTGCGCATGCTGAACTCGTCGCTCCGTTTCGGCTTTTGCTTACGTTGGGGCGTCGCGGCCCAAAAACTGTCGTCTTTCCTTAAGATGTACGTGCAGGATAAAGCTCCAATTAGCGTATTGACCTCGTAATATGACATACAGCGTCGAGTGCTTTATTATTCGGCTCCAAACCTATTAATAGGCTGGGGCCTGCTACAGGAAATACATATCCAAAACGGGTCGCGGCTACGCTGAATTTCACTACCCCTGGAGGCACCACCACCATGGCGACCGATTATGATGCACCGCGTAAGCGCGCAGAGGATGAGCTTGAGACTGATTCCCTTGAAGGCCTGAAAGCCGCAGAGGTGGCTGGCAGCAGCATGGACGATGATGGCGAAATTGTGGAGCCGTTTGAACCGCCACTGCAGGATCTGTCAGGGGAGGAGCTCAACGTTGAGGTCAAGCCTCGCCAGGAAAATGAATTCACCTGCGCTTCGTGCTACCTGGTGCAGAAGAAGAACCGCCTGGCCTACGAAACTGAGGACGGGCAAAAGATTTGCCTCGACTGTGAATAAGGGCCAAAGTCGACGTCGAAGCAGCGCTCTAGGCAGGGCGCTGCTCTGGTAGGAAAACTCCGAGAACCTTTTCAGGTTCTTTTGCAGCAATAAGCCAATAAGGTGTTGGGTCCTGGGGGTCGTCCAAGACAAGCAAAATGTGCTCTTTTACCCAGCCGTGGGAGACCAGAAACGCTGCAGGGTCCAACTGACGCCCCAATGCATTGCGCTTTGCTGAAGCAGGTACGACCATAGATCTACTGACAACGTTGTTGGGTAGATTGGCGTCGTCAACTACTAGCCACCGTGTGCCATCGCTATCCTGCTCGACTGCGATCGTCGTTTTAGAAAGCCATGTCAGGAACCAGAATACGAGGCTTCCGATGACGAGGACGGGGATGATGAACCACCAAATATTCCTGTTCAGCTTAAGTTGGGCCCCGATGAGCAGGGTAAAAGCCAAGCCGATGATCCACCAATACCAAGGCACCCATTGACGCTCCCGGTACAAGACCTTGGAACTACTGGTTTTCGATGCGCTGTTGTTGTTTTCCATGCCCTCTTCAACTCGCCAAATCGATGTACTCCCCAACACGTTACTGAAACACTTTAGGCGATATGCCTAAGTGTGGACAATGTCCCGAAACTCCGCACATGACAGAATCCCGTAAGGTGTATGAAGTGACTTCACTTGAACCTATTTCAGTAAAGCTGCTCGATCCAGAAATGCCTCTGCCCCGGCGTGCACACGCTGGTGACGCTGGGGCAGATCTTTATGCCGCTGAGACCTGCACGCTTGCTCCTGGGGAGCGCGCGCTGATCGGTACGGGAATCGCTATCGCGCTTCCAATGGGCACTGTAGGGCTTATTCACCCGCGGTCAGGCCTCGCTGCGAAGTACGGTATTTCGATCGTGAACACCCCAGGCACGATCGATGCCCAATACCGCGGAGAGTTGAAGATTTGTCTTCTGAATACTGATCGTGAAACTCCCTTCACGGTCGAGCGTGGAATGCGGATTGCTCAACTTGTGGTCCAGAAAGTCGAGTTGGTCGAATTCGTCGAAGTTACAGATCTTGACGATACGCAGCGAGGCGCCCAAGGTTATGGGTCGACGGGACTCTCATAAGAGCGGCAACGAGATCCGTACTAGAGTAAACCGCAGTCGAGGAAACGTTTTAGCTACACAAATCCACACGGAAGGTGATCATCCATGGCATGGTGGCCATTTGGGAAAAAGAAGAAGGAACAACAGAAGGAGGCCTCTCCCGCAGTACAGCCGGAGGTAGCAGCCGACGATGTCCACGAGAGCACTGTTACAGGTGCAGAGTCACAGGTCGAGGAAGCAGCGGCCCCTGTCGAACCTGCACAGGCTCCATCGTCAAGTGGCACACTTACTGACTACGACCCAGTGAGCGGATCGACAGGTCCGTTTGACGGAGATAGTGTCGCCATTGAAGACTTTGACTTTTCGGACTTTTCCCAGGTGAACCTGAACCTTGGTTCGATGCAGATCCCACTGCCCAAGGATTCTCAGGTGCAGGTCGAGATGGGGGAAAACGGTCCCAAGATGGTCCACATTGTGACTCGGCATGGCCGGATCACACCTGTTGCGTTCGCTGCGCCACGAAACGGCGGTTTGTGGGCCGAATCTGCAGCAGAAATCGCTGAAGGCATGCGGAGCGAAGACATGCCAGTTACGTTTGAAGAGGGCCCGTGGGGCACCGAAATCGTAGGCACCGGGGCAAACGGCGTCATCCGAATCATTGGTGTAGAAGCGCCACGTTGGCTCTACCGTGTTACGCTGGCTGCCCCAACAGGTATGGAAGACGAGCTGGCAGAGCTCGGGCGCGAGGTCGTCGCTCGCAGCTTCGTCTACCGTGGACCAGATCCAATCTTGGCCGGCAACTCCTTGCCAGTCGTGTTGCCTGCACAGTTGGCTCGTCAGGTACAACAGGCGGTTCAGGAGCGTGCCGCTCAAGAGTCGCAGCAGAGTCCACAGGCCGGAAACCCAAATGCCCTGAGTGACGCGTTGAAGCAAATCATCGCGCAGAACAACGAAGCGAATAAAAACAATTGATGAGTGACCAACCAGTACTGAAACCGGGTGACAGCATTGAAGTAACTTTCCATGCTTTCGCTCATGGTGGGGAAGCGATTGCCAAAGCGCAAGATGGTCGCGTTGTCTTCGTGCAGGGCGCATTGCCGGGCGAAACAGCAACCGTCAAGCTGCTAAAAGTGAAGAAGCGTTGGGCCCGAGCCGAGTTGGTGCACCTCGAGACCACTTCACCAGATCGAGTGGAGGTTGAGTGTCCAGCAGCCAGGGCAGGTGCAGGTTGTTGCGATTTTTCCCATATGCGGTTGACTGCACAGCGGAAAGCAAAGCAAGAAGTGCTGGTTGGTCAGCTTGACAAAATCGCGGGGCCCTCGGGTGTACTCGATGGCGTCGATGTTTCCTCGGTGACCGTCGAAGCTCTAGAGCCGACTACGGGTTGGCGGACTCGTATCCGTCTTGGCACCGATACCCAAGGACGAGCTGGTTTCAGGAAAGCACGTTCTAATGAGGTCGTTTCCGAGCGTTGTACGCAAGCGATACCGGCATTGTTTGAAGGAATCGTTGGCGACGGAGCGCAGAGGTTCACTCCAGGATCTGAGGTCATCGTCGTTATAGATGCTCTTGGAAATCGTCACGTGGTTGAATCTCGCAAAGTCCAACGTGGACGGCGGGTTGAGCGCATTCACCGAACAGTTGAAGGTTCCGGCAATGTTGTCGAAATTGTTGGCAACGGCAGGTTTGAGTTCCCCGCGACCGCGTTTTGGCAAGCTCACAGCAATGCGGCTGTGGCCTATACGGAGCAGGTGCGTTCATGGGCAATAGCTGGACAACCGTATCAGCGGGCTGCCGGATGGGATCTATACGGCGGAGTTGGACTCTTTGTCCCTTCAATGTCTGAAGCGCTAGGCGGAGGACCGGTCACATCTGTTGATTATTCGAAGTCGGCGATGGCGCATCCCCAGCCGGCACTCGAATCGCTCGATGTCACCAAGGTAAACGCACGTGTTGAAACGGGGATTGCGTCGTTGCCTCCTGCGGGACTCGTTGTGCTTGATCCTCCACGAACCGGTGCAGGGGATGGAGTAGTACGAGACATCGCTGCGACGCGCCCGCAGCGGATCATCCATATTGGTTGTGACCCTGCGACCTTTGCTCGAGATTTAGCGAGCTGGGGAACTTACGGCTACCGCGTATCCGAGTTGAAAGCCATTGATGCGTTCCCGGGGACACACCACTTTGAAACCCTTGCCTGCCTGGAGCCTGTGCATCTCCAATAGGAATGGGGTGCAGGCTATACAGGGTGTAAACTGGCGTCAATTATTGCTTGTTCTAAAGGAGAAGTAGAGGACCGTGGGACTGATAGACGAACTCAATTCGCCAGCGGATTTAAAGACGTTGACGCCTGGGGAACTATCAGATCTTGCCGACGAAGTACGCCAGCTTTTGATTGAGAAAGTTTCAGCAACAGGTGGGCATTTGGGGCCAAACCTTGGCGTTGTGGAGCTTACTATTGCGCTGCATTATATTTTCGACTCGCCGACGGAACCAGTGGTCTTCGATACTTCCCACCAGTCGTATGTGCATAAGATATTGACTGGCCGTGCTCACCAGTTTGATACCTTGCGTCAAAAGGGCGGATTGTCCGGCTACACTTCGCGTTCGGAATCGGAGCATGACTGGACCGAGTCTTCGCATGCAAGCGCATCTCTATCAATCGCCGATGGATTGGCAAAAGCGAAGCACATCCAAGGCAAGGGCGATGAAAACGTCATTGCGGTTGTCGGGGATGGAGCGCTCACCGGTGGTATGTGCTGGGAAGCGCTCAACAACATTGCTGCTGCCGAGCGCAATGTCGTTATCGTTGTCAATGACAACGGTCGTTCGTATTCTCCGACGATTGGTGGTTTTGCGAATAACCTAACGCGTCTGCGTGATCAACTTGCGGCATTACGTATGAAGCCGGGCTATGACGATGTCATGGAGTCCGGCAAGAAGACGCTGAAATCGATGGGTTGGGTCGGCGAGCGGACCTTTGAGGCATTGCACGCGCTGAAAGAAGGCGTCAAAGCTCAAGTCATTCCGACGGAGATGTTCCCTGAGCTAGGAATGAAGTACGTAGGACCAGTAGAGGGCCACGATCTTACAGCTCTGCTTAGCGCTTTTGAGTACGCGAAAACCTACGAAGGCCCGCTGATCGTGCACGTTGTGACTGAAAAGGGGCATGGTTTTGCACCTGCGGTGAACAATGTTGCTGACCAGATGCACTCCACCGGAGCCATCGATCCTGTGACAGGGGAATCTCTGAAGAAATCGAAGCCGGGTTGGACTTCGATTTTCACGGAGGAGCTTCTCGACGCCGGTAGAACGAGGGAAGACATTGTTGCCATCACAGCTGCGATGGCAGGGCCCACCGGACTTGCGCCGTTTGCTGAAGAATTTCCGGAACGTTTTTTTGATGTCGGTATTGCGGAGCAGCACGCGATTGCTTCTGCTAGCGGGCTTGCGCTCGGGGGGCTGCATCCGGTTGTTGCCGTCTACTCGACCTTCTTGAATCGAGCGTTTGACCAGCTGTTGATGGATGCGGCGCTCATCAAACAGCCGATGACCGTTGTGCTGGATAGGGCAGGTGTGACCGGATCGGACGGGGCGAGCCATAACGGTGTGTGGGATATGGCACTAACGTCGATTATTCCGAACATTCGTGTCGCGGCTCCGCGTGACCCTCAGCGACTGCGGGAGCTTTTCAGGGAGGCGCTGAGCGTTCAAGACGGCCCAACCGTTGTCCGTTTTCCGAAGGGCAGTGTGGGTGAAGACGTGCCGGCACTCAAACGCCTGCCTGGCGGCGTAGATGTACTCTTCGAGTCCACATTGGATTGTGGAGAAGATGATGCAACTATTGATGTGCTGATTGTGGCCGTAGGTGTATTTGCGGAGTCTGCGCTGCGTGTTGCCAAGAATCTCGAGGCGGACAATGTCCGGGTGAGCGTTGTCGATCCTCGGTGGGTGATGCCGGTTTCTCCAGATGTCCTTGAGAGAGCTGTCGAGGCGGATCTCGTCGTCGTGTATGAAGACGGAATCATCCATGGCGGAGTTGGCTCAGCGGTCGCTGAGGCCCTCTCCTACGCTGAGATCGATACACCGTTGCGGCACATTGCGTTTCCTCAAGTTTTCCCAGAGCACGCTTCCCGTGAAGAGGTGTTTGAAGAGTACGGTATGGACGAGTCCTCGGCGACCGAAAAGATTCGTGGATGGCTCAAGGGGCTTGAGGACCGCGATCAATAAGGTACTTAGCGGCGTCGTTCCGGTTGCTCTGCTACGAAAATAGGCGCTAGGAAGTCAATCTGCCATTCACGCAGCCCCATCTTATGCAACAGTGGACGGGTGTATTCCATTGGCCAGTCGAGACGCTCGTGAAACGCTGTCCAGAGCGTTTTGTTCAGGACCTTGTTTGTCAAAACAAGATCCTTGCGGATCCCGAGGTACTCGGAGAGTTCTATGACGCGCTTGTTGATATTTTGACGGATACGCCAAGCGGTTTGATTGTGCTGTGTCCATTCCCACATACTCTTTGGAGTTGGTTGGCGCACTTGCTCCCTGAGGGAGGTCTCCAGTGGCGATATGAGCGCGTCATTGATGGTTTCCAACCAAAAATAGGGGAAGTCTGTTAAAGATTCTAATGAGCGGTTGAACTCCAAAAGCTCATTCACTGTCGTTGGACAATGCTTTGCCATCGGTACGAGTAGTTTTGTCGGGAGCACCAAACCCGGGGCAATGTCGTGGTCATAAGCAAAGCAGTCACGTGCGTCCCATAACCATTTGGTGAGGGTCAGTTCTAGATCCGACAACTTGTCTGAGAGATAAGGAGTATTAAGCCAAGAATGCTGCATTGCGTCGGGATCCGAACGGGTGTTGACAAGATGTGCGAATTCCTGGTTTGCATACTCCAGTTTGCCCTGCATATCGAGGAGATGCACTAACGCCTGTTCAAGGTGAGGCAGGTAGACAACGTCCTGTGCTGCGTAGTCGAGCATCGAGGGGGAAAGCGGTGTTTGCGACCAGTCAGCGTTGCCATGTTGTTTCGGCAGCGAGATCTGGCAGATATCCTCAACTAAAACTCCCAGGTTGCTCGCGCGATATCCAGCAAAACGAGCAGCGAGCTCAGTATCAAATATCGTGTACGGCCGTAGACCTAGCTGTGCGAGGCAGGGAAGGTCCTCTCTCGCTGCGTGAATCACCCATTCCTGGTTGTTACAGACTGGTGCGAAATAATGCTGGAATTCCTCCCTGTGGTGCTCAGGGGCAATGAGGAACGTCCCTGCATCTTTGCGATAGATCTGGACGAGGAAAGCTCGGTCGTCATAGCGGTATGCGCCAGCGCGCTCAGTATCAATACAGAACGGGCCGAGTCCGTTAGCGAGGCGATCAGCGACTCCAGCAAACTGGGAGGGCCGGTCCACAAAGGTGTAGGACAGATTTGTTTCCATGCGTAAACATACTAATGCTACGAAATGGTCCGCACACCTTCGGGTGGTAAGCCAGCCACCAAACTGAGAACATTCGCAAAAGCCTCAACGTGTGATGACAGGTCGAGGCCGTCGGCGGTCCAGGAGGCTCGCATTTCCAGCTGGTACGCGCGTGGAGGACCGCCAATCTCACCGAAGCGAACGGACGCCGTGGACGTGACGGTGCCGCCAAGGTTTGTGAACCCTGCGTTGTTTCCGTCTAGTGACTCGTTGAGCCACTGCCATGCGACATCTGGCAGGAGCGGATCAGCCGCGACGACGTCGTCCATATCTGCTTGGATGTAAGCGACGAGCCGCATAGAGCCTTCCCAGGCTTCTTCGGCATCGGGGGAATGAAGCAGGATCAGTCGCCCGAAGGCGTCGCCTTGGTCAGGTTTGGTCTGGATAACCTCGAGGCCTACGGCATGACTGTAGGGCGCTGGACGCTGGGGTGGTCGAATAGCGCCAATGGAGATTTCCGGGCGCAATTGAGCCCTATGCATTGATTCGACGGCAGCGGTGAACTCAGCTGGAGTCGACGCGCTCTCACTTTGGGAGGTGGTATCCGGGTTCATCACGTTCACCAAGCTAATAATGTTGGAGCTCATGGAGGGTGAGGCGCGCCGTATGTTGGAAGAATCGATTCGTTCCGCGTCTCGAAGTGTAGACTGAACTAGTACTTTCGTTGGAGGTATGTAGTATCTCGGTGGTTGGGGCATATTTTGTCACGACAGACGTACAGTGAATCGCTAAAGGAGAGTTTTAAATGGCGAAGCTTGATTACGAAAAGTTGAACGCAACCCAGCGCTACCTGCAGTATGCAGTCTTTCGCGCGATTCCCGGTGCATTGGGCACCGAACGCGACGACATCATCGCGGAGGCAGAAAAGTTCTTTGACCAGCTCAAGGAAGAAGGCAAGGTTGTCGTGCGTGGTATCTACGACAACACCGGGATCCGAGCTGATGCAGACTTCATGATCTGGTGGCACGCGGAAGAATTTGAGTACATCCAAGATGCGCTTGCACGATTCCGCCGTGACACTGCGTTCGGTCAGCTGTTGGAAGTTTCCTGGCTTGGTAACGGTATTCACCGCCCTGCGGAGTTCAACAAGTCCCACCTTCCGAGCTTCATCATGGGGGAGGAGCCGAAGGATTGGATCACGGTGTACCCATTTGTCCGCTCTTACGACTGGTACGTGATGGAAGCCGAGAAACGTCGCCGGATTCTGATGGAGCACGGCATGGCTGCTCGTGACTACGCAGATGTCCGCGCGAACACCGTCGAAGCATTCGTTCTCGGAGATTATGAATGGATGCTTTCGTTCGAGGCGGACACGCTAGAGCGCATTGAATCGCTTATGAAGACGATGCGCTACACAGAGGCGCGCCTCCACGTTCGTGAGGAAATCCCGTTCCAGACGGGTCGCCGCGTCGCGAGCATCGCCGACGTCATCAAGGTACTGCCGTAGCCGGTAGCTCGCGCCTGAACGAACTCCCTCAGCACCTCTGGGCGCTGGGGGAGTTGTTTTAGTTGGCGTTGTTAGAGTCGTCGAACTTCAGCGCGATCGAATTGATGCAGTAGCGCTGATCAGTCGGTGTATTGAATCCCTCGCCTTCAAATACGTGCCCAAGGTGTGAGCGGCATTGCGCACAGAGCACTTCAGTACGCTCCATTCCGAGGGAGTGATCCGCACGCTTGATGACGGCGGCTTCGCCCTCGGGGGCGTAGAACGCTGGCCAGCCGCAGTGGGCATCGAACTTGGTGCTGGAACGAAACAATTCCGCGCCGCAAGCGCGACAGACGTAGATGCCCTCTGCGAAGTGATCGGTGTACTCTCCAACGCCAGGTGCTTCAGTTCCTGCTTGCCGGAGTACGCGGAACTCTTCAGGGGTGAGGCGAGCTTTCCACTCCGCGTCCGTTATCTTCTGAAAACGATTCTCTGTCATGAGTGTTGTGTTCGCCTTTCTGTGCAATCAGCAGCGTGGTAAGCACCCAGGTCGCCGTTGTTACGATGAACAACGCCCACCCCAACGTGGGGAGGAACGTGGTGATCCACCTGCCGATAAGTGGGTTTTGAAGTGTTGTCCATTGTAGCGGTGCGAGGCAAAGCATAAGCCCGATCCAGGGACCGCTGGTGTGCATAGGGCTTCGTGGAGCTAGCACGGTAAACGCTGCAGGGAAAAGCATCATTGAGTAGTAGGCCTGGCCGAGTGAAGAGAGTAAGCACACTCCCGCGAGTAACACCGTGGAACTCATCGTGAGCCACAAGTACTCGTCTGACCATCGCCAGCGTGCGAGTCCAAGCACCGCGATTGCAACAGCGGTGCCAAAGACAATAAACAGTGCATCGTAGAACCGTGCTGGAAGCCCAAAATATGTCGTGAATCCGGCCAATGATGAATTTGCGTAGTCGCGGGTTATAGCCAGGTACGGGACGACCACGTCAATATAGTTGCGAGCGCCCGGAGTGAGCGGCCAAGCGACGAGGTTGAACAACACCGGAGTTACAACACTTGGCAGGACACAACGCCAGCATAACTGCATCAGTGGCAGCACAATCAAGGGAGCGAACATCGGCTTGACGAGGATCGCAACGCCCAGGCACATGCCGGCGAGCACAAAGCGCTTTTTGGTGTAGCTGTAGAGGAAAACAGTGAAGAGGAACAGCAAAACACCATTGATGTTGGAAAAAACGAGGGTGTTGACAACCGATTCAGTGCAGAAGCTCAGCGCAATGCTGATGGGCAATAGCGGGTGGGTAAGCGACTTGCCGCTGAGTCTCGTAAGGAGCGCAAGCGCTACAAGTATGGCGGCTGCGTTCGCAAGAATAAAAAGTGAGCGGATGAGCGTGGCGTCACTAAACAGTCCCAAGGGGGAGAGCAGCAGCGTTGCTCCAGGATTGTAAAGATAGTGAGGGTCGACGTGATGGTACACCTCGTTGTAGACGGGGACGCGCTCGACAAAGCGCCGGGTGGCTGCCCACACGGTGGTGAAGTCGTCAGTCTGGGAGCCCTGCCTTGCAAGAACAGCAACGCGGTGGATGATGAGCAGAAGCGCCAGTGGCCAGGTGGCTCGATTCATTAAGTGTAGGGTCATGCCCGAACTCCGATTCGATGCAAGAGCGGGACTTGTCCAAAAAGAATGCACGCCCATACTGTACCGTTTAAGCACCGACGTCAGTGGCTTTTTTGCGGTAGCGGCAAAACAGAGTGCCGTCGGAGTCAGCGAGCGCGGATTCTAGCTTAAAGCGTTTGGTCCAAGGGGTATCCGACTCCAGCTTAAGTCCGAAGGTGGCATCACAGCTCGACACGGTAGGTGTGATGGTGAGGTGGATAACGTCGATAAGATCTTCCGATAGCAGACTCGCATACAGACTGGGACCACCTTCACAACTCACCCGAGTGAACCCTAAATCTTTGAGAGCACTAATCAGGGTGTGTGGTTTTGTGTCGGGAACCTCGATCACGTGGGCGCCTGCCTTACGTAGATTGGTGATGCGATTTTGGCGAAGCGACGAGATGTGAGCGGTGCGGTCGGTGAAGATAATTGGTGCAGTGCCAAAAAAGACTGCTGAAGTGAGGTCTAGCTCTAGTGAGTGGGAGACGATCGCAAGTTGCGAGTTAGTCTTCCCGTAATGCTCCATGCGAACAGTCCCTGCGGTGACCAATACAACGTCGGACCAATCACGGAGTGTACCCAAGAGTTGGGAGTCGTTGTCGTTGCCAAGGGCGCTGGATGTGCCGTCCCTGGAAAAGGCTCCAAATAAGGACGTGATCATGATCGCGCGAACTTCGAATGGCAGCGGGGTAGGAGGGCCGAGGGCTTCGCGGAGCGAGAAAGAGCTTGACATGGCTGAAAAGTGTAGCCCACGCACAGTGCGCGGGCTAAGTGGAGCGGATGACGAGACTCGAACTCGCGACCCTCACCTTGGCAAGGTGATGCGCTACCAACTGCGCTACATCCGCATGCACATTTTGAAAGAGCTGTGCCGCTCTGTGCGCGATACTGGGATCGAACCAGTGACCCCTACCGTGTCGAGGTAGTGCTCTACCGCTGAGCTAATCGCGCGAGGTTGGAGGTGGATACGGGAATCGAACCCGTGTACACGGTTTTGCAGACCGTTGCCTAACCACTCGACCAATCCACCGTGGGTACCTCCGAAGTACTGAAAGTACTTGGAGCGGATGACGAGACTCGAACTCGCGACCCTCACCTTGGCAAGGTGATGCGCTACCAACTGCGCTACATCCGCATGCACATTTTGAAAGAGCTGTGCCGCTCTGTGCGCGATACTGGGATCGAACCAGTGACCCCTACCGTGTCGAGGTAGTGCTCTACCGCTGAGCTAATCGCGCGGAGTGTGCTAAGACACTTGGAGCGGATGACGAGACTCGAACTCGCGACCCTCACCTTGGCAAGGTGATGCGCTACCAACTGCGCTACATCCGCATGCTCTTCGGAAGCTTAGCCTCCGTTGTGCGAGAACAAACATTATCGGGTGGCTTTAAGTTTTTCAAATCGCCAGGATATGGGCGGTCTCTGGACGTGTAGTGGGCGAGACAGTCGGCGCAGTCATGTTGTTTTGGCGCAGGACGCGAAACTGACACTGTCCTGCGGATTCGTCGCAGTAGGGCTGGGGGTGTAAAGTAGTTCGCGTCCGGTCCTATGGCTCAGTGGAAGAGCGTTCCGTTCACACCGGAAAGGTCGCTGGTTCGATCCCAGCTAGGACCACTCAATGCCCGCGGTAGCGGGCATTTTGTCTTTTCTCCTCTGCCGAGGCTTAAGCCTGTAAGCTCGGTACATCCGGGAACTAAACCGAAGTTCGTTACGACTAATGTTGTACTGGTTTCTGTCGGCTGATTTTGCAGGAGGGTTCGTAATGGCCAAAGCATGGCGAAAGGCGCTGCAAGCGACGCTGATCGCTCTTGGCGCCGTAAGCGCAGCTTCAGCTTTGGCGGGAACGGCTGAAGCGCATGACGCTGTAATTGGTGGAGACCCTGCAAATGGGTCTGTTGTTACGGACTTTCCGGGTGTCTTGACGCTTGAGTTTTCAGGGCAGCCGCAGGATGGTTTTAACACGTTCGCGCTGTCTCGGGTGTCCGACAACGAGATTCTATTCACGGGGGAACCAACGCTTGACGGCCGTTTCGTGTCCTTGGAGCTTCCTGGAGCAGTGCACGCCGCTGCTGATGAGGTTCCCGGTGAGTATCGAATTGGGTTCCAGATCGTTTCATCAGATGGGCACGCTACGAAAGGAATGACGACGTTTACCTACATGCCCGAGGGGGCGGAAGTTGTCGGCGAAGGTGATTCGTATTCTGGTACGGAAAACCAAGAAAACGGTTCCTCTTTCACCTCGGCAACCTGGGTAGGCGTGGGTGCATGTGTCTTATTGGTGGGTGCAGTCTCGGCAGTCTTCTTGTTGCGCCGCGGTAAATCAGAACGAGAATAAACCAGTAGTTTCCACACAGCTTGAACGCTTGAACAACTTATAGGGAGAATGATGATGAATATCCGAATCGCAGCAGCTTCCGCTCTCGGAATTGCTGCCTTCACTGTGGCCGCCTGTTCGCCGTCGCAGGAGAACCCGTCGACTGCGACGCCAAGTGCTGCTGAGACGACGACCGTCGCTTCCAGCACCACCACTCCTGTAGACAGTGAAAAACTCCAGGGCGATGGCGATATCCGCGTTGAATCTGCGGCCATCCGTGCCAAAGCTGAGGCAAGCGCGGAAGACGGCAAATCCATGACTGGATTCTTCGGCACGTTGCACAACGTGTCGGATAAGGACATCCATATCGTTGGGTTCTCCACGTCACTTGGTGACGCCACCTACGAAATCCACGAGGTCGTAGACGGAGTCATGCGTGAGAAGGAAGGTGGCGTCGAGATCCCCGCCGGGGGGACTTACGAGCTCAAGCCTGGCGGAGATCACTTCATGATTATGGACTTTGAACCTGCAATTCCTGCAGGCGATGTGGTCGACGTGATGCTCGAGTTCGCCGACGGAACTACGGAAGACATTCCTGGCGTCGCAGTACGTTCGATGCTTCCCGGTGATGAAGACTACGGTGAGCATGGAGAGCTTCAGGGCCACCAGCATGGTTCCATGCAAGAAGGTCATAATCACTAAATGAAGGATCGTCGAATGTCTGTCAACCGCCGTCATTTTCTCGCCGGGACGCTGGGTGTTGCCGCCGCTGGCGCGGCCGCATCGTGCGCAGATCAAGGCGATGCTGCGGGGAGTGCTCAGCAAGAACCTGCGCCAGATCTTGCAACCGCGCTAGTCCCGTTCGACGGCGCACATCAGGCAGGCATTTCGACGCCCCAACAGGCCTCATTGAACCTGATTGGGTTCAATTTTAAAGATGGCGTCGATAAGCCTGCGATTGCGCGTTTGATGCGGTTGTGGACTGAGGACGCCAGAGCGTTGACTGCCGGCGAGAACCCGCTGGCAAGCCTTGAACCGGAAATGACGGAACACCCTGCGAACCTCACCATCACGGTAGGACTGGGCGAGAAGTTTTTCGATATTGCTGCCCCCGCGCAAAAGCCAGCCTGGTTGCACGAAATACCGACCCTTTCGCGCGACCGACTTGGCCCGGAATGGGGCCAGACCGACCTGGTTCTTCAAATTTGTTCGGATGATCCTCTGATGTGTGCCTGGGCAATGCGTCATATGGTGCGGGCGGGCGTCGATTATGTATCCATTGCGTGGGTCCAGCAGGGGTTCATGAATAATCCCGCGGTTCATCGCGAGGGCACTACGCCGCGCAACCTCTTCGGGCAGATCGACGGAACAGTCAATCCACATACTGATGAGGAATACGATGAGCAAGTATGGGCCGACGGTCCCGCAGGTTTTGAAGGTGGGACTTCGATGGTGGTTCGTCGTATAGCGATGAACCTTGACACTTGGGAAATGCTCGACCGGACATCTCGTGAAGAGGCCGTCGGGCGTCGGCTGGATAACGGCGCGCCTCTATCAGGGGGCGAAGAGTTTACCCCGGTAGACTTGGAAGCTCGGGACGAGTATGGGTTGCCCAGGGTGGACAGAAACTCGCATGTCGCTCGGTCTATGGCACCTGAAGGGCACCCCGAACAGAAGTTCAAGCGACGCCCATACAACTACAACCTCCCACCAGAACCAGGTCAGGACCAGCTTTCCAATGCAGGGCTCGTCTTCATAGCCTTCCAGGAAAACCCAGATACACAGTTCACCCCGGTGCTCGAACGGCTCGATGAGGCGGATCGTCTCAACGAGTGGATCACGCATATCGGCTCTGCGGTGTACTGGATCCCGCCGGGTACACAGCTGGAAGATGGATCGCTGGGTTATTGGGCCGAGTCACTACTTGCGTAGTGGAAGCGGTATGATTTTTGCCATGTTTGCCGTCCTGAGTTTTTAAGGCTCCGGCGAGCTAGTACGAATCCAGCTGGGTGCGTCCAGGTATGACGTACCCCAACGAAGCGCAAAGGAGCGCACGAACATGACGAATAACGACCAAACTCACAACGCAGGTCAGGCCTTCACAGTCCCGGCAAACACTCCTGCCGGTGTCGCGATGCGTGAGCTTGCGCTGCCGAACAAGGGGCCGGAGGCGATTGTCTGTGTGCAATCTGCGGCCGGAGAACTCAAAGATCTGTCATTCACTCCGGATGTGGATACCACCGTCACACCTGTTGCTGCGAACACTGAGTTGGGCAGGTCTGTGATTCGCCACTCGTGTGCTCACGTGTTGGCGCAGGCTGTACAAATTGAGTTCCCAGGGACGAAGCTGGGCATCGGCCCAGCTATCGATGGTGGATTCTATTACGACTTCGATGCGGCAGAACCGTTTACTCCTGAAGACTTAAAGCTTCTTGAGCGTCGTATGAAAAAGATCATCAAGCAGGGGCAGAAGTTCGTTCGTGGGGTCTACCCAACAGCAGAGGCAGCGGCAGAGGATCTTGCCGACGAGCCGTACAAGCTGGAGCTCGTACAGGACAAGGGAAACGTTGATCCTGACTCGGATGAAGCGACCGAGGTTGGCCATGGTGAGCTCACCCACTACGACAACGTGAATCCTCGGACGAACGAGGTTGAGTGGCGTGACCTGTGCCGCGGACCGCACGTTCCTACTACGAAGTACATCCCGGCGTTCGCGCTGACTCGTTCATCAGCTGCATATTGGCGTGGCAACCAAAACAACGCGGGTCTGCAACGCATTTACGGTACGGCTTGGGAGTCAAAGGAAAAGCTCGATGAGCACATGCTGATGCTCGCTGAGGCGGAGAAGCGTGACCACCGCCGGTTGGGCAATGAGCTTGACCTGTTTTCCTTCCCGGAGGAAGTTGGGTCCGGCCTGCCAGTGTTCCACCCGGACGGCGGAATCATCCGTATGGTGATGGAAGAGCACTCCCGTCAGCGTCACCTCGAGGCAGGCTACTCCTTCGTCAACACACCACACTTGACTAAGGGCGAGCTGTTTGAAAAATCCGGCCACTTGGACTGGTATGCGGATGGCATGTACCCGCCGATGCAGCTCGACGGTGAAACTGACGACGAAGGCAATGTGACCAAGCAGGCGGTGGACTACTACGTCAAGCCGATGAACTGCCCGATGCACAATCTTATTTTCGACTCACGTGGTCGTTCTTATCGTGAGCTGCCGCTGCGACTCTTCGAGTTCGGTACCGTCTACCGCTATGAAAAGTCCGGTGTGGTCCACGGGCTGACGCGCGCTCGCGGGTTCACCCAGGACGATGCGCACATTTACTGCACTGAGGAACAACTTGAGGACGAGCTGACGAGCGTACTGGAGTTCATCATCTCATTGCTCAGGGACTACGGCCTCGATGATTTCTACTTGGAGCTGTCCACCAAGGATCCCGAAAAATACATCGGTGACGATGAGATCTGGGAGCGTTCCACGAGCATCCTCGAATCAGTTGCTACGAAATCTGGGCTCGAGCTCGTACCGGACCCAGCTGGCGCAGCTTTCTACGGCCCGAAGATTTCGGTTCAGGCGCGCGACGCGATCGGGCGTACCTGGCAGATGTCGACCGTGCAGCTGGACTTCAACTTGCCAGAGCGGTTCGACCTCGAATACACCGCTCCTGACGGAAGTAAGAAGCGCCCAGTGATGATCCACCGTGCACTATTCGGATCGATCGAGCGGTTCTTTGGCGTGCTGCTCGAGCATTATGCTGGCGCATTCCCAGCGTGGCTCGCACCTCACCAGGTTGTAGGTATCCCTGTCGCTGACGATTTCGCTGGACACCTCGATGGCGTCATCCAGCAGCTGCGGGCGCGTGGGATTCGCGCTGAGGTCGACCACTCGGACGACCGGATGCAGAAGAAGATCAGGACGCACACCACTCACAAGGTGCCGTTCATGTTGCTGGCCGGTGCTCGCGATGTAGAAGCGAACGCGGTGAGCTTCCGCTTCCTCGACGGTACTCAGATCAACGGCGTCGGTGTTGATGAAGCCGTTGCGTTGATCACCAACTGGGTCAACGAGAAGTTCAATGAGCACCCAACAAAAGAGTTGGTGGAACAGCGCCAGGGCGCGCACTAGAAGGGGAGAGGCGCTCAAACATGTATGAGGACATCGGAGTAGGTACTCCAGACAGACTTCAGCGTCTTTGGGCGCCGTACCGTTCGAAGTACATCGCGTCAACGCCACGCGATGAGAAGGGGTCATCTGATCCCTTCGTCCAGATCCCTTTGATGGATGATAAAGATGGCCTCATTGTGGCGAGGGGAAAGACTGTCTATGCAGTCCTCAACCTTTACCCGTACAATGCTGGGCACATTTTGGTGGTGCCTTACCGCAAGGTGGCAGAGCTCGAAGCGCTTACACCAGACGAGTCTGCAGAGCTGATGCAGTTTCTTACACTCGCGGTAAAAACCCTTAAAGCTGTTTCGAACCCTGAAGCAATTAACGTCGGACTGAATCTCGGCCGTGCTTCTGGCGGTTCGATTGGTGACCACTTGCACATGCATGTGGTGCCACGCTGGGCCGGTGACTCAAATTTCATGACGATAATTAACGGCACGAAGGTGCTTCCGCAACTGTTACGAGACACGCGAGAGCTGCTTGCCGAAGGTTGGAGAAAAGTAGCTGCCGAGCAAACCGGGGAGGAGTAAGTAGATGCTTAGCGTACATGGGCGTAAACCTGCAGCCGTTGTTGTGGAGCCACTGGCAGCCACGCTCCTCAAGGTGGGGTTGACTCCGAATTGGACGACGCTCGGGGGCACGTTGCTTACCGTTCTGGTCGCGATCGTGCTCATACCAACTGACCACCTCGTCTGGGCGGCTATTTTGAGTGGTCTTTTTGCGGCGTTCGACATGGTCGACGGGACAATGGCGCGTCTTCGCGGCGGAGGGACCGCGTTCGGAGCCACGCTTGACGCGAGTTGCGACAGGATTACCGACGGTGCGCTCTTCGGCGCCATCGCGTTCTGGCTCGTGTACGTCGATCAAGCCTCCCCAGCGCACGTTGCTGTATGTCTTGCAGTTCTCGTGTTTTCGCAGGTGATCAGTTATGTGAAGGCGCGTGCAGAGGCTGGTGGCATCAAGATCGTAGGCGGGCTTGTTGAGCGGCCAGAGCGCCTGCTCATCGGGCTTGTCGCGTTGGGGCTGGAAGGATTTGGGGTGCCATACGCAATTGAATGCGGTCTCTGGCTGCTGTTCTTCGGTTCGGCCTATACCGTTGCACAGCGCCTTGTTATCGCGGCCAAGGATCCTGCGGCGAAACGACGGATCGCAGCGCCGGCAGGGGCAAAGACCTTCGACGCCAGTTAGGACCGCGATGCGCATACAAACATTGAAGAATGAGTGCGTCTTTCGTTGCTACTGGCTGGGGTGGAAGCTGCTGTCCCTACTGCCGTACCCGCTGACGTACCGCTTGATGATGCTGTTCGCAGACGTTTATACACGTAGCGGCAAGCAGCCTGAGCAGCTCAGGAAGAACCTTTCGCGTGTGGTCGGGCCCGAGAACGTCACGCGTTCGCTAGTGAGAAACTCAATGCGGTCTTACATGCGGTATTGGCTTGAGGTTTTCTGTTTGCAGAAAGTTGTTTCCGACGAAGGCTTTTACGAAAATTACGCCGCTTCGATACAGGGGATTGCACACCTGGATGCAGCGATTGAGCGCGGTGGGGGCGTAATTCTCGCCCTTCCTCATTCAGGAAACTGGGATTTAGCAGGCGCATGGTTAGCTCATCGGTACGGTCGATTTTCTACGGTCGCCGAACGCCTCAAACCAGAAAAGCTGTACGAAGCATTTGTAGATTTTCGGCAGGGTTTGGGTGTCGACGTCATTCCCTCTAAGGGGGCGTCGAAACCACCGTTAGAGTTGCTCGAAGATGTCCTTGATACGGGAGGGGTTGTCTGTTTGCTCGCGGATCGGGACCTCGGTGGACACGGGGTGCCCGTTGACTTTTTCGGCGAGCGGACGACGATGCCTGCCGGCGTGGCAGTCTTAGCGGAGCGAACTGGCGCGACCTTGCTTGGAGTCCACAGCGCTTATGAAGGCCCTGGCAGCGCAAATGGTTGGGTAACTCGTGTTTCTGCACCGATTATCGCAGACTCGGTTGCCGGCAGAGTAGAGCAGCTTGCGACTTGGTTCGAGCGATGCATCGCGGACTATCCCGAAGATTGGCATGTGCTCCAACCGTTTTGGATTGCGGACCGAAAGAGAAAGTAGGGCAGGAGTGAAAGTCGGCATCGTATGTCCGTATTCCTTTGACGAACCTGGTGGTGTTCAAGCACATATCCTTGACCTCGCGCAGGCGCTCCTGCAGCAAGGGCACGAAGTTGAAGTCCTTGGCCCTGCTCGTGAAGACGCGCCACTACCTACGTTTGTGAAGAAGGGTGGACGTTCGATCCCTATCCCTTACAACGGTTCTGTCGCTCGCCTGTCGTTCGGCAGGAAAGTTATAAAGAACACTCGCGCGTTCGTACGTGACGGCAACTTCGATGTGTTGCATATTCACGAGCCAAATTCTCCGAGCTATTCACTTGCAGCTCTCGTGCTGGCTTCGGGACCGATCGTGGCAACCTACCATACATCCACGACGGGATCTCGGGCGCTACGGGTAGCGTTGCCTTTTTTGCGCAAGTATTTGGAGAAGATCCGCGGAGGAATTGCGGTCAGTGAGCTTGCTCGTCGATGGCAGGTCGAGCAAATTGGCGTCGATCCAATTGTTATTCCAAATGGGGTCGATACTCGGAAGTTCGTGGTGGCTCGACAACCTGCGCGTGAGAACAGTGAAGAACCAGTTCGGGTTGCTTTCTTGGGGCGTATCGACGAGCCTCGGAAAGGACTACCACTGCTCCTTGAAGCGTTCTCCAATCTCAAAGGGCGAGTCGAGCTCACCGTCATTGGTGGAGGTGAGCCGAAAGAAATCCCAGGTGTGAATTTCGTTGGTCGTGTGAGCGAAGTAGAGAAGGCCAGGCTTCTTGGGGCCGCGGATATCTTCGTTGCGCCGAATACTGGCGGCGAATCATTCGGCATTGTTCTGGTAGAGGCAATGGCTGCTGGATGTGCGGTAGTCGCCAGTGATCTCGAGGCATTTTCGTTGGTGTGTGATGCTGAGGACCCTGAGCCAGCAGGAATCCTTTTTCCATCTGGCAATGTTACCGAACTTACGAAAGCATTACAGGCGTTGGTCGATGACCCAGATGCACGTTTGGAATTGGGGAGGCGCGGACAGCGCCGAGCAGCACAGTACGATTGGTCGACTGTCACCGCGCAGATCCTGGCAGTGTACGAAGCTGTATCCGTCGGTGAAAAGGTGACGCTCGCATGATAACTACTGCGTTGGCATTACTTGCTGCTTTTATAACCTTGCTGCTTGCCTGGGCTTATTTTACGGCGCAACGATTGCATCGCCTCCACATCCGGCTTGATCGCTCCCGTGACGCATTAGAGGCTGCCTTAAATCAACGTTGTGCAGTCATCGCGGTGCTGCATCCGGACTTTCGTGATGAATGCAGGGGCGTCGAATCGCTGCGATTGACACCAACCGAGGTGGAACCTCGTCTGCGCGCTGAACAAGACCTGCGCAAGCGCGTTGGGGAGCAAGCGGGGGATGCTTCCAACGACATAGATGCTGTGGATACTCGGGTAGCAATCGCGTTGAGATTTTACAACGATGCTGTGAGTGATGTCCGCTCGCTACGCTTGCGGCCAGCGGTGCGCCTACTGCGTTTGGGCGGCACAGCCGCACTGCCTGCATATGCCTCTCTCTCGCTATAGCGCCGCGGAAAAGTTGCGGTTCTGCAGCTCAGGTGGTTCAGGCGTATAGTAGGTTGACGTTCAATTACTGCTGGTTAATACAATTTAAGCGAAGGGATACCGGATGTCTGGCCACTCAAAGTGGGCTACTACTAAGCATAAGAAAGCCGCTAACGACGCAAAGCGCTCCAAACTTTGGGCGAAAATGATCAAGGACATCGAGGTGGCAGCACGGACTGGCGGCGGGGACCCGGCTGCGAATCCGACGCTCGATGACATGATCAAGAAGGCGAAGAAGGCATCTGTGCCTAATGACAACATCGAGCGCGCACGTAAGCGTGGTTCGGGTGAAGAAGCCGGTGGATCTAACTGGGAATCGGTGATGTACGAGGGCTATGGCCCCAACGGCGTCGCCCTGTTGATTGAGTGTTTGACGGATAACCGTAACCGCGCAGCGACTGAAGTTCGCACCGCGATGACGAGGAACGGTGGCAACCTAGGCGAAACCGGTTCTGTCGGCTATATGTTTAACCGAGTCGGCGTCGTCACGGTTGCAAAGAATGACCTTACTGAGGACGATGTTTTAATGGCTGTGCTTGATGCAGGCGCAGAAGAGGTCAAAGACCTTGGTGAGGAATTCGAGGTTACGTGCCAGCCGACAGATCTCTCAGCTGTACGAGAAGCACTCGTCGAAGCTGGAATCCAGGTAGAAGGCTCGGAGCAGGACTTCCGCGCCGACGTAGAAGTTGAGCTGGATGTTGCCGGTGCGGAGAAGAACCTCAAGCTCATCGATGCCCTCGAAGACTCCGATGACGTTCAGAATGTCTTCTCTAATATGTCTATTTCGGACGAGGTAGCTGCGCAGCTCGATCTGTAAGCGTTCAGCTTCGGTTTTGACCACCATTCGTTGCGACGAGTGGTGGTTCTTTTCGAAACTATGGTAGAACATATGTGCCAGTACAGTCTGCGGTGAAAGGACACGTGGTGAACCTTCAAGGTTTACGGGTAATGGGGATTGACCCGGGGTTGACTCGCTGTGGACTTTCGGTTGTACAGGCCGGGCGAGGCCGTCAGGTCATTCCAATCGCGGTTGGAGTCGCTCGTACTCCTTCCGATGTGGACCTCACCGAGCGCCTTCTGCGCATTTCGCGGTCCGTGTCTGAGTGGATGGACGAGTACAAGCCTGATGTTGTTGCGATGGAGCGAATTTTCGAACGCAGTAACGTCTCAACCGTGATGCACACCGCACATGCGGTGGGGGTGATGGTCCTCGCTGCGGCCGAACGCGACATCCCTGTGCACATGTATACCCCATCGGAAGTGAAGAAGTCTGTGTCCGGTAACGGTCGGGCTGATAAGAAACAGATGACTACGATGATTACACGTATCCTTGGCCTGAGTGAGCCACCGAAACCGGCGGACGCAGCCGACGCGCTGGCGATCGCAGTGTGTCATTGCTGGCGCGCGCCACTACTTGCAAGAGCTTCCGCCTACGAAACACTCAGAAAGAGCTAGAACATGATTGACTCCCTCCACGGTGAAGTACTTTCGATCGGCCTCGATCATGCTGTCATTGGTTGCGGAGGTGTTGGGTACCGATTCTTAGCGACGCCACCAACCCTTGGCCGTCTCACTCGTGGGGAGCACGCGGATGTTGTCACGGCCCTTGTAGTTCGTGATGACGGCATGACGTTGTTTGGGTTCGCAGACGAGGACTCGAGAACAATGTTTCACAAACTTCAGACGGTCAGCGGTTTAGGGCCAAAACTTGCGATGGCTTCGTTGGCTGTCTTTCAAGCAGGGGAATTGGCGGAGCTCATTGCGTCTGGAGATGCAAAAAAGATTCAAACGATCCCTGGCGTCGGTAAGAAGATGGCGGAGCGAATAGTGCTGGAGCTGAAGGACAAGGTCGTCGGCCTGTTTGAAATGGGCGGCGAGTCAAACCAGGGCTCGAGTGCGCCAGTTTCTTCGACCTCAGGAGTTAGCGAACAGATCGTAGAGGCTTTGATTGGGCTCGGTTTTACCGAACGTGGTGTGCGGTCGGTGGTTGAGTCGTTGGTCGCGGATCAGCCGGATACGGACCCATCAAGCCTGCTGCGTGCAGCGCTGAGAACGCTATCGAAGAAGTAAGTTGCAAGTATGTCTGACGTTGAAAAAACTGTATTTCAGTTGCCCAATGACCTTTCGCGCCCCGATGGGGCACCTGTCAGTGCCAATGCGCACAACGACGAGCATGATATCGAACGCTCTCTCAGGCCGAAGTCGCTTGACGAATTCATTGGTCAACCGAAGGTGCGCGAACAGCTCAGCCTTGTTCTTGCGGGGGCGAGCCAGCGAAACGTTACGCCTGACCACATCCTGTTGTCGGGGCCTCCTGGATTGGGGAAGACAACGATGGCGATGATTATTGCGCAGGAGCTCGGGACGTCTCTGCGCATGACGTCAGGCCCAGCTCTTGAGCGAGCAGGTGACCTCGCCGCGATGTTGTCGAACCTCATGGAGGGCGATGTACTCTTTATCGATGAGATTCACCGCATTGCGCGACCAGCGGAAGAAATGCTGTACATGGCGATGGAGGACTTTCGCATTGATGTAATTGTTGGAAAAGGCCCTGGCGCAACATCAATTCCGCTGGAAATCCCACCGTTTACCCTGGTGGGAGCAACGACTCGCGCAGGTATGCTCACGGGGCCATTGCGGGACCGATTCGGGTTTACAGCGCAAATGGAATTTTATGAGGTGTCGGATCTCCGCCACGTCGTGGAGCGGGCCGCGAAGATTCTGCACGTTGAGATTGATCGGGATGCAGCAGTCGAAATCGCGTCCCGTTCACGTGGCACACCGCGTATTGCCAATCGCCTGTTGCGACGAGTTCGCGATTGGGCGGATGTACACGGCAGCGGAAGGATAGACATTCAAGCAGCCCGCTCAGCGTTGGAAGTTTTCGATGTTGATGAATTGGGGCTTGACAGGCTTGATAGAGCCGTCCTGAATTCATTGATTCGAGGTCACGGTGGCGGGCCCGTTGGCGTCAACACTCTTGCGATTGCTGTGGGCGAGGAGCCTTCTACCGTTGAGGAAGTGTGCGAGCCCTACCTCGTTCGAGCCGGGCTGATGGCACGGACCGGAAGAGGCCGCGTCGCGACGGCGACAGCATGGCAGCACCTTGGAATTGATCCGCCACCAGATGCGCTTGGGCAGGTGGGCGTTTCTTCGTAGTGGTCAGTATGCCAAGATGGAGCTATGGAATTTATCCTTATTTTGCTCGTCCTATTGGTGTTCATGCTGCCGTCTATGTTAATGATGCGGAGCCAGAAGAAGCGTCAACAGCAGGTCCAGGAAATGCAGTCGTCGATCCGGCCTGGTGACCACGTTGTAACGGTATCTGGCCTCCACGGCAATGTCGTTGCTGTAGATGACACGTCGCTACGTATTGAAATCGCGCCTGGAGTCGAAATTCGAATGGAGACCGCTGGAATCATGAAGCGCGAAGCAACTGAGAGCGTTGTCGAAGAATCGCTGCAGGACGATGTAGAACAGCGTCCAGAGTAGGTCGTGCGTTAGGCGGACCTACATAGGCGACCTGTCTTTACCGCTATGGCTATTAATGACGTACGATAAACCGATGTGCACCACACCCCGCTTTCCCAAAAAGTTTGGGCGAAGCGGGGTGTGGCAGTGAAACAACGGAGAAATAGAGGAGTTAGCTTGGTGTCCAAGAACACTCAGCGTTCCGGCGAACTGAGATCGAAGCGGAAGTGGCCTGCGCGCGCGCTGGCGCTTTTCGCGCTCATCGTCATTGGCGTGTACTCATTAGTATTTTTCACGGGCGATAAGTCCGCAACCCCGAAGCTCGGGATTGACCTGCAGGGAGGTACTCGCGTGACGCTCGTGCCTCAGGGGGACGAGCCAACCCGTGATCAGCTCGACGAGGCGCGAAATATTCTCGAGAAGCGTGTCAACGGCATGGGTGTTTCAGGCGCAACTGTCGTCGTGGACGGAAATACACTCGTGATTACAGCCGCCGGCGATGATACCTCAGAGGTTCGTAACATCGGCCAAACATCGCAGCTGTTGTTCCGCCCAGTAATGCAGCCACCTGCACCTGCAGTAGACACGATCGGCGATGTATTCGCTAAGACCGCGAATGACTGGGTGCGTTACGGGATCCTGACTGCTGAGCAAGCGCAAGCAGTCGGGGAGCAGGTGAAGAAGCAGATCGGGGAGCAGGGACAAGATGTAGAGATCCCGGTTATCGACGCGAAGCCACTGGCTGAGCCGAACGGCCCGGTCGAATCCGCAGAGCGCAGGTCTGACCAGACCGCCATGCTGAAGGACACCCGTCAGTCTGGGGATCCTACGCAACAGTTCGTTGCGATGTCCTTGATGAGTGCGGTCTGCGCTGTACAGCCTACCGACCCGCTGGCGGGTACCGACGACGAAGCAGCGCCGCTCGTAGCCTGTGATCCGTCTTCAGGCCAGGTCCTTCTGCTCGATGAGGTTCCGCTGCTTGCCGGGGTTACTGACAGCGACGGGCCACGCCTGACCGGCGAACAGATCGATACTGGTCGCGCGATCACTGGCGGATTCAACCCGCAATCGAGCCAAATGGAGATCAATTTCGCGTTTAGCCAGGCAGGAGAATTTAATGGTTCTTCTACGTGGGCGCAGCTCACGAGTGAGATGATTGGTCAGCAGATTGCCATTACGTTGGACTCACAGATCATCTCCGCACCGGTGATCCAAGGAGCAACCCCTGTTGGCTCGGCTACCTCTATTACCGGCAGCTTTACGCAGGAGGAAGCCGAAGGCCTGGCGAACAACCTGCGCTATGGTGCCCTTCCACTATCTTTTGCTGGTGAGAACGGCGAGCCGGGTGGTACAGCGATGACGGTTCCCCCGTCACTCGGTCTGGCGTCGCTGCAGGCGGGGTTCTACGCAGGCATTGTCGGGCTACTATTGGTCGCAATCTTCGTGTTCTTCTACTACCGTCTGTACGGTTTAATTTCGCTTGCAACACTCTTTTTTGCCGGAGTGTTGGTGTACGGGTCTCTCGTCTTGCTCGGCCGCTGGATCGGTTACTCGCTGGATCTGTCAGGCGTCGCTGGTTTGATTATCGGTATTGGTACCACCGCGGACTCCTTCGTAGTGATTTACGAACGCATTAAGGACGAGGTCCGCAAAGGCAAGACTTTCCGTTCCGCATCCGCCTCGGGTTGGGAGCGGGCAAAAGATACCATCATTACGGGTAACATGGTGACGCTTATTGGCGCGGTTATTATTTATTTCCTTGCTGTAGGCGACGTGAAGGGATTCGCTTTCACGATGGGGCTGACCACCGTATTTGACCTGCTTGTGACGTTCTTGGTCACGGCTCCGCTCATGATTTTCGCTTCCCGGTCCAACTTCTGGTCGAAGCCAGCAGTCAACGGTATGACCAAGGTATTTGCTGCAGCGCAGCATGATAAAGACGTGAGTGAGAAAGAGCACCTAGGTGAGGCTGTTGAGGCTGCGCCGGAAAGTATTGAGGTGAAGTAGCAATGTCGTCTTCGCAAATTGAAACGGTTGCTTCCGTCGTACCGACTGTGAAAGAACCCGGCCGTTGGGAGCGCCTATACACAGGTGATGCTGCGATCGACTTCGTCGGCCGTCGTAAGCTCTGGTACGTCATTACTATGGGCTTGGTCGTCATCTCGCTGCTTGCAATGCTTGTCCGTGGGTTCAATCTGGGTATTGACTTCGAAGGTGGCACCAAGCTCTCGATGCCAGCAGACGACTTGGTCGCTGCAGAGGTAGAGGAAACATTTATTGACGCCACCGGCGTCACGCCTGAGCTGACTCAAATTGTCGGTGCGGGTGACGCCCGTACGCTTGAAATTAACGCTGAGCACTTGAGCCAGGAGCAAATCGACCGAGCGCGTCAAGCGATTTTTGAAAAGCACCACACCAAGAACGCTGAAGGGGAAGTGTCGGCGGATGCAATCGGTGACTCCACAGTCTCCGAATCGTGGGGTGACACAATCACTAAACGCATGCTGATGGCGATGTTGGTGTTCCTCGCTGCAGCTGCTGTTTACGTGGCTGTTCGGTTGCAGCGTGACATGGCGATTGCGGCGATGGCTGCATTGATTATTGACGGCGTCTTGATTGTCGGGTTCTATGCCCTCTTTGGTCTGGAAATCACCCCTGCGATGATCATCGGCTTGCTTACAGTGCTGACATTCTCGATTTACGACACGGTGATCGTTTTCGACAAGGTTAAGGAGAACACGAGCGGTGTCCTCGACTCCCGTCGATCCACATATGCAGAAGAAGCAAACCTCGCAGTAAACCAGACTGTTATGCGCTCGATCTCCACATCCGTCATTTCTGCGCTGCCGATCGTCGCGCTGATGATTGTTGCAGTCTGGATGCTCGGAGTGGGTACGCTGCGCGACTTGGCATTGATTCAGCTCATTGGCGTTATCGAGGGCATTTTCTCTTCGCTGTTCCTCGCAACCCCGCTGCTCGTGACGCTTATGGAGCGTAAGCGAGCGTACAAGGAACATAATGCTGAAGTTGAGCAGTACCGTTCCGGCCAAATCGACGAAGATGATGTTGCGCCCACGATCAAGCCGAAGCGGACCGTCGACACCCTAGCCAGGAGCTCTGCTGATAGTGATGAGAGCGAAGAGACGCCGACGATGAGTACTTGGCGGCCGTCGACGCGTTGAGTTGACCGGATATGAATAAAGTTTTCTCCCGCGCCATTGCGTTGCTTGCCACCGCAGGCCTTGTAACGGCGTGTTCTGGCGGTGTCACCTCCTCGGACTCAAATAGTGAGGCGTTCGGTTATCAAGTGCAAGGCCCTTTGATAACCGTTAACGCTGGTAGCGCCGAGGGGCATTCGACACTGTCTCAAGAGCTTTCTGGTCGCCTCTATCCAGGCGTTTATGTGCCGGGCCCAAATGGCCAGATGATCCCGAATGCCGACCTCGTAAAGACTCAAGTACTGCCGGGGGATCGTCGGCAAGTTGTTTATACGATCTCCGACGCCGCGGTGTTTTCAGATACAACTCCGGTGACGTGCAATGATTTTCTGCTCACATTCACTGCCGGAAAGCTTCCAGAGCTTTTCGGCTCCTGGATGCCACTTTTTGACGACGCTGACACTCTGACGTGTGAACCAGGTTCTAAGACGTTTACACTGACGATGAAAGAAAGCAGGGGCGCGCGCTGGCGTGATCTCTTCGAGCCTGGAACGGTGTTGCCTTCTCATGCCGTCGCCGCGCGTGTGGGGATGACACCAGAGGAAATGGTTGGAGCCTTAAACGCCCAGGATCCGCTCCAACTTCGTAGTATTGCCGACGTTTGGCATCATGGCTTCGATTTAAGCCAGTACGATCCAGAGCTTCAAGTGTCGTTCGGTCCGTACAAAATCGAAAATGTGGGCCAGAGCGGCGAAGTGGTGCTCGCCCCAAATGATACTTATTACGGGGACGCGCCAGCTTTAAAGAAGATCGTTGTTTGGGCTGGCACTGCTGATTCTGGTGACTTGGTTAAGTCGGGTGGTTTGCGGATTGGCAACCTTGAAGAGCCAGCTCCAAGTTGGTACGACGTGAATGCGGAAAACGAACCGATCGACGTGACAAACGTTGTTGGTGAACTCACGGATGCTCTGGTGATGGCCAAGTCAGGCCCGTGGGCAGACGCCGAGCGGAGAAGAGCACTTGCGCATTGTGTGAACCCACGCGAGGTTGCGCGGACCTCCTCCAAGATGTCGGGCCTGGAGATTGACGCAGCGCCTGTGCAAGTCGTTGCGCACGGTGACCCATTGGCGTCGAAAATTCAAGGTATCGGGAATGCCGCAACCGCGTATGACGTCGAGCAAGCACGTGCTGCTGCGGGTACGGTGCTTCGGATTTCGACGCCGATTCCTTCGGCGCGGATGTCCGCAATGATTCAAACGATTCGTGCCCAGTGCCAACCGGCTGGCATCGACGTGGTCGACCAGTCAGAGAGAAGCTCGACATTGGCAGACCTTGCGGGCTATGTGCTCAATGAAGACGGACAGGTCGTAGAGAAAGAGGGCACGATTGATGCGCTTCTTATGCCAATTGACGCCCAAGTTGAATATCCGGCAGCAAATAATCGTGTTCAGGATTTGGACACATTGCGGAATCAGGAGAAGTGGCTCTGGAACGAAATCCCGATCTTGCCTCTCGCCGCACAGCCAAGGACGTTTGCCATCGACCAGCGCGTTGACAATGTTGTGCCTTATACCGGTCTATCCGGGATTGGTTGGAATATGGATCGGTGGTCTATAGATGAATAATCAAGTGAAGCTATTCAAGGAGAACTCCATGCACGACTCAGATGGAACATTCGAGAGCGCAAAACACGCGCTTCGTGAGAAGATCCGTAAGGTGCCTGACTTCCCAGAGAAGGGCGTGTTGTTCGAAGACCTCACTCCGGTGCTGGCGGATGCAGAAGCGTTGCGGGTCGTCATCCGGGAAATGGCGCGCGTGTCTGAGGACCTTGGTGGGGATATAGTCGGCGGTCTTGATGCTCGAGGTTTCTTGCTGGGTTCTGCCGTTGCGTATGAGATGGGCGTCGGCATCCTCGCGATCCGGAAGAAGGGGAAGCTGCCTCCTCCCGTGATTACACAGGAGTATGAGACTGAGTACAGTACTGCTGCTCTCGAGATTCCAGCTTCTGGCATTGACCTCGAGGGGAAGAAGGTTGTACTTGTCGATGATGTGCTTGCGACGGGCGGAACACTTTCTGCTGCAACCGATTTAATCCAGCGCGCAGGTGGTAGCGTTGTTGGGTACGTAGTAATGCTCGAGGTGCAGGGCCTGGACGGTAGAAGCCGTTTGGGAGATGTTCCCGTGGTAGTGCTCGACCAATAGGAGAGTTTGGAGGCGGACCGTGGCTCAAGAGAAAGCACCGAAAAGAAATGCGCCGTCGATGCGCAGTGTGTCCGCCATACTGGCTCGTTCACTGACTGGTGGAGCACGGGTTCGGAGTAATCCGGTGCTGGACCCGCTGTTGTCGATTCACCGTCGGCATCATCCAAAATGCGACGTCGCCTTGTTGAACCGTGCGTACGAGACAGCTGAACAGCTGCACGATGGTGTCTTTCGCAAATCAGGGGATCCATACATCACGCATCCTCTGGCTGTGGCAACAATCTGCGGTGAGATCGGCATGGATACCACAACGTTGGTGGCAGCGCTGCTCCATGACACAGTTGAGGATACTGATTACACCCTGGAGCAATTAACGGCTGACTTTGGTCCTGAAGTCGCTCGTATCGTTGATGGCGTCACGAAGCTCGACAAGGTCGCACTTGGTGCGTCTGCGGAAGCTGAGACAATCCGCAAGATGATCGTCGCGATGTCCGAAGACCCACGGGTTTTGGTGATCAAAGTTGCCGATCGCCTCCACAACATGCGTACCATGCGTTTCCTGCCGCCTGAAAAGCAGGCGAAGAAGGCGCGTGAGACCTTAGACGTCATTGCACCCCTTGCGCACCGTCTCGGAATGGCGACGGTCAAATGGGAACTCGAAGACCTTGCGTTCGCGATACTCTACCCGAAGAAGTATGAAGAAATTGTGCGTCTCGTCGCTGACCGGGCGCCCTCGCGAGATAGGGCACTCGCTGAAATCATTCGGGAACTGCAGACTGAGCTGAAGTCAAACGGAATCGATGCCGAGGTCATGGGTAGACCGAAGCACTACTGGTCTATTTACCAAAAAATGGTTGTGAGAGGACACGAGTTCGATGAGATTTTCGACCTCGTGGGTGTTCGTGTGCTCGTCGATAATCTCCATGACTGCTACGCGGCGGTGGGGGTAGTGCACGCGATGTATTCTGCGATGCCGGGTCGCTTTAAAGACTACATTTCGACCCCAAGGTTTGGCGTGTACCAGTCGCTGCACACAACCGTGATGACGAACAGCGGGCGAGCGTTGGAAGTGCAGGTCCGAACCCATGAGATGCACTACAACGCAGAGTTCGGCGTGGCTGCGCACTGGCGTTACAAAGAGACCAAGGGCTCACATAAAGGTGACCAAGCCGAAGTCGATCAAATGGCCTGGATGCGTCAACTGCTCGATTGGCAAAAGGAAGCGTCGGATCCGAACGAGTTTCTTGATTCACTGCGTTACGACCTGACAAGTAAACAGATTTTTGTATTTACACCGCATGGTGATGTAATCAACCTTCCTGCAGGGTCGACGCCAGTCGACTTCGCCTATGCCGTGCATACCGAGGTAGGGCATCGTTGTGTGGGAGCAAAGGTCAACGGCAAGCTCGTAGCACTGGAGTCCAAGCTGCAAAACGGCGACCGTGTTGAAATCTTCACCTCTAAGGATCCAAATGCAGGTCCTTCGCGAGACTGGCAAGAATTCATTGTGTCTCCACGAGCGAAAACGAAGGTGCGCCAGTGGTTTGCGAAGGAACGGCGCGAAGAACACTTAGAAGTTGGACGCGACGCGCTTGCAGCTGAGGTGCAGCGCAGCGGTTTGCCACTTCACAGGCTTTTTACGCCGGAGTCTATGCGAAACATCGCGCGAAGGCTGCGCTATTCAGATGTTGACGCACTGTATACCGCAATTGGTGCGGGCAATGTGTCTTCACGGCACGTTGCGAAAATGCTGGTGGATCAGTTTGGGGACGTGGAGGACGCAGCAGACGTACTCGTAGACCGAACTCCTCATTCTAAGATCCAACGCCTTGAGCCTTCGGGCAGCAGCCCAGTTGTGCTAGTCCAGGGTAGCCCAGATGTGATGGCGAAGCTTGCAAATTGTTGCCAGCCGGTGCCGGGGGACGAGATCTTCGGATTCGTCACTCGAGGTGGAGGCGTTTCGGTCCATCGCACGGATTGTACAAACGCGAATAAGCTCAAGGAAGAACCCGAGCGGCTGATTGAGGTTTCGTGGTCTGGTGCTGGCGGATCTCAGGGGACTTCGATTGTGACCGTGCAGGTGGAGGCACTTGACAGGCACGGTCTCCTCGCGGAGCTCACGGGCGTTATGTCTGAGCAGAAATTGGCGATCCTATCGCTGTCCTCACAGGCGAAGGAAGACCGTATCGCCACCATTCGGTTTAGCTTCCAGGTTTCGGACACGAAGCAGCTAGCCTCTGTGATGAACCTGATCCGCAACGTTGAAGGTGTATTCGACGTCTATCGTGTGGGCGTATAAAAAACTGGGCTTACCCGTTCAAGGGTGAGCCCAGTTTCATGAGTTAGCGGTCGACGCCAGTCCAGCGCCTGGCCTACTAGTCTTACTTGCGCAGGTACTTGTCCAGGAACGCAAAGAGGGTGCCGAGTGCACCGATTACTGCGGTGAACACTGCGATCCAGTCACGGATTTCTGAGGGACGCATATCCTTCATGGAGGAGGAACCGGGCGTCGTGGTTTTGGTCACCTTTGGCGTTTCCTTCTTCGGGGTTGTGGCTGGAGCCGCCTTGGTCGCCGTGGGGGTAGGGGTGGCGGAGTTTTCTGCAGCCTCGGCAGTAGCAACGCCAGAAGTTGCGACAGCTACAGCAGTGGCTGCTGCAATGATACCTTTACGGAAGTTCATGAATTTTCCAATCTGACGGGATTGACAAATGTACGAGCGCAAACTCTAGTTGGCTTCGAGACGTTTTGCAATACTTTGAAGAGCCTGAAAACTGCTTCTGTGCAGCTTAAAGTCAACTGTATAGTTAGCTGACGGTTGCCGATTTGATGCGTACCTCTTCGGCTGGAGCGCCGTCCTGGCCGCCGCCCTCAACGCCCTTTTCGGCAATCTTGTCAAGAGTCTTCAAGCCTTCTTCGGAAATCTGCCCAAAGTAGGTGTACAGAGGCGGTAGCACAGAATCACCGTAGTTCAGGAAGAACTGGGATCCATTGGTATCCAGTCCCGCGTTTGCCATGGCGATGGTGCCGCGTGCGTATTTTTGCGGGTGCTGTTGGAGCTGCATTTGCTTCATCTGCTCCGCTTCCTCTGGGGATGCACCTTCTGGAGCGGGGGTGTCGGAGAGTGCCTTCAGGGCCTCATCGGTCGGGAACTCGTTTGCGAACTGGAACCCAGGTCCACCGCTGCCAACACCGGTGGGGTCACCACACTGCAGCACCTTGAGACCGTCGCCATCAGTCAAGCGGTGGCAGACGGTGTCGTTGAAGTATCCAGCAGACGCGAGGTGCTCAATGGCGTTCACAGTGCAAGGCGAGACTGAACGGTCAAGCTCCATGCCGATTGGGCCGGCGCTCGTGTCGAGTTCGACGTTTACGGTTCCGCTCGTTGAGACGTTTTCCGTTTTGGGGAGGTCTGTCTTGGTATCGCCTTGTGTCTCGTCGGCGTTGTACTCGCAAGAAACGGTTTCGGGCAGCGCCTCGGCGCGCTTAGTTGCGATTGCCTCGTAGTTGCTGGCGTCAAACTCGCTTGCGGCGGTGCTTTCTTCAGTGGAGCTTTGCGCTTCAGTAGAACTATCGCCGTCTTGGTTTGCCAGGAAGTAGATGCTGCCACCGAGGGCCGCAATCACGACCGCGGAAAGCGCTGCGATTGACCAAGGTTTGGAGTTCTGCTTCCGATCGCGTGAATTGAGTTCACGTTCAAGGTGTTTGAGGGCTTCTTGTCCGCGTTCTTTATTGCTCACCGTTATACCTCTGTTCTGACTAGCTGACTGGGAAATATTAGCAGGTGTTACTGTACCCGGCTTATTGCGTGCTCGAGGTGCGGCTGCTGGCCTGCTCGTGTTCATGTAGGGTCGTGTGCATGGCAAAGGTATTTTTTCAAGGAAATGAATCGCAAACGTCTGGCTCGCTTCCTAAGGTGGGGGACACGCTTCCTGACGCAGTCCTCGTAGCAGGAGATCTGTCGGAGAAGGCATTGGCCGACTACAGGGGTAAGCGTCTGGTGCTGAACGTTTTTCCTTCGTTGGACACTGACGTTTGCGCGAAATCTGTTCGTGCGTTTAATGAGCTTGCTGGTGCTGCTGAAAACACTGCAGTACTTTGCATCTCTCAGGACTTGCCGTTCGCCCAGCAGCGTTTTTGCGCAGCCGAGGGAATTGAAAACGTTGAGGCACTGTCCGCATTCCGTTCTGATTTTGGTCAAGCGTTCGGTCTCACCCTTGATGGGACACCACTCAAGGGCTTGCTCGCTCGCGCTGTGATCGTCACGGATGCAGACCACCGCGTAACGCATGTTGAGCTGGTCGAGGAGATCACGAACGAACCTGATTACTCGGCTGCGGAGGCTGCCCTTTCCTAAAACAGTGAGGGTGACACGGCGACACAAGTAGAGGGCGGCAGCGCGTTGCGTATTCTAGGTTTTTCGTCGGGCCCGTTCCAGACGAATTGTTACATCATTGTTGACGATGCTACGAAGCGCGCCTGCCTCATCGACGCCGGTATGGGAACACACAAGATTGTTACTGGTGTTCTTGAGGAAGAAGATCTGAGTCTCGAGGCGATCTTTCTGACACACGGCCACATTGATCACACAAGGGACGCAGCGACGTTCCGGGTCCCCGTATTCATCCACGAAGCTGATGCTTTCATGCTCGATCATGGACGCGGACTTTCTGCCTCAACACTTCAACTATTCGACGCCGCTTCGATGGCCGCCGTGTCAGAACTTCGAACGTTTAGTGCTGACGGTGGCGTCGGTGTGCCGGGATTCAATTTTGAAGTTACTCACGCTCCTGGCCACTCGCCGGGTAGCGTGCTGTACCGAATGGGAGATGTAGTGTTCTCCGGTGACGTGGTTTTTGCGGGTTCGGTCGGACGTACAGATCTGCCTTACTCCGACCCGGAAGCCATGAAGGCCTCGTTGCGTGGTCCAGTGTGGGCGATTGATGATGGAACAAGTCTGCTGCCTGGACATGGCCCATCCACCACGATGAAGCACGAGCGGGTCACCAATCCCTTCCTTTTGGAGGCGCGCAAGCAATAGCGCTAGCTGCGGTGGGGACTGAGAACAGCTAGACTCTGTCTCCGTGAGTGATTCCAAGAAACCCCAAGCACAGAAGTTCCAGGCATTGAGCGCTCCCAAGGGCGTCTTAGAGTATGTGCCTCCTGCATCGTCGAAGTTCCTTTACGTTCGAGATTCTTTCGTACGACAGGCGCACCTGGCGGGTTTCCAGCACATCGAGCTCCCGGTATTTGAAGACACAACGCTGTTCGCGCGTGGTGTGGGGGAATCAACCGATGTTGTTTCAAAGGAGATGTACACGTTCGCTGATCGTGGTGGGCGTTCCGTCACTCTTCGTCCTGAGGGTACTGCCGGCGTTATGCGCGCTGTGATCCAACACAATCTTGACCGGGGCTATCTGCCGGTAAAGCTGAACTATGCAGGGCCGTTTTTCCGTTACGAGCGCCCGCAAGCGGGCCGCTACCGTCAGCTTCAGCAGGTTGGCGTTGAGGCGATTGGCGTCGACGACCCGTTGCTTGATGCTGAGATTATTGCGCTTGCCGACCGCTGCTACAGGAGTGTCGGGCTGAAAGGTTTCCGCCTTGAGCTGACAAGCCTTGGCGACCACACCTGCAGGCCCGCGTATCGTGACAAGCTCCAAGCGTTCCTGAAGAAGCTTCCGCTGGATGAGGAAACGCAGCACCGAGCAGACATCAATCCTCTTCGTGTGCTGGATGATAAGCGTCCGGAGGTGCAGGAGCTGTTGGTTGATGCACCGTTGATGCTCGATCACCTCTCGGATGTGTCTCGTGAACACTTCGAGACAGTCACCGGCATGCTCGAGGACATGGGAGTTCCGTTCGTCATTAACCCGCGCATGGTCCGTGGCCTGGACTATTACACGAAAACCACCTTTGAGTTCGTACACGATGGCCTTGGTGCACAATCGGGCATTGGTGGCGGTGGCCGCTACGACGGGCTGATGGCTCAGATCGGTGGCCAGGACCTATCGGGTATCGGCTTCGGTCTTGGCGTCGATAGGACGGTGCTCGCGCTTGAAGCAGAGGAAGTTGCTTTGCCAGAGCTGGACCGTCGCGTGGACGTGTTCGGCGTGGCTATTGGTGAGGAGGCCCGCCGGAAGATGAGTTCGCTTATCGACGAGCTTCGCGCAGCGGGCATATCTGCAGATATGGCTTACGGCGGCCGTGGCTTGAAGGGGGCGATGAAGGGTGCTGATCGCGCTGGGGCCCGCTTCGCGTTGGTGCTTGGCGACCAAGAGCTGGCGAACGGGGAGGTAGCTGTGAAGAATCTTGAGAGCCACGAGCAGGTTGCTGTTCCCCTTCAAACAACATCAGTTATCCAGGCAGTGAGCTAGCGCGTACTAGCACTCGGTGATGTTTACTGGGAGGCCAAGCTGCACAGCGAGGCCTCCCATTGACGTTTCTTTGTACTTGCTCATCATGTCTCGCCCTGTGGCTGCCATGGTTTCGACGACGTCATCGAGCGTTACCTTGTTGGTGCCATCGCCGAGTTTTGCAAGGCGTGCCGCATTAATTGATTTCACGGCTCCGATGGCGTTTCGCTCGATGCAGGGAATCTGTACCAGCCCTGCAACTGGGTCACATGTCAGCCCGAGGTTGTGCTCCAGCCCGATTTCGGCGGCGTTTTCTATCTGCTGAGGAGTTCCGCCCAATATCGCACACATACCGGCTGCAGCCATTGATGATGCGGAGCCTACCTCGCCTTGACACCCGACCTCAGCGCCGGAGATAGAGGCATTAGTTTTGATGATGGCGCCGATTGCGCCGGCGGTCAACAAAAACTCATGTGCCGCATCGCGGTTGAAGTTGTCGGTGAAATCCCGGCAGTAGTGCATAACGGCTGGGATGATTCCTGCAGCGCCATTTGTCGGAGCTGTGACGACCCGCCCGTGGGCGGCGTTCTCTTCGTTGACTGCGAGCGCGTACAGATTGACCCACTCCATCGCGTCGAGGCCGCGAGCTGCAGATGCTTCGTATTCAGCCGTCAATAAATGATGGAGGCGCGGTGCACGGCGAAGGACCGACAGCCCTCCTGGTAGCTCACCTTCAGCTTTCAACCCATGTGCTACGCACTCCTGCATTGTGTCCCAAACAGCGTCGAGGTGATCGTTAAGGGCATCCTTACCGTGCATCGCTTCTTCGTTTGCTCGCATGAGTTCGGCAATAGATAGCTGGTGGGTTTTGCACTGGTGCATGAGGGAAGCGCCGTCAGAAAATGGATAGGGCACGGTCACTGAATCGCGGACGGTAGCAACGCCGGCTTGGTTACGCTTCGCTTCCATCTGTACGCGGTCGAGGATGAAACCGCCACCGACAGAGTAATACTCCTTGCGGGTGGCGATGCGCACGCCTTCAGCGTTCCATGCGTCGAAAATGAGGCAGTTTGGATGTTTCGCGACGGGTACTGGGTTCATCGCGATCTCGTAGTCCAGTTCACGGGCCGGGCCCTTGGTATGCCCGTGCTCCGGAATTGGTTCCCCAGGAAGCGGCCTAGTGTCGGCGGCCGTTGTAAGTGGCGTGTAGCCTACGAGTCCTAGCAGTACTGCGCGGTCGGTGCCGTGCCCCACGCCTGTTGCGGCAAGCGAGCCCCGTAGTTCAACTCTTACCAGCGCAGGGGCCTGATCCAAGTTTTCGATGAACGCAAGCGCAGCGCGCATTGGGCCCACCGTATGAGACGACGAGGGGCCGATTCCGATGCTGAATAAATCAACGACGCTGACTGCATTGTGTGGCATGCGCGCGATGTTACATCACAGGCGAGAATTTATCCGTTGTAGACTCCGCGGTTGAGCGTGTCGCAGGCGGACATTTTGCCACTGCGGTAGCCGGACATGAAGGCGGTCTTGCGTTGCTCAGAGGACCCATGTGTCCAGGTGTCAGGGTTGACTTCTCCGCCTGATCTGCGCTGAATGTTGTCGTCGCCGATTGCCTGGGCAGTTTCAATCGCGGCGACGACGTCGCTTTCCGTAAGCGGTTCGAGCAGTGCGTTTTCACCTTTGTCCGCGTAGTGCGCCCAGATGCCCGCGTAGCAGTCCGCCTGCATTTCGATTGCTACGGCCGCTGAATCCTCACCAGGATCGTTGTAATTGCTGAGCCCAAGGGTTCCCTCGATCTGTTGGACATGGTGGCCAAACTCGTGGGCTGTGACGTACATCTGTGTGAACGGCGCATCATTGCCGCCAAGGGCGTTGAGCTGTTCAAAGAAGGCGGTATCAAAATACGCAGTTTGGTCAGCTGGGCAGTAGAACGGGCCTGTAGCCGAAGATGCATAGCCGCAACCGCTCTGTGTGGCGTCGCGGAACAATACGAGGCCGGGCTCTGTGTATTCGAGCCCGGCCTGCTCTGGCAAGAGTGTCTTCCAGACTCTGTTGACGGAGACACCGGCAGCCTCAACCCTGCAGTCGTCGTACTCGTTCGCGGCATTATCCATGTTGCAATGTTCCAAGGAGTAGCTCGAATCCGACTCTGTTCCGGAGGGCGACTGCTCAATGAGATCGGCTGGATTCCCGCCGAGCGCGATAAACAGGACGACAAGCACCAGTCCTCCGAGGCCACCGCCTGCGGCGATCGGGACACCACGCCGTCCACCTGAACCAGTCTTTGCGTAGCCGCTTCCGCGTTGATAATTGCTGTTGAACGTCATGGGACAAGCATGCCACAGACGTAGGTATTCATGGGGAGTTGGTGCATTCTTATGACCCGCTCCTGTGCGTGCGGGGGAAAGGGAGTAGACTCTCAACAGTTAATGTTGTATCTCACGTGGAAGGACGTGGAACAGACTGTGCTGCGCACTCATCTCGCGGGCGAACTCCGCAAAGATCTTGAAGGACAAACCGTCACGCTGGCAGGTTGGGTAGGCCGTAGGCGCGACCACGGCGGCGTCATTTTTATCGACCTGCGTGACCGCTCTGGCTACGCGCAGGTGGTTTTTAGGGAGTCGGATGTCGCTGAGGCCGCACATGACCTGCGGAGCGAGTATTGCATTCAGGTCACCGGTGTTGTCGAACCACGCCCTGAGGGCTCCGCTAACCCGAACTTGGCTTCGGGCGAGATTGAGGTCAACGTTTCAGAACTGACGGTGCTGAACAAGGCAGCCGCGTTGCCTTTCCAGATCGAGGATGCTTCCTCCAACGAGGTTGGTGAGGAAACGCGACTGAAGTACAGGTACCTTGACCTGCGTCGCGAGCGCCAAGCCTCGGCGCTTCGCTTGCGGGCGGCGGCGAACCGCGCAGCGCGCAAGGTGCTGGACGCGAATGATTTCACTGAAATTGAAACGCCAACTTTGACCCGTTCCACGCCAGAGGGTGCACGAGACTTCCTTGTTCCGGCCCGACTTCGCCCAGGCTCCTGGTACGCGCTGCCGCAGTCCCCACAGCTGTTTAAGCAGCTTTTGATGGTCAGCGGTATGGAGCGCTACTACCAGATTGCGCGCTGCTACCGCGATGAAGACTTCCGTGCAGACCGTCAGCCGGAATTTACGCAGCTTGATATCGAAGCGAGCTTCATTGATCAGGACGACATCATCGCTCTTGCAGAGAAGATCGTCGTCGAGCTTTGGAAACTGATCGGCTACGAGGTCTCCACTCCGATCCCGCGCATGACCTACAGGGATGCGATGGAGAAGTACGGTTCGGACAAGCCCGACCTGCGCTTCGACATCCAGCTGGTGGACTGCACCGAGTTCTTTAAGGATACGACCTTCCGCGTCTTCCAAAATGAATACGTTGGTGCCGTCGTAATGGACGGTGGTGCTTCGCAGCCGCGCCGCCAGCTGGATGCATGGCAGGAGTGGGCGAAGCAGCGTGGCGCGAAGGGCTTGGCATACATCCTCGTGCAAGAGGACGGCGAACTTGGTGGGCCGGTTGCCAAGAACATCACCGAGGAGGAGAGGGCCGGTATTGCGGCTCACGTCGGCGCGAAGCCTGGTGACTGCATCTTCTTCGCAGCTGGCGATGCGAAGAGCGCACGAGCACTGCTCGGTGCAGCTCGCGGTGAGATTGCACGCAAGCTCGACTTGATTAAGGAAGGCGATTGGGCATTCACCTGGGTGGTCGACGCCCCGATGTTCGAGCCATCCGCGGATGCTACTGCCTCCGGCGACGTCGCGCTGGGTCACTCGAAGTGGACCGCCGTGCACCACGCATTTACGTCTCCGAAGCCAGAATTCAAGGCTGACTTCGACAAGAACCCTGGCGATGCGCTTGCCTACGCCTACGACATCGTTTGCAACGGTAATGAGATCGGTGGCGGTTCCATTCGTATCCACGAGCGTGACGTGCAGCAGCGTGTCTTCGAGGTTATGGGTATTACTGAGGAGGAGGCCAAGGAGAAGTTCGGCTTCCTGCTCGAGGCATTCGCATATGGTGCCCCACCACACGGTGGCATCGCGTTCGGCTGGGACCGCATCGTGTCCCTGCTGGCCGGCTTCGATTCCATCCGTGACGTCATCGCTTTCCCGAAGTCTGGCGGCGGTGTCGATCCATTGACGGATGCTCCCGCTCCAATCCCAGACGAGCAGCGTAAGGAAACGGGCGTCGATTTTAAGCCAAAGAAATAGCGTGGATATTGCGCGCGTTTGAACGGGTGCAATGAGACCAGCGCAAGCCGGAACGTCGGCAACCCAGAGGTTGCTGAGGTCTCCGGCTTTTTCTTAGTAGTGGAAGATCGAAAGGACAAGAGCGCGAATGTCGCAAGCTGACCTGTTTGGCAACTCGGTGCCAGTGAGTGGCCAGCCGTCGATGCACAATGCCGCCGCGCAGCGAGGCTCGGACTTCTTTGAAGCCGGCCAAGGTGCGCCTCTCGCTGCGCGAATGAGACCGCAGAGTCTTGAGGAAGTTGCAGGACAGCAGCATCTCCTGTCCGACGGAAAGCCACTTCGCCGCCTCGTGGAAGGATCGGGCGCGGCCTCCGTGATCCTTTACGGTCCTCCTGGGACTGGCAAAACGACGATCGCATCGTTGATCGCGAAAGCGATGGGGCAGAACTTCGTCGGTCTTTCTGCACTGTCGTCAGGAGTCAAAGAGATCCGCGCGGTAATCGATTCTGCGCGCAGAGACTTGATCGCGGGCGAGAGCACGGTGCTGTTCATCGATGAGGTGCACCGGTTTTCGAAGACACAGCAGGATGCGCTGCTTGCGGCCGTCGAAAATCGTACGGTGCTGCTCGTCGCAGCGACGACGGAGAACCCTTCGTTCAGTGTGGTTGCCCCATTGTTGTCGCGTTCATTACTCCTCAAATTGGAGTCTCTATCCGCTGAGGACCTTGGAACGGTGATTGACCGTGCAGTCCACGACGAACGCGGACTTGGAGATTCGGTGAAGCTCGCTGACGATGCGCGTGCGCAACTTATCTCTTTGTCGGGCGGCGACGCGCGCCGCAGTTTGACGTACCTGGAGGCAGCGGCCGCTGCAGTGGATCCGGGGGAGACCATTACCCTTGACGTGGTTCGCGACAGCGTGAACCGGGCGGTGGTGCGCTACGACCGAGATGGGGACCAGCACTACGACGTTGTTTCTGCGTTCATTAAATCTATTCGTGGTTCGGATGTCGACGCAGCGTTGCACTATTTGGCACGCATGATTGAGGCTGGCGAGGACCCTCGGTTTATCGCACGCAGGCTCGTAATCCATGCATCGGAAGACATAGGCATGGCGGACCCGACCGCACTTCAAACTGCAGTTGCTGCGGCACAAGCAGTCCAGCTCATCGGAATGCCGGAGGGCAGGCTCACGCTTGCGCAGGCTACGATTCACTTGGCCACGGCGCCGAAGTCACCGGCGGTGATCCAGGCGATTACTCGCGCCCAAGAAGATGTACGCGCTGGGAAGGTTGGTCCTGTGCCTGCGCACCTGCGTGACGGCCACTATGAGGGGGCAAAAGCGATGGGGAATGCCGTTGGCTACATCTACCCGCATGATGACCCAAAGGGGGTTGTACAGCAGCGGTATATCCCTGAGGGCTTGGAGGATGCGGTCTATTACACCCCGACCGACCATGGTGACGAGCGGAGAATTTCCGGTTTCTTGGGCAGGCTGCGTAGGTTAGTGCGCGGTTGAGGGGTAGAGTAGTTCGAGATTGATTCGAACGTGAAAGGAAACTACTCCGTGCAAACCCATGAGATTCGTGAGCGCTTCACGCAGCACTTCGTCCGTGCAGGACACACGCCGGTCCCGAGCGCTTCGCTTATCTTGGACGATCCGACGCTGCTGTTCGTGAATGCGGGTATGGTTCCGTTCAAGCCGTACTTCCTTGGACAGCAAAACCCTCCCTTTGAGCACGGGAAAGCGACTTCTATCCAGAAGTGCGTGAGGACGCTTGATATCGAAGAAGTGGGTATTACGACCCGCCACAACACGTTCTTTCAGATGGCCGGCAACTTCTCCTTCGGCCAGTACTTCAAAGAGGGGGCGATTACCCACGCGTGGGAACTGCTGACAGGCAGCATCGAGGACGGCGGCTATGGGCTTGACCCAGAGCGTCTGTGGGTAACGGTCTATCTTGATGACGATGAAGCGGCGTCAATCTGGCAGGACAAGATCGGTGTAGACCCGTCGCGTATCCAGCGCATGGGAATGGAGGACAACTTCTGGTCCATGGGTATTCCTGGCCCGTGTGGTCCTTGCTCGGAGATCTACTACGACCGCGGCCCCGAATACGGTAAGGAGGGTGGCCCGGTCGCGGATGATAACCGTTACATGGAGATCTGGAACCTGGTCTTCATGGAGTCGATTCGTGGTGAGGGCGATAAGAAGGGCAACTTCGAGCTTGTCGGCGAGCTGCCAAAGAAGAACATCGATACGGGCTTGGGTATTGAGCGAGTCGCTTGTTTGCTTCAGGGAGTCGACAACGTCTATGAAACTGATTTGCTCCGCCCGGTGATTGACGCCGCTGTCGAACTCACCGGCACAAAGTACGATGCCGGCGTTCATGAGGACGACGTTCGTTTCCGCGTGATTGCGGATCACTCTCGTACTGGCATGATGATCATTCTTGACGGTGTAACCCCTTCGAACGAGGGACGCGGTTACATCCTGCGCCGTTTGCTTCGCCGAATTGTGCGTTCAGCACGTCTTCTGGGGGCGACCGGAAACGTTCTTGAGGTCTTCATGAACACCATCATGGATACGATGACGCCTTCGTTCCCGGAGATCGCTAAGAATCGGGAACGTATTCTGCGTGTTGCATTGGCTGAAGAACGTGCTTTCTTGAAGACGCTTGAATCCGGTACGCATCGCTTCGACGAAACAGTGGAGCAACTGCGGGCGTCTGGTACGAAGACGCTGCCGGGGCAGCAGGCGTTCGAACTCCATGACACGTATGGTTTCCCGATTGACTTGACACTGGAAATGGCGCATGAAGCCGGCCTCGACGTCGATATGGCTGCGTTTGATGCTGCAATGCAGGAACAGCGTGCTCGTGCGAAGGCAGACAATAAGGCAAAGAAGCACCGTAATATTGACGAGTCGCTCTACCGTGAATGGGTAGATAATCACCCGACCGAGTTCGTAGGGTATTCAGAGCTCGAGCATGACGCACGAGTGCTTGGGCTTGTGCGCGATGGCGCTAAGGTGGATGAGGTCGCAGCAGGCGACGAGGTTGAGGTAATTCTCGACGTCACTCCGATGTATGCCGAAGCCGGTGGTCAGATGGCCGACCGTGGCTTGATCCGCGTTGGCGATACGACGCTGCAGGTACATGACGTGCAGAAGATCGGCAAGAAGCTGTGGGTACACAAGGCAACCGTGGAAAACGGTGGCATCGGCCTGGGGGACCAGGTCCAGGCAGAAGTTGATGCGAAGTGGCGTCATGGGGCGCGACAGGCGCACACCGCGACGCACCTCATTCACGCGGCACTACGTCAGGTGCTTGGACCAACCGCTGTTCAGGCTGGCTCGATGAACAAGCCGGGTTACCTGCGCTTTGATTTCAACTACACCGATCAGCTGACGGACGCTCAGCTTTCGGAGATTGCAACGATTACAAACCAGGCGGTTGACGCTGACTTTGCAGTCAACACGATTGAAACGTCGCTTTCGAAGGCGAAGGAGATGGGCGCCATGGCGCTCTTCGGCGAGAACTACGGCGACCAAGTCCGCGTTGTCGAGATCGGTGGGCCATTCTCTATTGAGCTTTGTGGTGGTACGCACGTTGAGCATTCTTCGCAGATTGGGCCGGTTGCGGTGCTTGGTGAGTCTTCCGTCGGTTCCGGTGCGCGTCGTATCGAGGCGTATTCCGGTATGGATTCCTTCAAGTACTTCTCGAAGGAAGCTGCGTTGGCGTCGGGCCTTGCCGCCGAGCTAAAGACTCCTACGGGTCAATTGCCAGAACGCATTGCTCAGCTTACGGAGCGTCTGCGCGCAGCGGAGAAGGAGATTGAGAACCTTCATCGTCAGCAACTTCTGTCCAAGACCGCCGAGTTCCTCGAGCGTGCGGAAACCATCGGTGCGTACAAGGTCATTGCTGCGAAGCTACCGGAAGGTATTGAAGCCGGAGATGTGCGCACACTTGCGAATGATCTTCGCGGCAAGCTGGAGGGCGAGCCTGCGGTTGTAGCATTGGCTTCTGATAACGGGGGCAAGGTTCCGTTCGTGTTCGCCGTCACCGGCGCAGCCGTAGACAATGGCATCAGGGCTGGAGATCTTGTAAAGACGTTCGGTGAGTACGTCAGCGGACGTGGTGGCGGTAAGCCCAACCTTGCGCAGGGCTCTGGCTCTTTGGCTGACGGCATCGATGCAGGCTTCCAAGCAATCCGCGATGTGCTTGGTGCATAAGCGTCAAAAGTCCAGATCGGTCGGGCGACACGCCGTATTTAGGTATACGTTGTGCCAAAAAACCAGTAGGTTTTAAGGGAAGGCACAGTGTAAGCGGTAGGAGTGATGTTATGACGGTGCAGCCCGATCTTCCCGGGGTTCAAGATCCCGGGCCGGGGCGTCGCCTTGGAATCGACGTCGGTACGGTTCGTATCGGCGTGGCATCGTCAAACCGTGAAGCTTCGTTAGCAACTCCGCTGGAGACTGTTGCTCGTGTTACAGGATTTAAGGATCGCGACGGGTCTGACATCGACCGAATTATCGAGATCATCGACGAATACGAGATCGTCGAAGTCGTTGTGGGCCTTCCACGCGATTTGAAAGGGCACGGTTCACGAAGCGTCAAACACGCGAAAGAGATTGCGTTTCGAATAAGGCGACGGTCCGGGCTTCCCGTAAGAATGGCCGATGAACGTTTAACGACTGTTGCTGCAACTCAAGCTTTGCGGGCGAGTGGTGTGAACGAACGAGCTGGTCGTAGCGTGATCGATCAAGCTGCGGCGGTTGAGATTTTGCAATCTTGGCTGGACGGCCGAATGAATTACCTCAAGGAGAATCAATCGTGACGACCCCAACAACCTCGAAAAGACGCACACGGGGCACGGCGGTGCTCGTAACGTCAATCTTGCTGATTATTGGTCTGATCGCCTGGATCGCAGTGATGCGTAATGGTACCAACGCCGACTTTGACGGCACCGGCAATGGTGAGGAACAAGTCGTCGAAATCCCCGAAGGCTCGAATATTTCCTCGCTTGGTCCTGAGCTCGAGGAACGAGGGATTGTTGCTTCGAACGGAGCGTTCCAGACTGCCGCTGCGAACAATGCGGATTCAGATAATATTCAGCCTGGGTTTTATCGTCTGGAGGGAGAGATGAGCGCGGAAAGCGCAGTCGCCGCGCTTCTTGATCCTACGAAACGGGTGACCCCACTGCAGGTGTACGGGGGTGCCACACTTATGGACGTCAACGTTGTTGGCGGTCAGCGTCGTCTTGGCATCTTGTCGATGATTCAGCAAGTTTCCTGTGGCGATGCAGTAAAGCCTGGCTGCATCACCGCTGAGGAATTGCACCGCGTTGCAGCAGACGCTGACCCTGCAAGCCTTGGCGTCCCAGAGTGGGCACTCGATGTTGTGGGGGCACGCGCCGGTGACGCGAAGCGCCTCGAAGGCCTCATCGCCCCGGGCGAATACATTGTGGACCCTGGTGCTTCGGCAGAGACTGTGCTCACTGATTTGATCACCCGTTCGGCGAAGCAGTACGAAGCGACGGACATCGTTTCACGCGCAAAGTCGGTAGGGCTGACTCCGTACGAACTTGTCGTCGCTGCATCTTTGGTAGAGCGCGAGGCCCCCGCTGGGGAGTTTGATAAGGTCGCGCGCGTTATCTTGAACCGGTTGAACGAACCTATGCGTCTCGAGTTTGACTCCACAGTGAACTACGGGTTGCCTTCCGTTGAAGTCGCAACTTCACGCGAGGACCGCGAGCGAGTGACGCCGTGGAACACGTATGCCATGGACGGGCTCCCGCAGACACCGATCGCCTCACCGTCACTGGAGGCAATCGAAGCCATGGAACGTCCAGCTGAAGGGGACTGGTTGTTCTTCGTCACTATTGACAAGGATGGCACGACCGTGTTTAACCGTACGTTTGATAAGCACCTGGAAGATACGCAGCGTGCGTACGATTCGGGCATCCTGGATTCTCAGCGAGAAGCGCCTTCGGAGTAATGATGCACCAAGCAGCTGTCCTTGGCTCTCCAATTGAGCACTCGCTGTCGCCAGTGTTACACCACGCTGGGTATAAAGCGCATGGTCTGAATGACTGGCGCTATTCAAAAATCGAGTGCCTCGAGGCAGACTTACCCAAGGTTGTTCTTGAAGCGGATCAGAGCTTCCGCGGATTCTCTGTAACCATGCCTGGCAAGTTTGCTGCGTTGCAGATCGCGGACCGTGCGAGCGACCGCGCCTTAGCAATCGGCTCTGCGAATACCTTGGTCCGTACGCAGCAAGGCTGGCGTGCCGACAACACAGACTGCGAGGGAGTTCTGTACGCGCTCGACCGCTTGGTTGGTGATGCTGAGATTCGGCGCGCTGTTGTGGTAGGCGCTGGAGGTACGTCTCGAGCCGTCATTTGGGCGCTACGGGAGCGTGGCGCTGTAGAGATTACTGTCATCAACCGATCCGACAGACGCCAGGAGCTTCGAAACTTGACAGAGGGCATTGCCTGCCATTTTGTCTCGTATGACAGTGATTTGTTCAAAATCACTGCCGCCGCCGACGTAATCGTGTCCACTGTCCCCGCTGATACATTACGGCCGTATGTTACGCAGTTGGCACATGCTCCGCTGCTCGACGTGATTTATGATCCATGGCCGACGCCGCTAGTTTCCCAAACCGCTGCAAATGGGTACAAGGCAGTCGGAGGGCTCACCATGCTCGCGGGCCAAGCATTTTCACAGTTTGAACAATTCACGGGCCTTGACGCTCCACGTCGGGAGATGGAGCAAGCACTCTTGCAGCATTGGAAGTCACTGGAGCCGCAGAGGCGTTAGAAACACGATGGGGGGCGTTGCATGGATTGGGGTCGTATTAGCAGGCGGATGGTCTGCGCTGTTGTGCTGGTACGACCTGAAGTACGCGCGTCTCCCTGATTTCCTTACGCTACCCGCTAGTGTTTTGGCACTGAGTGCGATAATTCTGCAGCCGGTGCTTTTCGTGGGTGCGCTTTGGCCTGCGGTGTATTTGTTGGTTGGTAGGGGAATTGGCGGTGGGGACGCCAAACTTGCACTGCCGCTGGGAGTTGCCGCTGCCGCATGTGGTGGGTTTATAGGGATCATCCTGGCGATTTTCCTCAGTAGTTTCTGTACCTTGTGTTTCGCGCTGTTTACACGTTCGTGCCGTGTTCCTCACGGTCCTTCGATGCTGCTTGCCTGTTGGGCATTGATCGGACTCTACCTTGGAAACGGCATTTTTTGGGGAGAAGTGTGACACAATAGCCAACATGTTTCGCTGGACTACTGCCGGAGAATCCCACGGCCAAGCACTCATTGCACTTGTAGAAGACATGCCCGCAGGCGTGCCGATTACCGAGCAGGAGATTGCCCATCAGCTTGCACGTCGGCGCCTTGGATATGGGCGTGGTGCGCGAATGAAGTTTGAGCAAGACAAACTTGAACTCCTGGCGGGAATTCTGCACGGGAGGACTATTGGCAGCCCGATTGCTATTCAGATTGGGAATAGCGAGTGGCCAAAGTGGACTACGATTATGTCTCCTCATACGCTCGATGGATCAGACGAAGAAGTTCAGAAGGCGATGGCTTCCGGGCGCGGTGCGAAATTGACTCGCCCGCGACCAGGTCACGCGGATCTTCCTGGCATGATCAAGTACGGCTTTGACTCGGCGCGAGCGGTGCTGGAGCGGTCGTCAGCACGCGAGACTGCTGCGCGAGTGGCGGCAGGTGCGGTAGCTCGCTCGTTGTTGCGTGAGGCACTGGGGGTGGAGGTGTTTTCTCACGTTGTTTCTATCGGGGAATCGACACCGGATCGTGACGCCGCGCCGTCGTTTGGTGACATTGATGCGATCGATGACTCGCCCGTGCGCGCCGCGAGTAAAGAGGCTGAGGCCTCGATGGTCGCCTGCATAGAATCTGCGAAGAAGTCGGGGGACACTCTTGGCGGTGTTGTTGAGGTAATCGTCGACGGTCTCCCTATCGGCTTGGGGTCGCATATCTCGGGAGCGGAGCGCCTCGATGCACAACTCGCAGGGGCACTCATGAGTATTCAGTCCGTGAAGGGCATCGAGATCGGTGACGGTTTCGAGTCTGCCGCTCGGAGGGGATCCGAAGCTCATGACGAAATTACCCTGGCGGATGGGCGTTTGGAGCGACTATCGAATCGCGCGGGAGGTATAGAAGGCGGTATGACGAACGGCGAGCAACTTCGAGTGCGCGCAGCGTTCAAACCGATCTCTACAGTGCCGCGTGCGCTGCAGTCCATCGATATGGCAACTGGCGGGAAGGCGACAGGTATTCATCAGCGTTCCGATATCTGCGCTGTTCCCGCAGGTGGGGTTGTTGCTGAAGCAATGGTCGCTCTCGTACTTGCGGAAGCCGTATTGAAGAAGTTTGGTGGGGATAGCCTTCAGGAAGTAAAGCGTAATATTGCGTCTTATCAGCAGTACGTTGCGCAGCGGTTCCGTTTTGACGGAGAGTAATCCGCATAGAAAGGATGACTGTGAACGCAGAGACAGACACCGGGTTGGTTAGCGACGAAGCACCGACTTCGTTTGAAGCTGGTATTCCGACAGTGGTGCTTGTCGGTCCGCCAGGAGCGGGCAAGACGACAGTTGGGCGTCGACTAGGCAGGGCCTTGAACCTTCAGTTTGTTGATTCTGATGCGCTGATTGAGAATGCAGAGGAAAAACCGTGTGGCGAGGTTTATGCGGAATTGGGAGAAGATGCGTTCCGTGATCTCGAGATTGAGTTTGTCAAGCAGGCGTTAGAGAGCAAAGGCGTAGTCAGTTTGGGCGGCGGCGCCGTTGTTCGGCCCGAGACGAGGGCGTTGTTAGCGCAGCATCTTGTTGTGTGGGTCGATGTTGGCGTTGAGGAAGGCACTCGGCGAACCATTGGCGATGGCAGTCGCCCTGTGCTGGCAGCCGAGAACCCTGAGGAGAGATATCGGTTACTGCTCGCTGAGCGGGAGCCTTTCTATCGGGATGTGGCTGACTACAGAGTCCGTACTGATGGTCGCCCGCCACAGCGAATCGTCGCGGAAGTGTTGAGCGTCATTGATAGCGAATACATCGATTCGTAGAAAGAAGTGAGGATGGCATGGCAGTAGTGGACGTTCTCGGACCCCAGCCGTACCAGGTGTTCATTGATCACGACACCACGATGATGGTCGGGAATCATGTTCATGCGCTTGGTGCGCGGAAGGTGCTGATTGTGCACCAGCCCCCATTGGCCGCTGTGGCGAGGTGTATTGCTCAAGATCTAGAAAGCAACAACGTTGAGCCGCACTTGGTGTCCGTCCCAGACGCAGAGGACGGTAAAAGTATTGACGTTGCGAGTCGACTTTGGGACACGCTTGGCCGTGCGGGTTTTTCTCGGCAGGACGCCGTGGTCACTGTTGGGGGAGGTGCCGCGACGGATATAGGTGGGTTTGTCGCCGCAACGTGGATGCGTGGTATCGACGTTGTTCATGTCCCCACGACGTTGCTTGCAATGGTGGATGCTGCGGTGGGCGGCAAGACAGGGATGAACACTGAGGAAGGCAAGAACTTAGTCGGTGCGTTTCATGAGCCTAAGGGCGTCTTTGTCGACCTGGAGCGCCTCTACACGCTTCCGGAAGAGGAGATTGTTTCTGGTTCAGCTGAGCTCATTAAGACTGGATTCATCGCAGATCCGAGGATCCTCGAGCTTTTCCAAGATGGGCCAACTAATAATTGGCCTGAGCTTATTGAGCGGTCTGTTGCCGTCAAAGCGAAGGTGGTGTCCGAGGATCTGAAAGAGTCTGGCCTTCGTGAGATTTTGAATTATGGGCATACTCTGGGGCATGCGATTGAGCGTCGTGAGCACTACCGTTGGCGTCATGGGAACGCTGTGGCCATTGGGATGATGTTCGTGGCCTACCTCGCTCTGCACAGAGGGCTAATCGACGAGGGCGTCGTCGATTTGCACCGCACAATCCTAGAAAAGTCTGGGCTGCCAACTCGCTATGAGCATGGTGCATTCGATGAGCTTTACGAGGGAATGACGCGCGACAAGAAGAACAGGAATGGTCACATTCGATTCGTCGTGCTCGATGGTATCGGTTCGTGCACAAGGCTTGAGGACGCCTCCAAGAACGAAATGCGCGCTGCGTACGATACCATGATGAAGGATTAATGCGATGAAGATTCTTGTGCTCAATGGGCCGAATTTAGACAGGTTAGGTAAACGGCAGCCGGAGATCTACGGCTCAGAGACGTTGGAGACGCTCACGCAACGGTTGGAGAAGAAGGGCGCTGAGGCAGGCGTAGATGTCGAGGTTCGGCAGTCCAATCACGAAGGCGTTTTAATTGACTGGGTGCATGAGGCCGCAGATAACAAGTGGCCAGTTATTATCAACCCGGGAGGCTTGACCCATACATCGGTGGCGTTGCGTGATGCCGCTGTTGAGCTAGGGGATGGCCCCGGTTTTGTTGAAGTGCACATCTCAAATGTGTTCGCGCGCGAGTCTTTTCGCCACCATTCGTACCTTTCCCCGGTTGCCAGGGGTGTTATCGCTGGTCTCGGTTTGGTTGGGTACGAACTCGCGATGCAAGTATTTATCAATGATTCGAAGGAGTTCCAATGGGTTTAGCAGATACTCGTTTTGAAAACCGTCGCCGGAAGCTTGCCTCTCTGTTGGCCGCCCGGCGAGTTGACGACATGCTGGTTACTCACCTGACCCACGTCCGTTACCTTTCAGGGTTTTCTGGTTCGAACGGGGCACTTCTTGTGTCCAAGGACCGCACAGCCCGAATTGCGACGGACGGCCGCTACGCGACGCAGGTCGCGGAGGAAGTGCCCGACATTGAGGCAACAATCACTAGAAAAGTATCCACTGAGCTTTTGGGCGCCGTTATGGAGGGGCACCGGGTTGGCTACGAGGCGGACTACGTTAGCGCTTCGCAGCTCGAGGCGCTGCAGAACGCATGCCCGGAGGGGGTGACGCTGGTTCCTATTACTCGTGAAATTGAAGCTATCCGGCTGGTGAAGGATGACCTAGAGCTCGAACGCCTCACAGAGGCAGCGGAGCTGGCATCGACGGCGCTTCGTGAGCTTATCGACGCCGGTGAGCTCGCTGCTGGTCGGACTGAGCGACGTGTCGCCGCAGACCTGGAGTACCGTATGCGGTTGCTCGGTGCGGATCGTCCGAGTTTCGATACGATTGTTGCGTCCGGTCTGAATTCGGCAAAGCCGCATCACGGTGCTTCAGACAAGGTGATTGAGCCAGGTGATCTCGTTACGATTGATTTCGGTATGTACCGGGCTGGTTTTAACTCCGATATGACGAGAACGTTTGCGGTTGGCGAACCATCGGAGTTTCTCCGCGAAATTTATGAGGTCACTCGTGCGTCACAGGAGGCCGGTGTCGATGCTGCTGTGGCAGGGGCGAAACTGGTCGAGGTCGATCAGGCATGTAGAAGCGTGATCGAGAACGCTGGATATGGTGAGTATTTCGTACATTCAACCGGTCATGGCATTGGGTTGGACGTCCACGAAGGGCCGTATGCAGCAGTGACCGGTACCGGGGAGCTGGAGCCGTCGATGACGTTGACCATTGAGCCTGGAATCTATGTTCCAGGTAAGGGCGGTGTTCGGATCGAAGACACACTTATTATCACCAGCGGTGCGCCGCGCATTATTACCCAGTTCCCTAAGGAACTCATCGTGCTGTAGCATAATTGTGATTGCGAGAGCATATCTACTGTTAGAAAGAAGGAAGGCTTCAAGTGGCAACTACTGCTGATTTTAAAAACGGTTTGGTTCTGTTGGTTGATGGGAAACTCCAGCAGATTGTTGAGTTCCAGCACGTGAAGCCGGGTAAAGGCCCAGCTTTCGTTCGTACTAAGTTGAAGGATGTCGTTTCCGGCAAGACCGTTGACAAGACTTGGAACGCAGGCGTCAAGGTGGATACGGCTACTGTCGACCGCCGCGATATGACGTACCTGTACAACGACGGCACCAACTACGTGGTCATGGACGACAAGACGTACGAGCAGTACGAGCTTCCAGAAGAGAAGTTTGGCGATGCAGCTAAGTTCCTGTTGGAGAACATGCGTGTGCAGGTGTCGTTCTACGAGGGTGACGCACTGTTTGCAGAGCTCCCGATTTCCGTCGATCTTAAGATCGAGCACACTGAGCCTGGCTTGCAGGGCGACCGTTCGACCGGTGGCACTAAGCCAGCCACGTTGGAGACCAGCGCTGAGATTCAGGTGCCGCTGTTCCTTGAAACTGGCAATGTGGTGAAGGTTGATACGCGTACTGGTGAATACCTCTCGCGCGTGAACAACTAATGGAAAATTTCAAACGCCATGGCGCACGCTACCGTGCGCGTCGTAGAGCCGTCGACATCCTCTTCGAGGCTGAAGCTAGGGACATTGATCCGGTTGCAATTGTCGAAGATCGTGAAAAGCTTGCGGAGAACCCACTGAACCAGATTGCTCCAGTGGCTCCGTATACTCGGATCATCGTCGAAGGTGTCGCCCAGCAGCTGGATGATATCGATGATGCAATCGAGAAGTTCCTCAGCCACGACTGGGAGCTGGACCGAATCCCCGCGGTCGACCGTCAAATTCTGCGAGTGGGTATTTGGGAGATCCTGTTCAATTCTGAGGTCGATGGCCCGATCACGATCTCGAACGCTGCTGAGCTCGCCACGCAGTACTCTGGTGCACAAGCTGCACCGTATATTCACGCGGTACTTGATGGAGTTATCCAGTCGCGTTCTGAGCACGCCCCAACGCCACAAGCAGATTCTGAGGATTCTGAGGATCCTGTTGACGACGTAGAGGCATAAAGAGAAGCTCTGCTTTGTAGGAGGGAGGCCGCGCCCAGGCGTCGTCTCCCTCTTTTACTTTTCTTAGTTGGCTGCCTTCATGATCGTTTCTGATAGGACTTTCATGGTGTTTTGCGCGTACAGCACGTGGTCGGTGCTGCGACGTAGTGCACTTGACAGTTGATCGTCGGTCATGCCAGTTGCAACATGTATTTCGCTTTCAACACGTACGACGAGCGTTTCTCCCCGGTTGGCGACAACGGCACGGCAACCAAGCAGTGAGGAGTTTGTTTGGTTCGCTGCTAGATATAGGGAAGGATCCGTCGAGTCTGCAGGTACGTCTGTTTCAGCATCGGCACGGACGATAAGCACGGTATCTAATAAGACAAACAGTACGTGAAAGCCGTTGAGGTTGGCGTGGGCAACGCGCCCCGTTGGGTCATCGGTTAGCTCGACCCCGTGTCCTCTCATCTGCTCGGTGATGCGGTCGATTGTGACTTGGGAAGCAGGGGTATTAGTGCTCAACGTGGGGGTCCTTCCAAATCACTAGCGTCGGAAACGATGTCTCTAAAAAGTCGAAAGCTTGCAGCGTCGATTCAATTGAGGTGAGGATGAATGCTCCCAGCTGATTCCTCGACAAGCCATTTGTTACGTCGATCGTTCGGATTGCGCTCACCGCGAGGGTCGGTTCGTCATCGCCGGTTTCGTTTTCAAAGAAACGAAGAGTCGGCGCGAAATGCGTTTGGTTGTGCTCGTTCATGGCCAAGAGTAAATGTGATGCCATTTCCTGTGGTACGGCGCCACGCCAAATGGACTCGAAGATCAAATAGTCATCATCCAGGGCGCATACAATCGCACAGTTGACGAATCCGCTTCGCAGAATGTCCTCTTCGACGCGGAACTCTAGGCTCTCGTTTTCAAAGATTGATGCAACATCTGCAAGCGAGACCGGTCTGGGCAGGTCAGTGTTTTGTTGCGTTGTCATTGTTCCAACCCTACCAACGTTTCGTAAACCGACTCGGGGAACACAATGTTTGCAGCGTCTTGACACTTACGTTGTGGTGAGCACACCTGTATAGGGGAATCTGAAGGCTGGCGTCCAGAAAAACACCCCGATATGACTGTGGATGCTTTCGATAGTGCTAAGATTCTGTGGAGTCTCAGCATAGACAAATACCATATTCGACATCCTTTAAATTCCGCACAGAGAGGCGGGGAAGGAGGTTCGATGAGTGACAAGCAACGCGTGACGTCTGCGCTTTTAAACGAGCGTGACGTTGAGCGAACCATTGCACGCATCGCGCACCAGATTATTGAGAAGAATGCGCTTGATTCGGAGTCATCAGACACTCCGGTCCTATTAGGTATTCCTTCGGGGGGAGTGCCACTAGCAGAGCGGATCGCGGAAGCGATTGAATCATTCATTGGCGTCGCTGTCCCTGTGGGCAGCCTTGACATCACGTTGTACCGTGATGACCTTCGGGACAAGCCTCATCGGGCGCTGATGCCAACGAACATCCCGGTCGAAATCAATGATGCAACGATCATACTCGTAGATGACGTGCTGTTCTCGGGACGCACGATCCGGGCTGCGCTTGATTCATTGCGGGATCTTGGGCGTCCGCGCGCTATTCAGCTTGCAGTGCTTGTTGATCGCGGGCACCGTCAACTGCCAATTCGTGCCGACTATGTTGGCAAAAACATTCCTACCGCCATTGCTGAAGACGTCACGGTGTCGTTGAATCCTATTGATGACGTCGACGCGGTGACGCTGACCAAGGAGGTCACTGCCGAATGAAGCACCTGATTTCGATCGACGATCTCAGCGTCGACGACATTCATCTCATCATGGATGAGGCTGAACGGTTCCGCGAAGCGCTCGAGGGTCGTGAGATCAAGAAACTCCCGACGCTGCGTGGACGTACCATTTTTACGCTCTTTTACGAGAACTCAACGCGTACCCGCTCCTCGTTCGAGACCGCAGGGAAGTGGATGAGCGCTGACGTCATTAATATCTCGGCGTCTTCGTCCTCTGTGAAGAAAGGGGAGTCGCTGAAGGATACGGCGTCCACGATCGCCGCGGTGGGTGCTGACGCTGTGGTTGTTCGCCACCCGTCGTCTGGTGCAGCGAAGCTCATCGCCGACTGGGTCCCCAACGTATCTGTAGTGAATGCTGGTGACGGTCAGAACCAACACCCGACGCAGGCGTTGCTGGACGCAGTGACGATGCGTCAAAAGATTGGTGAAATCGCCGGCAAGAAGATCATCATTGTCGGCGATATTTTGCATTCAAGGGTGGCGCGCTCTGACGTGCAGTTACTGTCGAAGCTTGGTGCGGAGGTTGTTCTTGTCGCACCACCTACGCTGCTGCCAGTTGGGGTCGAGTACTGGCCGTGTCGGGTCAGTTATGACTTCGACGCCGAGATTCCGAGCGCTGACGTCGTCATGATGCTGCGCGTACAGGCTGAGCGCATGCACGGCGGATTCTTCCCTTCACATCGCGAGTACGCCACACTGTTTGGTCTCAGTAAACAACGCGCAAAGCAGATGAAACCCGGCGCGATCATCATGCACCCGGGGCCGATGCTGCGTGGTATGGAAATCAATTTCGATGTAGCAGACCGAGAGAACACAGCTGTGTTGCAGCAGGTCTCAAACGGTGTTTACACGCGAATGGCTGTGCTGTTTGCTTTGTTGGCTGGAGAGGAAAGTTAGAAATGTCAGTAGTTGCATTGACAAACGTTCGGCCATATGGCGAATCCACCGCGAATGTCCTTATCGAGGATGGACGGATTGTTGCGGTCGGAGAGGACGTCGACACCTCGGTCGCGGATGAAGTGGTTGATGGTCACGGTTGGGTGCTTCTGCCAGGGCTGGTGGATATGCACGTGCACCTGCGAGAGCCCGGCCGCGAGGATACCGAAACTATCGCGACTGGTTCAGACGCTGCTGCCAAGGGCGGTTTTACTGCTGTGTTCACGATGGCGAACACGCGTCCTGTCATTGATCAGCCATTCCTTGCTGAAGCGGTATGGAACAAGGGACAAAGCTACGGCAAGTGCGATGTCTACCCGGTTGGGTCCATCACTCAGGGTCTTGAAGGCAAGCAGCTTACTGAGATCGGGTTGATGTCACAGTCGCACGTTCGGATGTTTTCCGACGACGGGAAGTGCGTGAATGATCCACAGATCATGCGACGTGCGATCGAGTACGCCAAGGCATACGATGTGCTCCTGGCGCAGCACGCTGAGGACCACCGCCTGACTGACGACGCCAGCGCTCACGAAGGGCCAATGGCTGCGAAGTTGGGCCTTCGCGGGTGGCCTCGTGTCGCTGAAGAATCAATTGTGGCTCGAGACATGATCATGACCCGTGACTATGGCGGACGCCTCCACGTCTGCCATGCCTCGACCGAAGGCACCGTCGAACTATTGAGACTGGCGAAGACGCACTCCTCAAATGTCACTGCTGAGGTAACACCGCATCACCTGTTGCTGACAGATGAGAAGCTGGAAACCTTCAACGGAAACTTCCGGGTGAATCCACCGCTGCGTGAACGCAGGGACACAATTGCGCTTCGCGATGCGTTATTAGACGGAACCATCGATGTCGTAGCTACCGACCACGCGCCGCATGGCTCAGAGGAGAAGTGCGTGGAGTTCGAGCACGCGAAGCCAGGAATGCTGGGACTTGAGACCTCGCTGGCGATCATCGCGCGCGTGTTTGTTGAAGCAGGGTTGGCAGATTGGCGGTTCGTCGCGAAGGTGATGAGCGAGCGCCCTGCTGAGATCCTTCGGTTGGAGGATCAAGGGCGACCAATCGCAGCTGGTGAGCCAGCGAACCTCACCCTGGTCGATCCTGATTCATCGTGGACAGTAGAGCCGGAAGAGCTGGCGTCGAAAGCCTCAAATACACCGTACGAAGGGATGCAGTTCCGTGCGCAGGTCAAAATGACCATGCTGCGCGGAGCTGTCACGTACCAAGCCGATAACGAGTAAAGGAACTAAACAACATGGTTAACAAACGTATCCCAGCGCTTCTCGTGCTTGGCGATGGAAAAGTATTCCGTGGCTTCTCATTCGGTGCACAACAGGGGGTCTATGGCGAGGCAGTGTTTAGCACCGCAATGACCGGGTACCAGGAAACGATGACCGACCCGTCGTACCACAAGCAGATCGTGACGCTCACGGCTCCGCAAATCGGCAATACAGGCTGGAACGACGAGGACAATGAGTCGCACGACAACAAGATTTGGGCTGCTGGCCTCGTAATCCGTGACCTCTCAACGGCACATTCGAGCTGGCGCTCGAAGCGTAGCCTTTCAGAGCAGATGGAAAACGAGGGTATCCCGGGCATCTACGGAGTGGACACTCGGACTCTGGTGCGCCACCTGCGCAACCATGGATCCATTTCAGCAGGGATTTTTGTCGGTAAAGATACAGAGCGTCCAGTTGATGAGCTGGTCAAGCTGGTCAACGAGCAGCCCGCGATGGCAGGCGCCGACCTTAGCGACGAGGTGACGACGACTGAGCCATACATCATTCCTGCTGAAGGTGAGAAGCGGTACACCGTTGTCGCATACGACATGGGTATTAAAACCGCAACTCCATTGCAGTTCGCAAAGCGTGGCATCGAGACCGTCGTGGTCCCGGCGAACACCCCGCTGAAGGAGATTGAACAGTACCGTCCCGACGGCGTGTTCGTCTCCAACGGTCCAGGCGATCCTTCGACTGCAGACGAAATGGTGGCGGTCGTCCGCGACGTTCTTGCGGCAAAGATCCCGTTCTTCGGGATTTGCTTCGGCAACCAAATCCTGGGCCGGGCGCTTGGGCTGGAGACATACAAGCTCCGCTACGGTCACCGCGGTGTCAATGTCCCGGTAAAGAATTTGCGCACTGGAAAGATTGACATCACCAGCCAGAATCACGGCTTCGCGCTCCGCGGCAAGGCAGGCGATAGCTTCGAGACGGATTTCGGGCCGGCATCCATCACGCACGTCTGCTTGAACGACGGCACCGTCGAGGGCGTGGCATTGGACAACGGCATGGCGTACTCCGTGCAGTATCACCCCGAATCGGCTGCCGGCCCGCACGATGCGAACCCGCTGTTTGATCAGTTCATCTCGCTGATGGACTCGAAGAGCCCGAACAAGCAATAACCAGCACTAGAGGAGATAAAGACTATGAAGCGCGAAGATATCAACCATGTGATGGTTATTGGATCCGGACCAATCGTCATTGGTCAGGCTTGTGAGTTTGACTACTCGGGGACGCAGGCATGCCGCGTTTTGAAGGAAGAGGGCCTGCGCGTCACTCTTATTAACTCGAACCCGGCAACGATTATGACTGACCCGGAGTTTGCGGACCATACCTATGTCGAGCCGATTGATCCGAGCTACATCGACATGATTTTGGCTCGCGAAGCAGAGCAGGGGCATCCAGTTGATGCGATTCTGCCAACGCTTGGTGGACAGACAGCGCTGAACGCGGCGATCCAGCTCGAGCGACAAGGCATTCTGGCTAAGCATAACGTTGAGTTGATCGGCGCGAATATCGATGCCATTGAGCGCGGGGAGGATCGACAGAAGTTTAAGGACATCGTCGAGAAGATCGGCGGCGAATCCGCGCGCTCGCGCGTTTGCTACTCAATGGATGAAGTCCACGAGACAGTGCAGGAGCTTGGTCTTCCAGTGGTCGTGCGACCTTCCTTCACCATGGGTGGGCTTGGTTCCGGCCTTGCGTTCACTATGGAGGATCTTGACCGCATCGCGGGTGGAGGTCTCGACGCCTCACCAGAGGCGAACGTCCTGATCGAGGAGTCCATCCTCGGATGGAAGGAGTTCGAACTTGAGTTGGTGCGCGACCGCAACGACAACGTTATCGTGATCGCCTCGATTGAAAACGTTGATGCCCTCGGCGTCCATACCGGAGATTCGGTGACTGTTGCGCCAGCAGTGACGCTGACGGACAGGGAATTCCAAACAATGCGCGATCAGGGTATAGCGATTATCCGCGAGGTGGGCGTCGATACGGGTGGCTGTAACATTCAGTTTGCGGTGAATCCGAAGGACGGCCGCATCATTACTATTGAGATGAATCCGCGAGTTTCGAGGTCTTCAGCGCTTGCGTCCAAGGCGACCGGGTTCCCAATCGCGAAGATTGCATCGAAGCTGGCCATCGGTTACACGCTTGATGAGATCCAGAACGACATCACGGGGGTCACCCCAGCAGCCTTCGAGCCGACGCTCGATTACGTCATCGTGAAGATGCCACGCTTCACGTTTGAGAAGTTCCCTGGCTCCGACGAGACCCTGGGTACGTCCATGAAGGCCGTTGGCGAAGCGATGGGCATTGGCCGCAACTACATCCAGGGACTGAATAAGGTCATGCGGTCCATGGAGGAGAAGCCGAATGGTTTCTGGACGAAGCCGGACAGCTACTTTGCTGAAGGCCGTGAAAACGACGTTGACGCTGTTCTCGAGGACCTGCGCATCCCGACAGATAAGCGTATGTACGACGTTGAGCTCGCTTTGCGTCTCGGCGCAAGTATCGAGCAAGTCTACGAAGCCAGCGGGATTGACCCCTGGTTCCTTGCCGAGCTTGCGGCGCTCGTAGAGTTCCGGCAGCAGCTTATCGACGCCCCCGTCCTCGACGCTGCACTGCTTCGTGAAGCGAAGGTCTTTGGACTCTCCGACGCACAAATTGCTGCGCTTCGACCTGAGCTTGCCGGCGAAGACGGTGTGCGGTCGCTCCGCTGGTCTCTAGGTGTGCACCCGGTGTACAAGACGGTTGATACCTGTGCCGGTGAGTTTGAGGCTCAGACGCCGTATCATTACTCTGCCTACGAGTGGGATCCTGCAGCAGAGTCCGAGGTTGCACCATCCGAAAAGGAAAAAGTGCTGATCCTGGGATCCGGCCCAAACCGTATCGGTCAAGGCATCGAGTTTGACTATTCGTGTGTTCACGCAGCACTCGAGCTTTCACGAGTTGGATACGAGACCGTGATGATCAACTGCAACCCAGAGACCGTTTCTACCGACTACGACACGGCTGATCGCCTTTACTTCGAGCCGTTGACCTTCGAAGACGTCATGGAAATTTACCGCGCGGAGTCCCTGTCGGGCACCGTTGCAGGCGTCATCGTGCAGTTGGGCGGTCAGACACCGCTGGGTCTTGCTCAGCGACTTGCTGACGCCGGTGTCCCGGTTGTCGGCACGACTCCCGAGGCCATCGATTCCGCGGAGGATCGCGGTGAGTTCGGCAAGGTGCTCGACGCTGCCACGCTTCCTGCACCTGCGTACGGTACGGCTGTTTCTTTCGAAGAGGCACGTCGAGTAGCGAATGAGATTGGTTACCCTGTGCTCGTTCGTCCGTCATACGTGCTGGGCGGTCGGGGCATGGAGATTGTGTACGACGAGCAAAGCCTCGAAGACTACATCAACCGCGCAACGGAACTCTCACCGGACCACCCGGTGCTTGTGGACCGCTTCCTTGACTCCGCGATTGAGATTGATGTCGACGTGCTGTCGGACGGCAAGGACGTGTACCTCGGTGGAGTCATGGAGCACATCGAGGAAGCCGGTATCCACTCGGGTGACTCGGCCTGCGCACTGCCGCCAATGACCATTGGCCCTGAGGACATTGAGAAGGTTCGTCGCTCCGCGGAAGCGTTGGCACACGGGATCGGTGTGACAGGTCTGATGAACGTACAGTTCGCGCTGAAGGACGACATCCTTTACGTGATTGAGGCTAATCCGCGTGCCTCGCGAACAGTCCCATTTGTGTCGAAGGCAACCGGTGTACATCTTGCCAAGGCAGCTGCCCGTGTCATGATGGGCGCGACCATCGCCGAGTTGAAGAACGAGAAAATGATTCCGAGTGACTACGACGGTGGCTCGCTGCCGCTCGAGCACCCGATCGCGGTGAAAGAGGCTGTGTTGCCGTTCAACCGCTTCCGTCGTCCAGACGGCGCAATGCTTGACACCATTCTTGGTCCAGAGATGAAATCCACCGGCGAAGTGATGGGCTTGGCTCCGTCCTTTGGCGTCGCCTATGCGAAGGCGGAGGCTGCAGCCTTCGGCGCTCTCCCGACGGAAGGTACGGTGTTCGTTTCCGTTGCCAACCGCGACAAGCGCACGCTGATCTTCCCGATCCAGCGGCTCTCCACGATGGGCTTCAAGATTCTCGCCACAGGAGGTACAGCCCAGATGCTTCGCAGGAACGGCATCCCGTGCGAGGTCGTGCTCAAGGCCTCTGACGTGCGAAACGGCGCGGAGGGCAAATCGATCGTTGACTGCATCAACGATGGTGAGATCGATCTGATCCTGAACACGCCAGCAGGGTCTTCGGGCGCACGCCACGACGGCTACGACATCCGTGCCGCAGCCGTTGCGCACGGCGTGCCACTCATGACGACTGTGCAAGGCGTGACCGCAGCAGTGCAAGGCATTGAGGCGCTGCGTGACAACGAGATCGCCGTGATGAGCCTGCAGGAACTTGAGGCCGAGACCAGGACGGAGAACGGAGAAAAGTAGCTGTGTCGTTCGCGCAGGAGTTACAGAAGGCGGCCCAAAAGCATGGGCAGTTGTGCGTGGGCATTGACCCTCACGCACGACTCCTCAATGAGTGGGGATTGCCAGACGACGTCGACGGCCTTGTCGCGTTCTCTGATATTTGTGTTGAAGCTTTCGCGGGGCACGTCGCCGTAGTCAAGCCTCAGGTTGCGTTCTATGAACGCTTTGGATCCAAGGGATTTACCGTCCTGGAAGAACTGATTCAGAGGTTCAGAGATGCGCAGACGCTTGTTATTGCCGATGCGAAGCGCGGTGACATTGGTTCGACGATGCAGGGATATGCCGATGCTTGGCTGCGCCCTGGCTCGCCTCTCGAGGTGGATGCGCTTACGCTCACCCCATTCCTCGGTGTGGGATCACTTGCACCGGCGATAGAGACCGCCCATGAGCACGGCAAGGGAGTTTTCGTCATGGCTGCGAATTCGAACCCTGAGGCTCAGGAGTTTCAGTCCAAGCAGATCGACGGCACGACCATTGCACAGAGCATGGTCGACGCGTGCGAGATGCTGAACGCCGAATATCGAAGCGATGCGCTGCATTCTGGTCTCGGTGATGTGGGGATCGTTGTCGGTGCAACGATTTCCTATCCGCTGGATTTTTCCGGCTTTACAGGACCTGTGCTGATGCCAGGGGTGGGAGCGCAGGGAGCGAGTTTCAGCGATGTTCGCAGTATTGCAGGGCGGAGGCTTGAGCAGTTTTACCCGAACATGTCTCGAGGGATTCTCGCCGCTGGTCCTGACCACGTTGAACTGCGCAAACGCGCTGTTGACCTGGCGAATTGGAAATAGGAATAGTTCCTATTTACGAGATTGCATAATTGCTGGTACTTTAGTTGCGTCGATGCGTTGACGTGGCTAAACACCATGCAATACATCAAGTGTAAAGCGTCCTAGTGCTACACTGACTCGGAGCCGATTGCTTAACCCGGTACTATCGGGGCTGGTGAATCGCGGTCCGGTGTGAATGCACTGGAGCAATAGAACTACTATCTACATGGAGGAAACCGTGGCACTTCCACAGTTGACCGATGAGCAGCGCAAGGCAGCACTCGAGAAGGCAGCAGAAGCGCGCAAGCAGCGTGCAGAGCTGAAGGCATCGTTGAAGCGCGGCGACACGAACCTCGCCGAGGTCTTGGAGAAGGCAGCTACCGACGAGATCATCGGCAAGACCAAGGTCTCTGCTCTGCTGGAGGCTCTGCCAAAGGTTGGTAAGGTCAAGGCACGCGAGATCATGGAAGAGCTGGAGATTGCCCAGACTCGTCGTCTCCGTGGCTTGGGCGACCGTCAGCGCCGTGCACTGCTCGAGCGCTTTGGTTTCGCTGAGGACTAATCCAGTGTCGACACCCACTTCACGCGGCAACCTCGTAGTTCTGGCTGGCCCTTCAGCAGTAGGGAAGTCAACCGTTGTGCAGCGCTTGCGGAAAGAAGTTCCAGACCTGTACTTCTCCGTTTCGATGACGACGCGGGCGCCACGGCCAGGAGAACAAGACGGCAAAGATTACTTCTTTGTTTCGCCCGATGAATTTCAACAGAAGATTGATGCGGGCGAGATGCTGGAGTGGGCCGACATCCATGGAGGCCTCCAGCGCTCCGGTACTCCAGCTTCGCCCGTACGCGAGGCGTTAGAAGCTGGGCGTCCTGTCCTCGTCGAAGTTGACCTTGTTGGAGCGAGAAATATCAAGGGCATGATGCCCGAGGCAGCAACTGTGTTTCTGGCCCCGCCAACATGGGAGATCCTTGTAGAACGTCTCACCGGACGTGGAACGGAGACCCAAGAAGTCATTGAGCGTCGCTTGGAAACTGCGCGCAATGAGATTGCCGCACAGGATGAATTTGACAATATTGTTGTCAACGACGATATCGATGATGCTGTTGCTGCTATAGTGGACCTTCTTGTGGGGTCTGATGGCCGAGACACCGATAATTAATAGAAGTACAACGAGAAGTAGGTTGAATTGAGCACGATCAACAGCGATCTGTTGCAAGATAGCTCTGCGAGCGACGCGGAAGAAAAAGCATACGACACGCCCGATGGTATTACCGCGCCCCCGATTGATGAGTTGCTGACGAAGGTTTCGTCGAAGTACGCATTGGTTATCTTTGCTGCCAAGCGTGCTCGCCAAATCAACAGCTACTACCAGAACTCGGATGAAGGCGTCTTCGAGTTCATCGGGCCTCTGGTTACGCCAGAGCCGGGTGAGAAGCCGCTTTCTATCGCGCTTCGCGAAATCAACTCGTCCTTGCTCGAGCACGAAGAAGGAATGTAAAACTCCTTCCGCCTGCATATACATGCCCCGCAATGGCTCCCCAGTGGGAGTGCTTGCGGGGTTTTGCGTACACTTTTTGCTATGAGTGATCTGAAGAAAGTTGTCGTTGGCGTTGCGGGCGGAATTGCTGCGTACAAGGCTTGCCAGGTTGTTCGGGATTTTCGTGAGCAAGGCATTGACGTGCGCGTCATTCCGACAGCCAATGCTCTGAAGTTTGTGGGTGCAGCCACGTTCGAGGCGCTTTCGGGTGCACCAGTCGATACCGATGTGTTCTCGCGAGTCGATGAGGTCCAGCATGTTCGAATTGGGCAAGACGCAGACGCTATTGTCGTCGCTCCGGCTACTGCGGACTTTCTTGCACGTGTTACAGCGGGGCGTGCAGACGACCTATTAACTTCCACTCTTCTCATGGCTACCTGCCCTGTTGTGCTCGCACCTGCAATGCATACCGAGATGTGGAACAACCCTGCAACGCAACACAACGTGGCGGTGCTGCGTTCGCGTGGATATACCGTTCTGGAACCTGCCCATGGTCGGCTAACGGGCAAAGACAGCGGGGCGGGTCGTCTCCTTGACCCCTCGCAGATTGTGGACCTCACGCAAACCGTCGTAGCTACTGGGCCTATTGAACAGACGTTGGAGGGAAAGCGCGTCCTGATTAGTGCTGGGGGTACCCGTGAACCGCTTGATCCAGTGCGTTTCTTGGGCAATCATTCCTCGGGGAAGCAGGGCTTTGCACTTGCGGAAGTCGCGGCGCAGCGGGGCGCGGAGGTCGATATTGTCGCCGGTGCAACGAGTGAGCTAAGTCTTCCCGCCGGGGCTAGAGTCCATCGCGTCACTACGGCGCAACAGATGAACGAGGTCATGCGTAGCCTAGCGCCTGACGCCGACATTATCGTGATGGCTGCTGCGGTAGCCGATATGCGCCCTCGCAATGTGTCCAGCACAAAGCTGAAGAAGGATGCCAACAGCCAAGCCCTTACACAAGTAGATTTGGTGCCAAATCCTGATATCTTGCACGGTTTGGGGGAGTTGAGGAAGGAAGGCGGTACCTCAGCAACGATTGTCGGGTTTGCTGCGGAGACCGATAACGAACTTGAGAATGCTCGCCGGAAGCTGAAGCGTAAAGGGGTGGACGCTCTCATGGTTAACTCTGTTGCAGAGGGGGCAGTGTTTGGGCAGAAGCATAACCAGGGCTGGTTCCTTGACAGCTTAGGTGGCGAGCAGCCGATCCCACATGGAACGAAGCTGGAGGTTGCAGTTCACTTGCTTGACAGGATTGAGTCCTTAACTCGCTAGTGGACGGTGTTTGAAATGTTAGACCGAGTGGTCTACTCTAAAGTGCATTGAATCAACGGTCGGCGATTGTATGTCTTCGCGGGCCACTTTCCGTAGGAATTAGAGAGCAAAAGGAAGACCGCTTTGTCTACACGTGATTCTGGTAAGTACTACCGTTTGTTCACCAGTGAATCGGTGACTGAAGGGCACCCAGACAAGATTTGCGACGCAATCTCGGACGCGATTCTCGATGACATGCTCAGACAGGATCCGACATCGCGTGTCGCTGTCGAGACGCTCGTTACGACCGGGCAAGTACACGTCGTCGGCGAGGTGAAAACTGAAGCCTATTCGAATATCGCCAAGATTGTTCGCGATAAGTTGGTCGGGATCGGGTTCTCTTCATCCGAGGTGGGGTTCGATGGCCGCACGTGTGGGGTGAATATTGCTATTGGCGATCAGTCTGCGGAAATCTCGGATGGCGTGTCGTTCTCCCAGGAGTCCCGAGAGAACGACATGATCGAAGCATTCAACCAGACTGGCGCTGGCGACCAAGGACTAATGTTCGGCTATGCGACCAATGAAACCGAAGAGTACATGCCACTTCCGATTGCCCTCGCTCATCGCCTGGCACGTCGGCTCACTGAGGTAAGAAAGATGGGCACCGTCGTGGGTTTGCGGCCAGATGGTAAGACACAGGTGACGTTCGCCTACGACGGTGATACGCCAGTGGCGTTGGACACGGTAGTTATTTCTACGCAGCACGACCCTGACTTTGTCGGTGAGGCACTGGAAGACGCGCTGCGCACGCATGTGCTCGAGTGGGTAATTGCTGACGCAGGTCTCGAGAAGTTCTATACCGAAGACACCAAGCTTTTGGTGAATCCGTCTGGGTCGTTTGTTTTGGGCGGCCCTATGGGGGATGCCGGCTTGACCGGTCGGAAGATCATCGTGGATACGTATGGTGGAATGGCGCGCCATGGAGGAGGCGCATTCTCCGGTAAGGATCCTTCAAAGGTGGATCGTTCCGCAGCCTATGCAACGCGCTGGGTCGCCAAGAACATTTGCGCTGCTGGTCTAGCAGATCGTGTTGAGGTTCAGGTTGCCTATGCCATCGGAAGAGCCACTCCGGTTGGCCTTTACGTCGAGACCTTCGGTACCGCAGCGGAAGGCCTCACGGATGAATCAATCCAGCAGGCAGTCGAAAAGGTCTTTGATCTTCGCCCAGCTGCGATTATCCAGGAACTTGACCTGCTTCGGCCTATTTACGCCCAAACTGCTGCGTATGGCCACTTCGGTCGCACGGACGTCGAGTTGCCGTGGGAACAGCTCAATAAGGTGGACGACCTGCGAGCAGCCGCAGGGCTGTAAGGCAACGGCTTGATGTCGAAACAGCCCGCGTCAACGCTTCCTATTGCCAAGGTGCTGCCGCAACTTGGATTGGCGCAGCTGGACCGTACCTTTGACTACTACGTCGCAGAAGAGCAGTCAGAGGACGCGAAGCCGGGTACACGGGCGAGGGTGCGGTTTGCCGGCCGCCTTGTTGATGGACTGATACTCGATAGGACGGAAGCTCCTGACCATGTTGGGAGTCTGCGATATCTGGAGAGAGTGATTTCCTCAGAGGTGGTTGCTCCCACCCAGCTTCGTCAGCTTGTCGACGCACTTGCAGAACGCTACGCCGGGGTGAGATCCGACATATACCGCTCGGCTATCCCTCCCCGCCATAAGAAAGCCGAGGAGACAGACACAGCAACGCGTTGGGAAGAGCTCGGAGAGACTACTGAGCCGGATCTTTCCGCCTGGAGTACGTATCAGTTCGGCGAATCGTTCGTTGACGCGGTGTTGGCTGGAAAGCTGGTGCGCGCCGCGTGGCAGGTAGTACCGGGTGCGTCATGGGCGGAAGCGCTAGCTGCGCTGGCAGCCAAAGTCGCGCTCGATGGTGGAGGCGCGCTGATCGTCGTTCCTGATCAACGCGATGTGGATCGCCTTGAGTCGGAACTAAAGAACATCGTAGGTCCTCGCCAGGTGAGTACGCTTACATCGGCGCAGGGACCACAGGCACGGTATTCGCGTTACCTTGCTGCGCTGCACGGACAGGCCAGGATTGTGGTTGGCACCCGCTCCGCAGCGTTTGCGCCGGTTCAGAACCTCCGGTTGCTCGTGTTGATGGACGATGGCGACGATAACCTTGTTGATCCACGTGAACCCTATGTCCATGCGCGAGAGGTGTTGACGACGCGCTCCGCGCTGGAGCACGTCCCGCTCATCATCGGCGGTGTTGCGCGAACTGCCGAAACCCAGATGCTCGTTGAATCGGGCTGGATGCATGGGTTGGAGGCGTCGAAAAGTACGATCCGGGAGCGGATGCCTCGAATCTACGCGGCAGGAGACTCTGACTTTGCGCTGGAGCGAGACCCACGGGCGAGGCAAGCAAGGCTGCCTTCGGTGGCGTTTCAGGCAGCGAACCGGGCACTCGAGCGGGATCGTCCTGTGCTGTTTCAAGTGCCACGAGCCGGATACATTCGTGCTCTCGCGTGTGGTGAGTGCCGAACGCCATCACGCTGCCGTTCCTGCAACGGCCCCCTGGAGCTACCGCAAAGTGGGGATGCTTCCGCTCCGACATGTCGATGGTGCGGCCGAATCGATCCATCGTTTCGCTGCGCTGCGTGCGGGTCGAGGAAGTTACGTGCAGTGGTGCTGGGGACAGATCGGACAGCGGAAGAACTTGGACGAGCGTTTCCTCAAGTTCGGGTGCGGAATTCTTCAGGTGAGAAGATCCTGGCAGAAGTTGAGCCTCGGGCCCAGCTCGTTGTCGCGACACCAGGAGCGGAACCGCTCGTGCAGGGCGGGTATGGAGCCGCAGTCTTGATGGATGCGTGGGCCTTGCTACAACGGCCGGACCTACGTGCTGCGGAGGAGACGTTTTCCAGATGGATCGCAGCTGCGGCGCTAGTTGAGCCGCACACACGTGGGGGAGAAGTCGTCGTGACCGCGGATCCATGGATCGCCGTTGTACAGTTTTTTCTTCGCTGGGACCCGTCAGGGTACGCGGAGCTCGAACTAGCGCACCGACGAGAGGTTTCGTTCCCGCCTGCTGCGCACGTCGCGGTAGTGGACGCTCCGAGGGTTGCGCTAGAAGACTACTTTGCCCATGTTTCGCTGCCCACAAACACTGAGTTGTTAGGCCCGGTCGATCTACCGAGTGGAGTGTCGCTTCCAGGTACATGGGATCAGCGGCAGTACGGCCCTGCACAACGAATGTTGGTTCGCTGCCCGGTGCAAGACCGCAGCGGGTTGGGTCGAGCGCTCCGGGCAGGGTTAATCAGTCGGGCTACTCGGAAGCAGGAATTGCCACTTCGGGTGCAGGTCGACCCGTTACATATCGGATAGCGTTGCAACGTCGATGTTGCGGCTGGGTAGACTATCGAGCCATGACAGTTCGTAGACTTCGACTACTCGGGGATCCCGTGCTTTACGAGGTGGCACAGGAGGTCACTGAGTTCGGCGCCGGGATTCGTTCACTGGTCAACGACATGTTCGACACGATGGATGACGCAGGAGGCGTTGGCCTGGCTGCAAATCAAATCGGTCACAGTCTGCGAGTGTTCATCTTTGACTGCCAGGGGATGCGAGGGCATATCGTCAATCCATCATGGAACGCGCTTGACGATCAGCGGCAGCTAGGTGTCGAAGGCTGCCTGTCCATCCCAGGGGTGCGAGCAAACGTTGATCGGTTCCGCTCGGTAGTCTGCAATGGCGTCGACATAGAGGGGCGTCCGGTAGCAATCTTGGGAACAGGACTGCTTGCGCGGTGCATCCAGCATGAGACTGATCATCTCGACGGCACCGTGTTCCTGGAGCGTTTGTCTGCAGAGGAAAAGAAACTAGCCATGTCTCAAGTTCGTACATCCACGTGGTGGAAGGAGCAGTAATGCGTATTGTGTTTGCGGGAACGCCAGAGCCAGCCGTCGTGGCCCTGGAAGCGTTGTTGAAGTCAAAACATGAAGTGGTCGCGGTGCTCACGCGACCTGATGCGCCAAAAGGGAGGGGGAGGACGCTTCATCCTTCTCCTGTGAAGCAAGTAGCGCTCGAGCATGGCATTGAGGTGCTCGAACCGACGACGCTGCGTGACAACGAGGAGATCGCGAACCGTTTACGTGAGTTAGCCCCACATGCCATTCCCGTTGTGGCGTACGGAAATCTCGTTCCAGCCTCGTTGCTTGACTTACCTCACCATGGGTGGGTGAACCTTCATTTTTCGCTTCTCCCTGATTTTCGAGGCGCGGCTCCTGTCCAGGCGGCAATCCTGGCTGGTCTGACGACGACGGGTGCAACTACCTTCCGCATCGACGAAGGACTCGATACGGGGCCTATCCTGGCCACGCTCGAGGAAACTATTACGCCAACCGACACAGCAGATGATCTCCTGACCAGGCTGGCATACAAAGGCGCAGACCTGCTCGTCGAAACGATGGATGGCCTCGAGGCTAACAGCATCGTTGCTCGAACACAGCCCGCCGACGGTAGCTACGCGCCGAAGATTCAAAGCAAAGACGCGCGCATCCGGTGGGACCTCGATGCCGACGTTGTTGAGCGAACGATCCGCGCATACACCCCGGGGCCCGGCGCGTGGACGATGCTGGGAGAGCAACGCTTCAAAATTGGGCCTGTGACTCTCAGTGACTCGAATACGCTTGGGGCGGGAGAAGTGGCCGTCGAAAAGAACCGGGTGCGGGTAGGAACTGGGAGCGTGGATGTCATCTTGCAAGAGATCCAACCGCCAGGGAAGAAGCGTATGGCTGCAGATGCGTGGGGGCGTGGCCTTTCAAGTGAGTTTGTGGAAGCAGGAGTGAAGTTTGCATGAGTGGAGGATTTAGGTCCAGGGCTGCGGGGCGTCGCAAAGAAACACGGAGCAGCAAGCAGCTACCAAAGAGCGGGCAGCAGCGTCCCAACACTGAAATACCGCGGGTAGATATTGGCGACCCCGCTAGGGAAGCGGCATGGTCGACGTTGATGCGCGTCGATGTTGATGGCGCATTTGCGAACCTTGTGCTCCCGGGTATTCTCCGTGCTCACAAAGTGCGTGGGAAAGATGCTGCATTCGCGACAGAACTCACGTACGGCACACTGCGTTCGCTGGGTGTGCTTGACGCTGTCCTGCAGGAGTGCTCGACTCGTGACATCGCAAGCCTGGATGCGGAAGTGCGCGCAGCGCTGCGTCTTGGCGCGTACCAGTTGCTGTTTACCAGGGTGGGGCAGCACGCCGCGGTTGATACATCGGTTCAATTAGTTATTAGTGCAGGGCGTCAGGGAGCGAAAGGCTTTGCAAACGCGGTGCTGCGGACAATGAGTCGCCAAACCCCGCAGCACTGGATGGATAGCTGCAAGCCAGCAGACGCACTCGAGTGCATTGCATTCGAGCACTCACATCCCGCGTGGATTGCGCGTTCGTTTGCGACGGCGTTGGGCGTCGATGCTGATGACCCGGAACTGGCGAACGCTCTTCAGGCTGACTCGGAACGACCAATCGTGCACCTTGTTGCGCGACCTGGCGAGATCTCTGCGGAGGAGCTAGCCCTCATCACCGGAGGAGACACCGGCAAGTACTCCCCGTACGCAGTTTATTTGCCGGAGGGCAATCCAGGTGAGTTGCAGCCGGTTCGTGACGGACTCGCTGCGGTCCAGGACGAAGGATCTCAGTTGATCGCAAGGGCGCTTGTCCAAGCAGAAGTCGCCGATGATCAGGGACGGTGGCTCGACCTCTGCGCTGGCCCAGGCGGGAAGGCTGCTTTCATCGGTTCTCTAGCGGCAATTGACGGGGCGCGTGTGGATGCGATTGAGGTCGCGCCGCATCGTGCTGAACTGGTGGAGAAAGCAACTAAAGGCTTACCTGTGCACGTTCGCACGGGCGACGCCACGGCGATCGCCCTCGAGACAGGGTACGACCGAGTGCTTGTCGACGCCCCCTGCTCGGGCCTGGGATCACTTCGGCGTCGGCCTGAGGCACGCTGGACGAAGCGCGAGTCGGACATCGACTCGCTCACGCGGCTACAGCGCAAGTTGCTAAGCACTGCCATTGCTGCGACGAAGCCGGGAGGAGTGATCGTGTATTCGACCTGTTCGCCGGATATTCGGGAGACGCGCGGAATTGTCGACGCCGTCCTGGCTTCTGGTGCAGTCGAAGAATGTGACGCGCATGAACTTGTCGCGCCGATGGAGAACGTTGGCGGTTTTAAGAGCGTGCAGATGTGGCCTCACCGACACGGAACTGATGCAATGTTCTTCGCAGTCCTTCGCAAGAAAACACTAGGGTAGAGGCATGATTTATATTGCGCCGTCGATCCTTGCAGCGAATTACGCAGCTCTGGGTGAGGATATCGAAAAAGTTCCGAACGCCGACATGCTCCATGTGGACATTATGGACGGCCATTTTGTTCCAAACCTCTCGTTTGGGCCAGATGTGACCAAAGCTGTCAACGGTGTCACCGACCAATTCCTTGATATGCACTTGATGATCGAGGAGCCGGAGCGTTGGTTCGAGACCTACGCGCGTTCCGGGGGTGATCGCATGATTTTCCATGTTGAGGCTACGAACGACCATGTTGCTGCTGCGAAGCAGTGCCATGATCTGGGAGTACAAGCGGGGTTTGCGATCAAGCCCGGAACACCAATTGAGCCGTACCTCGACGACCTCGAGCACTTTGAAGAGGTGCTGGTGATGAGTGTTGAACCAGGCTTCGGTGGGCAGAAGTTCATGCCCGAGGTGCTTTCGAAGGTGTTTACCCTTCGCGACCACATCCAGGCAGCTGGGTTGTCGACAGTCATTGGCATCGATGGCGGAGTCGCAAACGCTACGATTACACAAGCAGCGGAAGCCGGGGTCGATGCGTTCGTTGCTGGATCAGCAGTGTTCGGCGCCGATAATCCAGCGCAAGCCGTAGACACATTGCGCCGGATGGCGAAAGAAGCGGCTGGCATCGCGTGATCGAGGCAGCTATCGCGGCCGGCGATTCGGTTCGTGGAACGACGGGCCCTAATCCACCCGTCGGTTGTGCTCTCTACGACAGCGACGGGCGCCTCATCACTACCGGTGCGACCGCCCCAGCAGGAGGCCCGCATGCAGAAGTCCAAGCGCTGCGAGGCGCAGGTCGTGAGGCGAGAGGCGCAACGGCAGTCGTCACGTTAGAGCCGTGTAACCATGTTGGAAAGACGGGGCCTTGTACGGAGGCACTCATCGCAGCGGGTGTTTCCAAGGTTGTGTATCTTACGTCAGACCCGAATCCTGTTGCTTCGGGCGGAGCTGAGCGACTTCAAGCTGCGGGTATTGACGTCCGCTTCGAGCCACACCGTGTTGATGCCCTGCAGCCCTGGATTTCCTCGGTACGCCATCATCGTGTGAGTGTTACTGCGAAATTTGCGATGACATTGGACGGGTTCACCGCAGCAATTGACGGTTCGAGTCAGTGGATTACTGGAACCGCAGCGCGTCAGTTCGTACATCGTGACCGCGCCCATCGTGATGCCATCATCGTCGGGACGGGCACCGCAATCGCCGACAATCCCTCGCTCACTGCGCGTAGAGCAGATGGCACGCTGTATCCACATCAGCCACGCCGCGTCGTTGTTGGGACGCGGGAGGTGCCTGCAGGCAATTTGACCAGGTTGGGCTTTTTGCAGTATCCGTCCCCGGAAGCAGCATGCGACGCACTTTGGGCGCTCGGCGCCCGTGACGTACTTGTTGAGGGCGGGGCGAGCCTATTGCGTAGCTTCATTTCCAGCGGCGTCGTTGACAGGGTCCAAGCATATATTGCGCCGAAGTTACTGGGGCAGGGGCGATCGGTGCTGGACGCTGCAGTGGCGCGTACGATAGGCGACGCATTCGAATACAAGATTTCCGACGTTCGCCGACTTGGCGAAGACGTATTGATAGAAATGGAGACTGCATAGTGTTTACAGGTCTGGTTGAGGAAGTCGGGTCGGTGGTGTCAATCGAGCCTCTCGACGACGCAGTTCGGATCTGTATCGGCGCTGAGGCCGTGTTGGCAGACGTCAACCTCGGGGACTCAATCGCAGTCGACGGGGTGTGCCTCACGGTCGTGGAAGCAACCGAAACCGCATTTACTGCAGACGTCATGTTGGAAACTTTGCGGCGCTCTCGGATTGGTGAGTATGAGGAGGGCACCCGCGTGAACCTTGAACGGGCACTGGCTGCCGGGGATAAGCTTGGCGGGCATATTGTCCAAGGCCACGTTGACGCAGTGGTCACCTTGCAGCATCGTTCGCCTGCAGAGCACTGGGATCTGTTGCGCTTTTCCCTTCCCGACAGTATGCGGAGGTACGTCGTGGAGAAAGGGTCCATCGCGATCAGTGGGATCTCTTTGACCGTTTCTGCCGTAGGCGAGGATTGGTTTGAGGTTTCTCTCATCCCGGCCACTCTGGAGGCTACGACCGCAGGCGCGTGGAAACCAGGGGATATGGTCAATATTGAAGTCGATATCATTGCTAAATACGTTGAGAATATGGTGAGGCACTAACATTGGGTTCCATGAATGCTCCTCAGGACATCGTTGGACGTAATTCTCGGCTTGATTCAGTCGAAGATGCAGTTGCAGCTATAGCGCGTGGTGAAGCCGTCGTCGTTGTTGACAACGAGGATCGAGAAAATGAGGGGGATCTTATCTTCGCCGCCGAGTTCGCTACCCCAGAGCTTGTCGCTTTTATGGTGCGATACACCTCTGGCTATATTTGCGTACCGCTCGAAGATGAGCGAGCAGATGAGCTCCAGCTGCCACCGATGGTCGCGCATAATGAGGACGCCCGTGGCACCGCGTACACGGTGACTGTCGATGCCGCGACAGGGTCAACTGGAATTTCAGCGACGTCCAGGGCAGAGACCATTCGGAGGCTCGTCGATACGAAGTACGGGCCACACGACTTCACACGTCCAGGCCACATCGTGCCATTGCGCGCTCGTCGGGGAGGAGTACTTGCGCGCGATGGCCATACAGAAGCAGCTGTTGATCTCGCCCGGATGGCAGGACTCGCCCCGTGCGGTGTCTTGTGCGAGATCGTATCCGAAGAGGACCCGACAGATATGGCACGATTCGACGAACTGCGCAAGTTCAGCGATGTGCATGGCCTGAAGATGATTTCCATTGAGCAGCTCATTGCCTATCGACGCCGTCATGAGATGACTGTCGAACGCACTGTTGAAACCACGCTGCCAACTGAGTTCGGAACGTTTACTGCCTACGGTTATCGCAATCGCATCGATGGCTCAGAGCACATCGCATTGGTCGTCGGCGACGTTGCTCAAAGTGACGATGTGCTGGTGCGAGTCCACTCTGAATGTCTAACCGGAGATGCCTTTGCGTCAAAGCGGTGCGACTGCGGTCCGCAGCTCCATGAGTCCATGCGCCGGATTCAGGAAAAGGGGTGTGGCGTCATCGTGTACGTTCGCGGACACGAGGGGCGCGGTATCGGCCTCCTGGCAAAGCTCGAGGCCTATCGTCTGCAAGACGAAGGGCTCGACACCGTTGACGCTAACCTCGAGCAAGGTCTCCCCGTCGATGCCCGGGAGTACTCGGTGGCCGGACAAGTGTTGAAGGACCTTGGTATCATTTCGTTTACACTGTTATCCAACAATCCGGAAAAGGTGGAAGCGCTCAGCGGCTTTGGCCCGATCGTGAAAGAGCGGGCTCGAATCGAAATTGTGCCTACCCACGAGAACATCCGGTACTTACGAACCAAGCAGTCACGCATGGGGCATGATCTCCCGTTGGCTGCATCGTGGACTGAGCAGGAGGACGAATAGATGGCCAGTGTCGGCGCCCCCGATTCCCAGACGCTGAATGGTGAAGGGTATACAATCGCTATCGTTTCGACGCTGTGGAACGAAAAGATCGTTGAACGCCTCCGAGACCGTGCAACCACGACTGCTCGTGAAATGGGTGCCAAGTACGCCGAATACACTGTCGCCGGGGCGCTTGAACTGCCTGTTGTCGTCCAAGCATGCGCGCAGCGTTATGACGCTGTAGTGGCCCTCGGGTGCGTCATTCGCGGCGAAACCGCACACTTCGAGTACGTGTGTGACTCGGTGACAGCAGGACTTACTCGCATCGCACTTGACGAGTCGACGCCCGTCGGAAACGGTGTGCTTACCGTAGAGGAGGAAGACCAGGCGTACGAGCGCGCCGGTGGCGAGGACGCTAAGGAAGACAAAGGAGCGGAAGCGGTACAAGCCGCCATTGGCGCGCTGATCGAGCTCGAAAAAGTTCGGGCGTTTCCGAAGAAGCATTCATAATTAAAAGACGTAGCGTGGGCTACGACAGGCGAGGAGAAAAAGTAGTGAGCGAAGAACAGTCGGTTGCGCGCAAGATTGATGAAGCGGAGCTTGCATACCTCAACGCACTCGACCCGCACGCGTCGATTTCGACAAAACCGTGGGAGCTGACGATACGGTCGCCATTCCTGAAGAAGGTTGCAGCCGTGTGTATTTTCGTCGTCATGGCGGTACACATCTTCATGGCCGCAGTCGTTGACGTTGAGTTTTCGGGTCTGACTATTACATGGCTGGATAAGTTCGCATTCGTCGGCGTGGGAATCATTCTTTCAATTCTGACCTGGTTGGTGTTGACCCGCCCTTGCGTTCAAGTCAACGAAGACGGCGTAGAGGTAGCCAATATCATTGGCACCCGTTTCTACCCGTGGCTAGTGATTTATGGTCTCTCGTTCCCAAAGGGCGCACGGATGGCTCGGCTAGAGCTCCCCGAATTCGAATACGTTCCGCTGTGGGCGATCCAGGCCGCAGATAAGGAGCTGGCGTTGCAGGCAGTAGCGGACTTCCGCGAATTAGAGGCAAAATACATGCCGACAGAGTAGGGAGTGCGAAGCGCTTTGGCTGATCCCACCTCTTACCGCCCGGCACCGGGAACAATTCCAACGGAGCCGGGCGTCTACAAGTTTCGCGATCCTCACGGACGAGTCGTATACGTTGGTAAGGCGAAGAATCTCCGTTCTCGCTTAAGCAACTACTTTCAGCCCCCAGCACAGCTTCATCCACGGACTAGGCAGATGGTCTTTACAGCGAGCTCTGTGGAGTGGACCGTCGTGGCAAGTGAAGTTGAGGCGTTGCAACTCGAGTACACGTGGATTAAAAAATTCGATCCATGGTTCAACGTGATGTACAGGGATGATAAAACGTATCCCATGCTGGCGGTGAGCGTAAAAGAACGCTATCCGCGGGCGTTCTTCTATCGCGGTCCCAAACGAAAAGGGGTACGGTACTTCGGCCCATTTTCGCATGCGTGGGCGGTACGCGAAACGCTTGATTTGCTGACGCGGGTGTTTCCAATTCGAACCTGTTCGAATGGCGTTTTCAACCGCCATGAGTCGCTGGGTCGGCCGTGTCTATTGGGCTACATCGATAAATGTTCCGCCCCATGTGTACAGCGAGTGACGCAAGAGGACTACGAAGATATCGTCACTGGCTTTCTCGCGTTCATGAGAGGACGCACAGAGCATGTCGTGAGGTCGCTCAAACAGCAGATGGCGACCGCGGCGGAGGAGCTGGAGTTTGAGAAGGCTGCCCGCCTTCGAGACGACCTCGGTGCGCTTGACAAGGTAATGGAGCGCCAGACCGTAGTGCTCAGCAGTGACACTGACGCCGACATTATTGCGATCGACAGTGATGAACTCGAAGCAGCAGTGCAGATATTTAACGTACGAGGTGGCCGTATTCGTGCGCAGCGAGGGTGGGTCGTCGAAAAGACAGGTGACGAGCCCGGTAGCTTGGACAGGCTTGATGAAGGCGAGAAAGACCCAGCCATCCCGACGCTCATGCAGGACTTTCTGGTCCAGTACTATTCTGATGCCGTCGAGCGAGATGCGCAGGAACGGAAGGAAGACCTCAAGATTTCGGAGGAGTTCCGTCGAAGGGGCGTCGATAAACAATCGCACCAGGAAGCTGCGCCGAGCATTCCTGTTCCGCGGGAGATCCTTGTTGCGGAGCTGCCCGAGGAGATGGGGGACGTGTCAGAGCTTCTGTCGCAGCTTCGAGGGGCGCAAGTCGATATACGAGTACCGCAGCGAGGTGATAAAGCCGCGTTGATGGAAACTGTGCACCGTAACGCAGCGGAGGCGCTTCACCAGCACAAGTTGAAGCGCGTCGGAGACCTGACCGCACGGTCCCAGGCACTGCAGGATATTCAATCGGCGCTCGGGATGGATGAGGCGCCATTGCGAATTGAGTGCACAGATATCTCGCATATCCAGGGAACGGATGTTGTGGCGTCACTGGTGGTTTTTGAGGACGGACTTCCGAAAAAGAATGATTACAGGCGGTACCAGATCAAAGAAGCCGCCGGAGACGGGCGTTCCGACGACGTTGGATCTATCGCCGAAGTGACGCGTCGCAGGTTCAAGCGCTATCACGAGGATAAGCTCGCGAATCCTGACGAAGAGGCGGCCCGAATGATGTTCGCTGAGGAAGCGAGCGAAGTCGCCTCAACAGGGAATCAGCGGTTTGCGTATCCTCCCCAACTGTTCATTGTGGATGGTGGAAAGCCACAGGTAAATGCTGCTCAAGCAGTGTTTGATGAGCTCGGTATCGTCGATGTCCAGCTCATCGGGTTGGCGAAACGTTTGGAAGAGATTTGGATCGCTGACGACGATGAGCCCATTATTTTGCCGCGAAACTCTGAAGGTATGTACTTGCTGCAACAGATCCGCGACGAGGCACACCGCTTTGCGATTTCCTACCACAGGCAGCAACGCTCTAAGCGAATGCGAGCGTCTGTACTCGATAATGTTCCCGGCCTTGGCCCTGCACGTCGAACAGAACTGGTGAAGCACTTCGGTAGTGTCAAGCAGATTCGCAAGGCCTCCATCGACCAGTTGCAGGAGGTCGCAGGGGTTGGACCGAAGCTGGCGGAGACAATTTTTGAGCACCTACACAAAAACGATGAAGCTTAGCTAGTATGGGTCTATGACTTCGCCTTTATTACCTGCTTCTGAATCTCGTCGTCCCGTGATTATCACGGGTCTTTCTGGTGGTGGCTTGTCGACCGCCGCGAAAGTATTTGAAGACAAAGGCTACTTTGTTTCGCAGAATCTGCCTCCTCAGCTCATTCTCGATCTCGTAGAGATGTCTACAGCGGAGGACTCGCCGGTTGATCACCTCGCAGTTGTGACCGACGTACGCGCCAGGATGTTTAACGGCTCACTATTGGAGACCATCGAGGCGATTAAGGCGAAGGGCCTTTCGCCGTTTATCTTGTTCCTTGATGCGCGCGACGAAGTCCTCATTCGCCGTTTTGATAGTGTTCGGCGTACACACCCGCTGCAGGGTAAGGACACTCTGAAAGACGGGATCGAGCGCGAACGCAAGGAACTCAGGCCTATTCGGGAACGCGCCGACTTGATTATTGATACGACGCACTTGTCCGTCCACGACCTCCGTCGCTCACTTGAGGCTTCTGTGGGGGACCTTTCGGCGCCAAAGCAGCATGTCACCGTAGAGTCTTTTGGATTCAAGCACGGTACCCCAAGGGATGCGGATCTGGTACTCGATGTTCGATTTCTGCCGAACCCGTTCTGGATCCCCGAGCTGCGTGAATTCCGAGGTATCGACGCACCAGTCGCCGATTATGTGCTGTCACAGCCAGGGGCGAAGGCCTTCGTCGATAACTTCCTGACGTTACTGAAAGACATGCTGAAGGGGTATCGACACGAGGGTAAGGACTTCATCACGGTTGGGATTGGCTGTACAGGTGGCCACCACAGATCCGTGGCCGTGTCAGAGGAAATCGTTCGACGCCTCAGGGAATCAGATGATCTCGATGTGAACATTTTGCACCGAGACCTAGAGCGCAACTAGCTGCTCTTTATCGTTGGAAAGAAGCACTCAATTCACTATGGGACCTGCATTTACATGCCTTGGGGGAGGGCACGGCTTATATCAAACGCTATTGGCTGCGCGAGCGGCTGAGGCTCGAGCCATCCACGCCGTCGTAACGGTTGCTGATGACGGAGGCTCGTCTGGACGACTTCGACGAGAAATGGAAATCATTCCGCCAGGTGATTTGCGGATGGCTCTGTCAGCTCTGACAGCAACCGACGATGACGGGGTTCTGTGGCGCGAAACCCTCCAGCACCGCTTCGGCGGCAACGGTGCGATGGCGGGGCATGCAGTTGGTAACCTGCTGCTTGCCGGACTGAGCGAAGAACTCGGCGATATGCAGCAAGCGCTCGATGTCATCAGCTCGTGGACGCATGCGCAAGGACGGGTAGTCCCGATGAGTCCAATGCCCCTCGATATTGAGGCAGATGTCGCTGGACTCGACGATGATCCACGTGTTTTGCGCTCTGTGCGTGGCCAAGTAGCTGTTGCTACGACACCGGGCACCGTGAGGCGGGTACGCCTGCTACCGCACAATCCGCCTGCTGCCGAGGAGGCGGTACAGGCAATCATGGATGCGGAAGTGGTGACGATCGGCCCAGGGTCATGGTTTTCATCGGTAATTCCACACTTGCTCGTGCCGGATATCGTCCGTGCGTTGAATGAAACGGCAGCGCTCGTCGTGGTGGTTTTGAACCTTTCGCCCGAAGCAGGGGAGACCCCCGGTTTTAGTACGGAACGACACATTCATGTGTTCGAGCAGCACGCGCCAAACCTTCACGTAGATGTGTTCTTGGCCGATAACTCGATCAGTCCGACAGAGGGAGAACGGGTCCACCTCGCGCGCGCTGCTGGAAGAGTCGGCGGAACGGTGGTGTTTCGGGACATTCATGAAATTGATGACCAGCACTGCAGCACAAATAGGCATGATCCGAAGAAACTCGGCCACGAGTTGCTTGCACTTGCACATGAGTTTCTTCCGTAACGTGCGCTACACTAATCCACCGATGTTTTTGTAGAAAGGATCCCTCGGTGTCGCTGACAGCCAAAACGAAAGACGAGCTGCTTCGGATTCCGCTTGGAGCGAAATCCACCGTAGCCGCCGAGGCTTCCGCGTTAGTTCGGTTCGCAGGCAAGCTGGATGCAAGTGTTCACGGACTCACGATGACGGCAGATTTCGCGGAAGAAGCCGTAGCCCGCCGGTTGTTGCTCATCCTAGAGACTCTCTTTACGTGCTCACCGAAGTTGACCGTGGTTTCTCCTGGATCAGCGACGAAAGAAACGAAATACGAGGTGCGGCTCGATTCTGGTGTCGAAGCGCTGTATCGGCGCCTCAACCTGCGGACGCAATCAGGGCACCTTGTCGTCGGAATGCCTCCCCAGATTGTTTCGGGGGAGGTTTCCGAAGTGGAGGCAGCATGGCGGGGCGCGTTCCTTGCGCGGGGGACATTGACGGAGCCGGGTCGCACTGCCGCCTTGGAGGTAGAGTGTCCTTGCGAGGAGGCAGGACTCGCCCTGGTTGGGCTCGCAAGGAGACTCGGATGCCAGATCAGGATGCGCGATTCGAGGGGCGTGGAGCGGGTCCACGTGCGCGATGCCGAAACAATTGGTGTGCTTCTCAGCAGAATGGGTGCGCCACTTGCCCGCTTGGAATGGGATGCAAAACTTCAAGAGAGGCAGGCGCAGATGCGGGGCGGTCAACGGTTGGCCACGTTTGACGACGCCAACACCCGACGAAGCGTGCATGCCGCTACTGTCGCCGCACAACGCGTTGAACGGGCAATGGAGATCCTCGGTGATGACGTTCCTGAACACCTTGCGGAAGCCGGTTACCTACGAGTTGAGCACCGTCAGGCATCGCTCGAGGAACTGGGGCGTCTGGCTGACCCACAGATGACTAAGGACGCAGTTGCTGGACGAATTCGTCGGTTACTGTCACTGGCGGATAAGCGAGCTACCGAGCTCGCTATTCCCAATACACGAGGGAAGACTCCGAAGACCACCTAGAGCGTGGTAAGACGCCCTTCAATCAATGTGTGCCTAATATCACAGTTTAAAGAATAGTAGGACTGCCGACCCGGAAGATACGTCAAACGGGGGTAAAAGAGATTACCTTTATTGCAGTTTGTGTCGCATTGGGTGGGCAGCCTGGCCTAAACAGACATTCCTGGGCTTCAAAACTATGCGACGATACCCCCGGTTTCGGCGCGAACTTCTTGATGCAACTTTGGGACGTCAATTGTGGCGACACGGCAATGCAAGCGTTGAAATCTCTCGCTAAACTGATGAGCAACGGGCTGAACCAAGAAGCTCACCGACAACGGAAAGAGATTGGTACCGGCCCAAAGCAAGTCTCAACAATTTCCGACATAGAGGAGTAAAGACTGTGACTATTCGTATTGGCATTAATGGCTTTGGTCGTATCGGCCGCTCGGCATTCCGCATCATCCTGGATCAGTACTCGAGCGACCTTGAGGTCGTGAAGATCAATGACCTGACCGACAACAAGACTTTGGCCCACCTTGTCAAGTACGACACAGCGTATGGCCAGCTCGGCCGCGACGTTGAGTACGACGAATCCTCCATCACCGTTGATGGACACCGCATTGAGGTCACCGAAGAGAAGGACCCATCGAAGCTGGCATGGGGCGACGCAAACGTCGACATCGTCCTCGACTGCACCGGTCGCTTCACCGACGGCAATGACGCAAAGGCTCACATCGAGGCTGGCGCCAAGAAGGTCATCATCTCCGCACCGGGCAAGAACGTTGACGGCACCTACGTATGGGGCGTCAACCACACTGACTACAGCAATGACCAGCAGATCATCTCCGCTGCGTCCTGCACCACCAACTCCCTCGCACCAGTTGCAAAGATCTTGGAAGAGGAGTTCGGCATTAAGTCCGGCCTGATGACCACCATCCACGCTTACACCGGTGACCAGCGCATTCAGGATGCACCTCACAAGGACCTGCGTCGCGCTCGCGCAGCAGCCCAGAACATTGTTCCAACCACGACTGGTGCAGCTAAGGCTGTTGCTCTGGTTCTGCCTGCACTGGAGGGCAAGCTGGACGGCTTCGCAATGCGCGTCCCAACGATCACTGGTTCCGCAACTGACCTGACCGTCGAGCTGAACAAGGACGTCACCGTTGACGAGGTCAATGCAGCAATCAAGAAGGCTGCACAGGACCCAGAGTTCGGTAGGGCTCTCGAGTACACCGAGGATCCAATCGTTTCCTCTGACATCATCGGCAACACCCACGGTTCCATCTTCGACGCTGGTATGACCCGCGTTATTGATGGCAACCTGGTCAAGCTGATCGCTTGGTACGACAACGAGTGGTCCTACACCTCTCAGTTTGTTCGCATGACGAAGCACGTCGCAGATAACTTGGCATAAGACCGAGAGTGGCCCGGGTGTGCAGTACGCACACTGCGGGCCATTTCTTTCGCTAACGTTTGAATAGAAAACTACAGTAAGCAACAGAAAAATAGAGGAGAGACCCTATGGCAATGAAAACGCTGCAGCAGCTTCTGGACGAGGGCGTCGAAGACCGTCACGTCCTGGTCCGTTCCGACTTCAACGTTCCACTCGATGAAGAAGGCAACATTACTGATACCGGTCGTATCGACGCATCACTGCCGACTCTGAAGGCGCTTTTGGAAGGCGGAGCAAAAGTCATTGTGATGGCTCACCTCGGCCGTCCAAAGGGAGAAGTGAATCCAAAGTTCTCGCTGAAGCCTGTCGCCGAAGCGCTGAGCGACCGACTCGGTCAGTTCGTAGCGCTTGCCAGTGATGTTTCCGGCGAAGACGCACACGAGCGTGCGAATGGGCTTACCGGCGGAGAGATCCTACTGCTCGAAAACGTTCGTTTCGATCCACGTGAGACATCGAAGGATGAATCTGAGCGCGCAGAATTTGCTGCTGAGCTCGTCGCCCTCGCTGCTGACAACGGTGCGTTCGTTTCTGACGGATTTGGTGTCGTCCACCGTGCACAAACCTCCGTTTACGATGTTGCTAAGAAGCTTCCGGCCTATGCTGGGTACCTCGTTGAGAAGGAAGTCACGACCCTGAGCAAGGTCAAGGACGCCCCGGATCACCCATACGTAGTGGTTCTTGGCGGTTCCAAGGTCTCCGACAAGTTGGGCGTTATCGAGGCGCTAGCCGCAAAGGCAGACAAGGTCATCATCGGTGGAGGCATGTGCTACACATTCCTCGCTGCACAGGGCTACAACGTCCAAGAGTCGCTGCTGCAAGAAGACATGATCGATACCTGCAAGGACCTGATCGGACGCTTTGGCGATAAGCTTCTGCTTCCCGAAGATCTCACTGCAGCCTCCGAATTTGCGAAGGACGCAGAGAAGCAAATTGTTCCTGTCGACGCGATCCCAGAAGGCTGGATGTCTCTGGACATCGGCCCGAAGACAGCAGAGCGCTACGGTGAAGCCCTGAAGAGCTCCAAGACTGTGTTCTGGAATGGCCCGATGGGTGTGTTCGAATTCCCAGCGTTTGCTGCTGGAACGAAGGCGATCGCTGAGGCGATGATTGCCGCTACGAAGAACAATGAATCGTTCACGGTTGTCGGTGGCGGTGACTCCGCAGCATCCGTTCGCATTCTGGGCCTTGATGAGGACGGTTTCTCGCACATTTCGACGGGTGGTGGCGCTTCACTCGAGCTGATTGAGGGCAAAGAGCTGCCAGGCGTCGCTGTTCTTTCCAAGTAGTCGCTTTTTAAAGGAGTATCAAGATGTCTCGTAAACCGCTTATCGCCGGTAACTGGAAGATGAACCATGACCACCTTGAAGCAATCGCCTCGGCACAGAAGCTAGCGTTCGCTTTCCCCAAGGATGGCTATGAGTTCGTCGACGTCGCCCTGACTGTGCCGTTTACCGACCTCCGTTCCATTCAGACCCTCGTCGAGGGGGACAAGCTACAAATCACCTACGGTGCACAGGACGTGTCGGCGCATGATGCTGGCGCTTACACCGGCGAAGTCTCCGCCTCGATGCTGGAGAAGCTTGGCTGTACGTGGGTAGTAGTAGGTCACTCCGAACGTCGCGAGTACCACGGCGAGGACGACGAGCTGGTATCCCGCAAGGCGAAGAAAGCTCTGGAGCACGGCATGAGCCCAATTGTTTGCGTCGGCGAGCCTCTCAGCATTCGTGAGGAAGGCACCCACGTGGACTATGTCGTTGCGCAGACGAAGAAGTCCCTTGACGGGCTCAACAGCGATGAGCTCGCGAAGACAGTGATTGCCTACGAGCCAGTCTGGGCGATCGGTACAGGGAAGGTTGCTTCGGCGGCCGACGCACAAGAGGTTTGCCAGGCTATTCGTGGTCTTATTCGGGAGCTGGCAGGCGACGACGTCGCTGACGGCATCCGTATTCTGTACGGAGGCTCTGTGAAGACCGAGACCGTTGGAGAGATCATCGCGCAGCCGGATGTGGATGGTGGCCTTGTTGGTGGCGCCTCCCTTGACGGTCAGGACTTTGCGAAATTGGCAGCTGCTGCAGCCCAAGCCGTACAGTAGCTAATCCAGGTTAGTAGCCCGGAACAGATGCGCGTCGAATAGCACAGACTGGCTCAATTCGTGTACTCTGGTCCGAGTTACATCAATGTAGGTTTTATAGTGAGGATTTACCACCATGACGTTGGCGCTTGAGATCGTGCTTGTAATCGCGGCGGTCTTGATGACAGTGTTCGTCTTGCTTCACAAAGGCAAGGGAGGCGGGCTTTCGAGCCTGTTCGGTGGTGGTGTCCAGGCCAACCTGTCAGGATCCACAATCGTGGAGAAGAACTTGGACCGCTACACGATCATCATTACCCTCATCTGGATTGTTTGCATCGTCGGTCTGAATCTTATTCAGACGTTTGCTGCATAACCAGCAATAAAAGGCCGCCTGGAGTGAAATCTTCCAGGCGGCCTTTTGCTCTGTTTCGTTCAGTTTTTAGTGCGGCGCAGCGTCTTCAGAGACCCATAAGACCGTGCCGTCCTTGCCGGTGGCGCCGGCGGCTGGCCAATCAAGGTAATTTGCTCGGCCTGCAACAGCGGCGGCTGCCTCCGCCTTTTCCGGGCCGGATACGAGCAGCCAGACCTGCTGAGCTCGGCGAACTGCCGGGAGCGTTAACGAAATACGCTCCGACGGAGGCTTGGGTGAATCCGTCACAGCGACGACCAGAGCGTTCTCCTCTTGTAGAGCAGTGGTGTGAGGGAATAGCGAATTAATGTGCCCTTCACCGCCCATTCCGAGTAGATGGAGATCAAATCCTTCGGGTGCTTCGACGCTGAGGAGCGCCGCGTAGCGGGAAACGGCATCTTCCATCGATCCGCCGTTCAATCCGTATCCAAAAATATTTCGCTCAGGGATTGCTACGTGGTCAAGCAGCGCGTCTCGAGCCTGCCCTTCGTTGGAGTCTGCATGGTCAACAGGAACATTGCGTTCGTCGCCGAAAAACACTTTCACCCGAGACCAGTCAATACCAGCGTTTCGCAGCTTCGCAAGGAACCGTATTCCTGCTGTGCCACCGGTCAACACAACTCGCGCAGTCCCGTCTCCATTGACACCACCAGTCGGGGAGCGGTGGATCCCTGCAATGAACGTCTGAAACGCTGCGGTAGAGGCGTCGATAAGTTGATCCAAGTCTGCAAAGGATTTCGTCGTCACTGGATTATTCATTCGCTGAACCTCTTTCATATGGAGCTATGGAAGGCGATGTAACAACGCTCGAGCATACATGGCATCTGGATCAAGATGGCGAAGCTCTTCAGCGAGGCACTCTGCGTCTGAGCGAGCGCTCAACGCGACGAAAGCGTCAGGATAGCCGGGAACGGAGACTCGCACCGTGTGTTCATCGACGCTCTGTACCTGCACGGAGCCCTCATCGCAGTTGAGCGCCAGGCGCTGGATGGGTGAGCCAGGAACAGCGTCGCTTTTATCAACGTTGTTGATTGTCACCGCAACACCAAAACAGGCATGCAACCAAGCGGCTGCAATGCTGACACTCGGGTGCTCAGCAATGCCACTGAGGGAAATCGTCCGCGGCATATGTTTGTAGCGGTCAAACGCTGAAGCAACAACCCCTCGCCAAGGTGTGATCTTGGACCACATCATGTCCGAGTCGCCAGGGACGTAGGCATTTGCCAACTGCTCGATGCACTCTGCACCCATTGTCCGCCAGGCATTCGTAATCCGGCGGTGCGCGATATTACCTAGTTCTGCTTCAGCTGGAACATCCGGCACCGTTGTAGGCCACCATGCCACAATAGGCGTATCGGGCAGCAGCAGGGGGGTTACCACCGCATCAAGATGCTTCGTAAGCTCGCCGTGCAAGGTCATGACGACCATTTCGGAAGCACCAGCATCGGCTGCGACGATTACCTCCGCGTCCATATACGTATGTTCGCTTTGGCAGTCGAGCAACAACACGATGACGCGTGCTGGATGCTCCATCGTCGCACTTCGAACAGTCTCCAAGATTGACGGGACGTCATCCTCAGCATGTGCAGCGACCAAAAGGGTGAGTACCCGCCCGGTTGCTAGCGAATAGTTCTCGCGGGCTTCGAGAAGCGCTGTCGACACATCGCGGGTGGTCGTGTCTGGAAGAGTGACTATCAAGGGTTAAGCCTCACGTTCATAGATTGCAGACATTATGGACGGCGCCATTGACGGCCGTCTTTGGCCAGCATTGCGTCAGCTGATGCGGGCCCCCAAGTGCCCGCGCGGTACTCGTCTGGGTGGCCATGCGACTCCCAGTAGTGAAGAATGGGATCAAGGATCTCCCAGCTCCGTTCGACTTCTGCATTGGTTGGGAACAAACTGGACTCATCGAGAAGGGCGTCAAGAATGAGACGCTCATAGGCCTCCGGAGACTGCTCCGTGAACGCCTCCGCATAGGAAAAATCCATGTTGACGTCTCGCACCTCGAACGCGGTACCAGGCACTTTCGACCCAAACCGCATGAGCACGCCTTCATCCGGCTGCACGCGAATAACCACTGCGTTATTGGTGAGGAGTTTTGTCTGATCGTCCTCGAACGGCTGGTATGGGGGACGCTTAAACACGAGCGCAATCTCGGTCACACGACGCCCAAGCCGTTTTCCAGTGCGCAAGTAGAAGGGAACGCCAGCCCATCGGCGAGAGTTAATTGCCAACGTGCACGCGGCGTATGTCTCGGTGGCAGAATTTGGGTCAAACCCAGACTCTTCCCGCAACCCAATAACGTGTTCGGACCCCTGCCAACCTGCGACGTATTGGCCACGGGCGGTTGTTTCATCGAATGGCTCCACTGGTGTTGTGGCTCGAAGCACCTTCAGCTTCTCCGCACGCAGCCGACTAGGGGAGAACGAGGTTGGCTCCTCCATAGCAATCAACGCGAGAAGCTGAATCAAATGGTTTTGGATAACATCGCGAGCGGCGCCAATCCCATCGTAGTACCCTGCGCGACCACCAAGCCCAATATCCTCGGCCATCGTGATTTGCACATGGTCGATGTAGTGGGAATTCCAGACCGGCTCAAACATCTGGTTAGCGAAGCGTAACGCCATGATGTTCTGCACGGTCTCTTTGCCAAGGTAGTGGTCAATTCGGAAGACAGATCGCTCTGGGAACACAGAGTTGACGACCTGGTTGAGCTTCTTCGCAGAGTCCAGGTCATGACCAAATGGCTTCTCAATAATCACACGACGCCAACCATGCTCCTGAGCCTGTGCCATTCCGCTGCGATCGAGCTGATGAACAACACTCGAGAAATGCTCGGGTGGCACCGACAAGTAAAAGGCCCAGTTACCGTTCGTTCCTCGCGTTTGATCGGTTGACCGAAGAGTTTCGGCTAAGGTGTCGAAGGCGGCGTCGTCGTTAAATGAGCCTGAAACGAATTGCATGCCTTCCGCGAGACGGTCCCAAACGTTCGTGTTGAACGTGGTGCGAGACGTTGCCTCGACTGCTTCACGCACGTAGTCCTCAAAATCCTGCTTCAACCAGTCACGGCGTCCGAACCCGATGAGAGCAAAGCCCGGTGGGAGGAGACCTCTGTTCGCGAGGTCATAAATCGCCGGCAGGAGCTTCTTCCGAGCTAGATCCCCGGTCACGCCGAAGATCACCATCCCTGACGGACCCGCAATGCGGGGAAGCCGCTTATCCTCGGGGGATCGAAGCGGGTTCACCCAATGCGTGCTCTCGTCACTCACATCTACTCCTTTTTATTGCAGCTTTTCCGACATGGAATTTAGCAATTCTTGCCACGCATCAACAAACTTATCGACGCCTTCCTGCTCGAGCACCCGCACAACGTCAGTGAGGTCTACACCCGTCGCAGCAACGGCATTGAAAATGCTCTCCGCGTCGTCGCCACTGGAGGAAAGCGTATCGCCGTGGAGGCTGTCGCTGGCCAACGTGGCGTCGATAGTTCCCTCAGGCATGGTGTTGACCGTGTGCGGTCCGGCCAACTCCGAAACGTAGAGCGTCGCAGGGTACTCAGGGTTCTTCACACCGGTGGAAGCCCAAAGCGGGCGCTGCACATTTGCGCCCGCAGGGAGGTCCTCGAGTGAAGCAAACTCATCCAGGAACAGGCGGTACGCCAACTGGGCATTTGCGACGCCAGCCTTGCCCCGCAACGCGAGTGCCTCAGATGTACCAATCTCGTCTAGACGGGCATCCACCTCGGTATCCATGCGGGAGACGAAGAAGGAAGCCACGGAATGGATCTTAGAGACATCGTGTCCGTTGTCCGCAGCCTGCCGAATACCTTCTTTGTACGCGCGGATGACGTGACGGTATCGCTCGACGGAAAAGATGAGCGTGACGTTCACTGAAATACCCGCTGCTAACGCAGCTGTGACTGCAGGCAACGACGCATCCGTAGCCGGGACCTTAATCATCGCATTCGGTTTCCCAACCCGCGCCCAGAGCTCTTTCGCTTGTGCGATCGTCTTTGCCTCGTCGTACGCGAAGCGAGGATCGACTTCGATGGACACTCGACCATCGACGCCGTCTGTTGCGTCAAAGACGTCCTGGAAGATATCGCACGCGTCGCGGACATCATCAATGCTCATCGCGTAGACGGCTTCATCAGCGCTTGCGCCCGACGCCTTGAGCTGTTGAATCTGCGCATCATAGGCACTACCGCTGGACATGGCTGATGCGAAAATTGCAGGGTTAGTTGTGACGCCAACGATCGATTTTTCGCGCTTGACAGCTTCAAGGTTGCCAGATGCAATCCGGTCACGTGAGAGATCGTCGAGCCAGGTCGATGTGCCAAGTTCGCGAAGTTTGTCAACTGTATTCATGCTGAAGGTCCTTTCGAAAAAATTTGCCTGGTCAAGCCGTAGAGCACTTGACCAGGCAACGTCGTTGCTACTGCTTCACTGCCGCCAGGGAGGCTCGCCCGGCTGCTGCTACATTGTCGGCTGTGAACCCGAAGCGCTCAAAGAGCTCAGGGCCAGGTGCGGATGCTCCGAAGTGCTCCAGGGAGACACACTGGCCGGCGTCGCCAACGAAACGGTGCCACGGCATTGCAAGCCCGGCCTCTACAGAGACTCGCGCACGGACCGCGGCAGGTAGCACCGACTCGATGTACTCAGGCGACTGCTGCGTGAACCACTCCATGCAAGGCACCGAAACAACACGTGTACCGACGCCCTCGGTCTCCAGCGTCTTCGCAGCATCGACTGCGAGCTGAACTTCGGAGCCAGACGCCATCAGGATTAGGTCAGGGGTTGGTGTGGAGGATTCAACCAAGACGTAGGCGCCACGAGCAACACCATCAAACGCCTTTTCCTTCGTCCCCTCAAGCACAGGGAGATTCTGGCGAGACAGTGCCAGAGCCTTCGGCATTGGTTTGGCCTCTAGCGCGGCTTTCCATGCTGCAGAGGTTTCGTTGGCATCCGCCGGACGGATGACAGCCATGTCCGGAATAGCACGGAGCGCCGTGAGCGTCTCGACTGGCTGGTGGGTCGGTCCATCTTCGCCCAAACCAATCGAATCGTGAGTAAATACGTAGTAGCTGTCGATTCCTGACAGCGCTGCAACACGGATTGCTGGGTACAGGTACTCCGAGAAGATCAGGAACGTGCCACCGTAGATTCGGGTGTTTCCGTGCAATGCGATGCCGTTCATGATTGCACCCATCGCGTGCTCGCGAATTCCGAAGTGTAAGTTCCGGCCATAGGGCTCAGCGGTAAACATTTCGGTAGAAATTGACTCTGGGCCGAAGGACGCAGCCCCCTTGATGAGGGTGTTGTTCGAGCCAGCAAGGTCAGCAGACCCACCCCAGAATTCCGGGAGCGCCTTCGCCGCGGCTTGGATCACTGCTTCGGAGGCCTTGCGTGTCGCGAGCCCCTTTTCGTCCGCATCCCAAGTGGGGAAATCCTTCGCCCAGTTCGATGGGAGCTCTCGAGCCGTGAGACGGTCAAAGAGCGCCTTCTGCTCAGGGTTGTTCTTAGCCCATGCGGCAAACTTATCGTCCCATTGCGCACGTTTTGCGGCGCCACGCTCCTGAAGTTTCCGGGTGTGGGTAATTACGGCCTTTTCCTCAGGGAAATGAGTTTCTGGATCGAAACCGAGAATCTTTTTCACTGCTGCAATTTCTTCTGCACCCAGAGCAGCGCCGTGAACTGCACCTGTGTTTTGCAGCGTAGGCGCTGGGAAACCAATGACGGTTTTCACCTGGATAATTGTTGGGCGATTGGTGTCAGCTTGGGCTTCCTTCACCGCATTCTCGATTGCAACAATGTCTTCGCCGGACTCAACAGTCAGAGTTTGCCAACCGTAGGCCTCGTAGCGCTTCATGACGTCTTCGGTGAACGCGATCTGGGTGTCATCCTCGATCGAAATACGATTGTCGTCCCAAAATACAATGAGGTTTCCTAGCTGCTGGGTCCCTGCCAGCGATGAAGCCTCTGAGGTAACGCCCTCTTGAAGGCATCCATCTCCGGCGATGACATAGATGAAGTGGTCGAATGGTGACTCACCAGCTGGCGCTCCTGGATCAAGTAACCCGCGCTCTCTGCGAGATGCCATGGCCATGCCAACTGCTGACGCAAGCCCTTGACCGAGTGGTCCCGTCGTAATTTCTACGTGGTCCGTATGGTTGTACTCAGGATGTCCTGGTGTCTTCGCACCCCAGGTACGTAGCTGCTGCAGGTCTTTAAGCTCAAGGCCCATGCCACCCAGGTACAACTGAACGTATTGTGTGAGAGAAGAGTGCCCGTTCGACAGGACGAAGCGGTCACGACCGGCCCAGTGCGGATCGGCAGGATCCACGTTCATGACACGCTGGTACAGGGTATAGGCCAGGGGCGCGAGCGACATGGCAGTTCCCGGGTGGCCCGAGCCGCAGTTTTCCACGGCATCCGCCGCGAGGATTCGGGCTGTATCAACTGCCCGCGTATCCACGTCGGTCCAGTCTTCGGGATAATTACGTACAGTTTTTGCTTGAAGTTCAGCTGAAAGCGTCACAGAATCCTCAATTCATGTTGTGGAAACAGAACAGGACTAAGCCTAGTGTAAAAATCCTCTCATGGTGGTGACACTAGCCTGCGTGCTCTACGCGACTGCCGTCTATGATCAAAAGGAAGCCAGCAGGTGTAAATGGGGCGTTAATTCTGACAAATGGGTGAGCGGAGGCTAACATCACCGGGAGGGCTATAGCGTGTGAAGGCTGAAGGTTCTTCATGCACCGTAGTGCGGTACCATTTCAGTCGAAGTGCTCGACGCCCGAACGCTCACCAGTGTTGCGTCAAAGTTCAAGCCGGACGGTTGAAATTTAATGTGGAGGAGAAGTATTGGAGACCATCAAGGCATACTTCGCGCTGACGAAGCCGAGGGTCATTGAACTTCTCCTGGTCGCGGCCATTCCAGCGATGTTGCAAGCAGACCGCGGCACGGTTCACGTGTGGCTTATCCTTGCAACCTTGTTTGGGGGATGGATGGGCGCCGGCGCGGCAAATGCGTTCAACATGGTCGCCGACTATGACATCGATCAGAAAATGGGACGCACACGCGCTCGTCCACTCGTTCGCGCCAAAGTTACCAAGCAAAAAGCTGCGGTTTTCGCGTGGACGCTACTGATCGCGAGTGTGCTCTGGTTGGGTTTGCTGTGTAAGTCATGGCTCGCCGCGTTTTTCATTATTTTGACCAACTTCTTTTACATCTACGTTTATACTAAGTGGCTGAAGCGGCGGACTTGGCAAAACGTCATCTGGGGTGGTGCCGCGGGCTGTATGCCTGTAATGGTCGGGTGGGCTGCGATCAGAGATAACGTCACCGACGGTTCTAAGGATGCCTGGTGGCAAGCGATCGTTATGTTCATGATCATCTTTTTCTGGACGCCACCGCACACATGGGCCCTCGCGATGAAGTACCGGGCGGACTATGCGCGTGCCAACGTCCCGATGCTGCCAGTCGTTGCATCTCCCGCGGAAACCACCCGGCAAATACTCATCTATTCGTGGTGGACCGTTGGCGTATCTTTGCTGTTGGTTCCCGCAACATCGTGGATCTACCTCATTACTGCGATAGTTTCAGGTGTTTTGTTCCTGGCAGTTGCCACACAGTTGCATGCTGGGGTGAAGCAGGGGGAAAAGGTAAAGCCGCTGAAGCTGTTCATTCTTTCCAACAACTACTTGGCCGCGTTGTTCCTAGGCCTTTCAGTTGATGCGGTCCTTGGCTGGACACCGCTGTTCGCGTCGTTCTTCTAGCCAGAGCGCCCGCGGAGGTTGATAGCCAAAAGCCGTGACTTGTCCGTGGGTGCGCGATGTTCGCTTGGCAACGAGTCGGCGTCTTCTAGCGATTCCAGCACCTCGACCGACGGCTGCCATCGGCACTCTTCAAGCATCCGGGTGACGGCCTGCGCGTGTTTGCGGAACTCGTTTGTATCCACGCTTATTGACGCCAAGTCCTCGTAATAACACGTTCGTGCAGAGCTGCGCCCAACCTGACACGCAAACCCATTGTCCAAGGCATTGCGTGAGACCATCATTGCGTCTACCCCGATGCCGTCGTTGAGCGCCATGATCGCAGAAACGGATCTCGGCTTGTCTTCGAACACAGCTGTAGCACCAGCATTTCGCGCTGCGCGTTGCCCTTCTGCGGTATCAGCTACCGCATACACAATGACATCGCGCTCACGAGCAAGCGCGATTGCGTACAGCCCGATAGGGGAGCTCGCTTCAGTAACGACGACTGCTTCGCCCTGCACGAGATCAAGCACCTCGAATAACGCATACGCTGCCGCAATCCCCGGCCGCAGCATCGAGGCAGCCACCTGCGGAGCTATATTGTCCGATACCGCTACCACGCGGTTTCGGTCCACGACTACGTGCTCAGCAATCTGGCCTGGAGCTTCACTCCACGCCACCATAGTTCCCGGCGCTACCTCATCTTGTGGATCGGTCAAGACGCGTCCGCAACCATGATTGCCGGAGGTGGCGTCGTCAAGAAAAACCCCAGCGTAGAGAACCTCGACTAGAAGCCCACTATCGCTGGGGGTTGGGGAAGCGACGTCAACGCAACGCGCGTGCTGCGCGTCAACATCAATCGCTCTCATACTTCACCAGGCTACATCGTGTTTACGCGCGGCGTCACAGCAACTCTCTACGCACGGCGTGCGCATACAAAAATGCCGTAAACGCTACGACTAGGGACGACAGACCAATGTGAATAGGGATCGTCCAGCGGGGGACTCCCATGTAGTACTGGCTCAAACCTACGGCCCACTGAACCAGAATGAGGCCAAGGAGGAACCAAGAGGTCTGTTGCGCTGCGTGTGGTGCATTCGCCCTGCGTAGCATGAAAAACGTGATCACGGTAAAAAGCAGATATACGTACATGCAAGCAGCATGAACATATGCCAGCAACGCGGTGTCAATAGCAAGTCGGCCTTCCATGCCCACGCTTGCATCGCCCGAGTGAGGGCCGGAGCCGGTAACCATCGTGCCGGTAACAAGCACACAGCTCAACGCTACAGTAGCGATGACTGCGATAGTCCGAATGCGTTTCGGGTAGCAGGTCGTAGCAGGCGTCGACTCATCTTCAGCCAGCCGCATGTAGAGCACTGCGGCGACCCAGACCAGCACCATTGACGGTAAGAAGTGAACGGCGACCGCCCACCACTGAAGATCAAGGCGCACGGAGATTCCGCCAAGCACCGCTTGCACAACAACGCCAGCTAGCGAAAACCATGCCAAACGCTTCACGGGTTTCCCCCGATGAGCTTGGTATACGGCCCACAGCACAGCGATCGCGGCGGCGGCCACCACAAAGGTGAGAAGACGGTTCCCGAACTCGATCGTCTGGTGAATCCAAGGGGCGGCACCAGCGACAGGGACCAGCGAGCCCTCATGGCACAGCGGCCAGGTGTTGCAACCGAGGCCCGAGCCTGTCACACGGACGAGGGAGCCAGTGACAGTGATTCCCCCTTGGCACAACAGCAGGATCATCGCTAGCGTTCGTTGCAGTTTGAGGGTGGGAGGTTGCTTGCCACCCTGACGCGCTACAGGCGCATCGGTCTGTTCTAGGGTCATGCACATTCCTTGGACGTATTAAACGTGTTTGAGTATTCAGACTGTCAGCTTAGTCGATGAGCGCAAACGCCTAATCATCAAAACGGAAGAAGCGAACACTGGCGCTCACACCAGCGACCACCCACGCCAACAAGCTAAGCAGCGCCGGCACGTTCGCCGTCAATGCGAGGGCGTCCGATATGCCCGCAGCAAGTGATACCGTTGGCACCAGATTCCACCATCCAGCTTGGCTGAGGTCACCCGAGTAGACGACCCAGCCGACGATGCCCATCATGATCACCCATAACAAGTTTGAGACAGCCAGGACCATTTCCGAGCTGAGGGAACCACCCATGAGTAGTCCGAGTGAGGTGAAACAGGCAACTCCTAAGAACAGGACGCAGGCGCCCAATACCGCGCCTGAGAGCGAGGGACGCCAACCAAGGAATGCAGCCACCGGCCCTAGTACTGCAATCTGAACACACACCATCGAAACCACACCAAGGATCTTTCCGACGATGATTGTCCACGGCGGTACTCCCGAGGCGCCCGTTCGTTTCAGCGCTCCGTATCGCCGGTCAAAGGCGAGCGAAATTGCCTGTCCGGTAAACCCGGAACTTGTCGCGGCAACTGCGAACACCATCGGCACTAACGTGTCAAGGCTGAGATCCTCCCCAAAAATCGGCAAAGAGACCGATGCGATGAGGAGCGCTGCTGGGATGAATATGCTGAGCAACAACTGCTCACCATGGCGCAGCATCAACCTGCTTTCAATGATCCCTTGGGCGCTCGCCATCGCAATTTTTGAGGACCGCTGCGGGGCGGGTGTAAAGGTTCCTTCCTTGATATGCACTGTTAGCTCCTTAGTTCCTTACCTGTGATCGTCAAAAACACTTCTTCCAGATCCTTATGGCGAACCTGCATATCTCGTATGAGAACAGACTGATCGACGGCTTCCTGGGCTATCCATGCAACAAGGTTTGGCGAAACTGTGCCGCGAGCGACGTAACGCAATGGACGAACCTGCGTGAAGGTTGCATCAAGCTTCGACTGCGCCGCGTTCCTCGCGACTTCGTCTAAATCCAGCGGTTGTGCCGTGCTGAAAGAGACCTGTTCCTCGAAGGATCCACTCGTCAGGTCAGCCGGCGTTCCCTCCGCCACGACTTTTCCATGATCCATAATGACGATGTCATCAGCGAGCGACTCGGCCTCATCCATGAGGTGGGTCGTCAAGACGATGGTGGTTCCGTCGCGTTTCAACGCGGAGACAATATCCCATACCGCATTGCGAGACTGCGCATCCATCCCGGCGGTTGGCTCGTCAAGGAATACCAGTTCGGGCCGTCCAATCAGTGCTAGCGCTAGAGACAAGCGCTGCTTTTGGCCACCGGAGAGGCGTCGATAGGTTGTGTTCGCTACTCCTTCGAGCCCTAAGAGCTCCATGAGCCACTGGGGATCGTGGGGGTGAGCGTTGTATGAAGCTGACAGCTTCAACATCTCTCGGACTTTGACTCCCGAATACGATCCGCCACCCTGCAACATGATTCCAATCCGGTCCCGTACCCGTTGAGGGTGCGTGGCGGGGTTCTCGCCCAGCACAGTGATGGCTCCTGAAGTGGGGCGAGTAAACCCCTCACACATTTCAATGGTTGTGGTTTTGCCCGCCCCGTTCGGGCCGAGCAGGGCCAGCACGGTACCTTGTTTCGCGGTAAACGACGCTCGATCCACCGCTGTAACCGCCCCAAAAGTCTTTGTTACATTGTCAACTGAGAGAACAGGCACGTTCATGGATAGCTAGTGTAGCTTGCCTGAGCCGAAGCGTCGGTACCACAGAAACGCAACAGCGAGAAACGCTACAAAGCAGCAGGCTGCGACACCATAAATCGTGAATACCGTCTTAGCTTGAAGGCCGAGCCCGCGAGGCAATACAAGAAAGCTAAACGTGGCAGAGTACACCGCAACGCCTGCGCGGAAAAAGAACCTGTTCGCCCATGCAGCAAGTGGGTAGATTGCCCAAAGCGGGTACCAGGGGTGCACAACGGGGAAGAAGATAACAAGAACAAGCGTTGCGACGCCAAGTCCACCTGCAGGGTGGATGGTTCCCCGCAATGTAGCCCACAGTAAACGAATGAGAAACGCTACAGCGATCGCAACTCCTATGCCGCGGGTGACAATGAGCATGGCGTCAATATGGTCGCCCAGCCCCAAAAGCATCCCAACGAAACCGCTGACCACGCCGACGTCTGTGGATACTGAAAGCCAGCTACGTATCGACGCCGCTCCGCCTTGTCCAGTGACCCATCCGAGCCCGATACCCGTTATCGAGGAAACAGCAGCCGTCGTCAATACAAGCATGATTGTTTGGAAGGCAATCGCAATGCCCAGCGCCGGGGCCTTTTGTCGACGCTGGGCAAGCGCTCGAGCGATTGCCATCCCAATAAAACCAAGACCGATAAAGCCCGTCACTTTCACGAGTCCACCACAAGTAATGGAAATCGCAGACAAAGCAAGGTAACCCCACGCTTGTCCGGAGCTCACGATCCTCAATAGGTCGACGCCACGCAGCCCTAGTTCTAATCCGACCAAAACAAAACCGAGCATGATTGCTTCGTTATGGATACCACCGATGAGGTGGAGAATTGTGAGCGGATTTAAGATGCCAAGCCACAACGCTGCAGTTTCGGGCACTCCACAGCGGCGGGCAACATTTCGGATACCCCATGCTGCTGCCAGTACACCGCCGAATGAAACAAGACGGTGAGCAATAACCCCGAGAACAATAGAGTCAGCGGTCACGCTCGAAATTGCCGCCGCAATACCTAATGCAACCGGCCCATATGGGCTCGGCGAATGCGCCCAGATAAACGGAACGGAGCGTGCTAAATGGTGCTCAGCACCTAGCAGTTCTACCGGACCAGCGGAATACGGATCAAGGCCGAAACGGACAATGGCACCGTTTGCCAAATAAGAATATATGTCTTGCGTAAAAAGGGGGGCGGTAATGAGCAAAGGCACTACCCAAGCAACAAACGTGCGCAAGAGAAGTGACGTCGACACCCGTGGCCGTTGGCCACTGGCCCCCACGAATGGTCCCATGCAGAGCCAAGCCGTGACAAGCAGACCCACACCGAACAGGACGATCGAGGAAGAAGCCTGCATCATTCGGCCGAGGACTGCGCCACCTGGCAACGAGAACCATGGATTATCGACGACCGGCAACGCCCCGCCACCGAGGCCTCCTAAACCGATGAGAAGCGTGCCAACCAATCCAAGCCAACGAAAGAGCGCAAAACGGTTCTGCTCCGCGTAATTGGTGGACCGAAAATCCTGACCTCTCCACACTTCTGTCGAAGCGCGGTGAAGTCCCGCCGATCTTGAACCAGGTTTACCGATACGCGGGAAGGCATCGAGCAATGACCGAAACGGTGGACCCTGGAACAACACACGCAAGATTGTAGTCGAACTACCGTGGCGAACGTGCACAATGAATTAGGACACAGTAGTGTTGTGTAAAGGCCGGTCGGTATACGGCCAGTCAGTTGGAAAGTTGAAGATCGAAGCGAGGTGAGTCAGTGTTGAACCAAGCGCGGTCAGTAGACGGTGGCACCAGGAAGCGGGTGATGTCGCTCCTTCTCAAGTGTGGACCTGTGACCGCATCAACACTTGGTGAGCAAACGGGAATATCCGCCGCAGGCATTCGGCGGCACCTGGATAAACTTACCGACGCAGGACTCATAGAGACATGTGAGCCATTGCCGGTTGCTGGGGAGGAAACGCCCCGAGGCCGACCCGCGAAACACTACTGTTTGACAGAAGAAGGCCGAAACAGCTTCGGCAGCAACTATGAAGAAATGGCGCTGGACGCGATCGATACTATTGAAGCGCTCGGTGGCCCAGCAGCGGTCAAAGAATTTGCCAAGGCAAGAATAGAACGAATAGTCGAGAATGTTGAACCCATTTCGGAAGAATCAACGAGGGACGAGTTGACAGCCGTCGTTACGGAACTCGTCTCGGCGTTAGAGCGTCACGGGTATGTCGCTTCGGTCACCCAAGCAGGTGCAGGTATTCAAATTTGTCAGCATCACTGCCCGGTATCCCACGTTGCTTCTGTGCATCCAGAGATTTGTGAAGCTGAGCAAGAGATGATCGCTACGGTTGTGGGGCGGCACATACAGCCGCTCGCGTCTATCACCGAAGGCAACGGCGTCTGTACAACGAACATTCCAATCACTGCTGTTCACGGACCGAAATAAAACGTATCTGAAAGGAGCGGAAAATAATGACAAAAGCTAATCCCGCACCCGGTTTAGAGAAACCAATGAACGACGATGAAATTATCGAGTCGATCGGCAGCTACAACTACGGGTGGCACGATCCAGATACAGCCGGGCAGGCAGCTAAGCGTGGTCTGAACGCGGAGGTTGTCAAGGAAATCTCCGGTATTAAAGAAGAGCCAGAGTGGATGCTGGAGCAGCGTCTCAAGGCTCTCGATATCTTCGATAAGAAGCCGTTGCCTACTTGGGGTGCGGACCTCAGCGGTATCGATTTCGACAACATCAAGTACTACGTGCGTTCTACCGAGAAGCCAGCCACAAGCTGGGAGGACCTCCCAGAGGACATCAGGAACACCTACGACAAGCTCGGGATCCCCGAGGCGGAAAAGCAACGACTCGTCGCAGGTGTTGCTGCACAGTACGAATCCGAGGTTGTTTACCACCAGATCCGTGAAGACCTCGAAAAGAAGGGCGTCATCTTCGTTGATACCGACACCGCACTTCGTGAGCACGAGGACCTTTTCAAAGAATACTTCGGCACGGTTATTCCTGCTGGTGACAACAAGTTCTCGGCACTGAATACTGCCGTCTGGTCAGGCGGTTCGTTTATTTACGTACCACCAGGGGTCCACGTGGATATTCCGCTCCAGGCTTATTTCCGTATCAACACCGAAAACATGGGCCAGTTCGAACGGACACTCATCATCGTCGATGAGGATGCCTATGTGCACTACGTTGAGGGCTGCACGGCTCCGATTTACAAGTCGGATTCGTTGCACTCCGCCGTTGTTGAAATCATCGTGAAGAAGGGTGGCCGCTGCCGATACACCACCATTCAGAACTGGTCGAACAACGTGTACAACCTCGTGACGAAGCGCGCTAAGGCTGAAGAAGGCGCGGTAATGGAATGGGTCGACGGCAACATCGGCTCAAAGGTCACAATGAAGTACCCAGCAGTGTGGATGACTGGTGAGCATGCCCGAGGCGAGGTACTCTCCGTTGCGTTCGCCGGCGAAGGGCAGTTCCAGGACACCGGCGCCAAGATGACGCACATGGCCCCTCACACATCGAGCTCTATTGTCTCGAAGTCCGTTGCTCGCGGTGGCGGCCGTGCTGCGTATCGTGGGCTCGTTCAAATTAATGCCAATGCGCATAACTCAGCCTCAAACGTAGAATGTGATGCACTGCTTGTCGACGATATTTCTCGCTCCGACACCTACCCGTATAACGACATTAGGAACGACCGGGTCACGCTCGGACACGAAGCGAAGGTGTCGAAGGTCTCCGAAGAGCAACTGTTTTACTTGATGTCCCGCGGCATTGCAGAAGAGGAAGCTATGGCGATGATTGTTCGTGGCTTCGTCGAACCTATTGCCAAGGAGCTCCCAATGGAATACGCCCTGGAGCTCAACCGTCTTATCGAACTGCAAATGGAAGGATCGGTGGGCTAATCACCATGACTTCAACGATTAATCCAGTATCGAATGCGACTCCCCACAACAACAAGGGAGATCTGTTTTCGTCGTTCAACGTAGAGGATTTTCCCGTTCCACGCGGACGTGACGAAGTCTGGCGGTTTATTCCGCTTCGCCGTATTCGTGGTCTACACAACGGAGAGTTCCCGGAGCAAGCCACTGCCAAGATTGCGATCGACGCCCCAGAAGAGGTCATCGTCGAAGAAGTAGAAGCGTCGGACGAGCGACTCAAGGTAGCCGGAGCACCCGTAGACCGTGTGGCAGCACAAGCCTGGTCTGGTGCGAAGACGGGGACTTTGATCACTGTGCCCGAGAACAGTAAATTGTCGAGCCCCATTACCGTCACCGTCACTGGGGCAGGTGCAGATACGACGTCTTTTGCGACGCTCCTCTTCGAGGTTGGAACACACGCAGAAGCAGATATCGTCGTGAAGTACAGCGGTACCGGTGTTCACGCAGACAACGTGAACTGGCATATCGGTGAAGGCGCACACGTGCGCGCGGTCGTCGATACCGACTGGGACTTGGACGCAGTCCACATCGGCCAACAATCCATCCTGATGGAGCGCGACGCGGTGATGCGACACAACGTTGCTGCATTTGGTGGAGAGATCGTGCGCATCACGCCACGAGTCAAGTTCACGGCCCCAGGTGCAGACGTCGAGCTCACCGGCGTGTACTTTGCCGACGCCGGCCAGTACATCGAAAACCGCATGCTTGTCGACCACAGCGTTCCGAACTGCCGCTCGAACGTGCTCTACAAGGGCGCACTCCAGGGAAACAAGGAATCAAAGTTGCCAGAGGCAAGAACCTGCTGGGTCGGTGATGTGCTGATTCGTGCAGGTGCGCACGGGACAGACACGTATGAAACGAACCGAAACCTGGTATTGACGGATGGCGCACGCGCCGACGCGATCCCAAACCTCGAAATCGAGACCGGTGAAATTGCTGGAGCCGGCCACGCAGCTACCGTCGGTCGCTTCGACGACGAGCAAGTGTTCTATCTGCGGTCCAGGGGCATCCCAGAGGACGAAGCAACGCGTCTGATCATCCGCGGCTTCTTCAACGAAGTTCTCAACCAGATCCCACTTGAAGACCTCCGTGAAGAACTCGTTGCACGAGTCGCCGGTGAGCTCGAACAAACGAACCAGTAAAACGAAAAGGAATCAGTAAAACAATGTCTACCCTGGAAATCAAGAACCTCCACGCAAATGTTCTACCGACCGAGGAAGGCCAGGAACCAACGCCGATCCTCAAGGGCGTAAACCTCACTATTAAAAGTGGTGAGACCCACGCCATCATGGGGCCTAATGGCTCAGGCAAGTCAACGCTCGCCTATACCATCGCTGGCCACCCACGCTATGAGGTCACCGAGGGGGAAGTACTCCTTGACGGCGAAAATCTCCTCGAGATGGACATTGACGAACGCGCACGTGCTGGTCTCTTCCTGGCAATGCAGTACCCAGTCGAGGTTCCGGGTGTTTCTTCGTCGAACTTCATGCGCTCTGCTGTGACCGCTGTTCGTGGCGAGGCGCCAAAGCTGCGCGACTGGGTCCGAGAGCTTAGTGATGCGCGTGACCAGCTGAAGATGGATTCGTCGTTCACGGAGCGTTCGGTAAATGAAGGCTTCTCTGGTGGTGAGAAAAAACGTCACGAGGTCATGCAGCTTTCGCTACTGAAGCCGAAGTTTGCCGTCATGGATGAAACTGACTCTGGTCTCGACGTCGATGCGCTCCGCATCGTTTCCGAGGGAATTAACCGTTACCAGGAGGAAACTAATGGTGGCGTGCTGATGATCACCCACTACAAGCGAATTCTTGAGTACGTGAAGCCCGACTTCATTCACATTTTCTCAGATGGCAAGGTCATCCAGACTGGTGATGCTTCGTTGGCTGATGTTCTCGAGGCAGAAGGATACGAGAAGTTCATCTAATGGGATACGTACATTCTGATGGGACGCTGAACACTGATGCGATTCGTGCTGAGTTTCCGATCCTCAGTAGGACTGTGCGCGACGGGAAGCCACTCGTGTACCTGGACTCCGGGGCAACCTCCCAGCGCCCACAGGCTGTGTGGGACGCTGAACAAGAGTTCGTCCTGAACACTTTCGCTCCAGTACACCGGGGCTCCTATCAGTTGGCTGAAGAAGCTACGGACGCCTACGAAACTGCCCGCGAGCGAATCGCTCACTTCGTTGGTGCTGATGGGGAAGAGATAGCGTTCACCAAGAACGCTACTGAAGCTCTGAACCTCGTAGCGTACGTGCTCGGAGATGACCGTGCCGGGGACGTCCAGGTGAAACGCGGAGACACGATCGTTGTCACCGAGTTGGAGCACCACGCGAACCTTGTGCCGTGGCAAGAGCTAGCCCGACGCACTGGCGCGACGCTCAAGTGGTACTCAATGACCCCAGATGGCCGGGTCGACTTGGAGAGTCTTGAACTAGACGATACGGTCAAAGTAGTCGCGTTCACACACCAGTCGAACGTAACTGGTGCGGTGGCAGATGTAGACGAAATCGTTCGTCGTGCGCAAGCGGTCGGTGCACTCACAGTGCTTGATGCTTGCCAGTCTGTCCCGCACATGCCGGTCAATTTCCACGACCTCGGCGTCGACTTCGCTGCATTCTCCGGACACAAGATGTGTGGTCCGTCTGGCGTTGGCGCAGTGTATGGCCGAAAGTCAATCTTCCGGAGCCTGCCGCCGTTCCTGACGGGCGGGTCCATGATCGAGATTGTCAAAATGGACTCATCTACCTATGCACCGACGCCACAGCGCTTCGAAGCTGGTACGCAGATGGCAAGCCAGGTAGTCGGTCTCGGTGCGGCTGTAGAGTTCCTGGAGTCTATCGGAATGGACAACGTTCAGCGGCACGAACACATGCTGACCGAGTATGCGTTGGAAATGATGCAGGAGATCCCTGGGCTTGTAATCGCTGGCCCTACCGTGGCTGACCAGCGCGGTGGTGCGATTGCTTTCACCGTGGAAGGCGTGCATCCGCATGATTTGGGCCAGGTACTCGACGCTCACGGCGTCGCCATCCGAACGGGGCATCATTGTGCTTGGCCGGCTCACCGGGAGCTCCAAATGCAAGCAACATCGCGGGCGAGTTTCTACCTGTACAACACAAAAGAAGAAGTAGACGCGCTGGTGAATGCCATTCGCGAGGCTCGCCGCTTTTTTGGAGTCGAGGAGGCGTCCTAGACAATGAACCTAGAATCCATGTACCAAGAAGTAATCTTGGATCATTACAAGAATCCGAGGCATAAGGGGCTACGCGATCCGTTTGAAGCTGAGGTACACCACGTGAATCCTTCGTGTGGTGACGAACTGACGCTGCGCGTCCACCTTTCTTCTGACGGCAAAGTCGTTGAAGACGTGTCGTACGACGCTCAAGGTTGCTCAATCTCCCAGGCTTCTACCAGTGTGATGACCGAAGAAATTGTCGGATTAACTGTTGAAGAAGCGATGGAGAAGCTGCATTCTTTTGAGGAGATGATTACTTCTCGTGGAACGAAGCAAGGAGACCCCGAAGCAATTGGCGACGGCATCGCGTTCGGCGGCGTCTCCAAGTTCCCAGCGCGCGTCAAGTGTGCGTTGTTGGGCTGGAAAGCATTTGAAGCTGCCACGTCCGAGGCGCTAGAAAAGTAGAAAGGCGAAAATATGGTGGATACCGATCACACTTCGAACCTTGGCGACAATGACGAGCGGCCAGAACAGACCGAAGAGCAGCTCAAGATTTGCGGGGAAGTCGAAGAGTATTTGCACGACGTCATCGACCCCGAGCTGGGCATCAATGTGGTGGACCTTGGCCTTGTCTATGACGTGTGGGTGGAAACGGCCGACAATGTTCACCGAGCTGTGGTGAACATGACGCTGACTTCGCCTGCATGTCCGCTCACCGATGTCATCGAAGAACAGGCAGAGCAGGCGATCACTGCTAACACTGTATGCGCAGAAGTCGTCATCAACTGGGTATGGATGCCGCCATGGGGTCCGCAGATGATTACGGAGGAAGGCCGCGAGCAGCTGCGCGCGCTGGGATTCGCCGTTTAGATCACGTTTTCGTCTACTGGCCCGGCCTTGTAGAGTAACCCTCTGTGATTGTTACTACTGATCTCGAAGTTCGCGTAGGGGCTCGGACGCTTCTCGAAGCCCCAGGGCAGCATCTCAGGGTCCAACCGGGCGATCGAATCGGTCTTGTAGGCCGCAATGGCGCCGGGAAGACCACCACGATGCGTATCCTGGCGGGAGAAACAGAACCCTACGGGGGAACGGTGACCCGAACCGGCGAGATCGGATACCTTCCGCAGGACTCTAAAGAAGGCAATATTGAGCAGAGCGCGCGTGATCGCGTGCTGTCCGCACGCGGACTTGATCGAATCCAGCGATCAATGGATCGCCAACGCGCGGTTATGGAAGAGTCGGATGGGGCCACTAGGGATAAGGCCATCGAAAAGTTTTCTCGCCTCGAGGAGCAGTACCACGCGCTCGGCGGATACGAGGCGAATGCCGAGGCGGCGCAGATTTGTGACAACCTCGGCCTTCCTGCAAGGGTGCTGGACCAGCAGCTCAGCACTCTCAGTGGTGGCCAAAGACGTCGTGTGGAATTAGCCCAGATCCTTTTCGCGTCGCGAGCTGGATCAGGCAAGTCCCAAACCACTTTGCTTCTCGACGAGCCAACCAACCACCTCGACGCGGACTCCATTACATGGCTGCGTTCATTTCTGGGTAAACACGATGGTGGGCTCATCATGATCTCGCACGATGTCGAGCTCCTCGAAGCGGTGTGCAATAAAATCTGGTTCCTTGACGCTGTCCGTGCTGAGGCTGATGTCTACAACATGGGCTTCAAGAAGTACCAAGATGCCAGAGCACTCGACGAAGCACGAAGGCGTCGCGAACGTGCTAACGCGGAAAAGAAGGCTTCGGCACTGCAGAAACAGGCGGCGAAGCTTGGCGCGAAAGCGACGAAGGCTGCAGCTGCCAAGCAGATGCTCGCTCGCGCTGAGCGCATGATGGGTGAGCTCGATGACGTTCGTGTGGCGGATAAGGTAGCGTCTATCTCCTTTCCGACGCCGGCACCATGCGGCAAGACACCGTTGTTTGGCAAAGGACTCACCAAAATGTATGGTTCCCTCGAAGTGTTCGCCGGCGTCGATCTAGCAGTAGACAAAGGGTCCCGTGTTGTAGTGCTTGGCACCAATGGTGCAGGTAAGACGACGTTGCTCAAATTGCTTGCAGGCGTCGAACGGAACGATGGGGAAGGCGGAGTCGTGTCGGGGCATGGCCTCAAGATCGGATACTTCGCCCAGGAGCACGACACGATCGACGGTAACAAAACAGTCTGGGAGAACACGATCGAAGCCTGCCCCGATGCAGGGCAACAGGATCTACGCGGTCTACTCGGGGCGTTCATGTTCTCGGGAGACAAGCTAGACCAACCAGCTGGAACACTGTCTGGTGGTGAGAAAACGAGGCTGGCCCTGGCAACGCTCGTTTCCTCGCGTGCAAATGTCCTTCTTCTTGACGAGCCGACGAACAACTTGGATCCGCAGTCCCGACAGCAAGTATTGGATGCGCTGAAAACCTATACCGGCGCTGTCGTTCTCGTCACGCACGACCCTGGAGCTGTCGAAGCGCTCGAGCCAGAGCGAGTGATCATCATGCCTGAAGGTGATGAAGACCTGTGGAGCGACGAGTATATGGAGATCGTCGAATTGGCCTAAAACTAACTGCAAATTGTTAGTGGGCGAGTGTGCTGTCTAGCGTTGCTCAGCGGTATGGCGATCGGCACGATGCTCAGTAACACGCTATTCTAACCAACGCGTAGACTGACCGCATGGCCAACAATGAAAACCTAAAGTTCCTGCGCGACGCATGGAACAGCATGTCAACAGACCAAAAGACGATCGTAGGAGTCCTTACAGCGCTGGATACCGTCGGTAAAGCACTTGCACTGCGTGACCTCGCAAAGACCGAAGACCACCAGTTGCTTGGTCCCAAGTGGCTGTGGACGCCGATCATCGGCGTGGTCAACACTTTCGGCTGGGTGGCCTATTTCCTTATCGGGAAGAAGGGTTAGTCGCACGCGCAACCCCGGCGTAGTAGCGGGTCTGAATCACGGGTTGTATCCGGGGCCGCTGCCAAGGGGAGCGACCACCCGCGGCGTCAACCGCTTTGCTGAGTTCTAGGAGCCTGTCGGTTCGCCGGCCCCGCCCACCGTAGGTGAATCGCTGTCGATGGACACCTCGAAGGCGAAGGTTCGCTGGCGGTGCGCGTGCTGATGTATACAACGCCCCAGGTGGACAGTAGCAGCGCGACGAGCCACACCGTGCCCGCGGGGAGGAGCAGGTGGACTACGACCATCTCGATGCACAAGATCTCGATCACGCTCACGGGTATCTGCAGTCGACCGGGCGGGTGAGGAAGTACCTCCGCATCTTCTGACACGAGCCGGTGGCCTCGAATCCACCGCAGTAAATTGAGGTACGAGTTCAAGCTCGTAGCGGGCAAGATGGAATCCTGGATGCCTCTTCCACTCTGAGAGGACCTTATCTATCCATCGAACCCCTCCGCCAACACCTGCAGCACGAGTCGCTGCGCACCCTGCGTCGGCACATCGTGCACACCGAGATAAACGTCTCCAGGCCGCAGGGCGGGGAGAATCCCGCGGAGTAGCCCGTGGGGAAGCAGTTCGCGAATGCGCGCGCCGATTTGAGCCACTTTGCTGTCTCGCGGCCCCATTTCCCCGAGGTCCTCCCAGAGTTTCTCGGCGTCGTGTGCTGTCTCGACGCACTCCGGATCGTTGAGGTTTTGTACGGAGCTGCTTCCACAGGGCGGCCGTAGCAACCCCCGTTAGCCCCATGAGATCCCACCCGTCCAGCTCGCGGTGGAGCGCTTGCGGGTCGATGAACACTCCACGCAATGCTTCTCGGATATCCTCCGGTGCGCCCGCGGGGTGCGCGGCAAGCATGGACAGCCGCCACCGCCGCTGCCCTGCTCGCCCCCGGTGCGCCCGCGGGGTGCGCGGCAAGCATGGACAGCCTTTTCCGCTGCTGCTGCAAGTGGACGATGCGGCTATCCAGGCCCGCTAGGGCACGCCCGCCGCGGCAACATCTGAAATCTTCACGCCTCCAAACCTAAACCCTCACACAATGTGAGGGTCAAGGTAATCGCGCTCTAATTCCTAAATCCGTGCACTGGCGCCGGGATGAAGCCCCCGCGCTGGATCATTTCCGCGCTGCTCTTAGTGTTGACCGGGATGACCGGCGCGTAGCCGAGCAGGCCGCCGAAGTTTACCTCGTCACCCGGCTTGGTGCCAGGGACCGGGATGAGGCGCGCTGCGGTGGTCTTATGGTTCATGACGCCGATTGCGGCCTCATCAGCGATCATCCCTGCGATGGTCTCCGCGGAGGTGTCGCCAGGGATGGCGATCATATCGAAACCAACGGAGCAGATCGAGGTCATGGCCTCGAGCTTGTCCATGGAAATCGAACCTGCGCGTACTGCATCGATCATGCCTTTATCCTCAGAGACCGGAATAAAGGAACCCGAAAGCCCGCCAACACGCGAGCATGCCATCATGCCACCTTTTTTGACGGCATCGTTAAGAAGCGCGAGCGCAGCGGTTGTGCCGTGCGTGCCCACTTGCTCCAACCCCATGTGCTCCAGAATGTGCGCAACTGAGTCTCCAACCTCGGCAGTCGGCGCCAAGGAGAGATCGACGATGCCGAACGGGACCCCAAGGCGCTCTGAAGCGAGATTTCCGACCAGCTGGCCTGCACGAGTGATCTTGAATGCAGCCTTCTTGATTTCTTCAGCTACCTCATTCAAGCTGGCTTTTCCGAGACGCTGAATCGCATTGTCGACGACACCAGGCCCTGATACACCAACTGAAACAACCGCGTCCGGTTCCTCGATACCATGGAAAGCACCGGCCATAAACGGGTTGTCGCCCACAGCATTAGCGAACACCACCAACTTCGCGCACGCGATTGAGGAACGGTCCTTGGTCAGCTCCGCTGCTTGCTTTACGACGCGCCCCATCTTCGCGACAGCATCCATATTGATACCAGCGCGAGAAGTAGCAATGTTCACCGAACTACACACGTTGTCCGTAACGGTTAAGGCCTCTGGAATGGACTCGATGAGTCGCATGTCAGAGGTTGTGGCTCCCTTTTCGACAAGTGCCGAGTAGCCCCCAACGAAGTTGACCCCCAACTCGCTAGCGGCTTTATCAAGCGCCTTTGCAATGTCTACGGGGTTGCCGTCCACCCCAGCTGCCACCAGAGCGATGGGGGAGACAGAAACCCGCTTGTTCACGATCGGGATTCCGAGTTCGCGCTCGATACCCTCGCATACCTCTACAAGCCGGGCAGCCTGTGTCGTAACACGGTCGTAGACCGCCTGGCACGTTGCGTCCATGGTAGGGCGTGTACAGCCGATGAGCGAGATTCCCATCGTGACTGTACGAATATCCAGCCGATAGTCCTCGATCATTTTGATGACGTCAAGAATATGTTGGGACTTGAAATCAAAATCTACAGCCACAGCGGTGTCTCCTTAGATTTCATTCATAGCGGTGAACAGCTCTTCTGACTGAATCCGGACGACGACGCCCAGCGATTCACCAGCCGCCGAGAGATGGTTCTGGAGCGACTCCATGTTCACTTCGCCTTCGGGGAGTTCCACGCGCATGATCATGGTGAAAAAGTCATCCATGAGCGTCTGGGACACATCTACGATATTGAGGTTTACCTCTGCTGCAGCGATGGCAACGCCTGCGATAATGCCTACACGGTCTTTACCGGTGGTTGTGATGATTGCATGCATAGAAAGGAATTGTAGCTACCGAAAACCCGTTGCATCTATTCAACCCGCGCAGTACTGCGCAAATGATTCCAAAATCCTGTTTGCCCACGATACGTCGTGAAGGGGGAGTCCCTTCACGATCGCGTCATAGTCCTCCGGTGAGAAATACCCGTAATCAGCAAAGAAATCCATGCGAGTCTGCATTGCTTGAGCGTCCATCTCTGCGTGAAACTGCGTCGCCCAAACATGATCGCCGTAGCGGACCATTTGCACTGGGCAGCTGCTCCCCACTGCCAATACTTCGAGAGAGGGCGGGAGAGCGGTCTCATCAGGATTCTCCGTGTGCCCAGTTAGCGCAGTGAAGCTCTGCGGGATTCCCTGAAGGAGGGCGTCGCGTTTGCCAGCATCAGAAAGCGCTACTTGAGTCGGGCCGGAGTCCTCAGGGTGCGTGCGCACGATACTCCCGCCGAGGTAGTGCACTAGCCAACTCGTACCAAAACAAACAAAAAACACAGGTTTTCCAGATTCCACCACCTCAGTGAGCACGGCATCAACATGCTGTGCCCATGCAGAGGTGTGATCATCTGAGACGTTTAGGGAGCAACCCCCAACGATTACGCCGTTCACTGAGTCCAACGAACTCAGCTGAGCATGTTCGTCGGAGATGTGGCAGAGCTCTATAGCCGACTGATCCATCTTCGTTGCTTTGAGCACGTCGTTGTACTCGGCCTGGGCAACATCATCACCGATCTCACCATTTCGCAGCGATACTAAAAGCAACTTAGACATGACGAACAGTCTATATCTCCCGGTAGCTAGCCAGAAACCGAAGAACGAACAGACTGCTCGACAACGTCAAGCATTGCTTCCAATTGTGCTGGCGGTTCGCCTGCAGCCAACTTGATGATGAACCCTTCCAGAACAGTTTCTAGATAGGTTTGCATCACTTCAATCGGCACATCTTTCCGCATAGCCGTGTTCGATTCAAGCCTCTTTCGTACGGCCTCATCAAGCACTTCTTGATGCTTCCTCCACCGTTCTTCAAACATTGGATCCGTGCGGAGCTTCCGAACGATTTCTGAACGCGTCACAAACCAGTCGTTGTCTTCGGGGTGCTGCAAAAGATCATGCATGACCTCGACAAGGCCCTGCCGACTCACCACCTCGGCTTGGCGTTCAGCGTCTTCACTCGCAATGGCCAGAAACAGCGTCTCTTTATCTACAAAGTGATGAAAGATAGCACCCCGCGTCTTGCCAGTAGCCTTTTCCAAACGAGCTACAGTAGCCCCTTCAAACCCGTACTTGGCGAAGCATGCCCTGGATGCATCCAAGATTTCTTTGCGACGCCGCGCGAGCTCTGTATCACTAATGATCGGCATAGTCAGACGCTCAACCTTTCGAGCAAGTAAATGCATACATAGAAGAAAAAGAAAGACTTAAGGGGCCGCCACATGACGCGGAGACCCCTCAAGCATATTACGCAGCTGCGGTGTTAGTTCTTGACCATCTGGCGCAGGACGTACTGAAGAATACCACCGTGGCGGTAGTACTCAGCCTCACCTGGTGTATCTACGCGGACAACAGCATCAAATTCAACCGTTTCGCCGGAGTCCTTCTCTGCGGAAACACGAACGGTCTCAGGGATTGTACCGTTTTCGTTGAACGCCGTGATGCCGCTGATGGAAATCGTCTCAGTGCCGTCGAGACCGAGCGAGGCGTGCGACTTGCCTGCAGGGAACTGCAGAGGCAACACGCCCATGCCGATGAGGTTCGAACGGTGAATACGCTCGAAGGATTCGGCGATGACAGCACGGACGCCGAGCAGCTTCGTGCCCTTGGCAGCCCAGTCACGGGAAGACCCGGTACCGTATTCCTTACCCGCCAGGACAACGAGCGGAATACCAGCGGCTTCGTAGTTCTGCGCTGCATCGTAGATGAATGCCTGTGGCGAGCCCTCCTGAGTGAAGTCACGAGTGTAGCCACCGGCATCCTCGACGAGCTCGTTGCGAAGACGAATGTTCGCGAACGTACCCCGGACCATAACTTCATGGTTACCGCGACGGGAGCCGAAGGAGTTGTAGTCCTGACGCTTCACGCCATTCGCATCCAGGTAGTTTGCGGCAGGCGTTCCAGGCTTAATGGACGAAGCAGGGGAGATGTGGTCCGTCGTCACAGAGTCGCCCAGCTTGGCAAGTACGCGGGCCCCCTTAATGTCGGCGACATCGTTTGGCTCTGCCGGCATTCCGTCGAAGTACGGAGCCTTGCGGATGTAGGTGGAATCGTCGTTCCACTCGAAGGTCTTGCCGGTTGGGATATCGAGTTCCTGCCACTGCTTGTCGCCCTTGAAGACGTCAGCGTAGTCAGCCTCGTACATCTCACGGGAGATCGTGCCGGCGATAGTGGACTCAATCTCCTCAGTGGAAGGCCATACATCCTTCAGGAAGACGTCGTTGCCGTCCTGGTCCTGACCGAGAGGTTGCGTCTCGAAATCGAAGTCCATCGTACCCGCGATGGAGTAAGCGATGACGAGCAGAGGCGATGCCAGGTAATTCATCTTCACGTCAGGCGAAATGCGACCCTCGAAGTTACGGTTGCCGGACAGTACTGCCGTAGCGGTCAGGTCGTACTCATTGATGGCGTCGGAAACTTCCGTAGGAAGAGGACCAGAGTTACCGATGCAGGATGCACAGCCGAAGCCAGTGAGGTAAAAGCCGACGGCCTCGAGATCCTTCCAAAGGTCAGCACGCTCATAGTAACCGTCGACGACCTGGGAGCCAGGAGCCATGATCGTCTTAACCCATGGCTTTGCCTTCAGGCCCTTTTCTGCCGCCTTGCGCGCGAGCAGTGCAGCGCCAACCATCACCGAAGGGTTGGAGGTGTTGGTGCACGAAGTGATCGCTGCGATCGCTACCATGCCGTGGTCAAGGGTGTACTCGCCACCTTGCGGAGATTCAACGATCACTGGCTTCGAAGCGCGTCCCTCAGCGCCCGCCGCAGCGGATTCACCGTTTGCTGGCCAGGACTGGTTGAAATCAACCGTATCAACCTTGGCTGCGCGAACCGGCTCGAAAGTTTTGTCACCAGCGTCGTTGTAGTCCGGCAGCTGCTTACGGAATGTCTCCTTAGACTCGGACAAGAGGATGCGGTCCTGTGGACGCTTCGGACCGGCGATCGACGGCACTACCGTCGACAGGTCAAGCTCCAGGTACTCTGAGTACTTGGCTTCAGGAGCGTCCTGCTCCAGCCACATTCCCTGTGCCTTGGCGTATGCCTCCACGCGGTCGATATCCTCCTGGGAACGACCCGTGAGATGGAGGTAGTTAATGGTCTCTTCATCGATCGGGAAGATTGCACAGGTGGAACCGAACTCCGGCGACATGTTGCCGATTGTTGCGCGGTTTGCAAGCGGGATCTGCTTCACACCATTGCCGTAGAACTCAACAAACTTCTGGACGACACCGTGCTCACGGAGCATTTCGGTGATGGTCAGCACGACATCAGTTGCGGTGACGCCGGCGGGAATTTCACCAGTGAGCTTGAAACCAACCACACGTGGAATCAACATCGAGACGGGCTGGCCAAGCATTGCAGCTTCAGCTTCGATGCCGCCAACGCCCCAGCCCAAAATGCCAAGGCCGTTCTCCATGGTGGTGTGGGAGTCGGTACCGATACACGTATCTGGGTATGCAACGCCGTCATTATCGAATACAACGCGGGAAAGGTACTCAATGTTGACCTGGTGAACGATACCGGTTCCTGGTGGAACAACGCGGAAGTTTGAGAAGTTCTCCGCGCCCCAGCGCAAGAACTGGTAGCGCTCTTCGTTGCGCTGGTACTCAATTGCCACGTTCTTATCAAGCGCGTTGGTGGAACCAAAGGCTTCGATAATCACCGAGTGGTCAATGACCATCTCAGCAGGGTTCAGCGGGTTCACCTGATCAGGATCGCCACCGAGTGTCGAGACTGCTTCACGCATCGTAGCCAAGTCAACAACACAAGGAACGCCGGTAAAGTCCTGCATCAGAACGCGAGCCGGCGTGAACTGAATCTCTACAGATGGCTCAGCATCCGGGTCCCAGTTCGCGATTGCCTCGATGTGCTTCTTGGTGACATTCTTCCCGTCCTCAGTGCGAAGAAGGTTTTCACCAAGAACCTTGAGGGAGTATGGAAGTTTCTCCATGCCTTCAACCGCATCAAGCGCGAAGTAGTCATAGGACTTTTCGCCGACCTGAAGCGACTTCTTGGCATTGAAGGAGTTCTTGCTTTCGGTCACAGTAAGCTCCGTTTCTTGTCGTAAACCAGATAAGTTGGAACAAGGTCCAAACGGCTAACCTCAAAGATATGCGATTAGCCGCCTATACGTCCCGATGATAACAGTACGGATGTAATGTTTGTTGCTCAACAGTGTTATTTTCGGGAGAATTCAACCGAATCCCCCCATTCGGGGCACGATCCGCATGGGCGGTAGGGTTGGAAACGTCAATACGGGGGAGTCACGGGTCAATACGGCACGACTGGATAAAATGGGCCACTAAACCAACCACAGAGGGATGAATCCGAGCCATGCAGTATCAAAACCCTGACCCAAGATTCGAAAGCCTTGTAGAACAGCTCAACATTGACGGCATTGCATTCGAAACCATTAACGATGAGACGATTGCGCTCAAGCGATCTTTGGTCACAGCCCTAGAGAGTGCTCACGAAAAATCCGACGTAAACGTAGGACTGGTTTTCCTCGACTCCACTCCGCCTCACGTACCCAATTTGCGGGATCTTGCGCAGGACTTGCATCTCGCCACGGGGATCGAAACCATCTACATTCGCACCCCGGAAGTCGCCATCGCCACATCTGAGGAGTTTCATCGGTCCGCGCTAGAGGCCGGACAGATCGCCGCCGTACAAGCGCCCAATTATGAGGATGGGGTTACGAGATTTCTCCAGGAAGCATCCTCCCAACAGCTCAGCTGGCCGTTAGCGCTCCTGGCCGTAGCCGCAGTGCTCATAGTCGCCTGCTGTGTGACCGTAGCCCAAAATTTTCGTCAAGTTTAAATACTTGACCATTCAAAACCTCGCCTTGGTGTAACCATAATCACATTTAATCACCTGCGACCGGGGAGCTCCAGGTCAAGGCACTGGCCGTCAAGTGAAAAAGCTTAACTTCTGTTACTGGAGATAAAGTTTGTGTAACAAATTGATTAAGTGTCGTATGGTTTATTTGTTGCCTCAAGAGTTGAGGTGTGTCGCATACGTATCCGTTGCAACCCTCTAGTCAAGGAGATTGCACTGACCTAGAACGCGCGTGGTTCAGTCAAACCACGTTGCAGTTTTGCGGCGCTCACAACGATGAGGCGGTTTTCAGTAGTCGATTTAACAGAGCCGCACTTGCCTCGGCGGGTGGAGTCCTCGAAAGTCGTGCGCGCTTTCACGCGAGCTAGTCACTCGCTGGCGAACACGGTGGGTGATTCTGCGTGCCTTCAAGCTGCGTGCGGCGTGAGGAGCACCTTCGTGGTTACCCCATCGAAGCGCACGCCTTCGCGTGCTCGCCAGGTTTGGTCCAGCACCATTGCGTGTTCAACCACTTTTGCTTTGGCTTTGTCACTGAGCTCGCCTGTGACCCCCGCAGTAGCTACGCCTGGAGGTCCGTCCGCAGCGTCCAATCTCGTAGCCAAACTGTCAGCGTCACAGGCCGAGATTGCAGAGTTAGACCTCAAGATCGGTGAGCTTCGAGAGGCGGCGAACCGTGCATTCGTGGATTTGCACGATGCCCAGTCTCGTTCTGAGCAAGCTCGTCGTGGTGCTGAGGAGGCCAAGCGACGTTTGGAGCAGTCGCAGCTCGCTGTTGAGAAGGCAAGGGCTGAGCTTTCGGCTGTGACACGATCGCAATACCGTAATTCCACTGGTGGGAATCCGCTACAGTCGCTTGGTGGCGAGCAGTCGCAAAAGGACGTTTTGGACCGCTCGCTTTTCCTCCGTCAACGCAGTGAGGAGAAGCAACAGAAATTAGCCGAAGTCGAGCAAGCTCGCCTCGAAGCAGCGAACGACGAGTCGCTTCAGCGCCAAGCGAGTGACCTGGCACAGCAGGCAGCGGAGGAGGCAGCGATTGCCGAAGCCACGACCCGTTCCGAGCTCGATTCTCTGTCCACCCAGCTCGACGGGGTCGTCCAAGAACGTGAGATCGCTGCTGCCGAACTGAACAGTGTTGAAGAGGACGTCGCCCGTGAACGCGGTACGTCTGGTCACTCGGCATCGCAACAGCCGCAGGTGCAAGATGTACCAGCAGAACCATATGAAGTGGCCCCTGAGCTTCTTGACGCCGTAGAAGAGCGGGTACATGAGATTGCCCCAGGTGCAAATGCCCCAAATGAGCAGGCACTTGTTCAAGCGGTCAATACCGCACAGCGCACCGGAGGATTTGTGGATGTCTCCAACCAATCTGATACCCCACAGCTCGAGTATTCCGAAGGAACCGACGTCACTGATTTACTGACGCAAGCAGCGAGCATTGCAGCGGCAGAAGCTCTCGTAGGGTCTTCGCAGCCTGACCATTCTGAAACGGTGAGTCCTTACGGTGGGTCGAGTACCAGCGACGTCATCGCTGCTTTCGCGCAGGGGCTTAATAGCGTCCTCGCTGCAGATTCCGCTGCTGCCCAACCAGACTCTGCCACTTCTGATCTGTCCCAGGTCGTCCCAGCGGTGGGCACATTCGAATCGATTACGAATGACATACTCTCCACTTTGGCGCCGCCGGCAAATTCTTCGTCCGTAGAGACGGTAATCGCGCGCGCTGAAGCTATGATCGGCACACCGTACGTGTGGGGTGGTGGTGACGCTAATGGCCCGACCGTTGGCGTCAACGGTGGAAGCATGTCTGGTTTTGACTGCTCCGGGCTTGTGCTTTACGCCTTCGCAGGCGTTGGTATTTCTCTGCCCCACTACACAGGCTACCAGTATCAGCGTGGAACACCGGTGGCTCCGAGCGAAGCGCAGCGAGGCGACCTCTTATTCTGGGGTCCTGGCGGTAGCCAACACGTAGCGATTTATCTCGGCGATGGCATGATGATCGAAGCGCCTCAAGCTGGTCAGAATGTACAAATTTCTCCAGTTCGATGGGCTGGTATGTCCGCGAATGCGGTTCGTCTGCTGTAGTTCATTAGAATCAAACACCATGTCACTCAAAGATTTCGATGCATTGCTCTTGCTTTCGTTTGGTGGTCCTGAAGGCAACGACGAGGTAATTCCTTTCCTCGAGAACGTAACGCGAGGGCGGGGCATCCCAAAGGAGCGATTAGAAAAAGTTGGTGAGCACTATTTCCATTTCGGTGGTGTAAGCCCGATCAATGGCCAAAACCTCGAAATAGCTGAACAGTTGCGTGCTGTGCTGAAAGCACGCGGGCATGAGCTTCCGGTTTATTTCGGTAATCGAAACTGGCATCCCTTCGCAGAGGATACGGCCCGCGAGATGTCGGAAGCTGGTCACCGAAATATTTTAGTGTTCGCCACTAGCGCATGGGGCGGATATTCTGCTTGCCGCCAGTATGATGAAGACATCGCGCGGCTGCACCAGGCTCACCCGGAATTACACTTTACAAAGCTGTGGCAGTTCTACGCTCACCCCACGTTCGTTCGGCTCACAGGTGACTTCCTGAAACAAGCGGTGGCGTCGATAGATAGCAAAGAGCTTTCAACTACCCGGATCCTTTTCTCGGCACATTCAATTCCCACCGCAGCAGACAAAGCTGCGGGCGGCCATGATGACCCGAACCTGTACTCACGACAGGTGCTTGAAGCGTCGAAACTTGTTGCAGAGCACGCTGGGGTGCATTCGTATGAAAATGTTTGGCAGTCACGCTCCGGCGATCCTCGCACGCCATGGTTAGAACCAGACATTGTCGACCGAGTTAAGGAACTCCGCCAGGAGGACGTAACTCATATCATTTGCGTACCGATCGGCTTTTTGACTGACCATATGGAAGTCGTGTGGGACCTTGACACTGAACTGAAGGCCGCGTGTGATGAACTAGGCATCGCGTTAACAAGAGTGTCAACTATTGGGCTAGAGCCTAAGTTCGCCGAAATGATTGTCGACATCGCGGAGTGCATTAGTCAAGGTACGACGCCTCCTACGCTGTCAACGACTACCGTGCAGGGCTGTACGGAAAACGGCACTCCCTGTCACGTCGACTGCTGTGCTTCGATTCGACCACGACCCCATAAACAGCTCTAAACAGCTCTAAAATCCCGTACAGCTTCGGCAACACCTGCGGTTCGAGCCTTTCGTATGCTCTTGCCTAAGACCAGCAAGTGCTGGTCAAAGGAGTGGTCCCCGAGGCGTTCTTTAACGGTTTCAATGATGGCGGACACCATGTCAGCGCGGGCAAAGATTTGAGCCGCTCGTGGAGTGGTTGCAAAAGGTAGGCCCGGGGTGTCATAAAAGTCGCTAATGTGACCGACAGCCAGTCGAGGCGATGACAGAGTTTCGTTGGGATGCGCCACTGCTTCAATCATTGTCGCCGCCTGCTCTACGGCTGCCCGCAGCATGTGATCGGCTTCTCCTGGAGACAGCCAGTCAGGCTCAGGCGGACGTCGAGAGTCCTCGAACCATCGCCAGTGGACGCCGTCGGCTTCGAAGCTGGGGACCAGTACGTGATAGAGATCGTCAACGCCGATGACGATTAAAGCTCCGGATTCTGTTAGTGCTTTCGCAGCCGGCGTGTGGGCCCACAGCGCAGGTGCGTCTCCGGCCCCTCCGAGGACCAGCCTCACGACGGGCTCCTGGGACTCTAGGTCGGCGACCCGTCGGATTTCTGCAAGCAGTTCCACGCCACTACCCGTGCCGAAATGGTAGGGCCCGCCTAGATCTTCAAGCGCTGCGAGCGTCTCATCTGTCGACGTGACGTGATACAGCCACGCAGCAATCCAAACAGCAGTGTTTTGAAGTGGTGAATAAACCTGCGCGCGAAGAGTCATTTGTCTGATATTAACCGATACACTAGTGCCACTATGACACCGGATAATCGTTACAGTGGAGATATTTTTCAAGGCCACGCGCGCAATCGGAGGCCTGCTTACCCCATCATTCCTGCGGAACCGGGGATCATCGTCGAGATCGTAGGCAACGACTTTGTCGGTGCGGTGGTCGGTTTCGAGCGTACATATGACGGCGATTTCGTCCGTCTCGAAGACAGGCACGGACGACAACGGCTTTTTAAAATGCTTCCCGGGGCGTTTGAGGTAGAAGGACAGCGTGTCTCGTTACGTCGCTATGTCACTCCGCGGCAGTCCGTGGGCACACATTCAAACTCTGGTTCTCGCAGGGTGGAAAATGCGCGGGCGAAAGTCGCCCAGCCCAGTCGAATTTGGGTGGAAGGCATTCATGACGCTGCAATCGTGCAAAAAGTCTGGGGACACGACCTGAAAGTCGAGGGAGTGGTAGTCGAATATCTTGAAGGGCTCGACAACTTGAACGAGAGGCTCAAGGAATTTCAACCAGGGCCCGGACGCCGTATCGGCGTGCTTGCAGACCACCTCATCGAGGGGACCAAAGAGTCCAGGCTCGTCGAAGGCGTTGGACCGCATGTACTGGTCACAGGCCATCCATATATCGATATTTGGGAAGCAGTGAAGCCAGAAAAGGTGGGGTTGAAGAGCTGGCCGAAAGTCCCCTACGGGGAGGATTGGAAAACCGGCGTGTGCCAACGTGTGGGGTGGGGAAGTCCGAAAGATGGCTGGAGGCGTGTGTACTCCGCTGTCGAAACTTACCGAGATTTGGATTCCACCCTTATCGGTGCAGTTGAGAGGCTTGTCGATTTTGTAACAAATGAGCAGTTGAAAAAATCAGACTGCTAATCGGAGTCTTTTGTATAGTGAAATCGTGGGTAGTCTTATTTGGCTAGGCATTGCCATAGCATTCGCAGTTGCTGAGCTCGCCGTCGGAGAATTTACTTTCCTCATGATTGCGGCGGGCGCGCTTACTACGTCTGCGATCGCACTTGCCGGGGTGCCTCTGGGGGTTGAAATCGGGGCGTTCATTATTGCTTCGGCCGGCTTCTGGTTTCTTCTCAGGCCATATCTGCACCGGCGACTGCGTCGCTCATCAGCTGTGGGCGAGTTGGGGCCGTCACTCATTGGTGCAAGGGCACGAGTAGTTGAGGAGATCACACCTGACAGCGGGCAGATTCAATTGGACGGATCGCTTTGGTCCGCGCGAGCGATCGATCCAAGCCACACCATTAAGCCTGGTTCCACAGTCACTGTTTCAGATATAGATGGCCCGATAGCGGTCGTCTGGAAGGAGTCGCCATAATGGCCTTGGTAATACTCGGCCTGCTACTCATCTTGGCAATCGCGGTACTGCTCGCATCAGTGAAGCTTATTCCGCAAGGTGAGTCAGCGGTTATTGAACGTCTTGGGTCTTACACCAGGACCGTGTCCGGCGGATTGACGTTACTCGTCCCATTCATTGATCGGGTGCGGGCACGCGTTGATACTCGTGAGAGAGTCGTTTCGTTCCCACCCCAAGCGGTAATTACGCAGGACAACCTCACAGTCGCCATCGACATCGTCGTGACCTTTCAGATCAATGATCCGGCGAAAGCCATTTACGGCGTCGACAATTACTTGGTTGGCGTTGAACAGATTTCCGTCGCCACCCTGCGGGATGTCGTCGGCGGCATGACGCTTGAGGAGACCTTGACTTCTCGCGAAACCATCAATAGGCGCCTGAGGGGTGAGCTCGATGCCGCTACGGCCAAGTGGGGGCTCCGCATTAGTCGCGTAGAGCTGAAAGCGATTGATCCGCCTCCATCGATTCAGCAGTCGATGGAGATGCAGATGAAAGCCGATCGTGAAAAGCGCGCAATGATTCTCACCGCTGAAGGTAAGCGGGAGTCCGATATTAAGACTGCGGAGGGTGAGAAGCAGGCCCGCATCCTCTCTGCTGAAGGTGAAAAGCACGCTGCGATTCTTGCAGCAGAGGCCGAACGCCAAGCAATGATTCTGCGCGCAGAAGGTGAGCGGGCTGCGAAGTACCTTGAGTCGCAGGGTGAGGCCCGAGCTATTCAAAAGGTCAACGCCGCGATCAAGTCTTCTGAAGTTACTCCGGAGATGCTCGCGTATCAGTACCTCGAGAAGCTGCCCAAGATCGCAGCAAACGAAGCGTCTACCATGTGGATGATCCCGAATAGCTTTGGTGATTCACTTGAACAGTTTGCCAAGGCTTTCGCAGGCAAAGACAGCGATGGTGTTTTCCGATACGAACCTCAACGCGCAGATTCAGAAACCCGCGCAATGGCTGGCGAAGACGACAGCACTGATCAGTGGTTTGATACTTCCACCGACCCTGAGCTAGCTAGAGCTCTGGCGGAGGCACGTGCTGTCGCGAACAAGCACGTTGATGACCCTGACCCGACGAACGCATTCGATGAAACCGCCGTGCAGTCCGAAACACCGCAAGTTGCAAAACCGGAAGCATACAGAGCTATCGAGCCGCTCGACGAATAAGATGTAGCGCAAGCTTCCAGCCTGCCTGTTCAGCCTGCCACCCGGCTGCTTGCAGGCGCTGGCTCATGGCTTGCTTCGATATGCCCAGTTCGGCTGCAGCTTCGTTCTGGTTCAATCCGGAACGTACGAGGGCCGTGGCTTCACGACCCTCGTACGTTCGCTTATGAAGAATGTAAGCAAGCAGAGCAAACGTGGCAGAAATATCCTCTGATTCGGTGTCTGTTGCTGTGGCGTCGGTAATAACCCTGACTTGAGCCGCACGAGTGCCAACAGCTTCAGTAGCGGCAAACTCTGCGCGACGCCTGCGCGTAATTCCGAGGCCGATCGCCCAATTTCCATCAGACAATAACGCCATGACGAGGTTCAGCGCGGTCTCGGGCCCATCCACCGTTGTTCGGATATCTTCAACTCCTACGATTTCAAACGGTGAAACACCTGGGAGCGTAGAAAGCGCATGGGCCGAAGACTCCACGAAGGCGGCGCGCCCTTTTTCGCGTCCACGGTAGCGTGCATGCACAGCAATCATGCGTTTATACTAGCGCGATTCGCGAAAGTACATGGCGGAGCCTTTACTTTTCTTATTGACGCCGCTTCGCAGGGTGGCGCGCGTCGATAATCAGCCCCGTCACACCGATCACGGACAAGCCGAATACCGCCGCAATCAGTATCGGATTTGCTTGACTGCTTAGAGTGTCGCCGAACAATGCGACGAGAATAGTATTGGGCGCTGAGCCAATCAGCGTTGCGCCCATGAACGGCAACAGCCGAACGCGGCTGAGGGCAGAGGCGTAGTTCATGACTGAGAAAGGGATACCGGGAATGAGACGCAAGCTCATCACTGCCAACCAACCCCGCTGTTCCAAACGTTCGTTAATCATGTGCAGCTTTGGGTGGGATATTTTGCTTTCAACCCAGTCTCGTAACAGGAAGCGAACAACAGTGAGCGACAGGCCCGCTGAAACGGTCGTCGCGGTGATTGCAAGCACTATCCCGAACCATCCTCCGAACAGTACGCCAGAAGAAACTGTCAGCAATGTGCGGGGGATCGGGAATTGGGTAATCAGGACGTAGACTAACCAAAACACGACGGGGAACCAGGCACCCGTGCTATCCGCCCATTGGCGAAATGTAGATAGTGAAGGCACTTCGAAGAACCGCCATACCCACAACGCTATAGCGAGAAGCACCAAGATTACCATCACGCGGAGTGGTGATTGTTGGCGCATCTGTTTGACCCTCGCTTGTGATCTAGATAAGAAAAACCGGCTTCCGCTAGGAAGCCGGTCACTGTGCCCGGAGGGGGACTTGAACCCCCACGTCCGTTAATAGGACACTAGCACCTCAAGCTAGCGCGTCTGCCATTCCGCCACCCGGGCTGGGTGTTTGTTTTCAACCTCTCGGCTGGGCACTTGCACTACTATAGAGGGACGTTGAATCAAGATGCAAATCGCCAGTACAAGTGCCAGATCAGCCGTGTAAAACTAGCTGTTGAATGTGTCTACCCAAGGCAGGTCAGAGCCGACAGCTTCCTTGATATTGCTCAGCCCATGAGCTTCAAGTTGTCCCTTCAGCCCTTTGTGGATCCGGTAAATCCAGCCAGGACCTCCGTAGATCAACGGCGTATATCCCTGCAGAAGGCTCGCACCGGACGCGATACGCTCCCAAGCTTGTTCTGGCGTCGTAATACCGCCTGAGCTTACTAGAACGAGTTGGTCGCCCACCCGTGCGTGCAGACGTCGTAAAACCTCGAGTGCGCGCTCGTTTAATGGCGCACCTGAGATTCCGCCTGCACCCATAGCCTCTACCTCGGTAGCATCGGTCTTGAGGCCTTCTCGAGAGATGGTTGTATTCGTAGCAACGATGCCTGCCAAGTTCATCTCTACAGCGAGATCTGCAACGGCGTCGATGTCCTCGTCGCTGAGGTCTGGGGCAATCTTGATGAGTACCGGTGTCGTCGTCGCTGCTGTAACGACTTCAAGGATCGGTTTCAGCGACTCAACTGATTGCAGATTGCGCAGTCCTGGGGTGTTTGGAGATGACACGTTGACAACCAGGTAGTCCGCAAGCGGCCCGAGCACGGTTGCGGTAGCACGGTAGTCTCCGACCGCGTCTTCTGAGAGCTTATTCTTCCCAATGTTGATCCCGACGACTTCTGAGGTCTTCCGCCCTCGAAGATTCTCAGCAATGCGCAGCGCTCCATCGTTGTTGAAACCCATACGGTTCAGGATCGCTTTGTCTTTCGGCAAGCGGTAGAGCCGTGGGCGATCGTTACCCGGTTGAGCCTTCGGTGTCACCGTACCGAGCTCCGCGTAGCCGAATCCTACTGCAGACCATGTGTCCGGAGCCTCGGCATTTTTGTCAAACCCTGCCGCCAAACCGACTGGCGCGGGGAAGCGGACACCAAACAACTCCTGTTCGAGAAGAGGGCCGTCGACTCGCACAGCCCGAGTCATTGCGCGGCTCACTGGAGTGAGTCGCTGCAGCACTTTCAGCCCGCCCATAATGATGTCATGAATGCGCTCCGGCGAGATCTTGAACATTGCCCGAAGAGCAAGCCCATACGCTGTGTCGTACAAATTACATTGCTTCATATCTACTTGGCCTCACTATTTACGGGTGAAATGATTTGCAGTCCATTGCCTGACGCAGAGCCGATCAGCAAGGTTCCGTCGGAAAGCACTGCAATGCTCTGCGCATCTGAAACTGTACTCACCTGTGCACGCTCAACCGGAACGCCGTGGGAAATGTCATAGGCGGCGGCAAGGTTCTCCGCGGTTGAGGTGACCCAAGCCAATTGGTTCGCGCTGTCCCACGCGACATCCCAGGCACCGCTCGGCACCGGGGTGCTCTGCTGGAGACGGATAACGTCGTTCGTGGTGTATACGAGAAGCTGGTTTCCCGTTGCATCCGCTGCAAGTACCAGCCCGTGCTCACCAGCGGCCACCTTGCCAACGCCGAGCCCGGCGCGCAACGTCGCCCCCTGGCGCCCAGTTCCCCAATCAAGGTCCTGAATAGTGGTGTCAAATTTATTGACGCGCACTACGGAATCCGCGCCATCGTCCACGGGGACAGCTTGGAGTTGATCGGTTTCTCGTGCGACTGAGAACTCCTTCTTGAATTCACCGTTGTTATAGAGCCATACCGATTTGGAGCTTTGGCTTCCCGCTAGCACCTCACCACTTGATGTAACAGTCGCTGTACTCACCGGCGTGTCGACAGCAAGTTTGTGCATGCCTTCGCTATTCACAAGAGCAATATAGTCACCGCACCCTACTGCGAAATGCCCTGCGTTTGCTGAGACATCACCGCAGTTGGAGTCCATCTCAAACTTCTCCGCGCGATTGCCTTTAAACTGATCGAGGCTCCCAACGAAGAGCGCATCAGGTGTTCGCACAGCGATCAGGTCATTCGTCTGGTCTACATCGAGAATGGGACTAAATTGCAGGAGCTGTCCATCCGGGTGCTCCGATGGGGGAGACGCTACAGGCTCGGCGCTACCCATATTTATGGCGTCGTTCGGATCAACAACATCGGGAGTGCACGCCGCAACCGTCAGAGCGGCGATAGTAATTGGCACCATCGAGGCGACTTGTATTTTTGTTCTCACAGAGGTCAACCTTATCAATGCTGTGTCTATGTGGGGTTTTGACTTTGCAAGGGTAAGGTTTTGCAACATGATTGCCGCGTCCCAGTTAGCAGAGTCAATGACATGGGGACAAGTGATTGTCCTCTCGGTTGTCCAGGGTTTAACAGAGTTTCTTCCGGTTTCGTCTTCTGGCCATCTCCGAATCGTTTCTGAGCTCTTATGGGGTGCAGATGCCGGGGCAAGCTTTACCGCAGTGATTCAGCTCGGTACCGAACTAGCCGTCCTAGTCTTCTTTGCAAAAGACATCTGGAGATTCCTTTCCGGTTGGTGCGTGGGCCTTTTTGATAAGACCAGGCGCGGGTTCGACTACAAGATGGGCTGGATGGTCATCATCGGCACGATACCTGTCGGTGTGCTCGGTTTCGCGTTGAAAGATCTCATCCGCGAGAACTTCCGAAACCTTTGGATTACCGCAACGGTTCTTATCCTGTTTTCGTTCGTGTTTATTCTCGCAGAGAAAAAGGGCACAAAGAAGCGCAGTTTCGATCAACTCACAATCAAAGACGCCCTGGTGATGGGCTTGTGGCAGTGTTTGGCACTCATACCGGGGGTTTCGCGTTCCGGCGGCACAATTTCAGGTGGTCTGTTTTTGAATCTCGAGCGAGAAGTTGCGACCCGCTTCTCATTCCTGCTCGCTATCCCCGCAGTCCTTGCTTCGGGCATTTTTTCGTTGCCAGATGCGTTTGATCCGCAAGCAGGACAAGCGGCATCAGGCCTGCAGTTGCTCGTAGGAAGTGGTATCGCCTTTGTCTTGGGGTATGTTTCGATCGCGTGGCTGCTGAAGTTCGTGTCACACCACTCGTTTTCCTGGTTCGCTGCCTACCGTATTCCTCTCGGTATCATCGTGATGCTGCTGCTCGCCACAGGAGTGATGCAACCGGTGTAACTGCCGCTTCGGTTCGCCCACCAGCAACGATGTATAACAGCGATACCGCGGTATGGTGGTCACTATGCATTCTTGGCCACAACCTGTTGTTCCTGCCGTCTCTGGTAGCCCCGTGCCGTTGTCTTTGTTCGACACCGCAGACGGGGCGGTAAAGCCCGTTGACACTACGCCGAATCGCTCTGGAAAGGTGGGGATGTATGTCTGCGGCATTACGCCGTACGACTCCACCCATCTTGGTCACGCGGCTACCTACCTTTCCTTTGATCTGATTTACCGTCAGTTGCTTGCCAATGGCCACGATGTTCACTACGTACAAAACATCACTGATGTCGATGATCCGCTGTTTGAGCGTGCGGAGCGGGACGGCGTGGACTGGCGCGAGCTTGGAACGGAGCAAATTAACCTCTTCCGCAGCGACATGGAGGTACTGTCGGTTATCCCTCCACAGGATTACGTCGGGGCCATAGAGACGGTGGACGAAGTGATCGATACGGTGCAGCGTCTCCTGGAAGTCGGCGCAGCTTACAAGCTTGACCATGGCGATATTTACGCTGACATCACAGCGACGAAGCAGTTCGGCTACGAATCAAACATGACTCGTAAGCAGATGGAGCACTTCTTCGCTGAACGCGGAGGAGATCCCAATCGCGAGGGGAAACACGACCCGCTCGACGCACTGTTGTGGCGCGGGCACCGCGAAGGGGAGCCAGCATGGGACTCACCGTTCGGCCCGGGACGTCCAGGTTGGCATGTGGAGTGCTCTGCCATTGCGGCTAATCGGCTTGGAGTACCGTTTGCTATCCAAGGAGGCGGGTCTGACCTTGCGTTCCCGCACCACGAGTTTTCCGCTGCGCATGCTGAGGCAGCTTCAGGTGTGTCTCGGATGGCGCACCACTACGTGCATACTGGCATGATCGCGCTTGACGGAGTAAAGATGTCAAAGTCACTCGGCAATCTGGTCTTTGTTCACAAGCTGACAGAGCAAGGCCATCCCGCTTCTGCGATCCGCCTTGCCGTATTTGCTGGCCATTACCGTCAAGACCGAGATTTTTCCTACGAAACGCTTGCAGAGGCTGAACGTCGACTAGGAGAATGGAGCAAGATGCTCAGCCGGGCTGAGGAGCCGTTACAGGTAGAAAAGACGATCCAGGATTTGCGACAGGCACTTGCCAATGACCTCGACACGCCAGCTGCACTTCGCATTATCGACGCCGCTACTGGCGACTACAACGGGATGCTTCGACAAGCAATCGAAGGCCTCTTGGGGGTAAAGGTGGCCAACTACGATGCATAATCTCCGTACTCTATTCCAACCGGACGTCGACGAATTCATCGACGACCTAAGAATCTTTGCGACTGGCGAGTATCTGCAAGAGCAGGACCTTGCGCTCTGGGAAGCCCCTTTCGATTCTTCAGTGTTACCTGAGCTCCAGGAAATCCTTGAGATTTTCCTTGACACGGCATCGCTCGTCGCTCAGCCAATTGACGACGCCACCATCGAAGACCTCTTCACCGGTCTCGACAGAAACCTAAAAGAGTTCAACGCAAAGTATCAGTACGCTGTGCTCGAACCGGAAGAAATGGCGGACATTGAAGGGCTATTTGCAAAGGTTGCTGCACAACTCGGCGCTGATCCAACTACCGTGCAGGAGTTGTTTGATCGTGAATAGGATTCGCACGCCTCAGGCAGTCCTTTGGGATATGGATGGCACGCTTATCAATACGGAGCCACTTTGGGAACAAGCAACGTTTGAGCTCTCAGAGCTTTTGGGCAAGCGGCTGTCTCCTGGGGAGCGTCGAAAAGCGGAAGGCGTTAGTTTTCCAGCCGCCCTCCAAATTATTAGCAACTGGACGGGATACGTTCTGCAACCAGGGGACACCGAGAGACTGAAGCAGTGGATGCAGGACAGAATGCAGCAGCTTCTTTCGCAAGGCTTTGAGCTCAACCCCGGAATCCCTCACATGCTTGAGATGCTAAAGAGCGCCGGTATCCCAATGGCGGTTGCGACAAATACAGAACGTGTGCTCGCTCAAACCTGCATTGATTTCATCGGCGGAGACTACTTTCAGGCCACCGTAACGGGAGACGAGGTTGCGAATCCTAAGCCTGCCCCCGATATGTACTTAGAAGCAGCGCGTTTAGTAAGCGCAGAGCCGTGGCACTGTATCGCCATCGAGGACTCTCAAGCCGGCATGCGAGCTGCAATACGCGCAGGTACCCAGGTACTAGGACTGGCAGACACGGTTCCACGTCCAGCCACGAAGATTACGTTTTCTGATTTGCAGGAAGCATCATTACATGATGTTGCAGCGTGGTACGCGTTGGCTTAAAACACGCTCGCACCATCGGCTTTTCCGCTAAGGTGTTGTGCGTGAAAGACTTCGATCAACTTTTTGCTCAGCTCACCGAAACCGCGAATTCTCAGCGCCCTGACTCAAGCACGGTACAAGCACTGGAGAAAGGCGCCCACTTCATTGGTAAGAAAATCATCGAAGAAGCTGGTGAAGTGTGGATCGCGGCTGAGTATCAGTCCGACGAAGAGCTCGCGGAAGAGATGAGCCAGTTAATGTACTGGACCCAGGTAATGATGCTGCAGCGTGGGCTCACCCCCGATGACATTTACAAATACCTCTAAGGACTACGCCGATGATTAAATTTGCGGTTCCCAACAAAGGCTCACTGTCTGAAAAGGCTCTACAAATCCTCAAAGAGGCCGGGTACAAGGGGAGAGGTGCATCGAAGGCGCTGAACATCCTAGACGAGGAAAACGCCATTGAGTTCTTCTTTCTCCGCCCGAACGACATCGCGATTTATGTAGCTCAAGGTCACCTCGATCTTGGCATCACAGGACGGGACTTGGCACTCAACTCCCACGCTGAAGTGGAAGAGGTACTGCCATTAGGCTTCGGTGCATCCACGTTCCGATTTGCTGCACCGCAGTCTGAAACGTGGACGGTGTCTGGTCTAGAGGGGAAGCGGATCGCTACTTCGTATCCGCATCTGGTCGTGGACTATCTCAATGAGTTGGACATCACACCAAAGGAAGTCATCGAGCTCGATGGGGCCGTCGAAATCTCCATCAAACTTGGCGTCGCCGACGTCATTGCAGACGTCGTTTCCACGGGGACTACGTTGAAGCAACATGGGCTAGCCCCGTTCGGGGAGCCGATTCTCGCCAGTGAAGCCGTCGTCATCAAGCGAAAAGGCGCAACACTGACGAACGATCATGAGGTCGTATTGCAACGCATCCGCGGCATTTTGAATGCGGAAAACTTCCTGATGCTTGATTACAACGTGTGCCGCGACAACCTCGATAAAGCGAGCGAGCTGACCCCTGGCATGACCGGACCGACCGTCTCTCCGCTCTCGCGAGAAAACTGGGTAGCCGTGCGTGCAATGGTTCCACGCACGCAAGCAAATGCTGTGATGGATGCGCTTTCCGAGATAGGCGCAGAGGCGATTCTGGCGACTCAGCTACGTATTGCCCGTCTATAGATTTGCAATTAAACACCAATAGCTCGTGCCTATCCCCATTACTGGGGTAACTCTGGTGGTTCAAAAGTTGTATTGTTCGGAATTTGCGTACAATCAAAACCATGAGTAATCGCATTGAAGAAGATCTGCTTGGCACACTTGAAGTGCCTTCCGACGTCTACTACGGCATCCACACCCTGCGTGCCGTTCACAACTTCCCGATCTCTGGACAGACCATCAATGACCTGCCAGAGTTCATCCGGGGCATGGTTGAGGTAAAGAAAGCCACGGCCCTGGCAAACCACCGTCTCCGCGTCCTGCCAAAGAAGAAGGCAGACGCGATCGTCAAGGCTTGCGACGAGATTCTCGTCAACGGCCGCTGCATGGATCAGTTCCCAATCGACCAGTTCCAGGGTGGTGCTGGCACGTCCCTGAACATGAACACCAACGAGGTCGTTGCTAACCTCGCGCTCGAGATTCTGGGGGAAGAAAAGGGCAAGTACGACATCATCAACCCGAACGATGACGTCAACATGTCCCAATCCACTAATGACGCATATCCAACTGGCCTGCGTCTTGGCCTGTACTACGCAGTGCAAGGCCTGCTCACCGAGCTTGAGGAGCTCACCAAGGCACTCGACGCCAAGGGTGAAGAGTTCGACGACATCATCAAGATGGGTCGCACCCAGCTGCAGGATGCAGTCCCTATGACGCTCGGTCAGGAGTTCGCCGGCTTTGGTTCACTGATTGGTGAGGAGCTTGATGTTATCAAGTCCGCAGCCGAAGCGCTGCTGACCGTTAACCTTGGCGCAACCGCAATCGGTACCGAGCTGAACACCCCTGACGGCTACCGCCAGAAGATTGTTGAGGCGCTCGCAGAAGTCACAAAGCTTGATATCAAGGGCGCACCAAACCTGATCGAGGCGACGTCCGACACTGGCGACTATGTGTGGATGCACTCCGCACTGAAGCGCGCAGCGATGAAGATTTCCAAGGTTTGTAACGACCTGCGACTGCTATCCTCCGGCCCACGCGCTGGCCTGAACGAGATCAACCTGCCAGAGATGCAGGCCGGTTCCTCGATCATGCCGGCGAAGGTCAACCCAGTCATCCCAGAGGTTGTCAACCAGGTTTGCTTCAAGGTCTTCGGCAACGACGTCGCCGTCCTGACCGGATCCGAGGCTGGTCAGCTCCAGCTCAACGTGATGGAGCCTGTTGTTGCTGAGGCACTGTTCAACTCGATCCGCCTCCTCACCAACGCAACCCGCACACTGCGTGAGAAGTGCATCGTTGGCATCACCGCGAATAAGGACGTGTGTGAAGGATACGTCAACAACTCCATCGGCATCATCACCTACCTCAACCCAGTGATCGGGCACCACAACGGTGACGTCATCGGTAAGGAGGCTGCTGCTACGGGCAAGAGCGTTCGCGACCTGGTGCTCGAGCGTGGGCTCATTACTGAGGAGGAGCTCAAGGTCGTCCTCGGCAAGGACAACCTGATGCACCCCGAGTACCGCGGCGAGTTCTTCGACGAGGACTAGTCAACCAAAAGTAGTAAATCTCACACTCCCGTGATTCGGTAGTTATCGCCTTTAAGTGCGATAATAGAATACGAATACTAATTCGACCGAGTCAGGGGAGTTCCTGTGTTACTTGTGATACAACTCATCATCCTGTTCGGCGCCATTATTCTCGGCGCCCGGATGGGATCCATTGCTATCGGCTTTGCCGGTGGTTTTGGCGTTTTGCTTCTCGGCGTCACTGGCATGTCTGTTACTGCCGATGACATCCCTTTCGATGTCATCGGCATTATCATGTGTGTGATTGCTGCGATTTCTGCAATGCAGCTGGCGGGAGGCATGGACTACCTTGTCTACCTTGCTGAGAAGTTCCTGCGCCGCAATCCAAAGCGCGTCACAGTGTACGCGCCTATCGTTACGTGGCTGATGACCGTACTTGCTGGTACGGGCCACACCGCGTTCTCCACTCTGCCGGTTATCGTCGAGGTTGCAAAGGAGGGCGAAGTTCGCCCGTCGCGCCCACTTTCTGTCGCAGTTATTGCGTCACAGATGGCAATCGTTGCGTCCCCGATTTCTGCAGCAGTAGTTTTTATGGCTTCCGTGCTTGAGCCTTTGGGCGTCGGCTACCTTCAGCTGCTTGGTGTGATGATCCCGGCAACCTTCCTCGCCATTTTCCCGACTGCATGGGTTTCGAACAAGCTTGGCAAAGACCTCGTGGACGACGAAGTGTACCAGCGTCGTCTCGCCGATGGTCTCGTAGCAAAGTCGAGCACGACATCGGACAGCTACAAGCCGAAGGATGGCGCGAAGGCCTCCGTGTGGATTTTCCTCGTCGCGATTGTCATTGTCATGCTCTACGCGACCATCATTTCCGACCAGATCGGTTTAATTGAGAACCCGACCGTCCCACGTAACGAAGCGATTATGGCGATCATGCTTTCCGCTGCCGCGGCAATTCTGCTGATCACAAAGTCGCGTGCTGCCGAGGTCCTCAACACCCAGGTGTTCCGTTCCGGTATGTCTGCTTCTGTTTGCGTGCTTGGCGTTGCTTGGCTTGGTACGACCTTCATCAACCACTACATTGAGGACATTCAGAACATTGCTGGTGACGTCCTGACCGCACAGCCATGGCTGCTTGCAGTCGTTCTGTTCTTCGCAGCATCGCTGCTCTACTCGCAGGCTGCTACCGCGAAGGCCCTTATCCCTGCGGCCCTTGCAATTGGTGTCAGCCCGCTGACTGCTGTTGCTGCGTTCCCTGCAGTTTCTGCGCTGTTCGTGCTGCCTACCTACCCAACCCTGCTTGCGGCTGTGGAGATGGACGATACAGGCTCGACGCGAATCGGCAAGTATGTCTTCGACCACCCATTCATCGTTCCGGGCATCGTATGCATCGCTACTTCGGTAGTCCTCGGCTACCTCATTGGGGCGGTGCTGATTTAGGGCTAAACTAGGGGCATGTCTACACAACACACTGACAGCCCCAAGTCCGAAGTTTTAACTGATGTGGAGATCGCTCAAGCGCATACACTTGAGCCGATCTCCACTATTGCTTTGAAAGCCGGTATTCCCGAAGATGCACTCATTCCTTACGGGAAGTACATGGCAAAAGTTGATCCCGCACTTGTAAACCAAGACAAGCAGGGAAAGATCATCCTCGTCACTGGTGTTTCCCCAACTCCCGCGGGGGAGGGGAAGTCCACCACACTGATTGGCTTGACTGATGCTTTCACAAACCTCGGCAAGAACGCCATTGTTGCTTTGCGGGAACCTTCTCTCGGCCCTGTGATGGGATTGAAGGGCGGCGCCGCTGGTGGCGGTTATTCCCAAGTGGTTCCGATGGAGAACATTAACCTCCATTTCACCGGAGACTTTCACGCCATCACGAGTGCGAACAATACATTGGCTGCGATGATTGACAACCACATCCACCAAGGAAATGAGTTGAACATCGATCCACGCCGTATTACGTGGCAGCGCTGCCTCGATGTGAATGATCGTTCCCTTCGTAATGTTGTCACTGGTCTCGGTGGGCCTGCGCATGGTGTGCCGACGGAAACTGGTTTTACGATCACGGCTGCCTCGGAAATTATGGCTATCCTTGGCCTCGCGCATGATCTCGAGGATTTGCATGAGCGGCTCTCCAACATCACTGTCGGGTTCACCTACGATCGTGAACCGGTGACAGCGGGGCAGCTGAATGCAGCTGGTGCTATGACAGCGCTGTTGAAAGACGCGCTCAAACCGAACCTTGTGCAGACGATGGGTGGGACGCCAGCTTTCATTCATGGTGGTCCGTTTGCGAACATCGCTCACGGCTGCAATACGCTGATCGCTACGAAGACGGCGCAGCAATGTGCTGACTATGTCTTCACCGAGGCGGGTTTCGGGGCGGATCTCGGTGCGGAAAAGTTCTTCGACATCAAGGCGCACTATGGCCACCTCGATGTGGCGGGAGCAGTCGTCGTAGCTACTATCCGTTCCATTAAGTACAACGGCGGCGTTGATCGCTCGGATCTCAAGGCTGAAAACCTGGATGCGTTGGACAAGGGCATCGTGAACCTTGAGCGCCACGTCGAAAACCTACGCAAATTCGGGGTCCGCCCTGTTGTTGCGCTGAACCTTTTCACCTCCGACACAGATCACGAGCGAGAGTGGATGGCGAAGTGGGCGCAGGACTTCGGCGTTGCGCTTGAAGAAGCAGAGGTGTGGGCGCACGGCGGCAAGGGTGCTGAGAAACTCGCGCAGACAGTGCTGGACAACCTGGTTGATGCCGCGTCCGCTTCCTTGTATAACCCGGAAGACGGTGTCGAGCGCTCGATTGAGACGATCGCTCGCGAAGTCTACCGCGCTGCTGACGTACAGTACTCGGACGCGGCGCGTAAAGACCTTGAGAGCCTGCGCGCGAGCGGAGCTGACGCTCTGCCTGTCTGTATTTCGAAGACGCAGTATTCATTCAGCGACGACCCAACACGGCTTGGCGCTCCTGAGGGTCACACGCTGCACGTGCGTCAGCTCATCCCGCGCACGGGTGCTGGGTTTGTCCTCGCGCTCACCGGAGCTGTGATGACCATGCCTGGCCTGCCGAAGAAGCCGGCAGCCGACAACATCGATGTTGATTCCAGCGGAACCATCAAGGGACTGTTCTAGCTCCAGAGGCGAATGAGGTCCGCCGTGGCGTCTATTGAGTATCTGCGGCGGAGCCGGGCCACCCCGGGTAGAGTGGCGGAGTTCCGCCGAACTCGGGGCAGTAGTCCTGGAACGAGCACCAGTCGCAGAGCCTTGACCGTTTTGGTCTGAACTGCCCGGTTTCTCCGTCTCTGGTGATTTTGGCCCACAGGTCGCCGAGATCTCGCTCAAAGTATTCGAGTTCTTCACTTGAGGGGGTCAGGAAAAGCGAATCGGCCACCTTCAGGTACATCAAACGCAACTGCGCGGGTATTTCATTGAAAAGCCTCCAGTACACCAACGCATAGAAGCGCATCTGGAATTTTGCGTCATGTGAATACCTGGGCAGCGGCTTCTTTCCGGTCTTGTAGTCAACGACTCTGATTTCACCGGTTGGGGCGATGTCGACACGGTCGATGAAGCCGCGTACTGGCACACCGTTGGGCAAGACAGTATTCACATACATTTCTTGTTCATGGGCATCAAAGCCGAGTGGATTTTCCATTTGAAAATACCCTCGGAGGAGCGTACGGGCGTCGACAAAGAGTAACTGTTCGTCTTTGATCGGCTCGGCAACATTTGGGTCTTGCTCACACATCTTCCGCCACGCTGGCACGATGAGTTTGACTGCCGCCGGGTAGGTCCGTTGGTCTCGTTGCTTCGCGAAGAGTTCTTCTAATACCGCGTGCACGAGGGTGCCTTTAACTTGAGCTTCGGTCTTTGGCTCCTCAATCTTGTCGATTGCCCGGAGTCTATAGAGCAGCGGGCATTGTTGATAGTCGGAGGCGCGTGAGGGGGACAGGGCTAATGGTTTGGCGTTCATAGTCGTTCTATCCTAGTGGTTTTCTCGAGCTAGACTCACATCTATGACTACATTGATCGATTCGTTTCTTCGATTCCTGAATGAGAGCCCGAGTGCCTTTCACGCAGCAGAAGCTGTCCGCGCAGCACTCGTCGGGGATGGATTCCTTGACGACGCCAGCTCCGCTACATCACCAGCCGCCCCGGGAGGACACGTAGCAGTTGAAGGCGGAGCAGTTGTTGCGTGGTGGGTTCCTGAACACTTTGACCCGACTTCCAGCAGGTTCCGGATCCTTGGGTCCCATACAGATTCCCCGGGGCTCATGGTGAAGCCGAATCCCGACGTGGTGGGAGAGGGGGCTCGCCAAGTTGCGGTTGAGGTCTACGGGGGCCCGATTCTGCAGAGTTGGTTCGACAGGGACCTTGCGTTTGCGGGGCGTGTGGTGGATTCGAGCGGGAAGACCCACTTGGTAAATACCGGCCCTGTAGCTCGGGTGCCGAATCTTGCGATCCACCTTTACAGGGCAGACACTCCTCCTGTTGAGCGCCAGCAACACACACAGCCGGTGCTGGGGGTGGATCGCGCGCTGCTAGACATCATCGCTGAGCAGATTGGGCTTGACGGTGAGCAGGTAGTTGGACACGAACTGATCTCGGTCGACACGCAAGAAGGTGCAGTCATCGGTGACATGCTGATGGCAGGCAGGCTAGACAACCTTTCGAGCGTGTGGGCAAGCCAAGAAGCACTGATTGAAGCCAAGCGTGCGGCAACGCATTCCGATGTATTGGTTCTCGTCGCGTTCAACCACGAAGAGGTTGGCTCAAACTCACCGACTGGTGCAGCTGGCCCTCTTCTCGAGCGTTTCCTTCGACGGATCGCGTCGGGACTCGGGGTCGAGGACTTCCTCAGCTTATGCGCCCGATCTTCGATGGTTTCGGCGGACGCGGCCCATGCGGTGCACCCGAACTATTCGACGAAGCATGACCCGTCACACCGACCGTTGCTCAATGCTGGGCCAGTCCTCAAGGTGAACGCCAATCAGCGTTATGCCTCAGATGCAGAAACAGAAGCCATGTGGATCCGTGCTTGCACGACGTCAGGTGTTCCGAACCAGGTGTTCGTCGGAAACAACGATGTACCTTGTGGGTCGACGATCGGCCCAATCGCTGCGACACGTCTCGGCATCCCTACCGTTGACGTTGGAGTTCCGCTGTTGTCGATGCACTCGGCCCGTGAGATGTGCGGGGTGGAGGACATAAAGTGGTTCGTCGAGGCCCTCCACGCTTTTTATACTCAAGCAAGTGCGTAAGGCATACTGAACGTCATGTACTCAGGCCCATTCCGCGTAGGCGATAAAGTTCAGCTCACGGACGCAAAACGTCGTCATTTTACTATCCAGCTCGTCGAGGGTGGTCAGTTCCACTCGCACAAGGGCATTGTCAGTCACGACGACATCATCGGCGCTCACGAAGGGTCGGTGGTGAAGTCCACGCTCGGGGCAGATTATCTGTGCTTCAGGCACCTCTTGGTCGACCACGTGCTATCGATGCCACGTGGCGCAGCAGTTATTTATCCGAAAGATGCCGCGCAGATTCTGGTTGAAGGCGACATCTTCATGGGCGCACGTGTGCTTGAAGCCGGTGCAGGTTCTGGTGCCCTCACCATGTCGCTCTTACGCGCTGTTGGCCCCGAAGGTCATGTCTTTTCTTACGAGATCCGCGATGACCACCTGCAGTTCGCTAAGGATAACGTCGAGGACTACTTCAACGGACGCCCAGATTGGTGGACCCCGCATCTGGGCGACTTCGGCGAAGTCACCCAAGAAGACCTTGGTGGACCTGTTGACCGCGTGATTTTGGACATGGTTGAGCCGTGGCACTTCATCGACACTGTGAAGAATGTGTTGATCCCCGGCGGCGTTTTCATGACGTATGTGGCAACCGTCCCGCAGCTGATGAACATTATGGAAGGCATCCGGGAAGCCAAGTGCTTCACTGAGCCTCGCGCGTGGGAGACATTGCTGCGTGAGTGGAAGGTCGAAGGCCTAGCAACGCGACCGGAACACCGTATGAACGCGCACACCGCGTTTCTCGTGTGGACACGCCGACTCGCAGACGGCGTGACGCCACCTCGCCCGCAGCGGCGCGCACGTCGCTAAGATTCCTTGTATGACTGAACGCTTGCCCGAAGCCCAAGTACTCACCCGCGAGAACCAACAGCTCCGCGCGCGCAACGCGCAGCTAGCGGACATGCTCAAAACAAGTCGGGACAAGCTTCAAGAACTCTACGAACAGGTCGAATCTCTAGGCGACCCAGCTTCGACATACGGCCTGTTTCTCGAGGCCACTGGAAACGGTTTCGATGCTGAAGTCTTTACGAGCGGACGGCACATGCGTGTCAAAGTCGCACCAACGATCGCGGTCGACCGAGTAAAACCAGGGTCGCTCGTCAGGCTTGGGGACGGCAGCGTCGTCCTCGAGGTCTGCCAGTATCCAGCGGTTGGCCAATTAACCACGCTCGTTGAAAAGCTCGACGCGGACCGCGCCATCGTCCAGGACATCCAGGGCACCGAGCACGTGGTGCGCCTCACGGATGAGCTGCAGCGGGAAAGCCGCGCCGGGGACACCCTACTTACAGATGTGCGCGCTCAGTTTGCGTTCGAGCGGATCGCAAAGACCGAAGTAAATCAGCTTTCGCTCGAAGAAGTCCCCGATGTGACGTATGAGGACATCGGCGGACTCCAAGAACAAATTGAGCTCATCCACGACGCGGTTGAGCTTCCATTCGCGCACCCGCATCTTTACCAGCAATATGACTTGAAACCGCCGAAGGGCCTACTGCTATACGGCCCGCCTGGGTGTGGCAAAACATTGATCGCGAAGGCGGTCGCGAATTCGTTGGCGCACCGCCTGGGCCATGGCGCTTCGGCGCACTTCATCAATGTGAAAGGCCCGGAGCTGCTGAACAAATTCGTGGGCGAAACGGAGCGCCGTATCCGATTGATTTTCGAGCGAGCCCGGGAGCTGGCTTCTGAAGGACGCCCTGTGATCATCTTCTTCGATGAGATGGAATCGATCTTCCGCACCCGCGGATCTGGTGTGTCCTCCGACATGGAAACCACAGTTGTACCGCAGCTGCTCACGGAGATTGACGGCGTAGAAGATATTTCGAACGTCATCGTCATCGGCGCAACCAATAGGGAAGAGCTCATCGACCCGGCCATCTTGCGGCCTGGTCGCCTTGACATCAAGGTACGTATTTCCCGACCAACCAAGGCGGAGGCTCTCGATATTTTCAATCGCTACCTGCGGCCCGACGTACCGCATGCCGCACCGATTGATGAGCTCGCTCAGCTTGCCGTTGAGGAGTTGTTCGCGCCGCGGCCATTTGTTCGCCTGCGGCTGATTGATGGCTCTGAGGAGACGTTGTACTACTCCGACTTTGTATCTGGTGCGATGATCGCGAACATAGTCAGTCGAGCGAAGAAGCTCGCGATTAAGGACGCGATATCGGGTGTGTCGGATTCCGGGGTGTCTGCAGCACACCTGCGTGCGGCTGTTCGGGCCGAACAGCAGGAGAACGAGGACCTCCCAAATACTGCCGATCCGGACACGTGGTCGCGTTTAGCGGGGCGTCACGGCGCACGCGTGGTGTCTGTAGAGGTCGTTGCGAGGTCAGAGTCCTAGTATCGTGGCGAGTGCCCGCGTTGCGGTATTGAAATCTTGATCGCTGAGTGTCGAGAAGCTCAATAGGGCGAATTGCCTCTCACCAGTCTTGGCAGGGCCACTGATTGCACACTCACAGCCCGCGCCCCTGAGCTCCTCCCTGAAACGCAATAGGTGGTGCTCGTGGTCAAACTCGACAAAAATGTCGGCGCTGTTCGCGTTGCTCATAGACGCGTTGCGCGCGCCGGGGACCTCGTTGAGACGTGCAATGAACGGGGCCAATTGTCGACGCCTCTTCGTGAGCCGCGCGTGGAATGCCTTGGTGCTTTTCCTGACAGTGCCGTCAGTAAGGAGATGGGCGATTGCGTGTTGGGTGACCGTCGATACCGGCATGCCAAGCACGCGCCGGATCGCTTGCACCTCGCTGAACGTGTCGGGAGTGGTGACAATGTATCCCGCGGAAAGCTGCTTATGAAGCAGCGTTGTGAATGTACCGAGTGTGAGCACATGACCAGTACTCGGAAGGGCACTGAGTGTCGGCTGGGGAGCAGTGCGGTAACGCAGCTCTGTGTTGAAGTCGTCTTCGATAAGCAACGTGTTCGTCGCCGACGCCCATTCGAGCAGCTCTATGCGTCGACGCACTGTCATGACTCCGCCAAAGGGGGGCACGTGGGCTGGAGTGACGAGGAGCGCGTCGATATCATCGGGGAGCTGCGAAACGAGCACGCCTTGGGCGTCACACAGGCAGGGCACCGTTGTATGACCAGCGAGAGGAATCACGGAGCGCAACCCGCTAGCCTCTGATGTCTCAATCCCAACTCGAACATTGCTTCCGATAGACATCAATGTGAGTAGAAGGCCCTCTCGAGTTCCTCCGGTTACGATGACCTCTTCAGGAAAAACGTGAAGTCCACGGGCAACTCGGAGGTGTTCCGCGATAGCTGTCCGCAGTTTTGGTTCGCCTTGTGGATCCGCCTGTTTTGGGAGGTCGTATGAGGCTTCGCGCCATGCTCGGTGCCACGCCGCTGGCCGAATCATGCCGTCGATACCCGAGGTAGGCGCCAGCGAAAGCAATCCGGATGCCACTACCGAGGCGTTCGACCGTTGCGATGACTGTTGGTTCTGGTGAGGCACACGCAGTTCGGGATGGATCCTTGTCGGGGCGCCCTGCGCCGTCTGTAAATATCCCTCACTGATGAGCTGGTCAAACGCGCTCACCACAGTTCCTCTGGAGACCCCGAGTTGGGCAGCAAGCTCGCGTGTAGAAGCGATGGTATCCCCGGGGCGCAGCGTTCCTTCGGCAACGGCGGTACGGACTTGGGCTGCGATTTGTGCAGGTAGTGAAAGCGATGCGCTGCGCGAGACGGGGAAGAACATAAACACCAACTGGTATAAAATATTGCTGCAAAACTGGACCTCGTAATCGTCCAGATGGTACCGCATGATGGAACCCATGACTGATTTTTCGAAACATGCAGAGTTGACCAACAGCCTGCGTGGCGGCGTCATCATGGACGTTGTCACTGCTGAACAGGCAAAAATCGCTGAGAATGCCGGCGCAGTTGCTGTGATGGCGCTCGAACGCGTACCAGCAGACATCCGCGCGCAAGGTGGCGTCGCCCGCATGTCTGAACCGGATCTCATCGAAGAGATCATCGACGCAGTGGAAATCCCGGTGATGGCGAAGGCCCGTATTGGTCACACGGTCGAAGCCGCCATCCTGGAACATCTGAAAATCGACTACATCGATGAATCCGAGGTGCTCAGCCCGGCGGATTACGTCAACCACATCGACAAGAACGCGTTTGACACGCCGTTCGTGTGTGGGGCAACCAATCTAGGCGAAGCACTTCGTCGCATCACGGAAGGTGCCTCCATGATTCGCTCGAAGGGCGAGGCCGGAACCGGTGACGTTTCCGAGGCCACGAAGCACATCCGCACCATCAAAGCCCAGATCGCGCAGCTGCAGGCCACCGCAGCTTCGAACCCAGATGAGCTCTACGTCGCTGCCAAAGAACTGCAGGCTCCATACGACCTGGTCAAGTACGTTGCAGAAAATGGAGAACTTCCTGTTGCGCTGTTCACCGCCGGTGGCGTCGCAACCCCGGCCGACGCAGCACTCATGATGCAGCTTGGCGCAGACGGCGTCTTCGTCGGCTCCGGTATCTTCAAATCTGAGCACCCTGAAAAGCGCGCTGAAGCTGTGGTGCGAGCTACTCGCAACTGGCAAGACATCGCAGAAGTTACAGCCGCTTCGCGCGGCCTTGGAGAAGCGATGGTCGGCATCAATGTCAGCGACCTCCCCGCGCCACACCGTTTAGCTGAGCGCGGCTGGTAAATCCCAGCAGCAGCGATAGCGTCGCGGTACAGTCGTGAGCCATGGGACGTTTCATGGGAACAGAAACTGAGTATGGCATCACGACTCCGAGCGACCCGACGCTCAGCCCGCTCATTACCTCCACACACGCTGTCGTGGCATATGCCGCGATGCATACAAGCGCGCGCAGTCGGTGGGACTACACAGAGGAGCATCCTCTGAAGGATTCCCGCGGCTACGACCTGCAGCGCTATCGGACGGTTCCTGTCGTCGATCCAAACGCTATCGGCGTCGCAAACGTAGTGACTACTAACGGCGCTCGCTACTACGTCGACCACGGCCATCCGGAGTACTCTTCTCCGGAAGTCGACAACGCTTGGGACGCCATGCTGTACGACGCCGCCGGCGACCTGTACTTGCGGCAGTCCATGGAAGACATTCGACAGCTTTGGGGCGAAGGCATCTCCGTGCTTGACAGTGCCGATCCATGCCCACCCATCAAGTTCTACAAAAACAACGTGGACGGCAAGGGCCAGTCGTACGGAAGCCACGAAAACTACCAGTACTCACGCCATACCGACTTCGCCTCGGTGGTGCAGGGCCTCATTCCATTCTTCGTCACCCGACAAGTGATCATTGGTGCAGGCCGTGTCGGTATCGGCCGAGCGAGTGAGCACCCTGGCTTCCAGATTTCTCAGCGCGCAGACTACTTCGAGCAAGAAATCTCACTCGAAACCACACTGAACCGGGGCATCATCAATACCCGTGACGAACCGCACGCCGACGCGACTCAGTTTCGGCGTCTCCATGTCATCATTGGTGACGCCAATATGAGCCAATACTCCAACTTCTTAAAGCTGGGGATGACCAAGCTCGTACTCGACGCAATCGAGGCGGGTGTAGACTTCTCGGACCTGGATATCCACGACCCCGTCGCAGAGCTACAACGGGTTTCCCATGATCCAACTTGCACGCACAAGCTGTTACTTGCCAGTGGGAAACGTTGCACCGCGATCGATATCCTCCGCGAATACCGGAACCGAGTGCAGGGGCTTCATGGCGAAGGGGACGTCGACAAGCAGGTACTTGCTCTGTGGGGCGAAGTACTCGACGATCTCGAGATTGATCCACTTCGTACCTCTGATCGCCTCGACTGGACGGCGAAGTGGGCGCTTGTGCGTTCCTTCATGGACCGCGGAGTTGCTGCGGACGACCCGAAGCTGAAGATGCTCGACATCCAATACGCAGACATTGATCCTGCGAAGTCGCTATACCACGCACTCGTGCGCAAGGGATCGTTGCGGACGCTTGTGAGCGAGGAGGAGATTGCGCACGCAGCGCAGCACCCACCGAAGAACTCCCGTGCATACTTCCGCGGCAAGGTGACTGAGAAGTTTGGGAACGAAATTGCCGCGTCGAGCTGGCAGTCCATTGTTTTCAAGATTGACGACCGCATGATTCGTGTGCCACTCGATGACGTGGACGGCTGGACCTTTGAGAAAACTGCGGACATTATCAATAGCGCTTCGCAGGCCTCAGAGTTGCTAAACGCGCTAGGGTATAAGCATGTCTAAGCAGCAACAAATGTTCGGTGGAGGAGACACCCCGGAATCGCGGAATGAGGAAGGCAGCAACGCACAGGCGCAGGTCGATGTGACTGGCACTGACGACTTGCTCGATGAGATTGATGCCTTGCTCGACACGAATGCTGAGGAGTTTGTGCGGTCATTCGTCCAAAAAGGTGGCCAATGAGTTCCGAAGCAGCCACATTGTATGCGCGTCGTATCATGGGGGTCGAGACTGAATTTGGGCTCGCCGCCTACGCAAACGGGCAGTCCATCCTCGGCCCGGAGGAGTTGTCCCGCTACCTGTTCCGGCCAGTGGTTGCACGCTATCGGTCGTCGAATATCTTTACGCAGAATGGCTCACGGCTCTACCTGGACGTAGGCGCGCACCCTGAAATCGCAACGCCAGAGTGCGATTCACTCACGCAGCTGCTGCAATACGACAAAGCCGGCGAGTTGCTCTATCATCAGCTCGCGCTGCATGCCGAGGATGCACTCGCACAAGAGGGGACACCCGCCCAGGTGTACCTGTTCAAAAACAATGTCGACTCGCAGGGCAATTCCTATGGCGCACACGAGAACTACCTGGTGAGTCGCGAAATTGTCCTGAAATCATTTAGCAAGCAGCTTCTCCCGTTCTTGATTACACGGCAGCTGATCTGTGGCGCCGGCATGATCAATAAGGGCAGATTCGTTCTGTCTCAGCGCGCCGACCAAGTGTGGGAGGGAGTGTCTTCCGCAACCACACGTACACGCCCCATCATCAACACTCGGGACGAGCCGCACGGAGACTCCCACCGATTTCGGCGGATGCACGTCATCGTCGGCGACTCCAACATGTCGGAGACTACGTTCGCGCTCAAAGTTGGTGCAACGCTGTTGGTCATCGAGATGCTCGAGGCAGGCTTCCCGATGCCGATCTTCGAACTCGAGGACCCGATCGCGCACATCCGCGCAATCGCGCTTGACGCATCGGGGCAAACCGAACTCACCTGTAAAGATGGCTCAACTGTCACAGCGCTTGCGGTGCAGCAGCAAATTCTCGACGCCGCTACGCAATGGCTGACGCAACGGCCCAATGAGGGCACCCCAAACGAGGAACTCGAAAGGGTAGTGGAAGTGTGGCAGCGTGTCCTGCACGCGATCGAGACACAAGACTTTACTGCAGTGGACACCGAAATCGACTGGGTGATCAAACGCAAACTTTTAGAACAGGTCCGTGAAAAACTTGGTGCTGATTGGTCCCACCCAAAGTTGGCGCAGATCGATCTGACATACCACGATATCAACCCGGACCGTGGTCTCTTTTACCTGCTGCAGCGCAAGAGGCTGGCAGCTCGTTGGACAAGCGACACGGAAATCCGGCAGGCGGCAGAACAGCCCCCGGCTACCACCCGTGCTGCGTTACGAGGCAAATTCCTCTCAACTGCTCGGGAATACGACGCGGAGCACAACGTCGATTGGGTACACCTGAAAGTTAACCGTCCTGAGCCACAAACGCTGAAGCTTCTCGACCCCTTCGAAACAGAAAACGCCGAAGTCGATGCGTTGATTCAGTACATCATCGACAACCACCAGCAGGAGCGTCATGACACGTAGCGATGCAATGACTGCCCGACAGCTCAACCTAGCATTCGCGTTACTGGGCTCCACACGTCCAAGGTCGCAAGGGTGGATTGCGAAACACGTCGATGGATATGCCGATCGAACTCCCGAGGCACTCGAAAAGCTGATCAAACGTGATGTCGACGACCTTCGCCGGGTTGGCGTGCCTGCAGAAACCCAAGCTGGTGAAGCATGGATCGAACACGATAAGTATGAACTCGCACCGCTTGACCTCACCGTCGAGGAAGCAACCGCTCTCGGCCTTGTGGTTGATCTCAGCCAGGCGGGACGCCTTGGCGCATTTGCTCGTTCCGGATGGACAAAAATTGCGGCCTCAGGGGTGACACGTACGTTCGACAGCCCGACAATTGCCTTCGTCGACAACGACATCATCAACCTCAACCCCGATGTACTCAAGGCAGTGCTAGCATGCGCTCGAACAAAAACACGCATGACTTTCGATTTTCAGCCAGCACCGGGAGCTTCATTGCAGCGTCGCACAATCGACCCTTGGAGCGTCATCCCGCTCAACAATAAGACGTATCTTGTCGGCTGGGACTGCGGTCGCCAACAGGAACGAGTCTTCAGGCTGATGAAGATGAGCAACATCAAAAAAGCAAAGGACCAGACTGCCTTTCACGAGCCCTCCGAGAACCCTCTTGATGTGCTTCAGAACGTTCTGCGTGGACCCCTTGTCGACGCTACCGTGGAGGTCTCCTCCGGGGTAGGCGAGGAACTCTCGCTGCAAGGGGAGCGCAACGAAAGCACCACACCAGGGCGGGACTGCGTCGTGCTCCAAGGCGTCGAACGAGATTGGCTGGTGCGCACCCTTGCAAGTCTCGCCCCGCACGTGCACTCAATCACTCCTCCCGATCTCCGAGCAGAAGTTCTCACGCTGTTGCGCAAACAGCTCCGTGGACAGGAATGAGTTGAAGTATGAAGCAGACCGCTGCGGTAGAACGCCAAGTACGCCTCGCACGTCTTCTAAACTTGTTGTCGTATCTCTCACAACACCCAGGGCGATCGCCCATGGAAATCGCGCGTGATATCGGCACAGACGCCGAGCAGGTCAAAAGTGACCTCGCAATGCTGCACTTGTCAGGCGTAGGCAACGGCCCCGGGGAGATGATTGACCTCGAACATTCTTGGAAAGAAGTCATTGTCATCGATGACCAGGGGCTGAGTCGACCGCTGCGTTTGACGCCAACGGAAGCCAACACGCTTCTACTGCTGCTGGATTCCTTCGAAACTATGCCGGGCCTGCTCAATCAAGCAGCGTTGAGTTCGGCGGCTGAAAAGCTGAGGACCGCAATCGGGAATCCCGCTGTGCTCGATGCTGAGTCAGACCGAAGCAGTCAAGGTTCCGTCACTGACGTGCTTCAAACTGGAATGCAGAAGGGTGTTCAGGTACTAGTGACCTATTTTTCACCGTCCTCGGACTCGCTTCGCGCACGCCAGTTGACTGGCATTAAATTCTTCCATCAAGGTGGCCACACCTATTTCAATGCGCTAGAGGCAGGAGAGAAAAAGAGCTTCCGCATTGACCGTATCCGTGAGGCTCAACTGACGACGTCTCCTGCGGAGCGCGTCGAAAATGGTGTACCTTTCAACGGCTCTGATCCATTTGGTTTCGATGCCACGAACGTCGCCATGCTTCTTGTGTCTCCCGATGCCACATGGCTTGCTGACTACTGGGAAATCGAAATAGGCAAGCCCACCGATGACGGCCGAATCCAGGCAACCATGGTCTACGGCTCCGAGGACTGGCTGATCCGATTCTGCCTCAGCCAAGGAGACCGCATCGAACTCGTTGGTCCGCCAAAGCTAGCTGCTGAGGCACGCCGTCGTGCGTTTGCTGCCCTGGAGGCATTAGAATAGCGGAGGACTCTACTCAAGCAGTGTGAAAGGAATCCAATGCCGAATTTAGGTTGGATGGAAATCCTCATTATTCTGGCCATCGTGCTTTTGCTGTTCGGGGCAAACAAGCTTCCCGATCTTGCACGTTCGATGGGTCGCTCCGCCCGCATCTTCAAGTCTGAAGTAAAGGAGCTGCGCAACGATGACGACGCCCAAGCCACTCCACAGCAGGCCGCGCAGAGCCAAGAGCCAAAAGAAATCGCCCCTCCAACGAGCCAACAGCAGACCAACCCTAACGCCCAGCAGGGTTTTTGGGACGCGCCTGAAAACCAGCACCGGCAATAGCGTTTGTTGTTAAATAGTACCTGGAGGTCGTAGTTCAGTGGGGCAACAGCAAGTCCAGCCTTCCCGAAAGGCAGCTCGCCGTTTTCGCCGAAAGCCGAAGAACGCTACGGGCGAAATGACGCTCGTTGAGCACCTGAAAGAGCTACGACGTCGTGTGATCGTTTCCCTCGTTGCGGTGTGCATCGGCACCGTCGTGGGCTTCATCTGGTATCAGTCGGCGCCTTTTAACTGGTACCCGCTGGGTGAGATCATTCGAGGCCCGTACTGCAACCTCCCGACTGAACTCCGGGCAGATTTCACAGGAGACGGCAACTGTCGCCTCTTAGCGACGGGCCCCTTCGAAATGTTCATGCTGCGCCTGAAAGTAGGCGCACTCGCAGGTCTTGTACTCGCTTCGCCGGTGTGGCTCACGCAGGTTTGGCGTTTCATCACACCCGGACTGCATAAAAACGAAAAGCAGTACACGTTTACGTTTGTGACGCTTGCCGTGCTGTTATTCGTAACCGGCGCCCTCCTCGCATACTTCGTCTTGGACAAGGGTCTGTACTTCCTGATGACAATGGGCAGTGAAGTACAGATCGGTGCACTGTCCGGTGGAAGTTACTATAATTTTCTGCTCGGGCTCATCGTCGTGTTCGGCGTCAGCTTCGAGGTCCCGTTGATCATCATGATGCTGAACGTCGCGGGCATGGTTCGTTACGAGCAGGTCAAAGACAAGCGCCGAATTATTATCGTCGTCATCTTCATCTTTGCGGCGTTTATGACCCCAGGCCAAGACCCATTCTCGATGGTCGCGTTGGCACTTTCAATTACGTTCCTCGTTGAGCTCGCGTTCCAGTTCTGCCGGATAAACGATAAGCGTCATAATAGGAACAGGCCGGATTGGCTCGACCTTGACGACGACGAATCCTCCGGGCCGATCGATGCAGCCGCACCCATCGAGAAAGCAACGCCGATTGGTAGCGCAGGGGCCGTCGAGAAGCCAAAGCCCGTGCACACGTTTACCGAGGATCCATTCAACGACGTACTGTAGGGAGCATGTCTGCTTCCTCTGACTCGTTTCTCGCACAGTTTCAGGCTTCGAAGGAATTTCCCCTTGACAGCTTCCAGATTGAAGCTTGCCAGGCGCTCGAAGACGATCGGGGAGTGCTGGTTTGTGCCCCGACAGGGTCAGGGAAGACCGTCGTCGGCGAATTCGCTGTTGCATTAGCGCTTTCACGAGGCACGAAGTGCTTCTACACCACGCCGATTAAGGCACTGAGCAATCAGAAGTACCACGACTTTGTTGCAGCATACGGTGAGGACGCTGTCGGACTCCTTACGGGAGACGTCAGCATTAACGGATCGGCAGACATCGTCGTGATGACGACCGAAGTGCTGCGCAACATGGTGTATGCGGAAGCACCGCGCCTGGACCGGCTCACCCACGTAGTAATGGATGAAATACACTTCCTCGCAGATCCCGAACGCGGTCCGGTGTGGGAAGAAATTATCCTCAACTTGGATGATTCAGTGCAGATCATTGGCCTTTCCGCGACCGTCTCTAACTCGGAAGAGTTCGGTGAATGGCTCAATACAGTTCGCGGTGATACCTCAGTCATCGTTTCTGAAGAACGCCCAGTCCCTCTCAGCCAGTACATGATGGTGGGCAAGAAAGTCCTCCCACTGTTCGAACCCACCACAGCGTCCGCTGAACCGGAGCTCAACAGGGCGTTAGCGCACCAGATCGCGCGTATCGAGTCTCGTACTACTGAAGAAGGCGCGGATGACTTCCTCGAAGGCCGCGGATTTCGCGCCCGGTCGAGCGGACGCCGACACGGCAGGGCACGTCAACAAGACCGGTACCGTCCGATTGGTCGACCTGAAGTCGTCGAAGTCCTTGACGGACTCGAGATGCTCCCGGCAATTATTTTCATCTTCTCGAGAGCCGGATGCGATGGCGCCCTCTACCAATGCCTCCGCTTCCGGAAGGAGCTCACGACTGAAGAGGAACGTGCACGCGCCGCCGAAATCATCGATGCCGGCGTGGAAGGCATCCCAGAGGAAGACCTCAAAGTACTGAACTACCGACAACTGCGGAGCGCTTGGCTCCGAGGATTCGCCGCACACCACGCTGGTTTGCTGCCAGCGTTCAAACACATCGTCGAGCAGTTGTTTGTGGAGGGTCTCGTCCGCGTCGTCTTCGCGACCGAGACCCTCGCATTAGGCATCAACATGCCAGCCCGCACCGTCGTGCTGGAGAAACTCGTCAAGTTCAACGGTGAAGGCCACGTGGACCTCACTCCAGGTCAATACACACAGCTCACGGGGCGCGCCGGTCGACGTGGGATCGACGTACTCGGAAACGCCGTGGTCCAGTGGGCACCTGCGATGGACCCACAGTTTGTAGCTGGATTGGCGTCGACAAGAACATACCCACTCATCTCGCCGTTTGCCCCGGGCTACAACATGGCTATCAACATGCTTTCTATGAACGGCTACGATGACTCGATTCGGCTCATAGAGCAGTCATTCGCGCAGTTCCAAACCGACCGATCGGTTGTCGGCGAGGTCCGAGATTTGGAACGGCTGGAGAGCAAAGTTGCTCGCCTTCGTGCCCAATTGTCCCGCGATATCTCTTCATACGCGCCTCCTTCAGACCATGCGATTGAAGACCTCTTGGAGTATTTAGACATCCGACACGCGCTGAGCGTGGAGGAGAAGAACGCACGGAGAGACGCGCTCGATAACCGACAAACTGAGATCACCCGTGTGCTGGCGCGACTGGAAGTTGGAGAAATCATCGCTCTCCCTGGAAAGCACCAACCAGAACTTGCTGTCGTTGTTCAACCAGCTGGTCGGCACGACGATCCCAGACCTTGGGTGACTACAGAGCGAGGCTGGTCGAGTCGCATCAACACCGACTTCTTCAAAAACGTTCCGCTCGTTGTTGGGCGTATGAAGGTTCCGCGGCATACACGAGACCAACCGCGTAAATTCGCGAAGAAGATTGCGAGCCAGCTCCGCCACGCCCCTGTGCATGCGCCAAAGCGACTACGCGAGAAAGCACGGTATCGCACTCCAAAGTCAGTCACGAAGCTACGGGAACAACTTCGCTCGCATCCTGTGCATTCGTGGCCGGCGACAGACCGGGAAATGCTGGCCAGAGTCGGCGAGAAGCTTGCTCGTGAGCAGCGCGCCCTCGACCGAATGAGTAGGCAGGTAGACAGTGCCACAGACACCCTCGGTAGGACGTTCGAGCGACTCATCGGACTGTTGCAGGAACTCGACTACGTAGAACGTATCGAACGAGATTTCCAGGTAACTGAGGAAGGCGAGCGCTTGGCAAAGTTGCACAATGTCTCGGACCTTCTCGTGGCACAGTGCCTGAAGCGTGGGATTTGGGACGGGTTGGACCCTGCAGAGCTCGCTGGTGTTGCGTCCATGGTCGTGTTTGAGAACCGTCGTACCACGGGAGGCTCCCCGGATGCCGCTACAGAGCCAATGGCATACGCGATGAACGAGACCATGCGCGTGTACGGTGAGCTCGTCTCTGACGAGCAGCGGCACAACCTTCCACTGACCAGGATGCCGGATGCGCACTTCTCGCTCGCCATCCATCAGTGGACGGCAGGCGCCCCGCTTGGCTACGCACTCGCGGCAGCGGCGGAATCGGGTGCGGAGTTGACCGCAGGCGACTTTGTACGATGGTGCCGACAGGTCATTGACCTGCTAGAACAAGTGAGAAAGGTCGGCTACAGCGACGAGATTCGGCATAATGCGAATCGGGCTATCGAGGCTATCCGGCGTGGCGTTGTTGCTATCGGCAATTAGCTCGTTGCGTGGTGCGCCTACGATGGATGCATGACTTTCTTCGGTAACGACATCTTCGTGCGGCGGCGCACAGTTGCATGCGATCTTCTCGGTGAGAACCAGCTGCGCGCCGTTGTCATCGGCCCTGGTCCAGAGTTCGAGTACCTCACCGGAGTGCAGATCGACACACACGAGAGGCTTTCTGCAATCGTTCTTACCGACAAGGGGAAAGCAACCGTTGTCCTTCCAAGCACTGATGCAGGATCGTTCCCCACAGATGACCCGACGCTTACCTGCATTGGTTGGAGCGACGGGGAAAACCCCTACGACATTGTCCATGCACTCATCACAACGCCTGCTGATGCGGCAGTGCCACCCGTCGTCGGGCTAGGTAGCACATTGACCGCGGACCACGTGCTCGCGTTGCAGCAATACCCGCTCGAAACTTGCCTTGCGCAAGAAGCCCTCGCGGCTCTGTTTATGATCAAAGATCCCGACGAAATCGAACAGCTCGCTCAGGCAGCCGAAGCCATCGATCGCGTCCACGCCCGAGTACCTTCGCTATTGACGCCCGGTACCACCGAACGGGCTGTGGCTGAGGCCCTGCACTCGGCAATCCTCGAGGAACACATTGCAGTAGATTTCGTGATCGTCGGCTCCGGCCCCAACGGCGCGAACCCACACCATGATTTCTCTGATCGAGTCATCGAAACCGGCGACATCGTAGTCGTCGATATCGGGGGGACTATTGCAAGTGGTTACCACTCCGACTGCACGCGTACATACCTCGTCGAAGGCGCATCGTGCAGCCAAGAGCAACTCGACGCCTACAATGTGCTCTTGAACGCGCAACAGGCTGCATGCGACGCCGCCCGCCCGGGTATGCGCGCAGAAGAACTCGACGCGGTAGCCAGAGACATCATTTCCGAGCACGGGTACGGCGAGTGGTTTACACACCGAATCGGGCATGGTATTGGGTTGGCCGGTCATGAGCCACCATTCTTAGTAGCCGGCAACGACCTCGTCCTGCAGGAAGACATGGTCTTTTCTATCGAGCCTGGAATCTACAAGCCAGGCAGTTGGGGAATGCGTATCGAGGACATCGTGCATCTTCAAGCTGACGGTGCGCGTGCGCTGAATAAACGGCCAAAAAACTTGCAGCCGCATCTCCGCGATAACCCGATGAATTAGGAAAGCACGTCTATGGATTTTGGGTTGACACTTCGGACACTTCTGCCTCTAGGCCTCGACCTCACGCATTCGCATCCGACCACGGATACCGAGTACGGCAGAGCTACCTGGTCTGTCGGAGCGCCCCCAGGCACGCTTCTCCAGGCAACCCCAATCCGCCCAGTTGGCCTCCAATACCGCCCGAACCGCGCCGATGCTTTCAGAATCGAGTACGTTACAACCGACGAACACGGCCGCGTTATGTCTGCCACCGGAGCTGTGTTCCGCAGCAGGCGACCCTGGCATGGCAACGGTCATCGCCCATCCATTGCGTTTGCTCCCTCCACGCAAGGCGTTGCCCCTGCGTGCGACCCCTCGTATTCGTGTACCGTGGGATTCCGCCTGCGTCGAAAGCCTCTGGACCTTATCGCGGCCTACGAGCAACCTGCAATCAACATGTTGCTCGCTGCGGGTGCCAATGTTGTGTTGACAGACTATCCAAGGGACCCCGAAGACAATGTGCAGCTCTACTGCTTCCATCGTGCGGCAGCCCACGCGCTTGCCGACGCCGTACGCGCTAGCACGGACCTCGGGTGTGGCGTCGAAAAACTTGGACTCTGGGGCTTCTCCCAAGGCGGGGGAGCGGCTGCATCGTGGCTAGAACACCCCGAATACGCACCAGAGTTAAACCTGCGCGCCGCGCTCGTTGGCGCGCCACCGGCAGATCTGCTCGCAATGCTGGACCACATCGATGGAACACTTCCGTCCATCATGATTCTCTACGCCGTCGCCGCATTATTGGCTTCCGACGTTGAGATCGCTGAGGAGCTCATGCCGCACTTAAGTCCCGCCGGGATGTCCGCAGTCATCCTTGACGCCAACTTGTGCGCAATAGGGGCGGTTATCCGGCACGCCTGGGCGAACACAACCCTCTGGACCAACTCCGGTATCCCGATGTCTTCGCTGCTCGAGGTGCTTCCTAAAACAGCTGCGGCCTTAGAGGCTAACGCACTGGGCAAGCGTGCGCCTCTCGATATTCCGCTTAGGCTTTGGGGAAGTAGGAACGACGACATCGTTCCTTGGCGAGTCGTCGACGACTTAGGACAAAAGTGGAACAGACCTGTTCAAATGCGTAAACTACCCAAACTGCCTGGTAGGACAGGCATCAATCACTTCACCCCGTATTTTCAACACCTCCGAAAAGACGTCGTCTGGTTGTTAGACAGGCTTGAGTCTCAGGATGAGTAATCAAGCCCTCGGGCTAAGATAGTCAGCATGCCAATCTACATCTTGACCTACTTCTTCGTAGAAGCGCTGGCTTTCTTCCTCATCGCAAAGGCAATCGGGGTTGGCTGGGCTCTCCTTGCTATCTTCGCGTTGATGCTACTTGGCGGAGCGCTCGCTACGTTCACGCTCCGTGGAGAACTCACCAAGGCTGCAAGGGGCAGAACTTCCATGGGCAAGCTGGCCGGAGACTCCGCGCTTCTTATGGTTGGATGGGCTTTTTGTATCATTCCAGGCTTCGTGTCCTCACTCCTGGGGTTCCTGTTGATCTTCGGTCCAACACGCGCATTGATCCGGAACCATCTCTCACGGTCGCTACGACAACGCATCGACTCCTTGGGAATCAAGGTGTATGAATCTACGCCAATGGCACGCAACACGACCACGTACGGTTCATTTAGCCAGCCCACCCCGGAACAAGGTTTTTCTGAGGATGAGCACCCAGTTATTGATACAGATGAAATCGAAGACTGGCTCTACGAAGAACACAAGCGCCGCGTAGAGGGTGGGGATGAGGGGACACAATCGTGATAGCTTCCCTGCGACTCATCCTCGCAGTCTTGTCGGGTGTAGCTGTCGCATACTCCTATGAGCCGTTCGGCTACTGGTTCCTCGCGGTCTTCGGCATCGGTGCGTTGTACCTCGCTCTCCAACCGTGGCCGCGGTTTACTCAGGCAACGCGGCCTTCCCCTGGGGCAGGATTCGGCGGCCTAATTGGCTTCGTCCACGCTCTCACGTGCTATCTCATCCTTTTGCCCTGGATCGGCGCGTTTGTTGGTGCCATGCCCTACGTTGCACTCGCAATCACGTTGGCGCTCTCCGCGATCATTACGGGTGCTGTTGGCACTCGCGTATCCCAGTACCGATATGGTTTCCTCGCTTTTCCATTTGTGTATATTGCAGTGGAGTTCCTGCGGTCCTCGCTCCCGTTCGGTGGTTTTTCGTGGGTCAGGCTGGCATGGGGACAGGTGAATGGGCCCCTGGTGTGGTTAGCTTCAATTGGTGGCCCAGCGCTAGTTTCTCTCGCCGTCTGTCTCGCTGGTGTAAGCCTGGTGACGTTCCTCGTCACCCGCGGGAGCACTCGGAGGGTAGGTGCGTTAGGTTTCGCACTCCCGATTGGTCTTGGCGGGCTCATCAGCCCGAGTTTCGACGGCGAGGGGACAGCGGCTCAGACGGCACAGGACAACTCCGTATTGGTCGCAGCGATTCAAGGCAATGTGCCGCGCCTCGGGCTTGACTTCAACGCTCAGCGCAGAGCCGTGTTACAGAATCACGTAGATGAAACAGTTCTCGCAGCGAATGATGCCCAAAAACAAGGGGAAAAGCTTGACCTCGTTATTTGGCCGGAGAACTCGTCGGACGTGAACCCGTTTCAAGATCCGTTGGCGGCGTCGTCAATCGAACGCGCTGTGAGCGCAGTAGAGGCACCGGTGCTGGTGGGGACGCTGACGCGCGACGAGGTCGGTGCGCGCAACACCATGGTTGTGTTCGACCCAGAAGAAGGCGCGGGAGAGATGCACCATAAGCGGTTCTTGCAACCATTCGGCGAGTACATGCCAATGCGCGATTTCTTCCGAAAGATTACTGACCTTGTGGATCTTGCCAGCGACTTTAAACCCGGTAACGGTTCCGGGGTCGTACATATGGGAGGTATCCCTGTTGGCGTTGCTACCTGCTACGAAGTTGCGGAAGACCCTGCGTACCGGATGGCAGTCAATAATGGCGCACAAATTCTTGCGACGCCTACCAATAACGCAACATTTGGTTTTAGCGACATGACCTACCAGCAGCTAGCAATGAGCAGGCTGCGTGCGATCGAAACCGATAGGGCAGTGGTTGTCGCAGCAACCTCGGGGGTATCCGCAATCGTGCATCCGGACGGAACGGTGAGCCAGGAGACCTCTATCTTTGAGGCAGCGCATCTCATAGAACGCTTGCCGCTCCACGCTACACGGACGTTTGCGGTGCGTTACGGGGACTACCTTGAGGCCGCGATTGTTTGGCTCGGAATCATGCTGATACTCGGTGCAGCAGTCCGCAGACCCGGGGAGTATGCTAGACAACATTTGAACAACGGCGAGTAATGTTGCTGGAAAAGGAGCAGCCACCGTGGCGAATTCGACATTAGTAATCATCCCGACGTACAACGAGATTGAAAACCTCCCCATCATTGTCGGACGAGTTTTCGACGCAAACGAGGACGTAGACGTTCTTATTGTCGACGACAATTCACCCGATGGAACGGGTCAGAAGGCCGACGAACTGGCCGAAACGAATACTCGACTCCACGTCCTCCATCGTGCGGGCAAAGAGGGGCTACTCGCCGCATACCGTGACGGTTTCAACTGGGGCCTCGAGCGTGGCTATGGGGTCATCTGCCAGATGGATGCCGATGGATCCCATGCGCCGGAGGAGCTTCACCGTCTGCTCGACGAGATCCACAACGGCGCCGACGTGGTCATTGGTTCCCGATACGTCGATGGTGGCGAAGTCAAGAATTGGCCGAAAGAGCGCTACCTACTTTCCAAGCTCGGCAACGCATATGTCTCGCTCGCGTTGGGCGGAGACGTTCGCGATATGACTGCAGGTTATCGCGCTTTTCGACGCGAAGTCCTCGAAACGATCGACCTCCAGGAGCTATCCAACAAGGGCTACATTTTCCAGGTCGATATGGCGCACAAGGCTGAACTCGCCGGCTTCGATGTCCGAGAGGTCCCGATCACGTTCGAGGACCGCACCTTGGGCGAATCCAAGTTGGACGCGAGCTTTGCCACGACCTCTCTCTGGGAAGTTACGAAATGGGGGGCAACCGAGAAGTTTGAGACCGCCCGAGAGATGGCGAAAGAAGGCGTCCGTTTGGTCAGCTACGAGGCGAAGCGCTCGCGAGCCAACGACATCCTCCACAAAACTAAGACAGTTCCACAGTTCGTGGGCAATGTTGTGGATGTAGCGAAGAACTTCATCTCCGCAAAGCGTAAATAGTTCACAGTTTTGGGAAAGAGAAGGCGAGAGGCTACACACTCGGTAGTCTCTCGCCTGGGGATAAGCAGCTTTTATTACTTGTTCTCTGCTGCCTGTTCCTTTGCCAACCGGGCTGCAGCGCGACGGCGCTTCCGCAGCTGATCAAGGCGCTCTTCCAGCAGTACGTCGAGTTCCTCGATGGTGCGGCGCTCGCGGAGCATGTCCCAGTGGGTACGTGGAGGCTTCGCCGGCTTCGACTCAACGCCTTCGCCTTCCATAAGGGTGCCGAGCTGGCCGTTCTTGCACATCCATTCCTCTGGAATTTCAGCGTCGTCTGCAAACGGCACTTCGAAAATCTCGCCGTTCGGGGTGCGGTATCGCGCTTGCTGCCGAGGCGCGAGATCATGGTCTCGGTCCGTCTCGTAGCTCACTGCGCCCATTCGACTTCCGCGAAGAACACGATCAGCCATACTCAATAGTCCCTTCTAAACACATATAAATGCAGTCGTCCTATTATAACGTTCACCACCCAATTTTTGTTCCCTCGGATATGAGTTAGACATGCATTCTCTTGGACTTGTGTATTAGGCTGACCTGTATGCCAAAAAGTGATGTGTATGCGAAGAAGGAATCGCCTATGTGTCAGTGGTGTGGCAAGGAAATGGCGCAACAACGGGGAAGAGGGCGTCGTCGTAAATATTGCAGCCAATCATGTAAGCAGCGCGCGTATGAGCAGCGCAACTTCGTGGCGGGCACAGCAATTGATGCGGGAGCAGCCATTCTCAAACCGGAAACAGTGTCGAACCTCCGGGATAACCTTTTCATTCTGCGTTGCACGGCGGAAGATATCCGAACTGCAGTCGAGGAAAACGCTGATCCGGAGGAATTACGTAACATGTGTGACGAATTAATTAAATTAGCGCGTACACTCGAAAAGTTGAGGTAATTGTCCATGAAGGAAGTGCAAGCTCCGAGCGACCGCAAGAAGAAACTCTTGATGGTGATCGTCGCAGCAATTGCGGTTCTCGCGGTACTTATCGCGGTCGTCCCATTACTTTTCAGCATGCTCGGTGGTGGCGGAGTCAAGACTGAGGGCATTGATGCCAGCCGTCTCAAGCCAGCGGAAACTGATATCAATGGCGATTGGCAGGTTCAGAAGCGACCGGGGGCGAACGCGACATCGGTCGGGTTCACGTTTGACGAAGTACTTCCTGGCGAGGCAAAAACAACCTCCGGTTCTACGTCAGGCGTTGAAGGTGAGGTGCATATCGAGGCAGGCGTCCTGCAAGCCGGTAAGGTCCTCGTCGACATGACAAACCTCACCACGGATAGCGATGTCCGCGACAACAACGTACGTCGGAAGATTCTTCACACTGATCAGTTCTCAACGTCAAGCTTCACCATCACAGAACCTATCGATCTCTCTGAGGTTCCGCGAGACGGGTCCGTCGGAAGCGTCGAAGTCATTGGAGACCTCACCATTCACGGTGAAACAAATCGCGTCACAGCGCCGTTTGACGTAGCCCTGTCTGGCAGCCACCTCATCGTGGCAGGCGACGTACCGTTCAACCGGCTTGACTATGGCGTCGAGACCCCCGAGTTTGTTGCAGCGAAGATTGCCGAGACTGGAACACTCAACATCCGCCTCAATATGGCAAAGTAGATCTATCCGGACAAACCCGCCTAATTGCGTAACGTGACGAAATTAGGCGGGTTTCCTTGTATGCAGGCCGCCAGTCCCGATTGTCCGATAATGTACATTATGTCAACTAAGCTTCCGAGGCTACTGTTACCGACGCCCGCCCCGATGCTTACGCACCAACACCACTTGCGTGAGATCCAACCCCCCTGCAGCAGTTACCGCCTCACGGACAGCGAACTGCCACAGCCATAGTCGACGGAACACTTCGTCATAACCATCCGCCGCGGCCTCGCGGAGCCGCCCGTCAAACATCTGCCGCTGAAGGCGAAGCGACAGCCGTAAATGCTCCGGCGCACGGCTAACACTGATCGCTTGCAAATGCGTGTGCTGCTCCACAAGCTTCAGGAACTCTCCTTCACGCATATATTCCATGCCAGGCCAGACATACGCTCCCAGCACCTGAAGTGCACTCCGGCATGCACGATCTACAGCTTTCGAATCTGCGCGACGCGCCATCACAGACTGCACACCGATCCGCCCACCTGGCAGCAGCATGCGGTCCATCGCCCGAAGGTACTGCACCTTATCCCGCTTTGGGCACGACTCGAGCTGCCCGAAGGAAACAATCGCATCATACGGTCCATGTTGCTGGGCCCAATGCGGATCTCCAAGCTTGCCGACTGCCACACGGACGTCAGTCGAAGCACCATTAAGGATGAGATATTCACGCAGGCTAGCGGCTATTTCGTGGCTGTCGACAAGTGCATCTACGACTGATCCACGAGATGCGGCGGCTAGCGCTACAGCACCGCCTGTACTTGGATATTCAAGGATTCTCATCCCACGCCCTGCCCCCACAAGGTCGAGCAGTTGGCGAGCGCTTCGCACCTGAATATCCCCCAAATCGGACCGCTCTGCACTCATTGGCGCTTCGAAAGTCGTCACATCAATGAAGCGGCGCTTTGCGCCCTGCTGCTTCGTGCGCTGTTCGGGATAAGACCTTGTCAATTGTCGCTCCGTGGTAGCCACGCCGGTAGCAAAGTGCCCTTGGAACGCGCTGACACCGTCGCCTGAAAAGTGCTGCACGAGCGAATGCGGCAATGTGGCACCGGCTGTCTCAGCTTGCGGCTTCCATGAAGTTCGACGTGGCACGTAGCCCTGCTGCAGCAACTTGGTGATGACATCTACAAGCATATCCGAGGACGCTACCGACCACTCACCTGCCATATATCCTTCCGCGAGACCGGTCCAACCAGAACACGCGATACGTTCAAAGAGCAATTCGTGGTTCACGCGAATTTGAGCATCAACACCCGAGAGGGTCACACCAGCAGCTTCACAGGCTCGTGCAAACTCGGACTCTGCCAATCTGGCACGGGTTTTGAGAGCAAAACCTTCCAATGGCTGCACTAGGCGCGGCCACTTCGTAGCATCCACGGTTTGGAGATGCGGTGGTAATGATTCAGGTATCGGCACGCTTCCCCACCTTACTTGGTCAAACTTTCAGCGGAGTTTTCGACGCATTGTCCCAAAACCATACAATTCTAACATTATGGGCGTACTATAAGAGAAGAAATTTAAAACAGCTTTCCCAAGGAGCGACATCGATATGACCCAGACGCCGTACCGTCCCGCCGGAAACCGCCATCACGTTGTGATTGTGGGCGCGGGGTTTGGTGGTATTAACGCTGCCCGTGCACTCGCGGATGCGAATGTAGACATCACAATTATTAACCGCACAAACCATTTCATCTTCGCCCCTCTGCTTTATCAGGTAGCTACTGGTCTGCTTTCTGTTGGTGAGATCGCTTCATCAGTTCGCCAGATTCTCGCAAACCAGGACAATGTTCGGGTGGTCCGCGGAAACGTTGACGAGATCGATACTGCAAACCAAATCGTAACGTCTTCTGACGATGGCGTGGCGTCTCAGTTTGCGTACGACTCACTTATCCTTGCTGCGGGCGCAGGACAGTCGTACTTCGGCAATGATCACTTCGCGGAATTCGCACCCGGTTTGAAAACAGCGGATGACGCCCTGGAGGTCCGTGCCCGAATTCTCGACGCGTTTGAGAAAGCCGAACTGGCTACCTCCGCTGAAGAGCGCGAGCGCCTGCTGACATTCGTGCTTGTTGGCGCTGGACCAACCGGTGTTGAACTCGCTGGCCAGATCGCCGAACTGGCCCACCGAGCATTCTCTGGCGGCCAGTACTCGTTCTCACCGGACCAGACCCGAATTCTGCTTATCGACGGCATGCCCCAGGTACTGCCACCATTCGGAAAACGTCTTGGCCGCAAGGCTCAGCGTGAGCTGGAGAAAGCAGGCGTCACTGTCATTCTCAACGCAATTGTGACAAACGTGGACGCAGAAAGCGTTACGTACAAGAGCACTAAGACCAACGAAGAGACCACTGTCTTCACCACAACTAAGATCTGGTCCGCCGGCGTCCAGGCATCCCCGCTCGGCAAGATGGTAGCTGAGCAAGCTGGCGTCGAGGCCGAACGTAACGGCAAGGTTCCGGTCAATGCCGATCTCACTGTTGGTGAGCTATCGAACGTCTTCATCGTGGGTGACATGATGAGCCGCGACCGCCTGCCAGGTGTCGCACAGGTTGCAATTCAGTCTGGTGAGTATGTCGGCAAGGTGTTGAAGGCGCAGATTGCAGACGAAGTTGCGCCAGAACAGCGAGAGCCTTTCTCCTACTTCGACAAGGGTTCGATGGCTATTGTTACCCGTTTCAACGCTGTCGTGAAGATGGGCAAGGTTGAGATCGCCGGATTCCTGGGCTGGATGATGTGGCTTTACGTCCATGTCTCCTTCCTGACAGGTTTGCGCAATCGGACTGTCACAGCGCTGACGTGGGTGTACAACGCATTGAGCTCGAAGCGCTACAACCTCCCAACCACCTCGGGGCAGCGTCACATTAGCAGCGGGACTTCGGAGAACTAAGTAGTTTTTCGGCGCGCCCCTCTCCCCATGCACTGGGCAGGAGGGGCGCGTTCGTGTTCCGTTGCAGAAGGGCGTAGTATCTCGAGCGTTGTTGTATCCCTCGCCCTTGTTTGGTGCGACGCAGGTAGTAAAGGGGGCCGATATGCCACCAAGGATCCCGTTGTCGAGGAAGTCGTCGAAAAATACGCTCCAGCCATCGCGTATACCTGTGAAAGTCCCCCTTGAACGCTCGATCGACTTTTGCAAAGTATTTGTTGACGGCAAGCGCATCCCCGGCAACTATCGGATTCCACAGGCGCTACAGGTCGCGCGCGAGCATGATAACGCGTTTGTCTGGGTTTCGCTGAAAGGCCCCACGGATGAGCAAATGACGAAGATCTCGTCGTTTTTCGACATTGATGATCTCATCGTCGACGATGTTGTCGACGCCCACCAGAGGCCAAAAATTGAGCGCTATGACGAACAGCTCTTCATGGTTGTGCGCTCTGTGTACTACCGAGACGATGAAGAGGTTGCAGACGCCCGTGAAATTATTTCCACTGGTGAGGTCCAAATTGTCACGGGGCCGAATTTCGCTTTGACGATCCGGCACGGTGCTCCCCTGCCTGATTTGACTGGCAAGCTGGAGAGCGAGGAGGAACTTGCACTGCTTGGTCCGAGTGCCGTCGCATGGGCAGTCTCCGACTACATTGTTGATAACTATTTGAAGGTCGCGGATAACCTGAGCCGCGACGTCGATGAGCTGGAAAATGAGGTATTTACACCTCGGCGAGATATTAACATTGACAAGATTTACAATTACAAGCGTGAGATCTTGGAGATGCGCCACGCGATCGATCCGCTGGGCCCTGCTCTGAGGAATGGTTTGACCAGCAACCGAGACCTGATGAGAAAGGCCCTCAGGTCCTACTTCCGCGACGTGCAGGACAACGCAACGATCGTGAGCGATCATCTCTCGGGGTTCGATGAGCGTCTGTCTTCGCTGCTCGACGCCTCCGTTGCTAAGGTTTCGATGCAACAGAACTCCGATATGCGTACTATCTCTGCAGTCGTTGGTATGGCCGCAGCTCCGACAATGATCGCCGGGGTGTATGGAATGAACTTCGAGTACATGCCCGAACTTGCTTGGAAGTACTCCTACCCGGTAGTGCTCGGCATCATGATCCTAACCATGGCGCTGATGTATTGGTGGTTCAGAAAGAACCGGTGGCTCTAGGGCACAAGGAGCTTCAGGTTCGTTACGGCAACCAGCTTTTCTTCGTGGTGCATTTCAATTCGCCAGAGATGAGTCCGCTGCCCAACGTGAATCGGGTGCGCGGTAGCTTCGATGCGTCCCTCACGGACGCTGCGTAGAAAATCGGTGTTGTTGTTAATACCAACAGCGGGTTTACCCGCTACCGCCATCGCCGCGACAGAGCCAACGGTTTCAGCGAGCCCGGCATAGACTCCCCCGTTAACAATCCCAGCAGGCTGGAGGTGTTCGAAACCGACATCAATGTGGGCTGTTACGCCGGCGGGGCTGCACGCCGTGATGACCATGCCGATGGTGTTAGCATAGCCGTCATTGTACGAGTTGAGCGCCAGCAGTTCTTCCTCGTTCAGGTTGCGATCCACTTTTTGAAATGGCAGAGGCATTCCGTTCTTTCCTTTCATCAGCGTAGTATTGTTCGCATGACTATCACCGAGCATGATACGAATCAGTCCCAAACTCATCTCGCCCAGATCGGCGTCGTCGGTATGGCGGTAATGGGTTCGAACCTAGCACGCAATTTCGCACGCAACGGACACACCGTGGCAATCTACAACCGTTCCCCAGAAAAGACTCGCGCCGTGATGGCGGAGCACGGGGATGAGGGATCATTCATCCCGTCGGAAACGATTGAGGACTTTGTCGCTTCGCTAGAGCGCCCACGCCGTGCGGTCATCATGGTCCAGGCCGGTAAGGCTACGGACGCAGTGATAAACCAACTCGTCGAGGCCATGGATGAAGGCGACATCATCATTGACGGTGGTAACTCACTGTTCACTGACACGATCCGCCGTGAGAAGGAGGTCGCCGAAAAGGGACGGCACTTCGTTGGTGCCGGCATTTCCGGAGGCGAAGAAGGCGCGTTGCTCGGCCCTTCTATCATGCCTGGCGGCCCTGTGGAGTCATGGGAAGCGCTTGGCCCACTGCTCGAAGATATCGCCGCAAAGGTCGATGGAGTTCCTTGTGTAACTCACATTGGACCAAATGGAGCGGGGCACTTCGTCAAGATGGTGCACAACGGCATCGAGTACGCAGACATGCAGGTTATCGGCGAAGCGTACCACTTGCTGCGCTACGCAGCTGGTTTGGAGCCTGCGGAGATCGCCGAGATTTTCTCTGAGTGGAACGAAGGCGACTTGGATTCGTATCTCATTGAGATCACCGCTGAGGTGCTCAAGCAGGTTGATGAGCAGACTGGTAAGCCGTTCGTTGACGTCGTTGTGGACGCAGCTGGGCAGAAGGGTACGGGTCGCTGGACTGTAAAGGAGGCCCTGGACTTGGGCGTCCCAGTCACCGGTATCGGCGAAGCGGTGTTTGCCCGTGCGCTTTCATCGTCGACCGCCCAGCGGGGCGCTGCACTTGAGGCGAACCTCCCCAGCGGCGTAGAAGCATCCTTCTCTGAGCTCGGTGTCGACAAAGCGCAGTTTATCGAGGATGTCCGTCGTGCGCTGTATGCTTCGAAGCTGGTTGCCTACGCACAGGGCTTCGATGAGATCACTGCCGGCTCCGAGGAGTATGACTGGGGTTTGAAGCCAGGCGAGCTGGCAAGGATTTGGCGTGGTGGCTGCATTATCCGCGCGAAGTTCCTAGATCGCATCACCGAGGCATACGAAAAGAACCCAGAGCTGCCATCGCTGTTGCTCGATCCTTACTTCCGTAATGAGCTGGAGGGTGGCGTGATCGATGCTTGGCGTCGCGTCGTTATTACGGCTACGCAGCTGGGGCTACCTGTTCCAGTGTTTGCCTCCTCGCTTTCCTACTATGACTCGTTGCGTGCGCAGCGCCTGCCTGCAGCTCTGATTCAGGGCCAGCGTGACTTCTTCGGTGCACACACATATAAGCGCGTCGATATGGATGGAACGTTCCATGTCGCGTGGTCCGGTGACCGTAAGGAGCTTCGTTACTAAGCGTGGCGATAGCACCTGTCCGCATAAAGGCACTAGGGTGTTTGCAATGAAAAGTTTTGCCGATCTGGGCCTTCCGACCCCCCTAGTGCGCGCTCTCGCTGAAGAGGGAATTACTGAGCCATTTCCGATTCAAGAAGCGGCTATTCCCGACGCACTGTCAGGCAAGGACGTGCTCGGCCGCGGCCCGACTGGTTCTGGCAAGACCTTTACTTTTGGTTTGCCGATGCTGGCGCGTCTCGCCGGCGCGCCTAGTCGCCCGGGAAAACCGCGTGGGCTCGTTCTGGCTCCAACGCGTGAGCTTGCCTCCCAAATCCGCCAGCGCCTCAATGCCCCGGCGAATGCGTTGGGGCTGCGGGTATTGGAGGTTGTCGGAGGCGTAAACATTAACACCCAGATCCGATCGTTTGCGGCGCCGGTTGATCTTTTAGTAGCGACACCGGGCCGCGCAGAGGACCTACTGCAGCGTAACGTGCTCAGTTTTGGTTCGCTTGAGATTGTCACGCTGGATGAGGCTGACCAGATGGCTGACATGGGGTTTATGCCTCAGGTAGTAAAGCTTTTGGACCGAGCACCTCAGGAAGCACAGAAGCTGCTGTTTTCCGCCACGCTTGATGGGGATGTGCAGAAGATCGTTGATCGCTACATGCACGACCCGGTTACGCACTCAACGGCCCCAGTCAAGTCTGCGGTGAAGACGATGAAGCACTTTGTGTTGCTGTGTGACGACCGCGAAACGCGCAATGCCAGGGCTATAGAAATAGCAGCGCGTGAAGGCAAAACAATCATGTTTATGCGCACTAAGCACGGAGTGGACCGACAGGTAAAGAAGTTGCGTCGCGCAGGCATTCACGCCCAGGGTATTCACGGCGATAAAGGCCAGGGGGCGCGAACCCGCGCGCTTGACGGTTTCGCTGATGGTTCTACTCCCGTGCTCGTCGCTACAGACATTGCAGCTCGCGGGATCGACGTCACGGGCGTCTCACTCGTAGTCCACATCGATCCTCCCGCAGAGCATAAGGCTTACTTGCACCGCGCAGGCCGCACTGCACGTGCCGGCGCTGAAGGCAATGTTGTCACGTTAGTGGTCGACTCGCAGCGTAAGGAAGTGCGTGCGCTGTTGGATAAAGCCGGGGTACGGGCAATGGAGATAGATGCCCGGATGCTTTCACCTGAGTTGGTAGAAGTCACCGGTGCTAAGAAGCCATCGGGTACACCGTTGCCACCACCAGGCGGACAACCCACGCAACATGGAAAGAGCCGGAATTCCAGCGGACGTCCGAAACGCCCAAAGACCGGCAGTCAACGGCGACGATCAGCGGGAAGGAGCAGTAGGCGGCGTACGCCTCGGGCATAGTCGATGGATATAGTTATTTCAATTTTTGCCCTCTTGGGCTTCATCGTGTTGACGGCTTCGACCGGTCTATTCGTTGCAATCGAGTTTGCGATGACGGGTCTGGAGCGCTCAACTATCGACGAGCACGTCCGCGAAGTGGGCGACCGCACAGCAAAAGCCGTAGCGCGTGATCACGCAAATCTCTCCTTTGTACTGTCCGGCGCGCAGCTCGGTATTACTGTCACGACGCTCGCCGCTGGCTTCCTCGCGGAACCAGTGTTGGGTAAGTTCTTCACTCCCCTGCTTGAACTCGTAGGCTTGAATGAGACAGCTTCAACGACGGTTGCGCTCATTCTAGCGCTCGCAATCGCAACATTGCTTTCGATGGTTTTTGGCGAACTTGTTCCAAAGAACATGGCGATTACTGATCCGCTAAAGACAGCACGCGTCGTGGTACCTCCGGTCAACGCCTTTAATACGGCCGCCAGTTGGTTCATCCGGTGGCTGAACACATCTGCGAATTGGATCGTGCGCAAACTGGGCATTGAGCCTGCGGATGAATTGGCCTCTGCTCGTTCAGGCCAGGAGCTCGGAGCGGTTGTGCGCAACTCTATGGAATCGGGAGACCTTGACGCAGACACCGCTGCGGTGATCGATAGGTCGCTCCAGTTCGGCGAGACTACCGCTGAGGCAGTGATGACCCCTCGTTCCACTATTAATGCTCTCGACGCCGAGGACACCGTGGCGGACCTGATTTCGTTTGCCCGTGAAACTGGACACTCGCGCTTTCCTGTTCGTCGCGGTGACTTAGATGACACGATTGGCGTTGTCCACATTAAAGACGCGTTCTCGGTCGATAAGCCCTTGCGCGCAAGCACTAAGCTGTCAACGCTTGCGAAGCCTGTGCCATTCATTCCTGGGACGCTTGACGGTGATGCTGTACTGAACCGTGTTCGTTCTGCAGGGTCACAGGTAGTGCTGGTCGCAGACGAATTTGGCGGCACGCAGGGGCTTGTCACGATTGAAGACGTCGTTGAAGAAATCCTCGGTGAGGTGTATGACGAATACGACGACCGCGAATCCGAGCGCGACTTTTCGCACGTAGGCACCTCTTGGGAGATTTCCGGTTTGGTGCGACTCGATGAGCTTCAAGAGGAGCTCGGCTACGTTGCGCCGGACGGGCCGTACGAAACGCTTGGTGGACTGATCATGTCGGCGCTCGGACATATTCCCACAGTCGGTGACAAGGTAGTACTTCCTACAGGGACGACTGACTTCCAGGAACAGTTTGAAACCGGCAGCGTCGGCCACTGGCTTGCTAGGGTATCGACAATGGACAACCGAAGGATCGATCGAGCAATCTTGAGTCCGATTTCGCCCGAGGAAGCCGAAGAGTTTGATAGGAGGCCAACACAATGAGTATTTGGGTAGCGGCCCTACTGATTGTGGTCCTCCTTGCGATCAATGCGTTTTTCGTTGCGTCGGAGTTCGCACTTGTGTCGTCGAGGCGCGATCGACTGGAGTCGATGCAGGCACAAGGCAAAACGAATGTGGCCGCCGTGCTTTACGCAACGGAGCACCTCTCGATCTATCTTGCTGGTGCCCAACTAGGCATTACCATCGCGTCGCTCGTACTCGGTAAAGTCGCCGAACCTGCCGTCGCTCACTATATTGAGGTTCCGTTTCTCGCGCTTGGGTTGCCGAGTGAGTGGCTGCACCCTGTTTCGTTCATCATTGCGCTGGCATTTATTTCGTTCTTGCACATCTTGTTCGGTGAGATGGTGCCGAAAAACATTGCAATCGCGGGTCCGGAGTCAACGGCGGTTTGGCTCACCCCTGCGATGACGCTCTGGATGAACGTCACCAGTCCATTCATCCGGTTTTTGAACTGGGTGGCACGTAAGACGCTCGCAATGTTCGGCATCGAACAGCGTGACGAGCTTGCATCCACTGTGGATCAAAAACAGTTGGCGAACATGATTCGCGAATCACGTGAGGAAGGCCTTCTCGATGCTGAGGAGACCGCCCGTCTCTCGAAGGCTCTGCGGTCCGAGTCAAGGAATCTCAAAGAGGTGATGATCCCCCTCGATCGCCTGACTACTATTCCGTTCTTCCCGGAGGGTGTTGCACTTTCCGTCATCGAGGAGGCAGTGCGTGAGACTGGCTATTCACGATTCCCAGTAGCACGGGCCTCAGGCATACTCGTTGGTTACATCCACGTGAAGGACATTTTGGACCTCATGGAATCGGATGAGGACGATCCCCTCGTTCCAGTCAGCCGTATTCGCCCGCTGACTGTCATTGATGGTTCCGAGTCGTTAGATAGCGCGTTGACTTCTTTACACCGTCGTTCAGCGCACATGGCACAGGTTCGTGATCACGGACGGCTCGTGGGGGTGTTGGCCCTTGAGGACATCATTGAGGAGTATGTGGGCACGGTGGCGGATTGGACGCACGAAAATTCATGATTCGTTCGTTCCTCGCGCCCTCAGAGTATTCGGCTCGAATCGCGTCTCATGAGCAGCGTGCGGCTGAGTTTGTTGAGCCGCACCTTGCGCGCCGTCGTCGCGCGCTGAAGCACCCGGTGTGGGATTTCCTGTTCGACTATTACAGGTTTCGCCCCACGCATCTTAAAAAATGGCACCCCGGGGTGCACACAGTGCTTCTCGACGCCTCTTCGCTCCCTCAAGCATCCTGGCGCGATTACAACGTAATCGGTGGCAGAGACATCTGCGTAAATGTTGAGTCGTTTCTCAACCAGCGCCAGCAAGATGTGGAGGAAATTTATCAACTGCTGCGCGCTACTCAGTCGCGTCCTGCCCACTTTGATTGCTTTGGCCTGCACGAATGGGCCATGCTCTACAGAGAGGATCACCCACGGCACGACCTCCCGCTGCGCTTAGGCACTGAAGGGACCGACGAAGTCGTCGAGTCGCATCAACTGCGTTGTAGCCATTTTGACGCGTTTCGCTTCTTTACCGCTCCTGCGCGCCCACTCAACGTGAGGGTATTGCAGCGGGAAGACCAGATCTCCCAGGAGCAGCCTGGTTGTGTGCACGCAACAATGGATTTGTTCAAGTGGGCGCTCAAGCTAGGCCCCTTGGTGCCGGGGGAACTGCTGCTTGATTGCTTCGAGCTGGCGACTGACGCTCGACGTCTCGACATGGAAGCCTCCCCCTATGACTGCCGGGGACTTGGCTTCGACGTCGTTCCAGTGGAGACGACAGAGGGGAAAATCACGTATGTTCAGCGTCAACGTGCGCTCACCGCGCGTGGAGAAGAGTTGCGGTCTCGGCTCGTCGCTCTCCTGGACGTGGTGATGGAGCATTAGACTGTTTTGCAACGCTAAACGGGTTGTACATGAAGTAAGGACGGTATTGGCATGGGCCGACATTCTGATGGCAAGAGTAATTTTCGCTTGTCTGGTGGAGCGATCCTGGTCATTCTGGTTGCGCTCGCAGTGATCCTGAGTGCCATCTTGATGATGAAGCTCAAGCCGGACCGTGCCGAAACCGCTGCCGAACCCGAGTGCGTTGCAGGAGAGCTATCCCTCCCCATTGCTTCTACCGATAGCTCGGTAGGTGACGCCGTTGTAGCTGCCTACAACGATGCGCACCGCGTCGTTCGGGATTACTGTGTGCGAGCGGAGCTCGTCGATAGGGTTGACGACGCAGCATTGTTGCTCGCACCAGAGTCTATGAACACTGAGGCTATCCTCCATAGCGCACAGCGATCCGCGGCAGTCTCGGAGCCGCAGGTGGTCTACGCCGCCCCGCTTGGTGTCGAGGGACAGACCTCGACAGACCCGGGATCCCTCAAGCTGGAATCAGTTCGTTTCGTGCTGCCCGAACGTTCAGATGCGTCCGCTGCCGTTGCGTCTTTGCTTGCTGCGGATGAAGGTTTAGCCGCGACGGCCGTGGAAGCACATGCTGTACAAAGCGTCGATGAAATCCAAATCGACCAAGGGCTCTACGCAGCAGTGTTTGGAAATGCGACCGGCGACCGGGTGTTCACGTCCCTTAATGCTGTGCTGAACTACGTCGGAATTCCGTTGAATAGCACCGACACCGTGGATGAAAATAAATCTCGCGCTGGACAAGACCTGATGAAGCAGGCTGCCTCAGCGCTAAAGGCCGATAAGAATAGCCAAGTAGTCACGGTATCGGAACACGTTTGGTCCCAGGTTGGCGAAACACCCGCAGCTGAATCCGGTCAGGACCACAACGCTGAGGCAGACGCTCAGGAGCAGCAAGGTCCTCGAGATACGCTGTTCCTGTACGACACTTCCGATGGAATGCAACCGTTCAAGCCAGCGGTCGACGCTGCAATCGGTGACGCTGCGAAGCGCATCACCCAGTCTGGCCATCAAGTGGCGCTGTGGAATTATTCTTCACCGCTGAACCCAGGCGTGATAAAGGGATGGCGTAACAACATAGCCATGACTGGTGACTCAGATGATGTCGCAAACACCGCAAAAATGCTCGGCACAGGAGGCGTCCCTCAGACCCGCGAGGCACTCTTCGCAGCTAGCGCTGCAATGCATGAGCTCGATCGGGATGTTCGAATAGTGTTGATCACAACAGGTACATCTGATGACAACGGTGCGCCGGAAGCGGCACAGGAGTTGCGCGATCATTTCGGTGAGCGCATCACGCTCAGTGTTGTTCGAGTAGGCGACAACCCTGCTGATGACGTAGTTTCCGACGTTGCCGCTGTAGTCAAGGAAGCCCGCACTGCTGACCAGGTCGGGCCAGCAGTAGCAGAAGCGGTTGACTGAAGATTTCTTGGTTTATAGGAATAAAGGTCGCAGCCCTGCCGGGGAGTATACGGCGGAGCTACGACCTTTCCGGAGAATACGGAGGAAGACCTAGGAAGACTTACGGCGACGGCGATCTGCCAGTTCGTCGAAACCGGCAGGTTGTGGGTCGTTGAGTTCAGGATTAATGGTTTCTGCTGGGAAGTCTGCAATAGTACCCGTGAGATCTTTCATGATCTGTGGGACCGCAATACCGAAGACGCCTTGGCCTCCACCGAGGAGGTCGATGACCTCTTCGTTGCTGCGGCACTCATATACCGTCGCTCCGTCAGACACCAACGTGATTTCGGCGATGTCGTTCACGCCACGGTTGCGGAGCTTGTCCACAGCGAGCCTAATATTCTGCAACGAAATGCCGGTGTCCAGCAGGCCCTTCACAATCTTCAGGACGAGAATGTCTTTGAAGGAGTAAAGACGCTGCGACCCTGATCCTTTTGCGCCTCGGATTGATGGCTTGACCAGATCGGTTCGCGCCCAGTAGTCGAGCTGTCGGTAGGTGATACCAGCAACCTGGCATGCGATCGGGACGCGGTACCCGACCTCGTCTGAAGGACCGATATCGAACAACGTTTCCTGAACAGGCCCTTCCAACGAAGAAAGCTCAAGCTCTTGTTGCAGATCGCTCATTTCCCATACTCCCGTTTTTTATTGTGTCGGCTATCAGTATTTGTACCGATAGCTTAAGCATACGACTGTATCAGCTTGGGCAGACACGCCGAAGTCTCAACCTTTACTTTACATTGAGAGGTTTCTATTGGGAAGGGTGATCCCCATCGTCTTCATCTGAAGCAAACAGATCATCAGCGCCGAGACTCTTCATCAGCTGTTCAAAATCTCTGTCAGCGTCCGGGTCGCCACTGGCAGATACGCTTCCCTCCTGTGCCCCACCCAAACCATCCGGGAGATCAAGGTCAAACAAACCTTTTGCGTCGTCCGGAGAAATGCGGATACCTGCCTGTCTCAAAACTAACGCGTCTACCTGGAGAGAAATGTCTCCGGTCCAGGACAAGAGCAGTGCATCAGACATACTCGTATCGACTTTGCTTCCGGTGCTCAACAAGACTTCTGCACGGAACACTCCCTCGTAATAGCTTGCGATGTGCACTGCTTGGACCTGGGCGCCCAAGTCCTTCAACGTTTCTAAATAGGTTTCGTAAATACTGGGGTTCAGTGGCTCGACGCCGTCGATCAACGCGGCCAGTTTTCCGCCCGAAAAGGGAGAAAGCCACACTGGCAGATAAAGGTCCTGCTCTGGTTCGTGCAACAACGCACAGAGGAAGTGCTCCGGACCAACCGGGTACACGCCCAGCAGATTCAGCGTCTGCATGCTAACGCCCGAAGTTACGCAGTTCGTTCTTTACAAGCGAAGCATGCAAGGAAACAACGAGAGCAGAAAGCTGTTGCCCGAGCTCCTCTGCCTGCTGCGTCGAATTCTCTTTGCGAGATTTCGCCACAGGCTCGGTTACTTGAGAAATTAGATCAGCCTGTCGTCGCGCCATCGTCCTTAGTGTCTTTAAATGACGCGAATCGAAGCCGAACTCCGCCAGTGCCATGGCTGCGGTGACAACGCGGACGTCGTCAGCGGTGAAATGACCTGCAGCGTCGGGGACAATCAAACCGTCGCGCACAAACTCGTCGACAAGCTGCTGGTCTGCTTGAGCCTGCACCGCGACATCGCGGTCGCTTAAATGCGTCGAGGTCGGTGCGCGGAAGCTATCCGGAGACACCAGCTGGTCTGACTCCCCCACGCTCATGATCGCCGTGACCTGGCCTGAGTCCATTGCCTCAAGCTGCTCGCGGATCACCTTCAGCGGCAAGTAATTATCCCGCTGGGTGACGAGGATGTAGCGCAGTCGTTCCACATCGTCGGTTGTGAACCTCCGGTATCCAGATGCGGTGCGCTGTGGCGTGATCAGTCCCTCAGACTCAAGAAAGCGGATCTTCGACACTGTCACATCGGGGAATTCTTCCCGCAACTGTTTCAGGACAACACCAATAGACATGGTCTTGGCCACTGAAGGTGCGGCAGTGGTACCCATTTGCTCTGTAGCAGCTCGACGAATTGCACTCACGGTGATGGATAATCTTTTCTAGTGGACGGAGACGGATTAGCGGACAATATTACTTTTCGTCGGCGATGAAAACCAGGCGGAACTTGCCGATCTGAATTTCATCCCCCGATGACAGTACCTGCGAGTCCTTTGGCTCCCGGTTGACGTAGGTGCCGTTCAGCGAGCCCACATCGACGACCTCGAAGGATTCGCCATTGCGACGGAACTCAGCGTGGCGACGAGACACGGTGACATCGTCGAGGAAAATATCCGCTTCTGGGTGGCGGCCAGCCGTGGTTGCATCCTGGTCCAGCAGGAAACGCGCACCGGCGTTGGGTCCACGCTTCACCACGAGCAAGGCCACGCCTTCCGGCAAGTTTTCCGTGCTCGTGACGTTGTCGTTAGCTGCAGCAGCGCCGCTTTCCATCTCCTTCAAAAGGTCAGCACGGAAGACGGAGGTCGTTTCGACCTGGACGATGTCTGCATCTTTGTTCTCGGCCATTCCAAACTCCTGACGGTGTTTATAAAATCAATAAATTCTAAAACGCAATGCTACCCAACTGTGGGCCAGCGTGCTGGTGCGGTTCTAGTGTAGCGCTCTGAACCTCAACATGAGGATTAACGGAAAATGTTTCCGATTCCAGAGATGACCGAGTTGCCCGAACCTGCCAGCGGATTATCCGACACCATGTAGGTCCACGTGGCACTCGGACGCTTCCAACCAGCGTCCTCAAGATGCGCACCCGCATCATCGATGAGGACGTCGTCAAACGTCGAAACTGCCTGATCCACCGCGCGATTCGCGAGCTCCTTGAACTCTCTGATGGCAATGCGGTGGTATTCGTCGATGGGAGTTTCACGCGCGATAGCGCGCAAATGGATCGATTCACGAACATCGTCCATCAGCGCGAGATACTCCGACCATTCCAAGTCCAAGTGGTAAAGCATGATTTCGCGGGCGGCCTGTACACGTGTGCCGAAATCGATCGATTCCAACTCGGCAGCACGCTCAGGCGCACGTTCAGACAGCTCGCGCCATGCGGTGTCGGTATCGAGCAACGAATCACGACGCTCGTCAAGAATCGCGCGGTGGTCCGCAATGAGCTTGTTGTACTTCCAAGTCTGCGAGTGAATCTCCAACAACTGCCCCTCCGTAACACGCTGGCAGTGGTCGACAAACTGCTGCGCACGTGAAGACTCGATCCTACCTAAAGCGTCAGGGTGGACCGTGATGCGCTCGTCTTCTCCCCCAGCAACGACGATATCGTCCTCCAAGGAAACGAAGAACAGACTCAGGCCAGGGTCGCCTTGGCGTCCAGCGCGTCCTCGCAGCTGATTGTCAAGGCGCGCAGTGCGGTGGCGTGCCGTACCGATGACAGCAAGACCGCCCAGTTTCGCCACCGCGTCGTGATCGGCTTCATCGGCACCACCGAGGCGGATGTCAGTGCCTCGACCTGCCATCTGTGTAGACACGGTAACCCGTCCTAGGTCGCCAGCTTCGGCCACAATACGTGCCTCCTCCGCATCATTTTTCGCATTGAGCACGTTCACGCTGATACCACGCTGGTTCAGGGCCTCTGCGAGGGCCTCGGACTCTGCCACGTCGTGGGTGCCTACTAGCACCGGTTGACCATTGTTGTGGAGGAGAGCAATCTCTTCGACGATTGCTCGGTTCTTTTCTTCCATTGTGGCGTAAATGCGGTCGGCTTCGTCAAATCGCTGCAACGGGTTAGCACGGTCAATCACTGACACGTGCAGGCCGTAGAAAGAACGCAGCTGGTCAGTTGCTTCGACAGCGGTACCGGTCATACCGCAGACCGCCGGATAGCGACGCATAAGTGCTTGCAACGTGATCGAGTCGAGGATGCGGCCGCCCTCAGATACCTTCAGCCCTTCCTTCGCCTCTACTGCGGCCTGCAGCCCGTCGGGCCAGCGCTGGAGCTCGGCGACGCGACCACGGGAGGCGTCCACAAGTGCAACCTTGCCGTCTTCGACGATATAGTGCACATCACGGATCAACAGGGCCCGAGCGTGTAGTGCAAGGTTGACTCGCACGAGTGTCGTACCGATGTGCTCATCGGAGTACAGCGAATCAATCCCGAGCTGGCGTTCCACTTTCTTTGCTCCCTCATCGGTGAGGAAGACATTTCGGCCATCGGCATCGGTTTCGTAGTCTTTCTCCTCCTCAAGGTGTGAAACTGCCTCGGTAATTTTGCCGGTGGGTTGTTGCGTACCTTCGGAGCCTGCCAGGACAAGTGGGACGAGGGCTTCGTCGACGAGGACGCTGTCGGCTTCGTCGACAAGTGCGACGTCGGCTGGTAGCTGAACCGTCTGCGAGCGATGCGTGATCTGGTTGTCACGAAGGTGGTCAAAACCGATCTCAGTTACTGGAGCGTAGACAACGTCGCTCTGGTATGCCTCGACGCGCTGCTCACGAGTGGTCGACTCGGTGACTGCAGCAACGCTGAGCCCAAAGAACTCGACGAGGGGGCGCATCCACGTGGCATCGCGCTCAGCCAGGTAATTATTCACCGTGATGAGGTGGACCCGCTTTCCAGTCAGCGCAAAGCCTGTCGCGGCAATTGCACCGACCAGCGTCTTCCCCTCGCCGGTAGCCATCTGAATCACGTCGCCTTCGAGCAGGCGCAGCACCGCTTGGTTTTGGACGTCGAAGGGGGTCATGCCGAGGGTTCGACTGGAAGCTACCGACAAAATCGCAAGGAACCAAGGCTTATCGACGACCTCTCCGTCACGCACGGTTTCACGCACAGCGGCGCTCAGCGCGGCGTCGTCAAGAGCTTCGAACTCGCTGATGAGCTCATGGGCCTTCGCCACGATCCCCTTCGACTTTTTGTTGTTGCGTTCGGATGTTGCCCCCATTGCTTTCCAAAACCAGCCAAATGCAGCCATTCCTCATACGACCTTTCGTCACGGCAAAAGTGGCTCTTTGCCTCTCGCACTACCTGGCCTACATGGTAAGTGCTTCTCACTCGTTCACGTCAATGTACTCTATCCTTGTTCGAGCAAAGTTCGCCGAACACGTCCCCGTTCTCAGGAGGAAAGCCCACATGTTATCGCTGAACGTGAAGGTGCCGTCGTCGACGGGCAAGATGATGGCCGGAACGATTGATCGGCCCGATGGCCCGGCAAAAGCCTACGCGATTTTCGCGCACTGCTTTGCAGGTTCCAGGCATACCCCAGGCGCTTCGAGGATCTCGAAGCGGCTGACGGAGTTCGGGATCGCGACCCTACGATTCGACTTCCCCGGGCTAGGACAGTCCGAGGGGGAGTTTGCGGACACCTCGTTTTCTCAAAACGTTGAGGACATCGTCGCCGCAGCGAAGTGGCTGGCCGACGAATTCAAAGCCCCACAGCTCATCATGGGGCATTCCCTCGGCGGTGCTGCTGCACTGAACGCCGCGACCCACCCGGATCTGAAGAAGACGCTCAAAGCCGTGGCGACAGTCGGTGCGCCGTTCGACCCCGCTCACTCCGTGCTCCACTACGCGGACAAGATTGGCGACGCCGACCGCGATGGGTTCGTCCCCGTCATCCTCGGAGGCAGGGAGCTCATCATTTCGCGAGCCTTCCTCGAAGACCTCGCCGATACGAACCCCGAAGAATACTTGCCACAGCTGCGCAAGCCACTACTGCTCGTCCACTCACCTATCGACGTAACGGTCGGTATTGATAACGCCCAGTCGATCTTCAGTCTCACCCGCTACCCGAAGTCACTCATGGCCCTGGATAAGGCTGACCACCTGTTGACGCGCCAAGGCACGGCACAGCGCGCAGCCGACATCATCGGCTCATGGGTCATGCAGTACGTTGTCCCCGAGTTCGTACCTGAAACCACCGGCGATTCGAATGCGGTCTCATACTCCGCTCGTGGCACAAAGTACGGCGATGTGGTGCGCACCTCCAACCGGGAGATCGCGACCGACCGAGCCAAGAATGCCGGTGGCAAGGGCCAGGGTGTAACGTCCACCGGGCTGTATATGTCCGCACTGGCGGTCTCATGCTCCCAAGCGATCCGTTCCGCAGCGAAGGGACTCGCACTGAATGATGTACGTGTGGAAGTCACCCACCTCGGCGAAGGTAAGTTCACACGGGACATCACGCTTTTCGGCGACCTCAGCGACGCTGAGGCGCAGATGTTGATGGACGCCGGCAAGAGCTCAACTGTCGACGGCTACGTGCACAGCGCTTCTGTACACACAACCGTTGACGTGGTGCGCTGACGTGAAACGTTGCCCTTGCGGACTCGACCGCCCTTACCAGTTGTGTTGCGGTGCCCTGCACGCCGGCAAGCCTGCCCCCACAGCTGAAACGCTCATGCGGGCGCGCTACAGCGCGTTCGTCGTCGGCGATGCGCGCTATTTATTACGCACGTGGGCCTCAAGCACACGACCGTCCTCCTTGGATCTCCCGCCCGGTGGTGAGTCTTTTATCGCGCTACGCATCCTTGCCGCTGAACAAGGCGGACCGAACGATGCCTACGGAGAGGTCCGCTTCGAAGCCCTCCACTCCAGTGGCGCTCAGCGGGAGCATTCCCGTTTCATCCGCGAAGATGGCGTATGGGTGTATCTGGACGGCACCGCCTTCTAACAGCAGGTTTCGTAGTTCGCTAAAGTGTGCGCTAAACTGTCGGAGCTGTTCCGGTATCCACCGGATATAGGCAACGGGCTGTGGCGCAGTTTGGTAGCGCACCACACTGGGGGTGTGGGGGTCGCAGGTTCAAATCCTGTCAGTCCGACAACGGATATCGAAGGTTTCGGGTTTCTCCCCGAAACCTTCGTGAAACTCTCACGAGAGTTGGCCCCAGGGCTTTACTCATTTTGGTTTAGGGCCCTCATTTTTGGGTTACTTTGGGCAATTTTGGGGTGAGGCATCACGTCCCGGCCGAACCAGAGCATGACGAACGGCCCCAACCGAGTCCGTTCACTCGGGACTAGGAGGAATTCCCCCTCATGCAACCTTACGCAGCCAGCGGTGGCGCGTTGGAGTGGTTCGGCCCAAAATCGCTGGCACCTTTGCGGGAAGGTCGGCACGGAGTCGATGGTGGGTCGACGCTGCGCGGGCCTCTCCCGGTGACATGTTGGAGGACTTGTCGATAGGTGCGATGTTGGTGACCATCGCGCCGATGGCTGCAAAGAACCAGGCTGCTGCGACCCCTCGAACCAAGCAGCTGGAGTGATCGAGGGCTGTCTCGCGTGATATGTAGAACCGACCTGGAGGTAGACTACGGTGGCGAGACACGCAAGCACGCCGAGCATAATGCTCAGCTTTCCGCGGCTCGCGGTATCGGCTCAAAGGTCAAGGTCACGGACGGCTCCGCGGGTGAAACCTCGGCTTTAGGCCTAGACGCATTCTGTGACAAACCACAGCGTGAAGTCGTTGATAATCCGGGGGAGCTCTTACGCCGTTGAGCCTTTTTCATGCGAAATCTCCTATCTGAAACATCATGTGGAGTGTGCGGCGCACGGACTCCTACCCTGCATAGTTGGTAGGGTGGCGTTGTTTTTGTGGAGCCTAAGGATCCTGACCTGCCCCTATCGGTACGAGGAGTGTCGTTCAGGAATCAGGCAAGGGCATCTGTACTATCGTGTTCAATAAGTGCGTTTATGACGGAGGAAAGTGACGCACGGACATACGCTGAAAGGATGGAACACATGTACGACGAGAAACCATCTGACAACCCAGAATGGGCTGCGGAGAATTCCATGCCCATCGGAACCCCCGTGACCAACGGTGGCGTGGTTCTCACCGTTGAAAAGGTCGACGTGCTGCCCGAGTTGGAACTCCTCTATGACGAAGTCCTGAAACCGAGACACCACAACGCGAAGTTCGTCGTTGTGCGCACGAGGGTGCGAAACGACAGCAAGCGAACATTTGACCTCTCCTGTAGTTACGAAGTGGACGCGACACTCTATACGCGCGAGTGCCACAAGTACGGTCACACCGGAGACCTCTACGATATCCCCGGTAACCCCGAGTGCAACTACGAACTTGGATACGGTTTCGACCATGCTATGACGTGGGCCTTCGAAGTCCCCGAGAACTATGAACTCGGCTACTTTGCCTTCTTCGACCCCAATGAAAACTATGGCAACCCGTCACTGATCGACCTCACTAGGAACAACTAGACACAACTAGGCCCTAGGGCTCTCCTGTTATGTCCAAAGGTTTTTGGACACGGAGTCCATGGTGTGCTCAGACATTTCTAGCGGCTTATAGTTGTAACTTGCGTTTCGGCTAGGATTTGAGTAGTTCCAGGTTCATCCGCGGTGGTTGGCGGTGTTTCATTCCTTTGACAAGGTTGATGTTGATCTGATCACCTCGTGGTCATTGACTCAACGTGATCGACAGGGGTTCGCTGAAGGGGATTCACTGTCGTGGGTCCCATCCCCCGCTTGTCCAGGTCTTAGGTCTTGGACAAGCGGGGTTTTCTGCGCCCGTAAAAACTACTGCGTTTCGGAACGTTCCAATGGAACCAAACCACTCGCAGCACGCTTCCCCAGCTCAACGTAAAAAGCTGCGTGGCGTTCACGTGCCGAGTAGGTTGATTCGTCAAGCTCACGCTTCACCTTCGCCGGCACTCCCGCGGCAAGCGAGAACTCCGGGATCACTTGCCCTTCGAGGACCACGGCGCCACCGGCGATGATGCTTCCTTTGCCAATGCGTGAATCAGACAGCACAGTCGCGTTCATGCCGATCAGGCACCCGGGTTCAATATGGCAACCATGGACCATCGCGAGGTGACCAATGGTCACATCCGCTTCGAGGACAGTCTCACCGCCCATATCAACGTGCAGCACGGATCCATCCTGGACATTGACTCTCTCACCAATACGAATCGCGCCGACATCACCTCGGATAACCACACCGGGCCAGATGTTTGCATCCTCACCGATTTCGACGTCACCGATAATCGTGGCGTCGTCGGACACGAATGCGGACGGATGAATCCTCGGGGTTTTACCTTCAAACAAGTAGATCATGTGGCTATTATGCCGAAACCCCATTGGAGCTGCAGCGTGATTTATCGCATCAGCACCAACGCCTGCGGTATCACTCGGATCGTAGCTGCTTCAATAGATCCGATGGTGTCACCGTCGACTTCAAACACCTCAGGCACCGCGAAAGACACGCTAATGCTCCTACCTTTGAAATAGTCCATCTGTGGCGCCGGAATTCCTTGCCACCCGCCGCCGAAGAGCGCGCGTAGGGTGTTAAACACGATGCGCAAACCGATCAGCAGCCAGCCGATAGGCCCCCGTGGAGACATCGCCACGACATCGATCTCGCCATCGTCGGGAAGTGCGTCAGGAAACAGCGGGATCTTATTCACTAAGTCACCGCAATTGCCAAAAATCATGGTGTGCAGGCGGCGCGTTATCGGAGGTTGGTCGTCGATAGTAACCTCTGCTTCCACACTGTTGCCGCCGCCTAGCGACCGTGCGATGCCACCAATATACGCAAGCGGGCCAATGCGCCGCTTCAGTTCCTCACGGGTCCGCTCGACCATCTGCGCATCAAGGCCTACTCCAGCCATGACGGCGAATCCGTAGGTTTCCTGGGAACCGTCCCTGCGTGTCACGGTGGCCTCGCACAAGTCGATGGCGTGCTCCTCACCTGTAAACGCGCGACGAATCGCGCTTTCCGGGTCCAGAGGCAAGCCAAGATTCCGTGCGAGAAGATTTCCAGTACCTACCGGAATAATCCCCATTTTGATTCCAGTATCAGCGAGAACGTGTGCGATGCGACGGACAGTTCCGTCCCCGCCGGCGACGAGTACCACGTCCACATCTTTAGTGAGCACAGTGGCAAAACCCGCAAGGGCAGTATCTTCTTTAGTGGTCGGCACCCAACGAATTTCGCGCCGGGGGTCAGCGTAGAGCTCGACAAACCGCTCCAAGACCGATGACTGAATCTTTGTCGGGTTGTACACGACAATCGCGGTGCGGTGAAACGTGTCCTCTGCCATTACTTCTGTACCCCTACACCAAAGAAGCGAAGCACCGACTCGCTAGTAAAGCCGATGGGGAGATCTGACGCCGGTGTGGTGCCCGGACCGAGCCATTCGTGCTTGCCGCCTTCGACTTTGTAGTGCACGAGGCATGCGTCGCACCCACTCCATTCAGCTTTTGTAACGCCGGGGAGTACTTCCGACCACTCGGGCTTCGGAGCCTCGTCATCAGTGGCTTTGCAGTGGTTACGACGAGATTCTCGTTCGACGTCCTGATACGCACCAGCGTAGTGGGTCTGGTGCCGAGTACCTCCCTGGTAGTCAATGACGCTATCGCTCGTACCGTGGATGTCGATACGTTTGACGGGAATAGCTGAGCAGCCTTCTAGCACCGCGTCGTATATCGCTGCTGACACGGTCGCCACCGCGGTATAGTCCTGCGGTCGCTGGCAGCTCAAAAACTCTGCGAACCCACCGCCATTTGAAAAGCCTGCCGCGAAAGTCCGGGCTGGTTGTGTGCGAAACTCCTGCTGGAGCTGTGCGCGGACTGCATCTGCGAATTCGAGGTCCTGGCGTGCATTCGTGTTTGCGTACGGCGCTGGCGCCCACGCCTTATTCACGCCCTGCAGGTACGCCACCACGGCATCGGCGTTGTTGAGACCTGTTGCACGCTGCATCGATGCAGCGGTGCCCGTGTAGCCATGGAATACCAGGATGAGTGGCAACCCTTCTCGCTGCTGCGCACCCTTCGGTAGCGAAAGAATGTACTCACGCTGCAGGCCACCTGCCGGGATGGTCCTCGACTCAACCGAGGCCGCGCTCCACGGCTCCACCTCCGCAACCGTATCTGGCCGACTGCCGTTTTCGACTGTTCGTAGTGGGTTCGGTAACACGTCGGAAGCTTCCGACTCTTCTGTCTCTCCACTACAGCCCGCCATGACTCCGCAGCCGAACAGCACAGCGAGCAGCACAGTACGCACCGACCAGCGCCGGTTCATCGTGTTGGAAGTGTTCACTCGTGTATTCTCCTGACAGTCACAGGTTGATAGGTTAGTTGATTATGAAGCCAAGCGGAAAGCACCAACCACTGTTTCGCAGCAACGAGCACCGCGTCTCTTCGTCGCGCGCATTCTCGGTCGGCGCGGATACATACGATGCGGTCAGGCCGTCGTACCCCGCTGAAGTGGTTGAGATGCTCGGCGGCCATGGTATAGCCCGCAGGGTGCTTGATGTTGGCTCCGGTACTGGGATATTTGCTGCCCAACTAGACGCGGCCGGGCACGGAGTTGCGTGCTGTGAGCCGTCGAAAGACATGGTGGATACTCTGCGCAGCCAGCACCCGAATCTTCCTGTGTGGCGCGCCACGGCTGAGCACACCGCAGCTGCTTCCGGGTTTTTCGACGCCATCACTTTCGCCCAGGCGTGGCATTGGGTCGACTCACTCCAAGCAAGCGCAGAAGCCGCCAGGATCACGCACCCTGACGGCGAATTGCTCCTATGCTGGAACACCCTTGAGGTTGAGCACCCGTGGGTGCTGCGTCTGGCAAAGATCATGCACTCTGGCGATGTGCTTACCAAGGGCTTTTACCCCACCGTGCACACACCGTGGCACCTGAAGCGTGAGCTTCGCACATCCTGGATCCAACCGATCCATACCGACCAGTTATTTACCCTCATGTCGACCCGTTCCTATTGGCTTCGAGCCAACGAACGCACACGCGCAAAGATGGTGGATAACCTTACCTGGTACCTCTTTGACCGACTCGGGTTCGACCCAGGCCAGCTTGTACCGCTGCCGTACAGGACGGACGCCTTCCTGTACGGACGTAGCTGAAACTACTTGCGGCGCCGGGGGTTACGCTCACGTACGCGAACCGCAATCCGAATCGGCGTGCCGTGGTAACCGAACTGCTCACGGAACTTTCGTTCGAGGTAACGGCGGTAACCGCCGTCCAAGAAGCCAGTCGTAAACAGCACGATTGTCGGTGGGCGCGTGCCAACCATCGTGGCGAACAAGACCTTCGGCAGGCGATTGTTCTTCATCGGAGGAGGGTTCGCTGCAATCGCGTCGCGCAGCCAGTTGTTGAGCTGTCCCGTGGAGATGCGTCGATCCCAGTTCTCAAGCGCTTCTTCCATCGCCGGCTCGAGGCGGTGTAGCCCGCGTCCGGTATCCGCCGAGATATTCAGCTTCGTCACCCACGGCAGGTGCCCGACCATCTCGTCAAACTCGCGGTCGAAGTAGTAGCGGCGATCTTCATCCATCAGGTCCCACTTGTTAAAGCAGATGACCATTGCTTTGCCCGCCTCGAGCACCATGGAGATCACTCGCTGGTCCTGCTCGGAAATCTCCTGGGAGGCGTCGATAAGTACGACGCACACTTCTGCCGCCTCGATGGTGCCTCGGGTACGAAGGCTCGCGTAGTATTCGTGACCTTGCGCGTTCTTCACTTTCTTGCGCAGCCCAGCGGTGTCGATGAACTTCCACAGTTTGCCGTCGAGCTGGATCAGCTCGTCGACGGGGTCAACGGTAGTACCAGCTACATTATCGACGACCGCGCGCTTCGACTTCGAAAGCTTGTTGAGCAAGCTGGACTTACCCACGTTCGGACGCCCGACCAGAGCAACCGAGCGCGGACCTTCTGTGACTGAATCCTTCGCGCGCGGAACATCCGGGAACAAGCGCAGAATCTCGTCGAGCACATCCGCGCCGCCACGGCCGTGCAGCGCGGAAACAGGCCACGGGTCGCCAAGACCAAGCGCGTAGAGTTCAGCGACGTCGCCCCACTGCGACTCGGACTCAAACTTGTTCGCAACCAAAATAACTGGAACTTCGGAGCGCTGCAGGTTCCGTGCCATAGCCTCATCGGACATCGTAATACCAGTATGAGAGTCGACAACGAAAACGATCACATCCGCAGTCTCCATCGCTGCTTCCGACTGGTGCGCGATCGCCGCATTGATACCCTTCGCGTCTGGGTCCCAACCTCCAGTGTCCTGGACCCAGAATCGACGACCTCCCCAGTCAGTGATGTAGCTAATCCGGTCACGCGTGACACCGGGGTGGTCCTCAACCACAGCTTCACGACGGCCAATAAACCGGTTCACCAGCGTGGACTTACCAACGTTCGGGCGGCCAACAATCGCTACCGTGGGCAGCGCCTCTTCTGTGTAGTCAGGATTGAAGATGCCAAACGCTTCCTCTACCGCTGCCCACTCTTCCTCCGTGTACTCCTCAGTGGAGTTGAGATCACCGAAGTCGGCCTCTCCGAAGTCAGCTTCATCGAAGTCTGCCCCGTTCAACTCCTGTGGAAAGGAATCTTCTGTGGTCACTTGCTGCTCCTTTCAATCACGTCGACGAGCGCTTCCAGAACCTGCTCCGGGGTCATCTCGGAGGTGTCGATAACTACAGCATCATCGGCAGGTTTCAGTGGGCTGGTCTCGCGGGAGGAGTCGAGTGCGTCACGGCGCTCGACGTCGGCTAGCACTTGATCAAACTCAACCTTACGGCCTGCTGCTTTGTCCTGGTCAAAACGACGCTGTGCACGTACTTGCGCTGACGCCGTCATGTACACCTTGGCTGGTGCCTCCGGCAGCACCACGGTGCCGATATCTCGCCCTTCAACAATCGCGCGGTGTGACTCCGCAGCAAGGCGACGCTGCAGCGCTACCAAGTTCTCACGAACCTCCGGGATAGCAGCAACTGCAGAGACCGAGCGAGTCACTTCAGCGCCACGGATCACTGCGGAAACATCTTTTCCGCCCAGGATCACTGCTTTGTCGTCTGGATTGTCAGAAACTTCCATCGGCAAGTCTGCTGTAGCTGCGATGACGGCATCAGTATCTTCTGGATCCACCCCAGCGTCCAGCACCGCCAACGTCGCCACGCGATACATTGCACCCGTGTCGATGTACTTTGCATCAAGCTTCTTGGCCAGTGCACGGCACATCGTCGACTTACCAGTACCGGAAGGCCCATCCACTGCAAGCAGCAAACCGCTATCTGGCTGGTTACTCAACATTTCATCCTCCATTTACATCCCCACCGCCTTGAAGAGCGACGCCAACTCAGACGAGTTAAGCGCACGCATCGAGCCTGGCTTCATGTCGCCGAGCTGCACCGTATGCACCTTCGTGCGAACCAGGCGCTGCACCGGGTAACCAGCGGCCTTCAGCATCCGGCGAACAATGTGCTTGCGGCCTTCGTGGAGTTCAACACGAACGATCGACTGGCCGTTATGTACATCCACAATCTGGACGTAATCGGCCTTCGCAATGCCGTCTTCCAGTTCGATTCCTTCACGCAACTGCTTGGCATCGGCGGACTTGAACTCGCCCAGCACGGTGGCCAGGTATGTCTTCCGCACTTCGTAGCGCGGATGCATCAGCCGGTTTGCAAGCTCACCATCGTTCGTCAGCAGCAGCAGCCCTTCAGTGTCTGCGTCAAGACGCCCAACGTGGAACAGTCGCTGACCAGCGGCGACACGTTCAGCAACAAAGTCGCCTACAGAGGCGCGGTCATGCTCATCCTGCATGGTGGTGTGCACTCCACGTGGCTTGTTGAACGCGAAGTATTCCAACTCCTCGTTCACATTGATGCGGGCGCCATCGACGCGAATCACGTCGACGTTCGGGTTCACGCGGGTTCCCTGCACCGTCACGATCTTGCCGTTGACCTCAACGCGGCCTTGGTCAATCATGATCTCGGAGTGACGTCGCGAAGCGACGCCTGCCTGCGCAAGCACCTTCTGTAGACGGATCCCATCGGTGTTCTTCTTGCGCTGTTTCGTCTCTTCGTCGCCCCACCAGTTGTCATCGAGTGGGTTCGGTGCTTCCTTGGCTTCCTTTGCGGCATGTTTGCTGCGCTTGACGTGTTGTTTACGTGCCGGTTTCGCATACGAAGGATAGAACGGTTCGTTCTTTCCTTGTTCCGGTATGCCATCTCGGCGAGCGGGAGGAGTCATCTTGAGTCCTTTTCTCTTTGCGAGTTATACAGTTCTTCGAACGCACGCTAGTCTAGCAGCCTTCACCAAGCGTCCTCGATATCGTCGATGTCCGGCAGCAGTGGCGCCAAGTTCGGTAGTCGTTCAAGTGAGTCTATGCCTAGCAGCTCTAAAAAGAGTTCAGTGGTGACGTAGCGGTGCGCACCAGTCGATTCGTCTGGGTCGACCTCAGCAATCAGCCCCCGCAGCGTCAGCGTTTTCATCACACCGTCAACATTGACACCACGCACCCCCGATACCTGGGTGCGCGTCACTGGCTGGCGGTACGCCACCACCGCCAAGGTTTCCATCGCCGCGCGGCTCAGCTTCGTCTGTGCTCCATCAAGCAAAAATGCCTCCACTGCATCCGCGTGCTCAGGACGCGTGTAGAGCCGCCACCCCTCTGCAGTACGCCGCACATCGATTCCGCTGCCTCGCAGCTCGCATTCCTCCGACCACTCCTCAAGCTGCTTTTCGACGTCCTCCGGCTCCGCCCCAAGTGCCGATGCTAACGCATCAACTGTGACCGGATTGTCGGCCACCAGCAAAATCGACTCAATGCGTGCGCGGAGTTGGGAAACCATGTGGGGAGCATCCATGGTCAGGCATTCTATCGCTACTCCCAGTTGCTTGACGCAACCACAGCAGGATCAACCTCGATACCAGTCCAGGACACTTCTAACGAGCCGAGGGCCTCCGGCTGCTCAGTTTCCACTGCGCGAGCTTTGTACAGCTCCAGCAGCGCCAAAAACCGTCCGACAAGCTCCATCGAGGAACTGCAGTCCTTCGTCAACACCTCAAACGCAACCCATTGCTCCGCGCCAAGGAGATGCAGCGCACTCAGCAGCTTCCCGGCCTGCTCGGGCACCGAAACACTGACCGCATGCAAGTGGTCCGTCCCCACTTCCTCCGGTGGGCGGGGCCGAAACACAGCGGCAGCCAACTCCGCAAAGGAGTCAAGCGTCTGCCCAAGCTGTACAGGTGGGAGCAATGCAGCGAAACGGTCTTCGATTGAGACCGCACGCGGGTACCTCCGTTTCGCGTTGCGCTGCCAAGCCACAAACTCTTCAGCAACTTGCTGATACGCACGGTACTGCAGCAACCGCGCAAAGAGGAGGTCACGGGCCTCCAGGAGCTCAAGGTCCTCAATCTCTGAATCGCCATCTCGTGGGAGCAGCCGAGCTGTCTTCAGATCCAGTAGTGTCGACGCCACAAGCAGGAATTCGGTCACCTCGTCAAGTTGTGCTGCTGCACCAAGCGCACGGGTATACGCAATAAACTCGTCGGTGACCTCCGCAAGCGCCACTTCGGTCACATCCAGCTTCTTTGAGTGGATGAGGTGAAGCAGCAGATCAAAAGGGCCCTCGAAATTCTGCAGGGCCAACGTAAAGCCGGTGATTTCGGGCTGGACTCCCGCGGTGGCGTCCTCAAGCACAGTGCTACAAACTACTTATCGATGCGCTCAAGCAACTCGAGCGCCAACTGCCGGTACTGCTCTGCACCCTGGGAGTGTGGGGCCCACGTGATGATCGGTTCACCAGCAACCGAGGTCTCCGGGAATCGGACGGTGCGGGTAATTACTGTGTCGAAGACGCGCTCACCGAACACTTCGACAACACGGTCCATTACCTCGCGCGCGTGCGTCGTGCGGCGGTCAAACATCGTGACCAAAATGCCCACGATGTCGAGGTCGAAGTTAATGCGGTCGCGCACCTTCTCCACCGTGTCCGTCAGCAACGCGAGCCCGCGCAGAGAAAAGTACTCGCACTCCATCGGAATCATGACCCCAGCTGAGCATGCCAACGCGTTGACCGTCAGCAGGCCAAGGGAAGGGCCACAGTCGATAATGATGATGTCGTATTCGTTGCGGACCGGGCGAAGCGCACGCGCCAACGTGTGCTCGCGACCAACCTCGTTGACCAGTTGAATCTCCGCCGCAGAGAGATCAATGTTTGCAGGGACGAGATCCAGACCTGGCATATTCGAGTGTCGAATTGCCGCGTGGATCGAAGCAGTGTTGTCAAACAACAGGTCGTAGACAGTGACTTGTTCCTCGTCATGGGAAACACCTAGCCCGGCAGAAAGTGCACCCTGCGGATCGAGGTCAACGAGCAGCACTTTGCGCCCTTGCTCGGCAAGGCAGGCGCCCAGGTTAATAGTCGAGGTTGTCTTGCCGACGCCACCTTTTTGGTTCACCATCGACAAGATGGTTGCCGGGCCGTGGTGATCGAGCGGTTCAGGCTGTGGAAACTCGCGGAATGGACGTCCCGTGAGAAACTTCTTTTCTTCAGCAGCGTCAAACAATGCGTTGCCTGCCATTGTCATCCCTTCCGTCGAATGCGCGTCACGTGTAAGCCCTTGACGCAATCATCTTACAGTGTCACGCCTAGTTATGCGCCTGTCGCCTCTTCCGAACCAGGAAAACAATCAACAGCAACGCCACAAGGGCCGCGACTCCCGCGACTCCTAGCGCCAGCAGGCCATCGTTCGAGCTAGATCCGTCAAGTTTTTCAACTTGACCCGCGCCATCATCTTGGTTTTCTGCTGTCGGCGTCGCCGCTGGAGCATTCTTGGACGTAATCACAGCGATGAACTCCGCAGCTGATCCATCCCGGATGACCTCCATGATGAACGGGTTGTCAGGCGTCTGCCCCTCCGGGTACGTCAGTGTGAGTGTCCGAGAGGCCACATCGACATCGCGTTTCACTCCTTCAATGATGTTTCCATCCACATCGACGTAACGAAGTGTGGCGCCTTCCTTGTCGATCTTGGAGTACTTCATCAACTGACCAGCCTTGCTCAGCGGCACTTTCACCACGATGCTATTGCCTTCGATGGCACCCTCAAACTCCAGACGCTTGGCGTTCGAAGTGTCGACCTCCTTGGCTTGAGTACGGCCCTTTGGCGCAGCCGGTGCATCATGCGTGTTCGTGCTTGTACCTGAACCAGCCCCGCCCGCTTGGTCGTTCTCGTTCGAGGTATTCCCTCCGCCGCCATTTCCGGAGCTCTGTGCGTTCTCAGGCGGAGCGTCCACGGCTTCACCGCCACCCACCGCGACAAGGTTCACAGTTGCGGAGTATCCCCCTGCAGAAACGGGAACGCTCACCGTCGCGCCCGGCGTGTCCGGTGCCGTCACTGACACGGAAGTTCCCGATGAGACAACGCTCCAACCACCGGAACTGTAGTTGAGGTTGAGCGGCACACCGGTATCGACAGTCGTTGTCTGCCCGGCCTGCACGTGAATCTCTGAAGGAATCGACTGCTGAATCACAGCAGGGTCAAGCCCTTCAGGCAACTGCGCATGTGCACTCGCACCGAGTGCCGAGGCACCCAGACCGAGCACACAAGTTGCTGCGACAGCAGTTGCGAGAGCGTGTGGTCGTCGAAAAGCCATGTGGCAAGAATCCTTCCGGTCGTGCTTGAGAACATGTCAACCCTACATACCTATGCACGTGGGTGCGTAGCGTGCCAGACTTCCCGAAGGCTTTCTGCAGTGACATGTGTGTAAATTTGCGTAGTCGTCACAGAAGCATGTCCAAGCAGCTCTTGCACCACTCGTACATCGGCCCCGCCGTCAAGCATGTGTGTGGCGAAAGAGTGGCGCAGCGTGTGCGGTGAAACGTGCTTCGTAATCCCGGCACGTTCCGCAGCCCGTTTAATCACCGCCCACGCACTTTGTCGCGACAAACTCCCACCGCGTGCATTCAAGAACAACGAATGTGAGCGCCCCTTGGACATAGCCGGACGCCCACGCACCAGGTACTTTTCGACGGCCTCCTTCGCCAATGAACCTACCGGCACGATCCGCTGCTTGTTGCCCTTACCTGTCAGTGTCAACACCGCGTGCTGTTCGTCCTCCAATGCCATGAAGTCATCGACGTACAGCGCCAACACCTCCGACACACGTGCTCCTGTGGCGTAAAGCAACTCCAGCAACGCCTTGTCCCGCAGACCTATCGGATCCTCCGTAGGACAGGAGTCCAGCATCTTGCTGACTTCCTCAATACTCAACGTATCTGGCAGCTTCTTACCAGGCGAAGGTGGCGTCACCTGGGCAGACTCATCACCGTCGAGTATTCCCTCAAGCACCCCGAACTTATGCAACCCGCGGGCCACCACAAGCGCTCGCGCAGCCGACGAGGCAGCCAACGGCGCCGCGCCATCAACCCCCCGTCGCAAATCCGCTAGGTATGCCTCAATGTCTGCAGCTTCTACTTGAGTGAGGTCGGTTTTCCCGTTCGCGTGCAACCACGAGGCATACCTGCCAAGGTCCCTGCGATAGTTGCTCAACGTATTCGCTGAAAGCCCACGCTCAACGGCGAGATGCTCCAACCAGCGCGCTGCAAGCTCATCGACGCCCAATTAGATCCTCTTCATGTCAGGCGTGACTCCCTGCGCTGCGCGTCGCTGCGCAAGCGAGCATGGCCGCAAGTCAAAGGGCTCGGTGACATCGCGTGGTTCCGCTTCACCTGCCAACACCCTTGACGCGGCCATAACGCCAGCAATCGCGATGGAATTCACGATTTCACCCCGCAGCACCATCGATTGCGCCTCTTCAATCGGCACCCATTCGAGCACCATGTCGGCTTCCTCGAACTCGGCTTCACCGCGCGGCACTTCACACAAATCTGAGGCAAAAAACACACGCACTGCCTCTTCCGCAAAGCCAGGAGATGTTACCAAATCCAGCAGCAATGACCACTGCCCCGCGGCCAAGCCCGCTTCTTCTGCCAGTTCACGCTGCGCGCACACCAGTGCGTCCTCTGCATAGACATCGAGAAGTCCCGCGGGCAATTCCCACAAGCGACGGCGGACGCTGTGGCGGTACTGTCGCACCATAGCGATCCTCCGCTGCGAATCGACAGCGACCACCGCAACCGCACCGAAGTGCTCAATGATCTCGCGCGCAGCACTTACGCCACCCGGCATAGAAACGACGTCTCTGCGTACCGCGATGATCGGCGCATCGAGCACTACTTCAGATTGCTCAACTTCGAATTCATGCATTACTTTGCCGCCAACTGTTCCGCAAGTTTCAGCACCGTTGATACTTTTCCTGCCTCCGTATCGACGAATCCACCGTTCTCATCCGGGGCAGCGTACGCTGCCGCACCCAGGGCGCCTAGCTCGTCCGTCATATCCGTCAGCAACTGGGTGCCAAAAGAACGTTCTGCCCCGCCGTCACCAGCACTGATGACGACAATCGCATCAGCTGGGCCCGATATCTCAGCTTCCTCGATAAAACCACCACCACGGAGCGCTTCGATAACGAAGTTTCGGTCCGACTCCGGCGCTACCGGTTCACCTGTCGCTGGATCTTTGAGCAAAACACTTCCCAGTGATTGCCCGGCATGGGTGCCCGGGGCACGACGATCGACTGAGAGCTGCGCACCAGCTGGCAGCGTATTCGCAATGATCGTGCTCAAGGCGTCAGCAGACTCCTGTTCCGTAAACTTCTCACCCAACGTAACTTGGCCTGCCTCTGATGCCCCTGCAGTCCGAAGCAGCCACGCCACAGCGCCTACATCTTCGGTCGACGCGTCGTGTGTACGAAGCACCAGGACGGACTTACCGCCCAACGCGTTCGCGACAAGCTCCGTCGAGTGCTGGGCAATCACATCGTCGGAGAGCGCAAAGCGAGCCTCCTGCGAGGCACCCGCTTCTGGTTGCGCCTCCTCGGATTGGGGTGACGTCGAGAAGTCCAGCGTGCCCATTGCTGGCGCGATCACGAGCATCCCAGCTGCAACTCCAACTGCGATCCCCCACCCGAGACCTGCAGCGACATAGCCTGCCGAACTACTTCCTGAAGACATCGAAACCTCCTACTTCCTTCTAGTTCCACAGACTCTGCAACTGCGTAACAATCGTGTTCCACGTATCGGTTAAGTTCGCACTAAACGTTCCGCTCCCGCCAAGTCCGACGATCAACACGATCGTGGCTGCGGCGACAAGCAAACCCAGAATTGCCCATGCCCACGCGACCCCTCTCCCCGTGGTCAGATGGTACAAGTCCGCAATCACAGTGGAATCCACCAGTTTTTGCCCAGCTTTGAGGCGAGTCAACAGCGCCGCCGGCGAGCTTTCCTCAGCATCGGTAAAGATTCGGTCGAGATTCACTGGCTGCTCAACCATCACGATCATTTCCGCATCGTGGAAAACGCTCAGCAATACCGCCAAGTCAGTGGCAGAATCAGTCGCGGCGGGAAACGTCATCGCACCAACACCGAGATCCTGGATGCGCTCCAGGCCTGGTGCGTACCCATCGGGGTCCGCTGGCAAAATTACCCGCGCGTCACTCCGTAAATTTTCCTCGGCCACGTCGCTAGGGTCTCCCACAATAAAGTCGGGCGCGTACCCCATCTCTGCCAACGTATTCGTGGCCTTGCCAACGCCAATCACTACCGGAGTAAACTCCCGGATGAAATTGCGCAACGATTCAATCCGCTCCCTCAAATCAGGGCACGGGCTCGCAATAATGACCTTTCGGTCCGCAATCACGTCGCCCAGTTCAGGAGCGCCCACTCCGTCAATAAGCAATGGGGATTCGGAGTGAATGAACTCAATCGTATTTCCGAAGTACGCCTCCATATGGTCAACGAGGTGGCGCTGTGCCTCAATGAACGTCGCGTCAACATCAGCGCGCACTACCGGCGACGCTGATCCGACGGCTTTGCGTCCGACCTTGATATCGCCCGAGGCACTCACGGTCGTCTTCTTCCCGTCACGAATCGACGCCCTCATCTCAGCACCGGCAGACTCAAACAATGGAATGCCGGCATCGAGCAGCAAGTGCGGACCGTAGTTTGGCACAGACCCGGTGCTGAAGCGCGCAATGTTGACCACCGCCGCAGGCGACCCATTAATCAACATTTCGGCCTCGCGACGGCTGATATCCGGGGCGTCTACGAAAGCAATATCACCAGCGCGGAGGCGACCGCGCCCCTTGCCTTGCGGCGTGCAATCGCGAAGCGGCCCCTGCAACGGCGCGCGCGTCGAATCAGAAGTTGCAGAAGAATCAGTCATACGTTGAATTGTGCCTGCCGCACACCCTAAGTGCTGCAAGGCGCGCGGGCTAGAGACGAAACTCTTTTGTCTCTCGCTGCGCCTGCTCCAAAAGCTCCGCCGCGTGCGCTTTCCCGGTTTCCGAGTTCGCCATGCCCGCCATCATGCGAGCAAGTTCCTCTACGCGCGCGGCCTCATCGAGCTCAAGCACACCAGATGTTACAGCTTCATCGCTGACGTCCTTCGCAACATGCAAGTGCCTGTCCGCATACGCCGCAACCTGCGGCAAGTGCGTCACCACGATCACCTGATTGTTCACAGCAAGCCGCGCAAGGCGCCGCCCAATCTCCACCGCAGCCTGTCCACCAACTCCAGCGTCGACCTCGTCGAAGACTAACGTCGCGCCGTGCGTTGACCCCGCCAAAATTACCTCTATAGCGAGCATCACTCGCGAGAGCTCGCCACCCGACGCGCTCGTCGCCAGCGGCTTAGGTTCTGCTGCTGCGTTCGGGGAAAGGCGAATCTCAACAGTGTCTGCACCATCACGGCTGTACTCAGCCTCTTCGATATTGACGCTGAGTACGGCCTTCGGCATCGCCAACCCGTGCAGTTCCTTCGTCACCGCCGCTGAGAACCGCTCCGCTGCATCCCGACGTATCGACGTCAACTGCGCACCAAGCTGTCGCATCTCAACAGCAGCCTCATCTACTTCCTGTTGGAGTTCCGCAAGCGCCTCATCAGATGTATCAATCGACGCCAACCTCTGCTGCGCCTCGTCCCTCCAGCGAAGCACGCCATCGATATCGGACGCATACTTGCGAGTCAACACCTTCAACGATTGCTGACGCTGCAACATGCTCTCCAGCGCATGCGGGTCCGCATCCAACGAGAACAAGTACGTTCCGAGCTCCGACGACACATCCGAAAGCACCGAGGCGGCTTCCTCCAGTCGGTGCCCAAGCTCTTGCAGCTGTGGATCTGTCGCAGCGCTGAGCGCACTCGACGCCTGGCCTACCAGGTCTGATGCAGAAGGCGCATCATCATATTCCCCAACAGCCTCAGCACCGTCAATCGCGACCATCGCCTCCTGTACTGCCGAGCGCAGCCCATCGACATCTTGCAGCCGTTGGATGCTTCCAACCAGCTCGACATCTTCGCCGGGCTCCGGCGCGACCTCGTCGATCTCGTTGACGGCGAACAGCAGCCGGTCTTGCTCCATAGCTAATTCTCGACGCCGCTTCGTCCGTTCCTCCAGATCCTTCTTCGCAGCACGCCACCGCTTCCATGCTTCCCGATACACACCGAGGACTTTCGCAGCCCCCGGATCGAACCGATCCAGCGCATGCAGCTGCTGCTCAGGAGACATCAGGCGCAACTGGTCGTTCTGCCCATGGATCGTCAGCAAATGTGAAGCGACGTCGCTCAGCGTCGCTGCCGGCACCGCGCGACCCCCAAAGTGGGCCTTCGAACGCCCCGTTGCTTTCACCGACCGGACAACGACATACTCTCCATTCTCGTCGAGCACTGCACCGGCGTTTTCTGCGATTTTCTCGAGAGCTTCTCGGCTATCCGCGTGGATCCCATCGACCGCGAACGCGCCCTCCACAACTGCTTCCGTGGCCCCTGTCCGAACGCGGGACGCATCCGCACGGCCGCCCGTCAGCAAGCGAAGCCCGGTCACCACCATCGTCTTACCAGCACCAGTTTCACCAGTAAGGACCGTCAGTCCTTCCGAGAGCTCCGCACTAGCGTGAGGGATCACACCCAAGTTATTGATAGCAATTTCCGACAGCACGTCGCTCTACCTCTTCTTATCCGGGCCACGCCACCCAGAAACTGGAAGCTGAAACTTCTCCACCAGACGGTCCGTGAACGGGCGCTCATCAAGCCGAACCCAGCGCACGGGACGCTGACCACGCTTGACTTCCACGCGCGACCCCGGCGGCATAGTAATCCTTCGGACCCCATCCATCACGACAGCGGCGGAGCTGGTCGTCGAAAAGGATTCAACTGCCACCGTCGAAGAAGGCGAAACAACCATCGGCTTCGCGAACAGCGCATGAGCATTATTCGGAACCACCAAGATCGCATCGAGCTCAGGCCACATCACGGGGCCACCAGCAGAAAACGCATACGCGGTTGATCCCGTAGGCGTAGATACCAGCACCCCATCGCAACCAAACGACGAAACTGGCCTGTAATCAATCTCGAGAAACGCATCAAGCACCCTCGTACGATCCGAGTTCTCAATGCTGCACTCATTGAGCGCCCAACTCTCGCCGAGTACTCTACCCGAAGCATCCATAACCCGCACGTCAAGCGTCATGCGGTCTTCGACCCGATACGAGCGATGAATCACCGAGTGCAACACCTCTTCAAGGCTTTCCGCCTCGGATTCTGCCAGGAACCCCACGTGCCCAAGATTGACCCCAAGCACAGGAATATCCTGCAAGTGTGCAAAGTTTGCAGCCCGCAAAAATGTCCCGTCACCCCCAAGGACAAACACAAGTTCACACCCACGTCCAGCCTCATCGCCGGGGCTCACATGCTCCAGCTTCTGGAGCACAGGGTCGTCTTCCGCTGGACTCGACTCCCCCGCAGAAAGTAGCTGAACCTCTATGCCTGCTCGCTGCAGCATTCTAGCCGACTTCGAGGCAGCCTCAATATTGTCCGACCTGTAAAAGTGAGGCACCAACAAAATGCGTCGTCGCTCATCCACAGACATTCTATGCAGGCCCTTCCTCCACCGCCTGTGACGCCATCTCAACAATGGCCTCGACAGTTTGTTCCTGTGCATTCGATGTCTTACGAAGCCACAGGAAGTATTCTACGTTACCGCTCGGGCCTGGCAATGGCGATGCAACCATCGCTTTGACTTCAAGTCCCAGTGACTGCGCAAACAACGCCACATCTACCACCGCTTCTCGACGCAGCTCCGCCGAACGAACCACACCGCCATGACCAACGCGGTCCTTCCCGACCTCAAACTGAGGCTTCACCATAGGCAAAAGATCGGCGTCTTCCTCAAGCGCAGCAACCAGTGCAGGCAGCACAAGTTTCAGGGAGATAAAGGATAGATCGCCCACCATGCAGTTGGCTGGCTCACTCAACATATCGGGTGTCAACGTCCTAATGTTGACTCGGTCCATCACCGTCACCCGCGGATCATTTTGCAAACGCCACAGCAATTGACCGTAGCCGACGTCCACCGCAAACACCTTACGAACGCCCCGGCGAAGCAGCACATCGGTGAAGCCACCCGTCGACGCTCCCGCGTCTATCACTGTCTTGCCTTTGACCGAGAAACCAAGCTTTTCGAAGTGCTCGAGAGCACCCAGTAGTTTATGGGCCCCACGAGACGCCCAGTCATCGATCTCGTCAACATTGACCTTGATCGACACGTCGGGTTCAACTACCGTAGCTGGCTTCCTCGCTGGAAACCCACCGACCTCAACACGCCCCTCAAGGATCCACGTGCGAGCTTGTTCCCTAGAACGGGCAATCTTTCGTCGAACTAGTTCTGCGTCAAGGCGTCGCCGTCCAGGTGCCACCCGTTCTCCTCTCCTATGGCAAAACTCAATCCTTGAGTGCTTCCGCTAGCACTTCATGAGCCTCAGCCAACTGTTCAAGTTCTTCCCTCATCGTCAACGGAACCCGAGATAACAGGCTGTCGACTTGGGAACGCAATTCCTCAGGCGTGGTACGTGCACGCCTTGGGTCGTGGGGTTTCGGGGCTTGCCCTACCACCATGCCTCCACCGCATTCTGCGCCCACTGCGACATAGGCTCAACCGTGTGCACTTCAGCATTCGCTCCCCACGCAACTCCCAGCGTTGTTCGAAGTGCCTGGGTGCTCGTCGAAGACTCAGTACCTCCACTGAGAAGGAGCGTATCCCCTTGCAACCACGCCTCAAATTCACCTTGTGGACCAGGTTTGAGTTCGCCCATGTCCATCAACAAACCACGCAAGTCGTCAGCGATAAAAGTTGGGCGTTCCTCGGGCTTCGCCTTCAGCAGCGCGTACGGACCTGAAACACCTGTGAGGACTTGAAGCGTGTCCAGACCTGCCCGGTTACCTCCAGCAATATCGGTATCCAACCGGTCACCGACAGCCAACGCTTTCCGCGCCCCTGATAGGGAAACAGCCTGGTGGAACATTGCAGGTTCAGGCTTACCAGCCGCTTCGGGCACAACACCAGTAGCCGAGGTTACTGCTGCTACCATCGAACCGTTGCCGACCATCAAACCGCGTTCCATCGGCAGCGACGTATCCAGGTTCGATGCTAGATAGACAGCACCGTTGCGAATCGCTAAAGCGGCTTCCGACAGCTCCCGCCACCCCGTATCCGGATTATGCCCTTGAAGCACCACGACTGGGGCATCATCCGCACTCGAAACAACACGGTACCCAGCGCCCGTCACCAATTCCTTAAACGATGGTGCTCCCAGCACGAGGACCGCATCACCTTCGCTCAAGAACGGGCGCGCTAGCTCCAGCGCTGCTTCGGCCGAAGTAATGATCTCATCACTCGAGCTATCCAATCCAATCTTTGCAAGCATCTCCGCAACAAGCGAAGAAGGCCTGGACGCATTGTTCGTAATATAGAAAGGCTTTACGCCGGCTTCAACGATGCTCGGAACTGCATGCTCCAATGCGCGGCCGCCCTCCCACACCGTGCCATCAAGGTCAAAAAGTAAAACATCATAATGCTCTGCAAGGGAAGGCATTAATTACTCCGTCTCTTCCAGTCGCTGTTTTGCATCAGTAAACATCTCCGGATCTAGCTCGATGACGTGCTTGAACCACTCAGCTGCTTCCTGTTTCCTCCCAGCAGCGAGCAACGCATCGGCATAAGCGTAGGACAACCGCATCGCGGAAACATCGCGCTCGTCCTTATTCGGGCGGGCTCGCTCCAGTGTTGCAATAGCAGAATCTACCTGCCCCAAATCACGACGAGCACCCGAAAGCACAATAGCCAGCTCAATACGTCCCTCGCGGTCCAACTCACGAGCCTCAGGACTCCGCCCAAGCTCCAATGCCTTCTCAGGTCTGCCCAAACCACGCTCCGCATCAGCCATAACAGCTAAGAGTCCAGGACCACCGCTCATGCGGCGAGCCGCACGTAGCTCAGACAGTGCTTCTTTCCACTCACCTGCGTGGTAAGCGATAACACCATTGGTTTCCCGGACTACTCCAACACGTCCGGCGCGGTTTTTCGCTGCCCGAGCATGACGCAGCGCCAAAGCGGGATCATCATCCAGGAGGTCCGCGGCCATAATCATATGCTTAGCCACCCGAGTCGCATTGTCATGCGAAAGCACCTTCAAATCCTGCAACACAGATGGGTCCAAGACGCTAATGTCAAGATCTGCAGGCAGATCAGGCTCTGAAAGCTTTTGCGCCATCCGATCTTCCCGATATCCCTGCCGCCGAGGCTGCGACCTGTTGTGACGGTTGGTGAACTTTCGCTCATCCTCTCCACCACGGCGATCCTTCCGGTTCCTGCCTCGATCATCGCGAGTACGCCCCTTACGGTGACCTCGGTCTTCTTCTCGACGACCCCTTCGGTCGCCGCCTCCTGGCCGACCGTTACGACCGTTTGAGGAAGAAAATCCGTGGTTACGACGGGGTCTCTCGTTAGAGCGCTCGGACATGAAACACCTTTCTACTGGAACAAGTCATTATAAACAGTACCCACTGAAAAGAAGAACTTTAGCCCATCCCCTAATCACAATCATCGAACCTACCCCAGGCATAGAGCTCATTCCCGGACCGCATTTGTTTAAGTTGCACGCCACATTCCTGGGCGTTGTCTCTGTGACCAGGCACCACCCCTTACCGGTCCAAGGACAGATCCGGGACGCTGGTGCACCCCCGTTGGTTCGAGTGACAAAGCATGCACCCCACTATCCACGACCACAGGTAATACCCACATCCCCGGACAGTTAAGCGTGGTTTGTCACCACCCCCGGGACCCCACACACCACAATCCGGTGCCGCACACACCACAACAAGATACATCCCCAGCACACACCCCACACCCCACAACAAGGTACATCCCCCGCACACCCCCACGGCCACTGCAACGCGCACACGCAAACACGAAAAAGGTGGTGGATGTGATACCCACACCGGGTACCACATCCACCACCATGAAATTATAGGCCGGCGGTAACCTACTCTCCCACACCCTCCCAGGTGCAGTACCATCAGCGCGGGCGGGCTTAGCTA
>NZ_MLCQ01000014.1 GCF_001875725.1 Corynebacterium sp. NML140438 | reverse complement strand
CAGCGACTGGATCGCGCTTTGTGAAACACCAAGGCTACGGGCAGTGATATAGCTGCCCATGCCTTGTTCAAATAATTGCACTGCCTGTTCACGCTGCTCTTCGGTCAGCTTGCTTCCTGGTCTCATGTGCACTGCTCCTTGTGTGAGGGTGGTACTGGTTTTCACAGTCCAACTTCTGGGGAGCAGTTCAGTTCCCGAGCCCGGGAACCATTTTGGGTTTGAGGCCGGTTCCGGTCGACCGATGTAACGTTTCCGCAGGTCGCGGCGCCTGTCCACGAAGAAAGTTCCCGGCCACCGTGGACTGCTCCCCACCCCCGCAAACCGCCGAGCTTCCCCACCAACACCAAAACCCGCCGGGACGTCTCCGTCCTGGCGGGTTTGAGCGTTCAGGGCTTAAGCGCTACTTCTGCTGTGCAGCGCGCTTAGCGGCGAAGGATTCGCGGACCTTGGTCTCCAGGTCAGCGTCGACCTTGCCCCAGTATTCATAGACGCGCTCCTCGATCTCCTTGTTGGTGATCGCCATCATCTTGTTCGTGATGTTGTGCACGAAGCGTTCCTTGGCGGCGTCGTCGAAGACGTCGCGGTAGAGGGTGCCGGCTTGGCCGAAGTCGTCATCCTCAGCGTGCTTGACGTAGGCGGCGCGCACCAGGTCGGTGCCCTCCGGGTCCGGGTTGATGTACAGGTTCTCGGCGAGACCGAGATCCTGGCCGCTGGCAGAGGTTTCGCCGTCGTCAAGGTAGCCGGCGCCCTTCTCGTAGGAGTTCGGGCTATAGTTCGGCTCGTTCTCCTCATTGAAGAAGTACGCCATGGAGCCACGCTCTGCGTAGGTGTTCACCTGGTTGATCGGGCGGTTGACCGGCAGATCCTTGTAGTTGGCGCCGATGCGGTAACGCTGCTGGTCAGCGTACGCAAAGACACGAGCCTGCAGCATACGGTCCGGGGACAGGCCAACACCTGGGACCAAGTTTGCTGGATCGAGTGCCAGCTGCTCGATCTGGGCGTGGAAGTTCTTGGGGTTGCGGTTGAGGACGAAGTAGCCGACGTCGATAAGCGGGTAGTCCTTCTGCGACCAAGTCTTGGTGAGGTCGAACGGGTTGAAGCGGTAGTCCTTCGCTTCCTCGAACGGCATGATCTGGACCTTGACGTCCCAGATTGGGTAGTCGCCGTTTTTGATGGCGTTGAAGAGGTCCTCGCGCTGGAAGTCCGGATCCGTGCCGGCCTTCTCGGTGGCTTCTTCGTCGGTGAAGCACTCCCAACCCTGACGGGTCTTGAAGTGGTATTTGACCCAGACCGGGGTGCCTTCCTCGTTGATCCACTGGAAGGTGTGGGAACCGAAACCGTCCTGGTGGCGGGAAGTCTTAGGGGTGCCGCGGTCGCCGAGCAGGTAGGTCACCTGGTGGGCGGATTCAGGGGTGCGCGTCCAGAAGTCCCACTGCATTTCGTCGTCGCGCAGGCCGGAGTTCGGCTGGCGCTTCTGGGAGTGGATGAAGTCCGGGAACTTGATGCCGTCACGCAGGAAGAACGTCGGGGTGTTGTTGCCAACAATGTCATAGTTGCCGTCTTCGGTGTAGAAGCGCAGTGCGAAACCGTGGACGTCGCGCCAGGTGTCTGGGGAGCCCGCCTCACCCGCAACAGTAGAGAAACGTGCAGCCATTGGAGTGACGGTGCCCAGCTGGAAGAGCTTTGCCTTCGTGTACTTGGACACGTCTTCGGTGATGTGCAGTTCACCGAATGCGCCGTGCCCCTTCGCGTGCGGAATGCGCTCCGGGACGTTCTCACGGTTGAAGTGTGCAAGCTTCTCAATGAGGTGGATGTCGTTCAGGACGTTCGCACCCTGGCGTCCCTGCGTAACGCTGACGTTTTCCGACGGGACGGGCTGGCCGCCGAGCTGGGTGGTTTGCCCCTTGCCCGCTGGACGTTCGCCGTTCGAAAGGATCCGGTCTACGTTCTTCTCTGCCATTGTTAGGGCCTCCTTATTGTTCGGTCGTAATTTATACTGTACGCGAATATGAGAGTGGCATCAAGGAATTTCCCAATACTGGTACCCTTTTTATTCGTGAACAGCAGCGATAGTCAGTACGTCACCGACCTCGCCCTCCGGGCCGGCCGGGGCGACAAAGCTGCCCTCACCGACTTCATCGCCGCCACCCAGGACGACGTCTGGCGCCTCCTCGCCCACCTCGCCGGGCACGACGCCGCCGACGACCTCACCCAAGAAACCTATCTGCGGGCCCTCGGCGCCCTCCCACGCTTCGCCGGACGCTCCACCGCCCGCACGTGGCTCCTCTCCATCGCGCGCCGCACCTGGATCGACTCCGTCCGCCACGACCGCAGTCGCCCAAGCACCACCACCAGCGACTACGAGGACGTCGCCACCCAGCAACCAAGCGCCGACGACCCAAACCTGTGGCCCGAAATTATTGACGCCCACAACCTCCTCAACGAACTCGCCCCCGACCGGCGCGAAGCCATCGTCCTCACGCAAGTACTTGGCTACAGCTACGAGGAAGCCGCGAAAATTGCCGGGGTACGCATCGGAACCATCCGCTCTCGCGTCGCCCGCGCCCGGAAAGACATCATGCGACTCACCGGATAGATATAACCCATACCCCCTTTTCGTTTGTTTCGTTTATGTGTATAATGACAGTATGCCACAACACAAAGAAATGACAAGCTCCCATGTAGAACGGCTGGCACAGCAGGCCCTCAAGGACCTTGACGTTGCACTTTCACGCCCCCACGCGAGCAACGTCGACATCGTTGTCGATGGGTCCCACCAACCAATCCGAATCCCACGTTCCGTGGCTTCCGCGCTACGCGAAGTGCTCGCCAACTCAGTCGAGGGCAGACCAGTCGAAGTCGTTGCAGTTCGCAAAGAGCTCACCACCCAGCAGGCGGCAGACCTCCTCCACGTCTCCAGACCACACGTCGTCAAGCTTATCGACACCGGCGTGCTGGTCGGCCACAAAGTCGGAGCCCACCGGCGCTTATATGCCGACGACGTCTTCGCATTCAAACGCGAAAGGGACGCAGCGCAGCGCACCACCACGGACGAATGATCCACTTGGAATCAAACCAAAAAGGTTCCAAATTCACCGACCAGGCCCAATCCATCAACTACACTTCCCCTCATGATTCGAAACGCAATAGCGATCTCCTTTGCCTTCATCGGCATCGTTGTCGGCGCCGGGTTTGCATCCGGCCAGGAAGCGATGCAGTACTTCGTCGCGTTTGGCACGAAAGGTATCTGGGGAGCACTACTGAGCGCAGCACTCATGCTGGTCGGCGGAATCTCCATCCTCCAACTCGGCTCCTACTTCCAGGCAACAGAACACATGGAAGTACTCGGCAACATCACCGGCAAGGTGATGGGCTGGGTTCTGGACATCTCAACCATCATCACCCTGTTTTCCATCGGGTTCATCATGTTCGCCGGTGCTGGTGCGAACCTGAACCAGCAATTCGGCATACCGGTCTGGATCGGCGCGGTCATCATGCTGGCAATGGTGCTCGGCGTTGGAATGCTGGACGTCAATAAGGTGACCGGCGCAATCGGCATCCTCACCCCATTCCTCCTGATCTTCGTGATCGGCGGCTGCACCTGGACCATCGTCAACGCACAACCAGACTGGGACAGCATCAACATCGCAGCCCAAGACGTCGCCACCGAGCTGCCAAACTGGTGGATCGCCGCGCTGAACTACACCGGCCTGAACTTCATTTGTGTTGTGTCCATGGCGGTCGTCATCGGTGGCAACTACCTCGACCCGCGCGAAACCGGCCTCGGCGGCCTCTTCGGCGGCATCGCCTACCTCGTGATGCTGCTCCTGCTCGGCATGGGCCTCATGGTCAGCATCAGCGACGTCAACGGCCACGACATGCCGATGCTCACCCTCATCAACAACATCAACCCAACGCTCGGCCTCATCATGACGTTCGTGATCTTCGGCATGATCTTCGCCACCTCGTTGGGCATGTTCTACGCACTTGGCAAGCGCCTAGCACGCGGCCGCCAGCAGAAGTTCCGCGTCATCTATATCTCCGCATGCCTGATCGGGTTCGTCCTTTCTTTCGTCGGCTTCAAGGACCTGATCTCGTTCGTCTACCCGATCCTGGGCTACCTCGGCCTAGTGCTCATCATCGTGGTCACGTCTGCCCGCATCCGCGGTTCCGAAACCCTGCGCCACGAAGGCAGCCTGCGCCGTCGCGCCCTCGAGCTCATGAAGGACAAACTCGACCCGCGCGTGAAGTTCACCCGCCACGACCAGCGCGAACTGGACAAGATCACCGAGAAGTCCGTCATGGAAAACGAAGACTTCAAGGAAGCCATGATCGAGGAGGCCGAACAGGCCCTCGAGGAAGAGGCTGAAAACTAGGCAAACTAATTCCCGCCTCAGACGAGAGTGCCGAAGAACGCAAGCTGCGTGCTTCGGCACTTTTTCTTTGACCATGTAGGGGCACGCACCACATTCCTTGTTTTCGGCAGGTGTCGGAGCGGTTCCCCATTTCGCGAGTAATGTCAGGCAGAAAAGGTGCACAGGACCGGCAGCCAGTGACAAAAGACGCACCCCCATTTGGCATAGCCGTTCATGCCAGCTGGTCAGAAAAGGGCTAGCTTTTGCTAGCTGCGTGGTTTGTCACTGCTACCTCAAAAACACCAAATTGCTAGGCCCCGAGAGGCGCCAAGGCGTTTCCCAGATCGCGAGTAGTACGAGATGGAATTTGGCAACAGCAAAAAGCGGCCCCACCAGGGACAGAACCCCAGGGGACCGCTCTCAGCGCTCGCAGCGCGCCCAAAAGAGCCAGAACGGCTACTTCACAAGCAGCTCCGCGATCTGAATCGTGTTCAGTGCGGCGCCCTTGCGCAGGTTGTCGCCGGAGACGACGAACACGAGGCCGCGGTTGCCGTCGACGGCCTGGTCCTGGCGGATGCGGCCGACGAGGGAATCGTCCTTGCCGGCGGCGGCGAGTGGGGTCGGTACGTCGACGACGGTGACACCCGGCGCGGCCTCAAGGACGGAACGTGCCTGGTCAGGAGTAATCTCCTTCGAGAATTCGGCGTGGACAACCATGGTGTGTCCGGTGAAGACTGGGATGCGGACGCAGGTGCCGGAGACGCGCAGCTCAGGGATACCGAGGATCTTGCGCGATTCGTTGCGGAGTTTCTGCTCTTCGTCGGTTTCTTCGGTGCCGTCGTCGACGAGGTTGCCGGCGAGTGGCAGGGCGTTGAAGGCGATGGGCGCGACGTATGGGCCGAGCTCCTCGGGCTGGAGGAGGGAGCCGTCGAGGGAGAGTTCGGTGTTGCGCTCGCCGATTTCGGCGACTTGGTTCGCGAGTGTCTTCACGCCGGCGAGGCCGGAGCCGGAAACTGCCTGGTAGGAAGCGACGCGCATGGTGTGAAGGCCGGCGGCGTCGTGGAGTGCTTTGGCCACGGGCATGATTGCCATGGTGGTGCAGTTCGGGTTCGCGATGATGCCTTTGGCGGGTGCTTTGGCTTCGTCGGGGTTGACTTCGGAGACGATGAGGGGGACGTCGTCATCCTTGCGCCAGGCGGAGGAGTTGTCCACGACGGTGGCGCCGGCGGCGGCGAAGACTGGGGCCCACTGCTTGGAGGTGGCGCCGCCTGCGGAGAAGAGGGCGATGTCGACGTCGGCGACGGAGTCCTCGGTGATCTGGGTGAGGTCTTCGACGACAACGTCTTGGCCGCGGTACTCCAGGTGCTTGCCTGCGGAGCGTGGTGAGGCGAAGAAGCGCACCTTGTCTGCTGGGAAGTCGCGTTCGGCGAGGATTTCGCGCATGACGCGCCCGACCTGGCCGGTTGCGCCTACTACTGCGATCGTGGTCATGAGTCGTTTCCTTTCTTAGCGTCCGGTGCCAGCGTAGACGACGGCTGGTTCGTCGCCGCCGAGTTCGAACTTTTCGTGGATGGCGCGAGTGGCGTCGTCAAGGTCGATTTCGCGTACCACTGCGGTGATGCGGATTTCGGAGGTGGTAATCATGTCGATGTTCACGCCGGCGTCGCGAAGTGCTTCGGTGAAGTCGGCGGTGACGCCTGGGTGGGTCTTCATGCCGGCACCGATGAGGGATACCTTGCCGATCTGGTCGTTGTAGGTGATGTTGTCCCAGCCTTCCTTCGCCTGGAGGGCCTTGAGCAGCTCCATGGCGCGGGGGCCGTCGGCAATTGGGAGGGTGAAGGTGATGTCGGTGGTCAGGTCGTGGAGGGTGGAGATGTTCTGCAGCACCATGTCAATGTTGATCTCGTTGTCGGCGAGGACGCGGAACACCTTGGCTGCTTCCCCTGGCAGGTCCTTGACGCCGAGGATGGTGATTTTCGCTTCGGAGGCGTCGGTGGCAACGCCGGACAGTACTGCTTCTTCCATGGGGATATCCTCCAATGCTCCGGCGACGAGGGTGCCGGGATCGTTGCTGTATGACGAACGCACCCGCATGGGTACGTTGAATGCACGCGCATATTCCACACTGCGCAGTACAAGGATTTTCGAGCCGGACGCGGCAAGCTCAAGCATCTCTTCGAAGCAGAGTTTGTCGAGCTTGCGGGCGTCGTGCACGATGCGTGGGTCGGCGGTGTAGACGCCGTCGACGTCCGAGTAGATTTCGCACTCGTCGGCGCCGAGGGCTGCGGCGAGGGCGACGGCGGTGGTGTCGGACCCGCCGCGGCCGAGGGTGGTGACGTCCTTGGTGTCACGGTTGACGCCTTGGAAACCGGCGACGATGGCGATGCGGCCGGCGTCGATGGCTTCTTGGACGCGGCCCGGCGTCACCTCGATGATGCGGGCGTTGCCGTGGCGCTCGGTGGTGATGACGCCTGCCTGCGAGCCGGTGAAGGACTGGACGTCGGCGCCGAAGGACGCGACCGCCATCGCGACCAGCGAGTTCGAGATGCGCTCACCTGCGGTGAGCAGCATGTCCATCTCACGAGCGGGCGGAGTCGGGTTGACGCGGGCGGCGAGGTCCAGCAGCTCGTCGGTGGTGTCGCCCATTGCGGAACACACCACTACGACATCGTGCCCCTGCTTCTTGGTGGCAACGATGCGTTCAGCGACCGCGCGTATGCGGTCTGCGCTTTCGAGGGACGAGCCCCCGTATTTCTGCACGATCAGTGCCATTGGTAGAACCTTCCGTCGGTAAAGAAACTGTCGCGTGAAAATCCGCACTATAAGAATAGCGTCTCAAAAACGACTATGGGGCGACATGGCACAGAAAATTAGTATTATCGTTGACCATGCAGAACGACTTCCTCGCGATCAGCTTTGCGCTCACGTCTGCGCTGCTCATCGCGGTGGGGACGGTGTGGCGCCACCGCATTTTGCGTGCCGGCCGCTCTACGACGGAGGTCAATCCCGCACCGCTCGCCTCTTTGCGACGCCCCGCTTGGTGGGCATCGCTCGCCCTTGCGCTGGCCGCGTACGGCTTTCAGGCGCTGGCATTAGCGTTCGGATCCCTGCTGGTAGTCCAGCCGATCTTGGTGCTGTCGCTCATGTTCACGCTGCTGCTTTCGGCGCGCGTCGAGCACCGAAAGATGTCACCGCAGGGCACGGCGTGGGCGACGCTGCTCACCATGTTCGTCGCGGTGGTGATCCTTGTGGGCCGCCCGGTGCCGGGCATTGCCTCGCCTGGGATGGTTGGTTGGGTGTTGGCAATCGGGTTTGGGGTGGCCTGGATGGTCGGGACGGTCGCGTTCGCCCGCACCCGCGGCGCCGCGACGCAAGCGCTGGCCTACGGCATCCTGTGCGGCGCGATCTTTGGCTACCTGGCGGTGTTTTCCAAGGTGGCGGTGGACGCCTATGTGCACGGCGGGATCGTAGGGCTGGTGGAGTCCTGGCAGTTCTGGGCCATGCTGGCCTGCGCGGTGCTGGGCACCGCGGTGCAGCAGTTCGCGTTTGGGGCCAGCAAACTGGCCACCACACTGCCCGCGATGAAGGTCGTTGAGCCACTGGTGGCGCTCACCCTGGGGATTGTGCTGCTCGGGGAAAACTTCGCTGTGTCCGGTGTTGGGGGTTGGGCGGCGATGGTGGCGTCGATAATGATGATGCTGGCCAGCGCGGCGATGCTCACCCGGGTCAGTATTCAAGTGGGCTAGGCGCAATACGTGTATGCTTTGACGCATGTCACATCAGCTGCTGCTCCTAGTCTGCCGCGGCGGGATACAGGCCTCGTTGTAACACGGCCGGCGCCCGTCGCGGAGTTTGCGCACGCCGACCGTGAACCACGCCGCGAAGGAGAACAGCCAAAATGACCACCCAACCTGCATGGAATAAGCAGCAACCATCCAAGATGCCAGCGCACCGCTACCTGCCGTTTGCGCAGGAAGTGGAGCCCATCCGCCTGCCGGACCGCACATGGCCGGACGCCACCATCACGCACGCGCCACAGTGGTGCGCGGTGGACCTGCGCGACGGCAACCAGGCCCTGATTGACCCGATGAACCCGGAGCGCAAGCGCCGCATGTTCAACCTGCTGGTGGAGATGGGCTACAAGGAAATCGAGGTGGGATTCCCGTCCGCCTCACAAACTGACTTCAACTTCGTGCGCGAGATCATCGAGCAGGACATGATCCCGGACGACGTCACCATCCAGGTGCTGGTGCAGGCCCGTGAGCACCTGATTCGCCGCACGTTCGAGGCGTGCGCGGGCGCGAAGAACGTCATCGTGCACTTCTACAACTCGACGTCGAAGCTGCAGCGTGAGGTGGTGTTCCGCAAGGACCGCCCCGCGATCAAGAAGCTGGCGACGGACGCCGCGGAACTGATCAAGGGCATCGCCAAGGATTACCCTGACACGAACTGGCGCTGGGAGTACTCGCCGGAGTCCTTCACCGGCACTGAGCTGGACTTTGCGGCTGAGGTGAGCGACGCCGTCGTCGAGATCATGGGTGCGACCCCTGAGCAGCCGATGATTATCAACCTGCCGGCGACCGTCGAAATGATTACCCCGAACGTGTACGCGGACTCGGTGGAGTGGATGCACCGCAACCTGCAGCGCCGCGACTCCATCATCCTGTCCCTGCACCCCCACAATGACCGCGGTGAGGGCATCGCCGCCGCTGAGCTGGGCTACATGGCGGGTGCGGACCGCATCGAGGGCTGCCTGTTCGGCAACGGTGAGCGCACCGGCAACGTCGACCTGGTCACGCTGGGCCTGAACATGCTGACGCAGGGTGTCGACCCGCAGATCGACTTCTCTGACATCCAGCGCATCCGCGACGTCGTCGAGTACTGCAACCAGCTGCGCGTCCCGGAGCGCCACCCGTACGGCGGCGACCTGGTCTTCACCGCGTTCTCCGGCTCGCACCAAGACGCCATCAACAAGGGCTTGGACGCGCTGGCGAGTAAGGTGCGCCCCGGCGCGAACTCCACCGAGGTGCAGTGGGAAGAGCTGCGCGAGACGGTGTGGGAGGTCCCGTACCTGCCGATCGACCCGAAGGATGTGGGCCGCGACTACGAGGCCGTCATCCGCGTCAACTCCCAGTCCGGCAAGGGTGGCGTTGCTTACATCATGAAGACGGACCACGGCATCGATATGCCGAAGGCGATGCAGCCGGAGTTCTCGGCGGTGGTGCAAAACATTACTGACAGCGAGGGCGGCGAGGTCAACTCGAAGAACATGTGGGACATCTTCGCCACGACCTACCTGGACCTGGATGCCCCGCTGTCGCTGCATTCCTTCCGCACGTCGGATGAGGAAAGCACGGATGCCACGACGACCGGGATCCGCGCGCGCGTGACCTACAACGGTCAGGACCACGATGTTGCCGGTGTGGGCAACGGCCCGATCGCGGCGTTCGCGAACGCGCTGGAGCACATCGGCATCAACGTCGAGGTGCAGGACTACTCGCAGCGCGCCCGCTCCGCGGGTGACGACGCCGACGCCGCCTGCTACATCTACGCGGATGTCGACGGCAAGCGCGCGTGGGGCGCCGGCGTGGCTGGGTCGACGACGTTGGCGTCGATGCAGGCTATCGTGTCCGCGGTGAACCGCTCGACGGTCGCGTAGCACCACCCCCGTTAGGGGGATCGTTCTGCGGGGCGGACTGAGATGCGAGTGATAAAGCGCGCTCGCTTCTCTTACGCCCCTCTTAGTGAATACGAATCCGTGCTGCGTACGAACGTGACTCGTGGCACTCCCGCATCAGGCAACATGCGTTCGCCCAGGTGTGCGCCTTATACTTTTGCTCGGATATCTCTCTATTTGTGAGGCAGCAGCAGGTAAGGCAGGGCGCGATGGCAACAACATACGTGGTTCCAGACCACGGCATTGGTGCTGTCCGCAACATCCCGGTGCAGGATGCGGCGCAGGACCACATCACCACACTGCTTGACTCGGCAGGCGCGGATGTTGCGGACCTTGCGGCGCTGCTCATCCCGCGTGCCGAGGGCGGCGGGTTCGACATCCACTTCCAGGATTCGGTGCTCGGCGGGATGAGCGCCTCGGACGCCCGCGAGTACGCGGAGCTGTCCTGGATCGTCGAGGCGTCGATGATTCCGCAGGTCACGGTGCGCGCCACCCGCCTCGCGGACGGCTCCCTACAGACCGTGCTGCGCCTGCCGCGCCCTGGCCTGTGCATCCCCACCAACCAGCCCCCGGCCGAGCCGTGGGTATTTCTCGACGACACCCGCACCTACGACGTGTCCCTCCTCCCCGACGCGCAAGAGGCCCAGGAGGTCTCGGTGCTGGACAGGAAGCATTACCTGCTCACGCTGAGCGCCACGGAGGATGCCGCTGAAGATACTGTGCAGGTTGCGGTTGGGGATCGGGCCGTCGGCACGCTGGCCGGGCCAGTCGCTACGGCACTGCTGCCGACGCTGCGCTCGCTGCACGACCGTGGCCTGCTCGCCGTCGCCCACGGCTACCTCGCGCCGCTGGGCGGCAAACCTTCACTCAGCGTGACCGTTGGCCCGCTCGCCCCCGACGAGCTGCCACCACTGTCCCCGATCCCGCCGGTGCAGGTCCACCCGCGGCACCCGGACACCTCATCAACATCGGCGACCACCGTCATCCCGGTCGTACGCCCAGAGGAGCTGGGCACCTCCACTGACGCGGTTGCCGAGTCCGCCGCTGCGGAGGCCGATTCGCAAGAGTTCCCCGCCGTCAAGGCCCCGGAGCACAAGAAACCCCCCGCGGCCCAGCCGAAGAAGGACGAGCCGATCCACCCGATGCGCTGGGTGGCCGCCGTCGTCGGCGCGTTGCTGATCGCGCTGCTCGGCTCGCTGGCATTCAGCGAGCAGTGGAGCGGCTCACCCGACACCGTCTCGACGTACGTGAACGAGCCCTCACACTCCCCAAGCAAGTCGGGGCAGAAACCGGAACCGTCCGAGCGGCCGACGACCTCCACCACCGAGGCGACCCCGGAGACTTCCTCGCAGCCCACTTCGGAGCCTGCGTCAGTGCCTGTTCCGGCCCAGCCTCAACCGGCGTATCAAGTGCCCGCGCAGCCTGCCCCGGTGTGGCAGGACCCCGCGCCAGTCCAGCAGGCCCCGGCCCAACAGGCCCCAGTTCAGCAAGCTCCTGCCCAGCAGCCGGCACAGGAACAGCTCGCACCGGCCCCCGCGCCCGCCCCCGCACCTGCGCCGGACTACCAGTACAACTTCGGTGGCCTCCAGATCCAGTCGGACACGCCGCTTGGTGGTCCATTACACCGCGTGCAGTGGCCATAGCTACTATCTAAGTGATGACAACGCCTGACCACGAGCTCTTTCCGTACGTTGCGGTAAGCGCCCTTTCGACAAGCATCCACCCCTCCACGGGGCGTTTGCTCACCCTCGACGCGGTGACGTTCGACGACAATGGCCAGGTCGGCGAGGATTTCCACGCCGTGTTGAACCCGGTTAAAGACGCCGGTCCACACCACCTGCACAACCGTGAGAAGAGCGACTTCGCCCAGGCACCACGGTTCGCGCGGTACTTAAAAACGCTCAACAAGCTTATCGACGGCCGCACCCTCATCCTGCTCGATAGCCCCACGGAGTGGGGGTACCTTGTCTCCGAGGCCCGCCGCGCTATGAACGCCGCCGCCCGCGCCAACCGTCAGCGCGCGCGGAAGCACAATCGGCGCCGCCAGCGCGTCGGCCACGTCCCCCGCCCCGAAGCGATCGTTGATCTGCTTGGCAGCGCGCGCCGACAGGGCCACATCATCATCGACGAACGCCTCAACGCCGTCGCGGGCCAGGTCGGTGTGCTCTCCGAACCGGCCACCGCCACCATCGAGCGCGCCAGCGTCCCCGAGGAAGAGCTCTCCCGGGCGGCCACGCTGAAACTCGTCGCGGTGTTCTTGCAGCTGCGGGAGAACGGCACGCTGACCAGCATCGACCCGGAGGACCTCAAGGCGGACCGCTTCGGGCTGCAGCGCTCCGCGCTGCGGGTGGACGCGCACAAGCGCGAAGGGGACGTCGATAATCCGGGCATCTACACGGGCGAGGGCCTCAAGCCCGGCATGGAGATCTCCGTCTCCGACGACGTCGCCGTCGACCCCGACGAGCTCATCCAAGCCGCGCTCGACGCCGGACTGAACTACCAAGAAAAGCTCACACGCACCGCCTCCCTCGTCGTGTCCGACGCCCCATCCCGCGGCGCCGAACTGCGTGGCAAAGCCATGCACGCGCACCGCAAAGACATCCCGGTCCTCAGCGCGCAGGAGTTTCTCCAGGCCGTAGCGCGCGACTAACGTAGAGCGCATGCTCTCACAACTGCGTACCTCTGTTGCGCTGGCCGCCGCGCAGGCCGCCACGTTCGCGTCGCGAGCCACCGGCCGCGGCGCCGGCGGCATGATCGGCGGGCTCGTTGCCAACGCGATCGACCCGAACATCATGGCAGGCCTGTCCAAGGGGCGCCCGGCCGTGCTGGTGACGGGCACGAACGGCAAGTCCACCACCACAAAGATGCTGGTGGCGGCGCTGCGCTCCACCAGGACCGTGGCCACCAACGACGGCGGCGACAACATGGACGCCGGCATCATCTCCGCGCTCATGGCGGGCAAGGACGCCTCCACGATCGCCCTCGAGGTCGACGAGCTGCACGTCCCCCACGTCGCCGACCGGCTGCAGCCGAAGGCGTTCGTGCTGCTCAACCTGTCGCGCGACCAGCTGGACCGCGTCGGCGAGATCAACAAGATCGAGCGCGCCCTCCGCGGCGCCGTCAACGCCCACCCGGAGGCCACCGTCATCGCTAACTGCGACGACGTGCTGATGACCTCCGTCGCCTGGGACCACCCCAACGTCATCTGGGTTTCCGCGGGCGCTGGCTGGCTCGGAGACTCCGTCACCAACCCCCGCAGCGGCGGCCACGTCGTACGCACCGAGGACGACTGGTACGCCGTCGAGCCCCTCCCCGATGGCTCCGAGTTTCGACGCCCTACCCCCACCTACGCCGTCACCGACGACGGCCTGCGCTGCCCGGATGGGGGCGTCGTCACGCTTGACCTGGCGCTACCCGGGCGGGCCAACCGCGGCAACGCCGCACAGGCCGTAGCCTGCGCCGTCGACGTCTTCGGTGTACCACTCGCCTCCGCGCTCGCCGCCGTCGCCGACGTCCAAGACGTCGCCGGGCGCTACTCCACCATCCACTTCGGCGACCACGAAGTCCGCCTCCTGCTGGCCAAGAACCCGGCAGGCTGGCAAGAGGCCCTCTCCATGGTGGACCGCACCGCCGACGGCCTCGTCATCGCCGTCAACGGCCAAGTCGCCGACGGCGAAGACCTCTCCTGGCTCTGGGACGTCAAGTTCGAAGACTTCCACGGCATCGCCGTCAAAGCCGCCGGCGAACGCGGCACCGACCTCGCCGTGCGCCTGCTCTACGCCGACATCGAACACGAACTGATCCACAACTGCGTCGACGCCATCCGCGCCTGCCCACCCGGCCGCGTCGAAGTGCTGGCCAACTACACCGCCTTCCGCGACCTCAAAAAGGACCTACACAAGGAGCTGGACCGTGACTAACACTTTGACCATCGGCCTGCTGCTGCCCGACGTACTCGGCACCTACGGCGACGACGGCAACGCACTCGTCCTGCGCCAACGCGCCCGCATGCGAGGCATCGACACCCACATCCGACCCATCCCCCTCACCGAGGACATCCCCTCCGACTGCGACATCTACACCCTCGGCGGCGGCGAGGACTCCGCCCAAATCATTGCGGCCTCCCGCCTGCAAGCATCCCCCGGCCTGCAGCGCGCCATCGACGCCGGCCGCCCCGTCTTCGCCGTCTGCGCCGGCATGCAGGTCCTCGGCCACAGCTTCACCGCCCACGGCGAGGAAGTCGCCGGCATCGGCGTCCTCGACGTCCGCACCTCCCCCATGTCGGAGCGCGCCATCGGGGAAGTCCAATCCCACCCACTTCTCGACGGCCTCTCCGCCCCCCTCACCGGATTCGAAAACCACATGGGCGGCACCACCCTCGGCCCCGACGCCTCCCCACTCGGCCAGGTGAAACGCGGCGTGGGCAACAACGTGGGTGCTGGTTCTCGGGCTGGCGTTGAGGGCGTTGTGCAGGGCAGTGTCATCGCCACCTACATGCACGGCCCCGCCCTGGCCCGCAACCCCGAACTTGCCGACCTCCTCCTCGCCCGCGCCCTCGGCATCCACGCCCAGGAACTCACCCCACTCGCGTTGCCCGAGGTGGACCAGCTGCGCAAGGAGCGCCTCAGGTAGGTTGCCGCTAGCGCTCTAGGAGCCAGTGCCAAAGGACGCAATTCGTTCCGAGGAACTCGGGAAAAGCCCAGGTCGCAAATAAGCGGTTGCGTCCTTTGGCACTCGGCCCGGTTGGGGTGACACCAAATTCCCTCATTGGATTTTCGCGACCTGGGGAAACGCCTCAGCGCCTGCTCGAACGCTCAATGATATTTCGCAATAGCCAGCAATGAACGCTTGCATTGCGCAAGACGTTACATTATCTTCTGAAACATATAGCGCACCTTGTCCAGGCGGCTGTTTGGACGGCGGGGCTGGATGACTGGCTTGCCGACAGCGGCCTGATACCCTTTCAGTTCTGTAAGGCATACGCTCTGCCCGTTGGTGTAAAAGGCCAGATCAGTACGGTATGCCTGTATACAGCGGGCGGGAATCTCGCCAGTAAAGACAACTTCATCCTTTTTTACCTGGACCGTTTCGATGGTGGCACAGTATTTCGGTGCATCATGATAAGCCCTGGAAAGATATTCCCGGGGCGCATAGAGGGTGAAGGAGAGATAAGGTTCCAGCAGTTGCGTCCCTGATTCCTTCAATGCCTGTTCCAATACAATCGGGGCCAATGAGCGGAAGTCCGCCGGCGTGCTGACCGGACTGTAATAAAGCCCGTATTCAAAGCAAATCTTACAGTCCGTTACGTTCCAGCCGAACAAGCCCTGCTCCAGCCCGTAACGGATACCATCCCTGACAGCGTTTTGAAAACTCTGGTTCAAGTATCCCAGCGAAACCCGGCTCTCGTATTGTACACCGGAGCCAAGCGGGAGTGGTGTAACAGACAGTCCGATGGATGCCCAAAACGGGTTGGGCGGCACCTCGATATGGATGGTGTGGCTGGCTGCTTTGAGCGGCCGCTCCATATAAATGACGGTGGGTTCCTTTACCACTGTTTCAAGCTTGTATTTTTCCGACAGCAAAGCGGAAACAACCTCCAACTGCACCCGGCCCAAAAAAGAAAGAATGATCTCATGGGTGATGGAATCCACCTCGCAGCGCAAAAGCGGGTCAGTATCCGCAAGTTGCGTAAGAGCGTCCAGCAGCCGTTCTCTTTGCGCTGCCGTTTTCGGCGCAATCGACGTCCGCAGCATGGGGAGGGGGTCCTCACGCCACCTTTTACGAGGGAGCCGGGTTGGGTCCCCTAATACATCGTTTAACCTCACGCTGTCGCTGGGAAGGATAACAATTTCACCCGGATAAGCGGTGTCTGTCCGAACAATTTCCCCTTTGGATGGAATACGCATCTCTGTGATTTTCAGCTTTTCTCTCCCGGCCAGGGCCACCGTATCCCGCAGGCGCAGCGTTCCGCTGTATAGCCGTAGATAGACACGCCGCTGGCCGCAATCTGTATACTCCACCTTGAAAACGCTGCCGCATAGGGCGGCGCTCCCCTGTTCCCCAATCGGTTGGAACAGCCCTGTCACCGCATCCATCAACGGTTGAATGCCAAGGCCCTTTTTGGCGCTGCCATAATAGACCGGGAACAGGGAGGCGTCTTGAACCCGCCGCTGTTCCTCCCGCACAAGTTTTTCCCGGCTGATTGGTTCTCCTGCGATATACTTTTCCAATAATTTATCGTTATTTTCGATGACCGCATCCCATGCTTCTATGTCGGTATTTTCCTCCAGGACTATTTCCGGGGACAGCGACACCGTCTGCTTGATGATAATATCGGCGGAGAGCTTATCCCGAACAGACTGAACCACGCTCTGCAAATCAACGCCAGCCTGGTCGATCTTGTTGATAAAGATAACGGTGGGAATGTTCATTTTCCGCAGGGCATGGAACAGAATACGGGTCTGGGCCTGCACGCCATCTTTAGCGGAGATCACCAAGATGGCCCCATCTAAAACAGCCAAAGAGCGGTACACCTCCGCCAAAAAATCCATGTGGCCGGGCGTATCCACAATGTTGACTTTACATCTGTGCCACTGGAAGGAAGTGACTGCCGCTTGAATGGTAATCCCACGCTGCCGCTCCAAAAACATGGTGTCCGTCCTCGTTGTCCCTTTTTCGACGCTCCCCGGTTCTGAAATGGCTCCGCTGGCATATAGCAGGCTCTCCGTCAAGGTCGTCTTTCCAGCGTCTACATGGGCAAGAATTCCAATATTGATTATTTTCATGTGATTGTCGGGTTAAGGGTCAAAAAGTGTGTCCGGAATCGCGGATTTTCACGGATTGACCTGTAGGTTTCCGGAAAGTATATGCTCCGGAAGCATATATCTAGCCCCCGACGGGAAATCCTCGGTGTGGCAGCCG
>NZ_MLCQ01000005.1 GCF_001875725.1 Corynebacterium sp. NML140438 | reverse complement strand
CGGCTGCCACACCGAGGATTTCCCGTCGGGGGCTAGATATATGCTTCCGGAGCATATACTTTCCGGAAACCTACAGGTCAATCCGTGAAAATCCGCGATTCCGGACACACTTTTTGACCCTTAACCCCGAGTGCCAAAGGACGCAATTCGCAAAACGAGCATTTGTATTCCCGCAGGCCAAAAAAGGGCTAGAATTATTGCGTTGCGTCTTTTGGCACTCGCTCCTTTGTATGTGCACCACATTCCCGGATTTGGGGTGGGGTCGGTGCGTTTCCCCAGGTTGTCTAAGGCGGGCAACTTTTTCGCTTGGTCAAACCGGTGACCTGGGTATGAAGGGAAATCGAGTCCAGCAAGGGTTCGCCTATAAGATGGCCTGGTAACGTGCCGCGGCTTGGTGGCACCAACAATCGAGAAGCGACAGTGAGGACGTAAACACCGTGGCGAAGATGCTGTTTCGGCTTGGGCGCTGGTCATTTCTGCATAAGTGGAAGGTGATCGTGGCGTGGCTGTTGCTGCTCGGCGCCACGGCGGCGGGGGCGTTTTCGCTGATGAAGCCGTTTACGTCGGAGTTTCCGATCTCGGGGACGCCCGGCATCGAAGCACTCGAGGACATGGAGCGGCACTTCCCGGGTGAAGGGAACGTGGCGACGGCGCCCGGGGTGAATTTGGTGTTTGCGGCGCCGGAGGGGCGTCGATTAGATGAGCCGGAGTTCATGGCGGGGATGGACGCGACGGTCGGCTACATCGAGGAGCACCTGGAGGGGCTGACGGGGACGGACAGGTTTGGCAACCCGGTGAATGTGAACCGGGAGCTGGGGGAGATGATCGTCGGGCAGATGACGCAGATGGGCCTGCCTGAGGAGCAGGCGAAGCAGGACGCGTACTACCTGCGGATGGTGTCGGACGATGGCCGGATTGGGTACACCACGTTCGAGTTTGGCGCGGAGTCTTCGATGTCGGTGTCGGAGGAAGAGCGCGCCGTGGTGAATGAGGCGCTGGAGATCGGCCGGGAGGCTGGCCTGCAGGTTGAGGCCGGTGGTGCCGGGTTCGGGGATCCGATCCAGATTAAGACGACGTCGGAAATGGTGGGGCTCGCGGTGGCGTTTGTGGTGCTGATTGTGACGTTTGGGTCCTTGGTGGCGTCGACAATGCCGATTGTGAGTGCAGTCGTTGGGGTGGGCATTGGTGTGCTGGCGGTGCTGATCACGACGCATTGGGTGGAGCTGAACGAGGTCACGCCGGTGCTGGCGGTGATGATCGGGCTGGCCGTCGGTATTGACTATGCGCTGTTCATCCTGTCGCGCTACAGGCAGGAGCGTCAGACGCTGGACCCGCCGGAGGCGATTGGCCTGGCGGTGGGCACGGCCGGTTCTTCGGTGGTGTTCGCGGGGACGACGGTGTTCACGGCGCTGGTAGCGCTGTCCCTGGCCGGGATTGAGTTTTTGACCTGGATGGGCTTGGCGGCTGCGCTGACGGTGCTTATTGCGGTGCTGGTGGCGTTGACGCTGCTCCCGGCGCTGTTGGGCGTGTGGGGTGAGCGTTCCTTTGGCGGGAAGTTGCCGTGGTTCGCGGGCAACCCTGGGCCTGGCAAGCGTGAAGGCCGTGACTTGGCGGCCAAGTCGGTGGGGCGTTCCTGGGTGAACGTGGTGCGCAGGTTCCCGGTGATGGTGATGACGGTCGTCGTGCTGGGGTTGGGTGCGATGTCGGCGCCGCTGCTGCAGTTGGAGATGGCGTTGCCGTCGGATACGACGTCGAACCTGGACACGACGCAGCGCAAGTCGGCGGATCTGATGGCAGACGGCTTCGGCCCTGGGGTGAACGCCCCGTTCCTGCTGGTTGTCGACGCCACCTCCGTCAACCCCGACGCGGAGATGCTGCAGCCGTACATGGCGATGATGCCGGACGAGGCCGGCGGGCGCGCGCAGAAGGCGGCGCTGGCGTCGTTTATGTATGCGGTGCAGGAGGCCAACAGCGTCAACGGTATTGAGCACGCCCAGCTCATCGGCGCGAATGAGGATTTGACGGCGGCTCGGATTCTGGCCACCCCGAAGGGCGGCCCGGAGGAGGAGTACACGCTGGAGGTGGCGCATGCGCTGCGCGCGAATAATGTGCAGGTGGAGGATGCGACGGGGACGTCGATAGGTTTGACGGGCCTTACCGCTGTGCAGATGGACATTACCGAGGAGCTTGAGGCGGCGATGCCGCTCTACCTGGCGATTGTGGTCGGGCTGGCGATTGTGTTGCTGATCCTGGTGTTCCGCTCCATTTTGGTGCCGGTCGTGGCGGGTCTTGGGTTCCTGTTGTCGGTGGGTGCGGCGTTCGGTATGACGGTGGGCATGTTCCAGCTTGGCTGGGGTGGCTTGGTCAACACTCCGGGCCCGATCCTGTCGTTCATGCCAATCTTCCTGATCGGCGTCACCTTCGGCCTGGCCATGGACTACCAGGTCTTCTTGGTGACCCGCATCCGCGAGCGTTACCTGAAGCTGCGCCGCGCCGGCGACCCTGAAGCGGAAATCAAGGCGGTGCGCGAGTCCACCGTTGAGGGCTTCGTGCAGGGCGCCCGCGTGGTCACGGCCGCGGCGATCATTATGATTGCGGTGTTCGTGGCGTTCATCGATCAGCCGTTGCCGTTCGTGCAGATCTTCGGCTTTACGCTCGGCGTCGCCGTATTTTTCGACGCCTTCTTCGTCCGCATGGCGCTCGTCCCCGCTACGATGTTCATCCTGGGCCGTTCCACCTGGTGGATGCCGAAGTGGTTGGACAAGGTGCTGCCGGAAGTTGACGTGGAAGGCACCGCACTCGAGGCCGAATTCCACCCCGAATCACAGGAGCACGCATGACCGACGACCTTTCTTTCGACCTGACAACCACCCTGTATGACGCGCCGGGCAAGCATGGGCGCACGGGTGTGATCCATACGCCGCACGGCCCGATCCAGACCCCGGCGTTCATCCCGGTGGCTACGAAAGCCACGGTGAAAACGCTCACTCCGGAGCAGATCCACCAGACTGGGGCGCAGGCGATCCTGTCGAACGCCTACCACCTGTACCTGCAGCCGGGACCCGACATCGTCGATGAGGCCGGGGGCGTCGCTGCCTTCGAGAACTGGGACGGCCCGACCTACACGGACTCGGGCGGCTTCCAGGTGATGAGCCTGGGCGTCGGCTTCAAGAAGGTTCTCGCGATGGACACGGCTGGGCTGACGGAGAAGGACATCCGCGCCGAGAAACGCAAGCGCATGGCGATGGTCGACGAAGACGGCGTCGACTTCAAATCCGTCATCGACGGCTCCAAGCACCGCTTCACCCCCGAAGTGAGCATGCAGATCCAGCATCAGCTCGGCGCCGACATCATGTTCGCCTTCGACGAGCTCACCACCCTCGTGGACACCCGCGACTACCAGGAACGTTCCGTGGAACGCACCCACCGCTGGGCGAAGCGCTGCCTCGACGAGCACCACCGCCTGACCGAGGAGCGCACGCACCGCCCGAAGCAGTCACTGTGGGGCGTGGTGCAGGGCGCCCAGTACGAAGATTTACGACGCCACGCCACCCGCGGACTGCTCGACCTCGACCGCGAAGCGCGCGAAGCCGGCCGCCGTGGCTTCGGCGGCTTCGGCATCGGCGGCGCCCTGGAGAAGGAGAACCTGGGCACCATCGTCGGCTGGGTCACCGACGAGCTGCCGGTAGACAAGCCACGCCACCTGCTGGGCATCTCGGAGCCTGACGACATCTTCACTGCCGTCGAAGCCGGTGCCGACACGTTCGACTGCGTCGCGCCGACGCGTCTTGGTCGCCGTGGTGGCGTCTATACGCTGGACGGGCGCATGAACTTGATGAACGCCCGGTTCAAGCGGGACTTCTCCGGCATCGACGAGGAGTTCGGCGGCTACGTCTCCGAGAACTACTCGCGCGCCTACATCCACCACCTGCTCAAGGCCAAGGAGTTCCTGGCTGGCACGCTGTGCACCATGCACAACCTGGAGTTCATGATCCGCCTAGTGGACAACATCCGCCACGCCATCGACGCCGGGGAGTACGAGGCCTTCCGCGATGAGTTCATGGGCAGGTACTACGCGGGGAAGTAGGTGAGGGTGGCTAGAGGCTCTTATAGGCGCTAGGCTAGAGCGCATTTCGGGGGACAAAGGGGGTACAGTGTCTGGTCAGCTTTGGCGCGTCGAGGTCTTCGATGGTGGAAACTTTCATCGTTTTTACAAACGCCTGGATGAAGTGGAACGAGCAGTCACGGACGCAGCAGTCCAGTATGTTCTAGCGCCGCTGGGGATTCGCATCTGTGAAAGCGAATGGGGCAAAAGCCTTGGTAGCGGGCTGTTTGAACTTCGAATAAGAAGAAGCATCGACACAATTCTTCGCGAGCATGGGCCTTCGGGAGCGGCTGATCGGGTGCCAAAACGTTGGTGGAAGAAACGTGTATTGATCCGTGTCTACTGCACTTTTCACGGCGACAAGATCGTTCTGTTGCTGGGTGGGTACAACAAACTGCGTGCGCCAAGTAGCAAGCAAGAACAGAAGGAGATTCGAGCTGCAAGGGCTGCGCTGGAACAGTGGAAGCGTGACCAACCCTCTTGATCTCATGTGTTCTAGCACATAAGATCAAGGGTATTGAATCAGCGGATGAAAGGTGTAGGAATGGGGACTACCGCATTTGAAGAATTCGTAAAGCCATATCGGGAATCAGCTTCACCAGCTGCTGAGATCGTGCGAGATGCTGCTGCTCGTGCGTTTACGTCCGAGATTGCAGACCGAAGGGCAGTGGGTGCTGCCCTGATGACGGCGAGGAAAGAATGCGGCGCAACGCAACAAGAGGTTGCAGACTCCGCAGGGATCCAGCAAGCCGAGTTGAGCCGCATTGAGAACGGGCTTGGTAACCCGACTGTTGATACTTTGCTTAAAGTGCTTGCTGCCCTTGATCTCAGATTGGTGTTCGAGCCAGCTCCTAGCGCTGGCTCTGGGCGTTAGCTTCGCAGCTCTGTATGTAGTTCTTGCTCGCGGCGGCGCACCCACGCGATGGTCGGGTAGGTGATTGGGAGGAGAACGACTTCGAGCAGGGTCTTCCACAGGAAGCCGACGACGACGTAGTTGATGAACTGCCCCGGCGTTTCGATGCCGATGACCGCCGCTGCGATGGCGCAGAACAGGAGGGTATCGGCGAACTCGCCGACGATGGTGGAGCCGATGAGGCGTGCCCACAGGCGCTCGTGTCCGAACCGGTCTTTCATTTTCTGCAACACCCACGCGTTGAGCAGCTGGCCTGCGATGTAGCCTGCCAGGGATGCCATGACGATGCGCGGCATGAGGCCGAGGATCGTCGAGAAGGGTTCTTGCATGTCGTAGAAGTCGGCGCCGGGGAGCCAGATGGCGATGTAGAAGGACACGACGGCCAGGATGGCGATGCCGAACCCGGTGAAGATCGCCCGGCGGGCGGCTTTGAACCCGTAGACTTCGGCGAGTACGTCGCCGAGGACGTATGCAAGTGGGAAGAGGAAGAAGGCGCCGTCGGTGATGAATGGTCCGAGGGCGACTCCCTTCTGTGCTGTGATGTTGGAAATGAGGAAGACGGCGCAGAACACAGATACCAGTACAGGGTAAAGCGATCGCGCAAAAGTTTCTTGGTTTGTCACGGCTACATATCCTATACACATGAATGCTGGACGGTATGCACCTTCCCCGAGTGGGGATCTTCATTTCGGCAATTTGCGGACGGCGCTGTTGGCGTGGTTGTTCGCGCGTCAGAGCGGGCGGCGTTTTTGGTTGCGGGTGGAAGATGTTGATTCGGAGCGTTCGTCGGAGGAGGCGGGGCGTCGTCAAATAGGGGACTTGCTGGCGCTGGGGCTTGATTTTGATCCGCCGGTGGTGTGGCAGTCGCAGCGTTCGGCGCTGTATGAGGCGGCGTTGTCGCAGCTGCCGGTGTATGAGTGTTATTGCACGCGTCGGGAGATTCGGGAGGCGGCAAGTGCGCCGCACGCGCAGCCTGGGCTGTACCCAGGTACATGCAGGGACTTGAGCGAGGAGCAGCGAGCTTTTCGACGCCACCAGCTTTCGCAACAGGGCCGCATGCCTGCCCTCCGCCTGCGTGCTGATGTGAGGGAGTGGACGGTCCGGGACTTCTTTGCCGGGGAGGTGACCGGGCCTGTCGATGACGTGGTGGTGCGCCGGGGCGGAAACCTTGCGCAGGCGCAGGCGGGGGATTGGGCGTATAACTTGGCGGTGGTCGTCGACGACGTGGATCAGGGGGTTGACCAGGTGGTTCGCGGGGATGACCTGTTGATGTCAGCGCCGGCGCAGGCGTACATGACGCACCTGTTGGGTGGGCAGGAGCCGGAGTATGTGCACGTGCCGCTGGTGCTCAACGCGGAGGGGAAGCGGCTGGCGAAGCGTGATGGGGCGGTGAAGTTCGCGGAGATGTCGAAGCAGGTTGGGGTGGATGGCGTGGTGCGGGCGCTGGCGGAGTCGGTCGGGTGCGCGGGTGCCAGGACTGTGCAGGAGATCCTTGCGCGCTTCGACCCTGAAAGACTTTCTGGGGATCCATTCGTCTGGACAAATACACCCGCGCGGGGGTAACCGCAGGTCGAATATCGTGGGTGCGTCGCAAATATTTTAATGACAACTGAGCAGGTCCTGGCGTCTACTGAAAATTCACTGTCAAAAGCACTTGAAACTTCTCAAAAACGGGTCATGATAAATGGATAGCTTAAATAACACACAGTTGCCTTTGAGGAGAGTTTCAGAAAATGCGAAATCGTAGAATGTCGGCCACGGTGGTGGCGCTGGCACTTGGGGCATCCGCGCTCGTAGCGCCGCAGGCGAGCGCACAGAGCGTCGAGGACAACCGGTGCCACGACGTACTGAGTGCGAACACCTTGTTCCCGCACCAGCGCGTTGGTGCCGTGACTACGCCGAACGAGGGCTCGTTTGAGACGGGTACCCGCGCTGTCGTGAATGACCAGGGCCAGATCGAGGTGTACTACTGGGTCAGCCTCCACGGCGATGGCGAACATGCGGTGGACAAGATGATTTCCGAGCTGCGCATGAACCAGACCCGTTTTGCTGAGTTCGATGAGACCTTCACGCTGTCAGCGGTTCCAGTTGGGGAGACGATCCCGGGCGCGGGGCGCACCGGCGAAGATAGCACGACCAATATGGACCTTGAGGTGACTGGAAGCGCTCTCGTCGACCAGGCGGAGCTGAGCCTGTCGAGCCGCACCCCGGAGGTCTCTGCGAAGGTCGACCTCAAAGGCGCCAAGAGCATCGTTGACGGCGAAACGCGGACCTTCGCGTGGGTCGCCCGAAGCGTGGGGACCGGCTACAAGAACTTCCCGAACCGCCTGGGCTTCGAGGCCCGCAACATCGCCGAGGTTGACCTGCTGCCAGTGCCGGCTGAGAACGCGCAGTGCTACCCGCTGCAGGCGGCCCAGGACGAGGTGCCGGTAGTGACCGCTACGGGCAAAGAGTTCGCAACGAACATCCAGGTCAGCAACGGTTCTGAGGCCGATTACGGTCGTGCGATTGCCGTCGTGAAGCGCAACGGCAAGGTTGTCGAGGGCGCGAATGCGCGCGTCGACAAGGATGGTCGCGTCTACGTCACCCTGCCTGTCGGTGGGACAGGCGAGCTCGACAACGAGAAGCCGGAAACTCTCCAGGTGGAGGTGTACGCCACCCCTCGCGACGGCCACGACGAGATCAACCTGCAGAAGTACAAGGACAACGCCAAGATTGGCGAGACGTTCCAGCTCAAGACGAAGCAGTGGGCACCAAGCTACGGCGACAAGAAGACCTCCCCAGGCAAGACCGCAACCGTCCCGCTGAAGCCAGGCGATCCGGCATACCCCGACGGCACCACCTTCAAGGTCATCGGCGCCACCCCTAGCAGCGAAGACCGCCAATGGGGCGTCGTCCTCGAGAAGGGCAGCAACGCGCTCAAGGTGACCGCGCCGATCAACGCGCGCCTCGAAGACACTGTGACCGTGCAGGTTGAGGCCAGCTACCCTGACGGTTCCCATGACGTGCTGACGTCTGTCGTCGGTGTTGACACAACCCTGTCGCAGGGCCACAACCCTGGCTACGACGTCGTGATCACCCGCCCAACCGTCACGGTCACCCTGCCGCAGGTCCGCGACCCAGAGCTGCCTAGCGGGACAACGTTCAAGATCGCCCGAGATCAACAGCTCGGCGACTGGAAAGTGGGCGTCGATAAGCGAACGGGCGAGATCACCGCTACGCCTCCTGCCAACGCCCGCGACGGAGAAACCAAGACCATCAACGTCGAGGTGATCTTCCCGGACGGCTCCACCAAGGTCGTGCCGGGCACCGTCATCGTCAGCGCGCCGCCGCACGCGCAGAACCCAGACGCCTACTACCTGGCGGAAACCACCCGCCCAAACGTCGAGGTCACGGTCCCCGCCCCTGAGTTCAGCGCGGAAGCGCCGAAGGGCACCAAGTTCTCCATCCACGATGCCTACAAGGCGCCGAAGGGCTGGAAGGCCAGCGTCGGGAAGGACGGCTCCGTCACCGCCACCCCGCCCGCCGACGCCAAACCAGGCGACCGCATCGTAGTCCCCGTCCAGATCACCTACCCTGACGGCTCCTCGATCACCCGCCCGGCAGTCGTCGTCGTTGTCGACGACGCCCCCAAGGGCACCAACGACGTCCAGTTCCCACCGAAGCCGACCAACCCGGGCACCGTCGTAGTCGTCACCCCGAAGGGCGGCACCGAGGGCTCCACCTATGTCGTCGAGCAGAAGGACATCCCTGAAGGCTGGACCGTCAACATCGACAAAAACACCGGTGTCGCACACGTCACGCCACCAGCGAACGCGAAACCGGGCGACTTCGGCGTCATCAACGTGCAGGTCACCGACCCGAACGGAAACACCATCACGCGCCCAATCGTCGTGACCGTCGTCGACGACCCAGCCGCACCAGTCGACCCGAAGCCGGCAACCCCGTCTGCCCCGGACCAGAACTACACCCCGAAGCAGACCAAGCCGAACCAGACCGTCACCGTCAACCCGACACCACGCGCGCCGGGCGGCACCACCTTCGTCATTTCGCCTGAATACAAGGCGCCGAAGGGCTGGAAGGTCACCGTCGGCGAGGACGGCGGCGTCACCGCCACCCCACCTGCCGACGCCAAGTCCGGCGACTACACCATCGTCCCAGTCGACATCACCTACCCAGGCGGCCAGAAAGTCACGCGCCCAGCAACCATCCTCGTTGTTGACGACGCCGACACCCCCGAAGGCCAGCCACCAGTCGACTACAACCCGGGCCGCACCAAGGGCGGCGTCACCGTCGTCGTGCCTCCGAGCACCAAGCCAGACGGCGCGACCTTCAAGATCGTCGACGGCTGGAAGGCGCCAGACGGCTGGGACGTCAACGTGAACGGCGACGGTTCCGTCTCCGTCACGCCACCTACCAACGCTAAGCCAGGCGACCAGGTCGTCGTCCCGGTAGAGATCACCTACCCGGGTGGCAAGACCGTCACCCGCCCGGCCGTCGTTACCGTCACCGGCGACACCCCGTCGACCTCCGCCGGCAACACCCCTCCGACAATCGAAGTCACACCTAAGCCAGGCTCCACGGAGAAGATTGTTGTTACCCCAGGCACGCAAAACATCGTGATCAACGTGCCAGGCGCCAACATCGGCAACCTGAAGCTGCCAGAGGGGTGGACCGCCAAGCGCGAAGGCGACAAGATCATCATCGTCCCGCCAGCTGAGCGCACCCCGGACTCCAAGGGCTTCGACATCAAGATCCCAGGCCGCGACGGCGACGTCACCGTCCACGTCGTAGTTCAAGGCGACAAGGAACAGCCGAAGACCCCAGGCAAGAGCTCGGCCGACGAGCTGCAGCGCTGCTTCGCCGACATGTCCTCCCACGGCGGGCCACTCCTGTGGCTCATCCCGCTCGGGCTGGCAGTCGCAGTTGGCGCACCGCTCATCGCCGTAATGGGCCCAGAGATCAGCGCCTCCGCACGCCGCGTCTCCGAGCAGATGAACATCCCGAACCCGTTCGGTAACTTCGGCGACAACCGACCTGACTTCCTGAAGCAGCTCGACATCGAAGCCGCACGCCTGAACGCCAAGTTTGGTCCGCAGGCCACCGAAGCTCTCGGCGCCATCGCGGCAGTCACGCTCGGAATCGGTGCCCTGGCAGGCCTGTTCTCCCTGTGTGCCCCAGGCGAGAACGGCGCAGCCAACAAGATCCAGCAGAGCTCCAACGAGGGCTCCTCGCTCGGCGATTTCCTCGGCCGGAAGCCTTCGACAACGGCCACGCCTAAGGAGAAGTAGCGTCCCTTAGTCTCCGGCTAAACCCCGCGACCTGCGAGTTGGGTCGCGGGGTTTTGCACGTGCGGGACCCGCGCACCAAATTCCCTCACGAAGCGAGCGTGACCTGGGGAAATGTCTTGGCGAGTGTCCGAACGCTCTGTGTGAGTGACAAAGGACGCAGTCTTGTCGGGGGAGGGGGTAAAAGCCCTGGTCGCAAAAAAGGGGGTGCGTCTTTTGTCACTCGGACGATGGGTAGTGCACCTAATTCCCTCACGCGGCGGGCGCAAGCTGGGGAAACGCTCGGGCGCGACTCTGGCACTAAGGGAAAACAGGGAATGTGGTGCGCAGCAAACCACACTCGAACACGAAAACAGCGCACCCAGTGAAAACTTTCACTGGGTGCGCTGTCGAAAGGCGCGGAGGATGTGGGATTTGAACCCACGAGGGTCGTGAAACCCGCACGCGTTCCAGGCGTGTGACATAGGCCGCTAGTCGAATCCTCCTAGTTGCGACACATCATGCGTCGAGGGATTACTTTAACCTATCCCCCCAGGTTCCTACAAAACGCCAGCGTAATAAATGTTTTGCAACGTCTACGGCTTCAGGCTAGAGTGTTCTGCAGGATCTCACGCGGTGCTCATCTCGTGAACTCCCCCAGGGCGGGAACGCAGCAAGGGTAAGCGGGCGCTGGCAGGTGCGTGAGGTCCCCTTTTTATTGGGGTAAAACAGGGGAAAATCGGGGTAAAACCGTCGCGCGGGGCGGGGTGTCGCTAGTACGATGATGGGTCGTTAGTAGATAGGACTCGGTACCAGGATAGGACACCACGACATTGAACACCCCGTTGAAAGAATTGGACGCTGAGCAGCTCGCAAGTCTGGCTGCTGAGTTGCGTGAGCAGTACAAGCAGCTGGAAGAGACCAACCTGGCGTTGGATCTCACGAGGGGGAAGCCGTCGGCGCGTCAGCTGGACTTGGCGGACGAGCTGTTAGCGCTGCCGGGTGTGGGCAACCACCGTGACGCATCTGGCGTGGACGTGCGCAATTACGGCGGTCTGACTGGCATTTTGCAGTTGCGCGAGTTGTGGGCTGAGGTGCTCGGCGTTGATCCGAACCTGTTGGTGGCGGGGGATGCGTCGTCGTTAAATATTATGTTTGACCTGGTGTCTTGGGCGTATACGTTTGGGACGAATGATTCGCCGCGGCCGTGGGCGGACGAGCAACGCGAGCACGCGATTAAGTGGCTGTGCCCGGTGCCCGGCTACGACCGCCACTTCACGATTACGGAGCGCTTCGGCTTCGAAATGATCACGGTCCCGCTGCTGGAGGACGGCCCCGACATGGACGTCGTCGAGGAGCTGGTGAAGGACCCGGCGGTCAAGGGCATGTGGTGTGTGCCGGTGTTTTCCAACCCGACGGGCGCGGTGTATTCCCAGGCGACCATCGAGCGTTTGGCGGCGATGGAAACGGCCGCGCCGGACTTCCGCATCGTGTGGGATAACGCGTACGCGGTGCACACGCTGACAGATACGTTCCCGGTGAACGTGGATGTGCTGGAGGTGTCGGCGAAGGCGGGGCACCCGAATCGTTTCTGGTACATGTCGTCGACGTCGAAGATTACGCACGCGGGTTCGGGTGTGGCGTTCTTTGCTTCGTCGCAGGAGAACCTGGAGTGGTACGAGTCGATCGCGAATGTGCGTGGTATCGGCCCGAATAAGGTGAACCAGTTGGCGCACGCGATGTACTTCAAGGACGCGAATGGGCTGCGGGAGATTATGCGGAAGCATGCGGAGTCGCTGGCGCCGAAGTTCGAGGCGGTGCTCGGCGTGCTGGAGAACCGGCTTGGGGGCACAGGCGTGGCGTCTTGGTCGACGCCGAAGGGCGGCTACTTCATCTCCTTGGACGTGATGGATGGGACTGCGACTCGCGTGTGGGAGCTGGCGAAGCAGGCCGGCATCAGCCTGACGAAGGCGGGTTCGGCGTTCCCGAAGGGGCAGGACCCGAACGACCGCAATATTCGTTTGGCGCCGTCGCTGCCGCCGCTTGAGGAGGTCACGAAGGCGATGGACGGCGTGGCCACGTGCGTGCTGCTGGCGGCGGTGGAGAAGCTCGGCGCATGACGGGCGACGAGCTCGCCGCCTGGCTGGCCTCGGTGTTTCCGGGGATGCAGCTTTCGCTTGTCGACGCCCGCGCCGCCGCCACCGCGGAACTGAACGGTGCGAACGTGGCGGTTACCGCCGGGTTCAGCGGCACCGATTTAGGCCTGGTGTTGGCGGACGATGACGCCACCCAGGTGGTGTGCGAGGTGATGGCGGTGGGGGACGTCGACAAGCAGGTGCTTGCTCAGGCCGTTGTAGACGCGACCCGCGAGCTTGAGCGACTCGGCGTGCCGGGCCAGCCGGGTGTGCTGCTCGAGGGGTTGCTGGCCGACGCGCCGGGCACCGTGCGGCATGGGCTGTTGCGGGAGCCGGAGGTGTTTGTGCAGGGCACACCGTTGGTGCGTGAGCCGGGCCGGATCACGCTGCTTCTGGAGCTGATCGCGCTGACGGATGAGGAGTTCGGGATCGCTTCGGAGCAGGGCTATCCGGTGCTGGAGCGGCGTCTGCGCAGGCGTGGCGTGGATGTGAAAGATTGGCGCCGGGAAGAGGGCTGATCGTCTACACTTGGCGCCGTGGCTCTGTACCGGAAATATCGTCCTGCAACGTTTGGTGAGCTGGTTGGGCAAGACCAGGTGACTGTGCCGTTATCGAACGCTCTCGACAACGGGCGCATCAGCCATGCGTACCTGTTTTCGGGGCCGCGGGGGTGCGGCAAGACGTCCTCGGCGCGCATTCTGGCGCGCTCGTTGAACTGTGTTGAGGGGCCGACGTCCACTCCGTGCGGCAAGTGCGCGTCCTGTGTGTCGCTGGCGCCGGGTGGCACCGGGAACCTGGACGTGATGGAGCTGGACGCCGCCTCCCACGGCGGTGTCGACGACATGCGTGAGCTGCGCGAACGCGCCATGTTCGCGCCTGCGGAGTCCCGCTACCGCGTCTTCATCATCGACGAGGCGCACATGATCTCGCCCTCCGGCAACAACGCCTTGCTGAAGATTGTGGAGGAGCCGCCAGAGCACCTCATTTTCATCTTTGCGACGACGGAGCCGGAAAAGATTCTTGGCACGATCCGTTCGCGTACCCACAATTACCCGTTCCGTCTGCTGACCCCGCAGGCGATGCGCCACCTGCTGGAAAACATTGTGGCGGAGGAGGGGGCGTACGTCGACGAGAACGTGTACCCGCTGGTCATCCGCGCTGGAGGCGGTTCGCCGCGCGACACACTGTCGGTGTTGGACCAGCTGCTGGCGGGCGCCGGCCCGGACGGCTTGACCTACGAGATGGCGCTGCCGCTGCTTGGGGTCACGGACCTCACGCTTCTCGACGCCGCCGTCGACTCACTCGCCACCAAGGACGCCGCGGCGATGTTCCACACCATCGACAAGGTGATTGAGTCCGGTCACGAGCCGCGGCGCTTCGCCCTCGACCTGCTGGACCGGCTGCGCGACCTGCTGCTCATCGTCACCGTGCCGGATGCCTTCGGCGAAGGGCTTGTCGACGCCCCCGTCGACCGCGCCGAAATCCTCCGCGCCCAAGCGCAACAGTTCCACCCGTCCAGGCTGGCGGCGCTCGCGACCGAGGTCAACGACCGGATCGCGGACCTCCGCGGCGCGACGTCCCCGCGCCTGCTGCTGGAAGTGATGATGGCGCACCTGCTCACGATGGGAGACCGCCCGGCGGTCTCCGCTGCTGCGCCCGCACCGGCGCCTGCTGCCCAGGCTCCTGCTCAGGCGGCACCGGTCCCGGCAGCGTCGCAGGCTCCTTCGCAGGGTGGGGGAGCCGCGGCCGCAGCGGCTGCGGCGGCCAGGATCGCGGAGCGCCGCAAGGCGCAGAGCGCGCCGAAACCTGCGCCCGCGCCTGCTCCTGCACCCAATCCTGAACCCAAGCCCGAGCCGAAGCCCGTTCCGCAACCGCCGGCGGAACCCGCAACGCCACCGAAGCCGGAGCCCACCCCGGCACCGAAGCCGGAGCCGGAGCCAACACCAGCGCCCGCGGAGGACGTCCTCGAGCGCGTGCAGCGCGACTGGATGAAGCTGCGTCAAGCCGTGGGCAAACGGAACCAGGTCGCCGAAATCATGCTCGCCGAGGCCAAACCGCTCTCCCTCGACAACGAAGACGGCCAGCCCACACTGGTCATCGGGCACAACACGGGCGCCCTCGCAGAGCGCCTCAACGCCGACAACAACAACGCTGACATCGTCGCGGTGTTCTCCGAAGAGCTCGGCACCAAGGTCGCCGTGCGCTGCGTGGTGGGCACGAAGGGGGCGAAGGGGGCGTCGAAAAGTGAAGCAACCCCAAAACCCGCAGCGCAGCAGCCCACTGACTGGCGATCAATAGCGAAGGCCGCCGGGCAGCGCAGCGCGCAACAGGAGCGCCGCGAGCGCGAGGAAGTCCCGCCGCCACCCGAACCGCCCCACGACGACGCCGGATGGGAGCCACCACCGCCGCCACCCGAACCCTACAGCCAAGAGGACGAAGAACGCGACATGGTAGACCAAGCCCAGGCCGAATCGGCGACCTTCGACCGTCGCGACGCCACCGAAGTCGCCATGGACCTGCTTGCCAGCGAACTTGGAGCCAAGCCCTTGTAAGCATTCAGGGACCACCGGGTACACTGGTGGACAAATTAGACAAAATCACCGACACGAAAGGGTGTTACACACCATGACCCAGCCAAATATGCCTCAGGACATGCAGGAACTCATCCGCCAGGCAGCCGAGGTGCAGCAGGCGCTGCAGCAGGCACAGCAGGAGCTGCTCAGCACCACCGTCACCGGCACCGCTGGCGGCGGCCTGGTCACCGTCGTCATGACCGGTGGCGCAGAGATCACCGACCTGCAGATCAAGCCTGAAGCTGTCGACGCCGACGACGTCGAGACGCTACAGGACCTCATCCTCGCCGCATACCGCGACGCCCACAACAAGGCCGGCGAGCTGGCACAGGAAAAGATCGGCCCACTGACCGGCGGCGCAATGCCACAGGAGCCACAGGGCCAGCCTGCACCTGGTGAGATTCCGTTCGGCGGCATCATCTAAAACCACCCGCTTGAACGCCTGGCACTTCGCCAGGCGTTTTGTGTTGTAAAGGACCCCCATGTTCGAAGGACCGCTCCAAGACCTTATCGACGAGCTCTCGCGCCTCCCCGGCGTCGGACCCAAGTCCGCGCAACGGATCGCCTTCCACCTCCTCCAAACCGAGCCCGAAGATATCGACCGTCTGCGCGCCGCCCTCGCCGGCGTCCGCGACGGCGTGACGTTCTGCCGCATCTGCAACAACGTCTCCCGCGAAGCGGTCTGCCGCATCTGCGCCGACTCCGGCCGCAAAAAGGACCTCATCTGCGTCGTCGAAGACGCCAAAGACATCCAGGTCATCGAGCGGACCGGCGAGTTCAACGGCCGCTACCACGTCCTCGGCGGGGCACTCGACCCACTCGCGAACGTGGGCCCCAAGGACCTCGCCGTCACGCCCCTGCTGAAGCGCATCGGCGGCGTCCTTCCCGACCTCGACGGCGACGACGCCCCCCAAATCACCGAAGTCATCCTCGCCACCGACCCCGACACCGAAGGCGAAGCCACCGCCTCCTACCTGGCCCGCCTGCTCAAGGACTTCCCAGATCTGACCGTCTCCCGCCTGGCCTCCGGCATGCCGCTCGGCGGCGACCTCGAGTTCGTCGACGAGCTCACCCTCTCCCGCGCGCTCTCCGGGCGGCTCACGTTGTAGGAGGTGCTGTGCACCAAATTCCCTCACTGACCCTAGGTGGCAGGCTGGTTGTGGGCCAGAACCCGAAGGAGGTCCGCACCCATGTCCCCACACGATATTCCCCCGCTGATCCCCAAGCCACCAGAGAAGGATTGGGCCGATTACAACACCAACCCCGACCCCGGCAGGACTCGTAAACGTCGGCGTGCAAGCATGCTTTCTGCACGCGATGTGCTGGCGTTGCCGACTGTCACCCTTGCACCCGGTGCCACGCTTTCCGATAGTGAGTTGGTCATGCCGGATGCTGCGGCAGTCGTGTTTATCCCCAACACTGAATGCTCATGTACGGTAAAGAAGCAAGCAACCGAAAACAATAGATAGACCGCCAGCACTACACTATTCCGAACCAAAGACCAAAAGATAAGCATTTTGAGAAAATCTAAACTTTTGGATTTTCCTACAATGCCGACTACGGCGGAATCCCTCCCACTCCTTATATATTTCTTTCTGTATACATTGAATTTGTATTTAGTAAAATGCAGACAACACCACGGATCGGCTTTTGGCTGGACAATTCCAACCAAACACCGCAGCAGACAGTAGAAACCATTCTGAACGTTAGGAAGCCGGTATGATTGTTACATATAAGGGGAAGAAAAATTTCTTTTAGATACTTGTTTTCCTAAAACTGATGTGATATAATAATTCAATTCCAGAAAAGGAGTAAAAAATATGCGGCAAGGTATTCTTAAATAAAACTATAATCAAATAGTGGGAACAAAGGATTATGATAGTCCCTTTTGTAGGGGCTTAGTTTTTTGTACCCAATTTAAGAATACTTTTGCCTTATCAATTTTGACATATCCCCAAAAACAGCACTCACAAACAGGTGTATGCTGTATATGTGTATGTCCGCAAATTATCATCCCCAGTGGTAAAAGTATTTTACTGCTGGGGATTTTTATGGGGTTAAGGGTCAAAATGTGTGTCTGGCTCGGCGTGTCGCGGGGGTTAGATTTGGCCTTTTTGAATGCCGATTGAGTGGGTGTAGTCGGTGTCGATAGCGTTGTCGTAGAGGGCTGGGCGTCCTGTT
>NZ_MLCQ01000001.1 GCF_001875725.1 Corynebacterium sp. NML140438 | reverse complement strand
CGCCCCAACCCCACAACCCATCACGATCTAACACCCAAACACGTTCACAACCACTTGACACAAAGCGTTTCGGGGTTTTGGTTTTGCGTTGCCCCTGGCCATTGGGATCGCGCGAGGGAATTTGGTGTCACTTCAGCCGACCCGAGTGACAAAAGACGCAACCGCAAACCTCTATCCCTTGCTTGCCAGGCGATATGAATGGCTAGCCCAATTAGAGTTGCGTCCTTTGTCACTCATCCCCTCACATCGAGTCATGCAACCCCTCGATTGTTCTACTTGCCTCATGTGATTGTCATGCGCTGACGCTGGCAGTTGCCTCTAGTGACTGCCCCTTTTTTCTGACATCGCCCAGCTAGAACGGAAGCGTCATAAAACATGAGGCACTTCCCAGCACATTGTTGACGTTGTTGCTTATAACCAAGGAGTAAAGCTTTTATCCCCACTTTTATCAGGTATCTACCTGTTTATTTTCGCTGAGGACGCGGATTATCTCCGATGAACGTTATGAAGCTCAACATGCATCCAGCAAGCAGGAAACCACTAACCTGCAAGTGAGTAGCCCAATTCCCGCCGCCCCCGGAAACAGCGAGGAAAATTGCAAACGCTATAGCTACTAGACAATGGATGACAAGACGACCATGTGCATACAGTCGCCGATTCTTTGGCCATACATACTCGAGGAACCAGCTCACTGCTGAAAGAACAAGATAAAAAACAATTCCAGCGAGTATCCCAGGAACTATATAAAGCATGGTTTCCCTCCTTCAACGGGGAGTTCAGCCCTTATTCCTTGGCAGCCACGGCTCCCGAGCCGTATTTCTTGGCAGGCACCCACTTCAGAGCGAACGCGCCGACCACTACCGCAACGGCAATGCCGAACACGACCCAGCCGAACGCGGTCGTGAACCCGGCGATGATGGCGATCGGGGCAAGGATGGTCATGCCGATTTCGAAGGGTGCGAAGCCGACGTAAGCGACGCCGTATTCGTTCAGGGTGCCGGACTTCAGTTTGGGGTCGACCATCTTGAGCAGGGCGATACCGGTGGCGACGGCGGCGGTTGCCCAGCCCCAGCCGAAGATGCCGCGCTCGAGCCAGTTTTCACCGAAGAAGAGCGGACCGGCCCACAGCATCCAGACTACGCAGAAGATGGTGCCCAGCACGAACATAATAAGGAGGGCCTGCCAGTACCCGGCGAGTGCTGCGGGGACGATGGAGGCGATGCCGAAGGCGATCATGAAGTCGGTGGCGGCGCCGGAGACGGTGGAGATGGTTTCGCGGTCGAGGTAGTTGGGTCGCTTGAAGGCGACGAGGAGTCCACGGCCGATGAGTCCGATGACGAAGGCCATGGCGAACAGTGGGATGGAGACGTTGCTCCACATGCCTTTGATCCAGGTGTTGACCATGTAGGCGATCAGCACGGTGATCAGGATGAAGCCGGCGTGGAGTGCCAGCGGCTCGATGGAGGACGGGTTGGTGGTTGCGCGTCCGATGGATGGCCGTTCGGATTCGGTGGCGATGTAGCCGGTGCGCAGGTCTTCGGGGAGGGTGCCACGGAGTTCGGTTGCTTTGCCTTTCCGGATACCCCAGTTTGCGACGATGACGCCACCCACGATCGCGACGAGGGTTCCCACGGTGGCGGAGGTGAATCCGATGGAGGACGCTTCGGCGATGCCGATGTCCTCAAGTGCGGAGCCGACGGCGGCAGCGGTGCCAAAGCCGCCGACGAAGCCGACCGGGAGCATCATGCCGAACCATGGTTCGGTGCCGAAGAATGGCGCGAAGAAGTACAGCCCCAGGAGGATGAAGATGCCCCACTGGCCCATGAACATGGCCGTCGAGTAGCCCCACATGTTACGGGCGCCTGAGGCGACGGAGCCGCCGAGGTTCATGGAGTAGGCCATGGAGGCGAACACGACGGCGATGAGCAGCGTTGTATAGGTGCCGACTTGGTCGGACCAGTGAATCACGCCGAGGACCTCTTGCCCGAGGATGAGCCCGAGCAGCCCGGCGGTGATCGGTGCCGGCAGGAGCAGCGCCTGTAACACTTTCAGTCGGTTTCGGAGCACGTTTCCGATAATGAGCAGGATCGAGATCCATCCGATATCCGTCAGGAGCGTGTACGGCGTGTAGTCCACTGCGGCACCTTTCTCTCTATTTGTTTCCCTGCTCACAGTAGTCCACCTCACGGTCGCTGGAAAGCAGTACGCTGATCCTATGAGAAAGTTTGCCCCCGTTGCTGATGGTCCGAATGCGGCCGCGTTGCAGGTGCTCGCGGAGCAGGATTCCGAGGTGCGCGCCACACTGTTTGAACGCATTGTGGAGCAGTATCCGCAGGCAGCGATGGTGTTTCCTGCAGGCGCCACGGAGGTACCCCAAGTGCTTCTCGACGCCACTTCGTTCACCCTCGCTTCCACCCAGGAGTCCGAGTCGGCGGGGGCAACAATCCCTGAGGCAACCCTTACCCCGCTGCGCGAGTGGGCGTTGGATCTGCGGCGCACTGGGTTTCCGGCGTCGGAGTTTCCGGCGGTGGCGGAGATCGTTGGTGGGGTTGTGGGCGTCGATACGCAGGTGTTGGTGCGGGCGGCGCGGGAGATGGAGCGGGTGTCGCGGGAGGCTGACGAGGCCGGGGTGGCCGCCGCGTCGGTGGCGCAGGTGACGCAAGTTGCTCAGGACGGACCGGCGTGGATTGTGCGGGCGGAGGCGTCTGTGGTGGTCGGGTACGCGGCGGGGCAGGCGTTGCCGGTGATGCGCGCGGGCAACCAGGGCGTGTGGTGGGCGTGCGCGCCGGCGGTGCCGCCGAACCGCTTCGGGCAGCTGGAGTTCCACCTCGACGGGCCGGATGTGGAGGTCGGCGATTACCTGACGTTGGGGGCTGCGCGTGGCCCGGCGGTGCGGGCGAACCGGCCGAAGATGCTGCTCGTGGCGGTGGGCACCGGTTGGGCGGCGGCGAAGTCGGTGGTGTTCGGGCTCATTGAGGAGCGCATCCGCCCCGAGGTGCACCTGGTGGTGTGCGGGGACGCCGCCTCCGACTTTTACGACGCCCGCACCATCAACTCACTCGCCGATTCCCAACCGTGGCTGCAAGTCACGCGCGTCGCGCCGACCCCGGGCGAGTTTGGGGAGAGCGCGGCGAAAGCGATTTGGGTGCCGGGGTCGGCGTTCGTGTCGGCGCCGGGCACGTGGTGGGACCACCAGATCGTGCTGTGTGGCAAGGCCGCCGACGTCGCGAAGTACCGCGAGGCCCTGGAGGCGGCGGGCGCTCGTGGCGTGCTTACATGCGAGACTGACGCAGCGGTCCAGTTTCCGAAAGCCTAATCAACGGGACGTCCTCCTGTACGGCGACGACCTCCGCGATGTCGATGTCGGCGTCGAGGAGCTCGGGGCCGTAGCCGGCCTCCACAATCCTGCGCCCGTCCGGCGCCACGAGCGTGGAGAACCCGATGCCAGTCGGACCAGATTTCTCGCCGGCCTCGATCTCGTGGTTGGGGCGGGCCTGCCCGGCCGCCGCGATGAATACGCCGGCGTCGAGGGCGCGGGCGCGCGTCAATATACGCCACTCCTTCAGCTTGCCTGGGCCGTCCGCCCAGCTCGTGGGCACCACGATGACGTGCGCGCCCATCGCCGCCAACTCCTTGAACTGCTCGGGGAAGCGGATATCGAAGCAGGTGGCCACGCCGACGGTGGCGTCGCCGTGCCGGAACGTGAGCAGGGTGTCGCCGGCCTTGACGGTGCGGGATTCGTGGTAGCTGTGGGCGTCGTAAAGGTGCACCTTGTCATAGGTGAGGATGCGTGGGGTCTCGCTGTGACCGTCCAAGATAAGGGTGGTGTTGTAGACGCGGTTGATGCTGCCGACGGTGTCCGCCGGGCGGAACGAGCCCGCCACGATGGTCACGCCCAGCTCCTTGGCCAGGGAAAACAGCCCCTGCGTGAAAGGTCCGTCGGTGTCCTCGGCCTGGTAGTCGAGGCGGCCGGCCCCAAACGCGTGCGAGGCCGCCTCCGGCAGCACGATGAGCGTCGCACCGCGGCGCGCGGCCTCTCTGACCTGGGGCTCTATGCGCGAAAGGTTGCGCATTTTATCAGGCCCGCTGGTAAATTGTGCCAACACGATACGCATGTGGATAACTTTAGCGAATCTGAAGTTTTATCCACAGGGTTTTCGGTTGTTTCCTTGCCCCGTTTCGGCAGCTTTCCGAGGATGGGTGCATGCATGTATCAACAACCGTCCCGTCCCTCGCCCGTTCGCACCGCGTCGCCCGCACGTCGCTTCCCCGCGCTGAGCTGCGCGACAGCGCCAGCGGGGCCGCATTGCGCTCGCTGGGAGATCGCGCCCAATCGCTTTTCGACGCCTCCACCACCGCCCTCAACACGCACTTAGAATCCATCGCCTCATTTGCGGACGACTGCATCCACTGCGACGCCCGTCTCGCGGAGGCGTTGCGCCATGTCTGATACCTACCGCCCAGCCCTGGACGCCGGACAGCTGCTGGTCGCTGCGGGTGTGGTGGAGGGCGCCGTCGCCAAGTTCCGCGACCGTTCCCAGGTGTGCCACGTTGCAAGGTCCGACCTGGTGGGGGCCGGTTTTCACGGCTCAGCGCCCACCGCAGCATTGCGGCGCCTCCAGCGTGTCGACGCCACCTTCGCCCACCCCGCCGACGACCTCACGCAAGCCGCCAAGGTGCTACGCCGCTACGCCACCTGGCAGGCGCGCCTGGATGCGATGGCGCGTTCCCTGCGCGGCAGTCCCGTCTACTCGCTGGCCGTGCAGGTGCTCAACGGGGTCTCGCGGACCTTCGACGCGTTGTGCGCCGCCGAGCTCGAAGCACTCTGCAAGGCGCGTGAGCGTGACCTGGAGGCGGCGCGCGGGCACGTGCCGCTCATCGCCCACCACGGCGTATCCCTTGACCAGGTGCATCGGAGCAACATGGCCACACTCGACCCGGCGCGCCGCGAGCTGGTCACGGCCGCTGGTGCGACCGTGCTGGAGGCGGGTCCTGTGTCGGCGACGCTGGCGGTCGGTGACGTAGTGGACCCGGCGCGCGTCATCACGATGGTCGCCGGCGTATCCACCGGCCGCCCCGAGAGCCTGGGCGGTGAGCTTGCCCGGGCGCAGTTCCTCGCCGAGAACACCGGAGCGACCGTCATCCTCTGGCAGGGCTACGACCCGCCACCCAACGTGGTCAACGGCCTGGATCCCGGTCCGGCGCGCCGCGGCGCCGACGATCTCTCCGGCTTCCAACTCGCGCTCACCGACCGCTTCCCGAACGCCCACCGGGTGGTGCTTGCCCACAGCTACGGCACCCGCGTCGCAACCGAAGCGGCGGTCCACCACGGCCTGCTTACCGACCAACTCTGGCTCGTCGGCAGCGCCGGCGTCGCCGGTACCCACGTCAGCGATCTGCAGCTTGCTGGTCCGGACTCGCGCGTCGTCGCCGTCGACTCCCCCGATGACCCAATTTTATGGACCAGGTCCGGTTCGCAAGCGGTGCTGGGGGCGTCGCCAACCGATCCTGCCTACGGCGCGCGCGTTCTACCTGGTGTTTCGGGCGGACATAGCGACTACTTCACAGACGAGGCCTTTATGTCAGCTCTCACACAATCTTTCGAGTTCCAGGAGATGAAAAGGTAACATGATAAGCGGTTAATTTATTCTTCAAATAAAGGAGATTTTGGAAATGGCTCAGAACTTCGCCTCGGCATTCGTTGCCAAGCTGAAGGAACTCGGTGTCAAGCGCATCTACGGTCTCGTCGGCGACTCCCTCAACCCACTTTCCGACGCCGTGCGCACCCAAGGCATCGAATGGGTCCACGTGCGCAACGAGGAAGCAGCCGCATTCGCCGCCGGTGCCGACGCCCTCGCCACCGACGAAATCGCCGTCTGCGGCGCATCCTGTGGCCCAGGCAACACCCACTTCGTCCAGGGCCTCTACGAGGCACACCGCAACGGCGCCAAGGTCCTCGCGATCGCCTCGCACATCCCGTCCTTCCACATCGGTTCCTCCTTCTTCCAGGAAACCCACCCCGAAATGCTCTTCAACGAGTGCTCCTCCTACTGCGAGATGGCCAACTCTGCCGACCAGGGCATGCGCGTCGTCCACAACGCCATCCAGAACACCATGTCCGGCAACGGCGTATCGGTCGTCGTCGTCCCAGGTGACGTCTTCGCCCAAGAAGTCACCGCCGACGCCCCAACCCTGTCCGGCAACTACGCCACCGGCAGCAACAAGCGCATCTTCCCAGACCCGACCGAGGCCGCCCGCCTCGTCGAAGCCATCAACGAAGCCGACACCGTCACCCTCTTCTGCGGCTACGGCGCCAAGGACGCCCGCGACGAGGTCTTCGCACTCGCCGAAAAGATCAAGGCACCAGTCGGCCACTCCTTCCGCGGCAAGATGTACATCGAGTACGACAACCCATTCGACGTCGGCATGTCCGGCCTCCTCGGCTACGGCGCCTGCCACGAAGCCTCTGACAAGGCAGACCTCTTCATCATGGTCGGCACCGACTTCCCATACACCGACTGGCTGCCAAGCAAGAACGTCGCGCAAATCGACATCGACGGCGCCCACATCGGCCGCCGCACCAAGGTGCAGTACCCCGTCATCGGCGACGTCAAGAGCGTCATCGAAAATATCCTCCCGCACATCGAGGAGAAGAAGGACCGCTCCTTCCTGGACGCAATGCTGAAGCGTCACGCCGAGTTGCTCGAGTCGGTCGTCGGCAAGTACACGACGGAAGCCCGCGAAGCTCGCACCCCGATCCACCCAGAGCTTGCCGCCTCCGTCCTCGACGAACTCGCCGACGAAGACGCCTACTTCACCGTCGACACCGGCATGTGCAACGTGTGGTCCTCCCGCTACCTCACCCCCAACGGCAAGCGCGACGAATCCGCATCCTTCCTGCACGGCACCATGGCCAACGCCCTCCCACAGGCCATCGGCGTCCAAGCCGCATTCCCCGACCGCCAGGTCATCTCCTGGTCCGGCGACGGCGGCCTCGGCATGCTGATGGGCGAACTCCTCACCGTCAAGCTGCACAACCTGCCAGTGAAGACCATCGTGTTCAATAACTCCTCACTCGGCATGGTCAAACTCGAAATGCTCGTCCAAGGCTTCCCCGAGCACGAAACCGACCACGACGGCGTCAACTACGCCAACATAGCCGAAGGCGTCGGCATCAAGTCCTTCCGCATCGAAGACCCGAAGGACCTGCGCCCGAAACTCAAAGAGGCCCTGGCTTACGACGGCCCCGTCCTCGTCGACATCGTCACCGACCCGGACGCCCTGTCCATGCCACCACACATCACCTGGGACATGATGAAGGGCTTCACCAGCGCCGCAACCAAGACCGTCCTCGACGGTGGCGTCGGCCGCATGGTCGACCTGGCACGCTCCAACCTCCGCCACATCGGCGGTGCAGCGTCGATCACGTTCAAATAGTGGTGCGTTAGGCTTTTGTCGGCTGTGTGGCCCCGGGCTTTTGCCCGGGGCCACTTTGCGTTTCTGGGGCTTGTGGGCTGGCTTCTCTTGCCGATTAAAAAAGTTCCCGCTCCCGGGAACCATTTTGCGTTTCAGGCATGTTCCCGTCGACCAGCACTTGCGTTTCCCCAGGTTGCGTCGTCTGTCTACGAAGAATGTTCCCGCGACCACCGCGCTCACGCACCACATTCCGGGTTTTCGGGATCTGGTTTTGCGTTTTCCCAGGTCGCGAAATCTCCAGGTAGGAAAAGGTGCGCAGGTTTTTAGCGGGGGCTAGCGGCGAGTGACAAAAGACGCACCTCCAATTGATATAGATGTTCATAGTGGCTGGTCAGGAATGGGCTACCTTTTCCTAGCTGCGTGATTTGTCACTGCGCCGGTCCAAGTCGCACCAGATTCACGGTTCTCGGGACGGCTGCGTGGCATTTCCCAAGGTCGCGGCCCCGAGTAGAGGAATGTGGTGTCGCGCAACCTGGGCGCTGCGTGCAAACCCAGAACAAGAACCCCAAAGCAAACGAAAACAGCCGCCGCCAAGCATAAAGCCAGGCGGAGGCTGTCCTGTCTTACCGCGCTTACCGCGCCCGGCGCCGCGATCTGGCGGAGGACGGCTCCCACGTCACCAGCGCGGTTGAGCGTGGCACGTGAACGAGTTCTCCGCCGCGGGGGCGTGATTCCAAGCGTTGGCGTAGTTGCGCATTTTCTTCGCGTTTGGCCGCCAGTTCTTCTTGGAGCTCGTCGATGTGTTCGGTGAGCTCGATGATGGTTTTGATGCCGGCCAGGTTGACGCCGTCTTCCTGGGAGAGTTGTTGGATCCGGCGCAGCATGGAGATGTCGCGTCGGGAGTAGCGGCGTCCGCCGCCACTGGTCCGCATCGGCGTGACGAGGCCGATGCGGTCGTAGGTGCGCAGAGTTTGGGCGTGCATGCCGGTGAGTTCGGCGGCAACGGAGATGACGTAGTACTCCTCAGCCATGGTTATGCACCTCCTGCCCACCCGGCGCGCGGGTCGAAGCCGGAGTCGCGTTCGGCTTGTTGGTAGGCGCGCAGCGCGCTGGTGGCGGCTGCGTCCAGGTCCTTGGGCACTGCGACTTCGACGGTGACCAGCAGGTCGCCGGCGTTGCCGGATTTGCGCGGCACGCCGCGTCCTTTGACGCGCAGGGTGCGCCCGTTGGGGGTGCCTGCGGGGACCTTCACGCGGACGTGTTTGTCCAGGGTGGGCACGGTGATGGTGCCGCCGAGGGCGAGTTCACTGAAGGAGACGGGGACGGTGACTTCGAGGTCGTCGCCGGTGCGGGTGAACACTTTGTCGGGGCGGACGTGGACGGTGACGAAGAGGTCGCCGGCTGGTTTGCCGTTGGGTCCTGCTTCGCCTTGTCCAGCGAGGCGCACTTTTTGGCCGTCGACGACGCCGGCGGGGATGCGCACCGTGATGGTGCGGGAGCGCCGGACGGTGCCGGTGCCGTGGCACGTGGTGCACGGGTCCTTGATGACGTCGCCGGTGCCGCCGCAGTTGGTGCATGGGCGGGCCATGCCGAAGGCACCGGAGTTCTCGCGGACGTAGCCGGAGCCGTGGCACTGGTCGCATTGGGTGACGTGGCCGGATTTGGATCCGGAGCCGTGGCATGTGGTGCATGGGGCGTCGCCGGTGAGTTCGACGGGGAAGGTGGTGCCTTTGGCGGCTTCGCGGAAGTCGAGGGTTATTTCCGTTTCGACGTCCGCCCCCCGCGACGGCCGAGCGTTCCTGCTAGTAGCGCCGCCGCGGTTAAAGAGGCCACCGAAGAGATCACCAAGGCCGCCTTCTCCAGCTTGTCCAGCACTCCCGGCTCCTCCGAAGAGGTCGGAGAGGTCGGAGAAGTTGAAGTCGCTCTGCCCCGTTTGGCGAAACCCTCCCGGAAAGCCGGGACCTCCCGCCCCTCCGAATCGGCCGCCGAAGCCGCCGGAGCTCATCATTGCTTTGAACTGGTCGTATTCTTTGCGTTTTTCTTCGTCGCCGACGACGTCGTACGCTTCTGCCACCTTCTTAAACTTCTCCTCGGCGGCTTTGTTGCCGGGGTTGGAGTCGGGGTGGTTTTCGCGTGCGAGCTTGCGGTATGCCTTTTTGATGTCGGCTGTAGACGCGTCTTTGGAGACACCGAGGTCGCCGTAGTAGTCCTTGTTGGCCCATTCTTGTTGCATAGCCATCTCGCACCCTCCTTTCTCGGATGATTCTGTTATTGAAAGTACAAAACCGGGGCGTGAAGGCCGCTTTTCGCGCACCTCACGCCCCGGCCCTGGGTTTTGTTGTTACTCGTTGTCTTCAGCAGGCTCTTCCGCGGGGTCGGCGATGATGACCATTGCGTTTCGCACGAGTCGGTCGCCTACGCGGTAGCCCTTGCGCAGGACGGTGCCGATGACTTTGTCGTCGCCGGAGGACAGGTCTTGGACTGCCTCGTGGGTTTCGGGGTCAAAGGCGTCGCCTTCTGCGCCGAAGGCTTGGACGCGTTGCGCGGTGGCTACGCCGCGGAGTTTGTCGGCGAAGGCCTTCAGTGGGCCTTCGTTCAAGTCTCCGTGTTGTTCGGCGAGGTCGAGGTCGTCGAGAAGCGGGAGCAGTTCGGTGGCGAAGGCTGCTTTCGCATGCTCGGCGATGGCCGCGCGTTCCCGCTCTGTGCGGCGCCGGTAGTTTGCGTACTCGGCGCTGACACGTTGCAGGTCTTCGGTCCTTTCAGCAAGCTGCTTTTCGACGTCATCCTGCTCGCCCTCGTCCGTTTCCGGTGCAGCGTCGGCGTCGACCTCGTCCTCAGCCTCGGCAGCCTCTGCGGCTACGGTCTCAGCTTCTTCGATCAGGTCTTCAACCTGCTCCGGTTCCGGAGTGTTCGGGTTCGTCATGGTGACCTCCTTTCGCAGTGTTGCTGTTGTTTACTTGGTTTCGTCGGTGTCTTCGTCGACAACCTCGGCGTCGACAACGTTGTCGTCGGCTGCCTCGGCCTGGGTCGCGCCCTCGTTGGCCTGTGCCTCGTAGAGCACCTTGCCCAACTCCTGCGACTCAGTGTTCAGCTTCTCGACGGCCGACTTCACCGCTTCAAGGTCATCTCCCTTGAGTGCTTCGTCGACGGCGTCGGCTGCCTCGGTGACGCGGGTCTTGAGGTCCTCCGGCAGCTTGTCGGCGTTGTCCTCCATGAACTTGCGCGTCTGGTAGGCGGCGGACTCTGCACCGTTGCGGGTTTCCTGCTCCTCGCGGCGCTTCTTGTCCTCGTCCGCGTGTGCCTCGGCGTCCTTGATCATGCGGTCGATCTCCTCCTGGGACAGGCCGGAGCCGTCCTGGATCTTGATCGTGTTTTCCTTGCCGGTCGCCTTGTCCTTCGCGGAGACGGACACGATGCCGTTGGCGTCGATGTCGAAGGTGACCTCAATCTGCGGAACACCGCGCGGTGCCGGAGCGATGCCTGCCAGCTCGAAGGATCCGAGCAGCTTGTTGGCTGCTGCCATCTCGCGCTCACCCTGGAAGACCTGGATCTGCACGCTTGGCTGGTTGTCTTCAGCCGTGGTGAAGGTCTCGGAACGCTTCGTCGGGATGGTGGTGTTGCGCTCGATGAGCTTGGTCATCACGCCGCCCTTGGTCTCGATGCCGAGGGAGAGCGGGGTGACGTCGAGAAGCAGGACGTCCTTGACGTCGCCGCGCAGGACACCTGCCTGCAGCGCCGCACCGAGAGCCACGACCTCGTCCGGGTTGACGGACTTGTTCGGCTCCTTGCCGCCGGTAAGCTCCTTGACCATGTCGGTCACGGCCGGCATACGGGTGGACCCACCGACCAGCACAACGTGGTCAATCTCGCCGACGGAGAGGCCAGCGTCCTTGATGACCTGGTTGAACGGCGCCTTGGTGCGGTCCAGCAGGTCAGAGGTGATCTTCTGGAACTCGGTGCGCGTCAGCGTCTCGTCGAGGAACAGTGGGTTCTTCTCGGCATCAACCGTGATGTATGGCAGGTTGATGGATGCCTGCTGGGAGGAAGACAGCTCGATCTTTGCCTTCTCAGCGGCCTCACGTAGGCGCTGCATCGCCATCTTGTCCTTGGACAGGTCAACGCCCTGTGCGGACTTAAACTTATCGACGAGCCACTCAACCACGCGGTTGTCCCAGTCGTCACCACCGAGCTCGTTGTCACCCGCGGTTGCCAGGACCTCTACGACGCCGTCGCCGATCTCCAGCAGGGAGACGTCGAAGGTGCCGCCACCAAGGTCGAAGACCAGGATAGTCTGCTCCTTGTCAGCCTTCTCCAGGCCGTATGCCAGTGCAGCTGCCGTCGGCTCGTTGACGATACGCAGGACGTTCAGACCTGCGATCTGGCCGGCTTCCTTCGTAGCCTGACGCTGTGCGTCCTCGAAGTAGGCAGGGACGGTAATGACGGCGTCGGTAACCTCCTCGCCGAGGTATGCCTCTGCGTCCCTCTTCAACTTCTGCAGCGTACGTGCGGAAATCTCCTGCGGGGTGTACTTCTTGCCATCAATTTCGACCGTCCAGTCCTCGCCCATGTGACGCTTGACGGAGCGGATCGTGCGGTCAACGTTGGTGACCGCCTGGTTCTTCGCGGACTGGCCAACCAGCACCTCGCCGTTCTTCGCAAACGCGACGACGGACGGGGTGGTGCGTGAACCCTCAGCGTTCGCGATAACTACCGGCTCTCCGCCTTCAAGGACAGAGACAACCGAGTTCGTCGTACCAAGGTCAATACCTACTGCGCGTCCCATTTCTACATTTCCTCCTGTGTTTGTCGAAGTCATTTCTGAAGTTAATCCGAAGTTGAATCGCCTCGGCTCAACTTGACGGGAACCACTGTAGCAGAAGTTCCGCCAACCTTGAGCCTGTCGCGCTCAATCCTTACAACATGCAATCCAGAAAGTTATTCCCACTCGACTCAACTTTCTTTCTTTCCACAGCTCAGGGGGGCTAAATAAGTTATGTCGGAGAGGTCTGGCACAATATGTTGCTATGAACAACGAAGTTGAACCACAGGAGGAAACACAGCCCACCGCGGCCGACGCCGCGCAGGAGCTTTCCTCAGAAAATGTTGACCGCAGCACGGTCATCGCCTCCGACGGGCGCACCGCGGCAGCTTGGGCGGCGAGGTTCATCATCATCGTCGCCGCGACCGCCCTTCTCCTTTACCTACTGAAGTACGTCTGGATGGGCCTGCTGCCGATCTTCTTGGCGCTCATCGTGTCTACTGTGTTGTGGCCACCCGTGAACTGGCTGCGGGAGAAGAAGGCGCCGCCGGCACTCGCATCGGCAGGCGTACTCGTGGGGGCGTTCGCCATCATCGGCGGCATTTTCGCCGCGATGGCCCCGACCGTTCGCACCCAGGGCACCCAGCTCGTCGACCAGGCGCAGCAGGGTATTGACCAGATCACGCACTGGCTGCGCGACAACGTCGATAACGAACTCATCGATCCAACCAAGGTTCAAGAGGTCGTCGACCAGGTCACGAACGTCCTGCGAGGCCAGGCCTCCAACATCGCGTCTGGTGTGTTCTCAGGCCTCGGGGCGATCGCGTCCGTCGGCACCACCTTGGCGCTGACCCTGATCCTCACCTTCTTCTTCCTGAAAGACGGCTCGAAGTTCCTGCCGTGGCTCAAGGGTTACGTCGGCGTGCGCGCCGGTTGGCACCTCACCGAGGTCTGCATGCGTTCCTGGAACACGCTGTCCGGATTCATCCGAACGCAGGCGGTCGTCTCGGCTGTCGACGCCGTCTTCATCGGCCTCGGCCTGCTCCTACTCGGCGTGCCACTGTGGCCGGTCCTGGCAGTGATCACGTTCTTCGCGGGCTTCGTCCCCATCATCGGTGCGGTCACGGCAGGCGCGTTGGCGGTGATCATCGCGCTGGTCTCCAACGGCCTGACCAACGCCATCCTGGTGCTCGTGCTCATCATCGTGGTGCAGCAACTGGAGAGCAACATCCTCCAGCCGATCCTGCAGTCCCAGGCAATGGGCCTGCACGCAGCGATCGTGCTGCTCTCCGTAGCGCTCGGCGGCACGCTGTTCGGCATCGTCGGCGCCTTCCTCGCGGTGCCGGTCGCCGCGGTCCTGGCCGTCTGGTTCCGCTACTGGGCAGAGATGGTCTCGCTCCGAACAGGCGAAGTCACCCCCGACGAGGTCCAAATGGCCACCCAACAGAGCCAGACTTTGGACTCCAAGGAGGCCTTCAACGCCGTGCGCGAACACATGGCACAAATGGGCAGGCGCTCCAAGAACTAAGCACGTAGCGCTATATTGTTAAGATAACTAGCCTCAAAAACCGAAAGGACATATTTCTATGAGTCTGCGCGTCGCTGTCGTAGGTGCCGGGCCAGCCGGTATCTACGCATCCGATCTGCTCATCCGCAATCAGGAGCACGAGATCCACGTCGACCTGTTTGAGCAGATGCCTGCGCCGTTCGGCCTCATCCGCTACGGTGTCGCCCCAGACCACCCGCGCATCAAGGGCATCGTCAAGTCGCTGCACAACGTGATGGACAAGCCGAACCTGCGCTTCCTGGGCAACATCACCGTCGGCCGCGACATCACCATCGATGAGCTGCGCGAGTACTACGACGCCATCATCATCTCCGCGGGCGCCGTCCGGGACCGCGAGTTCCTCGTCCCAGGTGGCGACAAGTCGATCGGTGCCGGCGAGTTCGTCGGCTTCTACGATGGCAACCCGCGCTTCGAGCGCTCCTGGAACCTGGAGGCGCGCGAGGTCGCGGTGGTGGGCGTCGGCAATGTGGCGCTGGATATCTCCCGCATCCTGGCGAAGACCGGCGACGAACTGCTGGTCACTGAGATCCCGGACAACGTCTACGAGTCCCTGAAGAACAACAAGGCCGAGGTCATCCACATGTTCGGCCGCCGCGGCCCGGCGCAGGCGAAGTTCACGCCGAAGGAGCTACGCGAGCTCGACGAGTCCGACACCATCCAAGTGCTCGTCGACCCTGAAGACATTGATTACGACGGCCCCTCCGAGGAACTGCGCCGCGCCGACAAGTCCATCGACCTGAACTGCCAGGTCCTGGAGCAGTACGCGATGCGCGAGCCGGACGACGCCCCGCACAAGATCCACATTCACTTCTTCGAGTCCCCTGTTGAGGTACTCACCGAGGGCGACGCCATCGTTGGTATCCGCACCGAGCGCACCGAGTTCGACGGCGAAGGCGGGCTGCGCGGCACCGGCAAGTTCACCGACTGGCCAGTCCAGCAGGTCTACCATGCCATCGGCTACCGCTCCGAACCCGTCGAGGGCGTCCCGTTCGACCTTGAGCGCCACGTCATCCCGAACGACGGTGGCCACGTCCTCGGCGAGGACGGCTTCGAGGACTCCCTCTACGTCACCGGCTGGATCAAGCGTGGCCCGGTCGGCCTGATCGGCAACACGAAGTCGGACGCGAAGGAAACGACCGACATGCTCATCGCCGACGCTGACGCCGGCAAGCTCACTGCCCCGGTCCACGAGGACCCGGACGCCATCCTCGGACTTCTCGACGAGCGCAGCATCGACTACACCACGTGGGACGGCTGGTACCGCCTCGACGAAGCGGAGCGCAAGCTCGGCGAAGAGTGTGGCACCCACAGCCGCGAGCGTAAGAAGATCGTCGAGTGGGACGAAATGGTCTCCTACGCCCACCACAAGCGGTAAGTTGCTGGCATGCGCCAGTTTATGAAGAAGATCGCCGCCGCCTGTGTAGGCGTCGCCACCGCCGCTGCCCTGCTCGCCCCCGCCGCCGACGCGCGGCCGGTGGTGAACCAGGGCGACCGAGTCCGCCTCGATATGGGGCTCGCCTACGGCATCTGCACCGTCGGCTATGTCGACCGGGCGCGCAACCAGATCGCCATCGCTCGCCACTGTGTGAAGTTCCCGTTCCAACAGGTGCTTGACGGCAGCGGCCGACGCATCGGCACGGTGGTCTCCTTCCCAGGCTGGTTGGTGAGCGCCGACGGCCCCAACGACTTCGCCTACGCCACTCTCTCCGGTGCTACCGCCGGAGCCAACCGCCTCTCCGGTGACGCGAAAGTCCACCCCAACGCGGTGCGCCCAGGCGAGCGCGTCTGCGCCTACGGCGCCACCACGCGCCGCGAGTTCTGCGGGCACGTCACCGGGGTGCGCGGCAACATGATCGCCACCTCCATCGGCGGGCCACGCCACGGCGACTCAGGCGGCCCCATCTGGATCCCAGGCCGCGGCTTCGTCGCAGTCACCTCCGGCGGAGTTTGGAAGGACAAGAAGTACTGGCTGACGGGTTCCTACCCAGAGCTGTACTTCGGTCCCGAACTGCTGTCCCCTGTTTCCATGGACCTTGACCAGCCCACGACGTCGTCAAACTCCACTTTTGGCTGGTACGCGCGGCAGCTGCTATAAGTTCGCCTAAAGTTCACTTTGGTGTTACCGGCCGTGCACATGCCCACATTATGGTGATATGTTGGCCCGTGCCTTGGGCCCTTTTTGGCGAGAGGTTTTTCGACGACAGGAAGCGCTTCACCTTATGAGCATGGACACCGCGACTACGACGTTCACGCATCACCCCGACGGGGCGGATGCAGGCAAGAAAGACCCACTCGGTTTCTTGCCGTTCGGTGGTCCCTTCAAAACGTTCGTGGACTGGATGTCCGTCGTGGTCGCGGTGTGGCTGCTGCTCAACGCGGTGAGCATGATCGGCGCCGGATTCCAGCTGGCTGCAGGAGATCGCGCCGAGGAACTCTTCTCGTTTGCGCAGAACCCGTTCGTGGGCCTGGGCATCGGTATCTTGGCGACTGCGATTATGCAGTCTTCGTCCACCACGACGTCGATTACCGTCGGCATGGTCGCGGGTGGCCTGCCGATCGAGATCGCTATCCCGATGCTCTTCGGCGCCAACTTGGGCACCACCGTCACGGCCACTCTCGTCGCGCTGGGCCTTTCCGGCAATAGGGAGCAGTTCCGCCGCGCGTTCTCGATGGCCACCGTGCACGACTTCTTCAACCTCATCGCACTAGCGATCTTCATGCCGCTTGAGCTCGCCACCGGATTCCTGCAAAAAACCTCCGGTGCAATCGCGCACTACACCAGTGGCGGCTCCGGCGGCATCCTCAACACGGTCTTCAGTGGCATCGGTGACTTTGTCGACGCCATCACCGAACCACTCGTCTCCCTCGCCGAAACCGCCGTCAGCCCGCTGAGCCACGTGTGGGGCGGCATCATCCTCTCGATTGGCGGCATCGCCCTGATCATGGTGGTCATCGGGTTTATCGGCAATATGCTCGGCACCCTGCTGGTCGGCCGGGCGCAGGAGTTCCTGCACGCGGCGCTCGGCAAGGGTACCTTGTCGGGCGTGCTTTCCGGCGCCATCATCACCACGGCGGTGCAGTCCTCCTCCACCACCACGTCCCTGACGGTGCCGCTGGCGGCGTCGGGCAAGTTCCACATGCGTGACCTGTTCCCGTTCGTGGTCGGCGCCAACATCGGTACCACGGTCACCGGGTTGATCGCGGCGTTTTCCGCGCCGCCCGAGGTTGCCGAGGTCGCCATGCAGACCGCCCTGGTGCACACCCTCTTCAACACCTTTGCAGCCATCATCATTATGTCGGTGCCGTTCCTGCGCGCACTTCCCCCAAAGGGTGCCGAGTGGCTCGCCGGACTCGCCGATAAAAACAGGACCTACATCTTCATCTGGGTCGGCAGCGTGTTTTTCGCGCTGCCGCTGCTGGCGATCTTTATCACCAACTGGGTGTCGTAGAGGTTTGCAAATCCCACCTTCGCCCTCGTCCCCTTGTGACAGAAAGTTCCCGCCATTCAGGTGAATCCGGGACCTTTCTTCATGGACATACGTCGCCACCTGGGAAAACGCAGCAGCCAGTCAACCGCAACAGGCCCAAACTGCGAAATGGTTCCCCGGCTTGGGAACGATTTCAGAAACTACGACAGTCCGCGCCAGCCAAGTATGCTTAGGAGCTATGACCATGCCTCAGCCGAATCCGAATTTCCAGTTCAACTACCGCATCAGTGACTCCGACCGCAATGACGCGGTGACGGCGTTGTCGGTGGCGTTCGGTGAGGGGCGTCTGACCATGGATGAGTTCGATAGGCGGTGTGCGGCTGTCGCGAAGGCGGAGTACTCGCCGGACCTCATGGCGTTGTTCCAGGACCTGCCGCAGAAGCCTGGCCAGTGCCAGGTGCCGGCGCGGCCAGTCCAGAACTCCCCGGTGTACACGGGTGAAGACATCGAGCTGGCCCGCAGGAGGGGCCGCAATGTGCGCGGCGGGCTGATGGGCTTATCGACGATCGCCAGCCTCGCCCTCATGGGCGTCTTCGCTGAGATGCGGGTGGACTCGTTGATGATGTTTTCGCTGCTGATCATCCCAACCGTGTTTATCCTGCTGTATGTGATGAAGGTCGGGCCGGATAGCTGGTATACGCCGTCGGTGCGGCAGATTCAGCGGGCGCAACGCCAGGCGGTCAAGATGCAGCAGTTGGAGTTGCAGTCGCGGCAGGCGGCGGAGATCGCGATGCGGAAGCAGCAGCAGCGCCAGCAGATGGACCAGCTGAAGAACGATGCGTTGAACATCGCGCAGCAGACGATGCACCGGTTCAACAAACGTGGGTAGGTTCGGGCGCTAGTATTGGCACATGGCCAACAAGAAGCAATCAGAAGCATCAGAAGACAAGAGCCCGCAACACACGCCTTTCAAGCGGCACCGGCATTTTGATCAGGCCGAGAAGCTTAAGAATGTGTTTTATGACATTCGCGGCCCGGTGAGCGCGACTGCGGAGGAGATGGAGCGCGACGGCCATACCATCCTGAAGCTGAACACGGGCAACCCGGCCGTGTTCGGGTTTGAGGCGCCGGATGTGATCATGCGCGACATGATTGCCAATTTGCCGACGTCGCAGGGCTACACTACGTCGAAAGGCATCATTTCGGCGCGGCGCGCGATTGTGACGCGCTACGAGATGATTCCGGACTTCCCAGCGTTCGACATCGACGATGTGTACCTGGGCAACGGCGTGTCGGAGCTGATCAGCATGGTCACGCAGGCCTCCCTGAACGAGGGTGATGAGATTCTCATTCCGACGCCGGACTACCCGCTGTGGACGGCGGCGTCGACACTTGCGGGTGGCAAGGTGGTGCACTACAAGTGCGACGAGGAGGACGACTGGAACCCCTCGCTGGAGGATATCCGCTCCAAGGTCACCAGCAAGACGAAAGCGATCGTGGTGATTAACCCGAACAACCCGACGGGTGCGGTGTACTCGCGGGAGACGCTCGAGGGCATCGCGAACATCGCGCGTGAGCACGAGCTGATGATCTTCGCCGACGAGATTTACGACCGCATCCTTTACGACGGCGCCCAGCATATCTCCATGGCGGAGGTTGCCCCGGACGTGATCACCCTGACGTTCAACGGCTTGTCGAAGGCGTACCGGGTGTGCGGGTACCGCGCCGGCTGGATGGTGATTACGGGTCCGCGCCGCCGGGCGAAGGGCCTCATCGAGGGCCTGGATCTGCTGTCCGGCACGCGCCTGTGCGCGAACGTGCCTGGCCAGCATGCGATCCAGGTGGCCCTGGGTGGGCGTCAGTCGATTTATGAGCTCACGGCGGACGGCGGCCGCCTGCACAAGCAGCGCAACGTCGCCGTGCGCAAACTCCGCGAGATCCCGGGTATCTCCGTCGTGGAGCCGAAGGGCGCCCTGTACGCCTTCCCGAAGATCGACACGGAGATGTATCACATCCACGACGACGAGCGCTTCATGCTGGACCTGCTCAAGAGCGAGAAGATCCTCATGGTGCAGGGCACCGGCTTCAACTACCCCACCCCGGACCACTTCCGCGTGGTCACGCTGCCGTGGGCGTCACAGCTGGAAAACGCCATCGAGCGCCTGGGCAACTTCCTCGCCGACTACCACCAGCACTAGCGGATAACGCGCCAGCCCGCCTGCTGCCAGGTGGGCACGTCGAGGGCGTTGCGGGCGTCGATAATCACTCGCTTGTCGACGCCCACCAGCGGCTGCAGAAACGCATCCCACTCGGTGGCCAGGATGCACAGGTCCGCGCCTGCGGTGGTCTGCGCGAGCGTGCCGGGAAAGTCAAGGTCGAGGTAGGCGGCGCGGGCGTTGTCGAGTGCCTTCGGGTCGTGGACGCGCACGTGCGCGCCGGCGTCGTGGAGGCGCTGCGCCACGTCGAGGGCGGGCGAATCCCGGATGTCGTCCGAGTTCGGCTTGAACGCCGCCCCCAGCACCGCGATGGTGCGCCCCTCCAGCGTGCCGAGCTCCCGTCGCACCAGGTCAACGACGCGGGCGCGGCGGCCCTGGTTGATGGCGTCGACCTCCCGGAGGAAGCGCACCGAATCCCCCGCGCCGAGCTCGTCGGCGCGCGCGATGAACGCCCGGACGTCCTTCGGCAGGCACCCGCCGCCGAAGCCGAGGCCGGCGTTCAGGAACTGGCGCCCGATGCGCCCGTCCATCCCGATCGCGTCCGCCAGCTGGGTGACGTCCGCACCAGTTGCGTCGCAGACCTCGGCGACCGCATTGATGAAAGAAATCTTCGTGGCCAGAAACGCATTCGCCGCCACCTTGACCAGCTCAGCGGTCGGAAGGTCCGTCACCAACATTGGTGAGCCCTGCTCAATAGGGGTCGCGTACACCTCCCGCAGCACCTGCTCCGCGCGCCCGCCCGGGCGCTGCCCCACCACGATCCGGTCCGGCGCCAACGTGTCCTTCACCGCGTGGCCCTCGCGCAGAAACTCCGGGTTCCACGCCACCTCCACCGCATCCGAGAAACGCTCCTGCAGGCGGCGCGCAGTGCCCACCGGCACCGTCGACTTCCCCACCACCAGGTGCTCCCCTTTCAGGATTGCGGCGAGGTGGGAGGTGGCGTCGTCAAGAAATGAAGTGTCTGCGGCAAGCCCACCGGAAACCTGCGGCGTGCCGACGGCCAAAAAATGCACCCGCGCGAACCCCGCCGCCTCGCGCAGATCGGTCGTGAAGCGCAGGCGACCCGACGCCGTGTGACGCTTCAGCAATGTGTCGAGGCCGGGCTCGAACAACGGCGCCCTCCCCGACTGCAGGGCCGCAACCTTGCGCGCATCCGTGTCCACCGCCAGCACCTCGTGGCCGAGCTCAGCCATGCACGCGGCGTGCGTCGCCCCCAAATACCCCACGCCGACCACCGACAACCGCATACGCGAGGCCCCTACCGGAAGTTCAAATACGCCTTCGACGGCGTCGGACCCCGCTGCCCCTGATACTTCGAACCCAACGCACCACTGCCGTACGGCACCTCCGCAGGCGACGTCATCGCGAACAATGCCAACTGGCCGACCTTCATCTCCGGCCACAACACGATCGGCAAATTCGCCACATTCGACAGCTCAAGCGTGATGTAGCCCGAGAACCCCGGATCGATGAACCCGGCCGTCGAGTGCGTCAACAAGCCAAGCCTGCCCAGGGAGCTCTTGCCCTCCAGACGCCCAGCCAAATCCGACGGCAACGTAAACTTCTCCAACGTCGACGCCAACACAAACTCGCCCGGGTGCAGCACAAACCCCTCACCCTCGGGGACCTCCACCAGCGTGGTCAGATTCGGCATCTCCTCACGCGGATCAATATGGGTATAGCGCGAGTTATTAAACACGCGGAAGAACCGATCCAAACGCACATCTACCGAAGACGGCTGCACCAACGCAGCGTCATACGGTGTAATACCGAGGCGTCCCGAATCAACAGCGTCACGAATGTCATGGTCTGAAAGAAGCACGGCGCCCAGTCTAGCCTGCTTTGACGCGGGGGCTACACTAAGCAACATGCATCGAATTATCTCAACCTTTCTATTGACCGCGGCGCTCGCCAGTGCGCCAGTGGCCTCCGCCGCCACGACCGACACCAGCGACATCTTTAACGACGCCTCTTGCGTCCCCGCCGCCGACAAAACCACACCCGTGTTGTACGTGCACGGCACCGCCGGCAACACCGAAAACTGGGCCCAAAACGCCGTCGCCCTCAAAGCCGCGGGCTACTGCGTGTGGGGCTTCAACTACGGCCGTGGCAGCGGACTGCCATCTCTCTTCCCTGGCTCCTACGGCAACGCCGACATCAACAGCTCCGCGCGCGAACTCGCGCGCAACGTCGAACGCGTCAAGGAAGCAACCGGCTCCGACCAGGTCGACCTGGTCGCACACTCCCAAGGCGGACTGCTGGTGAAGAAGTACATCGCCGAACTCGGCGGCGGCGACAACGTCCGCCGCGCAGTCACCGTCGGCGCTACCTTCCACGGCACCGACCTCAACGGCGCCGGCCGATTCCTCTCCCCCATCGCCCGCGCACTCCCACGCCTCGCGGCGTTCCTCGTCGGACCAGGCGCACTCCAACAGCTCAACGACTCCCCCGAGATCCAGGCCCTCAACGCACTCCCCGACACCCAAGCCGGAATCGTGTACACCTCGCTCTATTCACCATCCGACGTCACCGCCACCCCAAACAGCACCTCAATCCTGCAAGCTGTCGACGGAGCGGACGTCGTCAACATCAACATCGAAGCATCCTGCCCGAACTCCGGCCGAGTCCTGCACCCCAACATGCAGTCCGACCTCACCGTCGCGGCCCTCACCCGGTGGGGCCTCGAGCGCACCGCCGACGACCGCACCCCCAACCAGCGCGCCTGCTCACTCAGCGCACTCCCCGACGGGTCCGACGCAGCCCGCTAGCGTTTGGCGAATTAGCAGCGCGGTGCTAAAATTACCCACTGCTGCATTACATGCGCTGCCGGCGTAGTTTAGTGGTAGAACATCAGCTTCCCAAGCTGAGAGTGCGGGTTCGATTCCCGTCGCCGGCTCCACTGTCCTCAGTCGCGACATAGTTGACAACTCAGTCGCGACATGGTGGACAAACCGGTGCCTTGGTTTTTATTTTTCCGAGGCACCGGTTTTGTGTTTAGGCCAGTGGAGGTTGGCCTTTTCGCCAGTA
>NZ_MLCQ01000002.1 GCF_001875725.1 Corynebacterium sp. NML140438 | reverse complement strand
TGGTGTCAACCACCACCCCAGGTTGTTTCCTCGGGCTAAGTGTCAACTATGTCGCGGCTGAGGTGTCAACCATCAGGAAGGTTCTCGCAGGCACGCCGTGTCAACTATGTCGTGACTTCGGACACTGACCTCAAAATCAAAAATTTCCCAGTCTGCCAACGCGCCTCGAATTCGCTTGAAACGTTTTGAAATAGCCGCCTCGGGAGCGTGTGGTTTATTTCTACGCAAATGATATTGAGCTTCGGCGATTATATCCTCGGTCCACGCCGGAAAGAAGAGTGGCGCCCCCTTCATCTGAGGCCAAGAAAAGTAAGAAACACCAGTCGGTGAGGGTGCGGGAGTACCAGACGTTGGCGTCAAACAGGACCGGAACACTCACAGGCCTTCGATTTCATTATCGAGGTCGCGAATCGCGTCGAACTCGTCGCGGGCGCGTGCGTGGCGGCGCTGCTTGTATACAGCAACGTCTTCCCTGCGAAGCCGCGTGTGCGACCCGACTTTGAAGTAATCGATTTCGCCTTCTCGAAGCCGTTTCATCAGAGTCGGTCGGGAAATGCCGAGATGCTCAGCGGCCTCAGTAGTGGTGAGTACCTCGGAAGGTCGGGAGACTGAGACATTCTCTCCACGCGCAACCCTGGCCAAGATGGACTCGATAAATGAGGCTAACGCGGGTGGAAACGTACCGCGCACGGCATCATGAAAGGTCTCGGGGTTAGCCACGACTTGGCTGGCCTGTTGCTCAACAGCTTGGGTGACCTCAATTGCGGGATTAGTTTTCGTTGTCACAGTGCTTCACCTCCAGGGAATTTACACTTATAACTGTAACTTCCGCGCCATAAACGTGCAACCCTCCGGACTACGCCACCATCTGCCAGACCGTCACGCAAATGATCACGACGCCCAGGCCGAACACGAAGATGGCCTCCGGCTGGTTCGCGTAGTGGCGGAAGGCGGTGGCGTGGCGGAAGAGGAGCATCGGCACGATGTAGACCAGCAGGGTAATGAAAATACCGCCGACGACCGAGATCAAGCTCAGGATTGACGGGTTGAAGATGGCGACAGCGACCGTCGATAAGAAGACGAAGAGATAGATGCCCGCACGGACCGCACGCGGCTTCCACCGCTCCGTCGCCTTCGGTGCGACCGCGCGCAGCAGGTACTGCGTGCCCTCCTCCGTGCCAAGCATGTGCCCGAAGTACGACGACGCAATCGCACACAGCGCGACCACCGGGGTCACCACTGCCATGAACGGGGCATTCGTCGTGTTGGCGAAGTAGGAAAGGACCGGGATGTTCTCCTCGCGCACGGCAGCCATGCCATCCGCCCCAAGGGCAAGCGTGCAGGACCAGACGAAGAACATCGTGAAGCTGACCAGGAGGGTACAGGTGATCAGCTCAATCTTCGACACCTCCTTCTCCGTACCGGCCACATCACCGTCATGCGACTTCTGCACATCCAACGCAAACTGCGACACCGCCGCCATATGCGAAAAGGAAAACACCAGCACAGGCAGCACAAACAGCATCGCCTTCCACAACGGCACATCCGACTTGTACGCCATGAAACTGTCCAGATCCCAATACGGGATCAGGTAGAGGGAGACGGCCGCGAGCGCCACGATCAGCGGGTAGACCAGTAGGTTCGCGAACCACAACGTCGCCTTCTTACCGAGGGCGTAGGCGCCCGTCATCACGCCGACGCAAATCGTGGCCAGCAACCAACGGTCCACGTGCGGGCCGCCCACCTGGTTCACAATGAAACTGTCCATCGTGTTCGTCACCGAAACGCCGTAAATCAGCACAATCGGGTAGATCGCCAGCCAGTACATCAGCGCCGTCGCCAAACCACGCTTCCTACCAGCCAGGGAAGTGATGACCTGCAGGACGTCCAGGCCCTTCACCGGCGACGCCGACACAATCCTCGAATACATCCGGTGCGAGAAGAACACCATTGGTCCAACCAGGATTGTCGCAAGCAGGAGGGGCCAGAAGCCGAAGGAGCCGGCGTCGATAGGTAGGAAGAGAATTCCGGCGCCGACGGCGGTGCCGAACAGCGTAATCGCCCACGACCAGGTACTTCCATCCGGCGCCGGGGCGCGTCGAGTGCGGCGGATCTCGCGCTTGTCGGCTGGGGTGAGGTTCTCGAGCTCGAACTCGTCAGCGGCAACCAGCTGATGTTCACTGCTGAAAGGTACAGGGTCGGTAGAGCGCTCGCTCATGGAATCCTCTCTCACTCGACAATAATGTGACCCCACACACCTTAGCGGATAAATGGAATTCAGCTTACTTATCGACGGCCAGCTTCGCGCGGAGCGAGGCTTGGGGGCAGAGGGTCTGGGGTGGAAGGTGTCGAAAACATGGCGCTAGCGATTTTGTGAACAGAATTGCACCTGGACTACCAGTGAGCACGACGAGCCCGGAGCACCCGCCTCAGATCCCTGGCCCGGCGTGGATCAAAATCACAGTCCCGAATGAGGCGCTCGGCTAAATGCTCCGTGGCGGCAAGGGCTTCGTCGGCGACTTTGCGAACCACCTGCTCCGGCAATCCAATACCCTCCGCGAAGGCGAGGAACTTCTTGTAACTCAACCCAGACGTCGAGTCGCGAACAGGGAGCGCAAGGGAAGTATCGCCGTAGGGGACGGTGCTCGGGATGTCATACACCGGGGCAAACTCGAAGCCTCTACCCGAATCCATTACGGACACATTCTTCGCATGCAGATCCCCGTTGCCAGACAGCCACGCAAACGCCAACTGCTGTGCCAACCCACGCGCCGCAACCAACGGAGCAGCAACCACGCCAAGCACCGCGGCACACACATCCTCGTAGCTCACGTTGTATTTCTCACTCGGATAGATGCCCAGCAATTGAGCAGCATCTTCGACGGGACGTTTGTGGGGGAAGTGGCCGTCGAAACGCGAGACGACCAAGCCTGACCTGCCTGAACCATCGTGAACCACCTGGGCCTCCACCACGCGGCCCCGCGCCGAAGGCATTGTGCGATACGCCGCCAAACAGGCATTTTCATTCTCGACGACCCCCGGAAACTCCGGCGGCGCAACCTTCAAAATCGCGTCACCCCGCACCGGAAGTGCAAGCGTGCGTGCCGACGCCTTTTCCTGCACCCCCGCCAACGCATTCGCATCAAAACCGGTCGACGGATCCAACAGGTCAGCGAAATCGCCATACCCATCGCGCACGTCCACCAGCGGTGCGACCTCGGACGGCGGCTGACCCCACGGCAGCACCCGCACATTACCAACCGTGTTGCCGCCAACGGCGAGCAGCATCGCCAGCTCATCATCCAGCGACGCCTTCACGCTCCTACGCAACGCGCTCAGACGACGACCCTCCGGCAACAGTCCCGTAAAAAAGGGTGGCAGCGCGCCCGACGGCGACTCCACCACCTTGCCGAACGGCAACGTCGTCGCGACTGCAGCGCCACCCGACTCCGCGTACCCATCAACGTAACTAAACGTATTGACACCACCCCGACTCACAATCTGCCCCGCAAGCACGTCATTCACCCACACACCAGCGGCCGGGGTGCGTTCTGACTCTTGGCTCATCGGCTCTTGGATCATCGCAGCGCCTCCGGAACGTGCTGCACCGCCACCACATCCAAACCAAGCACAGCCAACACAGCCTCAACCTTATCCAGTCGGACAGAACGTTTTCCCTGCTCAAACTCTCGAATGAACCGTTCCGACACCATCGACAGGTCGGCCACGTCCGCCTGCGTCAGGCGCATGGCGCGGCGTTGCTCGCGAGCCTGCTCGCCGAGACTGCGGGGCGTGGGGGACATGGGGCCTTTCAGTGTTGCGGTTCTGGAGGGCTTGGAACTGTATGGAGTTTCGGCACCATCGTGCCGTTTTGAAGTATATTGTGCGGAATAGTGGTGCGCAAGAGGCTATTTCGGCACGATCGTGCTGGTTTCACGGAGTTTGACTAGCACCGCATTCGCGAGGAAAATCCAGAAACATATCGCACGGTTGTTCTATGTCGTTTGGGGGTGGCAGGATCCGTTTGTCTTTTGCAAAGTTAAGATAAAGGCATATAGTTCATTTTCAATTTTCACTTGCCCTACTCGAAAGGAGCGATCATGACCGCCCCGCTCGTTGAAAATCTGTCGAAAGAAGCTGCACGTCATGAGCTTGCTGAACTCAAAAAGTCGATCGAATCCCTTTCTGGAGACTCGTTCGAAGAGTTTGAAGAGCGTGCGGACAACTACAATCTCACACCCCGTGAATTCGCCGTGTGGGAGCGTGTTTCGGAACTGCGCTGGCTTCTTGGCGATGACTAAAAACACTGAGAAACTCCAGGCTCTGGTCGCCGAGTTCAGCGAAGACCTCGCCGCCACTGTGGAGGCGTTCACCGGACAGCATTTTGAGTTTAGTAGCAAAATAGTTGACAACGGCAGCATTTCGATCCGCCTAAAGCAGATAGAGGACCGTGTAGGCATCATTCCTCTATCTTGGAACGGGCACGTAATACTCGGATTGCGTCCGACGTTTAAATGCACCTGGGATTCAACTCACAGTTTCTTGGCCGTGGAGAACTCCAGCTTCGCTGTTCACGCTCAAGCAAAATCAAACGACGAACCACTTTTCAGAGTTGAGTACGACCGCAACAAAACCAACAGACCGAGTTCGCACTTCCACATTCACGCGCATCGGGACGAAGTAACCCACCTTCTAGGCCTAACGAAGAAGTTGGATTCAACCAAAGACCAGAAGATAAAGAAATTTACTTCGGAATTCCCCCGACTCTCAAAAATCCATTTCCCTACTGGTGGGCACCGTTTCCGCCCGTCATTGGAAGATGCCTTAGAGAGCCTACGCCAGGAGTTCAACGTCGATACCGATCTAGGCAGATGGAAGGCGCACCTAGATAAGTCGCGCTTGAAATGGCGAAAGATCCAGACAGCAGCCGTTATACGTTGCCAGCACAAGACGGCATACGAGATACTCGTGAATGAGTTCCAAATGCCCGTGCCCGAAAATTGGGAATGCCCGTCGGATAACGACGCCAAAATCGTTCGAGATTGAACGGAAGAGGTTAGGGAGCGGGACGCCGGTAAATGAACTCGTGGTCGCGGTGATTGCCGACCTTAAAGAAGTACTCGCCAGCCTTGGAGAAGCCGTAGCGGTGGTAGAAACGCTGCGCCCCAAAATTCTGCGACCACACGCCGAGCCACGCGGTACGCGGACCAATCCAGTCGAGGACAAGCTCGATGAGAGTGGAGCCGAGGCCGGACTTTTGGTGATCGGCAAGGAGGTAGAGGCGTTTGAGTTCGCGGTCATCGGGAAGGACATCCGGGTGGGGGAGGCTGCATGGGCCGGCCAGCGCGTAGCCGACCAGGGCGCCGTCATCCTCGACGAGCCAGGTGGCGTAGTCCGGGTCGGCCAGGAAGGTTTTGTGTTTCTGCAGGTCGTAGGCTTCGGCGAGGAAGGTTTCAAGGTCGGCGGGGTCGTAGAGGTGGCCGAAGGTCTCCGTAAACGTGGCGGCGGACAGGTTGACGAGGGCGTCTGCATCGGCAGGCGTGGCGCGGCGGATCGTAGGCATGGGGACAGGATAGGGGACCAGCGAGGTCTCTTGGGGTAGAGATAGTCGTCGCGAGCGGAGTCGGGAATTTGTGAACAGAATTGCAGATGGGAGTAATCCGAGGGTGCTGTGGAAATAAAAAGGTGGCCCCCGATTACTCGGGGGCCAGAGCCTATTTGCCTCGCGGCTTGAGTACTACACAGTCGCCGCGAGATCTTCGAGCTCTTGCAGCTGCATGTCCAGTTCACTGATGTCCCATTTCCGGGTGGAGTCCAGCGCCTCAACAAGCTGAGCCATCTCAACGTTTTCGTGGAGCTCGTTCATGTCCATTTGCCAAAAGGTATTCGCCTTGTGCGTCGAAATAGTGAGCACACTCAGCATCAAGGAATGCACACCGGGTGCCCGCAGGCAGACTGGTACAATCACGTACTGCTCGCCAGCTTCGAAATGGCGATTCGCTGCATCGCGGATATTCGCAGCCAACGTATTGGCAAGCGCTGGAATAATCACAGGCATCGTCTCAACGCCCAGACTTTCCATAAGGCGAGCGCGTTCGCCATTCTGGTTCAGAATCTCCCGAAACAGCTGCGCAACAATCATCCGGGCACGATAATGCCGCTTCTGGCTCTCGTTCATGGCTTGCCCCTTTTCCAACGCTCTAAATAGTCGAACTGCGTATACAGCATTCCATCGTAGTGCTTTTTAAAGCTGCCATTCACAACACGACGCGATTTTTCTTCTTCTCTACCCCCGGCAAGCTCATGATGAACTTCGCGATCACAGTCTTCACAGTCAATAAAATACTGGTGGCTATGCACACTACTATGCCACGTATCGGTGCGTCTCACCTGGTCAAAATTGTGCTGGTTGCCTTTTAATTGCTGGCAACGGCTATACGCTGGGTGTGCAGAAGTAACGTTCAGCATGAGGGCAAACTGTTCTACCAGACCGTCATCACCACGCCACTCCCTGACGTGCCAGATGGTTCCACACTCAGCCATGTCGATCTTGTCTTCAATAATTTCGGCAGTTTCGTCCGGGTCTGGGTACGGCACCGACTCGTCTGGCGAAATGCTCATGTCTGCCAGGCGATAGTTTTTCTTATTTATGTTCAGCGCCACAGTAAAGAATCCTAGTTGGTCCAGCGACCGAAGCTAAATCATTTGGCTTAAGGGACACTATGTGTGTGTATAAATCCATCCGGTTTCCCGGGGTGACCTCGACCAACAATCCGATATGATTTTCGAAACAGCTCCATCCGCCAGTTTTGAGAAATCAACACTGAATGGCATCGGGTGTGCGGTATGGAGGGTACGGGTAGCGCCGCTGCACCGGGTGGAGCAACGCGAGGGCACAGCGGAAGACGTTTGGTGGGACAGTGGGGCGTCGATAAGCAAGAGTCCCTGCGGTACCGTGGGCTGCGTGACTGATGCACTTGCGCCCAAGCCTGAAGACCTTTCGATCGACGCACCGCAGGAGCTGCGCGAGCAGGGCTACGACCCGGTGGCTGCGAGCAAGCCGAAGGTGTTCGTCGAAGGCTTTACCGACGCCTGCCTCATGGCCCAGAACGCGGTGAACGCTGCCGAGCGGCTTGGGCTCGGTGCGAACTACCTTGGCAACATTCACAACGATACGGCTGCGGTCACTGAGACACTGCAGCTGCCGCGCCACGCCTTCCCCGTCGTCGGGTTGACGCTCGGCTGGCCAGGGCAGAATCCGCAGCGCGAGCGCGAGGACGATTCGCTGCAGGCCGCCCGCTGGCAAGGCTTCGTGATCTAGGAGGATTATGCGAATTTACACACTCGGGTTTTCACACAAGAGCGCGGAGGAGTTCTTCGACATGCTGCGCGAGTCCGGCGTGCGGCGCGTGGTGGATATTCGCCGCTCGAACACGAATCAGCTCGCTGGGTTTACCAAGAAGGACGACCTGCGCTACTTCCTGCGGGTCATCCTGGACATACCGTACACGCATGAGCTGGCTCTCGCGCCGTCGGCGGATCTGATGCGCGCGTATCGGCATGACGAGGTTGGCTTCGATGAGTTTTCGAAACAGCTGCGCGAGGAGTACGACGCTGGGGATGTTTCGTCGCTCGATCGGTCGCTTTTTGACGACGCCGTGCTGCTTTGCTCCGAAGCAGATCCCTCCACCTGCCACCGGTTAGTTGCCGCCGAGTACCTCGCCGAAGTTTGGGACGACGTGGAGATCGTGCACCTTTAAGGTTGTGTTTGGGCTTAGCTGTCTTGCTCGCCGTGGCGTTCGCCGGTGAGCATGCTGAGCAGCAAAATGTTGCCCTGCGACAGGGCATCATCCGGGCAGTAGACCGCGTGCGGCACGTACGCGCGTAGGTGGACAACCTCGCCCTGCTTGAGCGGGAAACGCTCGCCACCGCACTCGAACTCGAGGGACCCGTTGAGGCACTGCACGGTGATCGGGTGGGCCGCCTTGTGATCCGGCAACGTCTGGCCAGGGCAGAAATTGAAGACGATGAGGTTCGCGCCGTCGCCCTGCAGCAGGCGCTTGACCCCTGGCCGCGCGTTGTCCGGCCTTGGGGCGACGGCGTTGATCGTTTGGATGCAGGTGGCGTGATCGGTCGAGTCTGCCGAGTCTGCAGCACCAAACACTTCGGGGCGGTTGACAGGTAGGTCGTCTTTTGGCTGAGACATCGTTGATCCAATCTGTGGGGTATCGGGGTGGTGGCGTCTGGGCGTTTACGCACCATTTTATCGGCTCAGTCCGCAGCGTGTAGCCGTGGGGTGCGGTTACAGATGGGCCACGCATTTCGCGACGAAAGGCCCACACATGGGCGATGATGACTTTCCTCTGAAGCATTCTCTGGAGATCGGAGCAACCACCCTCGCTGTGTTTGGTGGGATGTTTCTTCTGCTCCCCAATGATGAGGAGGACGGCGGTCTTCCCTTCGCACGGGATGGTCGACGAGAAGATTTCGGTGGCGAAGGAGAATTCCGAGCTCGTCCCGTTGGAGCCCGGTGAGACTGCGAACGTGGTTGGGCTGCGGGTCTACGTCGGCCCCTTGCGCAATCTAGGCAAAAGCTTCGAGGGCAAGGATCTCGTATGTCACGATGTGTCCTTCCTCGACGGCATGGGCTACGAAACATGGACCTGGCCCTCCGATTTCTCACTGACCACTCCCACCTGGCAAAAATGGAGTACATAGAGCCTTCAGCATTTCCGCGCTGGGACGGGTCCGTTCTCCCGGGCCAAACCATCAGTGGGGTGCCCCAACACCCAACGCTCTAAGTAGTCGTGCAGTCTCCGATACTAAACCGATTACTCCGCAGAGCCGGTGAAGAGACTGGATTGTGGACAGATCACGCTGTAACGTATGCACCAACATGGCCACCCCCTCCACGCGAGGGGGTGCGTTTTTATTTCTGACATGCCTGATTGATTGGTCGGACGCCCGAGCAATAAAAGATGGCCCCCGAGAAATCGGGGGCCAGAGCCTATTTGCCTCGCGGCTTGAGGTACTCACCATAAGCCGTGATGCCCCACAGAGTCAAGATGGACTTCGAGTTCTACGATTTCTGATGTCAGTACGGTGATCCTAAAGCTAGCTTTCTTAAAAATGGAAGCCCCGACATGAGGAGTCCACCCGAAAAGAACGCTCGTCTTTCCGGCGCTGCAATAGCTCTGCGATCGCGTCCACATCATTCGGCCGCATACCGAGTTCTTTGCATTTGGCACGGACTTGCTCAACCGTTACAGGTTTCCACCTATCAGGACGATTCATCATGTCCGCTTTGAGCTTGTCTACTTCATTCTTTTTCAAACCGGTGGAGTAACCGGCTGCCTTTCTCGCAACGTAGTCTAGAATGCAATCAATCCCATTAGGCAGAGGAGTCGTCGCCATAACCTGTGCAGGGCCATAGGTCCCACGCTTCCGAAACGAACCAGCCAACCGTTCAAGCCGCCTAAACCACCGTGGTCGCTGTTCTACTTCCGCCAGCACAATCGGTTTCGCAAGAAATTCCTCGGTATGATGATTCTTTGCCGCGAGCCGTTCGATCAACTGGGAACGGGTTCGTCGTCTCCGTAGCCAGACAGTTCTTTGTCGATCCATTGCTTTAGTTCCAGAGTCCCGAATCGGCTCGCGAGGACGTATAGAGCACTTAGCCCATCTGATAAAGGTCGCTCGGAGTCAACTAAATACTCCTATGCTTGGTCAGCAGAGATTATGGGGAGGATCCTTTCGTTTAGAATGTGTCAAGTGCGGCTTGGCCGGCTATCGGTGCAATCGCTGAAAGCACCTCCGGGCTGAAGAATTTTTCATTAATCCAACCGGCGACTTTACTGATTGCTCGCTTTGGCCCTCTGTTCGCATCGAAGACAAATGTGCTGCCCAACGCGCGAAGGAAGCCAAACGCGACGTTGAGCGCAACGGCTATGTTGAAGGAGCGAAGGCCAATGGATGGAAACAAGCCATCAACCAACTAGCTGTGGCATACCCCAACCGTTTCGCGGAGTACTTGTAAACCAAGCCCCGCACACAAACTATCGAACGCCCTCGTTACTTCGAAGCGAACGCCCAGTTCTGCAATACACACGGTACGGACTTCAAGCTCAGGAAATCCTGAGACCTCAAGAACAAGAACACCGACGAAGCCAAACTGACCACCTGAACAACCAATTGTTCCAAAGGCTAGACCGTCAAAGACGCATGGGTATTCGTCTCCACCGGCGCCGGCGGTGCGGCTGACCCCGAGGTCGTGGCCATCACTTTGTCGGATAAAGAGATCGAAGAGATCATCGACTCAGTCGAATTTGACCCGAACAAATAAGTCCGCTCAGAGCACGACAGGCTCCTTGAAAAATAAAAACCAAGACGTTGGTCTCTTCACCGTGCTGGGATTACCGACAGATCACTGAGCAGGCAATTGACTAAACGACCCTAGTGGTGTTGTACGACCGATACAATCGTTGATGCACGACCCTGTTACCGATCTTGGAGGACCGACCATGAAAACCATTTACACCACAAACGAGTGGAAGGGTTACGGCAAGCAAAATTACTACTGGAATGAATACCGGCTTGATGGAGATACCGTCTACAAGATCAAGTGCCACCGCTTCAAGTATTTCGATGGTGATGAGAACGTCTGGGAGTCAGAAGAAAAAGAAGTGGAATCATGGGCAAAGGACGATCCAAATATGCCTGATTGGCTACACAACTACCTCTGATTTAGTCGAAAGGGCCTCCTTGACCAAAGAGAGAATCCACTAGGTCTCACACTCCTCAAACTGTTCAAACTGACCAGGCCTGGATGTTTGACCAGTCAGTTTCTCTCAACCTAAGTCGACGCGCTTTGTTTCAAGCTCCTTGGCTTTAGCTTCGTAGCCTTTGTCGCTGAGAATGTTCTTAATCTCGTCGAGGTGGGCAATCATACCTTGATGTACCGAGATTATGTTGTTGTCGCCTTGCATATTCTGGGCAAAACCGAAGTTGAAGTTTGTCTGTTGATTCATAATTGCTCCCGCTACGGCTCGTTCTGCAAGGACCCTGGTGCTGGTATCTGTTTCGGCAAGATCCTCGCCCAACGGTGTGATCTTGAAGGCTCCAACGTCGCCCGGCATTTGACCATAAAGGTCGAGTAACTTATGACGACCGATCCAACCTAAGATCTCTTGGAGCTAAGGTAGCTCTGGATCCGAGAGGGCTTTGCGAAGATCCGATGTGTCTTGGAAATCCGACCCCAAGCTGTGAATCGTTTTGAGCACGACACCCCTCTAATCGAAAAATTTTCACAAAGCGATTTTAGCTTGGCTTCGGTCGATGGAGCTCCGACTTTTGATGAGGTGAGAGTAAGTTGCGGTTGCAAGAAGCTGTTTTCCATTACATGTCATACTTCACTGTGTCAATTCATACCCCCTGTGGAAATCTGTGGATACTGGTCTCACGCTTGTGGAAAAGTCGTAACTACCCCCCTGTGGAAAATTACACCGGTGTAGTTATCCACTTTTCTCGACGCGAAACCACATGTACACTCACTCAATGACGCGCAAAAGCCCCGTAACCGCGGGGCGGCACGGGGCTGTTGCAGCGAGCAAATTTCCTACGTTCACTCGCCCGCAACGGTACCAGTGCTTTCACCACGTGCGTCAAGTTTTCTCGCGTGTCGCGAGGGAAAGGTTGGTTCCCAGTGGGTAACCGAAACACGGTCCACGTCACCCCGAACGGCGGAAATGGCTGGCGCGTCGCAAGCGGAGGTTCGAAGCGCGCCGCTGGTATTTTCGACACAAAGGCCGAGGCTATGAAGCGCGGAATTGAAATCGCAAAGAACAAAGGTGCCGAGTTCTACAGCCATGGCAGAAACGGACAGATTCAGAACCGTAATTCTTATGGAAATGATCCGTTCCCGCCGCGTGGCTAGGTAGTTTGTGGTTTATAGCGTGGCCCGGGCAGTCTCAGGACACGCTATTTCTATGTTACTTGCACCTATTCCAAATCTAGCTGCGACAATATAGGCAATCGGCAACGGTGCACTTCAGCGTCTCACTGCGACGAGAGATGTAGAGGAGGCTAAAAGGCGTCTGAGCTGTGTTGAGGAGCATCAGTGAGTTTTGTCCGGGGCCTTGAGTAGACTGCATCTGAATCATTCGCAAGCAACTTCGAGGAGCCCGAAATGACACAGGTGAAACGACCCTTGGCCCCAATTTTGAAGTGGGTAGGAGGCAAGCGACAACTGCTGCCAGAGATTTCGAAGCATGTGCCGGACAACTATTCCGTGTACGTCGAGCCGTTCCTCGGGGGGGCTGCCGTCCTGCTGCATGAGCAGCCCGCGCAGGCACGCGTGAATGACTCGAATGCGGAGCTCATCAACGTGTACAAGTGTGTGAAGGAGTCAGCGTCTGAGCTCATAGGAATCCTAGACGAACACGCACAACACAACGCCGAGCACGGCAGCGAGTACTACTACTCCATTCGCGCACTCGACCGGAGTGAAGCCTACCGCGAGCTCAGTGACGTCCAGCGAGCTGCCCGCATCCTATACCTGAATAAAACCTGCTTCAACGGACTCTTTCGTGTGAACTCCGCAGGCCAGCTCAATGTGCCTTACGGGAAGTATAAAAACCCAAACATCGTCAACCGAGAGCAGATTCTGGCGCTGGAAGAGTACTTGAACGAGGCGGAGGTCGATATGCGATGCGGCGACTACAAAGACTGCCTGGTGGACCTGCCACAAGACAGTTTCGTGTATCTTGATCCGCCATACATGCCGCTAAGCCAAACCTCCTCCTTTACTGGGTACACCCAAGAAGGGTTTGGTTACCAAGATCAGGTCACATTGCGTGACGAGTGCCTTAAACTGAGGGAGCAAGGAATTGCATTTCTACAGTCCAATAGTGACTGCGAAGCAATCCGGGAACTCTACAAAGATTTTGAAATTCACACGGTGAGTGCTCGCCGTGCGGTTAATTCAAAGGCAGCCAAACGCGGTTCAATAACGGAGGTACTCATTCGTGGCTAGCAAAGAAGGTAAGACAAATCTCGCTTGGAACGCTCTGCTGGAGAAGTATCCCATTGAGGAAACCGTTGAGACCAATGGGCTCTACGACATCACTGCAGAAGCGATCAAAGAGTTCCGCGAGCCTCGCCTCATGACGAAGTTCGACACCTCTGACTCCGTAGCCGCCCCACTGCGCACGAGAAAACTCAACGTCCTGCCCACGAGCAGGAGCTCATACGTCATCGGTAGGTTCAACCTCTACGAAGAATTCCCCGACACCAGCCACCTCACACCCACAGCCATCCCGCTGCCAGAGCTTGAAACGCTACGAATCGACAACCTCACCAGCGAATCCAATGCTATCAACGCGCTCGTCGTCTCTGGCGCGCTCAACGACTTCCTCAACGAAGAGCCGGGTGCCCTCATCGAGACTTTCAACGGACGAATGGGCACTGGGGAGTTTGATTTCCGCGTAAACCTGCACAGCCCAACAGCCCTTGGGAAAAGTTCACCACTCGAGCAGGCCCTGAATAAGCAGGTTCGTATCAACGTGAATAAGGCGCAACTTGAAATCGACGGCGGCTTCGAATCACCGAGCTCCGTGGTAATCATGGAAGCCAAAAACGTCATCAACGACGACTTCAACGTCCGACAGCTCTACTTCCCATACCGCCTTTACAAGTCCCGCGTACACAAACCTATCCGACTCGTCTTCTCCCAGTTCACCAACCTGACCTATCACCTGTACGAATACATCTTCACCGACCCTGAGAATTTCTCTTCAATCGAACTGATAAAGAGCAAGGCCTACAGCTTCGAAGACCAAGGCATCACCGTCGGAGACTTGCTCGCCGTAGTTCGTGGCACACAAGTCACCACATATGACACCCACGGCAGCTCCGACATCCCATTCATCCAGGCTGACCGCTTCGATCGCGTCCTTTCCCTTATCGAATTCCTCTCCACCCAACCCGACTACGAAGCCACTTCTTCAGAAGTCACCGACTTCATGGGACTCGTCGTCCGGCAAACCGCCTATTACACCGCAGCGGCACGCTATCTTGGGGTTGTCGATAGAGTCGAGCCCGGGAAGTACGCCCTCAACGAGCAAGGCAACGACATCCTCAACCTCGGGTACAAACAACGCCAACTCGCCTACGTGCGACTCCTCAGCCACCACCACATCTTCAACACTCTCCTGCAAACCGCGCTCACCAGCGGTTGTGTCCCTAACCTCGACGTCATCATGGACGAAATGCGCCAGCACAACATCTGCATCGAAGAATCCACCGTCTTTCGACGCGCGCAATCCGTCGCCAGCTGGATCGGCTGGGTCCTGGCGCTCGTGGAGTAAGGGACGGCGAGTCTACTGAACAGGTCGTTCCTGCTACGGTAACTCCATGGCTTCATTCAGCGAACAAGGTATGCCCACACATCAAGAGCTCGTGCTTCCAGTGCTACGGGCTCTTAAGGAGATGGGGGACTCTGCAGCCTCACGGGACATCGTCACACAAGTTGCCGAGAATCATCCCAATGCTGAAAAGCTAGGCCAAATCATGTATCCCACCAGGCCAAACGTCAGCGTCCTTGAGGACAGAGCCGGGTGGTCACTTAGCACAGCCAAGAGAATCGCGGCGATCGAGCAGCCTTCCAGGGGCATGTACCTCATCACCGAATTCGGTGAAAAGTTGCTCGGTATGCCACAACTCGACGCGCTGGAACTCATCAAGGACGTTGACCGCGAAAAGTACCGTGAACAACGAGCAGCGAAAGCCCTTCGCGAGCAAACCGAAATACCCAAAGACTCAGAGTCCGCCCAGGAAATCGATGAGAGCGACGAAAATGACGCCGATAGTTGGAGGGAGCAGCTGCTCAATCGGCTGCATCAAATGAGTCCGGAGGGTTTCGAGAAGTTCATCATTTTCTTGCTCAAGCAATATGAGCTCAAACTGACGCACATTGGTGGGTCGGGCGACGAAGGCATCGATGCGATCGGAACAGCGCCGCTTTCCCCGGTGCTTTCATCGCGGGTAGCCGTGCAGGTAAAGCGTTACCGCCCCGACGCTCGACCAATTGGTCGCGAAACGGTAGCGCTCTTCCAGCGCGACGCGATGACCCGTGGCGCTGAACGCGCCATTCTCGTCACTCTGAGTCGGTTCACCGATGCTGCCCGAAAGGCGGCAACCGATGCGTCCCCAACCGTTGACCTCATCGGAGGGCACCAGCTCACCGACCTCATCCTGAAAAGTGAAAACTGTGGGGTACAGCTCGCACCTGTAGTGAATGAGAAGTGGTTCGATCGGTTTGATTAGCAACGGAACTTGAAATAGTTCTTCCGCTGACACGTCGCGCTCGACCAGTTACCTAAATTCCTCCAGACCAGCATCCGCTCATTGCTTGAAGCTTGAAGTGCGCATCATGCAAGCATCTTATTTATCTCTCGCACAAGAACCCCAAAGTTAGATGACATCAAAGCATGTTCCGTCGCTTGGTCGCCTATTGCGAAAGCATCGGCCAAAATCCTTTTCACCGAACCGCTTTTCTTGGCAACCTTTTCTGGGTCATCCTCATACTGTTCCCCATCAAGTTGGCAATACAAAAATGAACGAGCCATCTCGTCAGGGACATTGCACGTCGCCATCCTATCTTCGGTTACTCCAAACATGTTCATCGCATCTCTTAGCTGATGCTCCGGCAGATTCCATTTTTTAGACAAAACCTCAATAATGACATCCAGGGATAGAAAATTCTCCATCTCACGACGAGAATGCTTAATTGTATAGACTTCCTTCTTTTTCAGTCCATTTTGTACTTCTGCCGCTTCCAGCAACTCCGGAATATCGTCATCCGCGTCGCGCAAAAATACGACTGGCTTATCAAATTCATCAAGTCTCCCTTGCCAGAGACCGACAGCCCCCGTACCGCCAATTGGCAAAGTTTTTATTCTGCCTTTTTCGAAATGCCCTGCGAAAGTTATTAACTCAGGATCACTCGCTGCAGGAAGCAGTTTCTCTAGAGTAGTAATGTCATTTTTGCCCTCTACCAGTATAAAGCAGTCGATATCTGTGTCTCTGAATTTGCCCAGAGACTTTTCAATGTGGCGTACAAAATCAGCCTTTTCATCATCAGATTTCTCTGGGCTTACAGAATGGACACCATCGTCATCCAAGTACCTAACTTGAGTACACAAAGTGCCTTCGATCAAATTCGCCGAATGTGAAGTTATGATGAGTTGGTTTTCTTCATGGAGGGCAAGGTCGTTTAACGCTTGCCAAATTTCCTTCTGCAAGTCTGGATGCAAAAACGCTTCAGGCTCCTCAATAGCGTAAACTACAGGTATCCCTTTGGAAACCCTTTCAGCCTGCACCCTAAAGAAACTTAACAGAGCGAGGCGTCGCATTCCCGATCCCCTCGTGGCAAGTGGAACGCCCTGAGCATCACTAAAAGCCACGGACGCGTAGGCTTTCTCCCAATTTGCCCTGACGTCATGGGGCATGAATCTTGTGCGCAATGACGGTGCAAGTTGTGCCAGGTCATCAGAGACTGCAGTCAGTGCATTTGTAATCTCGTCGTCAACTTTCTGCGCGACTGCATCCAAACTATCTACATGTTGCTCCAGCACTTCCTTTACTATCGCCCGCACCGGATCCTGAACAAACTTCTCCCCTTCATCTGAGACATTCTCGGCACGAAACAGATGGAACGCAGGGAAATTCCTTTCGATCTTGCTGAAAAGCCCTTTGCCCCCTTCCACGTTTTCCAACTCAAGACAATAACTTTCTTGAAATTCGAACAGAGTGAGATCCTTATAGAGGGCTTGTCTCAACGCTACGTTAGATTTCATGTCAATCCCGACGGAGCTAAGTTGATGTTGAGTAACCAGCTTTTTGAGTGCTGCATTCTTCATCGATAAGAGTGGGACACTGCTCTCTTTAAGCACTGGGTGCCTGGCCAAAAGGGATTTTTTAGGAAGTCGACCTTTGGACGTATAGGTATACCTGATAGTCAAGTATCCCTGTTCATCAAGTAGATATTCGTCTTCGAAAGTGGTAGAAGACGTACTGTCAAAAACTACCTGCTGTGGCAAATCGCAAAAAGAAACTTCGATGTATATTTCTTCGGCAGTTTCACCGTCGAGAGATCTGCTGAAATCACTATCAGAAACCTTTTGATTCCCGAAAAATATATTCAGCGCGTCAAGAAAAGTAGATTTGCCGGCGTCGTTACGCCCTGTAATTACTGTAAAGTCCTGTTCAAGCATCAGCTCTTTTCGATTGAGAGCTCCACGAAACCCTTTGATCGCAACATTTTTAATTATCATCACAGGACTCCCTACATCGAACCTACTAAATTAATGCTTATTAGCATGTAAGCATAGCCTGTTATTTTCTACAGTTTATGGCTTTTGAGAATTCCTCAACCATCCTTGCTTCCCCTTGCGCAGCAAACTGGCAGGGCACCGCCCCACAAACACAAGAAGGGCGGCACCCAATCCCTTGGATGTCGCCCTTCTTGTGGTTCTGGCTGTTAGTCGAAGTAGTGCTCGACGTCGATGGAGCCGCCGGCGGCTTCGAATTCGTCCTTCACTGCCTTGCGCAGGTCAGCGTCAGTAAGGAAGTCCAGCGCGACTTGAGCCAGCCCGTAGGCGCCGTCGACTGCACCGCGGTCGCCCTTTTCGGTGCCGACGGAGGCTTCGAACTCGCGGGTGTGCAGCGCCTGGTCCTCGTTCGCGACCTTGATCAACGGGTGGATGCCCGGGACTCGGTACGAGACGTTCCCGAAGTCCGTCGATGCGGCAAGGATCTCGGACACGACGCCGCGAGGCAGTGGCTCGCGGCCACGGCGACGCTGTGCCTCGACCCAGCGGGAAACCAGTTGGTCGTTCGCACGAACGCCGAGGGTTGCGGGGCTGTAGTCCCATTCGATGTCGACGCCACAATCGGTCATCTGCGCGGCACCCTTCACCACGTTTTCGACGCGTCGCGAAAGGTCCTTCAGCGTGTCTGGGTACTTGGAGCGGACGTAGAACTTCATCTCCGCTTCCTCAGTGATGATGGATTGGCGGGTGCCGCCCTTCGTGATGATCGCGTGGATCCTATCTGATGGCGGAACCTGCTGGCGCAGCACCGCGAGGCCTTGGTACGTCATTGCTGCAGCGTCAAGCGCATTTCGGCCCATGAACGGCTGCGAAGAAGCGTGGGCGGCAACGCCATGGAAGGTGACGTTCAGTACGCGGCGTCCGAGCCAGACCTGGTCCGCCAAGTCGTAGCCGTAGGAGTGGACCATGATGCACGCATCCATATCTTCTGGTTTGAATGCGCCGCCGCGGGCCATGACCTCCTTGCCCGACGAGCCCTCCTCAGCTGGGGTGCCGATGTACTTCACGGTGCCCTTGAACGCATCCGGGTTCTCGCGGACGAGCGCTGCCAGGGCAAGATAGGCGCCCAGACCGGTCGCAGCCATGACGTTGTGGCCGCAGGCATGCCCAATCTCGGGGAGTGCGTCGTACTCGGACAGGATCGCGATCGTTGGGCCGTCCCCGTTGACGAGGTGGGACTCGAACGCGGTCTCAACTCCGTAGACGCCAACCTCAACATCAAGGTCGTGCTCTTTCAGGATTTCAGCGATGCGCTTGACCGAACCGTATTCCTCAAATGCGGTTTCTGGGTTCGCGTGAAGGTATTGGGACAACCCGATGATGGTGTCGGAGTGGGCGTCGACAAGCTCTTCGAGCCGATCGCACAGCTCCTTTGGCGCACCTTCAGCCGTCGGCTCATGGTAGCGCATTGTCTCCTTAGCGATCTGCGTCTCTGCAGCGAGATGCTGCGTAAATGCAGGATTCGGGGGAGTTGGTTCGTGCATATCGCACATAATGATTCCTTTCTTTTAACCAAATATGGAGCCAAGTGCCATGCCTGTAGCGACAGCAGCGACGATCGCCACTACGCCCGGCAGCATGAACGAGTGATTGAATACAAATTTTCCGATTCGGGTAGTACCAGTCCGGTCGAAGTTGATCGCTGCAACGATCGTGCCGTACGTCGGAAGGAAGAATGCACCGTTGACGGCCGGCCACATACCAGCCAACAGACCCGGCGCGAGCCCAAGGGAAAGACCAAGCGGCATCAGCGTGCGTGTTGTCGACGCCTGCGAGAACAGCACAATCGAGCACGCAAACAGGGCAATAGCGAACATCCACGGGTACTGCGAAACCAGACCCTCAAGACCGCCGACGATGAACTCTTCATTCGCCTCAATAACTGTGAGGCCCAACCACGCGAGGCCGAAAATACCCACAATCGCGATCAAACCTGTCCTCGCGATGGACGAGGTAGCAACCGCGCCAACCTTCACATGGGTCACCGCAACCATGATCGCTGCTGCCGAGAGCATCAGAATCTGCAACAGCACCGCAATACTCAACGGCTTCCCTTCTTCCCCTGGAGGACGAAGTGCTGGAATTGCACCAAAGATCACGACGAGCACGACAGTGACCAGGAAGATCGCAGCAGTGATCCGCGGGGAGCCCGGCCGTGCGCCATTCTTCTCAGCGGTGACGTCCTCCTCGAGGCGGCCGTCGGCACCAATACTTGCCGACGCCCCTTCCGTCTCCTCGAGCACCGCCACGGAGCCCTTTGAGGAAGCCAGGATCTGATCCTTCGCCTGCTCAACCGAGATCTTCTCCCGCTTTGCCTTACGCTGCGCCTTCACAAGAAGCGGGATGTCCTCGACCTCACCAACTGCCACACGGCGTTGGAACTCCGGATCATCCTCCAACTCCTTGCCGTACCGCAACATCACAAGCGAAGCGACCAGCACACCGACGATCGTCGCCGGCACCGCGATCAGCATAATCTTCGGAAGCGAATAGCCAGCACCCTCAACCACCACAATGAACGCAGCCATCGCAGCCGACACAGGGGACGCGGTAATGCCCTGCAAACTTGCAACAACACTGACCGAAATCGGACGCTCGGGACGGATACCGTTGCGAAGCGCCGTATCGTGGATAACCGGCAACAGTGGGTACAAAATGTGGCCGGTACCAGCAGCAAACGTGAAAATATACGCCACCATCGGAGCAATAAACGTGATCCGCTCCGGGTAGCGCTTAATGATCTTCTCCGCCATCCGGACGAAGAAATCAATACCACCAGCAGCTTGCATCGTCGCTGTCGCGCACGTGACCGCCAGGATGATCAGCATCACGTCCACAGGCGGCTTTGCCGGTGTCTCTCGAAAAACAAAAGTCAGAATGAGAAGGCCGATGCCTCCCCAAAAGCCGAGGGCGATGCCACCGTGCCGTGAACCCAACCAGATGCACGCCAGCATTACCGCAAGTTCGGCAAGCAAAATCCATGCCATAAGAATCTCCTTAGCGGTATTTGATTGATTCCTCCATCTTAAGTTTGATATAGGTAAATGATGTTTTTATTCAGAAACTAACCATATGAGATAAGTCACACTAATAGATGCTCGGAGAGTGGTATTTCGCGAGCGGCGTGGGCGAAGCCGGCGTCAAAAAGCGGTCGGTCGCTGACCGGCCAGAACTTGACAAATGATGAGGGGGGGGGGCTTGAATGGGGGTCGAACTGTAATTTTCCCCCTATTTCACTGAGGAGTTCCTATGAACGTAAAGCGCACTATCGCCGTTGCGGTCGCCGCAGCGTCCATCGCCGGAAGCGCCACCGCAGCGCCAGCACAGGCGGAAGAACACGATCCTGCGTATAAAGCACTTGAATACCTTGGACTTTTGGCTACCAAGGGACTCGGCGCAATGCCTGACACGGAAGGCGCTGGCAAGATGGCTGCCGGCTCAATCAAGGCAGGCTCCTCGGCTGAGGAAGCATATAAGGCTACGCAGGCCGGCTGGATCATCACCTGGATCGCCGTTGCTGCCACCGGCCTGGGCGCAATGGCCTTCGGCGCGAAGCAGGTTGGCCTGCTGAAGTTCTAACCCACTTCTCCAACTCCCCTCCAGGTTGCTGGTAGGGGAGTTTTTCATGCTTGGTGGGCGGAGCCGGCGTCGAAAAGCGGTCGGCCGCTGACCGGCAGAAACTTGACAAATGATGAGGGGGGGGGGGGGCTTGAATGGTCCTGAATTTTGTTTTTCCACCGACTAGGGAGCAACCATGACTCAACCCGCACCAACGCCTGAGCAGCCCACGCCCATGTATGCGCAGCCCGCGCAGGCGGCGCCAGCGAAGAACACGCTGGGCCTTATCGCCCTCATCGTCGCAGTCCTCGGCCTCATTCTTTCGTTCGTGAAGGGCGCGCTGATCGCGGGCTGGGTCCTGCTGCCGATCGGGTTCATCCTGGGCATCGTGTCCCTGTTCATGAAGAACAAGAAGAAGGGCATGGGCATCGGGGCGATCATCGTCTCGGTCCTGGGTGCGATCGTATCGCCGATCATATTCCTGGCCTACATTGGCGACGCCGCCGACGAAGCACTCAACGCTCCTCCTGCCCAGACCGGCCCGGATGGCAAGACCATCGAGAACAAGGGCAAGGACGCGCAGGGCACGAGCCGCGACAACCCGCTCCCAGTGGGCTCCAGCATCGAGTCCAAGGAATGGTCCTACACCATCAACAGCGTCGACCTCAACGCCACCGACGCCGTCATGGCCGAAAACCCATTTAACGACGCCCCCTCCGACGGCCAGCAGTACATCCTAATCAACGTCACCGCCACCTACACCGGCAACGACCCAGAAGGCGCCACGCCATTCGGCTCGGTTGCATACGTCTCCGCCGACGGCAACACGTTCGCCGCCCACGACAGCCTCGCCGTCGCCCCAGACGCCTTCGACCAGATCACCACGCTGTACGAAGGTGCAAGCACCACCGGCAACATTGCTATCGCGGTGCCTTCGGAGGGAATCGAGAATGGTGTGCTGGCGGTCTCGCCAGACATGTTCTCCGGAAAGTCCTTCGTGGCGGTGCAGTAGTTAGTTTCTTGGGCTCCCCTCCAGGTTGCTGGTAGGGGAGTTTTTCATGCCCGGTCGAGGGGGACGCTCGCACCAAAATCCGGGTTTTCTGTTTGCCGCGTTTGCGTTTTCCCAGGTCGCTGCCGTTTCGTGCTGGACTGTGGTGCACAGCTAACGTTCAGGTAAGAAAACCGGCCCGTCACAATCGCAAGGATTGGAGAGTGGCCGGGTTTTGTATCGACCGCTGTAGCGCAGGAACGCCATACACTTATAACCTCACACCTTGTAAATGAACGAGATACACGGAGGGACGATGCCAACACCGACTCATAAGCGCGCAAACCAGCTCGGGACTGTTGCGCTGGTTGTTGCTGTGCTCGGCCTCGTGTTCGCCGTTGCAAAGACGTTCCTGATCCTCGGACGGGAGCCGGTGCGGTACATACTGCCAGTGATCGGGTTGGCGCTCGGCGTGGGGTCACTGTTCCTGGAGGGTAAGCGGAAGGACTTGGGGATTGCGGCGATTGTGGTCTCAATTGTGGCGGGCACGGTCGTGCCGTTCCTATTTGTGGGGTTCCTATTAGTGGGGTTGCCGTGGTGAAGGGGGCGTCGAAAAGCCGTTTCAGTGCACACCCCCACGCAAGCCCCAGCAGGCAAAACGGTGCACGGAGTTTCATTCCGCGCTGGAGAGGGGAATAATTCGACGTTGTGAGTATCACTATCCTTCTGATTCTGATTATCGCCGTGGCACTGTTCTTCGACTTCACGAACGGTTTTCACGACACGGCGAACGCGATGGCCACATCCATCGCGACGGGGGCGCTCAAGCCGAAAACGGCGGTGGCGCTCGCGGGCGTCCTTAATTTAATAGGGGCGTTCCTGTCGGTGGCTGTGGCGAAGACGGTGGCGAGTGGCATCGTGAAGTTGGACGGGTTCGACCTGACCGACACCATCGAATCCGAAAAGCTGCTGCTCGTGGTGTTCGCCGGGCTGACCGGCGCCATCATGTGGAACCTGTTCACGTGGCTGTACGGGATCCCGTCCTCATCCTCGCACGCGCTGTTCGGCGGGCTGATCGGCGCGGCAATCGCGGCAATCGGATGGGGAGGCGTCGTGTGGGAAGGCGTCCTGGACAAAATCATCCTGCCGGCCGTGTTCGCGCCGTTCGTCGCGGGGATCATTGCGGCCGTCGCGACGTGGCTGGTCTACCGACTCACCGCCAACGCCGAACACGAACACCGCGACACCTACTTCCGCTGGGGGCAGATCGGCACCGCGTCGCTCGTCGCGCTCGCGCACGGCACCTCCGACGCCCAAAAAACCATGGGCGTCATCTTCCTCGCCATGGTCGCCGCCGGACAATTCGACGCCGACCACACCATGCCCTTCTGGATCCAAGCAGCGTGCGCCCTGGCCATCGCCATCGGCACCTACTCGGGTGGGTTCCGCGTCATCCGCACGCTGGGCAAAGGGCTCGTCGAAATCCACCCGCCACAGGGCCTCGCCGCCGAAACATCGTCCGCGGCAATCATCCTCACATCATCCCACCTCGGCATGGCCTTATCGACGACCCACGTCGCCACCGGATCCATCATGGGCTCAGGCCTCACGGGACCGAAGGGTGAAGTGCGCTGGGGAGTCGCAGGCCGGATGGCCCTCGCTTGGATCACCACACTGCCGATCGCCGCGGCCATCTCCTTCGTGACGTGGTGGGTGGCGAAGTGGGCGTCGACAATTGGGGGCGACCTCGTCTGGGGCGGCATCCTCCTCACCGTCGTACTCGCAATCGGCGGTGGCTACATGTTCTACCGCGCGCAACTGCAACCCGTCGACCGCGACAACGTCAACGACGACTGGGACCCAATCGACGGCCCCGAAGGCCCCCAAACCGGACCAACCGGGCCCGCGCACATCGTCGACACCACCCACGGCCTCAACCACCACCTGGGCAAATAGGAGACACCAATGCTGAAATCACTACTCATGGTCCTCGGCGTAGGCATGCTCCTCGGCGCCGGACTGCCCGCTTTGTTTTCGTTGAGCATCCACTTCCTGTCCCCCGCCGAAGACGGCACTGCGGCGAGCGGGGTGCGGCGCTTCGCGGGGTGGGTGTTCCTGGCGATTGTGCTCGTGGCCGTGGTGGCCGCCATCCTGTTGATCGCGCGCGAACGGATCGAATACTTCACCGGGTGGGACCCGTACCCGTTCTTGTAGTTGGGGGTTTGGCTGCGCTTGCCCTCTTCGCTTTGAAAAAGTTCCCCGGATTTCTGTTGAACTTGCCCCCGAAAGTTAGACTAGGGGTAATCCTACCCGGCTAACGCCTTAAAGGCCTTATCCCGGTATTTCATCGGGGTGCAACCATCAAGTCCCAGCTGGAGTCTTTCCGCGTTATACCAGT
>NZ_MLCQ01000008.1 GCF_001875725.1 Corynebacterium sp. NML140438 | reverse complement strand
CGCCCGCGCTGATGGTACTGCACCTGGGAGGGTGTGGGAGAGTAGGTTACCGCCGGCCTATAATTTCATGGTGGTGGATGTGGTACCCGGTGTGGGTATCACATCCACCACCTTTTTCGTGTTTGCGCCCCAGGGGTGTTGGGTGTACCCGGGGTGTGCGGGGGTTGGGTGTGCGGGGGTTGCGGCTTCGTGCGGGGGTGTGCACTAGATTCCTGTGCGTTGTTCGTGTGTGCTGGGGATGTATCTTGTTGTGGGGTGTGGGGTGTGTGCTGGGGATGTACCTTGTTGTGGTGTGTGGGGTCCTGCGGGTGGTGACACAGGACGCACAACTGTCCAGGGATGTGGGGTATTACCCCAGGTCGCGGAGAGGGGGGTGCGTGGTTTGTCACTGCGCGTATGGGTAATCCTGGTTACTCGACACCAGATTGCCTTGCACAGGGACCGCGAACTGGGCAGACGCCACGACACAGTCCCGAAGACCCGGAAAGTGGTGCACAGACCCTGCGCAGGTAGCGGAAGTCCTTAATCGAGGATTTCGCTTAGAAGGCTGCGCTGCTTCGCATCACGCCTAGTCCCGCGAATGCGACTCCGACTGCGAGTGTCCACAGTAGGTACTTCAAGCATTGGGCGTAGTGGCGTTCTTTGAGCAGCATGCCGGCTTCTTTAGCAAGCGTTGACCAGGTGGACAGTGCTCCGGCGAAGCCTGTCCCTACGAAGACTACCCATAGGGGACCCATTGCTACGGTGAAACCTAAAACCATTGATGCCGCGGCGTTGGCGGTAAACGTCCCTTTGCGGGGTGGGAGAGCGGAACTGATCCACCACCGGGTGACTCCCCCTAGCGCACCGCCGAAAAACACTGCTGGGATCGCGACTGGTTCGATGATCATTATCGGTCGTTCGCCTCCTTGTGATCCCTTGCGGAGTCGCCGACCCACCAACCGGCAATACACAATAGAACGCTGCTGAGAACGTACACAAGAGCGTTCAGTGCCGTAGTTTGGGCGGCAGCGACGGTGAGGGCGGAGAACGTCGTGAAGCCTCCGAGGAATCCTGTGCCGAGTAGAGGTCCCGGTCGGAGGTAGCCCATTGCGAAACTGCCGATGACATTGATACACAGCGTTACGATGAAAGCGACATGCGCTGCTGTGGGGAGCACGGCAAGGAGTCCTGCTGTCAGGATGTAGCGGGCCAGCGCGCCCGCGCCGGCCCCTACTCCAACTGCGAGTGGCTGGTTGGACTCGATGTTTCGTAATTGCACACTCGCAGTCTACTAGGACGTTTTACTCCCAGTTCATGCCCTGCTGCTTCACGAACGCTGCCACTTCGTCGGGTGTGCGTCGAAGATCAGGATCGAACTTGAGGTATTCGCGGGTTTCGCGAGCGACCAGTCCGGAGAGCAACAGCAGGCCGATCAGGTTCGGGATGGCCATCAGGCCGTTCGCGAGGTCGGAGAATGTCCAGATCAGTTCCAGGCGGGTAGTGGCACCGAGGAACGCGACTGCTGTGAAGAGCAGCTTGTATGGCAAGGACGCCCACTGGCCGAAGAGTGCAGTTGCAGCGCGCTCGCCGTAGTAGGACCACCCAAGGATGGTGGAGAAGGCGAAGAAGATGAGGGAGACGGATACGATGTCTCCGCCCCAGGTCCCGGGCAGTACGGTGGAGAAGCCACGTGCGGTCATGACGGCGGCTTCTTCGCGGCCCATATCCCAGGTGCCGGATGTCACGATGACGAGGCCGGTGATGGTGACAACGATGATGGTGTCGATGAACGTTTGGGTCATGGACACGAGAGCCTGGCGGGATGGGTGTTGGGTTTTTGCGGCCGCCGCAGCGATGGCGGCGGAGCCCATGCCGGACTCGTTGGAGAAGATACCGCGGGCGACACCGAACTGGATCGCCATCATGATTGTGGAGCCGACGAAGCCACCAGTGGCGGCGGAGCCGGTGAACGCGTCATGGAAGATGAGCGAAATAGCTGCAGGGATCTGGTCGGCCATGAGTGCAAGTGCGACGATGCCTCCGCCGACGTACAGGACAATCATGAGAGGGACGAAGCCTGCGGTGATCTTGCCGATGCCTTCAATGCCACCCAGGATGGCCGCCCCGACGCCGATGAAGATCAGGATGCCGGAGACTGCCGGGTCGATACCGAATGCTTCCTCCATACCGGCGGCGATGGAATTGCCCTGGGTGAGGTTCCCGATACCGAAGGATGCGAAGACGGTGAAGAGCATGAACGCGATTGCCAGGGTGGTGCCGAGTGGGCCGGGGATGCCTCGTCGGAGGTATTCGTGAGGGCCGCCTTGCTGGCGTCCCTTAGCATCTGTGGTGCGGAAGCGGACGCCGAGGTACGCCTCGGCGTATTTGGACGCCATGCCCACGATGCCCGTGACCCAAATCCAGAGCAGCGAGCCGGGGCCACCAATCGAGATTGCTGTGGCCACGCCGACGATGTTGCCGGTACCGACCGTTGCGGCGAGGGCCGTCGTCAAGGCTTGGTAGTTGCTGATGTCGCCGGAGCCTTCTTCATTCTTATCGACGAACGCGTGGCGGGTCGCGCGGCCTAGCGTGCGGAATTGGATGCCGCGCATGCGGACCGTCAAGAAGAGGCCGGTGCCGAGCAGGAGCGGGATGAGCATGAAAGGGCCCCAGACGAACGAGGCGATCGTCCCGAGGGTTTCGTTGAGTTGCGCAGCCATCGTGGTCCTTTCTCAATAGGAATGTGGGACAGATTACCTTTCTGTGGATAACGTGAGTCAGATAATAGCCACATAATTCCGCATGCGGAAGTGGTTTGTGTCATTTTCTGGCGGAAGTTTCCAAAAGAGGGAAAGATGGGTGTGTACGTATCGAAAGGATGTTGTCGTATGGCTCATGAACGTGCTGGCCAGATTGCCCGCCCGGAAGATTTAATCGATATTGCGTCGCTGGTGACTGCTTACTACACCCGCGATGTAGACCCTCACAACCCTGATCAGCAGGTGGTTTTTGGTACCTCTGGTCACCGTGGTTCTTCGCTGGATAACGCGTTTAATGAGACGCATATTTTGGCGACCACCCAGGCGATCGTCGATTATCGGCGTGAGCAGAACATCGGCGGGCCGGTCTTCATTGGGCGCGATACACACGCGCTGTCTGAGCCGGCGATGGTGTCGGCGCTTGAGGTACTGTTCGGCAACGGCATTGAGGTACTTGTCGACGCCGCGGGGCGTTACACGCCGACACCGGCTGTGTCGCACGCAATCTTGTCGCACAACGCGAAGCTTTCTGGTGGGGTCACGGGTACCGATCCGAAGCGTGCGGACGGCATTGTGATTACGCCGTCGCACAATCCCCCGCGTGATGGTGGGTTTAAGTACAACCCGCCGTCGGGTGGTCCGGCTGACACGGACGCGACCGACTGGATTGCGAAGCGGGCCAACGAGTACATCGCAAAGGGCATGGAGGGTGTGAAGCGCTCTGCGGCGTCGGGCGTGCTCGATGAGCGTGCGCAGCGCTACGACTACCTGACCAACTACATCAACGACTTGCCGAACGTGGTCGACATCGCCGCCATTCGGGAGTCCGGTCTGAGCATCGGTGCGGATCCGATGGGCGGAGCGAGCGTCGATTACTGGGGTGCGATTGCCGAGACCCACGGCCTGAACATGACTGTGGTGAACCCGGAGGTCGATCCGACCTGGCGTTTCATGACGCTCGATACCGACGGCAAGATCCGCATGGACTGCTCCTCGCCGGATTCGATGGCGTCACTGGTGCGCAATCGCGACAAGTACGACATCGCTACTGGCAACGATGCTGACGCGGACCGCCACGGCATTGTCACGCCGGACGCGGGCTTGATGAACCCGAACCACTACCTCGCCGTCGCGATTGAGTACTTGTTCTCGCATCGCGAGGGCTGGGCGAAGAACACCGCGGTGGGCAAGACATTGGTGTCTTCCTCGATGATTGACCGTGTGGTGGCGTCGCTCGGGCGCAAGCTTGTCGAGGTCCCGGTCGGCTTCAAGTGGTTCGTCCCAGGGCTTATCGACGGCACCATCGGTTTCGGTGGCGAAGAGTCCGCGGGTGCGTCCTTCCTGCGGAAGGACGGCACGGTGTGGTCGACGGATAAGGACGGCCTGATCCTGGACCTGCTGGCGGCGGAGATTACCGCAGTGACGGGGAAGACGCCGTCGCAACGCTATGCTGAGCTTGCCGAGAAGTTCGGTTCTCCGGCCTACGCACGTATCGACGCCCCGGCGAACCGCGAGCAGAAGGCCACACTGAAGGCGCTCTCCCCAGAGCAGGTCACCGCGACCGAACTTGCTGGTGAGCAGATCACCGCGAAGCTGACCGAGGCTCCGGGCAACGGAGCCCCGATTGGTGGCCTGAAGGTGACCACCGAGAATGCCTGGTTTGCGGCGCGTCCTTCGGGCACGGAAGACAAGTACAAGATTTACGCCGAGAGCTTCAAAGGCAAGGAGCACCTGGCGCAGGTCCAGCAGGCTGCGAAAGAGCTTGTCGCGCAGGTACTCGGCTAGGATTGCCAATCGTGACTGAGACACACGAAATCAATACGACACGCAGCAAGCTGCTGGAAATCGCGTCGGCTGCGGCGCGATTCGGCCTGGCAGCTGTGTGGATTGTCGCAGGGTGGACCAAGATCGGCGCCCATATGGAAGTGACGCAGAACATCATTGCGTACGAGATTTTTACCCATGAGTGGTCGAATATTTTGGCGCAGTGGATTGGTCCCCTGGAGCTTGCCGGTGGTCTGTTTCTGCTGGCGGGCATCAAGCTGCGCGAAAGCGGCTGGGTGTCGATTGTGGTCCTGGTGCTGTTTATCATCGGGATGTACTCGGCGTGGTCGCGTGGCCTGGTCATCGACTGCGGGTGTTTCGGCCCGCAGCCGTCTGATGAGGGCACGAACCTCATTGAGACCATCCTGCGCGATTTCGTGCTGATCGCGGCGACCTTGTTCATGATTTACGTGCCGTACAAGAAGTTTGCGATTTATCCATAGCCACATCCACCGATTAAGCTGTTGGGCAATTTCCAACGTCAAGGAGTGAATACGTGACTACCCGTAAGGTGCAAAACCCGAACGAGAAGAACGGTGCCGGGTTTATTTGGGCAATTGTCGCTGTCATTGTGATTGCGGCGCTCGTGATCGGCCTGATTTTCTTCAACGGTAAAAAGGACCGCGAGGCCGCCATGGCTGAGAACATGATCGACACCAGTGGCATCACTGTCAGCTGGAACGAAGACGATCACTTCATTCGTCTGGCAGCTGAAGGGGTTGACGACGCCCCGATGGCCGAGCTTTACGAGGACTTTTCGTGCACACACTGTGCGGATCTTGCAGTCGCGACTGATAAGGACATGATCGAGAAGCTGCGCGAGGGCAAGATTGAAGTTGAGCTGCGCCCGATGGTGACGCTCGACGGCCTGACCAATGGCCACTCCACGATGGGCCTGGCTGCGGAGCTGGCACTCGTCGCAAATAATGAGCCAGCTGCGATGATGAACCTGCGCGACCACCTGATGGTGAACCAGAAGGACGTCTACTCGAAGGTGACCGACGACGACCTCGCTGACGTGGCCCGCGACTACGGTGCTGGCGACAAGGCGGTTCAGGACATCCGGGATAAGACTTACTACGACGCGGCGCGCGCAATGTCGAACGGCAACATCAAGTTGCAGGAGGAGCGCACTGGTGAGGCGTGGACTCCTCGCGTGATGGTTGACGGCAAGGACGTCGAAGGCGACCGCGACGACTGGGTGAACACCGTCGCAAACAGCTAACTGCACGACCACGTGGGGCCGGGCCGCATGATTTGTGGCCGGGCTCTCTTCACGTGTAAGGTGATGGAGGCTCTGCAAGAGCAGAGGGGCTATGGCGCAGTTGGTAGCGCACCACACTGGCAGTGTGGGGGTCACGGGTTCGAATCCCGTTAGCTCCACCACTAGGACGTTCATTTTGATGCAAGTGAGCGCCCTTTTTGTTTTGCGTGGACGGGCGACATTTTGGCTTGTCAGAAGTGGTTTCGGGGGTAGGTGGCTGCCTGGTGGGTGTAGAGGACGGCAGCTCGGGGTGCTCCCGGTGGTGAATCAAGGCTATCGGAGAAGTTTCGGAACGTCTCGACCCCGAGCGCGTCAAAAAGCGCAGACTGCCGTCAAAAAGTATCGGGCGTCGTCAAAAGGTATGGGGTGGGCGTCAAGAGATGAGGGGCGCACAGGCGCGTCGGTTAAATCGGATTTGTGATTTGTGGTCGGCTTTAACTTGTAGTCCTCGAGGGCGGACCGGGGGAGGATCATACAGTCACAGATAACTGAGGGAATGATACTCTGACATGAGTGTGTTTTTGACGAGAGTCTGTTTTCATGAAGGAGTTAGATGTGACCGATCTTAAGAAGAAGTCCCCTTTCGAGCAATTCATTTTAGATTTGCAAAAGTTTGCTGGCAAGAACCAAAATCTTCTTGAAAATACCCTCTCCAATATATTTACGATGCGTCTGCTCGGAAATAAAACTCATGGTGATTTAGCTGAAATAGGTATCACCGAGTTTATTAACCAATTCCTTCCCGAGTACAAAGCGCAGCATGTTGGCAAGGATCTCTTCCGTGCAAAAACTTCTGAGGAGGACATTCTTGTGACCAGATTAGATGACATGTCGGAAATTAAGGTGTCATTGAAAGCCTATGGTGTGGGCCCATTACAACTAAGTACTGATAAAGATGGGGTGCTATTTCCTCTCTTGGAATCGTTAGGTGATACTAAAATTGAGGACGCCGACGAAATAGAAGCACTTCTGCAACGCCCTGAATTTGCGCACCTCGCCGGTTTGAATGTTCTCCCCCTTATTTATCAAGAGGAAGCGAAGCAATGCGCGATTATGGTATTTGACATCTCGGCGCTTCCAGAGCGAACATGCGTAATCGAGCGAGTTGAGCCTGGTTTGCGTGGGAGGAAACATCCTGTGTGGCAGTTTCTCGATTCGGAGGGAAATTACATTTGTGAGGTTAGATATGGTGGCAAGTCGGCAAACGCTCTTCAGCGAGGCCTCTGGACCGACTCGAGGAAGGCAGCCAAGCATTTTCGATTCATTACAGATCAATGGATCACTTACGACCACAATCTTGTGCTCACAGAGCTTTTCGCTAAAGCTTTGAACAGCACCGTTGAAGCACACCAGTTGGCTCTCCAGCCAATAAATACCGAACTACAGAAATTCGCTTACGAAGCAGACAGTGACATAGATGAGTAGCCAAGCTTCTGATTTTTTATTTTCGACCGAAGAGACTGATCTTTCTGATGCCCTGATGTGGGCCAAGGAGGGAATAAAGTATGCTGGTTCAAAGCAAAAACTACTCGGTCCCATTTTTGATGTCGTGAAAGATGTTCCCCGGGACTCTGTTATAGATCTCTTTTCGGGGACCACCCGTGTAAGTCGTTTGTTTGCGGGCACCAATTCTGAAGTAACTTCTAATGACCTCTCTGAGTGGTCGGAATGTTTTGCAACTGCGTATCTTCTGAATGATGCCAATTCAAGTCAATACCAGCCTTTGATAGACCATTTGAATTCATTGCAACCCATCGAAGGGTGGTTTACAGAACATTACGGTGGTCTAGATTGTGACGGAAGCGCAATGCAAAATGATGGTAGTAAGGCATTATGGCAGCTGCATAATACTATGAAGCTTGACGCAATTCGTGAAGAGATTGACAGAATTGAGCTCACTAAAGTTGAACGGGCTGTGGCTCTCACGAGTTTGATATATGCGCTAGACCGGGTGGAAAACACGATCGGGCATTTTGTCTCTTATTTGAAAGAATGGTCCCCCAGGTCGTACAACAAGATGGTCCTCAAGGTTCCTGACCTTCGGGTTGCAAGACGCCAGAATTCAGTCTGTAAAATGGATGCGGAAGATTTGCTAGATACCCTGAATCAGTCTGGTAAGGAGTTTGATCTCGCTTATCTAGATCCGCCATACGGGTCGAATAACGAAAAGATGCCGCCATCTAGGGTTCGCTACGCTTCCTATTATCACATCTGGAAGACTGTCATTCTTAATGATCGTCCTAAGGTTTTTGGTGCGGCGAGGCGACGTGAAGATTCTCGCGATAAAGTGGCCGCTTCCCCTTTTGAAGCTTATAGAAGAAATGAAGACGGGTCGTCAATTGCTCTTGTCGCGCTTAGGCGTGTAATTGAAAAAACGCCTGCGAAGTATTTGCTTCTTTCGTACTCCAACGGGGGTCGTGCTACATATGTTGAACTTCTCGATGTGCTTTCTGGCGCTGGTGAACTTGTAACCTCGGTGCAGATGGAATATAAGAAGAACGTCATGGCGAACCTGACCTGGACGAATGAGTGGACACCTCCTAAAGAAACCAAGAATTTTGAGTATTTGTTTTTAATAAAGAAATGAGAAATAGCTAGAAGCTGACCGTCATGCTGAATCGCTGACCGTTCTATGCATGCTTTATTAAGCAATACTCAAGTCACTTGGAGCTGAAAAATTGGGGAACTATAGACTTAACTAATTATTGAGTCTAACGCCATAGTCGTGGCTGCTCCACTTCGCTTTTTGTCGCACCTGGCTGGTTTTTCCCTGAGGTCGAAGAGTGGCCTGGAGCGATCTGCTGCTTCATGTTCCCCAAAGACGAGTTCGGTGGCATCTTCGCGGTTGAAGTGTGTGGTGGGTGCGGCGTCGGTGTTGTTTAGGATGATTAGTTGGCCGTATTGGCCGGTGTCGACCATGTGGTCATAGAGGTTTCTGAGGAGTCCGGTTTTGGGGCTATCGTGTTCGTCGTGGCTGGTGACCAGTCCCGCGCCGCTCTTTTGGTGCTCCAAACCCAGGGTTGGGGTCTCGAGGGCGACGATCGATGGCTGGTGGATTGCGTGTTCGTGGATGTATCGGCGTAGGGCGAGTACGACGATGGTATTGAAGAACGCGCGGTATCTCTTGCCGTGGCTGCGCTTGGTTCTATGGCCGATTTTGATGTCGAAATCAGTGGAGTCGAAGATGGCTCGTTGTACTCCTGCGAATTGTGTTTCGGTGAGGATTTCTTCCAGGTATCGGGTCATTTCCGAATAGAAAGATGCCGGGAAGTGTGCTGTTGAGTAGTATTCGCTAGATGATTCGATGGGGTTGAGTAGGTCGGTGATTTGTTCTTGCAGGTCGTCGTGCTTGGCTTCCAGTATTCGGTATTCGGCGAGCGCTGCCTGATGCTGCTCTAGGGACTGGATTTGCTGGCGCAGCGTCGTGACTTGGGGCAGTACCGCATCGGCGAGCTGTCGCTCAATGGCGCGTTGTTGTTTTCGTAGGTCTTCGAGCCGTTGGCGAAGATGGTCGAGATGCTGGTCTAGAGTTGCCCGAACGGCGCTGAGTTCTTCGAGATCCTGGGCGATGGTCTCGGCTTCGGACTGAGCAGCCTGCCAATAGTCGATGTCCTGTGTGGCGGGGGGCGGGTTGTCGCAAAATGGGCAAGCTGCTGGGGTTTCGATGTCGTCGATAGCAGTTTGGGCATCGGTGACGAATGCGAGACGTTTGATGTTGCCGACATAGACGGAGGCGAGGGCATCGTATCGGCGCGAGGCCATGGGACGTACCGATAGCTCTTGCTCAGTGTTGGTGATCTGTTGGGTGACCTGTGTTAGCTGGGCGCGGGCAGCATCTTGGGTCGGGTTCATATTAAGTACCGTGCACATCCGCTTGACCGAGTACTCGGTGCGGTGATCATCAACAAACCGGAAGCGGATCACCAGTTTGTCTCTTCTATGAAATACTTCGCTGCTTTGCACAAGATGTCGCGTTCTTCTCTTAGCTTGGCGTTTTCGCGTTCGAGCTGGCGAAGTCGTTCTGCGTCCGTCAGCGTTTTAGCTTCGTTGGCGGGTGTTGTTGTTTGAAGAGATCGGGCCTTCGCGCCGGTACCGAGTTGTTGGACCCACGCACGTAGTGTGATGCGGTTGATGCCTAGATCTTCGGCCGTGGTTTTTAGTGATGCCTCTAGTGTGTTTTCGTACATGGCGACGGCGTCGCGTTTGAATTGCTCCGAATATGTTTTCCGTGGCATGAGGGTAGGGTACCTTTCTCCGACGCTGTGTTGTCGGATTTAGAGGTGTCTACCTAACGGGGGCAGGTCCGTCTTTATCCGTCCTACTGACCACTACGAAAACATCTAAGGAGTCAAAGCAATGCACACAATCGATGATGAAGTGATGCGGGCGAAAATGCGTAAACTGCGCGTATCTACATTCGCGGACATCTTCTACGAGATCGTCAGCGACGAAGCCTATGCCGAGGCCCTGCCAGAAGACATTTTCCTCGCAGCAGTCGACGAAGCCTATGCGCAACGCCAACAACGCAATATCGCCAAAGCAATCAGCCAGGCGAAGTTTCGCTACCCCAACGCCAGTCTGGCTGAAATTACTAGGGTGGAAGAACGAGGCATCAACCTGCGGCAGTTGAAGAGAATCGCAGCAACGAACTGGCGGGAAAACCCGACCAACATTCATATCCTCGCCCCGACTGGGACCGGCAAAACATATATTGCCTGCGCTCTTGGTGTTGCGGCCTGCCAAGCAGGCTACTCGCTGGCCTACTACCGACTAGATCAGCTCGTTGACATGTTGGCGGTCTTCTCACCGACTGGCCAAACCTATCTCAAACTGATCAACATCGATGTCTTGGTCATCGATGATTTTATGACCATCAGCATCAATCAGCGCGGGCATGAAGACCTTGCCAAGATCATATTCGACCGTGAGGGCCGGCTACCAACAGTGATTTCGCCGCAGTCTGCGGCTGTCTATTGGGTTGCTGAGCTTCCGGACAGGGTTGGGGCGGATTTGTTGCTCGGCCGACTCAACAAAGGTTACCGAATCCGGATCGGAGACTTTGATATGCGTAAAGCTACCGCCCCGGTAGATCCCGACGCGTAAGCGCACAATACTCGGTCCGGGTTGGGCGCCGCATGCTTGATGCTTGGCCCGGACCAGTACCAACTACCCGGAATAGGCCGGTACCGCGTTCCTGGACCCCGCGTTCCTGGACCACCGGTACCAACAAACCGCATCCGACACCAAAACCGGTGGGGAGCTTTTTGTTGTTATGAAAGGTGAATAGCCCCCCGATAGGGGTGTGATGCAGATTACTAACCTTGTTTAAAGTGACTGAAGAGTCTCCAGGTCATGCTAGCTTAAGAAATGGTCATATTTTCCATCTTGATGCTGCTTTGGTCTAGGAGGGCCAATGAAATCAACAACGTATAAGAGCATCTTGGGGTTCTTGCTGACATTCCTATTGGTGTTCACGGGAGGTACTGCGCCGGTAGCGCGAGCTTTCCAAAACACTGATGTAATGTATCTGACCTTCACCCCAGATCCTGCGGTAGAAAACCCGCTTACCACCTACCGTATGGACTACTGGGCGCAGGGCGATAACAAGCAGCGGCAGATGTTCTCAAGTGTCTTGCCTAATGGCGACCTGTACGCGACTGTCGCAACGAAAGAGAACCCCTTAAATTTCCAGGTATACCGTACGGATACGCTTTCGCTCCAGCAGGACGAGCAGGAAAACCGCGTATGGGAGTCCGCTGTCTTTGAGGGCGTACAGACCGGCAACTCGGTATATGCGAAGGCGGACGCATGCTCCTTCAGCTATAAACCTGATGGTCCGTTCCGTACCGGCGCGCAGTGCGCACTACAGGTGAGCTTCACCCCTGATCCTGCTGTCCCAGAAAGCGAGTACAACCTTTGGGTTTGGTACGGAGAGAATGACGGAACGTCAGTCCCATTTTCTGGAAAGAATGAGGCTGGGCAGCTTACGGCAGAAATCCCACCCGTTGCTGGGCACGACAATGTGAACTTGATCGTGAGGCGTTCGACTACGGAGCAGGAGTGGGCGTGGCAATCGAAGGACCTGCGAGATATCCCTACAACGGGACATGTAACTATCGGTGCTGATAGCAGCTACGAGTTCACTCCTGCAGAAGAACCGAATGGGTTGCCAACGAAGGTTTCGCTCACCGTGCACTATGTGCGGCACGACAACAACTATGAAAACTGGAATGTGTGGACCTGGTTGCCGAACGAGGACGGGCATAGGGTAGATTTCACGGATGATCACACTGCTACCATCACGCACGAAAACCCCAAGGGGATCGAGAAAGTTGGTCTTGTAGTGCGACGCTCGGATCCTGGTAATGAGTGGGCGTCGAAAAATAGTCCTGATGACCTTTATGTTTCGGACTTCCCGGATGGAAAAGCCGAGATTTGGCTAGTTGAGGGTGATTCCACGATTTATAACTCCAAGGACGACGTGCCACCGGCGCCTGAGAACAAGTGCTCTGCGTTGCACTCGAAAGAGTTTAACGAGAAGTATTTTTACGACGGTGAGCTCGGCGCGCTCTACAGTCAGGATAAGACCACGTTTAGGGTCTGGGCGCCAACGGCGAAGTCGGTAGAGTTCGTGAACTACTCCGACAATGCTGTCGCGACTCCGATGAAGCGGGGAGAGCGCGGAACCTGGGAACTCACCCTCGATGGCGACACGCAGGGTCTTGAGTACCGCTACCGCCTGTCATTCGAGGATGGGACAGTGAACGAAGCTGTCGACCCGTACGCGCGGGCAGTGACTGCAAATGGAACCCGCACCGTAGTTATCGATGCGGAGAAGACTGCCCCCAACAACTGGGACGGCAAGCGGATGGCACCTTTCTCTTCGATGAAAGACGCCATCATTTACGAAGCACATGTGCGTGACCTGACCATCGGCCCCGACAACGGCATCACAAATAAGGGGAAGTTCCTGGGCCTGACCGAAGCCGGGACCAAGACGCAGGCGGGTAACCTGTCTGGCCTGGATTACCTGAAGTCCCTGGGCGTCACCCATGTGCAGCTGCTACCGATTTACGACTTTGGGTCCGTGGACGAGACCGGCGACTTGTCGTTTAATGCGCAGTACAACTGGGGCTACGACCCACAGAATTACAACGTCCCTGAAGGCTCCTATTCGACGAACCCTCAGGACCCAACCGCGCGGATTGTTGAGCTGAAGTCCATGATCTCAACACTGCACGACAACGGTATTCGGGTCATCATGGACGTGGTGTACAACCACGTATACACCCCAGAAAACTCACCGCTGCAGCAGACGGTTCCCAACTACTTCTTCCGGATGGATCCAAACTGTAACTTTTTTGACGGGACCGGCGTCGGCAATGAAACTGCTTCAGAGCAACTGATGATGCGCAAGTACATCGTCGACTCTGTGACGTACTGGGCAAAGAACTATGGAATCGATGGGTTCCGTTTCGACCTGATGGGGATCCATGACGTTGAGACGATGAACGCCGTACGCGAAGCGCTCAACAAGATTGATCCTTCGATCGTCATCCTCGGTGAAGGCTGGGAAATGGGGAACCATCCAGCTGGCGTACTTGGCGCGAACCAGAAGAACGCCGATAAACTGCCCGGCATTGCCTTCTTCAACGACCAGTACCGCGACACCGTCAAGGGCGATAACTTCGAGCTGGAGCACACCGGCTTCATCAACGGAGCGAACCAGGAACATCGCTCGTGGGACCTGCTGAACAACATTAAGGGTGCCCAGCATGTGCGGGACTACCTCGGTCCGGAGCAGTCCGTGGTCTACAACGAGGCCCACGACAACTACACGATGTTCGACAAGCTCAAGGGCAGCATGCCGCACGCCTCTGATGGAGAGATCGCAAAGCGCCACACGCTGGGTACCGCCACGCAGTACTTAGCGAACGGTGCAGTGTTTATCCACGCAGGACAAGAGTTCTTGCGCACGAAGTCGGGCGATCATAATTCGTATAAGTCGCCTGATGAGGTCAACGTATTCGACTACGACAGGGCAGCCCACTTCGCGAAGGAAGTGCAGTTCTTCCGCGATCTGAATGCGTTCCGCAAGCAGTACGATTTCATGCGACTGCCGAGCTATGAGGCGATCAACGACAAGTACACTCATGAAATCATTGCGGGAGCAGACAGCATTAACACGAACCACGTGGGTTACACCGTGAAGGGTGCATTTGTCGAGGATGTCGACGCCTTCGTGTACGTGAACGCTGCATCCGAACCATGGCAGGCTCCGTTGCCTGCTGGCGAGTACGAAGTGATGATTCAGGGGATGGACGTCTACGACGAACCGCAAGCGCTTTCCTCAACCGGAGAGGTTGCTGTTCCACCGTTGAGCATCATGCTGCTACGAGAGACCCCTGAACCTGAACCTGAACCGTCGCCGGAGCCGACGACGAGTGCGGAGCCGGAACCTAGTGCAAGTGAGGAGCCGACTACGAGTGCGGAGCCGGATCCAAGTGTGAAGCCGAGTACGAGCGCGAAGCCGGAGCCGACGACGACCAAGCCGAAGCCCACCACGACGGTGAAGCCGAAGCCAAGTGCGAGCGTGGAGAGCTCTACAAAGGCAGTGCCGTCATCGAGCACGTCTGCCAAGCCGGAACCTAGTGTGAAGCCGAGTACGAGCGCGAAGCCGGAGCCGACGACGACTGCAAAACCTGACTCGAGCAGTAATGCAAGTTCTGAGTCACGTGGAATATGCTCCAGCGACTCTTCCAGCCAAAGTAGTAAGGGAGACAATGGGAGCAGCACTGGTGCAGCCGTGTGTGGAGTGGTCTTTACTGGGCTCCTGCTGATCGCACTGGGCATCCTCGCCACAGTGACTCCGCTGAAGGCCCAAATCGATCGCTGGTTGCGTAGTCTGTGATGCATTGAACTACCTCGGGGTGGCAGCCTAGGTAGTTCTTACGCAGTACCAATTTGAGTGACTTTTTCCCGCTCGCTTGAAGGAGAGGCTATTTCCTCAGGAGAGCGGGAAGGTCCTTTGTATGCATTTGCTTCCCAATAATCGCACGGTATAAGCTGACACCTACGCGTGTTTGTACGTGCGCGGGGCTATGGCGCAGCTGGTAGCGCACCACACTGGCAGTGTGGGGGTCACGGGTTCGAATCCCGTTAGCTCCACCACTAGGACGCTCATTTTGATACAAAGTGAGCGTCCTTTTGTTTTGCCTAGAATTGCTGCGTTTTGGCTTGTCAGGGTGATTATGGAGGACTCCTACCTGGCTGGTAGGCGCGGGGCAGGGTGTGTTGGAGTGATCTGGGCGGCGGATTTCGCGTCCGAGAAGCAAATCTGGTTTTCCGACCTCGAAGGCATCAAAAAGTGCAGGTAAACGTCACAAGTACTTGATCTTCCTCAAAATGTTGCGTTGACCCTAAGCGGAAAGTGGAGCGGGGATACGCTCCACATGATCTCTCAAGCCAGGGTGTCATCAGGTAGGCTGGAATGCATCATTGCAGGTGCTGTATTTGCGCATAATGTGAGGGTACGATGGTTGTCAAAGTGAATGCGTCAGAGCTGGAAGACAGTGTCATTTCGGGCGAGGTGGTAGTTAAGGACGGGCGGCTTCTAGACTACATCTCGGGGCGGGAAATCCCCGCGACCCCTGAAGAGGTCGGAGCTGTTCAGCCTTTCGTTCGGCAACTCGTCGAAGACTACGGTTACCCTAAGGGGCTCATTCGGACTCGCCCACAGTGGCATGTCAAAGCGAGTCCTTCGGATCGGGCGAAGAGCTATCCAGTCGATATCGCGGTATTCGCGGATGATCCGCAAAGGGACGATTCCCTCTACATCGTGGTGGAGTGCAAGAAGCCTCACCGAAAGGATGGACGTGATCAGCTTGAGGACTACCTCCGGCTTTCCAGGGCATCGCTCGGTGTTTGGACCAATGGAGCTGAGCGTCTATTCCTGCGTAAGCGGGAAGCGAATGGCAAAGTAACTTTCGAGGAAATCCCGAACATCCCGCGTTTTGGGCAGAGGGTTGAAGATATCGGCCTGTTTAAGAGGGCTGATCTTCGGGCGACCCATAACTTGAAGTCAGTATTTCGTTCAGCGCGAAACTATCTCGCTGCGAACGCAGTCGGGATGACGAGAGACGAACCATTAGCGCAGCAGATCATCAACCTTATTTTTTGTAAGATTTATGATGAGCGTTTTACTCGTCGGGACGCGGTTGTGAGTTTCAGAGCCGGTGTAGGCGAAGATCCGTCCGATGTAGCCAAGAGAATCAAAGGTATCTTCGCTCAGGTCGTGACAACTTATGATGACGTCTTCTCCAAAAGTGACCGCATCGATCTAGACGACCGTTCCATCTCATATGTAGTCGGTGAGCTCCAACAGTATGCGTTGATTGAATGTGAGAGAGACGTTGTCGGTGATGCTTTTGAGACTTTCATTGGTCCTTCGTTGAAAGGAAGTCAGGGGCAGTTCTTCACTCCTCGAAACGTCACTAATCTGGTTCGCTCTCTAGTGAGGCCAAAGATCGGTGACATGATTCTCGACCCGGCATGTGGAAGTGGAGGATTCCTGGTTGAGGCAATGAGGGCACTGTGGTCTGAGGTTGATGCTCAAGCTGATGACCTTGATTGGCCTGACAATGAGCGGGAATCAGAAAAGCAGAAAGCAGCGATCCGTCAGCTCCGAGGAATCGATAAAGATGAATTCCTGAGTAAGGTTGCCAAAGCCTATATGGCGCTCCTCGGTGATGGGCGGGGTGGCGTATTCTGCGAGAATTCACTCGTTCCAATGTCAGAGTGGAGTCCCAAGACCAGGCAAGAAGTGGCCGTTAGTGAGTTTGACGTCATCATGACTAACCCTCCCTTCGGGAAGAAGCTCAAGATTACTGAGTCAGGCATTCTCGAGCACTATGATCTTGCCCAGAAGTGGACGAAAGCGCGAGGCTCAGATTTATATGAGATGAGCAGTAAGACGCAGGATGCACAGACTCCTCAGATCCTCTTCATTGAGCGGTGCCTAAACTTGCTCTCGGATAAGGGACGAATGGGCATTGTGCTGCCAGAATCTATGCTCTGCAACCCCTCACACCGTTACATCATGCAGTATATCCTCAGTAGGGCTACGATCCGAGCGGTCATTTCGGTGCATGAAGATCTGTTTCAGCCATACACCCATGCCAAGACTGCAGTAGTTCTCATTGAGAATGGGATAGAGCCCGAGGGAGAATCCCATGAAGTTTTCATGGCTGTAGCCCGGTGGTGCGGTCATGATTCAAGGGGCCATTCGATTCCTTATGACGATCTGCCGAAGATTTCTGAGCGATGGGAGCGTTACGTTGGAGGAGAGGAGCTAGATTTTGACCACTTGGGATTTGTGATCAATTCGAGCGAGATTCGAGACCATATTTACCTACCGAAGTATTATAATCCTGAAATCCAGGAATCTATTGAAACGTTATCGGAAACGCACGACCTAGTCAGACTTGGTGACCTGGCGGACTCTGGAGCAATTGAAGTATCCACTGGTGATGAAGTTGGGAAACTAGCCTACGGTACAGGTGGCATTCCTTTTATCCGCACCAGCGACATTGCGAACTGGCAGATTAAAGGTGATCCGAAGCACGGCTTGAGTGAAGAAATATACAATTCGCTTTCGGAGAAGCAAAATGTAGAACCGGGCGACATCCTTATGGTTCGAGATGGGACCTATCTGGTTGGTACCTGCGCCATTGTGACAGAGCTCGATTGGCGCATCGTCTACCAGAGCCATATTTTGAAGTTTAAAGTTGTGGACAAGGAAGTCATGCATCCGAACTTGCTCTTGGCCCTCCTGTCGACGCCGCTGGTTAAGTCTCAGATATTTGCAAAACGTTTTACACAGGACATTATTGACACGCTTGGTTCTCGGTGGCAGGAGCTGATTCTGCCAGTTCCCAAAGATTTAGATCTCCGTGATGAGATAACTCAAAACGTGACGAAGACGATTGAACTACGCAGAAGTGCTTCGGAACTTACGTGGCAGACAGTGCAGAAGATCGCCCCAGTTGGTGTTGGAGATGGTGTTTTCGAAGATGGCGAAGATTATGGATTCGGAATTCTGAACCAGTGACGAAGGGCGGGCAACCCCACTCTCGACTCCAAAGGCGAGCTTCTTATTAACATCATGAGCATTCTCGCCCAAGAGGAATCCCGCTCCATTTCAGAGAACGTCACGTGGGGTCATCGTAAACGCTTCGCTGATGGGAAAATCATGGTGCCTTATGCCTCACTGCTCGGGTGTAAGAAAGGGGAGGACGGTAACCTCGCCATCGACGAGACCCAGGCACCGATCGTCAGGCGCATCTACGCCCGATTCCTCGAAGGTGCATCCCCACAAAGCAAACTATCGCTAAAGGCCTCACTGATGAGGGGGTTGCTACTCCGCGAGGGAAGCGTGTCTGGCGAGCGTCCACTGTTCGCTCCATCCTTGTCAATGAGAAATACAAAGGTGATGCCCTGTTGCAAAAGAGCTTCACCACCGACTTTCTGACCAAAACCATGAGAGTCAATGAAGGCGAAATACCGCAGTACTATGTCACTGGTAATCATGTGCCCATCATCGAGCCTGCCACGTGGAATGTTGTCCTAACGGAGCTTTCCCGCCGTGCTGGTCGGGGTTTTGCCACAAGCCACTCGTTTGCTGGCAAAGTTCAATGCGCCGACTGTGGTGGTTGGTATGGAAGGAAAGTCTGGCACTCCACCAGCAAATATCGCCGTTACGTCTGGCGCTGCAACAACAAATACGGCCTCGATCATCACTGCAGCACGCCTCACGTCACCGAAGACCAAATCAAGGTCGCCTTTGTTGCAGTCCTGGCCGAGCGTGTCACCGGCAACGATGTGCTCGACGAGACGGTCTATGACACCAACGAGTTGGAAACCCAGCAGGCCACGCTAGGGGAGCGGATTTAGGAAACCGTCGCGCTGATGAACCAACTCATCGCGTCTGCAGCGGCAACAGCCCATTATCCTGATGAATACGATCGGCGCTACCGCCAACTCGAAGCCCGACATAGTGAGCTTGAGGCGCAATACCAGCACATCGCCGAGCGGATCGACGATCTACGCCGCCGCGCTCAGGCGGTAGAAGTCCGTGACTTCCTCGCTACCCAGCCACCTCTCGAGTACTCCGACTAAGCGTGGAACACTCTCGTTGACCATGCCACTGTTACCGCTGACGGAAGCATTACCATTTGCTTGAAAGACGAGATTAGTGCTAGCGAGGACTGAAGTGGGCGCACCGAGAATTTTGTCAGTGCGAGACCCTAAAATTAGGGAATGGATATTGCACCATGGATTTCTGCTGGCGCTGCAGTCGTCTCACTCCTTGGCGGCGCATGTGCTTATTTTCAGGCGAATCTGTCGAAGAAGGCGAAAGCCGCAGCCGTGGAAGAACGAGAGCGGGCACAACGTGCTGAAGATCGAGCAATCGAAGCGGCTGCAACTGCAGAAAACCATCTGAAAACAGCTCAGGAGCAAGTTCATGTTCTTGCGCAGCATCTGCCTGCAATTGCGACGGCAGTCGATAAATCTGGGACTGACCTTCAGGACTCACTAGCTACGAGGGTGACTTCTCAGCCCCGAATCGAGTGGATCTCCGGTAGTCAGTACGCCATCGTCAACCCCACAGCTACCAAGCTGCGAATCGAAAACATCCTCAACAAGGACGCATTCGTCAAACTAGACCTCCAGGTCCCCTTTGAAGTGCTGCCATCTTCTCAGAAGACATTTCTTGCTCTTGGAGCATGGCAACAACCGCTGCCTGACAACCTCATTCTTGATGAAGGTGGAAGTGACGAACCGATTTCTTTATCGATTCCTCCGAAGCGCTGAAACTAGAAACGACTAGGATAAGGCCCAGTGCACACCTCTGAGAGGCAGTTGCACCCACCTTGCCACTCCGTGCACCCACCTCGAACCTTGTATCAAAATGAACGTCTAAGTAACAGAAAAGACCGCAGGTTGCTTAGGACCTGCGGTCTTTATGTTCCCGGACCGGTGCCGTCACCGCGATGCGTTCCCCGTTGCGCAGCGTGAACGCTAGCCGGTAGGCGTGCAGGAACATGCGCTGCGCGCTTGTGCGCGAGTCGTACGCGCGGTCGCCGACGATGGGGTGACCCTCGTGGGCGGCGTGTACGCGGATTTGGTGGCGTCGTCCAGTGATGAGCTCGGCCTCGACGAGCGTGTTCGGACCCCGGTTTTCCACGCGGCGGAATTGAGTGTGGGCGGCGTCGCCGTCGGCACGTACCACCATCGTTTTTGGTGTTCGGGCGATCGGAGCCCGCACGTCTCGCGCCCCTGACCATCGTCCCTCCACGACCGCGCGGTAGATGCGGACCACGTCCTGCTCGCGGAAGGCTCGCTGCAGGTGGCGCAGTTCCGCGTGGTTCAGCGCGATCAGTAGCGCCCCGGACGTCTCCTTATCCAGGCGGTGCGCGAGCTCAGCGTCGGGGTAGACGTCGCGGATCCGCTCGATGACGCCGCGCCGCGTCCCGGTCCCCGCATGCACCGGCACCCCCGCCGGCTTGTTAATTACCAGTGCTGTTGGCCCCGCCCACAGCACCTCAAACCCATGGTTTTTACTTTTTGACGCCTTCTTCGTTTCCTTACAGAACTCAGCCGGCAGGGTGATCACGTCCCCACCTCGGACGCGGTAGTCCTGCTTGATGCGTTTCTGGTTGACCCGCAGTGCCCCCTTGCGGGCCAGTTTGAACAGCATGGTTGCGGGGCACGTGGTGTAGCCGGCCAGGAATTTGTGAATCCGGCGCCCGTCGTGGTCCTCCGGGACCGTGATCGCCGTGTAGCCCGGTGGGGGAATGTAGGTGGTCATGGCTGGCACCATAGCAAGGTGCTAGTAGTGGTGCCATGTGTACAACATCATTCGGTACCGTCGAGACACAGGTGGGAACGTTAACGGTCATCGTTTCGCCCCGCGGGGTGCGCCGGATTGTGCTGCCCAGCGATGACGCCGAGTGCGCAATCCGGGAAACCGGCGCGCGCCCCGGCCCGATAGGCCCCGTCCGCGAACAGCTCGCGGAATATTTTGCCGGTGCGCGCAGCAATTTTGTTGTCCTCCTCGACCTTGACGGCCTCCCGCCGTTCCGGACGACAGTGCTGCGCGCCTTGCAACACGTGCCTTTCGGAGAGACGATTACGTATAGGGGGTTGGCGGTGGCCGTCGATAATCCGGGGGCGGTGCGTGCGGTCGGGACTGCCTGCGCGCGCAACCCGCTGCCGCTGCTCATTCCGTGTCACCGGGTCGTGCGTAGCGACGGCCACCTCGGGCGCTACCGTGGTGGGGAAGATATGAAGCGATTTTTGCTTGCATTGGAGGGCCACCGTGAGTGATTTCAGTAAGCGTTGTACCGCGCCGGGCCAGGCGAGCAGCGAGGCGGCTGGGCTGCGGTGGCTGCGCGAGGGCAGCGAGGCCGTTGTGGAAGTCCGCGGCGTGGACGAAGAGCAGCGGACCTTAAGGATCGAACGAGTGGAGACGGTGCGCCCCACTCGTGACGCGGCGCGCCGGGCGGGGGAGGAGCTGGCGAAGATTCACGCGATGGGCGCTGAGGCCTTCGGTGCCCCGCCGACCGGTTGGGAGGGACCGAACTTCATCGGCAGGGTTGAGCAGGATTGTGTCCCTGAGCAGCGGTGGGCGAAGTTTTATACAGCGCAGCGCGTGCTGCCGTTTGCGAGGAGCGCGCACGTGGCGGGAAATATTTCGAAGCAGCAGCTTCAGCTCGTGGAACGCGCCTGTGTTGCGCTCGTTGAGGAGGACGAGGACGCCCCGCTGGCGCGTATCCACGGCGATCTCTGGGCGGGCAACTTGCTTTTCGGCGAGTCCGGCCCGCGGTTCATCGACCCGGCGGCACACGGTGGGCACCCGCTGACGGACATCGCCATGCTGGCACTGTTCGGCGCACCATTTTTGGAAGACATCGTCGAAGGCTACGAGTCGCGGGCAAGCCTGGGGGAGGGCTGGCGTCGGCGTATCCCGGTGCACCAGCTCCACCCGCTGGCCGTGCACGCGCTGACGCACGGACCGGCGTACGCGAGTGAGCTTGCCAACGCCGCGCAGGCGACGTTAGACGTGACGGGCTAAGCCTTCCACCAGGAGGTATCTGGCCCCGGAGGCAGGTGGCGTTTGTGCTGGCCGACGCGCCACAGGTGCTCAATGCGCTCGGCGGCCGCGGACGGAACGGGTTTGCCTTCGAGGTAGTCGTCGATGTGCTGGTAGGTCACGCCGAGCGCTTCTTCATCGGGCAGGGACGGACGGTCCTCTTCCAGGTCGGCGGTGGGGACTTTTTCCCAGAGCCGAGGGTTGGCGCCGAGTTCGCGGAGGAGCGCGGCGCCTTGGCGTTTGTTGAGGCCGGCGAGGGGGGTGAGGTCGGCGGCGCCGTCGCCAAACTTGGTGAAGAAACCGGTGACGTTTTCCGCCGCGTGATCCGTACCAATGACCAGGAGGTTGCGCTCGCCGGCAAGCGCGTACTGCGCCACCATCCGCAGGCGTGCTTTCACGTTGCCCTTGTTGAAGTCGCTGACAGGCATACCCAACGCGCCGGTGAGTGCCGTGGTGGCGGGAGCGATGTCGACGGTCACCGTCTCATCCGGCGCGATGAAGCGGAGCGCCAGCTGGGCGTCGTCCTCGTCGGCTTGGGTGCCGTGGGGGAGGCGGACGGCGAGGAAGTGGGCGTCGACACCTGAGGCGCGTAAGCGCTCGACGGCGAGCTGCGCGAGGCGGCCTGCGAGCGTCGAGTCCTGGCCCCCTGAAATGCCGAGTACGAAGCCGGCTGAGGAGGCTGCGCGGGCGTAGTCGCAAAGGAACGCGACGCGGCGCTTGATTTCGCGCGCGGGATCAATCGAAGGTTGGACCCCGAGAGTGTCGATAATCTCTTGCTGTTTGCTGCTAACTTGCGGTGAATCTGGCCGAGACATAGGAACCAGCGTACCCACGGTGCATATTGGTATGCATGCAACAACTCACCACTGCCCAACGAAGCTACGTCCGGAAAGTTGCGGGCGTCGCCGCGCTTGGAGGACTGCTCTTCGGCTACGACACCGGCGTGATGAGCGGCGCGCTGCTCTACATCACTCCCGAATTCCAGCTCACACCGGCGCAAGAAGGTCTTGTGACCTCGATGTTGCTCGTGGGTGCCGCGATCGGGGCGCTCAGCGGCGGAGCGATTGCGGACAGGCTCGGGCGCAAACGCACCTTAATAATTGGCGGCCTCGTGTTCATTGCGGGCTCGCTGTGGTGCGCGCTCGCGGGATCGGTGGGGGCGCTCGCGGCGGCTCGAACGTTTTTGGGAGTCGGCGTCGGTGGCGTGTCCATCGTGGCGCCGATGTATATCTCGGAGATGGTGCCCGCACGGGTGCGCGGCAAGATGGTGTCGTTGAACACGCTGATGATCGTGGTGGGGCAGCTGCTCGCGTACTCCGTGAACTCGGCACTCGCGTCCACCGGCAGTTGGCAGCTGATGCTTGGACTCGCCGCAGTACCTGGAGCCGCACTGGCCATCGGTATGGCGTTCCTGCCTGAAACACCCCTGTGGCTCGCCCGCCACCAGCGTCTCGACGCCGCCCTCACCATCGGCGACCGCGTCGGCATGACCCGCGAAGAGCTCACTCTCGAGACCACCGAAGACGCCGAGCTGCGCGCTCAGCGCGGCGGCGAGTGGGTGCGCCTGCGCAACGTGCGATGGCTGCGCATGACCGTGCTGATCGCCGCTCTGCTCGGGATCACGCAGCAGGTCACGGGCGTGAACGCCATCGTCTACTTTGCGCCAACGATGATGAACAAAGTCGGGCTCTCCACCGAAAACGCCGTGTACACCTCTATGGTGATCGGCCTCGTGTCCGTTGTCGCATGCTGGGTCGGGTTGCAGGTCATCGACAAAATCGGCCGCAAACGGCTGCTGCTCATCGGCCTGAGCGGCAACGTCGTCTTCCTCTTCGCACTCACGCTCACGTACCGCGCCGCGGAAAACAACGCCGCACTCGCGTGGGTCTCGCTCGCCTGCATGGCGCTGTTCATCGCGTCGCAGCAGGCAGCGGTCTCGCCCACGACATGGCTGCTCATTTCGGAACTGGTCCCGCCACAAATCCGCGGCGCCGGTATGGGGCTCGCAGGGCTCGCACTGTGGGTCATGAACTGGATCGTCGCTCAGTTCTTCCTCCCACTTGTCGACGCCCTCTCCGCCACCGCCACGTTCTCCATCTTCATCATCTGCGGCATCCTTGCAGCAGGATTCGTCCGCTACTTCGTCCCCGAAACAATGAGCCGGAGCCTGGACGAAGTGGCGTCGGAAATGGAGCAACGCTACACCAAATAGCACCGGCGTTTTGGTTTCCCCACGTGATGGGGTAATATAACGCGACGTGTCGCGACCAGACTGTTTCCAGTGGTCGCACGAAGATGAAGATCCTCGATTAGAAAGGAGCGCCCGATGAAGGTCCGCAAGTCGCTTCGGTCGCTGAAGAACAAGCCGGGCGCCCAGGTTGTGCGCCGCCGTGGCAAGGTTTACGTCCTGAACAAGAAAGAGCCACGCTTCAAGGCTCGTCAGGGCTAATTCAGCACTCGTGAAAACCCGCACCTCGTGTGCGGGTTTTTTCGTTCCCAGGGCACTAGGGTAGTGAAAGTGAAACGAGCATGCTGTGCCCTCCTCGCCGTGACCGCCCTCGGAGCCTGCGGGACACCAACCAACGACGCCCCGCCGACCATCACCGTCACCTCAACGACGACGCACCCACGCGCTCAGCCTGCTGATGAGCCGGTGGGCGAAGAGGGCGTCGATACGCTGCTTTCCACCATCGCTGATGCTGTTGCCACCCAGTTCGGAGGCACCGTCGCAGTCGCCGCGGGCGGCATAGGAAGCAGTGACGACCCAGCGATGCCAGCCTGGTCCACCATCAAAGTCCCCCTCGCTGTAGCGGCATACCGCGTCGCGCCCGACACCGCGCAGCTCGCCGCACCCGCCGCAATCACCGCCTCAGATAACGACGCCGCCCTGCAACTCTGGAACGCTCTGCCACCCGGCGCAGGCGACGCCGTCCTCGCCGACGGCGGCGTGCCGAAAACTATCAACACCGAACGCATCCGACCCGAATTCTCAACCTTCGGACAAACCATGCTCACCGCCGCCGAGGAATCCACCTTCATGTCCAATCTGAGCTGCCTAAGCGGCGCCGGTCCCGTCCTTGAACTGATGGGACAGATCGTGCCCGGGCAGGACTACGGCCTCGGACAACTTCCCAATGCGCGGTTCAAAGGCGGGTGGGGGCCCTCGGAGTCCGGTGGATACGAAGTGCGCCAAATGGGACTCGTATCGAACACCGCTGGCCAAGATGTTGCTTTGTCTTTGACTGTTGTCCCCGCCGATGGCAGCTACCAAACCGGCCAAGCCATGGCCAACGCCGTTGCAGAGCAGCTGCGCGGTCGGCTGGATCAGCTGCCGGTTGCGGCGTGCTGATTGTTTAGTGGGGGTGTCCGCGGGGCGGACAGATGATCGGCACCCGGATCGGGCACTGTGATATTCCGCGGGGCGGACACTAGCGACATTGACACCGACCTATTTCTCAACAAGTGAAGTGTCCGCCACGCGGACAGGTTCCGCTTTCTTAAGGTGTCGGTCTTGTTATTCCACGGCGCGGACACTACCCGCATGCAGCACACTCGAAGGTGGGCGTTGGCAAACGCCACTATTATTGTCCGCGGCGTAGACACTACATCACGATCTCTACCGCCGGTGTACGCATTCCGCGGGGCGGACACTGTCGGCATCGACGCCAACCCGTTTCTCAACAAGCGAGGTGTCTGCGGGGTGGAAACATAGAGCCGAGTGCATCAGCTATCACAAGCGAGATGTCCGCGGCGCGGACAGTCCCTTCTGCCTTAAGGGAGAAGGCTACGTCATTCCGCGGGGCGGACACCACCCGCACCCCCGAATCCCACGCCCTCGAAGATGGACGTCGAAAAGCACCCGCGCACTGTCCGCCGCGCGGACACCCCGGCTCATGCATTTCGCGCAAACCCCTTGACACCACTAATCGAACACGTATACTAAACGAAACAAGCGAAACATCAGGGGGAGCCATGCACACCACCATCGACGCCGACACCATCGTCAACACCATCGTTGACAGCGCACGCCTATTCGCATACTCACACGCGGAAATACTTACCGCGATCGCCGAATTCGACACCCACAACCTCGCCGAGCACTACGGCTGTGCTTCTACCGGGGCATGGCTTGCCAGAGTGCTAAAAA
>NZ_MLCQ01000012.1 GCF_001875725.1 Corynebacterium sp. NML140438 | reverse complement strand
TAGCTAAGCCCGCCCGCGCTGATGGTACTGCACCTGGGAGGGTGTGGGAGAGTAGGTTACCGCCGGCCTATAATTTCATGGTGGTGGATGTGGTACCCGGTGTGGGTATCACATCCACCACCTTTTTTGTTTGAGGCCCCGCACAACAAACGCAGCCGGATTGTATTTAGAGAGGCTCGTGTTGAAAACCCCGCCGCGTTGGTTTGAGAGATCAGGAGAGCCGGTAGACGTCGTAGTCGTTCGGTACACCCGCACCATCGACGTGCTGGAATCCGAGCCTTAGCGCTAAACCGATTGATGCTTCGTTAGTGGGGTCGATGATAGCGATGATCGGAAGCTGCGGGAAGCGTTCCTGTGCATTGGCAATCGCCTCTGATGCGGCCTCCTTCGCGTATCCCTGGCCCTGAGACTCCGGCGCGAATCGGTAATAGAGGTTGAGTACCTGTTCACCTGCTTCCTCAATGTGGCGTACACCAGTAAACCCGATGGTTTTTCCGTCAAGCGTGGACACTACGTAGTAGCCAAGTCGCTGTTTTTCCCAGTTTTCTTGCCATGCGCGTGCCAACTCCTCCGCTTCTTTCCGGTTCTTCATCGCGAGGTCAGGACGGTGGCGATAGGTGCGGGCGTCGGCATGGATCCTCAAGATGGCGTCTATATCTTGGTCCGTGGGAGGAGTGAGGATAAGGCGAGAGGTGCGAAGGGGAAAAGCATTATCCATCTTGGAATCTCCGTTCAAAGTTTTAGGACTCCCAGGCTACCCAATTTCAAAGGCTGTTTTTGGTGCGAGTAATACGCCCCAGGGGTACAAGCAATCCCTGGGGCGTATGCAGAAGCGAGGAAGTCGGCCTAAAGACCTACGAGCTCGTTCCTTGATTGTTTCACAAGGTCTTTGTCGCGTACGGCTTGCTTGAGGGTGCGCCACTGTTCGTCGGGGATGGAGTCGATGGCTTGCTTGATGACTTCCTCGGAAGGGGTGCCCCATGCGATCGGCATCGGGGTGATGGTTGCCCAGTGGGCTTTGTGGCGGGACGTGCGCTGGCCGCCGACGGCGACGCATGGGACCGCAGCGCCAACCTTAGGAGTGACGCCGGGAATCCGTTGAACCACCGTTGAGGTGAGGGCCCACTCAGCAGGGGCGTGTTGGTCAACTGCAGTGTTGACCAACGCGGTGAGCGTCATTGTGGTGCCCTTGTCGTCGGTGATGACGGCGGGGGCGAGGGGGTTGGCGTCGTAAATTGATTGGGTGCGGGGGACCGCTCGTGGGATGGCGAGGCCGACGATCAGCATGATGGTGCCGAAAAATATGAGCGAGAGGGAGCCAAGAAGTCGCCAGGGAGAGGTTGGGTCGACGAGGAACCAGACTATGACACCTGCGATTAGGCAGACGACGAAAAGCGCGATGCTTGAGGTAACGAGGTTTTTGGTGTTTCTAATGAGTTCGTTGTGTTCTTTGGCGTATTCTTCGTCGACGTTGAAACGGAATGGTTGTTCGGTCATAGGCCTCAGTCTATAGGCCACGCTTGAGGTCTGAGGCATCCATGATGCGGTAGGCGTAGCCCTGCTCGGCGAGGAATCGCTGGCGGTGCATCGCGTACTCGGCGTCGAGGGTGTCACGGGTGACCACGGTGTAGAACAAGACCTCACTGCTGTCTGGCTTGGGTCGAAGGAGTCGGCCGAGGCGCTGGGCCTCTTCCTGTCGGGAACCGAAGGTGCCGGAGACCTGGATGCCTACCGCTGCTTGGGGTAGGTCAATGGAGAAGTTCGCCACCTTCGATACGACGAGGGTGCGGAGCTCGCCTTGTCGGAAGCGCTCGAAGGCTTCCTCGCGGGCTTTGGTGCTGGTGCGGCCGTCGATGAGTGGGGCGTCGATCTGCTGCGCGATGTGGCGCAGGTGGTCGACGTAGGCCCCGATGATGAGTGTGGGTTCGCCCTCGTGGCGGCTGAGAATGTCCTTTACTGTTGAGAGTTTCGCGGCGGCCGTCGCGGCGAGGCGGTAACGCTCGCGGGCGGAGGCTGTCGCGTAGGTGAGGCGCTCCTCCTCAGTGAGCGTGGTGCGGACCTCGACGCATTCGGCGGTGGCGATGAAGCCTGCCATTTCGAGTTCTTTCCAGGGGGCGTCGTAGCGCTTGGGGCCGATGAGGGAGAAGACGTCGTCTTCGCGGCCGTCCTCGCGGATGAGGGTGGCGGTCAGTCCGAGGCGGCGGCGGGATTGGAGGTCGGCCGCCATGCGGAAGACCGGGGCGGGGAGGAGGTGGACTTCGTCGTAGATGATGAGGCCCCAGTCGGTGGTGTCGAAAAGTTCGAGGGCGCGGTATTCGCCCTTCGTTTTTCGGGTGACGACCTGGTACGTCGCGATGGTGACCGGGCGGATCTCCTTCTTTTCGCCCGAATACTCGCCGATTTCTTCCGGGGTGAGCGTGGTGCGGCGCAGCAGCTCGTCGCGCCACTGCCGGCCGGCGACCGTGTTGGTTACAAGGATGAGCGTGGTCGTTTCTGCCTGCGCCATCGCGGCTGCACCGACGATTGTTTTGCCCGCCCCGCACGGTAGGACCACCACGCCGGAGCCGCCTTCCCAGAAGGCTTGGGCGGCGTACTGCTGGTAGTCGCGAAGCTCCCAGCCGTCGAAGTCGAGTGCGATGGGGTGGGATTCCCCGTCGACGTATCCAGCGTGGTCCGCCACCGGCCAACCCGTCTTGATTAGCTCCTGCTTAATGCGACCGCGTGCGGATGGATGCACGCCGACCGTGTGCTCGTCGAAGCGTTGCCCAATGAGTGGGATGATGTTCTTGTTGCGCGTGATCTCGTCCAGGATGGCGGGTTCTTCCGCGGTGAGGATGAGCCCGCGCTGCGGATCGTTGTGCATGCTGACACGCCCGTAGCGCGCCATCGTCTCCGCGATGTCGATGAGGAGCGACTGGGGGACCGGGAAACGGGAGTAACGCTCGAGGACGTCGACTGCGGTCTCGGCGTCGAAGCCGGTGGCGCGAGCATTCCAGAGCGCCAGCGGGGTGATGCGGTACGTGTAGACGTGCTCAGGGGCGCGCTCGAGCTCGGCGAATGGGGAGAGTGCGGCGCGGGCTTTCGCCGCGTCGGGGTGTGCGATTTCAAGCAGCACGGTCTTGTCGGACTGCACGATCAGTGGGCCGTCCCCAAACGTCATTGTTGGACCTTTCTTTCTACACCAGCGTCACTGTGGTGACGCGCCGCAACGGCATGCGGATTACGCGCTGCGTCGCCGTGTCTTGCGCGTCGACGACGCCGGCACTCACTGTCAGCGGTAGAACAATTATTGTGTGCTGCGCACCGTGCGAATCTGCGTACTCGACTTTCACGCGGCGTCGGGAGCGGGCTGCTGCACGCAGCATATCAGTCGTCGACGCCTCGCTAGCCGCTGCAGGCTGGCTCGTATCCGAGTTCAGTGCCGCAACAATCTTATCGACGTCCCCTTCGCTCGGGGCCACCGCCTGGGGCAGCGATGACGGGGTTGCCCGCACCAGCGTCGGCTCCTCGGGGATGGTGATGGAGACGCCGTGCTCGTCTTCGGCTGTGGGCTGCAGGCCTGCGGCTTGCAGGTCGTGGAGCAGGCGCGGTAGCGGCAGCGGGCTGACGGCGACGGTGGGCGCCAGAATCCGCAGGTCTGCATGCTCGGCGGCGACGGCGAGTAGGGCGGGGTCGGCGCAGCGGATGTAACTGAGCGCACTGCCGGCGCGGATGGCGCCGTGGGTGCGTGAGAGGTCGTCGATAAGGAAGGTGATGGCTTGTGGGACCTCGCCCATGATGTGCTGCTCGAACCACTTGTGCAGCGAGTCGGCGTCGTGCCCGCGGTCGAAGGCGCGCTTCAGGGAGGCGTCGCTGATACGCCACATGCTGGCAAGGCCGGGCGATTCCAAGTCGGCGAGGTCTTCGACGACGGCGGCGGTGGCTGCGTCGAGCGGGCCCGGGGCGAGTAGCGTCATGTCGCCCTGGGCGATGAGCTGGGAAACCTCCGCGGGGACGAGCTGCTTCGTGGCCTCGACAACGTCGCCGCCGTCGAGGAGCGCCAACAGAGGCGTAGATGCCGCGCTGCCCACCCCGCCGGTTGCGCCGAAGAAGGCGGCTTCGGCGGTAGTGGCGTCGAGAAGTTGGGGTGAGAAATTCGCGGCCATCAGTGGCGCGTGAAACAGCAAGCGGGCCTCCTGGGCTGGGCCGGCGTACTTGAGGATCTGCTTCCGGGCGTGCCTGACGTCGGGGTTGTGGGTTGGCTCGGAAAGGAGGCGATGCTCTGGCGTTTTGTCGGTACGCCACGGGGAAGCAAGCCAGCCGGCGAGCAGGATCGCCCACTGGTCCGCGAGCGTGGCATCGAGCCAGGAAAGCGCGTCGTGGGTTGCGGCGAGCACGTCGGCCTCGTCGGTGCTGCCGCGCCCGATGAGGCCCGCGGACTCGCCCGCGGTGATGAGGAGCTCGGGGTCGAACCCGAGGGCCTGCGTCAACCCTGCGAGGGCGCGAACGCCGAGGGACCCGTCCTTGTTCAGAGGGACAGGGGCGTCGAGTAGCCGGAGGAGCAGTTGGCGAAGCTTGCGCACTGCGTCGAGGCCCGCCCCGGTGGCACTGCGATCGATGGCGTCCTGGTCTGGTTCGTCGACGACGGGGGCGTGCTCGGGAAACTCGCGGGGTGGAAGGCCGCGCAGTACGTCGCGGACGGGGCGGGGGATGCGGACCGTGGTGGCGTCGACACGAATGAGCAGCCCTTTCGCAATGAGCGTTGCGACTGGTGTCGTGGGATCCGCATCGGGTGCGGCCGCCCTCGTCGTACCTACAGACCCTGATGTCACCAACGTATCGAGCACCGAGCGCTCGCGGGCACTCAGCCCGTCCAGCAGCTCGTCGAGATGGGGCGGAGCCTGGTCCCCGAGGCGCCACCCGGACGGCAGCGCAGACAGCGCACCCGGCGCCACCCGTAGCGCGGAGATCTGGCCGTAGACGAGTGCCATGGCGCGCAGCTGCTCGACGGATTCGGGAGCCCCGGCTACGGGAAGCGCCGCGACGTCGACGGGGGAAAGCTCTGCGCCAGCATCGCCGAGCGCCTCCAGGAGCCGTAGCTCGGCGGCGTTGAGTCGGCGAAGCGCGCGTGCCGCGGACCCCGCAAGAGCAAGCCGCGTCCCCAGCGATCCCCATGACGGCGGGGTGGGATAAAACGCGTCTGGCCTGAGGTAGATGAGCTCCCGGAGTTGATCGTGGTCCATCGTGCGGAGCGCTTCCTGGAACATAGTCATAGCGTTGGCTAGTGTACGTGCGATTTTTACCCGAGCGTGAAAGAATAGTACGCATGGCTAAAGACGTAGAGAAGATCGGTCGCGCGAACCCGGCGTGGCCCACGAACACCCCTGGTAATGGTTCGCCTGTCACCGAGCTATCCTCGCAGCTTACCGGTGCATCTAGCCCGTTCGGGGATGAGCTCGTGCTCCCGCTCCCTGCGGAGGAAATCGGGTACGTCCACCCGACGACGCGAATCAACCGCTAAGCGTTCAACCTTTCGGCCAGCCCTGAAAGAGTGGGATGGCCATTCCCTATGCCCCTTTTTTACCTAGCGAACAAAAGTGCCCGCCACAGGTTTTCCGTGGCGGGCACTTTCTATTCTGCGCTTAGCGGTTCAGCAGCGCTGCTCCGATGGTGGCGAGGTCGCCGGAGCGAACTGCGTTGATCAGTGCAGCGTTCTGGTTGTAGAACGCATCGTAGTTATTGCGGTTCGCAGCGTAGGACTGCTGGATCTGTGCCGGGATTGCGAGGCCGTAGTTGCTCAGGGAGCTGCCAAGCTGGCGGTACAGGGCGTCGACAGGGTTCTCTGCCTGGCGCTGCGCGGCGTCAGGGGAAGCAACCGCTGCGCGTGCAGGAGCCGGTGCCGGTACCGGTGCAGTGGCCTGTGCATCGCGGTTCGTCGGCGCGGAGCTCAGGCCGAGGCGAGCGGAGCATGCCGGCCATGCGCCCCAACCCTGCTGTGCCAGGGTGCGCTCTGCGACGATGATCTGCTGCTCACGGGAAGCCAGGTTCGCGGTCGGCGCGAACTGGCCACCGCCGAATGCCTGCCAGGTGGACGCGGAGAACTGCAGGCCGCCGTGGTAGCCGTTGCCGGTGTTGATGGCCCAGTTGCCGCCGGACTCGCACTGTGCGAGACGGTCCCAGTCGGAGTCAGGTGCTGCCGTGGCCTCAGGGGCCATCAGGCCAGCGAATGCTGCGGTTGCGGCTGCGCCGGCGAGTGCCTTCTTGGTCAGGGAAGTGGTCTGCTTGGAATGGCGTCCCATTGAAATACGATGTCCTCTCTTGTTGCCGCTTGCGAAGTAAGCTGTCGGGTTCGGGCTGAGGTGCCCGGTTGCAGTAGCAACTTCACCCCAAGGAAGCCCCGCGAGGGAGGTTCCGAAGGTTGGGTCCTCCGCTTCTGTTCTTTCTGAAATTGTGAGAGGCGAACAGAACTCAGCGTGCCTCGTTTTCTTGCTGCGGGACAGCCTAACGCTTTATAACGATTTAGTCACGCTCCGGGCACTTTTTGGGGTTGGTGTCACGGTGGAAGCGGGGAAAATGGGTGTATTTCGCCTGCATAGGCGCCAGATCGTGCGCTGTGTGATTTGTGGCACTATTTCGTGTGTTGGGGCTGAAACGGGCGATACGAGTATGATGAAAAGCTATTGCTGAGTCTGCATAGAAAACAGAGAAGGAACGAAGACTAATGCCAATTGGAAAGGTGAAGTGGTTCGACGCCGACAAGGGCTTCGGCTTCGCATCCAACCCTGGAGACGACGACGTATTCATTTCGAAATCGGTGCTTCCAGACGGCGTGGATGAGCTCGTGCCTGGACAGCGCATTGAGTTTGACTTTGCCGCCGGCCGAAAAGGGCCGCAAGCGCTGCGCGTCACCATTCTGGAGACGCCGAAGCGTCGCCCGGTGCACCGCAGGAAGCCTGAAGAGCTCGGAAGCATGCTTGCGGACGTGATGACGCTCATCGAGACCGACGTGCAGCCCGCGCTCACGGCCGGACGCTACCCAGAGCGCAAAGAGGCGCGACAGGTCGCAGGCATCCTGCGCGCTGTCGCGAAGGAGCTCGACGCCTAAGCACTAGCGCGCTATTCAAACGCGACTGACCACGTGGCGACCACCGGGATTTCCTCCCCGTGGTCGTCATTTTTTACGGCCAGCGTGGACACTTCGGCTACGAGGAGCTTGGCGCCGTCTTTGACAGCAGATGCGGTCTCTTCGACAGTTTCACCTGCCTGGTGGAGGCGCTCTTCGTTGGCGGAAGGGTCGTCGTAGATGAGGAGGAGGCGCCAGCTGCCCGCTGCGATGTCGGGGTCGATGCGGAATGTGAGGGTGTTGGCGTCGCCACGCTTGAGCGCTGGAGGTTCGCCACCGTCGCACTGCTCGTCGAGCGGGCAGAGCGTGTAGGGGGCGATCTCGTGTTCGCCGTCGGAGGCGGTGACGTGGATTCGTAGGTCCTCCACCGGAAGGCCCGGTTGCGAGCGCTGCCAGTTCATAAACGCGTACACCCCCGCGAGGAGAAGAGCGACGGCGAGCACCGTCGCTCCAAGCTGGAGGGCAAGTCGGGAAGATCCACGTCGGGAAGCAGTCATGAGCGAGATTCTACCGGGGAGGGACGAACCGGACGCGGTAGAGGTCCGGCCAACGCTTGCCTGTCAGGTAAAACTCGTCGGTGCCCGGGATGTGTGCGATGCCGTTGAGCACATTATTAATGTCATCGTCGGCGTTGTTCGGCAGTGACGACGCATTGATCCTGGCGGTGACGTGGCCGGAGGTGGCGTCGATACGCACGATGTCGGTGGTAGTGAAGACGTTGGCGTAGATGTCGTCGCCGACGCACTCCAGCTCGTTGAGCCCTTCGACGGGTGTGCCCTGGTCAGTGACCTCGAAGCGCTCGAGCTCGGCGAGGGTGTCGGGGTCCATACGGCGCAGCTCTGCGGATCCGTCGGAGAAAATAAGCTCGTCGTCAGTAGCGCACAGCCCCCACCCCTCGCCGTCGTAGTGGGCGGTATCGGTGGTTGCTAGGGACGCGGCGTCGCGACGAAACGCGGTGCCCTCTTGCCACGTCAACTGCCACAGGGAATCCCCGACGCGGGTCATGCCCTCGCCGAAATAGGAGTCGGGCAATGCAACCTCCTGGACGACGTCGCCATCAGGGGTGAGGCGATACATCCCGGAGGACCCGTACTGACCGGTACTGACCAGGAGCGTGCCGTCGTCGTCAACTTCGAGCCCCTGCGTGAACAGGGCAGGGTCGTAGTCGTAGCGCTCAACGATCTCCGGAGTGAGCTGCTCCACCTCAGGGGCGGCATCGTCACAGCCGCTCACCGTGAGCAGCACTGCGGGGCACAACAGGAGGGACCGAATCCGTTGGGAGGGAACACGCATACGTCCATCATGCAGCATTTCCTCAGAGATGGGCCATAATGGAGAGCGTGTCTCAGAACAAGAACTCTTCACCACTGCTGAGCGACAAAGCAATTGAAGTCGCACGAGAAGCCATCCTCGAGATCGCAGACGGCGAGGTCGGAGCGCACATCGGTGTGGCCGGGCTCTCGAGCAACGTGGCCACGCACCGCTTCGAAGCGAGCGTGCCTGGCTACACCGGGTGGGAATGGAACGCGGTCGTCGCCTGCGCCACCGGGTCGCGCTGGGTGACCGTCAACGAGGTCGCGCTCATGCCCGCCCGCGACGCGCTCCAGGCGCCGGACTGGGTGCCGTACTCGGAGCGGCTACGCCCTGGTGACCTCGGCCCCGGCGACATCATGGAGCCTGCGCCCGACGACGAGCGCCTGACCACAGACTCCTTTGCGAAGGATGCGGTGACGTTCCCAGGTAGGGAGACAGACCACTACCTCACGCAAGAAGGCCTCGACGAGGCGAAAACTCGGTGGCGCAAGGGTAACTTTGGTCCGAACTCCGAGTTCGCCGAGCAAGCCACGCTGCACTGCCGGACCTGCGCGTTCTATATTCCAATGCAGCACCCAGTGGGGGAGAACTTCGGGGTCTGCACCAACGAGTACTCAGCGGATGGTCGCGTTGTTGCCGCGTCCTACGGTTGCGGGGCGCACGCGGACACGAAGGCGCCGCGCCACGACGGGAAGTAGCCCGCTCAACCACCGCTAGAGCAGCGAGGCTCGCTGCTGGCGGATCGCGTTGACCCCGCGGTGCGTCGGTAGTGCGCCGCGCTCAATGATTCGGGGGCCAGGTTTCGGGGTGCCGTACTCTTTCCACTGCTCGACGAGCCGCGCGCCGAGCACCGAGTCGACAGCCCAGGTCTCTTGGTGCATCAGATCGAAGCGTGAGAAGCCGTTAGCCTCCTGATGCGTTTCGACGCCCGCTTCCTCCAGCACGCGCACGACCCCTTGCAGCGCGTACGACGGCGTGGTGGCGGGGTGGCCGGAGATGACAGCCTGCGTGGCGCTTGGAAATGTGACCATCGGTTGGAGGACCGCGGAGATGATGCGGCTGTGGGCGTCGCCAAGCAAACCGTCGCTGGTGCCCAGCGTGGCGATAACATGCCGCTGCCACCCCAGATCCGGCCCGCGCCGTTGCGGCTGCGCGCGCTGATCCCTGATCGGCTCCGCGAACATAGTGATCTCCGGGGACACAGCAGGCGCCGGGCGAAGCGCCAGGGCCAGCCGGCTCCCGGTGACGTGGACAACGGCCTTGCGCGGGCCTGCCACCTGGCTTACCGCAACGCGCAGGCGTGCAAACTCCGAGTGCGGCACCCCGCAGCCGCGAAGTTGCTCGGCCAACAGATCCGCATCCGCAACCATGCCTTGCGAGATGACAAAGCTGAATACATCCACGTTGAGCTCCAAAGTCGAGTTATCAGAAAGTGCGTGCACTAAGGTAAAAGTCTATTGCAGGCTATTGGCAGAGAAATTTCAGCCGATGCGCGCAACAACTTTGCACCTTTTCATAACTTCCTCCACGAACAAAAGGGGATCTTCGCAGTGAGTATTCCAAGCGAATCTACAACGAAGCAGCCCGTCGGCGGGCTTGATAAATTCTTCCACATCAGTGAGCGAGGCTCGAGCGTTGGCCGCGAGATCCGCGCCGGCGTCGTCACCTTCTTCGCGATGGCGTACATCGTGCTTTTGAACCCGTTGATCCTGGGCACGAGTCCGGACCGTGAAGGCGTCGTGCTTGGTATCCCCCAGGTCGCTGCGGTCACCGCTTTGGCTGCCGGCGTGATGTGTATCTTGTTCGGCGTCGTTGCCAAGTACCCGTTCGGTATTGCTGCGGGCCTTGGCCTGAACACCCTCGTTGCCGTGACGCTCGTCGGGCAACAAGGCTTGACCTGGCCAGAGGCGATGGGCCTCGTTGTCATCGACGGCATCATCATCTGCCTGCTGGCGATCTCGGGGTTCCGCACCGCGGTGTTTGAAGCGATTCCGAACTCCATGAAGGTGGCGATGAGTGTCGGTATCGGCATGTTCATTGCGATGATCGGCCTTGTAGACGCCGGGTTCGTTCGCCGCATCCCCGATGAGGCACACACCACCGTGCCTGTGCAGCTTGGCTTCGGAGGCTCGATCGCCTCGTGGCCGACGGCCGTCTTCGTCATAGGCCTGCTCATCTGTGGATTCATGGTGATCCGAAACATCCCAGGTGGCCTGTTCATCGGTATCGTCGCGACGACGGTCATCTCGATGATTGTGGAGTCCTTTGCGGGCGCAGGCTCCTCGGCAGACAATGACCACGGCTGGTCGCTCGCGGTGCCTACCCTCCCGGATTCCTTGGGTGGCATTCCGGATCTGTCCCTCGTGGGAAAGATCGACATGTTTGGTGCCTTCGTCGAGGTCGGTGTGGTCGCCGCGAGCCTTTTGGTCTTCACCCTTGTGCTTGCGAACTTCTTCGACGCGATGGGCACCATGACCGCGCTTGGTCGTCAGGCAGGTCTGACCGACGAGAACGACAACCTGCCAGGCATGAAGAAAGCCCTCGTTGTTGAAGGCTTCGGCGCAGTAGTCGGTGGCGCGTTCTCTGGTTCCTCGAACACGGTGTTCGTGGACTCGTCCGCCGGCATTGCTGACGGCGCCCGCACCGGCCTCGCAAACGTGGTCACCGGCATCCTGTTCCTGCTGGCGATGTTCCTCACCCCGCTGTACGAAATCGTCCCAATCGAGGCCGCCGCACCGGTCCTCGTCGTGGTTGGCGCGCTGATGATGATGCAGGTCAGCAACATCGACTGGACCCGTTTCGACGTTGCCTTCCCGGCCTTCTTAACCATCATCATGATGCCGCTGACCTACTCGATTGCCAACGGCATCGGCGTCGGCTTCATCGCGTTTACCGTGATGGCGCTCTTCGCTGGCAAGCGTAAGGACATCCACTGGATCATGTGGCTGATTTCTGCGCTGTTCCTGGTCTATTTCGCGCAAGGACCGTTGATGTCGCTAATCTCGTAAAGCGTGAGCATAGTTATCGACGACCCCTCCGACCCCCGGCTTGACGATATCCGCGACCTGAAGCACTCAGACCGCGAGAAAGGTCTGGTGTTTGCGGAGGGGCCTCTTGTTGCGGGACGCCTTGTGGAGTCCCGCTTTCCTGTCCGCGCGGTGTTCGGCTTCGGTGGCCGCCTCCAGTCGTTCCTGGAACAATACGGTGAGCGCCTCGAAGCGGAGGGCGTCCCCGTTTACGAGATCAGCCGTGCGGTGATGGGGGAGGTCGTCGGCTACGACATGCACCGGGGTCTGCTGGTTTCCGCGGACAAACCGGAGCCGCTCGCAGTCGAAGATGTGATTGCTGGTGCGCGCACGTTGGTGATTCTCGAAGGGGTGGGGGACCACGAGAACATCGGATCCATTTTCCGAAACGCCGCCGGCATGGGCGTCGACGGCGTGCTTTTCGGCGCTGCCACCGCCGACCCGCTGTACCGGCGAAGCGTCCGCGTCTCGATGGGCCATGTGCTGCGTACCCCGTTCGCGCACTTCGGAGGCACTCCGACCACGTGGCAGCGTGAGCTCGTGCACCTGCAGGAGCAGGGGTGGTGGCTGGTGTCGCTGACCCCTGCGGACGACGCCGTGTACCTTTCTGAGGCGCTGCATGATCACGAGAAGGTGGCGTTCCTTGTTGGCGGTGAGGGCCCTGGGCTCACGCAGCACGCGATGCGCGCCACTGACGTGCGCGCCAAAATACCTATGGCGCCGGGGACGGACTCACTCAACGTGGCTACGGCGGCGGCCATCGCGTTCTACGAGCGGCAGCGCGACCTGATTAGCCGCGGTCTGCGTGACGGATTTTCTCCGCAATCGTAGCCTTCAGGTCGCGGGCGCGGCGACGCAGCCCCCGGCCGACGCGCTTCGCGGCGGCAACAGAGGCGTCGGCAAGCTCGGAGAACTCGTCGCGTTCCGCTTCTTCGTCGTGCTGCTCGTAGTCGTCGTAGGTGTTGGTTTGCTCGGCGAACTTCGCCGCTACCTCGTTGACGGTCTTGGTACGTGGGGCAGGTCCTTCGACCTTCGGCTCCGGGCGGCCGTCGACTGCGTAGCCGATGATGTGCACGTCCGGACCATCCTCGCCGACCTCGATGCCGAGCCAGGCGCGCTCCGCCTCTCGCATCAGCGCGGGCGGCTCGAACGGCAGCGAGATACCACCGAGCTGGGGCGCCGTTTCCCCGGCCCAGTAGGGGGCCTCGAACGGGTCCGGCAGCCCATGATCTTCATAGACATGCTCGCGGGTCGCCGAGAACGCACGCCGCAGGGTTTCGCCCTGGTAGTGGGCGATCGCCGCGTAGTCCGAATCGGTGCCCTCCGCGTAGACGTAGGTGTCGGCGCTCGCGAGGGCGGTGCGCAGCGCCGTGGCGGTTTCGCTAATGCGCTCGGCGTCGGTGACAAAGAACCGGACGACGGCAACGCCCGGGTACCCCGCGATGTAAAACTCGTCCGGGCCGGGCACGGAGGACCGGTTCAACGGGAACTGCCCGATCGGGGTGATGGGCCACGCCGGGTTGACCTGGGCCAGCAGCTTCCGGCCGAACCCACGATCCGCCTTCGGTTCGCCCTCCAGCACCTCCTCCGGGTGCGCAACGTTGACAAACCAGCACGTGACCACGGCGTTGTGTGACATAGCGGGGCCCTACTTTCGCGGCCGCTTCGTGTTCGTCCGGACCCCCAGCAGGACATCTTCCCAGTGCGGGGTCACAGCTTTTCGACGCCTCTTCTGCGGCTGCGGCGCCTCATCAGGGTGCTGCAGGAAGTCCCCGGTAGCGATCGTGTCTTCCTCCTCCGCTGCGGCGGGAGGTTCGGTGGTGGCGTCGCCTTCTTCAACGTCTTGGTCGATGGCCGTCAGGGAACGAACCGGCTGCACAAAATCAGGATCGGTGAGGTCCGCCGCCATGGCGTTGCGGGCCTCCGTCGTTGGGGCGGATCCCATCTGGCGGTGGAAGGACCACAGCGCCTCGTTTTCGCTTAAGCCTGCCTGCCAGCGCAGGTGCACGACCCAGTCGTCGCCCGGCTCGCGGGTTGCGTCCCAGGTGGCGTCGCTGAGTGAGTGGCCGCGGGCGGCGAACGCGGTGGCGAGGATCTCAAACAGCGTTAGCTTCGCGGGGCCGTCCTCGCGCATCGGGTGCGACTGCTTCGCGGCCTCAGCAACCTGCGAACGCTCGAGGAGTACCGGGTGGGCGTATGGGTCGATCCGGCTCTCCGCCACCCCCATCTCCTCAGCCAGCTCGGAGGGTTGGGCGCCGGAGCGGATGCGGGCCTGAATCTGGTTCGGGCGCATCGAAAGTGGCGTGGAGTACAGCGGGTCCGGCTCCGGCAGGCTGCGGGGCTTGTCTTCGGCGGGCGCCTCCGCGGCCGCGTGCTCGGGGGTTTCGTCGCTGTGCTCGCTGTCGGCGGATGGTGCTTGCGCGTCCGGAGCCGCCTCGAGCGCTGGGCTGTCGGAGTCTTCCTCAGCCGTGGGCTGCATCTCGGAACGTGCGAGTTGGTAACGGATGCCCTCGTCATCTCGGAGGACGAAGAACGTCTCCGTGGACTCCTCCTCCATGAGGTACAACTCGCGCATGTGACTCCTTTCCGCTGACAAATACCTCCACCAGCTTAGCCCATTATTGGTGGACTACTTCTGGCCCACGCCCTGTTCGATCAGATAGTCGATGGACTTTGTCAGGTGCTTGACGTCCTCAGACTTAATCGCCGGGAACAGACCGATGCGCAACTGGTTGCGGCCAAGCTTGCGGTACGGCTCGGTGTCCAGGTAGCCGTTCTGGCGAAGCGCCTTGGCCAGCTCGGCTGCGTCGATGCGGTCGTCGAAGTCGATCGTGCCGACAACCTTGGAGCGGGCAGCCGGGTCCGCGACGAACGGCGTCGCAAACTCGTGGTTGTCCGCCCACTTGTACAGCAGGGAGGACGACGCCGTGGTTCGGGCCACCATCGCGTCCAACCCGCCGAGCTCGTTCATCCAGCGCACCTGCTCAGCCAGCATCAGCAATGGGCTGATCGCCGGGGTGTTGTACGTCTGGTTCTTCCGGGAATTATCGACGGCCGTCTGCAAGTTCAGGAACGCAGGGATAAAGCGGCCGGAGGCCTGAATTTTCTCAATGCGCTCCAGAGCTGCCGGGCTCATCACGGCGAACCACATGCCGCCGTCGGAGGCGAAGCACTTCTGCGGGGAGAAGTAGTAGACGTCCGCCTCGTGCACGTTGACGGGCAGGCCGCCGGCGCCGGAGGTGGCGTCGATAACGACGAGGGCGTCGGTGTCCGGGCGGCGCACTGGCACCATCGCACCGGTCGAGGTCTCGTTGTGGGCCCAGGCGACGACGTCTGCGTCGGTGCCGTCGAGCTCGTGCGGCGACGGTGCGGTGCCAGGCGCGGAGTCCACGACCTGTGGGTCAGCTAGCCACGGGGCGGCAGCGGAGGCCTTCGCGAACTTTGCGGAAAACTCGCCGAACGTCAGGTGCGCCGACTTCGCCTCAATGAGGCCGAAGGTGGCGGCGTCCCAAAACGCGGTCGCACCGCCGAGCGAGAACACGATCTCGTAGCCCTCTGGAAGCTTAAAGAAATCGTGCAGGCCCTGGCGGACCTCACCCACGAGATTCTTCACGGCCGGCTGGCGGTGCGAGGTACCGATGATGTCCGCACCCTTCGCGATTGCCTCTAGCTGCTCCGGGCGAACCTTGGAAGGGCCGCAGCCAAAACGCCCATCGCTTGGGAGCAGTGCTGGGGGAAGAACCGGAAATGTTTGCATGACAGCCTTTCCTGTAACAGGGGGTAGAAAAACTTAGCGACGCCACTCGCGTCTCACTGCATCTTATTACCCCTCAGTGCGCAAGGGGTGCCTTTTGCCAGCTCTTTTCCTAATAGTTGAAAATCGAACAAACGGGGGGTGTGGTGGTCAATAGTTTTATGGATATATGTCGGATGAGTCACATTTTTTGCTAGCATTGCGGGCGTAAATTGCAACCTCCTTGCAACCGCAGGGAATAGGGTTTCCGAAAACTTCTGAGAAAGGTTTGCTATGGCTTCTGAAGGTCAAGACAAAGCTGTACTTCACTACCCAGGTGGCGAATTCGAAATGGATATCAAGCCCGCCGCCGAGGGCAACGACGGAGTGGTGCTCGGCAACCTCCTCGGCGAGACAGGGCTTGTCACCTTCGATCCGGGCTACGTGTCGACGGGGTCGACCGAGTCGAAGATCACCTACATCGATGGCGCCAACGGCATTCTGCGCTACCGTGGCTACGACATCGCGGAACTCGCACAGAACGCAACGTTCAACGAGGTCTCGTACCTCCTTATTAATGGCGAGCTCCCGACGACGGACGAGTACAAGAAGTTTAACTCCGAGATTCGCCACCACACGCTTCTCGACGAAGACTTCAAGGCCGCGTTCAACGTCTTCCCGCGCAACGCGCACCCGATGGCTGTGCTGGCGTCGTCGGTAAACATTCTTTCCGCCTACTACCAGGACCAGCTGGACCCGCTTGACGAAGAGCAGCTGAACAAGGCAACCGTCCGCCTGATGGCGAAGGTGCCGATGCTGGCCGCCTACGCCTACCGCGCATCTCGCGGCAAGCCATACATGTACCCAGACAACTCGCTCAACGCACGCGAGAACTTCCTGCGCATGATGTTCGGCTACCCGACCGAGCCGTATGAGGTTGACCCAGTCCTGGTCAAGGCGCTGGACAAGCTGCTCATCCTGCACGCAGACCACGAGCAGAACTGCTCCACCTCCACCGTCCGCATGATTGCTTCCGCGCAGGCGAACATGTTCGTCTCCATCGCCGGCGGCATCAACGCGCTGGCAGGCCCACTGCACGGCGGCGCAAACCAGGCCGTGCTCGAGATGCTCGAGGACATTAAGGACAACCACGGCGGCGACGCCACCGACTTCATGAACCGCGTGAAGAACAAGGAAAAGGGCGTCCGCCTGATGGGCTTCGGCCACCGCGTGTACAAGAACTACGATCCGCGCGCCGCGATCGTCAAGGAGACCGCACATGAGGTGCTGGAGCACCTCGGCGGCGACGAACTCCTGGACCTCGCGATGAAGCTTGAGGAGATCGCGCTGAAGGACGACTACTTCATCTCGCGCAAGCTCTACCCGAACGTAGACTTCTACACGGGCCTGATCTACCGCGCGATGGGTTTCCCAACGGACTTTTTCACCGTGCTCTTCGCCATTGGCCGTCTCCCGGGCTGGATCGCGCAATACCGCGAGCAGCTGGCAATGAACTCCAAGATCAACCGCCCTCGCCAGATTTACACCGGCTACACGAAGCGCGACTTTGTGCCGCGTGACCAGCGATAATCGCTAGCGTTCACCGCCGGGTACGTATCTTCCTTTATACTTTGGGGATATGTACCCGGCGGTTTCGCCATGAATGAACGACGCAAGGAGTATTCACGTATGGAAAAGCCCACGATTGAGGTACCTGAAGCACCTGCCCCAACGGACCTTGTCATCGAGGATCTCGTAGTCGGCGACGGAGCCGAAGCCGTAGCAGGCGGTTACGTACAGGTGCACTACCTGGGTGTTGACTACGCAACCGGCGAAGAATTCGATTCTTCGTGGGACCGCGGCGAGGCCGCGGAGTTCCCGCTGGCCGGACTCATCGCTGGTTGGCAAGAGGGAATCCCGGGCATGAAGGTTGGCGGTCGCCGCAAGCTGACCATCCCGCCAGAAAAGGCGTACGGCCCAGCTGGCGGTGGCCATCCACTGTCCGGCCTCACCCTGGTGTTCATCATCGACCTGCTTGACGCGCGCTAGGGATTCGATATGCGCATTCCGGTGACAACACTCAATGATGGCTACGATTTCCCGCTGCTGGGTCTGGGGACCTACAAGCTGCAGGGCGAGGAATGTACCAACATCGTGCGTCGCGCGATCGAGCTGGGCTACCGCCACATCGACACTGCGTCCTTTTACGGCAATGAGGAGCAGGTTGGTCGCGCGGTCGCGGATGCGATTGCGGCTGGTGACGTGACACGTGAGGAGCTGTTCATCACCTCGAAGCTGTGGAACGACGACCAGGGCCGTGCGGCGGAAGCCTACGAAGAATCGCTGCAGCGGATGGGGCTCGAGTTCATCGACCTCTTCCTCGTGCACTGGCCGTGGCCGCAGTGCGGCACGTTTGTGCAGGCCTACGAATCCTTGGTGCAGCTGCAGGGGATGGGCCGGTTGCAGTCAGTTGGTGTGGCCAACTTTTACGAAGAAGTCCTCGACGAGATCATCGCGCGCACCGGTGTGGTGCCCGTGCTCAACCAGGTGGAGCTGCACGCAGGGTTCACGCAACCGGAGCTGTGTGCCTATCACCAGGACAAAGGGATTGTTACCGAGGCGTGGGCGCCGCTCGCGCGGGGCGCGAACCTGGACGACCCAGTGCTTAGCCACCTCGCCGAGAAGCATGGCCGGACCCCGGCGCAGATTGCGCTCGCGTACGTGATGAGCCTGGGCTGCTCAGTGGTGCCGAAGACCGCTAACTCAGCCCGCCTCGAGGAGAACCTGGGGGCGGTCGAGGTGGAGCTTTCGCAGGACGACATCGCGGCGCTCGATGCCTTGAGTGGCGAACGTATGTCGAATGACCCGCGTGAGTTCCCGGGAGAGCCCAGCTAGATCAAACGGCAGATACCCCGGCGCTGTGCGAGCATATATGCTGCGCGTGCCGGGGTATTGCTCTGCCTGAGGGACGCCAGCTTCGTTGGGGTACTACTTCGGCAGCAGCGCGCGCCAGTCAAAGCTCGAAGAAAGCTGTGAGCTGCCCAGGTCGCCGAGGTTGAATCCTGGTCCGCGGCGCCCAGGGGTCCACTGTCCCCAGTCGGCGCTGTAAACGTTGTTGATGTCCACCGTGACGCCGTCAATCACGCCGGTCCACTTCGCCTTCTGGTGGATGTTCGCGCGCGGGTGCAGCTTGCCGCCCGAGCCCCAGTCGTGCTGCCAGAAGAACGTGCCGATGCCGTCTTCGATGCACCACTGGATCACGTTAATGTTTCCGTAGACACCAGTCTGGTAGCCGCCAAGCGTCAGCGCCGCGGAGAACGCCCGAAGGTAGGGGCGGATCTGGTTCAGGTACTGGGAGCGCGAGGGGTTGTCGTCGATCGCGATGTAGATGGGGCGACCGGTTGGGCCGCCGGCGGAGGCGTGCAGGCGCATTGCCTCCGGGGCGTGGCGGGCGGCAGCGGCGGCGCCGCCAAGCCAGTCGGCGGTCTCGGCGCGGCCGAACTGGTAGACGGACGCGGTGGCGAGGTCGTTCGCGGCGAAGTCCTGTGTTTCACCCAGCGTGACGGGCTTGCCCAGCATCCAGTTCGCTCCGGGGCGGCGCTCCGACACGTAGCGGACAGCCCCGAGGTGGCCGGCGGCCTTCACCGCGCGGCCGGACGGAACTCCGCCTGCGTAGTCGATCACGGTGCCGAGGACGCGGCCCTGGGCGCGGGCCTGCGCGGTGGAGCCAAGGGTTGCGCCAGCGATGGCGAGCGCGACGGTTTGAAGGAAGCGGCGTCGATTAAAAGTAGTCACACCCGTAACTCTAGCAACATTACGGCGCGGGTTGGGGAGCGCGGATCGTCCACGCGGCGATCGCCGTAGTGATCGGCACCGACAGGACCAACGCGATCGCGCCGATGCTCGAGCGCATGATCTCCGTGGCCACCACGTCGGAGGTGAGCACCTGCGTGAGCGGGCGATCGGCGACCTGGAGCAGCATCGACAGGGGGAGGGCAGCGCCCATGTACGCCAATACCAGCGTGTACACCATCGACGCGATGTGGTCGTGGCCCACCTTCATTGCGGAGGCGAATACGGTGCGTGGCCGGGCGTCGGGCGAGGTTTCGTACAGTTCCTGCACCGTCGAGGCCTGTGCGATGGTGACGTCGTTGAGTACGCCGAGGGCGCCGATGATGAACCCGGCGAGCATGATGCCGGGGACCTGCACCTGGGGGAGGTACATGTGGATGAGGAGGTTGTTTTCGTCGGCAAGCCCGCGGAGCTGCGTCGTGTCGATGGCGAGGTGCGCCGCGAGCGCCGCGAGCCCCAGCGCCGTCAGCGTACCTGCCAGGGCCGATGCGGACTTCCAATTCCTGCCGTGCACCACAAAAATGACGGGGAAGAGTACCGCCGCTCCCGTCACCAGGGAAAGCCCGACGGGGCTGTAGCCGAGCAGCAGCCCTGGGACCAGGAAGCCGAAGATGACAAGCAGGGTGCACAGCAGGCCGAAGATCGCACGCAGGCCGCGCCACGCCCCAACGGCAACCACCACCAGCAGCGTCAGCGCGAGCCACACGCCGAGTGGCACCGAGCGGTCCATGTCGAGGAAGGAGTACGAGGTGTCGGGGTTGTGGTGCACCGAGAGCACCACGCGGTCGCCGACGGAAAGCTCCGGGGTGCCCGGCTGCTGGGCGGTCTCGATGGTTGTGGTTCCCCCGGACTTGAGCTCGACTCGCAGGTAGTCGCACTCAGGGTGGTTCGGCGTTGCGACGCCACCACAGGGCGCCACCGAATGCTCGATGACGGTGGCCTTGGCGGTCTCCGCCGTCGACGTCTGCGTCTGCTCAAACCCGGGCAGGACCTCTGGCTGCTTGCCGCCCGGCCACAGTAAGGCGAGGCCAGCGAGCGTGACGACGCCCGCGATCGCGAGGAACGCCACTAACAGCCCGCGCGCCGTGCGCAGCGGAGATGGCGAGGACTGAGTTGCGTGGCGTGCCAACGGGGCTCCCTTGTGAGATCGGTACTGGGACAATCAGACTGATTGTAGAGCTACCGCGCAACTAACGTGCGATACGCAGCTTCGAAGCGGCTGCGGAGCTCCTTGAAGTACTCGCCGTGTGCATCCACACTGCGGTGGCCCTGGCCGAACGGTGGGGTTGCCCGCCGCACTTCGGGGGCGACGACGTCCAGCGCGATGAGCACGGTGCCGCGCAGGGTAGCGCGCTTCATCTCCAGGGGGACGACCTCGCAGCCGAGCGCGTCCGCGAGCACCGACAACCATGCCGGGTGGTCAGCGGTGACGCGGCCGGAGGCCACCACGCGCTCGGGGACCGCGCCTGCCTCCTTGAGCTGCTCGTAGACCCTCAGGTACGACATGGCGATGCCCTCAAACACGCCCCGCCACAGGTCGGCTGGCGTGGTCGCCGCCGTGACGCCCAAGAGGTGCGCCTGCGCGCTGGCGGCCCAGCCTGTGGAACGCTCGCCGGTGAAGAACGGAAGCACGATCGGGGCGCGCCCAGGCCCCGAGGAAAGGACCGCGGCGATGTCCTCTCGAGTCACCGGTTGGACGGTGTCCTCGAGCCAGGTGACTGCGCGGCCGACGTCGTTGAGCGCGCCGCCCAAGATGGCCTTGTCGCGCGCAATGCGGTAGCACCACAGTCCCTCCGGAATGCGTTTCGGCACCTCGGGGAGGATGACTCGCATCGCTCCGGAGGTCGCCGCGGCCACCGCGATGGTGTCGGGGCCGGTCGCGCCGGGCCCGACGTTGGACGGCCAGCCGTCGGGGATGCAATGGAACCACGCTACCCCGTTCAGTGCAGGCCACTCGGTGTCCTTCGGGTAGTCAGGTTCGTCGGGGAAGCGCAGCGGCTGGAGCATGTCGTGGGGGACCCCGATGGTGTCGAGAATCTCGGTGTCGAGCTCCCCGGTGTGCGCATTGGCGATGCCCGACCACGCCGCGGTAGCGACTGCCAGGCCGCGGATGCCCGCAAGCTTGTGGTACACGTACTCGCCGATCGTCATGGCGGTGGCCGCGCGGGCGAATTCGGGCAGCTGCTCCTTGGCCCAGGCGAGGCGCGCAGGGTGGTAGCTCGTGTGGAGTCGCACGCCGGTGCGCTGGTGGTAGGCGGCCTCATCGATTGTGGCGCGGAGCCGTTCAACGTAGTCGCGGGACTGCGAGTCCGCGTAGGTATACAGCGGGGTGAGGGCGTCGCCGTGGGCGTCGACAAGCAAGAGGCTTGAGGCGAACGAGTCCATGCAGACGGCCTCGATGCGCAGGTCGTGTGCGGCGGCGAAGGTGACGGTGCCGTCGATAACCTTGCGTACCTCGGCGACGACCTGGTCGGCATCGATGGTGCTCGCGCCTTCAGCGGTGGTAGTAAACGCGTGCGCAACGCGCTGCTTTGCGCCCTTCACAGGGCGACCCGTGGCGTCGTACAGGCCGCCGCGGCTCGCGGTCGAGCCGACGTCGATGCCGAGGATGTACGGCCCGCGGGAGTCCTGTACGGGGACTGACATGGTTGGGATTTTGGTAGCGGTCATACCCCCGATGGTACGGCAGAGGCTAGGCGTCCTGCTTGATCGCGGAGCCCTCAATTTCAATGGCGACCTTCTCGCTCACGAGCATGCCACCCGAGTTCAGCGGGGCCTGGAAATCGACGCCGAAGGTCTCAACCTCGAACGTGACTGGCTTCGTGGTGCCCTTGATGGTGAGGTCGCCCGTGACGGTGCCGTTGCCGGCCTCATCTACGTTGAATGTCGTGGAGGTGAACGTCATCTCTGGGTGCTTCTCCACATCGAAGAAGTCCTCGCCGCGCACGTGTGCGTCGCGGTCCTCGTTTCGGGTATCGACGCTCGCGGTCCGGACCGTGCCCTGCGCCGTGCTTGCGGCGAGGTCGTCGGTGAGCGTGATGGTGTCGTGTCAACAATATGGGGTCGTTGCTGTTCAACTGTTGTCGGAGGGGGATACCCCGAGTGCCGCCAGAATCTCATTCGTCCGCAAAGGAAGCGCCGCATGCGATACGCCAGATACCTCGATCACATCTCCCCACCGGGACGACCACTCCGGCACAATACGGTCGGTATCCGAAACGATAGAGACAATGCTGGTGTTGGAGGGGGCCACCGGCTCCTCCCGGAAGCGCTCCAATTCGACGAACGCGTCGCCAGCAACTGCTCGAACAAGCCGAGGCGGAAACAGGCGCGCAACACCGCGGGTGCCTCGCCACGACGCGCCCAGGCCAACAACCGTTCCGCCTCTCGGCGCAATTGAGCTCAACTGCACGGCTCGGAGGCCGATAAGCGCACCATACGAGTGCCCAACCACATCGATCTGCTCCGCAGCCAGGCTGTCGAGGAACGCCGCGACTTCATGGGATGAGGCGTCGATACCCGCGGTAGCTCTGCGACCGTATGCAGGCGCAATCAATCCAATCCCATGCGTTTCGAGCGCGCGTGAGAGCCGACGAAACACGAACGGGGAAGAGCCAGTGCCGTGGAGGGCGACCACGATTCGGCTCGTTGTCTGGGAGTTCGCTGTCGAAGGGGATGGAAGTATCCGTGGCACGTAGGAAAGCAACGCCATAGCGTCTTAAACTACTCGCCGTGGATGCAATCCGTTCGATATCCGTGGTCGGCACAGGCGCGGCCTGGGCGATCTACCTCTCCTTAGCCGCTTCCGTGATTGTTGCGCTCTGGCTCGGCCACAAACGTCGGCGCACCGCGCTCGCCGTTGCGGGGGTATTGCTCGCGGTGGCGTACCTGGCGCTTACTGTCTGGCCGAAACCGTTCCCGGATGCCATTCCGTGGCACATTTACGCCAGTGGCACGGCCGCCGTGTTCGTCGTGGCATCCATCTTCTTGGCACCGCGGTGGCGGTGGCGTCTCGCCCCGCTCGCAGTCGTTCCCCTGGTTCTAGCGTTTCTGACAGTGAATCTTGTCTATGAGCAGTACCCGACCCTCGGGTCCTTCCGACCGGTCCCAGTGACGGTGTCCATGAATTTGGACCAGTTCCGCGAAACGACGACCGCTCCGATCCTCAACGGTAGGGAAGTAGGCGCCTTAGTGACGCTGCCCGCCGCACCGTTGCGCGATGCGATTGTTTACGTTCCGCCTGCTTACTGGCACGGCGAGAACCTACCAGTCCTTGTGCTGCTTGCTGGTAGTCCCGGGAGCCCAATCCGGTGGTTTGATGAAGGCGCGGCGCAACAGACGCTCGACGACTACCAAACCGAACACGACGGCGTGGCCCCGATTGTCGTCAGCGCGGACGGTACAGGAACAACCACCGGGAACCCCGGGTGCGTGGATGGCCCGGACCTGCAAATCCAGACCTACCTTGCCCAGGAAATCCCGCAGCTAATCAAAGACAATTTCCGTGTGAAAGAAGACCAGCGCACCTGGACAATCGGTGGGCTCAGCTACGGCGGCACCTGCGCACTCCAAGTGATTACCAACGATCCCTCGGCCTACGGGACGTTCCTCGACTATTCGGGTGAGGCCGAACCGAACCTAGGCGGGCACCAACGCACCGTCGACGTGCTGTTCGGCGGCGACGAGGCGGCGTTCCAAGCGGTGAACCCGGAGACGCTCCTGCAGAGAGCAGCAGGACGTACAACTTACAAGGGGATCGCTGGCAGGTTCGTCGCCGGCGAGCGCGACCAAGAGGCGATGGCGGCACTAACGCGCCAAAACGAGCTCGCCCAAAAAGCTGGAATGAGTGCCACCTTCCGATCGCTGCCAGGAGGACACAGCTTCGAAGTCTGGCGGGTAGCGCTGCGCCAAGACATTGACTTCGTTGCTCAACGAGGAGGCATTCGATGAAACGACTGTGGGGCAATGTTGTGCTGAAGGTTCCCGTCGCACTCGCTCTCGTCTGCGTGGCGTGGGGCGCCTACTTAGCCTGCACGTTGTCGGGCGCAGCACCTCGAGAGATTCTCGGCCTGCGCCTTCCCGTCGACCCCGAACTCTGGCGCTGGGTGACCGCAGGGCTGACCGCAAGTAACCTTGTTGGATTGACCTTGGCCACTGTCGCAGTGGTCCTGTTCGCGGTTCCCGCTGAGGTGCGGCTTGGCTCGGCCCGCTTCGCAGTTGTGGCGACGGCTTCTGAATTTGTAGCGCTGCCCATAGGTTTCATCGTTGGCAGCGTCGTTGAACGGGCAGGCTTTAACCTGTGGGGCCCAGATCTTGTCAACGAGACATTTCTGTCTCCGGTCGCGTGGATATTCGGTCCCGCCGCATTCGCCACGGCCTTCATGGGCGTGCTGTGGCGGCGCAGGCTCCGCCTCGTGATGCTCGCGATGATGGCGACCCTCGTGCTGTATGACGGCTCGCTCTCAGCCGTCGTCGCACTGGTAGCCGTTGTCGCAGGTACCGTCGCTGGTGTTCTTTCCGCGGGCACAGAAACATTGCGGAGGATGTCGCTGCGTGAATCGCGGGTCCTCGTGGCTGCTCTGTTCCTCAGCGTCGCAGTCGGCCCACTTATTACCGCTATCAACCCCGCGGCGCAGGGGCCGTTTGCAGGAGTGAGCAAGCTGATGTGGGAGCCGGCGGTCGCCGGGCACCTCGTAGCCCAGCGGTGTGTCGACGCCACATCCACCGCCTGCACGGAAGCGATGGCGGTGAATAGCCAGCATGGCCTCGGCCCCCTACTGATGAACGCCTTACCGATCGTATTCTCAGCAGTCCTTGCGTTGGGGCTGGTGCACGGTCGGAAATTGGCGTGGTGGGCAGCCGTCCTCGCCAGTGCTGGATCCATTGCGGTGATCTGCTGGCAGACAATCGGCAGCGGGGTAGACAGATCCACAGCCGTGAACACAACGCTGGTTGTCTTCCCGTGGCTGGTCACCATCACAGTCCTCATCGTGACTCGTCGGCGGTTCGCCGTTCCGTCGAGTTGGCGCCGTGGGGCCACGATCATGGGAGCGGCGTGGATAGCAACCGCGGCACTGTGGATCTGCGGAGCCTGGGTTGTGCGGGGCGGCTTTCTCGGTGGGGCGTCGATAAGCTCGCTGTTTGCTGAGCTGCCGAACAGGTACCTTCCTCCCGTCGTTGCTGTCCTGGCTCCGACGCACGCGTTCCCCGTCAGCGCTCCGGCGTGGCTCCTTTACGAATGGGTGGGGATCATATTCTGGGCCATCGTGCTGTTTGTGTTGTTTAGGGTGTTGTCCTCGCCGCCATCTGCCAGCCAGGCGCAGGACCGCGAGCGGGCTCGGGAGATTCTGGTCCACGGGTCCGGTGACCACCTCGCGTGGATGGGGTTGTGGGAAGGAAACCGCTACTTTTTCTGCGAGACAGACTCCGGCGACGGAGAAGGCGTCGTCGCGTACCGCGTCTCCCACAACGTCGCGGTCACGGTTGGAAGCCCCGTGCGCCGCGGCACGATGGCAGAAGAAGCCGTTGCCGGTGCGTTTGAAGCGTTCGCCGCACACCAAGGCTGGAGAGTGGCCTGGTATTCGGTGCCCGACACCTTCGCCAGGCCAGGGTTCCGGCGCATCCACGTGGCCGAGGAATCAATGCTGCTGACGGACAACATCGAGTTCAAAGGCAAGAAGTTCCAGAACATCCGCACCGCACGCAACCGCGCTGCAAAAGAAGGAGTGCGAGCCGTGTGGACGAGCTGGGCCGAAAGCCCAATGGAAATGCGAGAGCGCATCGTCGCGCTCTCAGAACAGTGGGTCGCGGACAAAGCGCTGCCCGAAATGGGCTTCACCTTGGGCGGGCTCGACGAGCTCCGCGACCCTGACACCAAACTCCTCCTCGCAGTGGGCGACGACGGCAGCCTGCACGCGGTGACGAGCTGGCTGCCCGTCTACGAGGGCGGCGCCCTCGTCGGCTACACCCTCGACTTCATGCGCCGCGACGCGAACGGATTCCGGCCCGCTATTGAATTCCTCCTCGCGGAAAGCGCCCGGATCGCGGCCGAGCGAGGGCTTGGATGGGTCTCCCTCTCCGGAGCGCCACTGGCCCGGACAGATGCGCCGGAATCACTCGTAGAAATCATCCTCGATAAAGCCGGTGCTACCATCGAGCCGCTCTATGGCTTCCGCTCGCTCGCCGCCTCTAAGCACAAGTTTCACCCGACGCACCAGGGCTGGTACCTGCTGTACGAAGACGAAATGTCACTCGCCAGTATCTCGCTGGCGGTCATTCACTGCTACTTGCCGGACATGAAGCGATCGGACATGGCGGCCGTGGTCAAAGAGTTCCTGGGCCGGTCGAAGGTGCTGCAAAATGAGTAGATTTGCCTAGATTTGGGCTTTTTGCAGAAAACCGAAAATCCCCCGTAACCTGTGTATGCAGGTCACGGGGGAATTTTGCGCCCCAGAGAGTGTCCGAAGTCACGACATAGTTGACACGGCGTGCCTGCGAGAACCTTCCTGATGGTTGACACCTCAGCCGCGACATAGTTGACACTTAGCCCGAGGAAACAACCTGGGGTGGTGGTTGACACCTC
>NZ_MLCQ01000004.1 GCF_001875725.1 Corynebacterium sp. NML140438 | reverse complement strand
ATCACCGGGGTTTCAACGGCCGGTGGTGACGTCAACGCTGACGGCACCAACTCAGGTAACTGTGGATCGGTCATGAACAAAACCTCCTACGGATTAACGTTCACAACCACCCTGGCACTAAGGGAAATCAAGGAATTTGGTGCGCGGGAGCCAAGAAGTGCAAGGGCTGGGAACTACCAGGCGTTCATCACGTCCAAGATGCGTGGCTTCGTGTACTCGAGCTGCTGGCCGAACTGCTCCCAGTTGTGCAGGCCGACAGGCGTAAACACGGCGGTGTGCTTGACACCGGTGACAGTGGCCTTGGCGCTCCACAGCTTGGTGGTGAAGTTCGACACCATCTCGAGCGCGATGCCAGAGGCCTTGTGTTGTGGCAGGTAGCGATCGTCGCGGGCGGATGGCGTGCCGCTTCCGGCAGAGACGTAGACATCGCGGCCGCGGAGGTTGCCCATGTTCAGGAATGGGTCGTTCTCGTAGCGGCGGGGATCAAAGATAGAGCCCCACATGGCGTTGAGGTTGTAGAGGCCGCCATCGAGCAGTGCGAGGCGCAGCGCGGTCTGGGCGCCGGGGATGGTGGTGGTGAGGTAGCCCGAGTAGGACAGCGTCTGCCGGAACTGCTGAGGATGCAGTGCCGCGAGGTTGATCGCAGCGGTGCCACCCATGGATAGGCCGAGGATGGAGTTGTTCGTCGGGGAGACGCCGAAGTGCCGCTGCAGGTATGGGGGCAGTTCCTTGGACAGGAAAGTGTCCCACTTGTAGGTGACGGGGCTGTTGAAGTTGTAGGTGGCTGGCGCGTTCCAGTCGGTGTAGAAGGAGGACTGGCCGCCGACCGGCATCACGAGGGTGATGTTGTGGTTGACGAAGGTGCGGGCAGCGTTCACGTCTTGAACCCAGGCGTTGGTTTGCTCAGTGGCGCGAAGGCCGTCGAGCATGTAGAGGCCGGCGTTGCCACCACGCTGCGCCGGCTGGATCTGGACGGTGATGTGGCGGTTCATCGCTGGCGACCAGACGGTGCAGCGTTGTACCCAGTAGCCGACGCGGTCCCATTCGCAGGTCCCGGTGGAGTCGGGGCGCAGCCAGTCGCGGTTCGCGGCTTGTGCTTGGGGTGCGGCGACGATCATTGAAAGTGCGGTCAGGAGCGCTACCACAAGGCTTATCAGTCCGTGGCGGTTTTTCATACAGCGTTACCCTTTCTCAGCAGTTTGTTACCAAACTACACGGGCACCACTGTGGATACCCAAATCCTCGCCTTGACTGAGTCGTGCCTGTTCGTCCTCTGTGAGGTAGCCGAGATAGGCGGAGGGGTCGTCGGAAAGCTGGAGGGTTCGGCCGTTGCCCAGCGAGTATTTGATGTTCTTCCAGAAGCGTTCGCGGCTCATCGGTTCGCGGGAGGTAGCGAGCAGCTCAGCTATTTCGGGGCTACGGAGTGCGGCGCGGGCTCGGCGCGCTTCGTCTTGGTCGATCCACTCGGGCAGCTTCGAGAGGTCGACGGCCGTGTCCGCGGCTTGCCATTCGGCGGCGAGCTGCTTGTCGTGTCCGACGCGCCCTTCGGGGTCGCGCGGCATACGGGCCGCGAGCGGTGTTGCGAGGCCGACGGTGTCGAGGACGCGGACGTCGAGCGGCGCGTTCATGCTGGTCATGCCGAGGTTGATCAGGTAGAGCGACAACGGGTACGCCTGTAGGTCACTGTCGGCGTCAGGGACACGCGGGCGCGGGTACCAGGAGTAGAGCTCCGGGTCGCGGCTGATAAGTCCTGGTGCGATCTGCGCAGCACCAGCGTCGCGGGCATCGATGACGGCGTCGGCGTAGTTCGTCATGAGCTTCGAGGTCAGGAAGTCTTCGGCGTAGTGCGGCGGGTTGTCTGGTTCGCGGTTGACGGCCATGGTCCAGAATTCGCGCTCGTCGACGATGCCCAATTCTTTCGCCGTCCTGCTGTGGATGTCCTCGTCGAGCGGGTGGGCACGCACCACAATTATCGACGCCCACACCACCAGCACCAGCGCAACCACCGCGTTGAGGCGCGTCAGTGGCGCGGCCATCACAGGAAGCAGCAGCGCGAACAGCGGCAGCAGCCACATGCGTCCGTGCATGAAGTCGCCGCCGACGCGCAACACGTACAGGATGTGGATCAGCGCGCACCCCACGACGAGCGCGACGATGGCGGCGCGGCGTCCGTTGACGAGGAGGCGTCGTAAAGAGATGAGGAGCACCGCGATGACCAGCAGGAGCGGCAGGTAGAGCGCGTACGGCCCGATGAAGTCCCAGGCGTACTTGGCGCCTTGGCCCCACTCGCTGCCGGAGGCGGACTTGGCTACCGCGGTGTGCGGGGTGAGCAGCCCGTAGTAGCCCATGCGGAAGATCTGGTAGGCGGCCGGCACGGGCAGCGCGGCCGCCAGGATGCCGAGCGTCTTGCGCGGTGAGTACACCAGGAGCACCAGGCCGGTCAGGCCGCCGTAGAGCGCCAGCTCGGGGCGGACCAGCCAGGACAGTCCGCACCAGAAGGCGAGCCAGTAGCCGACCACGGGGGCGGCGCGGCGCGCGGTACCGCCCGCCCACTGGACGAGCAGCGCCCACCACGCCGCCAGCCACAGCAGGGACAGGCCCCACTCAAGGCCGGAGGTGGCGAAGTCGCGCGCGGGGGGCAGGGCGAAGTAGACCAGGATGCCCAGCGGAATCACCGCCGAGGTGCGCCAGAACCTACCCGAAGCGTACGTGGCCAGCACCGCCGCGACGACCGTGCACAGCAGCGCGAGCCACATCGCGATGGTTTCCAGGCGGGCGTCGCTGACCATCGCGAACGCGGTGATCAAGTACTGCCACAGGGTGGAGGTGTTGGCCTCCACACGCTCGCCTACGTTGAAGACTGGGCCGTTGCCGGCCAGCAGGTTGCGCACGGTGCGCAGGACGATGAGGCCGTCGTCAGACATCCAGCGTCTGGTCCACCCACCCCAAAATGCGAACACGCCCGCAATGGCGCACGACAGCAGCAGCGACACCCGGGCGTTATTCTTCATTGCGCCAATGTTACTAAGCCAGCGCTGGCACCACGTAAACCGCCAGCACAATGCACAGGATCCAGGCCGCGGCCAGCATCTGCAGTACGCGGTCCTCCAGGGCAATCTCGTCCGGCGCACCGCCGTGACCACCGTCAACCTTGGCGGCGTAGCGCAGGATCGCGATGACGAACGGCACCATCGAAATCTGATACCACACCGCGGCCGCGCCCTCGACCGAGTTGGAGAGCTGGAAGCCCCACAGGGCGTAGCTCATCACCACGGCGGTCGCGGACAAGGTCCACACGAAGCGCAGGTAGGTGGCCGTGTAGCCCTCCAGGGCCTTGCGGATCTTCGCGCCCGTCTCCTCCGCCAGCAACAGCTCCGCATACCGCTTGCCCGACGCCATGAACAGCGAACCGAACGCCGCGACCAGCAAGAACCATTGCGACAGTTCGATGTTCGCCGCCACACCACCGGCCATGGTGCGCAGCATAAACCCGGAAGACACCAGCGCGATGTCGATGACCGGGATGTGCTTCCAGCCGAAGCAGTAGCCCAGCTGCAGCGCAATATAGATGCCGATGACGAGGGAGAGGGCGAAGCCGTCCGTCGCTAAGAAAGAAAGGCCAAGCGCGGCGACGATGAGCACCACCGCCATGGCGTAGGCCAGGTTGATCGGCAGCATGCCCGAGGCGATCGGCCGGAAGCGCTTCGTCGGGTGCTCGCGGTCACTGTCCACGTCACGGGCGTCGTTGACCAGGTAAATCGAGGAGGCGCCGAAGCAGAACACCACGAACGCCAACAACACATCCAGCGCGGTGTGGGACGTCCAAGCGCCTGTCCCCGCGGCCAGCGGAGCGGCCAGCACCAGGACGTTCTTCACCCACTGCTTCGGGCGAAGGCCCTTCACCATGGCGTCGGGAAGGTTCTTCGGCGGGACGCGGACCTGCTGGTAGTCGACGCCTTCGGTGTGGGGTTCCGGCTTCAAAAAGGGTTCGTGCGGTTGCGTGTTGCTCACTTCAGCTGCCTTTCCACCTTGATCGTCGCTTTGGCGCACCCGGCGCCGAGCAAAGCACCGACAATAGTATCCGTCGGGTAGTGGACGCCAAGGAGGTTGCGGGAGAACATCATCACTGGCACCAGCAGCAGCGGCCACTTCTTGCCTGTGATGTCCATCAGGTGCACCGCGGCTGCGCCCGTGTTCGTCGCGTGCGAGCTCGGGAAGGAGAGCTTCGACGGGGTGGCCACGCCAATGTTTACGCGGGGGTCGTGCGGCCTTGGGCGGCGCACAATCCGCTTCACGACGACACTCGCCGCGTGCGCCACGAAGGTGCCCACGCCCAGCGCCAGCCACTTCGAGCGCCTTTTCTTATCGACGCCCGCCCCGATCCCCGCGACGGCCAACCAGCCGAGGTCGTGCTCGCCGAAGTGGCTCAAGCCCCTGGCCGCCTTGACGGCTGCCGGGGTGTACGTCGCGTTCTGGATCGCGACGAGGATATCAGCCTCACGCTTGCTCATCGAACACCTTCCCCCAGTTCTCTGCGCTGGTCAGCGCCGGTTTCGCGGCCTGGTACTGCTGGCGTAGCTCCTGCCAGCGCTCCTTGATTTCTTCCTGCAGCGCCTTGGTTTCGCGCAGCAGGTCGTCGGCAAGCGCCTTGTTGCGCTTGCGGAACGCCACACCCGTACCTCCGGCCGTGGCCACCGTCGCCGAGTCGAGGCGTGCCAGCGTGAACCAGCGGGCCTCCTCCGCGGTGAGGTTGAGCTGCGGTGCCTCCCAGTGCTCCTGGTTCTCCTGGGTGAACTGGTGGCGCAGCGCCTTGACCGCCCACGGGATCTTCTTCAGCTTGGCCAGACGCCCGCCGATATTCTTGGTGGGCACGCCCGGCGCGCCCGTCGGCGCAGGCAGCTCCGTTGCGGAGGCGAGGACCTTGGCGTCGTCGTAGTTGGCGCGGATCTTCTGGATGCGCGGCAGCGAGGTCTCAAGAATGTCGAACAGCTGGTCCGGGCCGACGAGGAAGTCCTTCATGGCCTCCAGCTGGATGGCCATGGTGGAGTACTCCATGCACATGATGTGCTTGTAGGTGGACTTCAGCATGTTCTTCAGCATCGCGTCCGGGGTTTCCGGGCCGTACAGGGAGGCGACGATGAGGCGGTTACGCATATGGAAGTACGCCTGCCAGTCGATGGCATCGTCCTTGTCGGCCCAGGCCATGTGCCAGATGGCCACGCCGGGCCATGTGACCGTCGGGAATCCGGCCTGCTTCGCGCGCAGGGCGTACTCGTTGTCGTCCCACTTGATGAACAGCGGCATCGGCAGGCCGAGCTTCTCCGCAACGACGCGCGGGAAGAGGTTCATCCACCAGCCGTTGTAGTCCACATCGACGCGGCGGTGCAGAGCACGCGACGTCGTCTTGCGCGGGTCCATCTCCTCCTCTTCGGTGCCGAGGTAACCCAGCGGGTACTTGGCAAAGTCGTGGTCGTACACCGCGTGCTCCGCAGCGCGGAACATGAACACATCCTTATCGACGGCCTCTCCCGTCGTCCGCAGCTGCGACCGGTCTTGCAGGTTCAGCATCTGGCCACCGACCAGGATTGGGGCCTTCGCGTAGCGGGCGGCCTGCACCGCGCGCAGGATCGAATCCGGCTCGATCGCGATGTCGTCGTCCATGTAGAGGATATATGGGGCGTCCGTGGTGCGCAGCGCCTCGTACATGATGCGGCCGTAACCGCCCGAACCACCCAGGTTGCCCTGGCGGAAGATCTGCAGCTTGCCCTGCAGGTTCTTCTCCGCCTCCTTGAAGTCCGGCAGGTCCGACGGGTGCTGGTCGCCCTGGTCGGGCATCAGCACATCGGAAATCGATTCGAGCACGAACGGGTCCTCCGCCAGCGCGTGCAGGGCGTTGACGGCGTCGCGGGGCCTATTGAACGTCGGGATCCCCACCGCGACCTGCTTCGGCTCCGGGCCGGTGATGGTGCCGTCCGGCATCGTCTGGGCCTCAGGCTCCTTGTCGGAGAACCAACCCGCGTTGCGGATCGTCGTGTCCGACTCCGCCGTGACGTCGAACCACAGCCAGCCGCCGTCCTCGAAGTTGCGCAGCGGCAGCACGACCTCCAGCACGCCGTCGCTGGCCTCAGCGTTTTGCACAGCGATGCGCTTGCCGTCGTGCTTCGAGCGGTAAATGGAGACAGTCGCCTGCCCCTCAACTTCCATCGCCAGCACAACGTTTTCCAGCTGCGACCAGCGCCGCCAATAGGATGCCGGGAACGCGTTGAAGTACGTCTCGAAGGAAACTTCCTCCCCGGCGGGGATGGATACGCTCGTCCGGTCCGCCCACGTCAGGCGCTGCTTATTCTGCTCTGCCTCGATGAGGTACAGCATGCGGACGTCGTGCGGTTCGCCCTTCTTCGGCATCAGCACTCGCTGAAGGACTTCTACTGCAGTCGTGGTTTCCACAGGTCTCACTTTCGGTGCCTAATTAGAGTTTCGCCCTAAGCGTAGTGCGTTCGCGGGCGCCGGTGCATGTTCGGCGCTCTCATATGTGGGTGCCCATAAAAATCTGGCGGGCACCAACCCCCTCGTCGGTGCCCGCCAGTTCGCGTTCGCTCTGCTTTAGTTCGATGCGCGGTCGATCGCCTCAAGGATCGTGCGCGTATCGTACGTGAGCAAGTATTTGAGGAACTTCATGACACTCTCCCTTCGGTTTCATTTACTTTGTTGACCGTTTGTTAACTTGCTGTTCACTTTAAGGAATTAGTGGGTGAAAGTCAAGCATTTATTTTCACCCACTATCTCGCTTTTCTGTTTACGCAGTTCAGGATGGCTTTTCCATGCCCCCACCGTTACCCCTGTGACTGGTGTGAAACTGTGCTAGGTTGCAACCATGAACCGCAAAGCCCTCGGAGCACTCGCCGCCTACTGCTGCGTCGTCATTGCGTTAACAATGTGTAAAGCGTTTTTCCGCATCGGGTACCTCTGGGACCCCGCCAACCAACGCCGTCGCGGCCTCTCACTGCTGCCCCTCGCTGAGCTTCACGACGCCCAATCCTGGTTCGCGCCCCTCTTCGGCTACGGCGGCAACATCGCCTTCTTCATCCCCGTCGGCGTGCTCGCCTACGTTACCTTCCGGGACACCCGCTGGGCAGTACTGTTCGGGTTCGGGCTGAGCCTGGCCGTCGAAACGGGCCAATACCTCTTCGCGCTCGGCTATTCAGATATCGACGACCTCCTCATGAACACCGTGGGCACCCTGGTGGGCGTCGGCATCGCCCGCGCATGCGGCCCGCGACTGCACACCTTCTGGATTGCGCTCGGCTACGTCGTGCCACTCTGCTTCCTCGGCCTCGTACTCGCCGGCGAGCGCCTCGGCGACCCCTCCAAGGTCACCGAAGTCTACTGACATGCACTAGCCTTGCAACCTATGGATTTCTTGATTGGCGGGGCAGGAATTTTGCTCTCCGCGTTCGCAGCCATGTTCATCTCAGGCCCGACAGGCGCCATCATCGCGGCCGCCTGCGCGATCGTGGGCGTCGTATTCCTTATTAAAGGTGCGCAACGCTAGCGCCGCCGCACCAACTGGACCGCACTCAACAGCACCACCAGGCCGATGGGGATAAGGAACATAAAAAGGTTGATGATCGGCAGTGACATCTCCGCCCGATACTCTTCCCACCGCGCCACCGCCATCGACCCCCACCCGACCACCAGGCACACCGCGGCTACCCACACCGTCACAATTGTCTTTCTGTAGCCGCGCCCCCACGCAGCTTGTGTGAACCAAATCGCGCCGCCCAGCGCAAGCAGCACCGTCGTTGCTTCCACGATGCCGCACACCATGGTCATGGTCATGAAGTCCACGGAGCTACCGAGCAGGATCTGCGTGCCGATGGCCAGCGCGAGGCACACAACCATCGCCGTCGCGTACGTCCGGAGAATGCTTCGAGGTTCCATGTGCACATGGTACAGAGGTTTGCCGTCCTGTCCTTTTGAAAAAGTTCCCGGTTCATCCGCAATTCGGGGAACGATCCCGCCCATCAGCCTAGATTTCGCTGCGTTTCCCCAGGTCGCCGTACCAGAAATCCAAAATCATTCCCGGAGGCGGGAACTTTTTCAAAGGGGTCGAGGAGAGCACGCCGCATCGTTGCATTCTTTTCCGCCACCCCGAAAATCTGCTACAGTCTTGCCCCTGGCCTGGAATACGAGACACGTTGTGCGGCCCCGCTACCGGGAGAGCCGCGCGTAAATCTGCTAACGCCACCGAAGCCATTCCTATCCGTTCGACTGAGAGAGGCTTCATGGCTACGTCTCCATCCTCGGCAGCTCAGGCTGCAGAAAATCGGCCGCTGTCCATTATGTTTGCGGCGGCGCTTGCTGCGTTTATCGCTACGTTTAATGAAACGTTCCTCAACGTCGGCTTCACCAACATCATGACCGACTTCAACATTGGCGTCTCGACTGTCCAGTGGCTCGCCACGGCATACATGCTGGGCGCGGCCGTCATGACACCCACCGCGGGTTTCTTTATCCGCCGCTTCAACACGAAGCCGCTGTATCTGGCAATGACCTTGACGTGGATCGTTGGTGGCGTCATCACCTCGATGGCACCGAATTTCGCGACGCTGCTGGTTGGCCGCGTTCTGCAATCTGTCGGCACGGGCCTGTTAGTGCCGGTCGGCATGATGATCGCGCTGACCGTCGCGCCGCGCCCGAAGCTCGGCACGTTCATGGGCCTGATGGGCGCCATGACGACGCTCGGCCCCTCGGTGGCTATTTTGGCGTCGGGCATGATCTTGGAGTTTTCGACGTGGCGCGCCCTGTGCTGGGCGTTCACCATTCTGTCAGCGATTGTGTTCCTGGTCGGCGTGGCTACGGTGTACAACATCTCCGACAACGTGAAGGCGACGCTCGACGTGCCGTCGGTAACCCTGGTGGCGATCGCGCTGATCGGCCTGCTCTACGGCATTTCCACGATCTTTGGCCCGGCGAAGCTGGTGGCCGTCGTTTCGCTAGTGGTGGGCGTCGTGGCGCTCGTGCTGTTTGTGAAGCGCCAAAATTCTATCGACGACCCCCTCGTCAACCTCACACCGTTGTCGGTGTTCCCGTTCACTGCAGGCGTGATCATTAACGTTGTTGCGCTGATCATTGTGTTCTCCATGAACATTCTGATCCCGATGCACCTGCAGTCGGTGCAGGGCACCACGGGCTTGCAGGCGTCGCTCGTACTCTTCCCGGCGATCCTGCTGGCGGTCGTCTTCGGCCCTGTGGCCGGCAAGATCTACGACGCCAAGGGCGCCAAGCTCATTCTTCCGCTGGGCATGCTACTGATGGCGGTGTTCGCCCTAGCCGCGTCGTGGGCGATGGGCCAGGACACGCTGTGGATCATCACCGTGCTGTACATGTCGGCAATTCTGGGTTCGGCGCTGGCGATCGGTCCGGTGCAGTCCTTCTCCCTGTCGTCGCTGCCACGCGCGATGAACCCGCACGGCGTCACCATCTTTTCGACGTCCTTCCAAATCGCCGGCTGCGTCGGTACCGCCCTGTCGACCGGGATTTACGGCGCATTCGTCGCGTCCGGCAACGGTGCCGATGCCGCCGAGAACCGCGGCTTCCTCGTCGTCGGCGGTGTCCTGTTCGTGCTCGCGCTGATCGCGGTGGTGCTCGGGTGGACCGGCACCCGCACGACCGCGCCTGCTCAGGAGACCACCTCCCCTGTGTCCGACACGCTGGTGGCGAAGCTCATGCAGGAAGACATCTACGCCCTGTCCCCGAACGATACGATTCGTCAGGCTCTCCACATGTTCGTCGACAAGCGGATCTCCGGCACCGCAGTCCTCGACCGGCCGATTGCCTCCATCGCGACTAAGTCCGTCATCACGGTCAACGTCAACGACGACCTGGGCCACATCTCCTCCGTGCTCGCCGACAAGCACCTGAAGAAGGCACCGGTTGTCGCGGATGATGGAACGGTCGTGGGCATCATCAACCGCTCCGACATCAACCGCTACCTCGTTTCGACGTTCGTCGCCCCGGCAAAGTAAAAACCGAATACTTTCTGCTAATAGGTAGGATTGAATTAAACAAATAATTCGCTAGCCGTCCTTTTGGGGCGGCCCCGCATCCTAACAAAGGCAGAAACGTGAACAGCCGACAGCACCCAACGCCTATTTCGGCTTTGTGGGCAACATTATTTACCGTGCTGCTATTGACAGTGGGTGGGGGATTAGTCTCCCCCGAAGCTGCGGTAGCTGAACCACCAGCAGCCCCTGACCGGCAGGTCCAGAAGTGTTACGAAGAGGGGCGCATCTTCTACTGCGAACCTGAAACTCTGCAAGCGCTCATCAACCAAGCAGGTACGACGCCGACTCGAATTGAGATCGGCAACGGAACCGAAACACTCGTGACCAAAACCTTGGTCATCCCGACAGGCGCAGACATCGAGCTGGTGGACACGAACATTGTCCCGTGGAGCTCAGACACCAAGATCGTTCGCGAAGACGGCGAGTTCACCGGCAGCCTCATCCACATTGAGAAGGGTGGCAAACTTACCCTTTCCGACGGCACCGGCAACGGCGAGGGGATCATCATAGACTCGCGCGCACAATACGAGAACGTGGTGAAGGGCAGCTCGTTCTCCCCGACCATCTTGGTCGAAGGCGAGCTGGTGATGAACGCCGGTACCGTCACGGGTGCCCGAAAGATAAGCAGCGTCGGCGAGGGCGCGGTCACCGTCGAGGGCACGGAAGCAAAGTTCACACTCAACAACGGAAAAATCACCGACAACCAGCGCAAGGAAGGTGGCCAGTTCGGTGCCGCGAACGTCGCACTTACCAACGGCGCCACCATGGTGATGAACGGCGGTGAAATCTCTAAGGGTGTATGCAACTACAGCCCCTACGCATATGGCGAAGCAGGCGGCATCGGTGTCTTCAGCGGTGCCCACCTGACCATCAACGGCGGCACGCTCACCGAAAACACGGGTTGGGCCGGAAATATCAATGTCAGCCACTGGCTCAGCGACAGCAATGTGAAGCCCGGCGATGACACGTCGGACACGCGCTCCACCCTGGAATTCAACGACGGCACCATCTCCAACGGAAAGGCAGCTTTTTCCGGTGGTGGCATTAACATTTTTGGCAACGCGGACGTCACCATGAACGGCGGCACCATCGACGGCAACTTTGCGCCGAATGGCGGTGGTGTGAACGCCATGGATATGTACATCAACGGCGACCCGCGCACGTATAAAGAGATCGACTCGGACGGCAGCAAATGGACAAAGACGCACTTCGGCGAACCCCGGCCGGAAGAGTGGACGAAGATCTCCCCTGCCAGGTTCACCATGAACGGCGGAAGCATCACCAACAACAGGGCTACCCGAACCGGCGGCGGCGTCAATGTGATCTCCAACGCTGTGTACCTCAACGCCGGTTTGATCGAAAGCAACGGCGCCGACGGTCAAGGTGGTGGCGTCTACGTCGCAACGAAGTCGTACACCGGCAACTTCATGGACACCCTCATCGCCGACAACACCGTGGTCCCCGGTAACCACGTCGCCTTCGGCGGCGGCATTTGGCTTTGCCCAACGGGCAGCATAATCACGCACGTTACGAACGGCGTGGCCATCTTCGATAATCGGAGCCCTCGCGTTTCGTCGGTCCCGCACTGGGGTGATGACCTTGCGCATGACAATTATGGGTCAGCGAACAGGGCCGGTCTGCGCATCGATCCGCGGATGCTCGGCGGCGGTGAACCAAGCTACTACAAGGACGGGTCACAGTCATCGAACGGTTCCCGGTTCTCCCCGGAAAACCCTGGCAAACAGCAGATCTTCGACGGCTCAGGGAGGGAATCCGACGATAACGCGGACTACCGCGACGCGATTATGAACGAAGGCCTCAAAACCATCGTCGACCCTGAAGCAAAAGAAGCCGCGAAGTCCTGGGCGAAGCTGATAATCCAGAAGAACTCGGCGCCGCGTGGTGCCGGCGTCGGTTCAAACGGCAGGCTCAGCTTCGGAACTCCAGGAACCACCCAGGTGAAGGTAACCAAGGCGTGGAAGGACACCGCTGGCAAGGACCTCGCCGAAGATAAGAAAGTCCCAGTCAAGGTCCGGCTTGTTGGAAAAGTTGGCGACGCCAAGTTCTACATCGGTCAGCCAGCCGAACTCAATGCCGACAACAACTGGACGCACGTCTTCACCGACCTGCCGAAGACGAAGACCGTCGATGGCAAACAGGTCGAAATCCAATACTTTATTGAAGAGCAGGACATAGCTGGATTCGTCGTGTCAGTTCGCGGTAACGCGAAAGACGGATTCACCATCGTCAACACGCATATCCCGCCACCAGTAACAACAACGGTGACGACGACAACGACCCCGCCCCCAGTGACGACTACGACGACTCCGCCTGCGGTGACCACCACGGTGACGCCGCCTCCAGTAACGACGACAACAACCCCTCCCGCGGTGACCACGACGGAAACCACCACGACGACTCCACCCGTCGTAACGACGACAACAACCCCTCCCGCGGTGACCACGACGGAAACCACCACGACGACTCCACCCGCCGTGACAACAACTCCACCCGCGGTGACCACCACGGCTACCCCACCGACTGTGATCACTACGACTACTCCGCCTGCGGTAACGACGACGAAGACTACAACGGCGACCACGACAAGGACGCCACCGACCACCTCCACGACGTCAACCACAACGGTGACCCCACCCGTGGTGACCACGACGAAGACCACCACCGCAACTCCACCGACGGTGACCACAACAGCGACCCCACCGACGGTGACCACAACGGCGACCCCGGACAATCCACGTCCGACACTCGCCCGTACCGGTGCGAATGTGGGTGCGACTGTCACCCTGGCACTTGCACTGATCGGACTAGGTTTGGTGCTTATCCGACGCAAGCGGTCCTAAGCTGAGGAAGGTGCGTAGTCGCCTGGCATGAGTGGCCCTGGAACTTGGTGAAGCTCCAGGACCACCGGTCTTTGTGCCCCTGAGCTTCCCTGTCACCAGAGGTGGGCGCGATCGTTGTCCATATCCCGTGGGCACTCATCCGTTAAACTCTGACGCAGTGATTTCGACCGGCCACTTCGTCTGAGGGGATAACATGCGTAAGCCTTACTACAGGACATCACGTGGACGTGTCATTGCAGGGGTCTGTGCGGGGCTCGCAGAACGCTACGGCCGCAGCCCAGACACAATCCGTTGGTGGTACGCAGTCGCGCAACTATTTGCCTTGCCCATCATTACCACCTATTTTCTCCAGTGGTTACTGTATCCACTCGACGATAACCCTGAGCCTCCGGAACCTGAGCAACCTACAGACTGACCAGCAAGAGACGAGGTGGGGCGCAAGGTACCGCGCCCACCCACCGAATCTCTTGGCAACATCCTGCACGTACAGGTGCAGTCCCGTACATTTATGGCATATCTCTTAGCGGTTCCGTGCCGCTAGGTGTTTCCATCCCATGAAAGACAAGTACGCGGAGCGCTCCCACATGTTTCATTTCCTTCCGTTACTAGCCATCTTTCTCGACTACTTCCTCGATGCCCCAGATGCAGCACCGGAACCTGAAACACTGCTGGCCAGCATCATCAGCGTCTTGGGGCCGTTTTCCGCATTGGTGTTTGGAATAGCGGCACTGCTTTTGCGGCCGCTGCCCCGGAAGTTTTCAATTATTGCCAGCGCTGGTGGCCTGCTGGGCCTCATCGCAATCATCATCCCCACGGTCCTGGCCCCCAGCCCAGAATCGTTTATGCCCGTTTGGATTCCGCTTCCGGCAGGGTTGCTGCTCGCAGGGATCTACGTCCTCATCATTTCCCGTATAGAACAGGCCAATCCCGCGTTCGTGCTCCGCCAAGATACGAGCAGGCTCTCAATCCCCGGCGCGATCGTGGCCGCCTTTCTCATTCTTACTGCGGGGCGCCTACTCACGGCCCATGCATGGCCGTCCCCGGAGGCAATCTTGGTGGGCACCGTGTGCACCCTGGCGACGCTCGCGTTTTATGAGATGAATTGGAAATTCTTGGTTGGCGCAGTGGTCATTATCCAAGCTGCACAAATGCTTAATTCCGTGCTCCCGGTCGAGGCATACATGCTCTACGAGGTGCAGCTTGCCGTCAAGGTTGCTTGCATCCTCGAGATTATCCGTGCAGGCACCCGCGAACACCTGCTGAAACAACCGACGCGCGGCGAAGCTCGCGCAGCCGCTGGAAAATAACGTGTAAGCGTGGCTTTTGCCTTCCGCCGGACCTGGCGTCTCAGCGCGACCAGCGGTATCCGCTCATAGTCTTCTACCAGCACGTTCGGTACTTTGAAATGGTTTCACTCGTCAATTCGGATCCCCCCAGCGCACAAACGCAAACCGCTCAGCCCAATATCCCTGCCGCTTCACGCCGACAGTTGCTTACTCCTCGCGGCAGCTAAGTCACGGCGCGTCACGGCCCCTACTCGGCTGCTACAAAACCGAGAGTCCTGCGAATGCGCACCAAATCCCTGGATTTCGGTTGGCCACTAAAACGTTGCCCCTGGTCGTGCGAAGTTCACGCGGGAATTTGGTGCGCCTACAAAGGAAAGAGTGACAAAAGACGCAACCACCTTTGATATAGACGTTCAAACATGCAGGTCAGAAAAGGGTTAGCCGCCAGAGGTTGCGTCTTTTGTCACTGGTCTCTTAAGAGCCACACAAAACAGACCCCAAAACCCAACGAACCCCTAGTGCCCGCGCTTCTGGTCCAGCGGCTCGCCGTTTTCGAAGTGGGGGCGCAGGTGGTTATCAAACAGGGAGAGCGCGGCGCCGATGGCCATGTGCATGTCCAGGTACTGATAGGTACCCAGGCGGCCGCCGAACAGGACGCCGTTCTTGCGGGATTCCTCGGCGGCGAGTTCGCGGTATTTCAGCAGCTTGGCGCGGTCTTCGGGGGTGTTGATTGGGTAGTAGACCTCGTCGTCGTCGGTGGCGAAGCGGGAGTACTCCTTCACAATCACGGTCTTGTCCGTTGGGTATTCGGAGCGCTCTGGGTGGAAGTGACGGAACTCGTGGATGCGGGTGTAGGGGACGTCGGCATCGTTGTAGTTCATTACCGAGGTGCCCTGGAAGTCGCCGGTATCCAGCACTTCTTGTTCGAAGTCTAGGGTGCGCCAGCCGAGGTGGCCTTCGGCATAGTCGAAGTAGCGGTCGAGTGGCCCGGTGTAGACCACGGGGATCCCTTCGAATTCGTCGCGGATGTCGAACCAGTCGGTGTCGAGGCGGACGTCGATAAGTTCGTGGTCGGCCATGTTCTCGAGCCAGGCGGCGTAGCCGTCGACGGGCAGGCCTTCGTATTTGTCGTTGAAGTAGCGGTTGTTGAAGGTGTAGCGAACTGGCAGGCGGGAGATGATTTCCGGTGGCAGTTCGGTGGGGTCGGTTTGCCACTGCTTGGCGGTGTAGTGTTTCACGAACGCCTCGTACAGCGGCTTGCCGATCAGCGCGATGCCGCGCTCCTCGAGGTTGGTGGCGTCGGCGGGGTCGCGGCCCTCGCGCTGCTCCTCGATCAGTTTGCGGGCTTTGTCCGGCGAGTAGTACTTGCCGAAGAACTGGTTGATCAGGCCCAGGCCCATTGGGAACTGGTAGGCGGTGCCGTTGTGCATCGCGAAGACGCGGTGCTGGTAGTCGGTAAAGGAGGTGAAGCGGTTGACGTATTCCCACACGCGCTCGTTCGAGGTGTGGAACAGGTGCGCGCCGTATTTGTGCACCTCAATGCCGGTTTCCGGCTCCTTTTCGGAGTAGGCGTTGCCGCCGATGTGGTTGCGCTTTTCCACCACGAGCACTCGTTTACCCAGCTCGCTCGCGGCCTGCTCTGCCACGGTGAGGCCGAAGAATCCGGATCCAACAACAATGAGGTCGTAAGTCATACGGCCATTTTGTCACATTTCTTTTCGACGCCCCTCCGCACGACACGCCGAGTCTCAAGATTCACTTGAGACTTTAACTTGCACTAGACTTCACTGGAGTAACCTTTATCCCTATAGCCACAGGAGTTGAAACGTGCAACAGCGGAAGCGCCTGAATGGGCAATCCTCCAGGATGCGCCCTCTGATGGCTGCGGTGGTGTCCGTGGCCCTCGTTGTCGCCGGGGCGTTCGGCGGCAACCACATTGTCCAGGTCCAGTCGGCGGCACCGGCGCAGATGGACGTCTATAACGCCAGCGAGTCCTTCGCCACCGGCGCGAATATCACCGTGGATGACGCGGCGGTGCGCACCCAGGGCGGGGAGGCCGAGGAGCGCCGCGTGGTCAAGGAGTTCACCCGCGACCGTGAGTTCAACTTGTTCGGCCTGACGTGGAAGGGCGACCGCGACATCGCGGCGTTCGTTCGCGCTCAGCGTGCCGACGGCACGTGGACGGAATGGTTCGAGATGGATCCGCTCGACGCTGCACCTGGCACGGACACGTTCGGCACCGAGCCGATCTTCGTCGAGCCGACGAAGCGTATCCAGGTTTCCACGGGCAACGTTGACCTCCTGGAGAACGGCCGTAAGGACTCGACCGCTCCGAACGCGGCCACCGACATCCAGGCCGTGTTTATCGACGGCGGCACCGGCACCGTCAACGGCAACATCAAACCAGTCGTGGACTCCTACACCTACGGCATGCCGAAGGTGATCACGCGCGCACAGTGGGGTGCGGGCAAGAACAGCACCCCGACCTACACCGAGCCGGTGACTGCCGCGACGGTCCACCACACCGCCGGCTCGAACAATTACACCGAGGCGCAGGCGCCGGGCATTGTGCGTGGCATCTGGAACTACCACACCTACACCTTGGGCTGGGGCGATGTGGGCTACAACGCCTTGGTAGATAAGTACGGCAACATCTACGAGGGCCGCTACGGCGGGCTCGACCGCGCGGTCCAGGGCGCGCACGTGGGTGGCTTCAACCAGAACACCTGGGGTGTGTCGGTGCTGGGCAATTATGAGACCGCGGTGCCGACGCAGGCGTCGCTGCAGGCGCTGGGCGACATCATCGGCTGGAAGGCTGCGGTCGCCGGGTTCGACCCGATGGGATCGAGCTACCACTACGCTGATTTCGATTTCAAGGGCAGCAAGTATCGCGCTGGCCAGGGCGGGATGTTCCCAAACATTAACGCACACCGGGACTTCCACTACAACGAGTGCCCGGGCCAGAACCTCTACGACCGGATGAACACGGTTCGCACGATTGCGAACACGAAGTACCGTTCGCTGCGCAACAACGCTGGGTTCACACCGCCGGGTGACTACACGGGTCCTGTCACCGACACCACGGTTGGTGACCTGCTCGAGCGGCTCGGCTCTTCAAAGAAGAATGAGGGCACCGTCACGAACCCTGACGGCACCACAACCCAGGTGACCAACTCTGGTTCCTCCGACAACATTTCCCTGTCCCGTATCGCTTCGGGTGACGCGGTGGCGATCGCGGCGGCCGTCGGCACGCTGGCTGGCCTGATCTTCCTGTACGCGAAGGCGAACGATTTGCTGCCAGAGGGCTTCAAGAACCTCGCAGGTGTAGAGATCGCACCGGGGCTGACGCTGCAGAAGATCACCCCGTACATCGAGCCAATGCTGAAGTTCGCCGGCCAGAACGACCTGGCTGAAGTATGGAAGCAGTTTGAGCCGACGCTCGGCGCGCTCCTCGGCGGCGTCGGCGGCGTGGGTGGTAACGACTTCGGGTTCTTCCAGAACGGCATCGCCGTGCGCAACGCGAAGGGCGAAGCGTTCACGATGTTCACGAAGATCGCGAACGCCTGGCTCCAGCAGGGTCTCGACGCCGGCCCGCTCGGCTTGCCGGTCAACTCCGAGCACCCGATTGGCGACGGCCTCTTCCGCGTCGACTTCCAGGGCGGCGACATCACGTACAACCAGCACACCAACACCATCAACATTGGCGTGCACTAGCCCCAGTTAGGCAAGGTTATAGGAACGGCGCACCGCATCTTCCCACGCGGCGACAAGCACTTCGCGAGTCGCCGCGTTTGCCGTATCTTCCCAGGTTGTGGGCGTTCCGAGGGAGAGTGGGGCGTCGAGAAGCCCGGCCCCCATCCCCGCCGCCGACGCCGCCCCCATGACCGTGGTTTCGATGTTGCCGGGGCGCACGACGCGGGTGCCCAGGATGTCGGCCTGCATCTGCATGAGCAGGTCGTTGGAGGTCATGCCGCCGTCGACGCGCAGCTCGCGCAGTTCGACGCCCATCGCTTCGACGACCTCGCGGGTCTGCAGGCATGTTGCTTCGAGGGCGGCGCGCGCGATGTGGCGGCGGTCCACGAAGCGGGTCAGGCCGGTGATGACGCCGCGGGCGTCCGGGCGCCAGCGCGGCGCGAACAGCCCGGAGAACGCGGGCACGATGACGACGCCACCGCTGTCCGGGACCTCGCTTGCGAGCTGTTCGGATTCGGCGGCGGTGCGCAGGATCCCGAGCTGGTCGCGAAGCCACTGGATGAGTGATCCGCCCACCGCGACGGAGCCCTCCAGCGCGTAGACGGCGGGCTGCCCGGCGCGCTGGTACGCGACGGTGCTGAGCATGCCGGTCTCACTGAAGGTGGGTGTGGTGCCGGTGTTGAGCAGCATGAACAGGCCTGTGCCGTAGGTCATCTTCGCGGCGCCCTCCTCGAGGCCGCCCTGGCCGAAGAGTGCCGACTGCTGGTCGCCGAGCACGCCGCAGATCGGGACGTTGGCCAGTGGCCCCTGGTTGCGGACCTTGCCGAAGTCGCCGACGGACGGGCGGATCTCCGGCAGGATTTCGGGCGGCACGCCGATGGCTTCGCACAGGGCGGGGTCCCACTGGAGAGTTTCCAGGTCCATGAGCAGTGTGCGGCTGGCGTTGGTTACGTCGGTGACGTGCAGTGCGCTGTCCGGGTCGCGCTGGCCACCGGTGAGGTTCCAGATCAGCCAGGTGTCCATGGTGCCGGCGAGCAGCTCGCCGCGGGCGGCGCGTGCGCGGGCGCCGTCGACGTGGTCGAGGATCCAGGCCCACTTCGGCCCGGCCGGATACGAGTTGCGCAGCAGCCCGGTGGTGGCCTGGAACTCGGTGGCGTCGCCGTCGTAGGTGGTGCGGGTGTCTTGCCACACGATTGCGTTGTAGATGGGTTTACCGGTAGCGCGTTCCCAGATGACGGCGGTTTCCCGCTGGTTCGTCAGGCCGAGCGTGGCAATGGCGGCTTCGTCGATATCTGCGCTGGCCACGGCGTCGCTCATGGCGCGGCGCGTGTTGCGCCAGATCTCCAGTGGGTCGTGCTCGACCCAACCCTCGCGCGGCAGGATCTGCCGGTGCTCGAACTGGGCCTGTGCGATCACCTCGCCGCCCGTAGTGGCGACTACGAACCGGGTTGATGTTGTGCCTTGATCAATAGCCGCCAGCAACGTCATGAGTTAAAACCAGTGCTCCAATACCTTCGCCACGCCGTCTTCATCATTCGACGCGGTCACAATATCAGCGGCGTCTTTCACCGCTTCGCTCGCGTTCGCCATAGCGACGCCCATGCCGGCCCACGCCAGCATCTCGACGTCGTTTTGCATGTCGCCGAACGCCACCACCTGGGACGGATCGATCCCGTACTGCGCCGCCAGGTAGGAAACGCCGGCCGCCTTCGTCACGCCCGGGCGCGAGAACTCGAGCAGCCCCTCCTCCATCGAGTAGGTGACGTGCGCGATGTCCTGGTCGATCTCGGGTGCGATCATGTCAAACATTTCCTCCGCCATCAGGTCGGGGCAGCGCACGAGCAGCTTCGCGGCTGGCTCTGCGAGCAGCTCCTCGACGTGGACGACGCCGAAGCGGGCATCCCAGGCGTCAGGGTTGTACTCCGGCGTAATCAGGAAGCACTCTTCCTCCGGATCGAGCGCGCTTTGGCTCAGCCGCTCCACCCCGTAGCCCACGGTCACACCGGCCTCCCCCATCACCTTTTCGACGATCCCCACCGTCTCCTCCATACTCTCTGGGGACAGCGCAAAGGATTTGACCACTTCGTCGTGCTCGGGGTCGTAGATGACGGCGCCGTTGGCGGCCACGCAGACCGGCTCGAACGGCAGCTGCTCGAGCACCGGCAGAAGCCAGCGGTGGGGGCGCCCGGTGGCCAGCCCGAATTTGGTTCCGACGCGCACAGCCCGCGCGACGACCTCCAACAGGCGCGGCGTCACCCGCCCGTAGGAGTTGAGGAATGTGCCATCGATGTCACTGATGATCAGGCTGGGGGCGTTCATGTTATTTCCCTTTCTTTGCCTCGCGTTCTTTTCGGTGAATTTCTGCTGCTTCTTCAAGCGTCGGTGCGCTCCCGCCGAGCGAGGCCGGCATCCACGGTTCGCCGGGCTCAAATGGGCCGAAGCGCGTGTCGTATTCGGCGCGGGTGGTCTCCAGCAGGGCTTCCATCGCTGCCTTGAGCCTACCCGTTGCTTCCTCGACGGTGCCGTCGAGAGCAACGGGCTCCCCGTAGCGGATGATGACCGGGATGCCGGAGCGCCCAAGCCGTTTCGGCTGGTCTTTGGTCCACAGGCGTTGGGAGCCCCAGATCACGCACGGCATGAGCGGCACTCCGGCTTGGCGTGCGATGCGCACGGCGCCCGTCTTAAAGTCCGCAAGTTCGAAGGAGCGCGAAATCGTGCCTTCGGGGAAGATGCCGACGATCGCCCCTTCGCGCAGGGCGTCAACGGCGGCGTCGATAGCCCCGGCACCTGCCGAGCGGTCCACGGGGACGTGCCCCATGTTGCGCAGCAGCCACCGCAGCACCGGAATGTCGAAAACTTCCTTCTTTGCCATGAACCGCACCAGGCGTTCCCCGCGCAGGTAGGGCCCGATGCCGGCCAGCATGAAGTCGAGGTAGCCGGTGTGGTTGATGGCCAGCATCGCCCCGCCGTCTAGAGGGATGTGCTCGAGGCCGTGGACCGTCGCCTTCGTCCCGGCGAACCGGAAGTAGCGCTTCGCCGCGCGCACGATCCGCTGGTAGAAGCGGTTGTGCATGTCGCCGCTATGCGGCCGCGGGGCGGTGTAGCCGTCGGCTACTTCAAACAGTCCATCAATCGTGCGCATTAGGGAACCAGTATGTCCTTCCCAACCCACGGGTGCAGCGCTTCTGGCACCTTCACGGAGCCGTCGGCCTGCTGGTTGTTTTCGAGGATGGCGACGAGCCAGCGCGTCGTCGCGAGCGTGCCGTTCAGGGTTGCGGCGGTCTGGGTCTTGCCGTTCTCGTCGCGGTAGCGGATGGACAGGCGGCGCGCCTGGAACGTGGTGCAGTTCGACGTCGAGGTCAGCTCACGGTACGTATCTTGCGACGGCACCCACGCCTCGGTGTCAAACTTGCGTGCCGCGGACGAGCCGAGATCGCCGGCGGCGATGTCAATAATGCGGTAGGGGACCTCGACCGCGGCGAGCATCTCGCGCTCGAGTCCGAGCAACTTCTGGTGCATCTCCTCGGCGTCCTCCGGCTTGCAGTACGCGAACATCTCCAGCTTGTCGAACTGGTGGACGCGCAGAATGCCGCGGGTGTCCTTACCGTAGGAACCGGCCTCACGGCGGAAGCAGCTGGACCAACCGGCGTAGAGCAGCGGGCCGTCCGAGAGATCAATAATTTCGTCGGTGTGGTAGCCGGCCAACGCCACCTCGGAGGTGCCAACCAGGTAGAGGTCGTCGCGCTCGAGGTAGTAGATCTCCTCATCGTGCTCGTCGAGGAAGCCAGTGCCCTGCATGACGTCGGGGCGGACCAGTACCGGCGGGATCATGACCTTGAAGCCGGCCTCGCGGGCCTTTTGCGCGGCGAGCATCATCATGCCCAGCTGCATCCAGGCGCCGTCGCCCACCAGATAGTAGAAGCGTGCGCCGCCAACCTTGGTGCCACGCTTCGTGTCGATAATCCCGAGGTTCTCGCCCAGCTCGAGGTGGTCTTTCACCTCGAAGTCGAAGGTCGGGACCTCGCCGACGTGCTCGAGGACCACGAAGTCCTCCTCGCCGCCGGCGGGTGCACCCTGGATTGGGTTCGAGATCTTGTACTGCAGGTCCTGCACGGCCTGCTCGGCCTCAGCCTGCTTCGCCTCGGCGGCCTTTACCTTCGCCTTGAGTTCGTTCGAGCCCTCGAGCAGCGCCGGGCGCTCCTCCGGGGAGGCCTGGCCAATCTTCTTGCCGAAGGCCTTCTGTTCCGCACGCAGCTCATCTGCTGCCTGGATAGCCTCGCGGCGCTGCTCGTCGGCCGCTAGCAGCTGATCGACGAGGGAGGGATCCTCGCCACGGGCGGTTTGGGACTCTCGGACGTCGTTTGCATTCTCGCGCAGAAATTTCAGATCAATCACGCACACAACTCTACCCGGTTCTGCCCCTCCATACGCTACCTGCGCCGCCGCCCCGCTCTGGTAATAACCAGTGCGCTATGGTGGGGGTATGTCCACGCCCGAGCAGCCCCCCACCGAAATCCAGGAAGGCCCCCTCCCGAAACACGCGCAGCTACGCATCATCCTCGAAGAGTACTGCCGCAACGAACTGTCCCCCGGAGACCCGCTGCCCGGCGAACGCGCCCTCGAAGAAACCTATAACGTCTCCCGCATCACGGTGCGTCGCGCGATCGGGGACCTCGTCGCCCAGGGGAAACTCCGCCGGGTGCGCGGCAAGGGCACATTCGTGGCGCCGAGCCCGCTGGTGAGCAAGCTGCAGCTGGCCAGTTTCTCTGAGGAGATGCAGGCGCAGGGCGTAGTGGCGTCGTCAAATATTTTGCTGGCGGAGCGCACGGTCGCACCCCGAGAGGTCGCTGAGTACTTCGGCACCCCGCCGCGCGCTGAGCACATTCACCTCCGCCGCCTCCGGCTTGGCGACGCCCAACCCTACGCCGTCGACGACGGCTGGTACAACGGCGAGCTCGTTGCCGACCTGCTGGACCACGACCTGCAAACGTCGGTGTATGAGGTGCTCGACCAGCGCTATGGCCTCGGCATCACCGAAGCTGAGCAGACCGTGACCGTGGTCAACGCTGATGCCCGCGTCGCCGCGCTGCTCGACGTGCCCGCGAACCGGGCGCTGCTGCGAATCGTGCGCTATGCGCAAAGCCACGGCACACGTGTGGAATACTGTGCCAGTGTGTACCGGACGGACCGTTACAGTCTGCACACACAGGTATTGCGCAACCTCGAGGGATAGGAAAGGCACATGGCTACCAAGACAACAGCGTTGCGCGGCTTTCTCGTCGCGCTACTCGCGGGTGCGGTCGGATTCGGCTCCTACACCTACAACGCGTCGCCCGCACCGCAAGGCGGCACTGAGGCATCGGAAGTATCGACGTCCACTCCGAAGCGACAGAGCAAAAACAAGCCAGCACCGTTCACCACGGCCGACCAAGGCGCCTGCCTGACCTGGGAAGCCGACGCCGCAGGCCACATCACCGCCTTCGAGCAAACCGACTGCGCACTCGAGCACCGCTTCGAGGTCTCGGCGCGCGAAGACCTGGCCACCTACCCCACCTCCGAGTTCGGCCCGTCCGCACCGATGCCGAACCAGACCCGGCAGGCGCAGCTGCGCGAGGAGCTCTGCGGGGGCGCAACCCTGCGTTACCTCAACGGTGCCTTCGACCCGAATGGGCGTTACTCCATCGCGCCGATCCTGCCACCAGCGGCCGCATGGGAAGAGGGCGACCGCACCATGCTGTGCGGCCTGCAGGAAACCAACCGCGACGGCACTCCGATCCTGACCACGGGCCGCGTATCCGAGCAGGACCAGGCGCGCACCTTCAACCCCGGGGAGTGCGTGACCATCGACGGCGCCTCCAGCCTGAGCACCGTGGACTGCAACGAGCCGCACCAGATGGAGATCACCAGCACGGTCGACCTCAAACCGGTCTTCCCCGACCACACCCCGAGCGTCGAGGAACAAGACAAATACCTGCGCGATGTGTGCACCGACGCCGCCCAGAAGTACATGGGCGCGGAGGAAAACCTCTACCAGATCGCGCTGCAGCCGTTCTGGACGACGCAGAAGACTTCGGCGTGGGAGGGTGGCTCGCGCAGCGTGAACTGCGCGCTCGTCTTCTCGAACCCGGAGGGGCAGTTCGCTACGCTGAACGGGTCCGCGACCGCCGGGCGCGAAGTGCTCAAGATCGATGGCAACCCGCCACCAGAGCGCCCGGAGCGCCGCCCACTGCGGGAGGAGCAGCCACAACCATGATGGAGCCGGTCAGCCAGGACGTCTTTGAGGCAATGATCAACGACGCCCTGGACACCATCCCCGAGGAGTTCGCCCGCCACATGACGAACATGGTGGTGCTGGCCCGCGACTTTAACCCGGACGAACCCACGCTACTCGGACTGTTCGAGGGCATCCCCCTTACTGAGCAGCACTCAAACCACAGCGGGTTCCTGCCGGATGCGGTGTTCGTGTACAAGGACGCGCTCGAGGCGATGTGCAGCGACGAAGAGGAACTCCGCCACGAGGTAAAGGTGACCGTCCTACACGAGGTCGGCCACTACTTCGGGCTCGAGGAGCACGAGCTGCACGAACTCGGCTGGGGCTAGCTGGGGGCAGCCAGAGTTAACGCAGTCCGTCCACCCATGCCTGGGCCTCCGCCAGGCGTGGGTTGCCGCTGGGCCACGTGGCCTGCTGCGCGCACGGCCACGACCCCAAGTACGTAATCTGCGAGGACCGCAGGTACACCGCCCGCAACGCCTCCGCGACGGCGGTGTCGTCGATATGCCCCACGATGTCCACGTGGAAGGAGTACGTGTTCGGCTCCTTTCGCGTTGGGCGCGACTCAATACGGGAAAGATGCACGCCCCGGAACGCGAACTCCTGCAACGCGGCCACTAGCGTGCCAGGCTCGTTCGGCGTCTGGAACACAATCGACGTCCTGTCGTTGCCCGTGCGCGGCGTCGGTGTCCCGAACGGCCCAACTAACACGAAACGCGTCCGCGCCGTGGACAAGTCGGCCACGCCGCGCGCGTGCACCTCCAAACCGAGCAGCTCCGCCGCGCGCTCCGGGGCAGCGGCCACGTCCGCCTCCCCCTCGGCAACAAGCTGCGCTGCAGCGCCGTTGGAGGTCGCCGGGTGGAACGTCGCGTTCGGGGCATGCTCGGCCATCCACTGCTTCACCTGCTGGTAGGCCACGGGGTGGGTGGCGAAGCGGGAGGCGTCGACAAGTGAAGCACCGGGGCGCGTCATGATGGCGAAGGCGATCTCCAGCTCGGTCTCCCCGTAGATCTGCACACCGGGCGCCTCAGCCAGCGCGTCCGTGGTCGCGGTGACCGCGCCGTCGACCGAGTTCTCCACCGCAACCACCGCGTAGTCCGCGCGCCCGGCACGCACCTCGTTGAGGGCCTCCGCCGGGGAATCCACAGGCACAAGCTGCGGATCGGGCAAGTCAAAGTTCCACACGGCCTGCTCCGTGAAGGTTCCCGCCGGGCCGAGGTACGCAATCGTTGTCATGGGGCTACTGTAGCCTGCATGCACACTCGGTACCGCGTTGAAGTCCTCCTCGTGCTGGCCGTCACCTTCGGCGCCAGCGGGCTGCGCGCCGCGCTGCGCCTGGTGGACTCGCTGCTGCAGGCGCCCCTCAATGAGCAGTCGACGACGCTTTACTCCCAGGCGAGCTCCATCGGCTGGCTCGACGTGGCGCTCCAGGCGGTCTCGGCGCTGTCGCTCATCGGGTGGGGTGGCCTGGCGTGGTACCTGCTGGGCACCGCGTGGGTTACGCCGAAGTGGCACGACTGGCTGCGCGGCGCCGGGTTCGCGGCACTCATCGGCATCCCGGGGCTGGCGCTCTACATCGGGGCGGTGCACTTCGGCTGGTCCAAGGTCGTCATCCCCACCACCGAGGCCGTCCAGATCCCCACCTCCCTCTTGTGGGCGTTCGCCAACGGGTTCGCCGAGGAAGTCGTGGTGGTGATGTACCTGTGCACCAGGCTGCGACAGATGCGCTGGTCCGTGCCAGCGACGATCGCCGCTTCCGCGATCCTGCGTGGCTCCTACCACCTCTACCAGGGGGTTTCCGCAGGCTTCGGCAACATCGCGATGGGCGCCATCTTCGCCTACTACTACCACCGCACCGGCAAAATCTGGCCGCTCATCCTCGCGCACTTCCTTATCGACGCCGTCGCTTTTCTCGCCTACCCACTCCTGCCGTCTACACTGTTGCCATGAATACGCCGCATTCCAACGATCCCCGGGATAACCTCGAGGACTTCGTGCTTGGCAAGGACGGCCAACCGCTCGTGGACCGCTACGGGCGCCCCATCCGGAAGCGACGCCCGCAGCGGGAACAGCAACGGCCCGCCGCCTGGCAGGAGCGGCCAGCCATCCGGCCGGAGCGTCGCGAGCCGCAGGAAACACGGCAGTACAACCCGCGCGAGTACGAACCGCGCGAATATCGGCCGCGCCAGTACCCGCCACAGCAGCGCCCTGTGCAGCACAGGCCGGCGCAGCAACGCCCCGAGCGCGAGCCTGTCCCAATGCAGGTCACGCAGCGGCCACACCCACAGTCGCAGCGCCCACGGCGCCCGCGGCGGAGAGGACGTCGTAAAGGTGGCTGCGGTCGTCTGCTCGCGGCTCTCCTTGTGGTGCTGCTTGCCCTCACCTTCCTTGTCGACGCCCGGCTCTCCCGCGTCGACGCCCTGCCCGCCGAGCGCATCGCGAACACCTCGGGCACGAACTGGCTGCTCGTCGGGTCCGACTCACGCACGGGCCTGAGCGAGGAGGACGCGGCGCGCCTCGGCACTGGTGGCGACCTGGGCACCACCCGCACCGACACGATCATGCTGCTGCACCTGCCGCTGTTCGGGAAGGCGACGCTGGTGTCCATCCCGCGCGACTCCTATGTGGCCGTGCCCGGCTACGGGCAGGAAAAGATCAACGCGGCGTTCGCCTACGGTGGCCCCCAGCTGCTCATCCAGACCGTTGAGCAGGCCACTGGCCTGCGCGTGGACCGCTACGCGGAAATCGGCATGGGCGGGTTGGCCAACATCGTCGATGCCGTCGGCGGCGTGGAGATCTGCGTCTCAGAGTCCATTCAGGACCCGCTGGCCAACCTGTTCGTCGAGCCCGGCTGCCAGAAGATGGACGGCGCGACCGGCCTTGGGTACGTGCGCACCCGCGCCACCGCCCAGGGCGACCTGGACCGCGTCGGGCGCCAGCGCGAGTTCCTCGGTGCCCTGACCAGCCGTATCCTCTCCCCCGGCGTGCTGCTCAACCCCTTCCGGGCGCTACCACTGCTGTGGACCGCCCCGGCCATGTTCACCGTGGGCAGCAAGGACCACGTATGGAACCTGGCCCGCATCGGGTTGGCGTTCAGCATGGGGTTGAACACGGAAACCATCCCGGTGGGCGGGTTTATGGACGCGGACGTCGGCAACGTGATCCTCTGGGACGAGGTCGCCGCCGAGCAGCTCTTCTCGTCCCTCAGGTAGGCGATAGCCCCCGAATAGCCCGGTCGCCCTCTATTTAGATGGTGACCTGGCGGGACTTGATGTTGTCCAGCTGCTTGCGCTCGTCGGCGCTGAGCTGGGCGTCGTTCGCGTACTCGGCCTCGATAGCCTTGTTCAGCGCCACCAACGCGTCAGCGTAGGACGCAGGTTCAACCGCCGGGTCCAGGTCCCACACCGGAACGACGACACCGTGGGTGCGGAACGCCCCCGCGAACTTCGTACCTTCACCCAGATTGAGTTCACCGCGAGCCGCGATGCGCGCCAGCGCAGCAAGCATCTGGTTCTCGTTGTCCTCGGTGCGCACCCAGCGGATATGGGCCTTGCCGCTGCCTGGGTTAATCCACCACACGGCGCCCGGCGCGTCTGCCTCGACCTCGACGGACGGGATGACGGCGTCGTTCGCAGCCGCCATCGCCTGCTGGATCTGCGGCGGAACCTGGGCGTCCTCCGGGAACCACCAGGAGAAGTCGTCGTAGGAGGTGACGTCCAGGGTGACGTCGGCGGGGAAGATGTCCTTCAGGGTCGGCTGCTGGCCGTCCGCCGCGGTGGACTGCAGCTGCTCGCCCTCTTCGGCCCCGAGTACCCAGTTCAGGGCGTACGCGAGGTCGCGGCCCGGATTCTGGGAATGCGCAGCAACCTGCAGCGCAACCAGGCGCTCGTTGTCCTCGCGCACCATCGCCGCGACGGCGCCTGGCAGCACAGTCACCAGCTGGACAGGGGTGTCCTTCACGCTCACCTGCGCGGTCGCGGACGGCACGAACTCCTGCAGCGCCACCAACTCGGCCTCGGCAGCCAGGCCCTCGTACGGGCGCGGGTCCTTCTGCAGCGCCTCGCGCTCAGCGGCGCGGGCAGCGAGTTTCGCCTGGCGGCGGCTCATTCCCTCTGGGAGATTCTCTTGCTTTCTACGGTTCTTTTTAGCCATAGACACACATCGTACAGGCGCTACAGCAGCCCTGCGTACGTCTGCAGCGCCAGCTGCGGGTGGTCGGTCGCAATCGCAGCAATGCCGTGTTCGGCACACCACCGCATATCCTTCGGGTCGTTGACCGTCCACACGTACGTCGGGCACCCATACTTACCGATCAGCTCCGGGCGCCGCTGCACATGCGCCAACCCCGGCCCGATCCCGTACGGGCTCGAAAGCATCACGCTCTTCGGGTTCCACTTCGCCTCACGCAGCCGGAACAGGTAATACGTGAGCAAATCGGGCGCCATCCGTGTGAAATACCGCACCGCCTTATGCGAGAAGGAAATGATCGCAACCTGCTCCGAGTCCAGCATGCCCGCGTACGCCAGCGCCCGAAATGTCGCCTCGTCCACCTCGGGGCCGTAGCGCGTCGGATGTTTCGTCTCAATATAGAGGTGCTTGTCCGGGTAGTCCTGCATCAGCTCGAGCAGCTCTTCGAGCAGCATCACTTGCTGCGGGCACTCCTTCGTGCCGCAGTTCAGCTCGCGCAGGTCGCAGAAGTCCATCGTGGACACGCGCCCCATCCCGTCCGTCGTGCGATTCACCAGGCCGTCATGGAACACCACCAGCCGCCCGTCGCGCGTGAGCCGCACGTCGCACTCCACGCCGTGAATCGGCAGCTTCAAGCCAGCCTCAAACGCCAGGCGCGTCGACTCCGGGTACATCGCCGAAAAGCCGCGATGCGCCACAATCTTCGGCAACATTAGATTCCACACTCCACGCCCGTCGAGTGGTGCGGGCAATACCCGTTCGGCACCTTGTGCAGGTACTGCTGGTGCTCATCCTCCGCCAAGTAATAATCGACGCCCCACCCCACCTCAGTCGTAATTGGGGCATAGCCGGCGTCGACAAGCTGCTCACCGTACTGCGCAACCCACCCCTTGATGTCCTGCGCCTCGTGCTCCGTGTCGGTAAAAAACGCCGAGCGGTACTGCGTACCCACGTCATTGCCCTGGCAGAAACCCTGCGTCGGGTCGTGCGCCTCAAGCGCCGCACGCACCAACTCCTTCAACGAGACGCGCTCCGGGTCGTAGACCACCTCAACCAGCTCGACGTGGTTCGTCTGCCCGCTGCAGACCTCGCGGTACGTCGGGTTCGGCGTCACACCCCCGCCATACCCAACCGACGTCGACTCCACCCCCTCCATCTGCCAAAACATCTTCTCAGCACCCCAAAAACACCCAATACCCACCAGCAGGCGGCGCTGCCCCTCGCGCCACGGACCAGTAATCGGCGTTCCCAACACAGCATGCGGACGCGGATGCGCCAACACTGGCTCATTACGACCCGGCAAGGCGCGATCCTCAGGAACAAGCTTCGGCGTCGGTGCAAACAAGAAACCCATAAAAATCAGCGTACGCCATTGCGGGAATGTGATTCTTGTCTATTATGGGGCACGTCACCAACCCCAAACGAAAGGAACTGACAATGGCTGTTTACGAACTTCCAGAGCTCCCATACGCATACGACGCACTCGAGCCACACATCTCGGCCGAGATTATGGAGCTGCACCACGACAAGCACCACGCAAACTACGTCGCTGGCGCAAATGCCGCCCTCGAGGCCCTCGAAGCAGAGCGCAACGGCGACGCCAACCCAGACAAGCTGCGCGCACTGTCCAAGAACCTGGCATTTAACCTGGGTGGCCACACCAACCACTCCATCTTCTGGAAGAACATGGCACCGAACGCAGGCGGCGCACCAACCGGCGCAATCGCCGAGGCAATCGACCGCGACTTCGGTTCCTTCGAGAAGTTCCAGGCACACTTCTCCGGTGTGGCAACCAGCCTGCACGGCTCCGGCTGGGCAGTCCTGGGCTACGACCACATCGCAGGCCGCCTCATCATCGAGCAGCTCACCGACCAGCAGGGCAACATCTCCGTTGACTTCACCCCACTGCTGATGCTCGACATGTGGGAGCACGCCTTCTACCTGCAGTACAAGAACGTCAAGGGCGACTACGTCAAGGCTTGGTGGAACGTTGTCAACTGGGACGACGTCAACGAGCGATTCGCGGGTTAAGGGTCAAAAAGTGTGTCCGGAATCGCGGATTTTCACGGATTGACCTGTAGGTTTCCGGAAAGTATATGCTCCGGAAGCATATATCTAGCCCCCGACGGGAAATCCTCGGTGTGGCAGCCG
>NZ_MLCQ01000030.1 GCF_001875725.1 Corynebacterium sp. NML140438 | reverse complement strand
CGGCTGCCACACCGAGGATTTCCCGTCGGGGGCTAGATATATGCTTCCGGAGCATATACTTTCCGGAAACCTACAGGTCAATCCGTGAAAATCCGCGATTCCGGACACACTTTTTGACCCTTAACCCATTATTTTTAACCAAGGTTGGCCTTAGTTGGCTGGTCCCTCCCCGTTCAGGATCCGCTGCGCGTCCGTGGCGCTCAGCTCGTACCCGTAGAACGTTGAGTAAAATTGCTGGGTTTCCGCGACCAGGTCGACGTCCTCGAACTTTTCGGGGTGGAACAGCTTCGCGGCCCACAGCAGCTGCAACGCCTCCTCCGCCGAGTAGCGGTCCCAATTCGACGTCCCCACCGGGTTCTTCACCACGTTGCCCTGCTTCACCGCGGGCACGTTCGCCAGCGCAGGGTCCTGCACCAGCTTATCGACGCTCTGCTGCGCCTCCGTACCGCCCACAATGATGAAGTCCGGAGCGGCGTCGACAATGTCTTGCGCGGTGACGGTTGTGACGTCCACAACGTCCTCCACCACATTGCGAGCCCCCGTCGCCACAATCCACTCCCCAGCCAGAGAGTCCGGCCCGCTGGCCTGCGTCACGTCCTCTCCGCCGACGATGTGCAGCACTTTCGGCTTCTTCTCTCCCGACATCCCGCCCAGGCGGTCCGCGACGATCTTCAGGTTGCGCTCCATGTAGGTCACGTACTCGGTGGCCTTCTGGTCGGCCTCCTCAGTGCCCAGCGCGTTCGCCGTAATACGTACCGACTTCATCAGCTGTTCAAAGTCGTCAAAGTCGACTCGTGCCGCCGGGATCCCCTGCGCCCGCGCCGCCTCAACCTGCTCCTTCGAGGAGGTCAGGAGCATTTCCGGGTTGATCTCTTTCAGCTCTTCCACGTTGAGCCGGGTTCCCGACGCCGGCGTCGGCAACTCGGTGACGTGTGGGTAGATCTTCGTCAGCCACGGCAGCTGCTTCGCTTCCTCGGTGGTGGCCACCAGGGTGTCCCCGCCGCCGAGCATCAGCACGAACTGATTGTTCACGTCCCATGTGTCCGCCATGCGCGTCACCTGCTTCGGCACCCGCACGTCCGTGCCGTCGATGTCCGTGAGCAAGCGGGTGGTCTCCTCTTGGGTGGTGTGGGTCGTTTGCTCGGTTGTATTGTCAGCTGAGTTGTCTGCTGAGTTTTCGGCGGTGCACCCGGTGACCAGCAGTGTTGCGGTCAACAACGTTGCGGCTACGGCGTGGTGACGCATAGGAAAGGACTCCTTCTTCAAGGTTGTGATTACGCCAGCAGTGTACCTATCGACGCCCCCATCCCCGAACCCGCCCCTCCCCAAAACCAGGAATTTGGTGCTCGTCTCCTGGGGTGAGTGACAAAAGACGCAACCACTAACATCTAGTACATTTATGACCTGCGGGAATGTGGAGCGCGGAATTTAAACATGCGTCCTTTGTCACTGGAGCCCCAAAGAGAAAAAGAAAGGAGTGAACCTCCTGCGCTCTCGCACTCGAAAATGGGGGGGTGTTGAGTGCTCAACCGGACTCGGGGGGAATCCGTGGGCAGGAGGCTCAACTCTTATTATAGCGAAGTTTTCACTCTTGTAAAGTCTGCGCGAAAAACTCACCAACACTGCAGGTCAGCAGCTATTTTAGAACGGCAGTTTTACTGGCAGGTCGAAGGGCAATAGGTCCTTGAGTGGCCCTGCTACGACGGCGGCAATGGCACCGAGTGCTGCAAGGACGCCGAGGGCGATGCCTGCGGCCTTGAGTTTGTCTTCGGTGTCGATGTTGAGGCGGGAGCTCAGATCGGCCTTGCCGAAGGTCAGGTCGAGGTTCGCGTTGGCGTCAGTTGGGGTGTCGCCGACTTTCAACCCGAGTGGTGTGATGCCGATGCCGTAGGTGACAGGGCGGTCCTTGATGGAGAAGCTGGGCTGTGCGGGGTCGATCGCCTTGTCGAGCTGGAAGGTGCCAAGGACGACGTCGTTGTGTTCCCGCTCAAGGAGGGTGCCGGTTTCGATATCGCCGGTGATGGTGGCGTTGGTGCCTGCGATGGTGATTTTGATGTCGTCGATGTCGACCTTGGGGGGAACGGTGCCGTGCAGTTTCAGTTCGCCGTCGAAGTGGAGGACGCCGTTGCCGTTGGCGTCGAGGCGGGTGTCGGCAACGTCGAGGGGGAAGGTGACCAGGTTGGTGGTTGGGTTGAAGGTGGCTTGGTCCTTGGCGTAGACGCCGGCTCCGGTGACGAGGTTGGCGTTCTTGTTCAGTTCTTGCAGCAGGGACTGCTTGATCGGCCAGGTGAAGGTACCGCTGGCGACCTGGGTGGTGCCGAGTGGCAGGGAGGAGCCGTCTTCGATAGCGGTGGCTTGTGGGGCGATGAGCGCGGAGGCGGCGATGGCAATTGCGACGCCGTTGGCAAGTGCAGTGTTCTTAATACTGGGCGTATCGCCCTGAGCCACCTGTTCTGTTACACGGCTTCCGCCACCGCCTTCGCGACGGCCGGCGCCACCCGCGGGTCGAGCGCCTCTGGGACGATGTTGTGGGCGGTGGGGGCGTCGATAAGTGAGGCGATGGCTTCGGAGGCGGCGAGCAGCATGGGGCGGGTGATGTGGGTGGCGCCGGCGTCGATGGCGCCGCGGAAGATGCCGGGGAACGCGAGGACGTTGTTGATCTGGTTGGGCATGTCTGAGCGCCCCGTTGCGACGACCCCTCCATGCCTCCGCGCGACTTCCGGTTCGATTTCCGGGGTGGGGTTGGCCAGCGAGAACAGGATGGGGTCGGGTGCCATGAGGAGGACTTGCTCTTCGGTGATGTGGCCGCGGGACAGTCCGATGAAGGTGTCGGCGTCGCGGAGGGCGTCGTCGACGCTGGTGGTGATGTTGCGGGGGTTGGTGCGCGCGGCCAGCGATTGCTTGACGGGGGTGAGGCCGGCGCGGTCGGCGTGGATGGGGCCCTGGGAATCGAGGACGATGATGTCGCGGATGCCGGCGTCGAGAAGCATGTCGACGCATGCGATGCCCGCGGCCCCGGCGCCGGAGATGACCACGCGCAGGTCGGCGAGGGTGCGGTTGAGGACGCGCGCGGCGTTGCGCAGTGCCGCATAGATGACGACGGCGGTGCCGTGCTGGTCGTCGTGCATGACGGGGATGGAGAGGCGTTCGTCGAGGCGGCGTTCGATCTCGAAGCAGCGTGGCGCGGCGATATCTTCGAGGTTGATGGCTGCGAACGAGGGCGCGATACGCGCGACGGTGTCGACGATTTCCTCAACATCGTGGGTGTCGAGGACGATCGGGAAGGAGTTCAGCCCGGCGAATTGTTGGAAGAGCTGGGCTTTGCCCTCCATGACGGGCAGGGATGCTTGGGGGCCGATGTCACCGAGCCCGAGGACCGCTGTGCCGTCGGTGATGACGGCGACGGTGTTCCCGGCGCCCGTGTAGCGGCGCGCCTTGGCGGGGTCCTGGGCGATGGCTTCGCAGACTTCCGCTACCCCCGGCGTGTAGCAGATGGCAAGATCGCGCATGCTGCTCACTTCCATCCGGGATTGGATGGCAAGCTTTCCACTCTCGTGAGCTGCGAATATTTCCTCAGTGGTCGGCTGTTCCTGCATGGTCGTCCTCTCATCAATCAAAAGTTGGACCCTATAGTACAGCTCCAGGGTGTCAGGGGTAGTCCGCTTAGCCCCGTGAATGTTTCACGTGAAACAGATGTCGAAAAAGTACGCACTAGGATAAGGTGGCTTCAATACAAGGTGTCCCTAAACAAGCTAGGAGCGCAGGTGCAACGCGCAACAAGACTCGGAGTTGTCACGCTGGCCACCACGTTGGCGCTGGCGGGTATGGCGGCACCCAGCAACGCGACGACCCTCAGCTCCGTGCGCTTCACCCCTAGCATTGTGGTGAACCAGGGCGATGTTGTTGAGGTGGGCATCGCGAAGTGCCAGGTAGGATACGTTGATGCGGTGTCGAAAACCGCCTACGTCGCGCGCCATTGCTTCACGCAGGGCCCGGGGGAACTTCTGTACAAGAACAGTCAAGCGGTGGGCTTCAGCACTCGCGCCGGGCTTATCGACGCCCGCTTCAAAAACGACGACGTCATGGCCGTCAGGCTCTACGCGGATGTCACCGCAGGCCAGAACCCTTTTTCGGGCGACACGATTGCCGATTATGACTCCCTCGAGTCCGGCATGAAGGTCTGTGCGAACTCGGTGAGGCAACGCAAGGTGGTCTGCGGGCATACCCAGGGCGCGGGCGACGGCGTGATCAAAGTGGAGGCCGACGAGACCCTCATCCGGGGCGACTCCGGCGGTCCCGCCTGGCTCGTCGATGCCGCTGGCAATTCTCTTGGGTTCGTCGGCGTCATTTCGCAAACAAGCACCGTCGAAGCCCCGCCGAGTAAGACCTGGTACGAGTGGAAGGTCACGTCGGTGACGAACAAGTCCTGCAAAGCCAGCACGGAGGTGCCGACGTACCTTACAGCCAAGCCAGGATCGTGCGGCATTCACGACGACGCCCCGGGCCGACTCTCTCCCCTCACCCAAATGCGTCCTCCCGGCCAGCCCTGGACGCGGCGGGTGGCCGACGAGTTTGAGGTGCTGTCCTCGAAGATCAAGAGTGGTGACCCGCTGAGCCGACAGCAGGAGGACATGGTCTTGGGGCTCACGCTGTCGATCGTGATCGGCCTGGCAGGGCTCGGAGTCTACGGCGCGTACCTGCTGGGTGAGCCCGTGATCGCGCGGTTCGTGGATGGGCTCAAGCGTTTACCCGTCACTGAGCAATTCGGTTGGAAGGAGGACTGAATATGCATAGTCCGCTGTGGGATGACTTCTGTGAAAACCAGGGGCTCACCGAGTTCGAAGATATTACAGACCTGAGTGCTTCTGGCGTGCTGAGAAGCCTCATGATGCACAACACCTCGACAGAGGTGACGTTCGATTGCATGAAATACAGCGGAGGTACCACGGACGCCGAGGGCCCGTTCACTGATTTCACGGTGTACCGTGTGCACTCCTATCCCGCTCAGTCTGAGCACATCTACTTTTGCGACGGCGAGAAAATCGACCACACTGGTCCGGAAGTTCGCAACAATCAACTGATCCACCGAGCCCAACACACGTCAGGCTGTGGGTGGCCCACTGTGCTGTTGTACTACCAGGGATACCCTGAGTTTTGGGGACACAGTTTTAAGACACCACCGTACGTGCACTACCCACGCTCGTTTACCCGAGCAGGAAAACCACTGGAACAAGGCCGTTACATCAGAGTTGTGAGCTACTCCGACGAGGAGATGCAGGAGCTTCAAATGTGGAAGGAAGCCGTCATCGATACGGAATTTTCGATGGCGGTCCTCTTCGCTCGCCACTACGGATCCGACATCGACGACGTGTGGACCATGCTTCACATCGACGAGCGGCACGACCGCCGGTGGCCAGAACACAAAATAGCTGATTATCACTGGTCTTTCTAGAATCGTCACCAATGTCGACTCAACCGTTCGGTTGACGTCACATTCAACCTGCTGTGCGATTACTTTCTGTGCCCGCTCCAGCACCATTGATGGTGTCAATGGATTTCCCGCCGGTGTTGGCGGTTGTTGAAGGAGTGTGCAAGGTGCAGAAGTTGTACAGGGCAGCAGTGTTGTATTTGGTGCTTGGGCTGGGCGCGGGGTTGTTCTACCGCGAGTTCACCCGCGCGAATGATTTCCCGGAGGGCCAGTTCACGCAGCTTGGTGTGACGCACACGCACTTGTTGGTGCTCGGGTTCGTCATGTCGTTGATCTTCTTGGTGTTGGAGAAGCTGTTCCGGGTGTCGCGGTCCGGCAAGATGTTCACCTGGTTCTTCTGGGTGTATAACGTCGGCGTGCTCACGACGACGGGCATGATGGTCTGGCACGGCATTCTCACGGTGCAGGGCAAGGAGTCCACGGCGATGATCGCGGGTATCGCGGGCCTGGGCCACATTGCGATCACGATTGCGTTGGGCTTGTTCATGGCGGCGCTTGGTCGCTCGCTGAAGTCTGTTGAGCCAGAATCAGTAAGGCGTTAGTGATGAGCGAAGTAGAGGTCACCACGCCAACGCGTCGCGATTGGATCAGTCTCGCCGTTCTTTCGGTGGGGCTCGGGGTTATCGTTCTCGACGGCACGATCGTTGGCGTGGCGTTGCCGTCGATAATTACTGACCTCGGCCTGGACCTCACCCAGGCACAGTGGGTGAACAGTCTGTACGCGGTGCTGCTCGCCGCGTTGTTGCTGTCCACGGGCAAGATTGCGGACTCGTGGGGCCGCAAGCGCGCCTTCCTCGCGGGCCTCGGGGTGTTCGTCGCGGGCAGCGTCCTCGCCGGCTTTTCGACGTCCGCCTCGACCCTCATTTCCGCCCGTGCAGTGCAAGCCGTCGGCGCCGCCCTCATCATGCCGTCAACCCTGTCGACGGTAAACGCAGTGTTCCGCGGGAAGTACCGCGCGGCCGCCTTCGGCGTGTGGGGCGCCGTGATCTCGGGAGCCGCCGCGGTCGGTCCCCTGGCCGGCGGTGCGCTGACGCAGTGGGTGTCCTGGCACTGGATTTTCCTGGTCAACGTGCCCATTGGCGTGATCGTCGCCATCGGCGCGGTGCTCACCGTCCGCGAGACCCGCAGCCCCGACAAACTCCCCGGCATCGACGTCGACGGCGCCCAACTCAGCGCCATCGCCTTCGGCACCCTCGTCTTCGCCATCATCGAGGCACCCGACCTCGGCTGGTGGACCCCCAAGGAACCCCTCACCGTGTTCGGCTGGACCTGGCCCACCACCGCCCCGGTCTCCCCCATCCCCGTGGCACTTGCGATCTCCGCCGTGGCCTTCTTCCTCTTCATCCGCTGGGAGCAGCACCGCAAACGCGTGGAACGCTCCGCGCTCCTCGACTTGGGCCTGTTCTCCTACTCCACCTTCTCCTGGGGCAACATCACCGCCGGCGCCGTCGCCATCGGCGAGTTCGCCATCATCTTCATTTTGCCGCTCTACCTTATTAATGCGCTGGGCCTGTCCGTCATGTCCGCCGGCCTGGTCCTGGCCGCGATGGCCGTCGGCGCATTCCTCTCCGGGGCCGCCGCCCGCCACGTCGCCGCCCGCTTCGGCGCGCCGGGCACCGTCCTGATCGGCCTCGCCCTCGAGGTTGTGGGCGTCATCATCCTCGCCCTTGTCATGGGCGCCGACACCAGCGGCTGGCTCATCGCCGCCCCACTCACCCTCTACGGCCTCGGCCTGGGCCTGGCATCGGCGCAGCTCACCGGCACCGTGCTCCAGGATATTCCGGTGCAGCGCTCCGGCCAAGGCTCCGCCACCCAAAGCACCGTCCGCCAGATCGGCTCCGCCCTGGGCACCGCGGTCTCCGGCTCCGTCTTCTCGATGGCCCTCGCCATCGCCCTCCCCAAGACCCTCACGGCCGCCGGCATCACCGGCCCCCTTGCCGACGCCACCTCCACCGCCACCCGCCAATCCGCGGGCTCCGCCATTACCCAACTCCGCATGGAGGGCACAGCCAGCGCATTCGGCGACCAAACCGCCGCCGTCGTGCAGGCGCTCAGCGAGGGCATGGCCGACGCCGCCCGCTGGTCCCTCCTCGCCGCCACCGCCTTCCTTGCCCTCGGGTTCGTCGGCGCGCTGCAGGTGCGGAGGGCGGCAAAGTGAAAGCATGCTTGGTTTCTTAAATCGGCGGAAACGTTTTGGGCGCTTCTCCGCTATACACGGCTCATAAAACGTGTCAGTAATCGCGCATGATGAGTATGAGCTCCGTCTCATTATGTACGTTGTGTGTAATTCAGCCAAATAATCTGGTATCTTGAAAGGGAACTGAACCTCAGTAAAATACCGACTCGCTTTCGGTATTGAATGCTCCAGCCGGTCGTCCATCGGACGCCCGGCTTTTTCTTTCAAAGGAACATATTGTGAAGAAATACAATATCGGTATCGACGTTGGTACTCACTCTGTTGGCTTTGCTGCAATTGAACTCGATGAACAAGGTATCCCTTGCAACATTTTGAGTGCAATGTCTCTCATTCATGACTCCGGGGTTGATCCGGATTCCAACAAGTCAGGCATTACAAGGCTTGCTGTTTCCGGTGTAGCTCGACGCACTCGTCGCCTCTATCATCGCCGAAAGAAGCGTTCGATTCGCCTGGATAAGTTCCTAGCATCGCTTGGGTGGCCAGTTGTACCGTTTGAGGAGTACACGGACCCATTCTTGCCTTGGACAGCCCGAGCTCAACTCGCAACGCGCTACATCGAGACCAAGGAGGTGCGTGAGGAAAAACTCTCTATTGCGATTCGGCATATTGCAAATCATCGCGGATGGCGGAATCCGTATTCGAAAGTGTCGGCGCTCTATGCGCCAAAAGGGCCGAGCGACAACTTTGAAGAAATTCGCGCACAACTCTCTAAAAAGCTGCACGTTGATATTCCAAGCGATCTAACTGTCGGCCAGTTGATCTCCTTTGCCAAGGTCGGTGAAGATCGTTTGCGTGGCGGAGGAAAGCGCAAGGACAAAAAGAAGGCGCCTGAGGACGTCAAGCAAACAGTAATCTCTGCTCGTCTCCACCAAAGTGATCTTGCCCGTGAGATCAACAAAATCTGCGAGGTGCAGCGTATCGACGACTCCCTCCGGAAAGAATTGATCGACCATGTTTTCGCAGCAGAGTCACCAAAAGGGGCTCAGGCTGGAAGGGCTGGCAAAGATCCCCTTCAACCTCATCTTGTCAGAGCTCTCAAAGCTTCTGATGCATTCCAGCGCTACCGAATTGCTGCGCTGATCGGGAATCTCAGAATCCGGACAGAAGAAGAAAAACACCCGCTTGACGTGCCACAGCGTCAGCTCGTGTTTGACTATCTTCTCAATCTTCCGTCGTCGACTGTTCCTTCTTGGGTGTCCGTCGCGGAAGTGCTCAATATTGACCGCGGGAGACTCGTTGGTACTGCAACAATGACTGATGATGGTGAACGTGCTGGGGCACGGCCACCAGTACATGACACGGACCGCCTCTTATCCTCCACCACAGTGAAGCCGCTGAAGCTTTGGTGGAAATCGGCCACCTCAGATCAACGAGTTGCCATGATCAAGGCGCTTTCAAATGCTGAAGTTGATGATTGGGATTCTGAAGCAGGTGCCTCCGTACAAGCGTTTTTCACCACGCTCTCAGAAGAGGATCAGGAAAAGCTTGACAGTGTTCACCTGCCGATTGGTCGCGCAGCCTACAGCGAAGATACGCTGCGCCGCCTTACCGAGCGCATGCTACAAGACGGAGTGGACCTATACGAAGCGCGGCGAGTGGAATTCAATGTCCCTGCTGACTGGACCCCACCAGCGCCTGAAGTGGGTGAACCTGTTGGCAATCCGGCTGTAGACCGAGTGCTTAAAGCCGTGGCACGGTGGACTGCAGCTGCCGAGCGCGAGTGGGGTGCCCCTCAGCGAATCGTTATTGAGCACGTGCGAAGCGGCTTCATGAGCGTAGCTAAAGCCAGAGAGCTAGAGCGCGAGAACGAAAAGCGTTACAAGCAGAATCAAAAAATCGTCCAGAAAATGCACGAGAAGCTCGGCATTGAGAACGCTGTACGCCGTGAGGATATCTGGCGGTTTCAGTCCGTACAGCGTCAAAACGGCTGCTGCGCCTACTGCGGTAAAACAATCACATATTTCACCGCCGAGATGGACCACATCGTTCCGCAGGCTGGGCCTGGTTCGTCGAATATACGGGAGAACCTTGTCGCAGTTTGCCACCAATGCAATTTGGCAAAGGGGAACATTCCTTTTGCAACGTGGGCGAGCAAGTGCGGTATCTCGGGTGTGAGCCTTAAAGAGGCACTAGATAGAACCCGTGATTGGAATGAGGACTCAGGTCTTTCCAGACCTCAGTTCAAAAAATTCGTATCCGCTGTTCAAACGCGTCTTCGCCGAACAAGCTTTGACGAACCCTTAGATAACCGGTCGTTGGAGTCTGTTGCATGGATGGCGAATGAATTACGGGCGCGGCTCGCACAAGAAATGAAGAAGCATGGCACGCGTGTCAATGTTTATAGGGGTGAATTGACACACGAAGCGCGTCTCGCATCTGGTATCTCTGGCAAATTGCAGTTTATCGACGGCCCTGGCAAATCCCGTCTCGATCGTCGTCACCATGCGATTGATGCCGCGGTGATCAGCATGACAACCCCGTACGTCGCAGAGGTGTTGGCATTGCGCAGAAACAAGAAGCGTGCTCAGTACTTGGCTAAGCAACCTCCTCAGTGGAAAGAGTACGAGGGCGATGATACTGCGCACCAGATTGAGTGGCGGAAGTGGAAAACTCGCATGTATAAGCTTTCCGAACTTCTGGAGTCAGCGCTTCTGAAGGACCAAATTCCGGTTACTTCCAATCTTCGTCTCCGCCCAGGAAACGGTCGAGCTCACGAGGACACCATTGGTGCACTGGACAAGTTACGGGTGGGTGATGCGCTCACACCGGAGCAGATTGACCGAGCAGCGACAGAAGCACTTTGGTGCGCACTGACGTATCACCCTGATTACGATGAGAAAGAGGGGCTTCCAGCCGATCAAAACAGAAGGATTCGAGTTCATGGGACGCACCTCGATGCAAGTGACACCATCGAGTTCTTCCCTGGTAAGCCTGGTAAGGACGGCGCGGGTGCGGTCAAGGTTCGTGGCGGTTTTGCCAAACTGACTCGTTTCCACCATGCTCGTATATACCGAATTACGACAGGTAAGAAACCGGTGTACGCAATGTTGCGTGTGTATGACCACGATCTGGTCCGCCATCGAAACACCGATGTTTTTTCGGTAGAACTACCGCCACAGACCATCTCGATGAGGCAAGCTGAACCGAAACTTCGGAAAGCGCTGCAGGAAGGTACGGCGGAATACCTTGGCTGGTTAACCGAAAATGATGAGCTCGTGATCGATGTATCAGGGTTCAACACCGGCCAGATCAGCACACTCCGACACACATACGGTGACATCTCACGCTGGCGTGTCGATGGATTTAACCATCGGGCGAAAATTCGCCTTCGCCCATTAATGATGTCAGCGGAAGGTTTGTGCGATGATGCGCCAAGTGATGTCAAGAAGCTTATCGATAGTACTGGATGGCGAGCGGCAGTGAATGTGGTGTTTTCTTCTGGCGAGGTTTCCGTCATCCGAAGAAACACCCTTGGGCAAGAGCGTTGGTTCTCCAAGGGTCATCTCCCAATTTGCTGGAAAGTCGAGAATGACAAATGAATCCCGGCTGGAGAGTGATTGACTGCACACAGCTGGTCGGTTCTCTGCGGTATGAACGCGGTCAATTGGTTGTAATTAACAGTCAAACCGATACAACTACGAAGCTTCCGATAGCTCAGCTGGCGGTAGTTCTCGTAGGAGTGCAGGTGTCAGTCTCCGGAGCAGTCCTAGCCAAACTAGGAGAATACGATGTTGCCATGCTGGTCTGTGACTGGCGGAACGTGCCGGTCTCGGGCGCCTATCCTTGGTCGACACATACTCGTATTGGTGCCCGGACCAATGCGCAAGCGAGTATGTCGAAACCAGCAAGGAAGCGAGCGTGGGCTGCAATTATTAAGGCCAAAATCGCTGGCCAGATAGTCACTGCACATGCATTGACCGGACAGGTCGATGCCAGACTTGCTGGTTATCCAGCATTAGTTCTTTCTGGTGATACCACGAACATAGAAGCGCAAGCTGCACGTCATTACTGGGCTTCCATCTCAGGGCAAGAGTTTTCGCGACTACCGGGTTCCGGCATAGACTTTTCTAATTCTGCATTGGACTACGGCTATACCGTGTTGCGTGGAATCGGAATTCGTGCCGTCTGTGCGGCTGGCCTTAGTGGTGCTTTAGGTGTTTTCCATCGTGGTAGAAGTAACTGCTTCGCTCTCGTCGATGACCTGATGGAACCATTCCGTCCTTTCGTTGACTATGCGGTGTTCGGCGAACTAGATACTGCAAAGGATTTTGGTACTTTGCACAAGCAACACCTCGTCGAGTACATCAAGACAGCGCCATTCATGGCCAACGGTGAGACTGTTTCCACTGTATTTGAGTCGTTCGCGCAGTCATTTGGCCTTTACGCGGAGGGAAACATCACTAATCTTGCTGTCCCACAGTGGAAAGGACCAGCTGATGCCAGCGACGGGGAGTGAGCCCATGTGGTGTGTAGTGATGTTTGATCTTCCAGTAAAGACTGCCAATCAGCGACGTGAGGCGACCAGGTTTCGAAATGACTTGCTTGACTTAGGCTTCTGCAGAGCACAATACAGCGTCTACGTGCAGTATTTTCCGTTAGCTTCAAGGATTTCGTCTACTGTCAAAGCTTTAAAGCTGGGTCTTCCTGTTGGTGGCGACATTAGGATCATGTCAGTGACGGATCACCAGTGGTCGAAAACTATTCGTTTTTCTAATGCTAAGGAGAGCACCCCCGAGGAACAGCCGTCTCAACTGACAATTTTTTAACGCGGGCACGCTGAAAACACCCTGTTTGGACGCCATTTTTCGAGGGACCTGAAGTCTATCAGGGTGTTTGGGAACTGAACCCCAGCTTAATAATGAGCGGGGGGAAAACTTGCAGAAGTCTATCAGTGTGTTTGGGAACTGAACCCCAGCGTCTCGTCATACCGTCGTGTGCTCCTTGGGAAGTCTATCAGGGTGTTTGGGAACTGAACCCCAGCACTTGGCTTCGTCTCCCTCGTCGTTTTCGAAGTCTATCAGGGTGTTTGGGAACTGAACCCCAGCTGGGTGCGATCCATTCGCTGCGACGGATGAAGTCTATCAGGGTGTTTGGGAACTGAACCCCAGCGGAGAGAGTTTAGGACGTTTCTCGAATAGAAGTCTATCAGGGTGTTTGGGAACTGAACCCCAGCCTGACCAGGACTTGCAAACCTGCTCGGGGAAGTCTATCAGGGTGTTTGGGAACTGAACCCCAGCTATTGTCCGGGTCGATCGTGCGCGATTCGAAGTCTATCAGGGTGTTTGGGAACTGAACCCCAGCTCGGTAGCGGTGTGTGTTTGCTCAGTGTGAAGTCTATCAGGGTGTTTGGGAACTGAACCCCAGCACTGCCCAACGGTGCTTCACTCAAGCTGGAAGTCTATCAGGGTGTTTGGGAACTGAACCCCAGCTATTTCGGGCCCTTTCTTTTCAAGATTTGAAGTCTATCAGGGTGTTTGGGAACTGAACCCCAGCCTGTCCAGCCTGGTGAGTCGTAGATCAGGAAGTCTATCAGGGTGTTTGGGAACTGAACCCCAGCTGGCATCAACCTGGTGGAAGCCGTGAGTGAAGTCTATCAGGGTGTTTGGGAACTGAACCCCAGCAGTCAAACCCGATATCCGCGACCGTCTGGAAGTCTATCAGGGTGTTTGGGAACTGAACCCCAGCTGCCGACAACATCATCAGCTGCAAGGTGGAAGTCTATCAGGGTGTTTGGGAACTGAACCCCAGCGCTTCGCGCCCCATTCGGTCGTGATTTCGAAGTCTATCAGGGTGTTTGGGAACTGAACCCCAGCTGCGCGCTGGCATGTGGCTGCCTGGTGAGAAGTCTATCAGGGTGTTTGGGAACTGAACCCCAGCCACCTGACGCGCCGAACGTAGGCGCGGAGAAGTCTATCAGGGTGTTTGGGAACTGAACCCCAGCGGCGGGAAGAATTCGACCCGTCCACTCCGAAGTCTATCAGGGTGTTTGGGAACTGAACCCCAGCCCGCGCCCGCGGGGATGAGCCTGATGAGGGCCAGATTAGCAGGCTTTACATACAAAATGTCCCTAAAGCCCTTAAGCCCAAAAACACACCCCCAACCAAAACAGCCCGCGCCGTACCGTAGTACCGCGCGGGCTGCCCCACCATGGGCCCCACCAGGCCCTTTAGGTTCGGGCCCCACCAGACCCGAAAGGAGGTCGTCACGCTGTTGCTGTCGTCAGAGACTAGCAATGAGACAGACAATGGTGACTGACCGTGTTCCATCGTACCCGGTTGGTGTGGAGGGGGCGAAGTGGGCGTCGAAACGAGTGGTACGAGTCACAAAAGATGCAATTCTGTTCACGAATTTCCGAGCAAGCTTTTCATCACTACCCGCTCCTCTCAAAGCCCGCTTCAACAACGACGCCTACAATCAAACTTTCCACTTCCACAATCTGAAAAGGACCGTTCATGGACCTTCTAAGGCTCCTCAGTCGGCATGCGCGCCCGTACCGTGGTGCGATGCTCGCGGTGGTGTTGCTGCAGGCAATCACGACTGCGGTGACGCTCTACCTGCCCAGCCTGAATGCAAAAATTATCGACGAAGGCGTCTCCCAAGGTGACGTCCCCTTCATTTGGCGTACCGGCGGCGTGATGCTGGCCGTGGCGTTTGTGCAGGTAATCGCGGCGTGTGCGGCGGTCTGGTTCGGGTCGAGGGCCGCGATGGGCACGGGTCGCGATATCCGCGAGGAGGTGTTTGGCCGGGTGTCGCGCTTCTCGGCGGAGGACATGTCGCACTTCGGTTCGGCGACGCTGATTACGCGCGGGACGAATGATGTGCAGCAGGTCCAGCAGGTGTTCTTGATGTTCCTGAACTTTATGGTTGCGGTGCCGATCATGATGGTTGGTGGCGTGGTCATGGCGGTTCGGGAGGATCCGGGGATGAGCTGGCTGGTCGCTGTCTCTGTGCTTGTGTTGGCGGTGGTCGTGGCGGCGCTGATCGGTCTGCTGCTTCCGTTGTTCCGTTCGATGCAGTCGAAGATTGACCGTATTAATGGTGTGCTGCGTGAGCAGATCGCGGGCGTGCGTGTGGTGCGCGCGTTTACGCGGGAGGAGTTCGAGTCCGAGCGTTTCGACGCCGCCAATGCCGACCTCACGCGGTTGAGTCTGCGGATCGGCAATTTGTTTGTGATGATGTTCCCGCTGATCATGCTGGTTTTGAACCTGGCGACGGCAGCGGTCCTCTGGTTTGGCGGCCACCGCGTGGATGCGGGTGAGGTGCAGGTCGGGTCGTTGACGGCGTTCTTGCAGTACCTGCTGCAGATCCTCGCGGCGGTGATGATGGGCGCGTTCATGGCGATGATGCTCCCGCGCGCCCTGGTGTGCGCTTCCCGTATTACGGAGGTGTTGAAGCACGAGCCGTCGCTGATCGAGCCACCGGCCAGCGCAGCCAGCGCAGCCGCCCCGACAAACAGCACCAACAGCACCGTCACGTTCGAGGACGTGACCTTCACGTACCCGGGCGCGGAGGAGCCGGTGTTGGACGGCATTTCCTTTCAGGCCAATCCTGGCGAAACAACCGCGATTATCGGTTCGACGGGTTCGGGCAAGTCGACGTTGTTGGGGTTGATTCCGCGCCTGTATGCGCCGACGGGCGGTCGGGTGCTGCTTGGTGGTCGGGATGTGGCGTCGTTAAGCCGTGCTCAATTGGTGGATGCGGTGGCGATGGTGCCGCAGAAGCCGTATTTGTTTTCGGGGACGGTGGCGTCGAATTTGCGTGTGGCCAGCCCGGATGCGACGGATGAGCAGCTGTGGCGGGCGCTCGAGATCGCGCAGGCCACCTTCGTGGATGACCTCGAGATGCCGATTTCCCAGGGCGGCACGAACGTGTCCGGCGGGCAGCGTCAGCGCCTCTGTATTGCGCGCGCGATCGTGGAGCAGCGCGGTGTCCTCCTCTTCGATGATTCTTTCTCGGCCCTCGATATGACCACGGATGCACGGTTGCGGAAGACGCTCGCCGAGCACGTCGCCGACGCGACGGTGATCGTAGTGGCGCAGCGTGTCAGCTCGATCCAAAACGCGGACCAGATCCTGGTTCTCGACGCCGGCCGTATCGTGGCCCGCGGCACCCACGATGAGCTGCTGGAGTCTTCGCCGACGTATCAGGAAATTGTTCGTTCCCAGCAGACTGTGGAGGCGAACTAATGGCCGTGCACCAAAGTAAGGACCACGTCGAACTCACCGACGAGGAAATCCAACAGCTTGAGGGCTCCATGGGCGGCCATCACGGTGGCGCCCCGCGCTCCGCGAAGAACTTCTGGCCGTCGGCGAAGCGGCTGGTCGGGTTGCTGGCCCCGCACAAGGCGATGTTTGCGCTGGTGGTGGCGCTGGTGTGCGTGTCCGTCGGGCTGAATGTGTACGCTCCGCGCGTGATGGGCCACGCCATGGACGTCATCTTTTCGGGCGCGATCGGCGCCCACCTGCCGGCCGGTGCGACCCAGGAGCAGGTGATTGAGGGGTTGCGCGCGGGCGGCCAGGACACGTTCGCGGACATGCTTTCCGGGATGGATGTGACCCCTGGTGTGGGCGTCGATTTCTCGCGCCTCGGCGAGCTGATCCTGGCGGTGCTGGCGCTCTACGTCGGCGCGAGCCTGCTGATGTGGCTGCAGGGTTTCTTGCTGAACCGCATGGTCATGCGCGAGATTTACCGCCTGCGTGCCCGGGTGGAGGCGAAGCTGAACCGGGTGCCGCTGAGCTACTTCGACCGCGGCCAGCGCGGTGACATCCTGTCGCGCACTACGAACGACGTCGATAATGTGCAGCAGACGTTGCAGCAGGCGCTGTCGCAGGCGTTGCAGTCGGTGTTGATGGTGCTGGGCATCATGGCGATGATGTTTACGGTGTCGTGGCAGCTCACCCTGCTTGCCCTCGTCTCGATTCCGCTGACGGCGCTGGTGGTTGGGGTGATCGGTAAGCGGTCGCAGCGGCACTTCAAGCAGCAGTGGCGCGCAACGGGCCAGCTCAACGGGCACATCGAGGAGTCGTTCTCCGGCCACGAGGTGATCACGCTCTTCGGCCGCCAGGACTCCTCTCAAGAAATTTTCGACGCCCGCAACCACGACCTCTACACCGCCTCCGCCTCCGCGCAGTTCCTCTCTGGGCTGATGATGCCGGTCATGCAGTTCATCTCCTACCTGTCCTACGTCCTCATCGCGGTTTTCGGCGGCCTGAAGGTGGCGAATGGTTCGCTGACGCTCGGCGCGGCGACGGCGTTCATCCAGTATTCGCGCCAGTTCAACCAGCCGCTCGGGGAGCTCGGCGGCATGGCCCAGATGGTGCAAAGCGGCGTCGCCTCCGCCGAGCGCGTCTTCGAATTCCTCGACGCCCCCGAGGAACCCCGCGAGTCACACCCCACCCCCAAGCGCGCCTCCGGGCACGTCCAATTTATCGCCGTCCACTTCTCCTACACCGACACTCCCCTCATCCAGGACCTCAACCTGGAGGTGCAGCCGGGCCAGAAGGTCGCCATCGTCGGGCCGACCGGCGCCGGCAAAACCACCCTGGTCAACCTGTTAATGCGCTTCTACGACATCGACTCGGGCCAGATTCTCCTTGATGGCGTCGATACGCAGTCGATGTCTCGCCAGGACTTGCGCAGCCAGGTCGGCATGGTGCTTCAGGACGCCACCCTCTTCGAAGGCACCATCCTGGAAAACATCCGCTACGGCCGCCTCGACGCCACCGACGAGGACGTCAGCGCCGCTGCCAAAGCCACCCTTGTCGACCGTTTCGTGCACACCCTCCCCGACGGCTACCACACCGTCATCGACCAGGACGGCGGCGCCCTCTCCGCCGGCGAACGCCAGCTCATCACGATCGCGCGCGCCTTCGTGTCGAAGCCGTCCCTGCTCATCCTCGATGAAGCCACCTCCAGCGTGGACACCCGCACCGAGCTGATGGTGCAGCACGCCATGGCCGCCCTCCAGGCCGACCGCACCAGCTTCGTTATCGCCCATAGGCTCTCCACCATCCGCGACGCCGACCTCATCCTGGTCATGCAGGACGGCCACATCGTCGAGCAAGGCGATCACGCCTCCCTCCTCGCCCGTCGCGGCGCCTACTGGGAGCTCAACCAGGCCGGTTTCGCCGAGGACTAGCCTGCCTGGCCCCCTGGTCCCAGTGACAAAAGACGCAACCCTAAATCATCTAGCCATTCAAACGTGCAGGTAGAAAAAGGGCTATGTGTTAATGAGTGCGTCTTTTGTCACTCAGCCCACCCGACGAGACACCAAAGCCCCTACCCTGCCCGGGTGCACCACATTTTGGCGGGGTCGAGGTGGATGTGGACTTCGTCGCCGGGGGCGGTGTAGGCGAGTGGGGCGTCGGGGTCGCAGTGGAGGACGATTCTCCCGTAGGACGTTTCAATGCCAACTTCTTGATATTCCCCCATGTAGACGCTGCGGGTGATTTGGCCGATGTTGTCGGTGAGGTGGCGGGCTTGTTGGCCGGTGGGTGTGGCGGTTGCGCTGGTGGGGTAGCCGATGGCGACGAGGGTGTCGTTGGTGGTGAGGGTGGGTTCGGCTGGGATGGTGTGGTGTTGGCCGAGGAGGGTGACGTGTGCGGTTGCTGTGCCGTAGTGGGTGTGGGTGATGGTGCCGGTGGTGGGGATGAAGATGGTGGCGCCGAGGTGACGGGCGATTTCGACGGTGGCGGGTTGTTCGCGGAGGTCTTGGGGTGCGGCGTCTTGGGTGATGTGGCTGTTGGTGAGGTAGATGATGCGGTCGGCGATGGAGAAGGCTTCGTCGATGTCGTGGGTGACGTAGAGGGTGGTGCTGCCGAGTCGTTGGTGGGTGCGGAGGATTTGTTGTTTGAGTTGTTCGGATGAGTATGTGTCGACGTGGGCGAGGGGTTCGTCGAAGAGCATGAGGGTGGGTTGTTGGACGAGGGCGCGTGCGAGGGCGACTTTTTGTTGTTGGCCTGTGGAGAGTTGGTGGGGGTAGCGGTGTGCGAGGTCGTCGATGCCGAGGCTGAGCATGGCGACGTTGACGGCGTCGTGGTTGGCGCCGGTGAATCGGATGTTGTCGGTGATGGTGAGGTGTGGGAAGAGGGCGGGGTGGTCCATCATCATGGTGATGGGGCGTTTGTGGGGTGGGAGGTGGTGGATGGGTTGGCCGTCGATGGTGATGTGTCCGGGGGCGTTGGTGAGTCCGGCGAGGGCTTTGAGCATGGTGGTTTTGCCTGCTCCGGAGCGTCCGAGGATGACGATGAGTTCGCAGGGGTCGGCGTCGAGGTTGATGGTGTTGAGGAGGTTGCGGATGGTTATTGCTGCCATGGTTGGTGGTCCTTTCGCCAGTGCGTGTCGACGCCTCTTCGGTTCCCGACGCCACCGATGCCACCCACGCCGCCGACTCCGACTCCGACGATGGCTGCGATGCCGACGATGAAGAGGGAGACGGTGATGCTGATGGAGAGGGCTGCGGGGTAGTTTGCGGCGTCGAGAAGCATGAAGAGTCGGAGGATGAGCAGTGGTGTGTCGGGTGTGCTGACCCAGAGAAGTGGGACGGCGAGGACGGTGGTGTTGGAGAAGACGGCGAGGAATCCGAGGATGAGCAGGTGTGCGGAGCGTGGTAGGACGATGCTGGTGGTGGCGCGGATGGGGCCGACGCCTTGGAGGAGCGCGGTGAGGTATTCGCCTTGGGACATGAGGGGGCCGATGTAGACGAGGAGGAAGTAGGTGATGGCGAGGGAGCTGGGGAGGCAGGCGAGGACGACGGCGGCGAAGGATGCTGCCGGGTTGGCTGGGTTGTCCAGGGCGGGTTGGGTGGCGATGATGCGGAGTCCGCATCCGATGGTTGCTCCGGGGGCGGTGGCGATGAGGGCGAAGGTGGCGTCGATAAGTCGGCGGCCGATCCAGCCGAGGTGGGTGCCGCTGGTGGCGCGGGCGGCGAGTGCTGTGGCGCTGAGGGCGAGTGAGCAGATGAGGACGATGAAGCTGAGGCCGACGGTGTTCATGACGGCGTCGCCGATTGGGGGTTGGCCGCCTTCTGTGATGCCGCGGTGGGTGGCGAGGGTGAGGAAGGTGGCGCTGAACGCGATGCCGCAGGCGAGGATCCATTGCGGGGTGCGCGTGGTGGCGCCGACGGCGTGTTCGCGGCTTGGTGTGGTGGAGTGGGTGGTGCGGATGAGTTGGATGAGGCCGGGCATGCGCCGCAGGAGCCGCACGTAGTACGCCGCGGCGAGGCCGAATGCGGCGAGGATTGGCAGGGTGAGGAGGAGTGCGAGCCAGGCTTCTTCGCTTTGGTTGCCGTAGGAGTGTGAGCTGAACCAGATGGTGGTGGCGGCGGTGGGTGTGCGTGGGGCGATGATGTTTGGGGTGATGGGGTCGGAGAGGATGGCGCTGAAGATGAATACGCAGATGGCGGGAGTGAAGAGGGCGAGGCGCGGCAGGTAGATGAGGCGGAAGAGGCTCCAGCCGTGGGCGCCGCCGAGGCGTGCGGCATGGATTTCGCGGGCGTCGATGGGGGCGAGTGCGGTGCGTTGCGCGAAGTATGCGAGCGGCAGGAAGGAGGTGATGAAGGTGAAGGTGAGGGCGGTGACTCCGGTGAAGTCGTCGGTGAGGGGCCATGGGAGGGCGCCGGTGCGCCCGAGGATGACTTTCCACCCTGCGCCGATGACAGGGTGTGGGATGGTGAGCTGGAACAGCAGCATCATGTCGAGCGTGACGACGCCCATTCGCCCACACCGCGTGGCTGCGAGGGCACCGATGGTGCCCAGCGCCGTGGTTGCCAGGGTGGCGGTGAGCGCGATAACGCTGCCGGTCAGGAGCGGAGTGAGGGGCAGTCCGTGGAGCGCGCTGGTGTCGGCGAGCGCCGTTTGGATGAGCGCGCCGTAGGGCAGACCGAGCACGATCACGAAGATTGTGGTGATCGTCGCGGTGGCTCCGAGGACGGCCTTCATGGCTGCTCCCCTGCTGTGTCGGCGAACCAGGTCATCCACCGTTCGCGTTCTGAGTCGGCGAGGTCGGGGCGGATGGCGGTGATGCCGTCGGTGGCGGCGAGCACGTCGCTGATGTTGCCTGCGACGGCGCTGTTGGTGGGGATTTGTGGTAGGCCGACGCGCCGGGCGGAGGTCTGCCCGCTCGGTGAGAGGAGCCAGTTCATCACGATCCGCGCGGCGGCCTTGTTGCTGCCCTGGGCGACGATCCCGCCGGAGGCGATCTCGAAGGATGTCCCTTCGGCGGGGTAGGTGATGGTCAGGGGCGTGCCGGCGCGGGTAGTTTTGTTTTGGCAGTACGGCTCGTACGAGATAGCGACGGCCGCTTCGCCGTGCGCGACAACGTCACTGGGGGCGTTGCCGGACCGGGTGAAGCGGTCGATGTTGCGCATGATGTTCTGGATCTCTGCGGGTTCGAGCCCTGCGGATTGCATGCTCAGCAGTACGGCGTACCCTGTGCCGGAGGTCAGCGGCGATGGCGCGGAAACCCACCCGTTGAGATCGGGGCGGAGCAGGTCACGCCAGGTGGTGGGCATGTCGGTGCCCAGGTTTCGGAAGACGTCGGGGTCGCTGCAGAGGCTGAGGATGGAGGCGTACACCCCGAACCAGTACCCGTGGGGGTCTTGAAATTCGGCGGGGATGGTGGCGGCTGCGGGTGGGTTGGTGGCGTCGAGGAGCCCGAGGCGGGCCGCGAATCGGTAGTTTTCGCTGGGGCCCCCGACCCAGAGGTCGAATTCGCGTGACCCGGTTTGTAAACGTTTCAGCGCCTCCTGGGTGGGGAGACTGACGTAGCGGACGTCCAGGCCGAGCTCACGCCGGATGTCGAGTTTCCACTGCTCGCAGACGGTGGCGTCGTTGGAACACATGATGGTCAGGTCAGTGTTCTGCGGGATGAGGGTGCGGTACATCGTGGTGGCCGAGAGGATGGCCACCACGATGATCGCTGGCAGGCGGAGCCACTTTGCAAACACAGTGCTGTAGTCTAGGGGAGTTTAGGTGTGTTTAGGCGTTTGCCTGCATCTCCGCTTCACGCTGCTGCATGAGTTTCTTCTCTTCGCGCCAGATGACCTGGAAGATGAGCAGGATCAGGACGGTGAACACGAGGAAGACGATGAAGGTGACGTCCCAACCGGCGTACTTCACCAGGAAGCCCACACCGGTGGATGCCAGGGTCGCGCCGAGCAGGTAGCCGAACAGGCCGGTGAAGCCAGCGGCGGTGCCTGCTACGTTGCGTGGGGAAAGGTCGAGGGCCTGCAGGCCGATCAGACCGACTGGGCCGTAGATGAACCCACCGATCAGGGCGACGTACAGCACCATCAGCCAGAACGGGGTGCCTACCGGGGAGAGCCAGTACGCCGCGATGGACAGGCCTGCGCCCAGGGTGAACAGGGAGATGGATGCGGAGCGGTTGCCGTGGAAGACTTTGTCCGAAAGCCAGCCGCACAGGATGGTGCCGATGAACCCGGCCAGCTCGAAGGCGGCGAAGCCGACCAGGCCGCTGCCGATGCTCATGTGGTGCTGCTCAGAAAGGTAGGTGGTGATCCAGTGAAGCACGCCGTAGCGCAGCGCGTAGACAAACACGTTCGCGAATGCGAGCAGCATGATGATGCGGCTGTGCAGGATGTGCTTGAACACCAGGTCTTTCGTGGAGAGTTTCTCGCCGGTGTCCTCGGCGACCTTCGCTGGGTCGTCGCGGTATTCGTCGATTGGTGGGAGGCCGACTGATGGCGGGTTGTCGCGGATCAGCAGGAACGCGATGAGCGCCACCACAAGCGCGACGAGTGCCGGCAGCCAGTAGGCTGCGCGCCAGTTCTGACCCGTGATGCTCAGGCCGATACCAACCAGCACCGGCAGTCCGAACGCACCCAGGTTGTGGGAGGTGTTCCACAGTGAGCCTTTCCAGCCGCGCTCGCTCGTCGAGAACCACTGCACGACGATACGGCCACACGGCGGGTAGCCCATGCCCTGGAACCAGCCGTTCAGGAACATGACGGTGGCGAACACGCCGACGCTCGCGGACACCCACGGCACGAACGCGACCACCAGGTTCATCAGGGCGGACAGCGCCAAGCCAAGTGGCAGGAAGTAGCGCGCGTTGGACTTGTCCGAAATCATGGCGCTGAAGAACTTCGACAACCCGTAGCTGACTAGCACCGCGTTGCCGATAATGCCGATCGCCGGCTTATCAATCGCGCCGCTTTCGTCAATCAGCAAGGGGGCGATCGCCGAAATATTGTTTCGGATCAGGTAAAAACCTGCGTAGCCAAGGAAAATACCCATGAATACTTGCAGACGCATCCGCGGGTACAACTTGTCCACTTCATGCTCCGGCAGCCGCTTGGCAGGCCCCGGTGCTCGTAACCATTCGAACATGGCAGGCACTCCTTTTGTGCACTCTCAGTATTTCCACTACTGATTGTGTGTCCTGCCTGGTAACAGCGCTTTTGCTGCCGGTAACAGTTGGTAACAGTCCTGTTACCGTGGGGGCTCTGCCGTCGCCCAGACGTAGCCTTTGCCCCGAATAGATGCGATGGCGTCCGGGGACATGCCGGCGTCCTCAAGCTTCTTCCGAAGCCGATACATGGTGGACTTCACCATGTTCCTGCCGCCCTGCGTCGCGCTGGTTTCCCACACCTCGTTGAGCAGCTGGCGAACCCCTACCACTTCCCCGGGCCGCGCAAGCAGCGCCTGCAGGAGTTTGCTCTCCGTCTCCGTCGTATCGACGGCCCGCCCGCGCACCTCCATCGCATGACTCAGCGGGTGCACCGACACCTCACCTACCACAATCGGTTTGGCAGTGGTCTCTTGTGACGCGCCGCTGCGCCGCAGCAACGCCCGGGCGCGCAGCACCAACTCGCGTGGGGAAAACGGTTTGGCCAGGTAGTCGTCCGCCCCCGCCTCCAGCCCGGCGACGCGCTTCTCGGTTTCGCCGAGCGCGGTCAGCATGATCACGGGCGTGTTGGCGAACTCGCCCGCAGCCCGGATGCGTTGGCACAGGGCGGTGCCGGACATGTCCGGCAACATCACGTCGAGAATCACCAGGTCACAGTGCTGCTCGTTGAGAATCTGCCACCCCTCCCGAGCCGTCGCAGCACTCGACGTCCGCCACCCCTCCATCTCCATCGCGTAGCCGACGATCTGCACCATCTGTGGCTCATCGTCGACGATCAGCACGTGCCTACTTGTCATCCTCGCCCCCTGCCATCGTGCCCTTCGGCAGCGTCATGAGCACCGACGTCCCGTGGTCCGCACTCGAATCCACCAACACTTCCCCACCATGCCGCCCCACAATATCGGCCATGATCACCATTCCGAGCCCGGCGCCCGTCGGCACCCGCTGATTGTCACCGCGCGTATTGAACTGAGAAAACGGCACGAACAGCTGCTTACGCTGCTTCGTCGACATGCCTGGCCCGAAGTCCGCCACAGTAATAATGGCCTTGGTCGCGCTGGCCTCCGACTGCACCACAATGTCATGGTCGCCGCCCGCGTAGCGCGCGGCGTTGTTCAGCACGTTCCACAGCGCATGCCGAAGCAGCTGTGGGTCCGCCTCAACGGTCAAGGGGTCGCCCGGGTCATCCACGACGATCGGCACTTGGCTAATCGCCCGCATCTCCTGCGCCGTCTCCCGCAGCAACGCCCGCACATCAACTGCCTGTTTCTGCAGGTTATAGGTCCCGTTATGGAGTTTCGCCTGCAGCAGCAGCGACTCCGCAATCTGAATCGCCCTCGCCGAGTTCGTTTGAATCGTCCCCACCAATCGACGCCTCTTCCCCTCATCCTCCTCGTCCGCCAACAGCTCAGCCGCCCCCTGAATCAGCGACAGCGGCGTGCGAATCTCATGCGCCAACACCTGCTCGTCAGTGATGTCCTGGCGCCTCCCCCCTTTTCGACGCCCCACCACCGCCCCAATCGCTCTTCCAATCATTGGCTTCATCTTTGACATCTTAGCGCCACCCCAGTGACAAAGGACGCACGCCCCTTTTCGCGACCTGGGCTTTTACCCCCTCGCCCAGCAAGAATTGCGTCCTTTGTCACTGGAGTCCTCAGCAACTATTCGTCCGGGTTCCGGATCTCCACGTAGTCGGGGTCGTGCCAGTCGACGTTGACGTTGTCCTTGGTGTCCAACCCCTGGTCAGCGAGTTCGGGCACTTTGGCGAAGATGTTGCGGCGGGCGCGGCCGGCGCGCAGTTGGCGTTCGACGCGTTGGGCGAGGACGGTGAGTCCCCAGTTGATGAGGATCATGATGATGGCCACGACGGCCAGCGAGGCGAGGAAGTTCTGGTTGGCGGATGCGCTTTGGATGCCGGAGCGGACCACTTCGACGTAGCCGATTTGGTAGCCGAGGGCGGAGTCCTTGAGCGCGATGATCATTTGGGCGATCAGGGCTGGCAGCATGGCGGCGATGGCTTGGGGTAGCAGGATGGTCCGCATGGTTTGTCCGTAGGTGAGGCCGAGTGCTTCGGCGGCTTCGGTTTGGCCTTTGGGGAGGCTCTTGATGCCGGAGCGGAGGATTTCGGCGATGACGGATCCGTTGTACATGGTGAGTCCGAAGACGACGGCGGCGAACGCCAGGTGCTTTGGTGGGGCGAGGTGGTAGATGGCGAAGAGTTGGTAGGCGAAGATCATGAGGAGGAGCACTGGGATGGCTCGGAAGATCTCGACGATGACGCCGCACACCCAGCGCAACGCCTTATTGCGAGACAGCCTGCCGAGGCCGAGGAGGATGCCGACGGCCAGGGCGAGCAGGATGGATGCCACTGCGGCTTTGAGGGTGCCGATGAGGCCGGGGAGGATGTAGGTGGTCCAGGTTTGGGTGTTGAGGAACGGGGTCCATTTCGCGGCGGCGAGTTGCCCGTTGGCCTGCAGTTTCCAGAAGACCCATGCGGCTATCGCGAGGCAGATGGCCAGGCTGATGCCGGTGAGGATGCGGTTGGTGCGGCGGCCGTTGGGGCCGGGGACGTCGTAAAGTACTGTTGCGCGGACGCTCATTATTTTTTCACCGCCATGCGTTCGGAGAGGGCGCCAAGGGCGAGGCCGGTTGGCAGGGTGAGGATGATGAAGCCGAGTGCGAAGATCCCGAAGATGGGGAAGAGCATGTTGGCGTGGTTTTCGATGGTGGATTTCATCAGGAGGGATGCTTCGGCGACACCGATTGCGGATGCGATGGTGGTGTTTTTCGTCAGCGCGATGAGTGTGTTGCCGAGTGGCACGATGGCTGCGCGGACTGCTTGGGGGAAGATGATGTTGCTGAATGTTTGGCCGAAGCTGAGGCCGAGGGATCGGGCTGCTTCGGCTTGTCCGAAGTGGACGGTGTTGATGCCGGAGCGCAGGGATTCCGCGACGAATGCCGAGGTGTAGATGATGAATCCGAGCACGGCGAGGCGGAAGTTGTTGTCTACCAGGAACGTCGGGGACTCTCTATCGGCAAGCGTGATGCCGAGGTTTTGGTAGAGCCCGAAGGAGCAGAAGATGATGATGAGGGTGAGGGGTGTGTTGCGCACGACGTTGATGTAGAACGTCGACATCGCGCGCAGCACGGGGATGGGTGCGACTCGCATCGCGGTGAGGATCGTGCCCACAATCATGGAGCCGATTGCTGAGTAGATGGTGAGCTTGATGGTCAGCCAGAAGGCTGCCCAGAGCTGCGGGCCCAGGTCGGACCAGAGTGTGGACATGATGTTCCTGCCTTAGGGGGTCTTACTGTTCGATGAAGGAGAGGTCGCCGGGGGTGCCGGCGGAGACTGCGTCGTCGCCGCCAAGATTCTTATTGACGAGGGCGTCGAACTCTCCGGACGTTTGCAGTTCTTTGAGCGCGTTGTTGATGGCGTCGGTGCCTGCGGTGTCGCCCTTTGCCAGGCCGATGCCGTAGTACTCGTCGGTGAATGGCTTGCCGTCCTTGGTCATTTCGACGACCTTGAAGTCGCCTGGGGTTTGGGCGGAGTAGCCGAGCAGGATGGTGGCGTCGGTGGTCATGGCGTCGATGTTGCCTTGGCGGAGTGCTTCAACGCAGGAGGAGTAGGTGTCGTACTCCTGGAGTTGCACGCCTGGCAGGGCGTCCTTGACTTTTTGGGCTGGGGTGGAGCCGGTGACGGAGCAGAGGATCTTGCCGTCGAGGTCTTCGAGGCCCTTGATGTCCGTGTTGTCGTTGCTGACGAGGAGCGCCTGGTGGGTGACCAGGTATGGTCCGCCGAAGTTGACGGATTCGGAGCGGCCCTTGTTGATGGAGTAGGTCGCCGCGATGGCGCCGACCTCGCCGTTCTGGATGAGGGTTTCGCGCTGCGCGGATGGGCTTTCGCGCCAGGTGATGGTCGGTTCTACCCAGCCGTTCGCCTTCGCGATGTGGTTGACCACGTAGGTTGCCACGTCGACGTCGAGGCCGGACATGGTGCCGTCCGGGTTACGCAGGCCGAGGCCCGGCTGGTCGTACTTGGTGCCCAGGGTGACCTGGCCGGATTCGATCTGGCTGAGGAGGTCGGTGCCTTCGCCGGCACCGCCGCCACAGGCGACGAGGGTTGCGGCAGCAACGGAGAGTGCGGCGGTGATTGCGGCGTGACGGATGTTCATGGTGTTGTCCTTTCGGTTAGTGGGCCAGGATTTTGGCCAGGAAGTCTTTCGCCCTGTCGGTTTTCGGGTTGGTGAAGAACTCTTCGGGTGTGGCGTCTTCGATGATCGAGCCGTCTGCCATGAAGATGATGCGGTCGGCGACGCGCCGGGCGAAGCCCATTTCGTGTGTGACCACGAGCATCGTCATCCCCTCGTTGGCGAGGTTGGCCATGACATCAAGCACTTCATTGACCATTTCGGGGTCGAGGGCGGAGGTGGGCTCGTCGAAAAGCATGACTTTGGGTGACATGGCGAGTGCCCGAGCAATCGCGACGCGCTGCTGCTGCCCACCCGACAGTTGCGCCGGGTACTTGTCCGCCTGATTCGCGATGCCCACGCGGTCCAGCAGCTCAATCGCCCGCTTGTCGACGTCCCCCTTCCCCTGCTTCCGCACCTTCAACGGACCAAGCGTCACGTTGTCCTTGATGGTCAGGTGCGGGAACAAGTTGAAGGACTGGAACACCATCCCGACGTCCGCCCGCAACTTCGCGAGGGCCTTGCCCTCTTCCGGCAGCGGAACCCCGTCGATGGTGATGGTGCCTTCGTCAATCGTCTCGAGCCTGTTGATCGTGCGGCACAGCGTCGACTTCCCCGACCCCGACGGCCCGAGCACCACCACAACCTGGCCTTTCGGCACAGTAAGGTTGATGTCTCGGAGCGCGTGGTAGTCGCCGAAGTGCTTCTGTACACCCGCAAGGTCAATCATGGCTTCACTGGAGCTATTGCCCGACCCACTCTGGGCAGTGAATGTGCGTTGTATCATATCGGGCACGTTAGTGGTCTGGCACACACTTTGTATAGTGTTTGCGCGCTTTTCGCCCGAAAGTTCACCCCCATTGTTCGGACCGCGCGCCTGGTTCCCTCCCCCAATGCCCCAGTGACAAAGGACGCACCCCCCTTTTCGCGACCTGGGCTTTTACCCCCTCGCCCGACAAGAATTGCGTCCTTTGTCACTCCCCCCACCCAAGCGCATAAAAAATGGACGACCCACATGGGTCGCCCACTCGTTATGCCCGATGCTTCTTAGAAAGGAAGCGCGTCGCGCACTGCTGGTGGCAGCATCGGTGCAATCTGTGGCAGGGCCACAGCGATCAGGGCGATCAGCGCGAGAACGGAGCCACCAGCTACAGCGCCGATGCCGTAGTTGTTCAGCTTGCCGTCAATGGAGCTGAGGGTGGACTCGATCTTGGAGCTGGTTGGGGAGAGGTCCTTGCCAGCTGCGCAAGCGCGAAGTGCCGGGGCGGTGGCGTTCAGGGCGGCGAGCTTTGCGTCGATCTCCTGGAACTTCTTATCGGCGTCTTCCTGCTTGATCTTCTTGTCCTTGAGCTGTGCCTCGACCTCAGCGCGCTCCTTGACCAGCTTGGCCGAAGCCTCGATGTCCTTCTTCAGCTGCGCATCAGCTTCAGCCTTGGTGAATTCCTTCGTTTCAGCCTTGTCGCCTTCCTTGGCAGCCGGGTAGGTGACCTTGCACTTGGTCTCCTGCGGCTGCTTGTCGACTGCCTGTGCCGGCGCTGCCAGGCCACCAGCGATGACTGCCGAAGCAACTGCTGCGGTGATGATCTTCTTCATGCTGAACCTCTTTTCAGGGGTAAGAATTGGGGGTTGTAGGCGAAGTACCTGGCTAAAAAGTATATTGAACCCCCGCCATTCAGGAAATAGTTTTCGATAAATGTTTGGAGTTTACCCCCCGAAATAGGTGCACCTAGAACGGCAGCTTCGGCGCCAATGTTGGGAATACCACTGTCACGAGCGCGGCCGCGCCGAGCGCAAGCGCGAGGAAGATCCCGGCGAGTGGGCCGGCGATACTGAGCCATTCGCGTATTTCTGCTGGGCTCATTTGTTTTACGCTGCTTTCGTTGCTGTCGCCGATTGAGCTAGTCTGCTTCGGTCCAGTCTGCTGTGGGCGTGGGCTTGGTTTTGAGACCACCTTTCCCTTGTAGCTCTCGCGCTGCGAACAGGCCTTCAGGGCAGGCTCGAATGCGCGAAGGAACTTGAGCTGGGAGTTGAGCTGTTTAAGTTGCTGTTCGTCGGCTGTGCCGTTGGTGGTGGCGTCGAGAAGTTCTGAGCGCTGCTTGGTGAGTGCGGTGACTTCCTGATCGAGGAGTGCCAGCTTGTCCGATGCTTCTTGCGGCGTTACCAGCGCGAATGCCTCGCGCAACCCGGCCTCCGAAAGTGCTTTCTTGGGTGCGATGGTGCTTGCTTTGAGGCTTGGAAGCTCGTCATCGAACAGGGTGAACGCGCAGGTGCCGTTCCGGTACTCAACGTTGGCGGCGTGTGCCGGTGCTGCGGTCGTAGCCAGCATGGCTACTGCGGTTGCGGAAGCAACGATTCGCTTCATGTGGTGTCGGTGTCCTTTGCTGTCGGGGAACCTGGCGGTTCACATGGTTAAGCTCAACATAGAGTGAGCTGTGAATAAAGTAGGTAAAGTATAGCCTAAATTAAGCAAGCTTTATGCTTTATGAAGCACGGAACTGCGTCCGCCAGGCTCCCGCGCTACCGACAAGGAAGGCTTCGCCTCCAATGATGCAGCCGACCTTTGGTGCTGGCGTCGTCTCGGCGGGCATGGCGAGGGTGATGGGGAAACCGCAGTTGATGCGGGTGAGGTAGAACTGTGTTCCGGTGAGCTGGTTCGTTACGAGCTCGACGGCTTCGCATATCCCGTTCAGCATCGCGATGGGGTTGGCGTCGTTGGGTGTGGCGCTGCCGTCTGCAAGTGCGAATAGCCATGGGCTCGCGATGAATCCGGGCCCAAGGTACACGGGTTGCCCACCGGGCCCTTCCATTGGGGTTTGCTCGGCTTCCCACTCACTTTTCGACGCCCACGTCTCCACCGATTCCGCAATCGCCCCGATGCCGTATTCCTTGATCAGCATGACCCCGCCGTCTTGGTTTCCCTCAGCGGGTGGGTAAGACATTGGGTCGTCCACGCTGACCAGCACCCGAGTGACGGGCTCCCCTTCCCCGTCGACTATTTCTACCTCTGCCAGCGCATCCGTGATGCGCGTGACGACGGCCGGTGCGGTGTAGTTGTGGCCGATGCGCACGGAGTAGATTTCGTGTCCCGCGTCGTCGGGGGTCACGAAGTAACCCCAGGTAGCGCCGCTTGGGTCGGCGTAGACTGCCCAGCGGACGACGCCGTTGAAGGGTTCATCAGGTTGATCGAACCCGATCACGTCGACGGTGTTCAGTAGCTCGAAGTTGGCGTCCGTGTCTTCGGAAATGCCGATGGAGTGCAGGAAGTGCGAAGTCATGCCGCTCATTGCGGCACATGCTTACGGTATCAGGTTCGCATTGAAATGGGCTAACTGTTTCTCGAAAACTAGATGTAGTGTACATAAAGGTGTCCATGAAAAATCCTGCCCTCGCTAACGCATACAAAAACCTGAATGAGGGGCACTATGTTCTCTATGTTGATGAGACATTCAACAGGCCAGAAGAGCAGCTCGATTGTTCATTCTATATGGTCTGCGGAGTCCTAATTAGTGCTGCACACCTAGAGGTGACTCGAGAAGAGATTCATGAAATCGTAGAAGGAGACTATTGGCACACTACGGAAGCCCTACAAACTGGCGAAGGCCAGGAGAAAACCGAGGAGCTGCTCAAATATTGTAAGCAGGTGAGAGACCAGCATATTTTTGCATATAAAAGGGATATAGCTTCGCAAAATGAGGACGTGAAGGCGGCGTTTAATGAAGCGCGAAAAGACTGCCTGCAGGCTCTACTGGCTGCCGTACACAAACACCATCCCGACACACGGCTTGTCATTATTGAAAAACGACAAACGAACGCAGAAAACGATGCCGATCGGAGGCTTGTAAAAACGCTGCGCTCAGAAAAAGTTATCTCCCGTCATACCCAACTTATCCACGCGTCGCCTAACGACGAACATCTATTGTGGCTGCCTGATCTTTCCGCAATGGCCTATAGGCGCTCAAAAACACATCGAGATGAAACGAGCCATTACTTCGAACGATTTTTGCAAGATATCGCGCGAGTCATAGATCTAAATAAATGACCCCGTCGGCCAGCAGCTCAACGAGGTCCAGGCGTATCGCTGTCCCCGGAACTGAAGTAGTCCGGCGAGGGCGTCGCCTCTGCCACAAAGGATAGTGCAGATCGCCACCACCGTCCAGTCCAACAAGGCCCCTCAGCATTTTGGCTTTTTAACCCGCCTTAAAAACAAGGAATTCGCGCGGAAAACTATCCTGAGTATCGCGGCGAAGGATCGGCTAAAGCAGCTTCACGACGCCCACTTCGCCACCCGCAGGCGCCGAAGGCGAAAGAATGATTCCCGCTTCACGACGGACCGATCCCGCTGGGTGGCGGCACTCACCGATGTGAGCTTTTTGGAAGGGCGCGACTCCTTCGAGCGCTTGCGCGCCGATATCCTCAAGGCGCTATCAGGCTTCTAGTTGCACCCCAGTGACAAAGGACGCACCCAGAAATTGGCTAGCCGTTCAAACGTGCAGGTAAGTAAAGGGCTAGTTGTTAAAGGTTGCGTCCTTTGTCACTCACTCCCCCAAAAACTAGATCTCGAACCCCTGCCGCCTCGCCACATCCAAGGACTGGTCCTGCGGCATGGCGTGCGTGGGTAGCCCTGCGCGGACTTGGCGGAAGAAGTTGTCTGACCTGCGGTTTTTGTCTCGGAGGTCGTAGTAGGTGGTCATCTCTTGGTCGTACTCCGCCAGCGCGGAGGACCAGCTCGCGGGTGCCTGGTAGGTGTTCTCCATGACGCGCAGCCGCGCCGGGATGCGTGGCTTGAGCTGTGGGTCTTGGGCGGGCCACCCCAGGGTCAGCCCGACGACTGGGAAGGTGTACCGGGGCAGTTCGAGCAGGTCAACGACGGCCTGGAGGTCGTTGTGGATGTTGCCGAGGTAGTTGGCTCCCATCCCGAGCGACTCCGCCGCGTTGACGACGTTTTGGGCCATGAGGCAGGCGTCGGTAAATCCTTCGACGAATGGGCGGGTGTGACCGGCGGCTGAGGGGTCCTCGAGCAGCGCGGCGTTGCGTGCGGTGTCCACGATGAACAGCAGGTAGACGGGCGCGCGCCCGACGTATTCCTGCTGCCCGATCTCGGCTAACTTCCGCTGGAGATCGCGGTCAGTGACGTGGATGATGCTGGCTTGCTGCAGGCCGCGCGAGCTCGCTGTGCGCATCGCGACCTCGAACAGCTGGTCCAGCACCTCCTTATCGACGCCCCTCCGCTCAAACTCGCGGATCGTCCTGTGTTGTAGCTGGTGTCCGATGGTGTGGTTCATGCCCACACGCTACTTGAGAACCTTACTTCGCCGGCAGGTTCACTTCTGCCAGGTCAGTGCCGTCCGGGTTGTCGATGCTGACTTCCCACTGCAGTACGCCGTTGTCCTCGTCGAGCTCCGCGGAATCCAGGATGCCGTCGTGCTGGCTCAGGGCGTCCTTGATGGCGTCCTCGATCGCCACGGTTGCCTGGCCCGCCTTCGCGACGTCCTCGGCGTCCTGCTCGGATTCCTGTTCCATGACGTGGTTGCCGTCGACAAGCAGTTCAACGATCTTGTCCTCTGCCGCGACCTTGACCTCGAAGGCGTTGCTGTTGTTTTCGCGGTCGATGGAGATGACGGTGCCGAATGGGCGCGCTGCCTCAATCGCGTCGTACGCGGCGTCGTTGGTGGCCTCACCCGTGCTTTCCGACGCCGCCTCCGTTGTCGCCTCCGTTGTCGCCACCGTGGTCTCCGGGGCCTCCGTCACGGTCTTTGTCGCTGGCGCCTCAGTGCCGCCGTTCGAGCAGCCAGCGAGCAGTGCCGCCGCGGCCAGGACTGTGAGTGTGCGCTTCATGATTGCTCCTTTGTTCGAGTTCAGAAAGCCCCCACACTACACGTTTTGGAGGTAGAGTGTCGCACAACAAAGGTTCACAAACGCGGAGGAAATTCACCATGACCGATGTAGAAAAGATTGAGCGCGACACGCTCCTACCTGCATATTTCGGGGAGTTCGGCGGACAGTATGTGCCCGAGCCGCTCTACCCGGTGCTCGATCAACTGGAGCGCGCCTTCGTCGAGGCCCGCGAGGACAAAGAGTTTCTCGACGAGCTCTCGCGCCTCCAAGCGAAGTTCCTCGGCCGACCGACTCCGGTCTACGAATGTGCCAACCTGCCGAGGGTGGGGGCGTCGAAAATTTTCTTGAAGCGTGAGGATCTCGCGCACGGCGGCGCCCACAAGGGCAATCAGGTGTTGGCGCAGGCGCTGCTCGCGAAGCGGTTGGGCAAGCACCGCCTCATCGCCGAAACTGGCGCTGGCCAGCACGGCACCGCCACCGCCATGGTTGCCGCCCTGATGGGCATGGAGTGCACGATCTACATGGGTGCGCAGGACGTTGCCCGCCAGCAGCCGAACGTGCGCCGCATGCGTCTGATGGGCGCCACAGTCGTCCCCGTAACGAACGACGCCGGCGGCTCCATGTCCAACGCCATCGACATCGCGCTTAAGGACTGGGTCGAAAACATTGACTCCACCCACTACGTCCTCGGCTCCGCGTGCGGCCCCCACCCCTTCCCCACCCTGGTCAAGGAGTTCCAGGCCGTCATTTCGCGCGAGTCCCGCCAGCAGATGCTGGAGGACACCGGCCGACTTCCCGACGCCGTCATCGCCGCCGTCGGCGGCGGCTCCAACGCCATCGGCGCCTTCGCCGAATACCTGAAGGACGAGCCCGGCAACGCCGACGTCAAACTCATCGGCGTCGAACCCGCCGGCGAGGGCCTGGACACCGACCGCCACGGCGCACCGCTCAACCACGGCAAGTTGGGCATCCTGCACGGCTCCCGCTCCTACATCGTCACTGGTCAGGACGGCGAAGTCCTCCCAGAGTCCTTCTCCGTCTCCGCTGGCCTGGACTACCCAGGCGTCGGCCCCGAGCACGCCTACCTCCGCGAGATCGGCCGCGCCCAGTACGTTGCCGTCACCGACGAAGACGCCCTCCAAGCTTTCCGACTCCTCTCCCGCTACGAAGGCATCATCCCCGCCCTCGAGTCCTCCCACGCCCTGGCGTACGCCCTGAAGCTCGCCGAAGTCGCTGACGCCGACGGCCACGAGCTCAACCTGCTGGTCAACCTGTCCGGCCGCGGCGACAAGGACCTCGACTACGTCTACAACATCCTCGGCGACCAACTCTTCGAGGACCCCGAGCAAGCCCCCATCGGCGACCTCCACATCAGCGAGGTCCTCGCCTCCATGACGAGCTCCTCCAACGAGCGCGAGGCTGGCCACACCGTCGCCCACTAGTTTTGGATGCAGCGGCCGCAGTGACAAAGGACGCAGCTAGGGAAAACTAGCCCATTTCTGACCATCGTGTATGAATGGCTAGCCCAAAGAAGGGTGCGTCTTTTGTCACTCACTCGGTTGTGGGCTAGGGAAAGGACACCAAATTCCCTCCCGCCAGCCACGCGACCTGGGCAAACGCTCAGGCGCCCGCCCGAAAACAAGGAATCTGGTGCGCGCAAGCCCCTCACCAACACAAAAGCCCGCACCCCCAGCCGTGGAAGCTAGGGGTGCGGGCCAAAACCCAATTGAAGTTACGCCCGTGGAAGGACTGCGAGCGGTAGCACGTCGATGCCGGTGGCAACGCCGTTGTTCTCGTCGCGGAACCACGTGCGGATTTGGTTGATCAACTGCATCATGTGGGTCCCTCCTTTCAAGGTGTGAAGGTTGTTAACCTTCTGTTCACGTTGAGGTAACTCTAGGGTCACATAAGTAGTTTGTCAACACCCACTATTGGCGTGTCGCAGGTATTTCTGGGTTTGATCTTGATGCCGCCCAGTCGCCCAGCCACCCCGGCCCACCAACCAAAAAAGTTCCCGAGCTCGGGAACAATTTTGCGCCGTACAGCGATTCCCGTCGACCAGCAGCGTTGTTTCCCCAGTTCGCGACGCCTGTCTACAAAGAAAGTTCCAGTGACAACAGATGAACTGCTCCCCAGAAGTTGGACTGTGAAAACCAGTACCACCCTCACACAAGGAGCAGTGCGCATGAGACCAGGAAGCAAGCTGACCGAAGAGCAGCGTGAACAGGCAGTGCAATTATTTGAACAA
>NZ_MLCQ01000006.1 GCF_001875725.1 Corynebacterium sp. NML140438 | reverse complement strand
AACAGGACGCCCAGCCCTCTACGACAACGCTATCGACACCGACTACACCCACTCAATCGGCATTCAAAAAGGCCAAATCTAACCCCCGCGACACGCCGAGCCAGACACACATTTTGACCCTTAACCCTTCCATGGGGGCGACCATAGAACATAAAGAAGCTGGCTATCTCACCTATCGGGGTAAGAAGTCCTCCCCTGGAGGACTTATCGCCAGCGTTGCCCTGATCATAACCAATAATGTCCACCGATTCAAGAGTTTTATGAGATGTTTCATCACAAACCGCTTCGCCTTTTCCATCTGCCTGAAATCACTCCCCGAGCTCCAGGCTGTTCGCACACCCCATCGCTGACAGGGATAGCTCGACCTCGTGCGGTGGACCAGAGCTTGGTGAAAACGAAGAACGACTAAAACGAGGTGAAGCCTCCTTTGACTAGCCCAGGAGAAGTCTTGCAGGACTGCGAATTAGCGAAATGACATGTAAAGAATTTTTACAAAAGCCAGTGGGGTTGCCCACAAATCGTGGACCCGTAATGTAACTGCTGGGTCCGAAGTAGGTGCCGTAGATTAAGACCTGATCGTATACGCGATACGGGTCTGTCACGCTGGACACCACGATAAACCGCAACAGTTGAAACCACCTGGTCAAGCTGCGTCTAGTCACCTCGTGTCGTGTGGCGCGGTAGGCTGCGGGTTCCCCGGAGAACATCATCACGGAAAACCGGATAGTTTTATACACATATATTTTCCGTTGAGTCGGCTTAAGCCTAAACCGACGCGCGCCCCGCTCCGGTCGACCGGAACAACCGAGGCATGCGCCCACAAGTTATGCGCCCTCGCTTTCCGCCGGACCAAGAATCTCGAATACCAGCGGATCCGCTTCGCCCTTGGCGCTCGTCAGCAGCGCAAGGCGTACCGAGCACGCCATCGCAGCGCAACAATTCAGGATTTTCCAATGTTTATGACATGTTTTACATATGAGAAAAACAACTATTGCAGCAGCCCTCGCCTGCTCGCTCACGCTCGGTGTCGCAGCACCAGCGCACGCCGCTCCCGAAAGCCCCGCCCCGGCAACCACCACGGCCTCCAAGCCGGAGACCCCTTCTGAGGGGCTTTCCGACGGCGCCATCGCAGCCATCGCAGTCACAAGCATCCTCGCGATTCTGGGCATCGGCGCTGGTGCTACGTTCTGGGCGGTCCAGCAGCGCATCATCCCGAATCCACTGCCAGGCATTATCCCTGGACCTCCAGCGAAGAAGCCTGCCCCTGCTCCAAAACCAGCCCCTGCTCCAAAACCAGCCCCGGCCCCAGCTCCAAAGCAGGCGTCCGCACCTTCGCGCAGCGGCAAGCTGCCTGCCAATGGCCACTACAAGTCGTGCGCAGAAGCTCGCCGCGCGGGTGTCACCCCGATCTACAGCCATGAACCCGGGTACCGTTCGAAGCTCGACCGCGATGGTGATGGCGTCGCCTGCGAGTAGTCCGACCCGCAGCAGACGCAATTCTGTTCACAAAATCCCGAGTCAGCTTCCGACGACACCTTCCACCCCACCGCATCCCACCACGCCCATCCCAACCAAGACCAGACCATCCACGCTATACTTCCTCAAATGTCCAGAAGTTCGCATCGTGTCACGCTCGCGGATATCGCGACGCATCTCGGCGTCTCAACGGCCACTGTGAGCCTCGCACTGAACGGCAAACCTGGTTCGCGCATTCCGGAAGAGACAGTGCGGAAGGTCCGGGAAGCGGCCCGCGAGCTGGGCTACCGCCCAAACACCTTGGCGCGGGCGCTCAAGACTGGACGCACGCACACGATTGGTTTCCTTTCCGACGAGGTCACCACTACGCGTTTCGCCTCCCCGATGATTACGGGGATCGTGGACGAGGCCGAGCGGCTTGGCCACGCGGTCATGATGGCGGAGACTGGCCACCGTTCGGATCGGTTTGCTCCGGCGTTGCGTGCGTTGGAGTCTCGGAACGTGGATGGTGTTGTGGTCGGGTTGATGGCGTCGCGCGAGCTTGATCTGCCGAAAACGAATTTGCCGCTTGTGATTTGTAACGGCCAGTCTGGCGATCTTCCTGCGATTTTGCCGGATGACTTTGCCGCTGGCAGGGATGCGATTGAGTATTTGGTGGCGCGGGGGCACCGCTCGATTGCGTTGATTGGCCGGTTCCCACAATCCGAGACGCCTTCGTTCAGTATCTGCGAGCGTATGCGCGGTATCGACGAGGCCCTGGCGCATCACGGAATCCGGCTCCATGCGGAGGGGCACGCGTCGGTGTGGGAGCCGGCCGTGGGCTATGCGCGGATGTCGGAAATTCTTGACGGCGATCCAGCAACCTACCCCACCGCGGTCCTTGCTGCGAACGATCGTTTGGCGCTGGGTGTGTATCAGGCGATGCAGGACGCGGGTCTCGGGGTGGCGTCGTCAATTTCGGTGTTGTCGTTTGATGATGAGGATTTGGCGGCGTTGGTGCGGCCGGGGTTGACGACGTTCCGGCTACCGTATCAGGAGATGGGTGCGCGAGCGGCGCACATGTTGGTTGAGCTTTTGTCCGGCGACCAGCCCGAAGCCGAGAATCCCACATTGCTCCCCCTGAAAGTGGTTGAGCGTGGGAGCGTTTCCCAAGCTCGCTAAATCGTTTTAGCAACTTCCCCACCTTTCGCATACCCCCGACATACTATGCGCTTAAAGGTTTAAGCAGGGTCGCTGCAAGGACCAAAACGAGAAGCGCAGCACGCGCACCTGCACATATCCCTGCGAAGCCATTGTCGTGCCCGGCTACCCCCGGGCCTCACACGAAAGGACATTCGGCGATGGAGATGCTTCGATCGCAGTTTTCAAACCCCGCGTACCGCTTCGGTTCCGCCACGATTTTCTTGTTCTTCGCAGCGTGGGGAATCTGGTGGTCCTTCTATCAAATCTGGCTCACGTCTGAGGCCGGTGGCCTGCAGCTCAACGGCGCGCAGGTAGGTACCGTGTACGCCATCCAGGGCGCTATCACGATGGCGTTGATGCTGGTGTACGGCGTGCTCCAAGACAAGCTGGACCTGAAACGCCCGCTGACCATCTTCATTGGTGCGAGTGCAACACTCATTGGGCCGTTCACGCAGTTCATTTACCACCCGTTGCTGCGCGACCACTTCGTCGTCGGCGCAATCCTGGGTGGCGTGGTGCTCTCGGCCGGGTTTGTGGCTGGCGCTGGGCTGCTGGAGGCGTTCGTGGAGAGGATGGCAAACCGCACCGGCTTCGAGTACGGCCAGGCCCGCATGTGGGGTTCGTTTGCCTACGCGATCGTCGCACTGCTCGCAGGTATCTTCTTTACGATCAACCCGATGCTGAACTTCTGGATCGGTTCCGCGCTCGGCGCGCTGCTGCTGTGCACGCAGTTGTTCTGGCACCCGAAGGGCACTGCCCAGGAGGCCTCGATTGAGGAGGTCGCAGCGAAGACTCCGCCTGTTTCTGAGATGGTCGGCCTGCTCAAGGACAGCCACGTATGGAAGGTCATCGTGATTGTGTTGCTGTCCTGGACGTTCTACTCCGTGTTTGACCAGCAGATGTTCCCGGACTTCTACACGTCCCTGTTTAGCTCGCCGGAGATCGGCCAGCGCGCGTACGGCACGTTGAACTCGGTACAGGTCTTCCTCGAGGCGATCATGATGGGCCTCATCCCACTGTTGATGCGCAAGGTGGGCGCCCGCAATACGCTGCTGTTGGGCATCGGCGTCATGTTCGTCCGTATTTTCCTCTGCGCAGCGTTTACCGGCCCGGTGTTGATCAGTATCGCGAAGATGCTGCACGCGTTTGAGGTTCCGCTGTGCATCCTGGCTATCTTCAAGTACTTTGCGATCCACTTCAACAAGGCGCTCTCCGCAACCCTGTACTTGGTGGCCTTCCAGCTGTCTTCGCAGCTCGGCAACGTGATCCTGTCCACCCCGCTGGGCTCGCTCCGCGACCAGATTGGTTACCAGCCAACGTTCTTCGTCATCTCAGGCGTGGTCTTCGTAGCAGGTGTGATCGCGGTCTTCGCGCTGAAACGCGACGATGAAGCCGTGGTCAACCCCGAAGAAATCCCAACTCACTAGCCCGCAACGTTTCTAGAAAGGTTTCATCATGCAACCCCTCCGCCACACCAACGACCGCTGGTACCCCTCCTTCCACGTCGCAGCCCCTGGCGGCTGGATCAACGACCCGAATGGTCTCTGTGTTTTCGACGGCCGGTTTCACGCTTTCTTCCAGCATCACCCGTATAGCCCGGCGTGGGGCCCGATGCACTGGGGCCACGCCTCCTCCGCGGACCTGCTCGAGTGGCGCGAGGAGCCTATCGCGCTAGCGCCAGGTGAGCCTGGTTCCGACGATGCCGACGGCATCTGGTCCGGTTCCGCCGTCGTCCACGATGGCACTCTCTTTGCGTTCTATACGGGTAACCGCTGGGTCAACGGCGTCGATGATAAGGACGGTAAGTTCCAGACCCAGATGTTGGCCACCTCTACCGACGGCATCCACTTTGAAAAGCACGGCGCCGTGGTCCCACCCGTCAAGGCGGATGCGCGCGATCCGAAGGTGTTCTCCCACGACGGCCGCTGGTACATGACCATCGGCGCAGAGGTGGACGGGCGCGGTCACGTGCTGCTCTATACTTCCGAGGATCTCTACAACTGGTTCGAGGCCGGCTCCCTCTTTGTCGACCCAGACCCGAACGTCTTCATGGTCGAATGCCCTGATTTCTTCTTCCTCGACGGCAAGTGGGCGCTCGTCTACGGCCCGATGGTGCGCACGCCGATCCGCTCCGGGTACAGCCTGCGCAACGGCCACAACGTCGGCTACGTCGTGGGCTCGTGGGAACCCGGCGCGCAGTTCGTGCCCGAAACCGACTTCCGGCTTCTCGACTGGGGCCACCACTTCTACGCCACCCAGTCCTTCGCCGCCCCCAACAACCGCCGCCTGGCGTTCGGCTGGATGGGCGAGTTCGCTCACCCACTCGCCTCGCGCGAGGACGGTTGGTCCGGTCAACTCAGCCTCCCCCGGGAGCTCTCTCTTAGCGACGCCCTCACGCTCCACTGCGCGCCCGCCCCCGAAATCGCCGGGCTCTTCGGCCCCGCCGAAACGCACGACGCCACCCTCCAAGCAGGCGAAACAACAACCCTTCCCCCGTTTGAGGAGGCATGGCTGCGCGTCACCCCCGACCTGGAGCAGCCCGTCCCGCTGCAGACAAACACCTGCGAGCAAGTGGTCCTCCACCTCATTCGTGACGACGCCCCCTCCGCCCACATCGTGTTCGACACCCTCGCCGAGCGCATCCACCTGGTGCTCGCGCGGGGTAACGGCGCCGGCAGCGGCTACCGCTCCATGCCTTGGACCCCGGGCGACGCCCTGGACATCTACCTCGACCGCGGCTCCATTGAGCTGTTCACCGCGGAAGCCACGGAGACGCTCTCTTCCCTCGACTTCGCAGGTGAGGGACCGCGCACCGTGGAGATCGAGTCCGTGGCGGGCCCTGTCGGTGTCAACGTAGAGGTGCGCCCGCTGAAGCGGGATTAGCCCCGCCGGCAGCAGACGCAATTCTGTTCACAAAATTCCGAGCCAGCTTTCGGTGACTACTCCGACCCCGAAAGCCCCCGAACCACAGCGCTACTTCGCCACGAAGTAGCGCTGCTTGTTCACAAACTCGTCCATCCCGAGCGGACCCATTTCACGGCCGAAGCCGGAGTTCTTCACGCCGCCGAACGGCAGGCCTGCACCGCGGGCCTGCGGGATGTTGACGTGGATCATGCCGGTGACGACCTGGTTGGCAACCTTCTTCGCGCGCTCCTCATCGGTGGAGAACACGGCGCCGCCGAGACCGTAGCGGGAGTTGTTGGCCAGCTCCACGGCTTCCTCATCGGAGGACACCTTGTAGATTTCCACGACGGGCCCGAAGAACTCCTCGTAGTAGGAGTCGGAGCCGACCGGGATGTCGGTGATGACGGCCGGGGTGAAGTAGGCGCCTTCCCCAGTCAGTTCGCCGCCACAGTGCAGGGTGGCGCCGGCGTCGACGGCTGCGGCGACTTGGTCACGCAACGTTTCGGCGGCTTCGCGGGAGGATAGCGGGTAGTAGTGACCGTCTTCCGGCGAGAACGGGTCGCCCTGGCGAAGGGCTGACACGGCGTCGACCATCTTGGAAACGAACTCGTCGTAGATGTCGTCCATGACGATGATGCGTTTGTTGGAGGTGCACGCCTGGCCGACGTTGCTCATGCGCTTTGCCAAGGCGGTGCGCACTTCGCGATCAATGTCGTCAGTATCCAAGATGATGTAGGCGTCGGTACCGCCGAGCTCCAGCAGGGCCTTCTTCAGGTTGGCGCCTGCCGCCTTCGCTACGGCCTTGCCTGCCCCCTCGGAACCGGTGAGCGATACGCCTTGCACTCGTGAGTCTGCGAGCAGGTCTTCGATCTGGTTGTGGCTAATGCGGCGGTAGTTGAACACGCCTTCGGGCACGCCGGCGTCGTCGAAGATCTGCTGGATTGCTTCCGCGGAGCGCGGGCAGATGGACGCGTGCTTCAGGATGATGGTGTTACCCGCCATCAGCGTCGGCGCCGCGAAGCGCGCGACTTGGTAGTACGGGAAGTTCCACGGCATCACGCCGACGATCACGCCGAGCGGTACCTTCCGGATCACAACCTCCCCGCCGTCGTGCGGCAGCGGCTCGTCCGCGCCGAACTCGGCACCGTGGTCTGCGTAGTAGTTGCAGATTTCCACGCATTCGCTGACTTCCCCGTCGCCTTGGTCGATGGCCTTGCCCATCTCCTCGGCGATGATGTTCACGAGGGTGTCGCGGCGCTCGTCGAAAAGCTGGGCAACTTTGCGCAGGTACGCGGCACGTTCCTCGTAGTTGAGGGCACTCCATGTCTTGTACGCAGCGTCGGCGCGCTGGAGGGTGTCCTGCAGCTCCTGGTCGGTGGTCTGCTCAAACGTTGCGACGATCTCATTCGTCGCCGGATTTTGTACTCGATATGTCGTAGCCATGGCCCCACGCTACAGCTTCTTCCCACTTTTCGACGCCCATTCCCCCACCTTTACGCCAGTTCCCAGTCTATGCGGACCGCAGATTTCCCTTGTTCCATGTCATGCGCTAGAGTGTCTTTCGCACCTAGTGCGTATTCCTCCATAGCTCAGTTGGCAGAGCATTCGACTGTTAATCGAAGGGTCACTGGTTCGAGCCCAGTTGGAGGAGCAAAGCGAAAGGCCCGAGGTTTCCGCATCCTCGGGCCTTTCGCTTACCCTGATGGTACCCCCCCCCCCGCGCCTTGAACCGAAAGGTCAACCATGAGTTACGCCACCCAGCCACAAACACAACGGTCTTCTTCTAAAACCAAAACAGTGCTCGCTTGGATCGCGATAGCGCTCGGCGTCATCCGCGTGTTTTCCGGCGGAATTGGTGGCATCCTGCTTGCCGCAGCCTTCATTGTGCCGGGCGCCTGGTGGTTGTGGTGCGAGACCCAAGATAAGAAGCACTACGAGGAGACACAAGAAGCTGTGGCGAACCACGAGCAGCTGCGCAAGCTACTCGATCGCCAGCGCGACTCGTTGGTTCTCAACAGCATGGGCGATGCCCCTCAGTTCACCCCAGTAAACCGCAGGTGGCCTCTTGTCTGGTTGACAACGCTCGTGTTGCTTATCGCTGGTAGCAGCCTCTCCCCCGAACTCGAGGACACCCCTGATACGGAGCCCACTCCGACCAGCGCTGCGCCGACAACTACTTCTACCGTGAGTGAATCCACCTCAGCAGCAACCACTACAACACGCACGTCGACAACCAGCTCCACTCACAGCAGCTCCTCCACAACCAGTTTCACATCCGAAGAGACCACGGCAGGCATCGCCAAATTCGCCGACATCCCAGCCGAAGAACCTGCACAGGCTCCCGTACCCGAGCCTGTAATCGAGCAACCAATGCCAGCTGCGCCTGCCCCAGCACCAGCCCGTGTTTACTACGCCAACTGCTCCGAGGCACGCGCTGCCGGGGCCGCGCCGATCTACGAGGGGCAACCCGGCTACAGCAGGAAGCTCGACCGGGACGGCGACGGAATCGCTTGCGAATAGTGCGCCAGAAGATCCCAACCCCAGGAATCATTAGGTTCCACAGCGTTTTCCAGCTAGTCAGCAGCAGGACCTCGATACGTCTGGCTTGCTATTACTATCGGCGATTTCCCTTTGGAATTGACGAACGCAACCGCTCCGCCCAAGCATTCTGAACCATTAGGATGGAGCCCAATAAGACGACAATTCGATTAAGACCAATTTGCAGTGAGCGGAGTGACTTATGTCGGCCGAAAACATAGTTTCTCTTGAAGCCCATCGACGACAGCGTGAGCGAATCGAACTCGCGATTATCGGGGAGGTCGCTTGGGGAACAGGAACAAAACCGTTCCTTGGCCGTGCCAGTGACGGCAAGATGTATTGGTGTAAACGACTCGAAAGCGATCACGGTAGAGAAGCCGTAGTCAATGAAGTAGCGGCAAGCATCATCGGAGATAGACTCGGTGCGCGAGTTCGCCCATGGAACATTATCTACGTTCCCGAGGGGCTGCGCAACAGTATGGTTGGGGCTGGGCTGCAGCGATATCGGCTCTCCGGAACCCCATTGTTCGGCTCGGAGACATTACATAGCGGGACCCTGCAGCAGGATTTCGAAGTAATTCCTCACGTTACAGATGACTCCAATCCGAACCAGATTCCAAAGCTGATTGCCATGTGGGTACTCTGTAACGCACAAGAAGATCTACAAATACTCGTTGACAGTGCTGATGACTACGCATTGTGGTCAATAGACCATGGGCTCTGGTTCGACTCGGCGCCGTATCCCTGGGGGTTCTCCCCTATTGATTCACCAACCGGAGTACCTCGTATTCCAATGCTGCGGGAGAAAATTCCGACACGGTCTTGGGATAAAGCGATAGACGCTCTTGATAGGCTCGATAAATCACTGTGTGATGTGTTGTGGGATGCTCTACCACCCGAGTGGGGTATCTCCGAAAGCGAAGCGAACGCGCTCATAAATTATGCCTTGTCGCGAAAAGACACTACCCGCGATATATTAAAGCGCTACCGAGACAAGCAAGGAATCTGACATGCGATTCGACTACTGGACCGTTCGGGCAGTCCCCCAGCCGATGGGGATCACCACCATCGGCGTGGGTGTAATCGTGCTCGATCCACACACGGGACAATCGCAGTTCCGGTTCAAGGATGCCCACCGAGCGCTCACTGATTCTGATAATCGAGACGCGATCAAACATGCGCTACAAAATTTTAAGAACGAACTAGAGCAGCTTTCTGCTCCTACAGAACCTCTCTACCTTGGGGATCGCTATTCACTTCGTGGCTACTTAACTTTTGTCAGTAGCCATTGGATGAACATAATCCGAGTCGACCAAGTCAAAAGCATGGATGCAGCAAACATTTCCGAGGCAACCCAGTTGCTTTTTGACACTTTGATTGGCGGCCAAGCGCAAAGCGATGTCAAACCGGGAGTCCGCCAGTTGAAGAGGGAAATCCGCACTGTGTACCGCTCGTTCCCGGAACTCGGAAAAGCCACAGTTCCGGATGCCGATGTCTCCGTTGCCAGGCGCGAGCTCGATCTCAACCTCGCCGTAGTGCGAGAAGACACCGTATTGGAACTGAATCAAGCTTTTAATTTCCAAGTAAACAGTTCTGCTACAACACGGTCCCGCATCGATGCGTGGACGTTGAAGATCGACAAGCTGTGGCAAGAAGGCGGCATGCTCAAGTACAACGACTCCCCAATCGAGATCAGTAAAGACCACCTCTCGATCACTGCGGTTGCCCTAGACCCGACCACGTCTGCCCAGCAAGAGAATTACGAACGGTTCAAAGCCTTTTGCCATGACCTCAACGTGACGCTCATCGCAAGCAACCACATACGAGAGCATGCCGAGAGCCTTAACCGTCGACTCAGTGCCTAACTGGGGACTTTGCGGGATGTAGGGAACTTCAATTGCGAAACCTGGTTACCAATTCGTTCATGGGGTTGGCTTCCATTTCCAAATATATAAGCGAAGGCCGCTTCTCCCCGGCGTACCTTACCCCTCCTGCAAAAGTGTTAAAACGCGGCACAACTCATCGTAAATAGCGCGTTCTTGCAGCGTAAGCGATCCCGAGTCTGCAAGAAATCGTAGCCAATCCGGGGTGAGCTGATGATCTCCCAACTGCTCCTCGAGCCGAGCCACGAGGTCGCGTTTCCGTTCCAGAAGCTCAGCATCATTCGTGCGATGTAGCTCCAGCTGCATCGTTTTATTCTCTCTCCACGCTGCAAATCAGCATACCGTCGCCCAGCTCGCTCCGGCCCAGTTACACTGTCTCCATCGATCCCCCCGAATAACCGGAGCCAACCATGCCAAACGCAGACGACCTCGAGGCCCGCGTGCAACTGCTGGAGCGCGCGCTCGCGAAGTTCCTTGGCACCGATGATTTCGAGCCATTCCTCACCGAGCCCCAAAAGACACCGCCCACTACGCCAGCCCAAGCATCACAAACACCAGCACCCGAAGACCTCACCACAGTCACCAACGCCTCCTCCCCCGACGCAAAGCTGCGCCTGTTCGCCGACTACTTCCGTGGCCGCGAGGACGTGTACGCCGTCGCATGGCATAACGGCGAGAAGAAAGGCTGGTCACCAGCATCTTACGGCCGTTACGACCGCAACAATCCAAACCTGAAGCCACTCACTCCGCAGGTCCTCGAGCAGCACCTCCGTCGAGACAACACCCTCCACGTCGGTCTCTACCCACTATGCAAGGGCGACACCTGCTTCCTCCTCGCCTGTGATTTCGATGACGCCGACTTCCGCACCGCCGCCCGCCTGTATGCCGGCACCTGTCGCAAGTACGGCCTCGACCCCCTCATCGAAATCTCCCGTTCCGGCACCGGTGCTCACGTGTGGCTCTTCTTCGACGAGCCCGTCCCGGCTGCTCTCGCACGCGCCGTAGGTACTGGCTTGCTCGCTAAGGCCAGCCCGAAACAGTTCTTCACCAGCTTCGATCGCTTCTTCCCTTCCCAGGACACGCTGCCCGGCAATCGCCACGGCTTCGGCAACCTCATTGCGCTCCCACTCGCGGGCCAACATCGCGCCCAGCAGCGCACCATCTTTGTCGACGCCTCCTTCGAGCCCACCGACGATCAATTCGCCACCCTCGCCTCGATTGCCAAAGTGTCTAAGTCCCAGCTCAAGAAAATCGCGGCTCGCCTGCAACCAGACCCAGAGACCCAACTTCCCCAACCGCCGACCAAGGCCGAACTCAAAGCGCTCAAACAAAGCGGCAAGGTACTCATCACGCACGATTCCCGAGTACACATCTCGCTCAAAGGCGTCGACGGCACCACAGCCACCGCACTTCGCCACCTCGGCGCTATCCCCAACCCACAGTTCTACATCCGCCAGGCCCAACGCCTTTCAACCTTCCAAACGCCCCGCCTCATTATCCGTTTCGACGAGCATGACAACACTCTCACCCTGGATCGCGGCACACTCGACGACGCCATCACCATCCTCAAAACCGCCGGTTACACCGTGACCCGGCGCGGCAAAACGCCCAAACCTCGCACCTTGCAAGCCGAGTTCACCGGCGAACTGCGCCCCAAGCAGCGCAAAGCCGTCGCAGCCATGCGTAAACACCCCACGGGTGTACTCGTTGCCCCTCCTGGCGCTGGCAAGACCGTGATGGCCTGCGCGCTGATCGCGCACCGCCAAGTGCCGACCGTCATCATCGTCCCCAATGTGGAGCTCGCCACGCAGTGGCGCGAAGCGCTCACCAAGTTTCTCGACGGCCCCACCATCGGCCAATACGGCGGCAACTCCAAGAAACTCAGCGGAGACATCGACATTGTCACCGCCCAGTCCATCAGCCGAGCCGACTCACGCACCGACTTCCTTAATGACTACGGCTACATCATCATCGACGAATGCCACCGCGTCGGCGCCGCTGGCCTCACCCGCGTCCTCGCAGACCTCAACGTCCGCTTCTTCAACGGCCTTACCGCCACTCCGTACCGATCCGACGGCCTCGATGCCCTCCTACCTCTGATCTGTGGGCCTATCCGGCACACGATGGAACTCGAGCATGCGGGTCCCAAGCATTACGTTGTGGAGACCACGGAGTTCACCTGCGACGAGCCCCACCTCTACTGGCCAGACCTCGACAATGCCCTCGCCGCCGATAGCGCCCGCAACACACTTATCGCCGAGACCATCGCCCGCGCCACCTCCGACGGAAGCAGTGTCCTTGTGCTGGTCAAGCGTCGCGAGCACATCATCGCCCTCAAAACGCTACTCACGCGCGATCACCACGACCTCCGCGTGCCAATCTTTACGCTCCACGGCGCACAGTCGTCCAAGGACCGCAAAGCCACCCGAAAGGCCCTCGACAGCACGCCCCAGTTCATCCTCATCGCCATGTCACAGATCGCAGGCGAGGGCGTGGACCTGCCAGCTCTCGACGCCCTCGTCCTCGCAGCTCCCGCCGCGTTCAAAGGCAACGTCATCCAGCAGATCGGCCGCATCACTCGCGGTACAGAAAGCGCCGCCACGGTTTTCGACTTCCATGACCACCAAGTCCCTGCGCTCACCGCTGCGTTCCGCAAACGTAGCGCGGTCATTCGCAAACACGGGTTTGTGTAATCCGGCGGTCCGGCTACTCAGTACCTTCTCAAGTTACAGAATTCTTCGCCCATACCCCTATGTGGTCCGACTACCACCGCATAGCCAACCAAACCTTCCGCAGCTAACACGGCGGTTGAGTCTATTGGAGATTACTTCACTTGCTGAATCAGTGCTTTAACTAATCACTCAGCCACCGCTCGCCGGGAGAGCGCGTTCTCCACCTGGTCGCTGGCTAGTGTCGGATATTTTTGTTTACAGTACCGGAGGAATTCCTCGAACCCCACAGACTGATCGTTATTCGGATTTGATTCTGCCGCAGTGATGATGACGTCTATGTCCTCATCGCTCAGCTGTCCGGCTACAAACTCCAACTTCATGAACTCGATGTTGCTTCTATCATATGAGTGCTGCAGTTCTAGGTCGGCGAGTACGGCCTCTTTCAACCTTTGCAATTGCGATGGCACCAGGGCATCAGCCTGAAAGCCTTCACTTAGCTTGGACATCCACCCACCACTGGCTAAATCGGAGTAGAACCAACGTCGGGCCCGGTAGGCTCCATGAACAGCTTTAAGCTCCGTATTAAATAGGTCAAACCATTCTTCTGGAAGCCCAGGGCCAATGCAGTGTAGAGCGAGGTTAGCCGTTGCGACATAAGAGAGCGCGAGATTCCGGTCGAAACGCTCATCCGCAACCTGGTGGACCAACTCATTCCTGAAATATTGGATCGCGAGGTGGAGGTACCCAACAGCCCTGCGGTAGTCTATCTCACGCTGGTTGTTCGGGCTACAGCCATAAATTTTTCCCCAATACTGTTCGTTAAGCGTATTTTCTCCGAAAACTCGGCTAGCACTCTCATTACCTGTTAATTCTTCAAGTCTGAGGCGAACCAATTTGAACGCTTCAGTTACGGCCTGGTAATAATCATTCCGTTCAAAATACTGTGCCACGTGAGAGCGGAGTTCCGGGAGCAAAAAATCGAGATCAGAGCTTGAATTCATCACAATCCTTTGAGCTGTTTCTTTCTATTATGCCCGATGACAATTTCCCTGCCAACCCGTTGAAGTACGTCTTTTACTGGGGCAGGTCCACCCCGTCAAGCTCGAGCGTTCAACAAGATTGGGAACAATATCCGTACTCAAATCAACCGACAATTCCGGGAGATGGCACAGGACTAACCAGACACGGGGCTATTATCGGCCATTCCTGGCCAGCTCGATACCTCCACCGGACATAATAGACAGCTATGAGAAGATCGAACGTGGGCTCGGTAAACGAATTCTTGACGACGCCCACCAAGACACTATCGCTGACCGGCAGAATACACAGAAAGCCTTCGACTACAGAATCTGGGAGGCAAAAGCAGGCTTTATCGTCGCCACAATCATTACTGTACTCGGCATTGTCGGCACATTCTTGAGTCTGCTCTTCCTAGACCCTCCTGAGTCCATTGCCGGGTCAATATTTCTTGGAATAGCAACCCTCACTCCACTCGCAAATACATTCGTTAATCGAGGCCAACAGAGACAACACGAAAGTGCGGCATCCTTGCCAAAAGAGGACGAAAGGTAGCCTAACGCTAAATACTTTGTGGGGCCAGCGGGGCTCGAACCCGCGACCAGCGGATTATGAGTCCGCGGCTCTAACCGACTGAGCTATAGCCCCAGTTGCTCCAACCACTTGGAACTCGGTGCAGTATAACCGACCAAACTACGGGGACCCAATCACGCTGATTTGGACTGCTTTAGTACAATTCAGACAATATGCCGCAGGACTCAAAGTCTCGGCTGCACCTAAACTACTACCTATCAGAAAGTGGCAATGAAAATGGACGCAGATGTCGCATTTGTCGGCCTTGGATACATTGGACTACCAACCGCCGTGGTGATGGCGGAATCCGGTTTGAAGGTACTGGGCGTTGATGTGGTACAGGAAAAGGTAGACGCAGTCAACGCAGGCCATGTCACTATCGTCGAGCCGGGACTGGAGGAAGAGCTGAAGAACGCCCTTGAGTCCGGCAACTTCAAGGCGACCACTCAAATGCCTCACGCGAAGAACTACGTCATTGCGGTTCCAACCCCTTTTAACGACGACCACAGCGTTGACATGCGCTTCATCTATTCAGCCGCTGAAGCTATCGCACCAAAGCTCGAGGGTGACGAGCTGGTTATCCTCGAGTCCACTTCCCCACCAACCACAACCGAGAAGATGGCCGCTCGGATTCTAGAACTCCGCTCTGACCTTCGCGCAGATGGCGATGACTCGGACTCCTCCAAGCCCGTTGTCTTCTTCGCCCACTGCCCAGAGCGCATCTTGCCCGGCAAAGCCATGGAAGAGCTACGCACGAACGACCGAATTATTGGTGGTATGTCTCCTGCAGCAGCGGAACGCGCCGAGGCAGTATATGCAAGCTTCTGCAAGGGAGAACTGCTCAAGACCAACGACCGCACAGCAGAACTTGCAAAGCTGACAGAGAACTCCTTCCGCGACGTCAACATTGCATTCGCAAACGAACTCTCGATGATCTGCGACGATTTCGGCATCGACGTGTGGGAGCTCATCGAACTGGCGAACCATCATCCACGCGTGAACATATTGCAGCCAGGCCCAGGCGTAGGCGGACACTGTATTGCGGTTGACCCCTGGTTTATCGTCGCAGCCTCACCAAACCTGTCCAACCTGATCCGAACTGCACGCGAGGTGAACGATTCTAAGCCGGAATGGGTGCTGGACAAGATCAATTCCGCAATCAATGCGAACCCAACCGCGACTGTTGCTCTTCTGGGGCTTTCGTTCAAACCGAATATCGACGATCTGCGCGAGTCCCCTGCACTCGCCATCGTGGAGAAAACAGTATCGAAGTTCCCTGACAACAAGTTCCTCGTTGTCGAACCTAACGTGAAGGAACTGCCTGGTTCCCTAGCTTCGAGCTCAAATGCTACATATAGCGAACTAGACAACGCACTACGAATGGCAAACATCGTAGTCCTCCTAGTCGATCACGATGAGTTCAAGACTGTGTCGACTATCAATCTAGACGGTAAAACAGTAATTGACACGAAAGGGCTTTGGCCTTAAATTCCTCCAACCGTACCTCGCTCTACTGAAAGCTCATCTTTTACCACGTGATGAGCCCCTAGCAGAAACACCCAACGTGCGGGTGTTTCTGCCCTAACCTGAACATACTGACTTGAAACAGACACGTCTAAGCACAGAACCAATACAGATAGGCGTTGTCGACCAGTCGGAGCAATTCTTGGTGCAGGTATTTAACTCCTTGCGGGTACGAATCTCGTTGCGAGTAGCGATACAGCGATACGCTACGCTTAGACCCATTATTTGACCACCCCATGGTGTCTACTTTTCTGGGGTTGGGCCCAACGTCGCGTTACACGACTCCGCCAATGAATTACCGACACTCCGTGCTAACCGCGCACATCGACTGAGTGACCTGCAGGCGCCGGCACCTAGCCTGAAAAACTGCGACGAGGTATATACGCTGCCGTAATCTGAGTGAAAAATCACCCCAGCAAGACTCCCACGGCTACGACAGCCATGCTCAAGTGCTTCTTCTACCAGATCAGTGCGCATGTGTGTGATCGGCAATCGCGAAGCCTACAAGTCGTCTGGAGTAACAGTCGATCACCGTTTCTAAATAGATATTCGCTCACCCGGTCACAACGCTGCACTCGAGACGCAGGATTGTTGCCCGGACCTGGTGCGGCGAAACTTCCGTGCGCATGCACCGGGCAGGCTTTGGGTTGCCGATATTACCTATGTCCGCACGCTGTCGGGATTCGCCTACACCGCGTTTGTGGTGGATGTCTTCAGCCGGAAAATTGTTGGTGTTGCCACGCGCTCGACGATGCGTACTGATGCGTTGCCGATGGAGGCGTTAGAGTACGCGTTAACCACTGTTGGAAGAATCCGTGGCAACCAGTTGATTCACCATAGTGATCGGGACAGTCAGCACATGTCGTTGAAGTATGCTACGGCTTTAGCTGAATCTGGAGTTCGCTCGAGTGGGAACAGTCGGTGACTCCTATGACAACGCATTGGCGGAGACGGTCAATGGACTCTACAAAGCTGAGCTCATTCATGCTCAAGGTCCGTGGACGTCGGTGGGAGAAGTTGAGTTAGCTACCTTGTGGTGGGTGCATTGGTGGAACACCAAGCGCCTTCATGAAGCATTGGACTACGCCACCCCGCAGGAAGTAGAAACCGAGTATTATCTCACTCAGCCCGTCAGTACAGGATAGTAAAAGAAGCGGAACTAAACCCAGGACGCTTCAATCTTATCGGGCGGACTGTCGATGTAAGTATCACTGGCAATGAGCTGGCTGTCTTTGATGCCGGGCAGCGTGCTGCAACCCATCGGCTTGCTCAAGCCCGTGGGATCTATGTCACTGAAGTTAGCTAGTTGGAAGCAACAGCTCCCCCACCGCAGCTGAGGAATGATTTCGATCAAGTTGACATTGCCACATCACCACTAGTATTCGCACACAGCTAGTGATAGCAAAGAAAATGCACGCGAAGTCACCCCGAATGGCTGGATACCAATGGATACTACTTTGTACCCATCAGGCACAGATACTTCGATTTCTTGCACATTCCTACCTGCCTTCGTCGAAAGGTAACGATAGTAACCGATATGCTCATAAGGCGAAATTGACAAACCTTCGATTGGAAATTGCGCAGGCACAATATTCCCGTTTGCGTCGGCAATTTGGAACTTCAACAGTGCTGACGTCGGATGCAACTCATCTTCAAATTCCGCTTCAATCACTACAGAAAAGTTAGTAAGACCGATACCTGTCTCAAACCACGCACCATCGCAATCAATGCGAACGTTGGCAGCTAATTCTCTATTCTTCCGGGATCGCAATCGCCCCTCAAGAGTGGGAAAAATAGAGTCCACCTGTGTATAACTAGGAACAGCGGGATACCGTAGGAGTTCCTTCTTCACCGTTTCGTACGGTGAGTCGCCACCATAGACGGTGTCCTGACCAACGTGCCGCGTCCAAAGCCAAGACACCTTTTCGGCGTTTAAGACGACCGAACCATAGCGATCAGACAGGTTATGTGCCACATCGGGAGGCGCGATCATTCTGCCATTTGGATCCTTCCCGTAAACCGACATCAGCCCAATCGCGATTTGCGGTTTGTAGCACTCCCGAAAAAGGCTAAACTCTCCATCCTCGTAAAGCGCAGTGACACCCCTGGCAAGAGAAACGCGCATTCCGGCAAAATCAGGCTGTACAAACCGGGCTACCTGGTCGAAAAAATCGGATGAGAGTAAATCATCATCATCTAGCCTATATAAGCCGAAGCACTCTGAATTCAAACTAAAACCGATCTCGTAAGGATTCATGCTACTCTTGCCATTGACATGTGGCTCCAGGATTATAAAGCCATACTTATCAGCTAATGACTTGAGTACGTCCTTATACTCATCGGGCATCTCTTCGGAATAGCGCACGATATGTCGGAGCTCGTACTTGTCGGCGGCTTTCTCGAGGATGGGAAGGCTGAGTTTCCCAAAAATCTTTAACCGGGGCTCCATCCGTTCCGGCGCGTATAAGTAGTTGAGGTATGCCCGACTCTCCGAGTCAGAAACGCGGGATGATTTCCACGCATCGGAATCCGGGGAAAATAAGCTAAAACGTGTTACTCCTAGAAAATACATACTTAACCTTTAACAGATGCCAACCGAAATCTTTGGACTCCGAACCAAGAAACCAAGAACTTCGAGTACATAACAGATTTTACAGCCAACCTACATACCAAGGGTGGTTAACAGAGCTAACGCTCACCCACCTTACAAACTAGGATAGTCAAAAGCGTTCTGGCATTACACTCCGTTAAACTGGCGAAAATTCACCAGTGAAAGACCATCCCCGCTAAACATTCTATATCCCAGCACCGATACCACTAGCTGCTGGCTGACAGAATGAAGGTGAAACGCCAAGTAGTCACAACGTGAATGCTGCACAACTTAACGCATCCAGCATACGCCAAATCGCATTGTCTGTTCAACGCCATCAATCAAGGCACATCGCGATGACCTGTTCGAAGTTAGCCACAAGTTGGATCCTTCCTGTGATGTCTAGGGACTTTTTGGACACGGAGTCCAGGATGTTTTTGGACACGATGTTTAGTGGCCCTTTGGACGTCCACGGCGGTGGAATAACCGGATGACTATTCCATTGCATAAACGTAGAAATGAAGCGTCCTGGGTTTAGTTCCGCTTCTTTTACTACCCTGCATTCAAGGGCTGGGTGAGATAATACGCGGTTTCAGACTCTTCTCCCATAGGTCATCGCAACAGCGCTTGCGAACTGCACAATCCGTAAAGCTAACCGGTAGCCTACGGTACACTGTAAGGCACAGGAACAGTTTCGCCATATAGCCGAAGAAATCGTTCCATCGCGTATAGCTCCTCTACAAACTTGCGCCCCTCAAGCGCCTGTTCCTCAAAGTACTCAAAGTCCCTACAGTCCAGCACAAAGTCACGCATTTCCAGTATGTCCTCGAAGATATACTTCTTTGGGTACATGAATTCCGCTCCGGACCAAGGACGCAGCAGAGTTATGTTTCCCGCCGCAAAACCTTCTGCCGCAGCTACATGCGATCCCTCTGCATCGCTCATCGAGAGCACAAACCCCTTGTCTGCCAGCTCGGTTTTGGTATCGACCCAACCCCGAAAGCGAACAGCAGAGCTTAGACCATTCATGCGAATAAAGCGTTCGCACTCGGCAAAGTATTCCCGCTCAGTCGGGTTATTATATACCCAACCAAGCTCGTCAGGACGTTTGCCGTATACCGTGAGGTTGTATCGGCTATCAATGCTGTGAAGCGAATTCAATAGTTCGAGCGCACGCCGGTAGCCTTTTCGGATCGGGATACTGCCGACCATTACTAGGTTGAAAACCTTCTCTGGCTCTTCTACCCTTTTGTATTTTTCGGATTCGATATAGTTTGGAACATAGGCCACTTTCTCACGCTCGAACCCGAATACTCTCTGAGTCTCCTCAAACATAGCAGGGGCTATTGTTATGATTCTGTCAACATTCTCCCTGTTAAGAAGGTTTCCGTAGTTTTTCGAAGTTTCAAATCGATGGAGACGAATCGTTAGCGACTGCCTTGGACGCTTATTCTGCGAGTACCACACGGCGTTGCCCAGTAGCCACTCACAGTGAATCGCGTCGGCCCAATCAAGCAACCTCTTACTCTGAGATTCATCATGGGCCTCATGCCCCGCCCATTCATCGACACGCACTTGGTAATACTGTGACAGAACAGGCACGGATGGCAGGATAAACCGGAGGTCTGGACCCGCGATTAACAATCGAATCTTGATACTCTCAAGGAACTTGTCGTAGTCGCCTTCGAGGATGAATTTACAGACCTCAGTAAATCGAGGACCGTAAGTAAATGATTCCACGGTCTTTTTATTACTCAGGAAAAACCTTCGCAGTTCATTAAAACCGGAACGAGAGAATCCGCCCTTATTAAACCGAATCATGTTCTGGATAGCTGCGGACACCGCGACCTGTCCTCTGAGAGCGAAGTAGTCGATGCCCAGTTTCTTTAAAATTTCGTTAGACCTTCTCCAGGCGCGCAAGTGGTTAGACAACTCTCGGTCTTGATACTGTTGCGTGCTCGAAGCATTCCCGGACTTCAACGACACGTGATACACAAAGTCAGGTACATCAGAATACTCGACATGACCAAGACTCAGTGCTCGATAAAGATAAATTGCATCTTCCGCTAAGCGCAAGTCCTCGGGCCACTGAAACTCATGCTCGAGAAGAAAATCACGCCGATAGAGTGAACAGACTGTCGTACTGTGCTCACGGACGATCTTCGCAATTCTCTCATGCGGGTCGTCGATCGCATCCCAACCAGTGATGCGATTCATCACAACGGTTTCACGCCCGTTGTCTCGGATTAATGGTGCGCGAACAAAATCAGCCCCGGTCGACTCTGCAAGTTCAATCTCAGCAGCGATCCCCTCGGGAAGAATCTCATCGTCGGGATCCAGGTGAAAAATATACTTTCCTGTAGCCATTTCTAGGCCAACGTTACGAGGCACCGACGGGGTACCAGTATTACTCTCTAAACGAGCTACTTTAACCCACTCACGACCACTCGCGAACTCCTTTACTTTCCCGAACGTGTCATCTGTCGAGCAATCATCGACGAAGATAACTTCGATCTGCGGAATTCGCTGATACAAACGATCAAGTGATGTGAAGCAGCGCGCGATCTTCCCTGAGACGTTAAAACTTGGGATGATAACCGAAAGCAGTGGCAAGATTAACTCCTCTAAACGTTGTACACAGTGGCTGGGGTGCTGGTAGAAAGATGCCGCAGCAGGTCTTTCAGATTATTAGGTTTAACAAAGCCCGTCGCAAACGAGCTTCGTTTACTAAACGTATATTTTTCAGCTTGGCTAAATTTTTCACTGTCTTCACTGATGACAATTGGCACGTCGACGTATTGAGCATGCAAACGCTGGTCAGCGAACATCTCATATTTGAGCTCTTTATTCTCCAGCGCTTCCCATTGCGTTAATAGAGCAATCTCATTGCCACAGAAGATCTCACTGAGCTCCGTGCTCCCGTCGAGTATAAGTGGCGAGTATACAAGGCGTACGCCGTCTCGGTTAAAGTCGGTTAATGCAGTCGCATACTCGAGATCTGAAACGGCCGAATCTAGAAGAATCACCTTTACGCCAGACCACTCCCCCATATTTCGGAGACGCTTAAAAGCGCTTTCCGCTGATTTGAAAGAAGATACTCGGACAACTAGCGGATAGTCTTCGTCGAAATCAGCATGCGCAATTCCGCTGACTTCAAGAATTCTCTTAAATCGTTTTCTGTATGTGTGCTCTGCCAGGACTAGATGCAGATTCTTTGCACGCGCTTTATCCCGTTTTTCATCGGTCAATCGCAAAAGTCCATCGGGCTCTTTGTCCAGATAAAGAACGTTGTCACCAAAGAAAGAATGCACGCCTTCAGAATAATTTGAAAGAACAAACGTATTGCAGGCCATTAATTCGAAGATCCGACGAGCAAACATGGTTGGGCTTTCAGTGACGGTGTTGATCGTCACCCCCAAGGTAGATTCTTTATACACGTTGCCCATATCTTCCCCCGGGACCGATGGGTTGAGTAATGGCACAAATCGCTTAGGGTAACGGTGACTCTCGTCATCGGATCCATAAAAGCGGTCGTAAATCTTGAGATCGATACCAGAAGCTTCAATAGAATCAAAAATTTCTTCCATTTGCTGGCTTCGTTTTTCATGATTGGAATACCATCCACCAGCAAAAATAGCCGCATTAGTCCTGCGGGACTCTACTATGGGATTAAAGAGCCTGGGTTGAACCGCAAACGGCAAAGCATTCACGCTTGGATGGCCATACTCAGATTTGTAGCGAGCCACACAATTCTCATCTGTAGTGAAAATATGATCAAACTTGAGTGCAGTATCGACAAAGTTGTGCTTTTTGTCGTCGTAGTGAGACGGGTCCTCCTTATTCCAAAATACTGTAGGAATACCCTGCTCTTTACAATAATCAAGTATTTTTAGAAGCTCGCCACGGTTTTCTGAACTAAAGTTTTCTGAGCTGTAAACGCGGCCTTTCCAGGGACGTGTTTTGGAATCTGCGCCACTCCAGGCAGATTCACATAGGAACAAGTCCGGCTGGAAGCGCTCCAGCTCCTTTTTCCACTCTTTGTATGACAGGGCGATCATGTCACACTCAAACTTGAAAGAGTTGTATGAAAACTCATCCAAAATCGCCGCAACTTTGATTTCGCGGGGCTTGCGCCCGCTTAGGCTTTCACGATTCACCCCACGAGTAATGACTTTGAGGCCATTTTGCAGCTCTGGGGCAATGGACCAACTATATAGAGATAGCCTTAGCTTCCTAGCCTGCCTTGGGACAGAAACGGTAACCGTGTTGACCGTTGTCAGACCATCGACCTTGAGGTATTGGAAGCAACCGTAGGCATCAGAATGACTCGGAAGGCAGCTATAATCTAGCTTCTGCCCCTTATCGTTGAAAACGGTTGCCGTTATAATTGCCGCCTTTGGACTGGATTCGAAGTCGCGGGAATACAGGGTGACAAAGCATTCAACTGTATCTTTATATTCCAACGGTACATCGATGGTTAATGGAGATTTACTGAGCTTAACTGTCTCAAATGGCGCAAAATACGAGTCGATGGCGATGTCGAGGTCTACCTTCGATTCCCTAACCGACCGTGAAGGCGTTTGCCGTAAAATTTCAAAAGTGTTACCTACTCGTGGGGCACCCTTCTCAGCTTGTTTTTCGGACACCTCTAGCACTTGCGGAATGTTGTTTTTCGTTTCATGAACGCGTTCGATCCGAGCAACTAACTGATCCGAATGCTGAGCCAAAGCCCCCACGATCTCTTCACCGTTCACCTGCTTACGCCTGAGGTCACTAATTGCCCTGTTAACTCGCTGGTTTTGACGTTCCCAACGAATCATTGTGATCAAAACGAAAGCGCAGAGGACTGCACACGCTACTACTACAAGCCCATACAACAACCAGGCCTGACCTGTAACTAAGAATCCAAGTAGCGCTATCGAAATTAGCACCGCGGTGATGACCACCAATACGCCCGTGGCTACAAACAATTTCGGCTTACGCATGACTCCCCTATTCAGGTTAACTAATTTTTTAATTTTCAAAGGTCGGTGTACAGCTTCAAAATGCTTTGTTTACTAAGATTTTCTGTGCACTAGCCACCAGCGCCTTCAATAATAATAGTGGGTTTATGATAGCTGGCAGTCAATTCCCGGAGATACTCCATGGCTGGGCCCTTGTCGTCCTTCCCCATCCTGCGGGCCCACTCATGGTATTGAGGTGCCACCAAATCTGTAGGTCCGTCTGCGACTACTTTTCCTTGATGAATCCACACACACCGCTGACAAAGCTGTTCAACAGTTGAAATCGCGTGTGATACTAGAAACAAATTGCCTGCATTAGAGATGACTCCTTCAATTCGTTCCTGAGCCTTAGCAGCAAAGGCTGCATCACCTGTGGACAATGCTTCATCGATTAATAAAATTTCCGGCTTGATGGCTGTTGATATCGCGAAACTCAGTCTCGCACTCATTCCAGAAGAATAAGTCATCATTGGCCGACTTATGGCACTACCGAGCTCGGTCCAATTAGCTATTTTTTCTACCTGGTCTCGTGCTTGCTCTGGTTGCATACCGAGTGCAAGACATCCGAGGCGAATGTTTTGTTCACCTGTTAAGTCTCCCTGTAGCGCAGGAGACACACCCAGCAGTGTTGGTTTTGAACTCACTCGAATCAAACCTGAGGTAGGTGCTTCTCCACCGGATATGAGACGCAAAAGAGTAGACTTACCAGAACCGTTTAATCCGATGACTCCAATTGACTCACCGGATCTCGCCACCAAAGAAACTCCTTGAAGAGCATCTACGCGAGTTCTCGCACCCCAATTAAGGCCCCTGCGAAAATCTTCAGATTGCCCCCGGCCGATAAGGTAGCTCTTGAAAACGTTATCAACAACAACTGTAGGCGACGCAACATCCATCTGTTGTTCCGTCTGTCCGTTTTGTACTATTGGTCTATTGGCTTCTTTATGTGAGTCGGACATATTTTTCCTCCGCCTGCCAAAAATATACTAGCCCAACAATAAAAGCGCCAAAGGTCCATCCAAGCAGCGTCAGCCAATCGCTTCCAGAAGGGCTGACGCCGTAGAGTACGCTTCCGCGAATAGCCTCCAAGAATTGGTAGCCCGGATTAATGCTCATGACACGATGTAGTAACTGGTGGTCCACAAACCGATCAATTGAAAACATTACGCCCGAAAGAAAGAACCACGCCTGCCCAACAAAGTTAAATAGGACACGTGTATCTGGAATCTCAGCGGTAAGTCTCGCCGTGAAAAGCATTACCCCGCAGCCAAAAATGTGAATCATTAAGTAAAGGGGAAAAACTAACAAAATCTGAGGGTGTAACGGCTCGTTAAGCTGAAACAACAACGAAACCACAATCGCTATGATAGCGGGCAGAGCGTTATCGATAAGATGTCTCACACTGTTCGAGAACACCAGTGTCGCTCGCGGGAACTGGAAAGTTTGTATCATTCCCCGGGAAGTTCGGATGAGCAGAGTTCCCTGCGTCATCATTGCAACCGGAATCTTCATGAAGATGACTCCCATAATCAGGAATCCCACAAAGTTATCTATCCCGCGCGAAGTCTTAAGGATAAAACCAAACAGAAGACCATAAAAAGCAACATCCATTATTGGTTGAAGTATCAACCACAGTCTCCAGAGGCGATAGTCTTTCGTAGTTCGCAGTGCCTTGAATCGAGCGTCAGTAACAATGAAGTGCCGCCGGTCCCATATCTCTCGGCAGTATTGAAAAAAGGAAGGCCTCGCCTGTAGAGGGTGCAACCCCTCCGCTGAGATCTTTATGACTGGGGGCTCATTGTTCGCCATTTGCACTTGTTCATCTTCCATGATCTTGAGTCTTCTCCTCTGGAATCGAACTCATCATACGCAAGAGCTCGCGCTCAGCTCCAACTTGGTCACCCAAGATGGATTTGTACTGAGTATCGGCTCGATCGAGCGGTGATCCCGGCTCCACAATTGCCCAAACAGGCACCCCGGCACCACTGTAATCGGAAAGTTTTGAAGGTAAATAGGGGTTCTGCGAAAACTCAGAGTTCTTCGTATCAGCATCCGCGACAAGTAAAACGTCACATTGCCTTGCGGCGTTCAGGAATTCTAGATAAGGCAACGCTTCGTACACTTGTACGTATATCCCGACGCCAGTTGTTGCTAAGTTATTGCGCACCTCTTCAGCGTTTTTCGTAAACAAGTGAAGGGTTACATCCTGAGTACGAACCCGCTCAGAACTGGCGACCGTAATTAAATCATCCAGGCCTCGATTTGCATAAAAGCTGCCGAAATATCCAATGTTAAGTGTGTCTTTGCGTATCTGCATCGCAACCGGCATCGCATCGTATGCAGCTGGCGGTGGCACAGGTTGAGGGGCAATAATTGACTTATCACGAACTAATTGTTGCAATGCCTCAGGGTAAGTCTTTAGTACCTCGTTGAGCTGGTTCTCGTTACTAAAGCTTAACTTATCAGCCAATAAAAATGTCGCGAGCTCGGTAAAGGCAAAATGCGAATCCAGACGGACTTCTTCCCATCTCGCTTTCTTAATCGCTCGGCGGAGCTTAGCAGTTACCCCATCCCTCGTTATCTCACCTACGCGACGGTTGCCAGATGAGTCAAAACACAACGGATCAGAAAATTCTGCTTCCCAGTAGACATGCGGATGTTTTAGCTTGTACAAGCAACCAGCAACATGAGATCCACTCCATAACGCACGTGAATACAAGGATTTGTAAGAACCCTTGGCACTGCGGACGGCTTTCAACGCAAACTTAGCTATATGGTCCCAGGATGCAAAGGACGGGTATTCATCAACCTCAACATGTCTCACAACCCACGGTTCCACGAGGGCCGAACTTGTTGGATCCAGTTCTCTGACAGGAGTCATATCCGCGCTAATTACATCGACAAAGTCTTTTCTTTCTGCAATCCGTTTAGCCACGACGTTAGCTGCAGGATCTGCGTATGGAGGGAAACAAAAGGAGAAAACCAGGCTTCTGGATTGATGTTTGTTAACTTCTGCCCAAGGAAGTTCACACAACCCTCTTCCTAAAGCGGCCCCAGCAGCTAGCTCGTAATCATTCGGATAGTTCTTCAGATGGCTTACAGTAAAACCGAACTGTGCCTTAACGAGGGATTCGACTGCATCCTTCTGCAAACCGGTCACTTTCAAGCTCCGCAAGGACGCTATAACGTCGAGCCGTTGTGCTACCGAGAAGTCAAAACTTTGCGCTTCCGCGAGACGGATCCTGATCTCAGACGTCGTATATATGCGGTGTCATCTAGCAGTTGGGGAACAGCAATATGGAGCTCTGGGTGTTGGATCAATTGTGCAAAGAATGCAACGTCCTCACCCGACTGCAATGACTGATCATAACGATAGTCCTGTAAGTACTTCGCGGGAACAAACTTACAAGCATTAAAACCCAAAGCCCAGGGAACGGTTGATAGAGGGACCTTTTTGCCCCTCAACGCAGCGATACGTAGGTACAACGATCCCGGGATCGACTCACCCAGATCCGCCCCGACAGATTGACTTTGATCGCGGATCGGCAAAAGCCCGATCGTTGTAGCATCCGCAACATCCAAACCAGCTTGAAGAAACTCAACCTGCAGATCGTCATCATCGTCTACAAATGTGATGTAAGAATGACGCGCTGTGGCAAGTCCAACGTTTCGTGCAATACTTGCTCCAGCATTCGGAACATGAAATACTCTTGAGCTTATTTCAGTTGTCCGCTGCCATTCATGTAGCAGCTGCAAAGAGCCGTCATCCTCACCATTGTGTACGAAGATAACCTCCCACAATGAGGTATCGAGTGTCTGTGACTGTAAACTTTCTATTAAGCTCGGAAGTCTTTCGACACCGCTGTGTGTTGGGATGATCACGCTCACCCCAGTGCGCAACGTACTCATCGGATCCTTCGAAGTGCTTTATATGCCAATCGAACTGTCCATGCGGGAAGGACTCGTTTTAGTGGCTTCGCACGTTTAATCATATTGGTCAGTATCAATTCGCGAAGAGCCCATCCGTCGCCCAAAGTGTTTTCGGGAATTGTTCGGTGCACAGGCCTGTTTTCGATTTCGGTGTCTTCGTTGATCTGGGCAAGCAAAGCTCTTATGTCTCCACTTCCCCGGTCCCCCTCTTTACTTCGCGATAGGATTAGTTGTAGATATTGCTCATCCTTGTGCATTCCGGTTACTGCCCATTCATCGGATACCTCGAAGACATCAGAAAGCAAGTAGAAACGTTTCTTTTCCGTCCAGACCTCGAAGCACTCAATTGACAGTGCAACAAGTTGATCCGCGAGGCTTTTCATATATGCGGAGTTTTGATTGATGACAACAATCCGAGCGAAACTAGCAAAACCTGCAAAGTTATCATCCTCCAAGGATTCTGTGATAGTAGTCCCGTGACCCAACATAGACAGGTCGAGTGCATCTTCTAAGGACTCGACTATCACTAGCGTTTGCCCACAATTGTCCGCTTCGATGCTGTTACAAAAATCTAAAGATCTAATCTTCATTGGATCCGGCAATCTGCTCCAAGAGTGTTAAAAAGCAGCGAGGGGCAACTCCTTCTCGTTGATCACGTACCCACAGTTGAGCTCTATCACCGATATCTAGTAATGACCGGTCTTGGGCTAGTTTTACCCACAAGCGAGCAAGAGCTTCGGGGTCATTCGGCGGAATTACGTCGCCTGCCTCAAATTCTTGTATCAGCGTCGCAGGCTCCCCTTGAACAACGCCACTGATATGTATCTTATTCTCCATTAACTCATACGTTTTAGAGGGAATGGCTGAACGGAGAGATTCCCAGTCAGTCAGATGGACCAGCGCCGTATCGGCCCATTGATAGTAGTAATCTAGCTCTTCAAGTGACTTCTGGTGCTCTAGCTCAAGATGAACTCCAAGGGTCTGAGCCACGTCCCGCAGGTTATCCCAGGTAGCTCCCTCCCCGATGAACTTTAGTTCAATGTGCACGTCTTCCTTCTCCGCGATGGCCGCTGCACGGAGTGCGTTCTCGAGCTTTTGAGCTCGCCCCAAGGTGCCAGCATAAAGCACATTCAAGTGTCGACCAGGGGCACCTGCTGAAGATTGATTCAGGTTTGCTGTTTTCATCGCTGGCGGGAAAACATTGCGAACGGTCGTAATCGGTGAGGAGAGTTCCTTCATTAGTGTTTGAGTCAAACGCTCCGAAGTGGTAATAATCCCCGAGCCTCGCCGGAGCACAAATTCAAGAGTACGTTCTGTAATAAAAACTAATAGTTGAAATGGACCTCTCGAAAAAACCCGTTCTCTTAATGATGGTTTTCCAGTACCAGTATTCCATTCAGCACTTTCACGAAAAAGAGAAGGCCATGCGTCCCGCAAATCGATCACATACGGCACGTTAAAACGCGATGCCGCCAAATAAGTTACAGCTGCGGTGGGCAGTGCCGGCACCGTACCAATCACCAAGTCTGGCTGGTACGAGCGAAGCATGCCCTGCTTTCGAATGATCCCTCCAGTCATCGTTAGCGCTGTCCAAGCTTGATTAAAAATCTTACGGGTCATCGAACGTCCAGAGGGGAAAAAACCGCTCCGAAGGACCGTCTCGCCATTGGGGCCGATAGAGTGGCGAAATGATGTTCTATATCCCCGCTCTTCAAACCAGTGACGTATGGACACCTTACGCTTGTAGTGTGGTGGCGGAGCAACGACGACCACCTCATGCCCCGCTTCAATGAGAATCTTAGTAAGCCATTCCCATCGACGTTGCGGTACGCCATTCTCCGGGTGCCAGTATTGAGAGAGCACAAGAACTTTCAATCTTTACGTTACCTCCCTACAACACATTGCTGGCGCCAGGTACCACTAACGGCAATCCATTAATTGCAAGATCCATTCGCGGCGAAGACATCTCAACAGATTCTAGCAACAACACTTCTGATGATGGAATCAGTGCGTTCTTGCCCAAGAATGCGCCACATGACCATCTTTATTCCAGGCAACACACGCCGACCAATGCTAAGCCCCCAACGCTGAATCGTGTTCGAAAATCGGTTCTCTTCCAAGGAGCCAACTGAATCGATTTCAGTTACTGAGACGCTCTCCGCATTATGTGTACACGAAACAGACGTAACCACAACCCCTTTCGCAATATCGGTCAAGGGGAGAATCCTTGCTTTTGACACCATCATGCCATCAGGCAAGTACACGCTAACCATCGCTCGAAAACTACCTGGTGCAATGTCAATATAGCGAAAGTGTCCAATTGCGCGGTTAGGCGACGTGCCGACACCAATTACGGACACCAATTTACTCACTCGTCTACCGTTGTTGGCCAGAATATCCATCGCCAAAATCACTGAGTTCTGCTCCAGCTTTTCGGGAGCAGTTCCTTCCATCAATACTGTTATTCCTGCCGACCCATTTTCAAGCTGGATTTGTATCCCGTTCTTTAGTTCCCCATCAATCGATCGTTTAACAGTAGAGTCCTTGCCAAGAATTATGCTACTGACTGCTGGAAAGCTCTCCTCGATTACATCCGGAGTCGCAAGAGCTGGAAACTTGTCCATGTTATGCAGCAATACCGGGAGGACAGACGCCCCCTTGTGACGTAGAAGGTTATCTTGTCCTGAATGATTTGTACGCAGGTACCCAATTTGACGGGCGTCCAGTATTACGGGGGCGTAACGGTCCGATTTATCATGTGCACCAGTCCTCGGTGTGATGATCGTCCCGTCTCCCTTATGCTCACAAACATAAAGGAGTCCCATTGAGTTCATCGGCACATGAGCCTCACGAAAATTAAAATATCCGTTACCATCCCAAACAGCTTCAATACCTAGTGGAAGGCTAACGGCTGTGCCAACAAAGCGTTCATCCACATAGCGCGCCATTGCAGTGAAGTATTTCTGCCCCAGCACATCATCATCATCTAGGCGGTATTTGCCGAAGACCCCTGATACATTCTTCCTGATATATGAATCTATTTGTGCGCCTCCGCTTATCCCGTCTGGAAGCTCAAGCAGCTTCAAAACTGGAAACCGTTGCGCAGTTCGACGCAATGACATCTTATATTTCTCGGGCAGTGACTCCGAGAAAGTAACAAAATGAACTACGTTGTATCCATCTGCAGCGCTAGCCAAGGCTGGCACGGTCAAATTAGTAAATACATAGTCACGAAAATCAAGACGCTCTTCCTCATAAAGATACTTTTTGTATCTTTCCGTTGAGCTCTCTGGCCTACTCTCCCCAGACACGCTCTCGTTAGCGCTTGCCCGCCAAGCTGCTGATCGTGGAACAAAGAGACTATATCTCGTATGGCCGATGAAGATAGGACCCATGTGGGCTATCTTAGCCCTTCCCCACAATATATTTGAGTAGCATCATTGCGCGTTGAGCTCGCAGTAACGGTATTGTCGTGTCATCCATACCGCATCAATTTAGGAGGAAATTTGTCCACTAATCGGACTTCCGAGCGCGATTGGGAGAGATACACCAACCTCTCACATGGCAAATTGTGGCCTCATGACGGTCTCGGTTCGTTTCTTGATAGTCCTGTATCAGCCGGTATTATGACGATTAAATTTCAAGAAACCTCCCTCGACTTACTCCTGGTTCATCGAGACTCCCCAACACTGACCGTCATTTTCCACGCGGCAGCAGATCCCGCTCAAGTCACACTCCCCTTATTCGTCGGCCAACACCTTGCCGAGGACCTCGATTCTTCAGTACTTTTTGTATCGGAACCAGTTCTCGATCTCGGGGCACCAATTGGTTGGTATGCAGGCTGCAAAACTGGACCGCGTCAACGTGACTTCCAGGATATTTTTGAGCATATCCGCTCCAGCATCGGAGCAACGTCGTTAATTTTCTATGGCTGCTCAGCAGGAGGGTTTGCTTCGTTATATTATTCACACCAAAACCCAGGGTCTCTGGCCATCGCAGTAAACCCTCAGACTGACATTCAAAAATATCACGCTGACAAAGTTGTGACTTTCACTGAAAAATGTTGGCCAAGTGGTTTCCCTTCGCCTAAAGACGCACACACAAATATGGTGCAACTCTACGATGCACCCTTTGAGAATCATGTTCTCTACGTCCAGAATACTGACGACGAATTTCACCGCAGCAACCACTTTGATCCATGGTATTCAAAGTTTGAAACTGGCATTGGGCACGACTGGGCTTTTCTTTTTGGTGACTGGGGAAAGGGACACGCCGCGCCACCTGCATTTTTTCAATCTGCGATCCTCAAATATGCAGTAGCGTTGCGGGAAGACTGGCCAACCCTTATGCGCGACCCCGAATTCAACCAATTGCCAGAACTGTAGGCATCGATCAGTGTCCGGCGGTAAACTCCGCGATTCGTTCACCAACGCCAACTAGCTCCGCAATCGCCGCTACCGCGCGTTTGGCAGCGTGTCCGTCGCCGTACGGATTCACGGCGTTCGCCATCGCGTCATAGGCAGCGGGCTGATCAAGCAAGTTTTTTGCCTCTGCGACAATCCGCTTGCGGTCAGTTCCCACAAGCTTGACGGTACCTGCAACTACTGCCTCGGGGCGTTCCGTATTCTCACGCATGACCAGGACTGGCTTCCCCAGCGAAGGCGCTTCCTCTTGAACTCCGCCGGAATCGGTCAGCACCAGGTAGGCGCGGTTCAGCAACGCAGTGAACTGATCGTACGGGAGTGGATCTGTGATAATCACATTTGGCAGATCTTCGACAAGCGGCAGCACGGCATTGCGAACCTTCGGGTTCAGGTGCAACGGCAGCGTGAAGACATGGTCCTTGTATTCAGACGCCAGATCTCGCACCGCGCCGCCGATTTCTTTCATTGCTTCCAGGTTTTCACGGCGGTGGGTAGTCACCAGGACTACTTTTTGATGAGTATCGGTGAGCTGCTGGAGGCGGGCGTCGTCAAAGCTTACGTCCCAGCTTGATGCAACAAGCAAGGCATCGATGACGGTGTTGCCTGTAACAACAATGTCCTTCGTTCGGAAGTTCTCCCGGCGCAGGTTTTCACGAGATTCCTCGGTTGGCGCCAAGTGCAAACTCGCTACTTGACCAATAATCTTGCGGTTCGCTTCCTCTGGGAATGGCGAGAAAATATTGCCGGTTCGAAGGCCTGCTTCTAAGTGCACGATCTTTACGCCACGATGGAATCCAGCCAATGCGGCTGTCATCGCAGTAGATGTATCGCCCTGAGAAACGATGACATCTGGTTGCTCTTGTTCGATGACTGCGTCGAGCCCCTGCATCGCGCGGGATACAAGTTCGTTGAGCGACTGTCCTGGCTTCATAAGGCCCAAATCATGGTCTGGCTCGATACCAAAACGCTTGTTCACCTGTTCTAGCATTTCCTTATGCTGACCAGTAGACACCACTACAGATTGGAAGCGGTCATCAGCTTCGAACGCTTTGACTACCGGGGCTACCTTGATCGCTTCAGGGCGAGTCCCGTAGATCGTCATTACTTTGGGCTTTGCTTCAGACACAGCTTCCTCAATGTGGTTCGCAGTTACAAGAACGCCTTTAAATCTAGTGCAGATTACAGACTCAGGCCATTAATCCCCGGCTCTCACCACTGTGGCTTTTGAAAAATGTACTATGGCACCCATGATTCAATTCGTTGTCGGAGCAGCCGCCGGGTACGTGTTCGGCACGAAAGCCGGGCGCAAGCGCTATCACCAGATTGTCAACGCCACGCAGAAAGCAGTGAACTCGCCGGTGGCCAAACAAGTGGTCACGTCCACCCGCAAGGCCATCGCGAAAAAGATCGATCCGGAACCCCGCATGCGCGAAATCAAAGACTTGCGCGGTAAGCGGGGGGATCAAAACCAGATCCTGGAGCCCGACGAGAACTAATTCGCCAACGAGGCCACGATGCCGTCAAGGATGTCTTTCTCACTGATCACAATCGAGTCACAACCAGTGAGGTCCTCGGCGGCTTTTAATATTTCCTCGACGACGGCGGCGCCGGCGGGGATGACGTCGGCACGCCCGGGGTGGATCACCGGGTGGTCTTTGCGCTCCTGCACGCTCAGCGACTGGATCTCCGCGATGGTGGCCCGCAGGCCCTCGAAGGAGAGGCGTGAGAGGTGGATGCGGGTTGGGTCGTACTCGGGAAGACGCTGGGTGAGCGCGGAGAGCGTCGTAAAGGTGCCGGCGCAGCCGACCACCGTGCGGGCCTTCGCCATGTTGACTACCGCTGCAGCGTGCTGAACTTGCTCGCGCGCGTAGTCACGGGCTGCGCGCAGCTCCTCGGGCGCTGGTGGATCCGAGCGTAGGAAACGCTCCGTAAGGCGCACGCACCCCATCTGGGTGGAGAGGCGGCCCTCGATAGTGTCGCCGTTGCCCACAACGAACTCGGTCGAGCCACCGCCTAAGTCGATGACGCAGAAGGGGCCGTCGTCGGCGGGAAGATCCATCGTGGCGCCGATGAAAGAAAGCTGGGCTTCCTCATCCCCTGTAATCACCTCAGCCTGTGCGCCGGGCTGGATCTGGCTGAGTAGCTCGCGGGTCATGTCGAAGAACACATCGCGGTTGGAGGCGTCGCGGGTCGCGGAGGTGGCGACCATGCGCACGCGCTGGACGCCCTCGGCAAGCATGCGCTCAGTGTAGGTAGCGAGCGCCTTGCGGGTACGTTCAATCGCCTCCGGGTTCAACGCGCCTGTCTCGTCCACGCCCTGACCCAAACGCACGATGATGTTCTCGCGGCAGACCTCCTCGAACGTGTTCGTTGCGGGGTCGAAACGGGTGATTAGGAGGCGGATGGAGTTCGTGCCACAGTCAACCGCGGCAAGCGTTAGTGGCTGGCTCATGCGAGGTGCTCCCCCGCCTCAGCGAGCGTTATGCCGAGGGCGTCGAGCGTCGGCCAGTCGGCAGGGATTGCGCTGCCGCGCAGATTGCCGTGCTCGGCAGCGAGCGCCACAGCCTCGGTACCGAAACGGAAGTGCTCCGGGCCCTCCGCAAGCGCGTAGGCAATCAGCACGTGCAAGCACTTCACCCGATCCGGCATGCCGCCGCCAGAGAAGTCCGTACCCAGGTCCTCAATCTCGTTGCGCTTCGCTAAAAAGTACTCGTGGGCGCGGCGGTAATCCTTCTGCAGGTCCTCGTCCTCAGCCAGGCGGGCCTCCATCCACTTCATCACCTGAGCGCCCTCCAAACGCGAAGCCTCTGCGGTGAGGCGGCGGTCCGTCAGGTAGTAGAGCGTGGGGAACGGAGTGCCGTCGTCAAGCTTGGGTGCAGTCTTGACCACCGCAGGCTGGCCGTCGGGCGTGTGGTAGGAAATTTCCAGCACACCGCGGGGCGCACGGCCGAGCTGCTCCTGAATGATATTGAGATCCTCTTGAGTCGGTTGCATGAGCAACATTGTTCCACACGGGGCGAGCGGAGTGGAACGGTGCGGTGGGATGGGTTGAGGCTTCAGCTGCTTCTTGCACAATCAGTCATGGGGGCATTGCCTAACTGACTAAGGTTGCGTAGAATGTGTATCACAGCACCAACCCGAGAAGGATACAGCTGGGTTCCCGAATGGGAGTAGGGTCAAACGACCTGAGAATTCCTTTGCTCCAAGGGTTGGTGTTTTACTTTTCGAAGGCGATTTGCTGCTCAATTATTTTGTATTAATTTTCCTTCTTAACTGATCAAGACAGTGACCAGGGTCTTTTTCAACTTGATGCGCGATAAATTCGACTGCTGCCTCGGAATATATCCAATTGCTCGTTTTCTCTCCCGCAGTCTTACGGTCGTAGGAGAAGCGCTCATCGCCTTTCATCTCGTACGCTTTGGTAAAGAGTTGGAAAGCATACGTAGTAAACTTCTCTTTCACTGAACCATTGAAGCAAAAAGTAATGCCTCTTTTCTTTAACAAAGAATCGATCTTTTTAGTCGCGTTACCAGCAGTATAAGGATAAAAGCTAACGGCATCTTTCACATCCTTGACAATGGCGATGCCATGCTCCGATCCGTTTTGAATGTAAACATTCAAATCTGCATCATTCTTCTTTTTAACCAGCCTCAACGAGGTCTCGTAAGTCGCCGCGATCCTCTGATTTCCTTCAGCCCCGATAGCATCCGCAACATCTTTCCGCCGGGCAAGTAGTTCCTGCGCAACTGCAGCGTCATACTTTGTCCGAATAACGTCAGGAACGATTGCACCTCTTCTCATTGCCAAGGCCAACCGATTGTCTGGGATGAGCTCGCTTACCGAACGGTTATGCAATTCCCAAAGCTTGTCCGCATAGTTTTCCACGCACGACTGCAAGAAGGGCCCATAAAACAAGTCGTACTCGTCTGTAATGAAGTGCGTGTTCGTATTACGAAACTCCATCACATTCTTCATGTTTACCCGAAGAGGATCCTTCTCATTCGTAAAAACCCTCTTCAAACAATCGGAAAGAGCAAGAGTCCTACTAGGATCATCTTTGAAGTAAATTGAATCAATGCCCCACTTTCTGATCATGTGAGCTTTCAGCATCAGCTCCCAAGCATTGCACAACAAAATCGAACAACTTTCCGCACCGTATTTTAAGCTCGGTCGATTGTACAGTTCGACAGCAAGAACAAACGCCTCCTCACTCTTATCCAGCAAGCGGGTAATTGTCTGCTCGTTTCCTTCATCGATACACATATCACCAAAGTTTACTCGAATCGATGCGCAAAGACGTTCTAATATCGATCCCTTTGGTTTCGCTGCGCACCCTGTCCTGCCTGCGCTTTCTAAAACCTAATCCCCGATCAGCTGAAATTTGCTTCCTAAGTACTCTGCCTCCCTGCTAGCCCAATGGCTTTTCCTCACCAGGTTCTCAAATGACTTGTACGAGGAAGCACCAAGGAGCCGTGCAGCATCCCGCTCAGGTATTTGTCCAGATTTTGCAGCAAAGGTGACCGCTTCAAAGAACCGCTCGCCTACCCTCGACCGAACGAGGACATGGAACGAAGAACCACCGCTGCCCTCCTGTGTGGCTCTCCTTTCCTTCTGACCCCGGACCAACCGCATTACTTCGTCAAACTCTTGTTGCTCGATTCGGAAGATGCTTTTCAAACGCAAGAGTGCTGCTTCCCTGCTGATACCAAATGCGCTTGCCAGAGTATCGACGTTATCGAGCAAAGAACGCTTCTTGTTGAACCGTTCCTTCACTGCTGCCTCTGGAACGAGAAATGCTGCAGCAAACTCGTTGCACCAGCGCTCGACTTGCAGGTGGTCGCTGTGGTCAGAAATGCCTGCCATCCCCAAAGCGACATGTCCCAACTCGTGGGCGAGGCTAAAGAGCTGCGCAGTTTTGGCATGACGCGTGTTCACAAACACCAGGCAGTAGTCCCCGTCAATCAGGGTGAAGCCACGGAACTCATCAACGCGGAGATGACGTTGGGTAGAGTTTCCAACAATGGAATTTCGGGATACTAGAATCCCTGTATCTTCCATATGGTGCGTTAGTGTCGTAACTCTTTCTGGTCCAGCGATGGGAGAAGTCTCGTCAAGCCCCAGTGCGATGCGAGCCTGATGAGCAGCCAAGCTGGGATTCGTGGAAACTTGGACAGAACGCAGGATTTCAGGACCGGGAATTCCAACTTCTTCCGCGTAATCCGTGTACCACCCCAAACGCCCCTCAGCAGCACGAATAACTTCCTGCAAATCCGGGCTCAACCCGTCGAGCCGCTCATTTTTGACAGTACGGAAATCAGGTAGATCGGTCTCTTCTCCGGAAGGCGCTTGTAGAAGGAGCCGCCCAAATGGGATTCGCGCTTTCTTCGCTAGTTCCTTGGCTTGGTTGAGCGTCGGACGCTCCTCCCCCTGCGCGCCAGTCGTTTACCTTGGGAAACGTGGCACGGAGTTTTTCGTCACTGAGTCCTGTACGTCGCAGTGCCCAGTCCAATACGGACGGCTCAATATCAATACGCAAAGTCCCCATCGCTTCCCTCCTTTCAACGTTGGTAATGCAAACAGCGCAACAGATTTGAGAATACCTTGGGTTGCGTCGTTAAACCTTAAAACCCAAAGACCCAACCAAAGAACTCCGTGACCTTCGAACGCTTCTTTTTCTTCGGGAGCGTGAGGTAATCAACCAGCCACTGCTGGTCAATGGGCTGCTGCTTAGGGCGGGTGTTCTCAGGTGGGAGTTGATCCGGTGCGAGCGTTAAAAGCGTGCGATAGATGTCGTTCGATGCAGGTCGCGCTATTTAGGCAAGGCTTGGCGATTTTCGGCGACCAGCATCCCACTCCTTTAATCCCACGCTATTAATCGGTCGATGGGAGCGCCGCGAGGGCCGGCATGGAGCTGGCGCCTGTTGGTTTTCCAAATGGGAGTAAAAGGATTGGAGTATTCCCCGAAAAGGGCGAAGGGGAAAAGTGGATTGCAGTAATCCTGTTGCTACCTTCTAGGCTCGGACTACTGTGCCGCGGGCGCTTCGGCAGGAGCCGCGGGGGCTTCGGGAGCCTCGGCGGGAGCGGGAGCGGGGGCTTCTGAGGTCTCCGGGGCCTCCGGAGCCTCCTCGGCGGGCACGTCATCGGGGACCTCGCGCAGCGAGTCCCAGAGGAACACGGCCCAGCCGCGGTCGTCGGGGGTATCGTCGGAGGTGATCGTGGTGCCGTGGGTCATGCGGGGGTCGATTACTCGCCAGGCAGACTCGCCCGGTTCCATCACGCCGAGGCGCCGACGGGCAACCTCGTTGAGGTACTCGGGGTCCTCGTACTTCGCGATCTCGCGCTCGAGGTCCGCCTGGCGGCGCTCCAAGTACTCGATGCGTGCCTGGGCGCGTGCGATCTCGTTGCGACCCTCGTAGAAGTTGCGGAGTGGGGCTGCTACTGCCACGAGTACGGCGATGAGGACGATGATGAGCAGGGCGAGCGTCGCTAAGTTGGGGGCAGCGAAGCGCGACTCCCTGTTTGCCTTCTGCTCGGCGAGCTGCTGCTTGCGCTGCTCGCGGGACGCCACGGGCACGGTGCGAGCCAACCGCTTCCTGCGGCGCTTCGCTGGGTGCTTCTCTTGGGGCGTGCCGGTGCTCATAGTGCCCATTAGTGTACAGCAGCGAAAAACACGACACCCCCTGCCACGCGCGAGCGCGCGATTGGCAGGGGGTGCGTACGATTCAAGCGATTACTTGAAGCGTGGGAATGCGGAACGACCAGCGTAGACAGCGGCGTCGCCGAGCTCTTCCTCGATGCGCAGCAGCTGGTTGTACTTCGCAACGCGCTCGGAACGAGCCGGTGCACCAGTCTTGATCTGGCCGCAGCCCAGAGCCACTGCAAGATCCGCAATGGTGGTGTCCTCGGTCTCGCCGGAGCGGTGGGACATCATGGTGCGGTAGCCAGCGCGGTGAGCCATGTCGACAGCGTCGAAGGTCTCGGTCAGGGTACCGATCTGGTTGACCTTCACCAGCAGCGCGTTCGCAGCGTTCTCCTTGATGCCGCGTGCGAGGCGCTCAGGGTTGGTGACGAAGAAGTCGTCGCCAACAATCTGGACCTTGTCACCAATGGTCTTGGTCAGGTTTGCGTAGCCCTCCCAGTCGTCTTCCTGCAGTGGGTCCTCGATGGAGACGATTGGGTACTCGGCGATGAGCTCCTCGTAAACCTTTGCCATCTCCTCAGCGGTGTGCTCGCCGCCCTCAAACTTGTACACGCCGTCCTCGAAGAACTCAGAGGAAGCAACGTCCAGAGCAAGTGCAACGTCCTCGCCAGGCTTGAAGCCAGCCTTCTCGATTGCCTCGACAATCAGGTCGAGCGCTGCACGGGTGGAGTCGACGGAAGGAGCGAAGCCGCCCTCGTCGCCAAGGCCGGTGGACAGGCCCTTTGCGTTAATGACGGACTTCAGGGAGTGGTAGACCTCAGCACCCATGCGCAGAGCCTCAGCGAAGGACTCAGCGCTCAGCGGAGCAATCATGAACTCCTGGACGTCAACGCCGGAGTCAGCGTGCTCGCCACCGTTGACGATGTTCATCATCGGAACAGGCAGGATGTGAGCGTTCGGGCCACCGATGTAGCGGTACAGCGGCAGACCAGCGGACTCAGCAGCAGCCTTCGCAGCAGCAATGGACACGCCCAGGATTGCGTTCGCGCCGAGGCGGGACTTGTTGTCCGTACCGTCGAGCTCAATCATTGCCTTGTCGAGCAGACGCTGATCGTCAGCCTCGATACCAGCCAGTGCGTCAGCGATTTCCTCGTTGACGTTCTTGACAGCCTTCTGGACACCCTTGCCGCCGTAGCGATCGCCACCGTCACGCAGCTCGTGCGCCTCGTGTGCGCCAGTGGACGCACCGGAAGGAACACCCGCGATACCGTGTGCACCATCGTCGAGGAAAACCTCAGCCTCAACGGTTGGGTTACCGCGAGAGTCCAGAATTTCACGAGCAAAGACGTGCATAATATCAGCCACTACAGTTCATCTCCTTGAGATTGGCCAAACCAAATTTCCGTTACCGATTGTTCCAGATCGCGCCAAAAAATGCTTGTTGGTGTTCATCACACTCGCGCTTTGCCTGTGTTTCCATGCAACGACAGGGCCACAACCACGCCATTTAAGGTCACACCATTCGAAATGTGATCTTGGTCAAACTGTTTACCCATGCCCGGTTTCGCCCACTTTTGTGGCTTTTCAGCGTTGCGCGTCGAACTACCGGGATGCGCGCTGGGTGAGCGCGTAGTTCGCGGCGGCATCCCGGACGTTGTGAAGGTACTCGCGCGAGCGGTTATACGTCAGTACTGCGTCCGACCACCCCTCCGCCGTAGACAAGTCACGCCCGTTCGCACAAAGGAGGTTTGCTGCGCTCAGGGCGGCGTCGTCAATTTGCTGGGGGTTTGCCACCCCGTCGCCGTCCGCGTCGCGGCCGTAGATCGCCCACGAACCTGGAATGAACTGCATCGGCCCCACCGCGCGGTCGAACTCGGTATCGCCGTCGAGGGTGCCACCATCCGTGTCCGTAATGAGCGCGAAGTTGCCCGTACCGTCGAGCGCCGGGCCGACGATCGGCGGCTGCGCCACCCCACTCCCATCGAGGCGGCCGGCGTCAAACTTCTTGCCCGTATAGGTGCCGTGCCGGGTCTCCACCCACCCGATACCGGCGAGCGTGTTCCACTGCAGGTTGCAGGCCGGCCAGGCCTCCGCCGCGATCAGCGCGGCGTTACCGTAGGCGCGCACCGCCTGCGGGTCCACCCCGATTTCCTCCGCGATGGGGGCAGCCCAGGCGTGGAGTTCGTTGGCGGTTCGGCCGGGCGCGTGGACATTAATTTCCGGTGGGGCTGCGGCTGCCGCCGGGGGTACGTCTTCCGGGACTGGTTCGCGCTGCGCGAACTGCTCCGGGCCGCCGAGCACGCTGAGCAGGAAGGCCACCAACGCGACAACCATCACCACCGCGCCGACAACGACAAGCAGCGCCACACACCCACACCCGCGCGCACGCCTGCCGGGACGGCCAGAAAACGTCATGGCAGAAGATCCTACACTACCCCCGTAATCCCCAATTTTCACTTGCGTCACACCAGTAACAGGTATGGTGTAATCCGTTCCATACTCAATTACTATTCACAACCTGAAAGTGAGCACCCCATGCATCTTTCCACCCGCATCGCAACCGTAGGCATCGCAGCTCTGACCGGCCTGGCAGGCCTTGTCGCACCAGCAGCACAAGCACAGGATGCGACTTCGCTCCTGCAGCTGGTCAACGGCAATGTCAAAACCATGAACTGCAGCACCCTGCGTGTCACCCTCAACGGCACCGGTGTCGCAGGCAAGGACACCACCCGCCAGCAGCTGGTCAACAACCTCAACGGCAAGATCGGCGACTCTATCGCCCTCCGCGTCATGTCCGGCAGCACCGTCCAGGCAGTTGCGGACCGCGCGCTGGAGTGCGGCATCGTGAAGCCGGATCCGGTCCAGGACTGGTCCAAGCTCTTCGGCAGCTCCCAGGTCTCCATTCCGCCACAGCTGCAGCAGATGTCCTCCAACTTCAACTTGGGACAGTTCCTGCCACGCTAGTTTTTAGGCCGTCGGCTCGCGCCAGCATCGCAACGGCGGTCTTCGGGGAACTATTTGGGGGTTCCCGCCGATTCCGGGGTGGGTCGGCGGTGTTTCCGCTGGTGGCCGGGGTCGTGGTTTAAAATAGTTCCCCGCGTTGGGAATGAACTTGCCCCCGAAAGTTAGACTAGGGGTAATCCTACCCGGCTAACGCCTTAAAGGCCTTATCCCGGTATTTCATCGGGGTGCAACCATCAAGTCCCAGCTGGAGTCTTTCCGCGTTGTACCAGTCGATGTACGCGTCTACCGCAGCGGTAAATTCCTTGACAGACCCGAACTTCTCGCCGTGATACATCTCGGCTTTCAAATGGCCAAAGAAGTTTTCCATCACGGCATTGTCATAACAATTACCTCTCCTGGACATTGATTGGATACCACCATTGTTGTCGA
>NZ_MLCQ01000015.1 GCF_001875725.1 Corynebacterium sp. NML140438 | reverse complement strand
CCGACGGGGCACAACAGGACCAGTCACAACCACATCAACAAAACAGTCAACATGACCATGCATCTGCACCAAAACTAGCGACACCCAATCATAGGTTCAAGCATCACCACCGGCACACACCACAAACATGGCACACAGCACGCAACCACACGTCAATGCAATCAAAAAAATAAAAAGTACATTGGCACACTATCGAGTTCTCAAACAACAACCGCACACCCAAACACACCACCAAACACGGTGGCACATTCAAAGCGACGAAGATTGACACTAACAAAACATTCTCAACAACGCAAACCAGCGCCGTATCACAGAACCTATTTCATTATGTCGGCCAACGGTAGTTTTCCTAACCGCCATCTCACCATCCAACCCGGTAAAGAGTCTGTCTGGCGGGGCGTTGTCGGTCTCGCTGACTCACATAAAGTTACACACACACCAACAACAACACAAATCGCCAGGACAGACGGCATTTTTATAACTTCATATCGGGGTTCTTTTGGGCGCCATTGACACGCCCGACGACGTACAACGCGAGCGTCAGAAGCACCACGAGCAATGCGCAGCTAGCCGCGATGAGCATGCCGTTCCCCGGCTCTGGGTCACGGATGAACTGCCAAAGGATCATCACTGCCATGAACGTCACTACCTGCTTGCGCCCCCACGCCAACGGCATTGCAAGTCCGGTGAGGATCAAGATGAACGTGGTTAGGAGGGGTGCGGCGGGGAGAGTGTGGGCGTCGAAAAGTGAGGGAAGGGCTCGGAACGCAACGTAGATCCCCGCGGATACCACCACTGCCCCCATGCCGTGCAGGCCCCACGCGCGGCGCGGAATGCCGTACGCGCGGGCGGTCGCTGGCGAGGCCGCGCCCCACACGAGTAGATTGCCGCGAAGGTGCCGAACAGGAACAGGTCAGGGATAGTCGCCACGAATGGGACCCACTCTTTGTCGGCGAACGATTGGACCGCGAGCTGCACGAGGGCCGTGGCCACACCAAAACCTGCGGCCAGGAGAAGCGGCTGCTTCCAGAAAAGCTGGAAGATGAGGGGTTGGTCGAGGCGGAGACCCATGATGGCCGATCCTTCATCGGGGGAGCTGAGTTCGTCGCCGGTGGTGGCGTCGTTACGTACGTACAGGGCGAGCCACGCGGTGACCAGCGCGATGGCGAGCAGACCGTACAGCGATGGGCTCACGATGAACGTCGGGATGCAAAGGACGGCCCAGACCGCGAGGGCAGCGCGGCGCTTGTACGCGAGGGCGCGCTTGCGGTTCATCCCGTAGGAACGAAAAACATTCTGCTCGGGGATAAGGGTCGCGTAGAGGAGGAGCGAGGAGAACGTCGCCGCCATGATGATCAGCGGAATACTACCCAGCCAGTCGGCAAAAATGGTCGCAGCGCCCATGAGCAGGCCAAAGAGTGTCATCCAGAAGCGCCATTTCGAGCCCGCGAATAGCTGCGCGCGGAAGAAACCGGGGCGGACAAAGGTCTGCATTTAGCTCACCTCCAGAAGGTGCTCGATAACATCGCCGAAGTCGATGGGCCGCAGGGGGTTGTGCAGGCCGAGGCGTTCGGCGTGGGCGTCGGCATCGTCGGCGGTCACGTGCGCGCTGACCTTGCCGTCGCGGCCCAGCACCAGGGCGCTGCTCAGAATTTTCGACGCCTCTTCGATATGGTGCGTGGCCATCACAAACGTGCGCCCACCCTCGGCGACGTCGAGGAGGTGACGGTAGAACACGTTGGTGTTGTGGACGTCGAGGCCGACGTAGGGCTCGTCGAGAAGCGTGAGCTCGGCGCCGGACGCAATGCCGATAATGTTGCCGACCATCGCCCGCTGCCCGCGTGACATCTTGCTGTACGTGGTACCGAGCGCCTCGTCGAGGTCGAAGTCGTCGATGAGGCGGCGCGCGAGCCCATCGTCCCAGTTCGGGTACCGCAGCTGCGCGCCCTTGAGAATGTCCTTGCCGCTCCAGCTCGCCGGGTAGCCGACGTCGACGCCGGTCAGCGCGACGCGGTCCATCACCCCAGCATTATCGAATGGAGGCAGACCGAAGACCTCAACCTCGCCGCCGGAGGACTTCAGCTGGCCCGCGACGATCTGCAACAACGTCGACTTACCGACGCCATTTCGCCCCAGCAGTCCGTGGATGCCGCCAGGCGGCAGGTCGAAGGACACCCCATTGAGTACGTGCTTCTTCCCGAAGTGCTTCTCCAGCCCATCGGTGCGGATAATCATTGCGTTCATCGATACATTCCTCTGCTTTCTGCTACTCGATATACAAGGTCGATCAAGTCGTCACGGCTGAGGCCGACGCGGACGGCTTCGTCGACGAGAGGGGCAACGAAAGTGCCCGGGAATGCCTCCCGGCGCGTTTCCAAAATCCGTTCGCGCGCGTCCGGGGTGACGAACATCCCGAGTCCACGGCGCTTCTCGAGGACGTGGGCGTCGACAAGGAGGCCGAGGCCCTTGCGTGCTGTCGCGGGGTTGATGTTGTGGAAGGCTGCGAGCTCGTTTGTCGACGGCGCCCGCTCGCCCGACTTCAGTGTCCCGTCGACGATGAGGTCCTCCACCAACTTTGCGATCTGCACGAAGAGCGGCTCAGAATCTCCAACCACCAATCCTCCCTTCAGGCTCATCGGTTAGTTACTCCACTAACTAACTATAGAACCATGGTCAGGTGGCTGGCAAGGACCCCTACGAAAATTCTTCGACTACTAAGGTGAGTAGGGACACAAACATATGTAGCCTTGTGATGAAAAGAAATTAACGACAATAAAGAATCGGAATTTAGGAGCCATGCTTGAACGCACACTGGTGTTCGTCGACACTTCTTACCTACTGGCGAGCTTTTACAACTCATGGGAGATCGGCGCCCGAGCACAATTAGAAATCGACTTACCCGAGGTCGTCGCCAACCTCGGAGTCATGATCAGCCACCAACTCCACCAACCCATCCACCGTCAAATGTGGTACGACGGCATCCCCGACTCCGGACCCCACCGCTACCAGCGCGCACTGCGCTCCTGCGACGGCGTCCAACTCCGCACCGGGCAACTCATCGAATGGGGTGAACGACGCACCCAAAAAGGCGTCGACACCCGACTCGTCGCAGACCTGGTCATCAACGCAACACGCGGCCAATTCAGCGACTTCGTCCTGGTCTCCGGCGACGCCGACATGATCCCCGGCGTCGAAGAAGCCACCAACAACGGCGTCCGCGTCCACCTCTACGGATTCGGCTGGGACTCCATGTCCTCCGCCCTCCGCCACGCCTGCGACACCACCACCATCCTCGACCCACGCGAAGACTTCGCAGACTCCATGCAACTCCGCGTCCTCGAAGGACCCCTCCCACCCAGCATCCGCGAACGCCCAATCGCCGACGCCGAACCCGTCGAAGACAACCAAGGCCCTACCGAAGTCCCCGGCCTGGGCCCGGACCCGCTCGCTGCGCCAGAGGAACCCGCTTCGGATTCGGCGCCAGCCTCGGACGAGCCAGTCGACCCACCGGCCGCGGAAACTCCAGTTGCCGCGGTGGCCCCGTCGCCTGCGGACATGCCGAAGTCAGGCCCAAAGCCTGGCCCGGTATCCACGGAACCACCGACACCGGACGAACCTGTCGCACCCGCCGAGGAGCCAAAGCCGGAAACCATCTGCGACGAAGACACCGAGGACGTACCGGCCCCCAAACCGGCACCGAAGCCGTCGATGATGGCGCCGCGCCGCAAACTCCGCTCACGCTACGTCCCACTACCAGAAGAGGTCTGGACGTCCTCCGGTTTCCAAACCCCCTACGACGTGGGGCAACAATACGCAGCCTGGTGGTTCGAGAACGCCGCCTCCAGCGAGCAGCGCGACAAGGCACACATGCTTTCCGGCGGCGGGCTGCCACCGGAGATCGATAGGCCGCTGCTGCAGTTCGCCTGCGAGACCCTGCACGAATACACCCTGACGGAAACCCAGCGCGTCAACCTTCGCGACGGCTTCCACTCCGGTATCCGGGGCGTACTCATCAACATTCGCCGCGAAAGCTAACACACTTTCGATACAACAAGGCCCCCGCCCGACACATCCAGGTCGGGTAGGTTCAGGTCGGGCAGGGGCCTTCTTTTTGTGTTGTGCGCTGCGGTTTTTCTAAATGTGAGTAACAGGATTGTAGTATTCCCCATTTCGAATGTTTTTTCGGGGATTACTACAATCCTGTTACTCCCATTTGCAGCGTTAGAGGCGCAAAGCTAGTCCTCGCTGGACTCGCCGGTTTCGATTTCCTTCGGCGCCTCGGATGAAGACGACGAGGACTTGCCCCCAGAAAGTTCGGCGCGGATCTGGTCGAGGCGCGCACTGGCGGCGACGTCGCTGCCAGCGGACTCGATTTCGGCCATCCGGTCGGTCATGGAAGACTTGGCCAGCTCCTGTTCGCCGAGCGCCTGGGCGTAGCGGCGCTCGATCTTGTCGCGGAGACCGTCGAGGGTCGGGACGTTGTCGTCGCCACCGAACTGGTTCATGGAGTCCATGGTCTTGGTGGTCTGCTCTTGCATTTTCGCCTGGTCAAGCTGGGATTCCAGCTGGGATACCTGGGCGAGCTGCTCCTGCAGGCGCGCCTCGGATTCCTTCTGCTTCGCTTGGGCTTCCTGCGCGGCTTGCTCGGCGGCGGCGTAGGCCTGCTTGGTTTGCTCGAGTTCCTGCTCGACGGACACCAGCTGGGTGGCGATGACCTCTGCGGCGGCGTCGTCATTCGTTTGGAGGGCGGTCTTGGTCTTCGCCTCGAGGTCCTGCTGGGACTTCAGCAGGCGGTCCAGTTTCATGCTGAGCTGGTTGCGGTTGCCAATGATGGCGGCTGCGTGCTCAGTGATCTCCTGGTGCTGCTTCTTGGCGGCGGCGACGGCCTGCTGGATTTGCACCTTCGGGTCGGCGTTTTCGTCGATCTTGGTGTCAAAGGACTGCATCATGTACTTCCAGCCCTTCACGAATGGGTTTGCCATTACTGTTCCTCCTGAGCGTTTTGGGCCTCGACCTGGCGGCGGACCTCGTCCATATCGAGTGCTTTGACCTGTTCGACGAGGTCATCGAGTGCGGATTCCGGCAGGGCACCGGGCTGCTCAAGGAGCAGGATCCCGTCGCGGAATACCAAGAGCGTGGGGATCGCCTGGATCTGGAGCGCCTTCGCAAGCTGTTCATATTCTTCGGTGTTGAGCTTCGCGAAGGTCACCTCCGGGTGCTTCTCGGAGACCTTCTCAAAGACAGGCGCGAACTGTCGGCAGGGGCCGCACCAGGACGCCCAGCAGTCGACGATGACGATACCTTCGCCGTTCACAGCCTCGTCGAACGTGTCCTCCGTGAGGTCGATTGTGGCCATAAGGCAGCTCCTTTTCGTTTTTGTTAGATTGGCAGCTATTAGTGCAACACTAACAAGTGCGGGGCGATTCCCGCAGGAAAGAAGGATTCACTATGGCAACGCAAACATTTCAGGTTGAGGGTATGAGCTGCGGGCATTGCGAACTCAGCATCCAAGAAGAGGTTGGGGAAATCCCGGGCGTGACCTCGGTGAAGGCTGATCACACAACCGGCAAGGTTGTGGTTGAGGGCGCAGAGGTGAGCAGGGAGGACGTCGATAAGGCGGTTGAGGAAGCGGGGTTCAAGCTGCTCTAATGTCGAATGCACAGATAGAACTCGGCGTTTCGGGCATGACGTGTACGTCGTGCTCGTCGCGGGTGCAGCGGAAGCTGAACAAGATGGAGGGGGTCGAGGCGTCGGTGAATTTTTCGACGGAAACCGCCTCCGTCGAATACGATCCGACGCTCGCGGACCCTGATGCGTTGATCAAGACGATTCGGAACGCGGGCTACGATGCGTTCACGTTCACCGACGCCGACGAGCCGCTCGTCGACGCCCCCTCCGAACCCGAGCGCGACCCCCTCTTGTGGACCATCGTCTGGTCTGCGGTGGTGTCGCTGCCGGTGATGCTGGTGTCGATGATTCCGGCGCTGCAGTTCACGTACTGGCAGTGGGCCGCGTTTGCTGCCACGACCCTTGTGTATTTCTCGGCGGGGTCGCTGTTCCACCGCAATGCCCTGTTGAACTTGCGTCACGGCAGTATGACCATGGACACGCTGATTTCCATGGGCACCACGGCCGCCTACGGGTGGTCGATCTATGCGCTGTTCTTCGGCAACGCGGGCGAGCCGGGCATGAAAATGCACATGAGCCTGATGCCGAACGCGGCAGCGATGGACGAGGTCTATCTGGAGACGGTGTGCGTCGTTATCACGTTTTTGCTGCTTGGCCGCTGGTTCGAGCACCGCGCGAAGGGGCGTAGTTCCGAGGCGTTGCGCAACCTGCTGCAGATGGGTGCTAAGGACGCGACGGTGCTGCGCGACGGCGTGGAGACGCGCGTGCCGATCGCCGATGTGAAGGTCGGCGACACGTTCGTGGTGCGCCCAGGCGAGAAGGTCGCGACGGACGGCACGGTGGTCGAGGGACGCTCGGCGATCGACGCCTCAATGCTCACCGGCGAGTCTGTCCCCGTCGACGTCAAGGAGGGCGACGACGTCACGGGCGCGACCCTGAACACGCACGGCCGCCTCCTTGTACGGGCAACGCGTGTTGGTTCGGACACGACGCTGGCGCAGATGGGCCAGCTGGTCAAGGATGCACAGGCAGGCAAGGCGCCGGTAGAGCGGCTGGTGGACAGGATCGCGCAGATCTTCGTCCCAACCGTGATCGCTATCTCGGCGGTTTCCCTGGTGGCGCACCTCCTGTTGGGCTACAGCGTGGCTGCTGCGTTTACGGCGGCGGTGGCTGTGCTCATCATCGCGTGCCCGTGCGCGCTCGGCCTGGCCACCCCGACCGCCATCCTGGTAGGCACCGGGCGTGGCGCCGAGCTGGGCCTGCTTATCCGCGGCCCGGAGATCCTGGAGTCCACCCGCCAGGTGGACACCATCGTGATGGACAAGACCGGCACCGTCACCACCGGCCAAATGACCGTGGTTGACGCGAATGGCAACAGCGACGCCCTAGCACTCGCCGCCGCGGTGGAGGCGCACTCGGAGCACCCGATCGCCCGCGCCATCGCCGCCCACGTGCAGGACGCTCCCAGCGCCGCCGTCACCGATTTCCGCAACGAGCCCGGCATCGGCGCCAGCGCGACCGTTGACGGCAAGCACGTCCGGGTGGGACGCCCAACGGTTGACCTCGGCGAATACCGGGACGCCTTCGAATCCATGGAGGCGACGGGCGCGACCGTGGTCGCCATCGAGGTCGACGACGCGCCCAGGGGAGTGATTGCGGTACGCGACGCCGTGAAGGAAGACTCCCGGGTGGGCGTCGAAAAGCTGAAGGAGCTGGGGCTCGAGCCGCACCTGCTCACCGGCGACAACCGCGCGACCGCGCTCGCTGTGGCGCAGGAAGTGGGTATCGACGCCACCAATGTCACCGCCGGCGTACTCCCCGCCGACAAGGTCGAACTGGTACGCAGCCTGCAGGGCGCGGGCAAGCGCGTGGCAATGATCGGTGACGGCGTGAACGACGCCGCGGCGCTCGCCCAGGCTGACCTCGGCATGGCGATGGGCGCGGGTACCGACGTGGCCATCGAGGCCTCTGACATCACCCTGATGAATGACTCGCTGGTGAGCGCCGCCGATGGCATCCGTCTCTCGCGCGCGACGCTGCGCACCATCAAAGGCAACCTGTTCTGGGCCTTTGCTTACAACGTGGTGCTCATCCCCGTGGCAGCCATCGGGCTGCTCAACCCCCTGCTCGCAGGCATAGCGATGGCCTTTTCATCCGTGTTCGTGGTGACGAACTCGCTACGGCTGCGCCGCTTCCGCGCTACGCGCTAAACAGGCCGCGGAGGCGGTGCAGCACACCGCTCGGCTGGGAAGTAGCGGCCAGCTCGTCGATGCTGCGGGGGAGGTTCAGCAGCATCGTCGAATCCTGGTTCTTCGCGACGGTAATACGTTCCTCTAATTGGGCCACCGTGTGGGCGCACGCTGATGGTGCGTCGTGCATCATCCGGACAGACATTGTGATTTTTCCTTCGTTCGTACCTGTGTTAGGTCACAATGCTAGCCAGAAAAGCGCAGCGTGTCATACATGGCGAGCCAACCCTAAGCAAGGGCAGGCTTGGCTGCCCACCCCCGGACGGGTGCAGGATTAGCCGTGCGCCATGTTCACGAAGCGCGAGTAGTGCAGCTGGTGGGCCACCGGAATCGTGTCAATTGGTCCGCCGCGGTGCTTCGCCACGATGATGTCCGCCTCGCCGGCGCGCTCGTCGTCACGGTCTTGGGAATCCGGGCGGTACAGCAGGAACACCATGTCGGCGTCCTGCTCGAGGGAGCCGGACTCACGGAGGTCGGCGAGCTGTGGCTTCTTGTCGGTGCGGGCTTCGGGGCCACGGTTGAGCTGCGAAATCGCGATCACTGGGACCTCGAGCTCCTTCGCCAACAGCTTCAAGTTACGGGAGAACTCGGAGACCTCCTGCTGACGCGACTCCACGCGCTTGCCGGAGCTCATCAGCTGCAGGTAGTCCAACACGATCAGGTCGAGGCCCTGCTGCTGCTTCAACCTGCGTGCCTTGGAACGGATCTCCATCATGGTGAGGTTTGGGGAGTCGTCGATAAACAGTGGGGCGTCCTGGATCTCCTCGAGGCGGCGGGTGAGCTTCTCCCAGTCCTGCTCCCCCATCTGGCCCGAGCGCATCGAGGACAGCTTGATCTCCGTCTCGGCCGAAAGCATGCGCATGATGATCTCGGACACGCTCATTTCCAGCGAGAAGATCACCGAGGTCTTGCCCTGCTGGATCGAGCAGGAGCGCATGAAGTCCAGCGCCAACGTCGACTTACCCACGCCCGGGCGGGCAGCGATGATGATCATCTGGCCCGCGTGCAGGCCGTTGGTGAGCTTATCCAGGTCGATGAAGCCGGTCGGTACGCCCTGTTCCAGGCCGCCGCCCTGCGCGATGGCGGCGAGCTCGTCGACGGTGTCCTGCAGCAGGTCGCCGAGGACCTTGTAGTCCTCGCCGGCGTTCTTGCGGGAAATCGCGAAGAGTTCCTGCTGCGCGCGGTCGACGACGGCGTCGATCTCCATGCCGTCCTCGCCCTCGTAGCCGAGCTGCACCACGTGCGTACCGGCGTTAACGAGCTGGCGAAGGATCGACTTCTCCTCAACGATCTCCGCGTAGTAGCGGGCGTTTGCGGCCGTCGGCACCTCGGAGATCAGCGTGTGCAGGTATGGCGCTCCGCCTACCCGCTCGAGCTCGTTGTTGCGGTCGAGCTGGCCCGCAACGACCACCGCGTCGATGTCGGAGCCGTGCGAGTACAGGTCCGTGATCGTCCTGTACACGAGCTGGTTCGCCGGGAAGTAGAAGTCCTCCGGGCGCAGCGCATCCGAAACGTCCGTAATGACGTCCTGGTTGAGCAGCATCGCGCCCAGCACCGAGCGCTCTGCGCGCTCGTCGTGTGGGGGCTGGCGGTACTCCTTCAGGTCCTTGCGGCCGCGGTTGAAGTTCGACGCCCCGCCGTCCCACTGGCGCGGTTCCGGTGGCACCGAGGACTCTGGCGGCTCCGGTGGCAGAACGTAGTCGTCGTCATAATCGTCGAAGCTCGCAGCGCTCGAGTTCTCAGCCATGCAGCACCCTTTACCCTTTCGTGTCGCACAACAGCGTACCGGATAGGCCCGACATTCACGTACCACCAGGTGAATTATCCACAGGGCGTGTGGATAGTTTTGCATCGTGCCTGGGATTGTTCCACAGGTGGTGTGCACAACGTGTGGAGAACGTGTGGACAAGCCCGTAGATAGCAGGCCACGATCCGATATCACTGCTGCTCAAAGGCTTTTTATTCACTTCTCGGCAACAGCCTACCCCCGGTGGATAACCCGCTACCAGCCGGTTTGACGCAGCGCCTTTCAGTGCGCTAGGCGCTTGGCCCCAGGAACAAAACACGCCGAGCTGTGGAGAGTTATCCACAGTTGAAACAGGCAAACGAAAACGGGCCCCGCTCCTCACAAGCGGGACCCGTTCTCAAGCTGTTGTCGTTGGACTACCTATCGGTAATCGTCGTTATTTGCTAACGACCTCGAAGTTCACTTTGCCTTCCACATTGTCGTGGAGGTTTACCTTGACCTGGTATCCACCGGTCTTGGTAACAAGGCCCTTCGGTACATTGATGCGGCGCTTGTCCAGGGATGGACCGCCGGCTGCCTTGACAGCTGCTGCGATGTCGCCAGGCTTGACGGAGCCGAACAGCTTGCCCTTCTCGGAGGTACGCACTGGTACCTGCACGCCGGTCAGCTGGTCGAGCTGGTCACGCAGCTCCTTGGCGTGGTCCAGGTCGCGGACCTCGCGCTCCTTCTGTACACGCTGAATATCACGGATCTGCTTCTCTGCGCCGCGGGTAGCTGGGATAGCCAGGCCACGTGGGAGCAGGAAGTTACGGCCATAGCCGCCCTTGACCTCGACGATCTCGCCTGCCTCGCCAAGGTTATCAACGGCAGCGGTGAGGATCAGTTTCATGAATCCTAACCTTCCTTGAGTTGAAAATGCTTATGTGTGGGAAATGCTTAGAACGGGGGCTCGTCGTCCATCCCGCCGAATCCTCCGGCGGGTGGAGCAGAGTTCCACGGATCGTTTTGCGGCTGCGACTGCTGTACCTGCTGCTGTTGCTGTGCAGGCTGCTGCGGCGCCTGACCAAAGCCGCCCATATTCTGAGGCTGCTGTTGCTGTTGCTGTTGCTGCGGGCGTCCGTACCCGGAGTTGCCGTCGCGTGGCGTGCGCTGCACGTTCGCGGTGGCGTACTTCAGGGACGGGCCTACCTCATCAACTTCGACCTCAAACACGGTGCGGTTTTCGCCCTCGCGGGTCTGGTAGGAACGCTGCTTCAGGCGACCGTTGACGATCACGCGCATGCCCTTCGTGAGGGATTCTGCGACGTTTTCTGCCATCTGGCGCCAGCAGTTACAGGTCAAAAACAGGGCCTCGCCGTCTTCCCACTGATTCGTGTCGCGGTTGAACTGGCGTGGCGTGGACGCGATGCGGAAGTTCGCTACCGCTGCACCACTCGGAATAAACCGCAGTTCCGGGTCCGCAACCAGGTTGCCGACGACGGTGATCGGTGTATCGCCTTGTGCCATTGTTTTGACTCCTTCGTTTCCGTGGTTCCGAAAGCCGTTCTTTACTTGTCGGTACGCAGAACCTTGGTGCGCAGGACTGATTCGTTCAGGCTCAGCACACGGTCGAGTTCTTGGACGGTATCTGCTGCACATTCAAGATTGATGACAGCGTAGATGCCCTCTTCCTTCTTGTTGATTGGGTACGCAAGGCGCTGCTTGCCCCACACATCAACGTTTTCTACCTTGCCGTTTTCCTTACGGACGATCTCGAGGAACTTGTCCAGGGACGGGGCAACGGTGCGTTCATCCTGCTGTGGATCGAGGATGATCATTACTTCGTAGTGACGCACGGACCTCATCACCTCCTATGGTCTAGATTTGAATAGTTTCGGCCGCCGCACTGTGCGGTGGCAGGAGGGTCGTTGCGTCAAGCAACCCCACCAGCGTACCCCACCCGTTACGCTGGGCAAAATACTTCTCGACGCCCCTTCCGCCCTTACTGCGGGTTCGGCGCGGCGACGAAGACCGCGAGAATCACCGGGATGACGGTGATGAACACGAACGCGGTAATGCCGTAGCCGACGGCGCGAGGGGTTTCTTGACGGTTCGTCGCTACGAATGCTGCGGCGATGAAACCGAATCCGACTGCAATTGAGGCGATTCCGGTAACGGTTGCGGATCCCATGCTGGCTCCTTCCAATCTTCAGGTGTGCTCAGAAGCGGGTCGTGGCCGTTGTGCGCGGCGGCGACCTTGTCCTCGCGCTTGCCGAACATCTGCTGGATCACCAGCACCATAATCACGATGATGAACGCATCGCGGGCGACGATGACGGTGTCGAGCAGCGCGCCCGGCACTCCCTTTTGGTCCTCGCCCATCATGTGCCACATCAGCACCGGCCAGACCATCATGTCGACCGTCATCCAGGAAAGCAGGAGGCGCCAGTACGGCAGGGCCAGGACAGCGGGGACGATGAACCAGATGGAGTACTGCGGGCTCCACACCTTGTTGAAGAGGAGGAAGAACCCAACGATGAGGACGAACAGCTCGGCCACGCGCGGGGTACGCGGCGCCTTGAGCCCGAGTATGAGTACTGCGGCGCACCCTGCGAGGAAGAGCACCAGCGTGACCGCGTTCAGGATGACGGGGGCACCTTCGCCGCTGTCGAAGCCGCTCCAGCCGAAGACGCGGTTGATCACGGCGTAGATGGTGGTCCACTCCCAGCCGCGGTCCGTGTTGAGGCGGTTGAATTCGTTCCATGCCTCCGGGTTGTGCAGGTACACCGGCAGGTTCACCGCCACCCAGGTCAATGCGGTGGCGGCCACCATCTTCAGGAAGGGCACGAAGGTGCGCTTCCTGATCGCCAGCACCAGGTAGGCCCCGAGGATGAACAGTGGCCACAGTTTGAATGCGGTGCCGGCGCCGATCAGGACGCCTGCCAGCCAGTACTTCTTGTTGCGCACGGCGAGCATGGCTGCCACGACGAAGAAGATGGATGGGATGTCCCAGTTGGTGAACAGGTGCATGATCAGCAACGGGGAGCCGACGACGAGCAGGGTGTCCCAGATTCGGTTACCGGCTAGCTCGGCCACCATGCGCGCCGTGACCACCCAGATGGCGGCCAGGATGAGCACGGTGACGTAGAAGTACCAGCCGGATTCCGGCAGGATGCGGGAGACCGCAAAGTAGGTGTTGCGGGAGATGAACGCGCAGAACTGCTGGAACAGGCCAGCGAGCACCGGATACTCCATGTAGCGCGTCAGGTCGCCCTCTACCCAGGAGAAGTCGTAGACGAAGCCCGGCTGGTCCAGGCCGCGGCCGCCGTAGAGCGGCAGGATGTCGTTGTAGCAAAAGGAGGTGTACTGACGGTTGCCATCCCAGTTGACCTGCATGATGCCGGCGTCATCAAGCTTGCCCATCGCGCAGTTCGACTTCGACAGCGCGCCGAGGCCAATGAAGACGTAGGCGAGCGCGAAGATGGTGCGCAGCGGCGTCCAGAACTTAGAGCGACCAATTTGGGCGAAGCGCCCCATCGGCCCGCCGAGGAACTCAACCCACCCGCGGGCGGCGGGTTCGGTGAGGGCTGGCTGGACGCGGTCGTTGGGGTCAGGCCAGGTGGTTGCTGTCATCGTTTCTCCGTTAGCCAAAGATATCGTTTATAACCTGATCAATCGCGTCCTGTACTGGGTCCGGTCGCGGCGCGGGAGCCGGGGCTGGCGCGGGGGCTGGGGCTGGTGCCGGGGCCGGTGCCGGTGCCGCCGGCTGGCCAGGTCCGGCCTCGCCTGCAGGGGCGTCGGCGGCGCTGCTCGGCGCGGCGGCGTCCGACGGAGTGCCCGTGGTCGAGTTGCCGGAGAAGCCGCCGTAGTAGCCGCCCAGGTTCACGCCGCCCGAGTACGGGTTCACACCCCAGTAGACAGGTGCAGCTTCAGGGAAGTACTCAAAGTCCTGGCCCTGCAGGAGGGAATCCAGCACGTTCTTCCAGATCCGGCCTGGGGTGTCCGCGCCGAACATGTTGCCGCCGTAGGAGTTGAAGATCGCCGAGGTGTTGTCGGCGGTACCGACCCACACGGCCACCGCGAGCTGCGGCGTCGAGCCAACGGTCCACGCATCCTTGTTCAGGCCGGTGTTGCCAAGCTGGGCGGTACCAGTCTTCGCGGCGGACGGGCGGCCGCCTGCCAGCACGGCGTTGGAGTACGGTACGACGGACTGCATCGCCTTGATCACGTTGTCAGCGACCTGCTGGGAAACGCGGCGCTCCGTGTAGCCGGGGTCGAACTCGTAGAGGACCTCGCCGTAGGCGTCGGTGACGCGCTGCACGAAGTGCGTCGGGTGCGCCAGGCCGCGGTTCGTCAGCGTGGACACGGCCGTGGCCATATCGAGCACACGGGACTGATACTGGCCCAGCACGATGCCCTCGTAGGGCTGGCCACCGTTTTCACGCAGCGTGACCGGGATGCCCGGGATGGAGCGGGCCACGCCGAGGGCGTGCGCCATGTCCGCGGTGTCCTGCGTGGTGTTGTCCAGGTCGTCCTGGATGCGCATGAACGCGGTGTTCGAGGAGGTGCGGATGGCGTCGAGCATGGAGATCATGCCGGAGCCGCCGCCGTCCCAGTTGGTCACTACGTGGCCGCCTGGCAACGTCACCGGGGTGGCCGAGTACATCGCGTTAAGCGGGATGCCCTGCTGCAGGGCCGCTGCCAGCGCGAAGATCTTGAAGGTGGAGCCGGTCTGCAGGCCGGCGTTGGCGTAGTCCCAGCCGGAGGGGTCGTCGCCGCCGTAGTAGGCGCGCACCGCACCCGACTTCGGGTCGATGGCGACGACGCCGGTGCGGGCGTCATCCTGCAGGTAAGACAACTGTTCGCGGGAGATGCGCTCGACCTCTGCCTGCGAGTTCGAATCAATCGTGGTGGTGATCTTCAGGCCGCGGTTGGTCAGGTCCGACTCGGAAATGCCGATGGTGGCGAGCTCCGTCATCACCTGGTTCTTGATCAGGCCGTTCGGGCCGCTGGCCTCGGTGTAGGCGGAATACGTGGCCGGGTCGCGGGTCTCCGGGTACTGCAGCCCGGCGCGCTTCTCCCGGTCGAGCTTCTTCGTCTCGACGAGCCCGTCCATGACGTAGTTCCAGCGGGCCTTCGCGCCGTCCGGGTTGGTCCACGGGTCGAGCTGGCTCGGCAGCTGGATGGAGGAGGCGAGCACGCCGCCTTCCTCCAGCGTCAGCTCGCTGGCCGGTTTGTCGAAGAAGGCGTGCGCCGCCGCCTCGATGCCGTAGGCGTTGCGCCCGAAGTAGACAGTGTTGAGGTAGGCGTTGAGGATCTCTTCCTTCGACCAGGAATGGGTCATCTTGATGGAGTACACCAGCTCCTTCGCCTTGCGCTCGTAGGAGTGCTCGTTGCCAACGAGGGCGTTCTTCACGTACTGCTGAGTGATCGTGGAGCCGCCACCGGCGGAGGTGTTACCCGTGACCTGGCCGATCAGTGCGCGGCCGAAGCCGGTGAAGGAGAAGCCGGAGTTGTTCCAGAAGTCGCGGTCCTCGGCTGCCAGGACGGCGTTCTGCACATCGACGGGTACCTGCTCCAGCGGGATCTGGACGCGGTTGCCCTCCGGCGGGACGATGCGCGCCAGGTCGGTTTTGCCGTCGTTAAAGTAGAGGTTTGAAATCTGCGCCGTTTCGATCTCATGGGGCTCCGGGATGTTGGCCCGCTGGTAGTTCCAGATAAACCACACTGCCGGGATGCTGGCCAGCAAGACCAAAAGCAGGAGCATGGCTAGGACCCACTGGCCAGCCCGCGACTGGGACTTGGATGGGGTCTTGGTTTTCTCGTCTACGTTAGTCACACATTGTCCCTGTACGATCACCTACAGAATTGCTACAGCACACACTACCCGTATCCGGCGTTTTTACCGCACTGGAGTGGCGGTCCATTCCTGGAGTAAGTGGTTCCAGTGGCAGTGGGGGCACACTTCGACCTTGTGCACGGTGATGGGGCCGACCTCGCCCACAAGGGTGTCAATCTCCACTTCGCTGCGGGCGGTGCCGGTGCGTCGCCCGAGTTTTTCGCTGTAGACCCAGCGCACTTCGCGCATGTCGCGGCCGCAAATTGGGCAGTTTCTTTTCGACGCCTCTCCGTGATGTTCTGCCGCGGCGCGGAGGAGGAAGTCGGCGTCGCAAAGCTCTGCTTTGGGGACGAGTCCTGCGTGGTAGGCGCGAAGGGCCGCCCGGCGTTGCCATTCGTGCGAAACTTCGTGCTGGTAGGTGAACATCGCCGCCATACTAGCGCAACAACATAGTTTCCTTCACCTATGTATAGAATGATTCGTCACACGTTTTTGTTCGTTTGTACAAGGCAGGTTCTTATGACTGATCGTCCTGATGCGCTGGAGTTGGCACAGCGTGTTCGCCCGGCGATGACGAGTTTGTACGTCGCGTATTTCCGTAATACGGAACGCTCCGACCTGACTGGGCCGCAGTTGTCGATTCTGCGCCGCCTTGAGGTGGAGGGACCGAGCCGCATCAGCCATATTGCCACGTCGGAGGGCGTGCGGATGCCGACGGCCTCGAACACCATCAACCAGCTGGAGAAGCGCGGCCTGGTGCACCGCACGCGCTCCGCGGAGGACAGGCGTGGCGTGCTCGTCGACCTGACTGAGCAGGGCAAACACGAGCTGATCAGGGTGGGCAAGGAGCGCACCCAGTACCTCGCGAATATGCTCGACACGCTTGACGACGCCTCCCTGCAACAGCTGGACGCCGCCACCGACGCAATTGTGAGGTTGGCGGAAGTCTACGCGAACCCGGAAACCTAATACACTAAGTCGGTATGGCGCCACGATCTTTCTCTTCCGAACTCGCCCAGTCCTTTACGGCTGAGCGGCCGCTTCGTGTGCTTGTGGGCTGGGACGCTTCCAACTCGGAGGCGATCGAGTTCGCGGCCTGGCTGGGGCGCAGCCTCCCCGTGACAGTGCAGGTGGCGGCCGCGGTGACGGGTTCGTGGACGAAGTCGCTGTCCTCGAAAAAGTATGACAAGTGGCTGCAGAAACAGAGCGAGACGATCACCGAGAAGGCGACCAAGGCGCTGAAGCACGGGCTGCCGCACGCCCAGTGGGCTGACCCGGTGGCGCAGGTGCTGGAGCGCGGCAGCCTGGCGGAGTGCCTGTATGAGATGGCGGACGGTTTCGAGGCCGATATTTTGCTGCTCGGCTCGAAGTCGAAAACTGCGAAGGGTCGCTTCCTGCCTACCTCCGACGCGGACGAGATGATGCACTCCTCCCCGCTCCCGCTGGGGTTGGCGCCGAAGGGCGTGCAGCTTTCGAAGAAGGGCATCACCCGCGTCACCTACGCGCTGATTGATTCGGGCGCGGTGCGCCCGAGCTTCTCCGGGCTTGCCTACGCCGCCACGCTCGCTTGTCTTCTCGACGTCCCCCTGCGCATCATCGCGTTTTCCCCCAACGAGGGCGGCGGCTTCGACGACCAGGAAGACCAGATGGAGTGGAACGAGGCCGCGCTCGGCCTGCTGGACCGCGCGCGCGACTCAGCGTTCTCGGTCGCCGAAAACCTTGGCCCGGAGTACACCGAGCGTCTCGACGTCTCCTCCTTCGTCGCCACCGGCAAGGGCTGGAAGAAGGCAATCGATTCGGTGAAGTGGAAGAAGGGCGACATCCTGTGCCTGGGCTCGAAGCCCTCGGGCCCGCTGAAGCGTGTGTTCGTGGGCACCCGCGAGGGCGAGTTCATCCGCTTCGCCCCGGTGCCCGTCATCGTGTACCCGCGAGGGGAGCATTAGTAATGGGCGAAGTATTTGACCACCCCGAAAACGACCTGCACTCCGGCGCGGACCGGTTCTCCCGCGTCCGGCCGGAGCCTGCCAGCTTCGACGAACTGGCGTTAGAGCCGGACCCGTTGGAGGTCGCAAGGCGCAACAAGGCGTCGACGAAGCAGGCGATCACGCTCGCAGTGGTGACGGTGCTGGGCACCCTGCTGTTCGCGTGGGCGCTCGCCGCCGTCGCCCGTGTGCAGGGCGGCCCGCTGTGCGAGGTCGGGGACGCGACGTGGCTGTGCACCGAGACGTGGCGGACCTGGTGGGCCGTCGTCACCTCGATTCCGCCGGTGGCCGGTTTGCTCACCTGCGCGGTGCTGATGGTGCGCAAACTCAACCGCTACGAGCGCTGGATCCCCTGGATGGGCGTGTTCTGGCTGCCCATCGTGCCGTTCACCATGTGGTGGCTGACGGTCACGATTGGGATGCTGGCGCTTGATGCGACGCACTAGCGCTCTCAGCGCAATCGGCGCAGTACGGGTTCTCCTCCCGGCAGGCCTCGCAGCTTAGGTACTGGTGGCGGCACTCCGGCTCGTTCGCGCAGTTATAGAACATGTTCGACGGCGCCCCGCAGTGCACGCAGTGGCCTAGCTGCACGTAGTCCGGGTCGTTCTCCGGGCCGAACTCGGTGTGCATCCGCTTATCGAACACGTACAGCGAACCCTCCCACAGTCCCGAGTTGCCGTACTTCTCGCCGTAGCGGACGATGCCGCCGTCGATCTGGTAGACCTCCTCGAAGCCGCGGTTCTTCATCAGGCTGGACAGGATCTCGCAGCGGATGCCGCCGGTGCAATACGAGATGACCGGCTTGTCCTTCATCCAGTCGTACTTGCCGCTCTCCAGTTCCTTGATGAAGTCGTGGGTGGTGTCCACGTCCGGGACCACGGCGTTCTTAAACTTGCCGATCTCGGCCTCGCGGGCGTTGCGGCCGTCGAAAAATACAACGTCCGGGTTGTTGGCCACCAACTCGTTGACTTCCTCCGGCTTCAAGTGTGTGCCGCCGCCGACGACGCCGTGCTCGTCGACCTTCAGCTCACCCGGCGCGCCGAACGCCACAATCTCGTCACGCGCCTTGACCGACAGCTTCGGGAAGTCCTCCGCGCCGCCCTCGGACCACTTGAACTCGATGCCGCGGAAGTACTCCTTCGTCTTCTTCACGTAGGTCTTGCACGCCTTGATGTCGCCGCCGACGGTGCCGTTGATGCCGTCCTTCGAGATCAGGATGCGGCCGGTCAGTCCCAGGCCCTCGCAGAGGTCGCGCTGCCAGAGGCGTACCGCGTCCGGGTCCGCGATGGGCTGGAACTTGTAATACAGGAGGATCTTGCTCGTCATGCCCACGAGTCTAGCGCTTGTGGTAGAGCCCCTTCTTCCAGTACTTCGGCTCGGAGGTCACTAGCACACCGAGGTTGCGGAAGATGCCCTCGTCGACGGAGCCCAGGATGGTGCTGGTGTGCGCGTCGCATCCGCGCAGGTTCTTCAGCTGCTCCAGCGCCGCCGCCGCATCACTACTTGTCGACGCCGACACCGACAACGCAATGAGCACCTCATCAGTATGCAGCCGCGGGTTCACGGACCCGAGGTGGCGCGTCTTCAGCGTCTGGATCGGTTCAATAGAATCCGGGGACAGCAGGTGGACGGAATCATCAATCCCAGCGAGCACCTTCAGCGCGTTCAGCAGCACCGCAGCCGACGGCCCCAGCAGGTCCGTCGTCTTGCCGGTCACGATGGTGCCGTCGGGAAGCTCCAGTGCAGCGCCCGGGGAACCGGTGGCCTGTGCGACCTCTAGCGCCGGGGCGACCACCACGCGGTCCTGCGGGGTGACCTCCGCCTTGCGCATAATGTTCAGGATCCGGTCGGAGACGGTGTGGTCGGTGTCGTCGCGGCGCTCGTCCACGAGCGTCTTGTAGTAGCGGCGCACAATCTCCTGCTTCGCCGCGTGGCGGCAAGCGGCGTCGTCACTGATGCAGTAGCCCGCCATGTTCACGCCCATATCCGTCGGCGACTGGTACGGCTCCTCCCCCGTCACCTCGCGCAGCAGCGCCTTAAGCAGCGGGAATACCTCAATGTCGCGGTTGTAGCTGGTGACGGTCTCCCCGTAGGCGTCCAGGTGGTATTGGTCGATCACGTTGACGTCATCAAGGTCGGCCGTCGCCGCCTCGTACGCCAGGTTCACCGGGTGCGACAGCGGCAGGTTCCAAATGGGGAACGTCTCAAACTTGGCATAACCTGCGTTAATACCGCGACGGTGCTCGTGGTAAATCTGGCTCAGGCACGTGGCCAGCTTGCCGGATCCGGGACCCGGCGCCGTCATCACGATCAGGTCGCGGGTCGTCTCCACGTACTCGTTGCGACCGAAACCCTCCTCGGACACGATGCGCTGCGTATCGTGCGGGTACCCGGCAATCATGTAGTGGCGCGACACCGTCAGGCCCAGGCGCTGCAGTCTTTCGATGAACGCCTCCACCAGCGGGTTCTCACCCTCCAGCTGGGTCACCACCACATTTTCGACGAGGAACCCGCGCTCCCGGAACACATCCACGAGGCGCAACACGTCCTCCTCGTAAGAAATCCCGAGGTCCGCGCGCATCTTCTGACGCACCACGTCACCCGCGTTGAACGCAATCACGATCTCGACCTCATCCTTAATGCGGTCCAACATCGCAATCTTGTTATCCGGCGTAAACCCCGGCAGCACGCGGGAGGCATGATTATCGTCGAAGAGCTTGCCACCCATCTCTAGGTAGAGCTTTCCCCCAATTGCTTTTCGCCGGGCCGAAATGTGCTCCGACTGCATCGCAATGTACTTATCCCGATCAAATCCAACGCTATATGGCATGGAACCTGAAGTATACCGGCCGCGCGCCCGCATCTCTATTTGTGCACGTTGGGGCGGGGTTGCTTCCCGTCGACCGGAGCACTTTCACGCCACCCACTGCCCCCTACAATTGTTCCCCACCCATCACTGAATTTGGGGAACAATCTTCGTGGACAGGCGTTCCGACCTGGGGAGACGCTACCGTTGGTCGACGGGAACCGGCCCAAAACCCAAAATGATTCCCCAGGTCGGGAACTATTTCAACCAGGTGAAGGAGAGACACCCGGCGCGATCGACTTGCATTGGTCGACCGGAGCAAAAGTTGGTGTGCGCTGTACCTTGGTCGGTGAGACGAAAGGAGTAACAACACTAATGCCCGAAGGCCACGTCATCCACCGCCTCGCCCGCCAATTGAACGAAACGTTCGCAGGGCAGCCCATCGAGATTTCCTCCCCGCAAGGGCGTTTCGACGTCACCCCGCTCACCGACGCCACCCTGACGGAGGCCCGTGCGGTGGGCAAGCACCTGTTTTTGGAGTTCTCCACGGCGACGGTGCATGTGCACCTGGGCCTGATTGGTTCCTTCCGTTTCGAGCCTGCAGAGGACGTGTGGGGCCAGATCCGGCTGCGCCTGGCCAACGAGGACGTGGCCGCGAACCTGCGCGGACCGCAGTACTGCCGCTACGTCTCCCCGCCGGAGGAGCAGGCGATCCTGGACCGCAGTGGCGAGGACCCCCTCGATCCGGACGCGGACCCAGAAACGCTGTGGAAGAGGGTACGGTCGTCGAGACGCACGATTGGGTCGTTGATGATGGACCAGCAGTACTTCGCGGGCGTGGGCAATATCTATCGTGCGGAGCCGCTGTTCCGCCTGGGTATTTCTCCGTTCGTGCCGGGCCGGGCGTTGGACCACGAGGAGTTCCTGCGTCTGTGGCGGGACGTGCGCGAGTTGATGGAGTACGGGGTGGAGCACGGTCGGATCGATACGGTGCGCCCCGAGCACAGCCCCGAGGCGATGGACAGGCCACCCCGGAAGGACGATCATGGCGGGGAGGTGTACGTGTACCGCCGCGCCGGCGAGCCCTGCTTCGTCTGCGGCACACCGATCGAGGTACGCAAGTACGAGGGCCGGAATTTGTTCTGGTGCCCCTCCTGCCAGGCTGAATAGCGCGTAGAATGGCGGAATGTTTGCTGCACCGTTTGCCTATTCCGCCGCGGAGATTCGGGCCGCGGAAGCTCCCCTGCTTGCTGCTGAGGCGTCCCCGGATGCGTTGATGCAGCGCGCCGCGCACGCGGTGGCGCGGGTGGCGCGTGAGATGTCGGGGCCGCGGGAGCGCGTGTTGCTGTTGGTCGGTCCGGGCGGCAACGGTGGGGATGCGCTGTACGCGGGCGCGGAGCTCGCCAGGGAGGGCTGGCACGTCAATGCCTGGCTGCCGCTGGGCCGGGCGCAGCAGCGTGCGCTGGATGCGTTTGTGGGGGCCGGAGGTGGGGTCGTCGAGAAGCCTGGGGTGTGCGACCTCCTTATCGACGGCCTCTTCGGCCTCGGCGGGGCCGGCGACCTGCCCGACGCCGTCGCCGACATCGAGGCGAACCAGGTGCTGGCCGTGGACGTGCCGAGCGGCGTGGACGCCGACACCGGCGAGGCCGGCCGCAACGCGCTGCAGGCCGACGTGACGGTGACGTTCGGTGGGTGGCGTTACGCGCACGCCCTGTCGACGCGCTGCGGGAGCGCACTGTGCGCCGACATTGGCCTACCGCTGCCGGAGAGCGACGTGCGGGTATACCGCGCGGTGCCAGACACGCAGCTGAGCCTCGATGGAATCAGGCCGATGGGGCCGGTGCCGGTAGACGTCAAGGAGCCCGGCGCCGCTGACGACAAGTACACCGGTGGCGTTGTTGGCATCCACGCTGGCAGCGGCACGTATCCGGGGGCGGCGCTGCTGTGCACGGCGGGAGCGGTGACGGCGACACCGGCGATGGTCCGGTTCGCGGGCGCGCAGGCGCTTGAGGTGGTGCGGGCGCACCCGGAGGTCGTGGCTACCCGTGAGCTGGAGCAGGCGGGTCAGGTGCAGGCGTGGGTGTGTGGCCCTGGCATCGGACTCGACGAGGAGGCGGATGCCGCCGTCGATTGGGTGTTGCGGCAGGGTGTGCCGGTGGTGCTCGACGCGGATGCGCTCACCCTTGTGGCCCGCGCGCCGCGCAGGTTGGAGCAGGTTGTGGTGACTCCGCACGACGGTGAATTTTCACGCCTATATAGAGGTATGACCAAAGGTCGCGTCGAAGAGACCGTCGAGTGCGCCCGTGCGCTCGGCTGCACGGTGGTCCGTAAGGGGCGTGCCACGGTCGTCTCTAACGGTCAGGAAACCATCCTTATCGACGCCGGCTCCTCCTGGGCCGCCACACCCGGCTCCGGCGACGTGCTGGCCGGGATCCTCGGAGCGCGCGTGGCACGCGACGGAATGGACGACGTCCTACTTTTGGCCCAGTCGGTTCAGGTCCACGCGGTGGCCGCATGGCTCGCATCCCTGACGCCGTACGGTCACGCACAGACTTCTGCTAGCGAAATTGCAAGAAATGTGCGTAGCGCCACGGCGTGGTGCACACGGTTTTAACAAAAGCAGTGTAGGGGATGCTAAATTACAGCGATGTAATTTAATGCCGATGAACTGCCCCTTTCACCTCATGTACCCCCGGAAGGGGTTGGATGAGGTATGGTCCCTTTGCCCGGTTTGTGGCTTCCTTAAACGCAGATGTTGAACAATCCCGCAAACACATGTCATAGACCTGCGAGTATGTGAATATTAAGGTTTATTTACGGTTTTTCCTGGAAAAATTCGGAAACACACGTCAATAAACGAATACGTTTCCGCAGCTCCCTCGGCTACACTCAGAAATATGTTCAACAATCGGAGACTCCAAGGAATCGCAATCGCGCTCTCGCTCGGCGCGTGCGCCATGGTCGCCCCTTCCGCTGAAGGTGCCACCGTTGGTGAGAATGTCTCCGGCGTATGCTCCATCCGCCTTAACGCCGAAGAGACAAAGCTGTACGAGCAGTCGAAGGGCAAGGCAGCAACGTTCGACGTCGACAAGGCGTGGCGGATTGCATTCGAAGATGCTTTCCCTGCTGCCAAGGGACACGGCGAGAAGCTGTCCAATGATCTGAAAACAAACTTTACGTTCCGCCAGGAGTTCCAGCCGGACCCTCGCCCGAAGCTCGCTGAGCTCGCTAAGCAGGTCGCTGAAGATGCAGAACTTCCGGAGTCTGTCGCCCTCGACTACATCACGCACAAGTGGAGTGACGCAGTGACACCGGGCTTCGAGAACCCGGGTCGCCTCCCAGAAATCCTCGAGTACGACAAGTACTTCGAAAAGGGCGAGATCCCAGCCTCGAAGCAGTCCTTCCGCGCACCGACACCAGTTTTTCCGACCATCGGTGACCGCGACGCCCTGATCGAAGCCAAGAAGACTCAGTTCAAGGACCTCAGCGATGACCAGGCGACCGCCTGGGTTGACCAGTTCGAGAACCAGGAAGGCCTGCAGGACACCCGCACCATGGCGAACGTCGAGGCCGCACTGAACCAGGCGAAGGACAACTGCCGCGACGGCAAGACCGGCATCGTGCTCTTCCCAACGCTGCACACCAACCCGGACGCAGTCTCCCAGGGGGCTGAAGGGAAGGCCCGCAACAAGGAGCAGCCAACCACCACAGAGTCTTCTCCGAAGCCTTCTGTCTCCGTTGACATTCAGGTGAACCCGCTACAGGGGAAGACCACCGTCAACCCGGAGCCTTCGAAGACAGTCGATACGAGCGATAACTCGGCTGCCCTCATCGGTGGCATCGTTGGCACCATCGTTGTAGCAATCCTGGCAGTTCTCGGATTGTCAGCAGCCAAGATGCTGTAACCTCATCTCCATGGAGTCTCGGAGATACATAACTGGCGTTGTAGCCCTCGGGCTCAGCGCCAGTTTCTTGTTTCCAGTTGCGGACGCCGCCGTCATCGGCCCCCAAGATCCCGTAACCAAACAATGCGCGTTCTACCTCTCGCCAGCCGAATACGCCCGGCTCATGAACGCGGCGCGCCTCCACTTCGCTGCGCCCGAAAAAGAGTACTACCTCGACTACCAAACGTTCCGTCAGGCGTTTCCACAGCTTGGAAAGGTCGAAGAGGACGTCAATAAGCGGATCCGCGAGGAGGAAAGCCGCGAATACCTCGCACCGAGTAACTTCGCGCAGCCCGACTCACTGCAGCACGCATACGCGGTTGAGGCCTTCACCAAAGCCGGGCTGCCTGTGAGCGTCGCCGAATGGTACCTGGATAAGTACAGTCCGCAGCGGACAATCCCGCAGGCGTCTGCGGATGACGTGCTCACCTACCGCTACTTCGAACTCATGGGGCAGTTCCAGGTGCTCGGTCCCCGGGAGCGCACGCTGTTCCACCCGGTGAACCAAGCCACAGAGGCTGACGGTATCGCGCGCGAACTCCAGCACCGCTTCCCTGGGCTCAGCGACGCCGACGCCGCCACCTGGGCGAAGCAGTACGCCGACACGTTCTTCTACACCAACCTGCGGCGCGTCAAGGAGTACATCCAGCTGCGGGAACACGCGGACCGTCTCTGTGCCAGTGGCGGCGACGCCACCCTCGCTCTGCCGATCCCACCGAACGCGACCAATACAGCCGTACCGCCTATCCCAACGCAGACCTCCACGCAGACCGCAAACCCGACCGTTGAACCGACGGCGGTCCCTACGCCGAGCACTTCTCCGGAGCCAACCCCCGCCGAGGAAAAGGAGCTCACCCCGCTCGCGATCGCTGGGATCGTGCTGGGCGTGCTGGGCGCGGTGCTGGCGGGAGGGACCGTGATCATGCAGGCGCTCAACCTGGGGGCGTTCGCCTAGCAGCCTTCACCTAACACCGAGCGTGTAGGTTGTCACGTGTGAGTAAACAGTCGTCGCTTCCTATGCTGCCTCTTTCCGCGATGAGCTTCGCGGCGTTCGTCTACGTCACCTACGAGATGTTCGCGGTCGGCCTGATTCGACCCATGGCGCAGGACCTCGGCGTGACGGAAGGCCAGATCGGCCTCCTCATGAGCGTCTACGCCGGCCTGGTCGCCGTGGTGACCATCCCGCTGATGCACTTCACCCGCAACTGGGACCGCAGGCCCGTCTTCCTCGCCACGCTCGGGTTCCTGGCCGGGGGCGTGATCCTGCAGGGCATCGCGAACAGCTACGCGGTGCTCGTCGCCGCCCGCGTCACCGCGGCGTTTACGCACGGGTTGTTCTGGTCCCTCATCAACCCGATGGCGGCACGCCTTGCGCCGCGAGGGATGACAGGCAAGGCGGTAGCGACGGTGTCCTTTGGTTCGACGATGTCGGCGGTGATCGGTACGCCGTTGACGACCATGCTCGGCGGATGGATCGGGTGGCGCGGCGCTACCTGGGTGCTGGGCGTGGCGGTGATTTTCTCGGTGGTGGCGTTGGTGGCGTCGCTGCCCTCGATGCCGGCGAAGCACCCCGAGCCGGCAGCGGGCGGCAAGCGGACAAAGTCGGCGATCCCGTCGCTGGTACTCTTCCTGACGTTCAACGTCACCGCCGTGTTTACCACCTTCACCTACCTGGCGCTGCTGATGACAACGACTGCCGGGCCGAAGCTAGTCCCGTTCGGGCTGTCCCTCTTCGGCATCTGCGGCGTGGTCGGTGTGCTCACGGCGGGCAACACGGTCGACCGGCGCATGATCCGGGTCAACGGGCTCGTCGCCATGCTGTTGGTGGGCTCGGCGGTGCTGGGGCTGCTCGCACTAGAGACGAAATCGGTGCTGCTGATCATCGCGATGATCATCGTGTTCGGGCTGGCGAACGGGGCGCTGCCGCCGTCGGCGACCACCATCTTCCTGCACGCCGGGAAACGCAACGAAGACCTGGCAAGCTCCATCTACGTGGTCACGTACCAAGTCGGGATCGCGGCCGGATCCGCGCTCGGCGCCGCGGTGGTGGACGCGGGCTTCCTGCCCGGCACGCTCTGTATGACGGCCGGGCTGGCGGCCTGCGCGTTCATTACCTTGGTGGTGGCGTCGCGGCCTCGGCTACGCTAGGGCGCGTTCCCGCGACACGCGGCCGTCGCGGACGCGGACAACCTCGTCGCGCTCAGAGATGAGGCTGGCGTTGTGGGTGACAAACCCGCACGCGATGTCGTGCTCCTCCACCAGGGTGCGCAGCAGCGCGACAATCTCGTGGGAGCGCTCCGAATCGAGCGCAGCCGTCGGCTCGTCCGCCAGGATCAGCCTCGGCTCCCCCATCAGCGCACGGGCAATGCCGACGCGCTGACGCTGCCCGCCCGAAAGCTGCTGCATGCTGCGGTCCCCGAGCCCGTCCAGGCCGACTTCCGCGAGCAGCTCGTTCGCGCGGTCCACGCGAGGCTTCACGCCACGAATGTGGTCGGTGACCAGCAGCTGATCCCTCACATTGAGCGCCCCAATCAGGTTCGCCTGCTGGAAAATCATCCCGATCTTCTGCAGTCGGACCTCGTCGGAGACCGGGGTGTCGTCGACAAGAATGGTGCCGCTGTTCGGGGTGAGCAGGCCTGCTGCCGCGGAGAGCAGCGTGGACTTGCCGGAGCCGGACTCACCAATGATGAAGGTGAGGTGGCCGGGGTTGGCGTCGAAACTGATGTTATCCAGCGCCGTAACTGTCTCTTCGCCGTCTTGGAACGTGACGGTGACGTCCTTCATGTGCAACATTTACGCAATACCTCCCAGTGCGAGCTGCGGCTCAACGTTTGTAATTTGGCGCGTTGCGAAGAACGCGCCGACCATCCCAATCACCCAAATCGCGAGCGGCGGGCCGGCGACCGTGAGCACCGTCAGCGAGAACGGCGCCACCTTCGACGCAGCCAGCCCAATGCCCAGCGCGATCAGGGCGCCAACCACCGCGCCGATGCCCAGCAGCACCGCCGCCTGGCCCAGCGCGTCCTTGCGCAAGTAGCTATTCGACGCCCCAATCGCCTTCAAAATGGCCAGGTCACGGGTGCGCTGCATGGTCCACACCGTCAAGAACGCCACGATGACCAGCGCCGCGATGGCGTACAGGAAGCCCAGGATCATATTGAACGACGCCTGCTCCGACTTGTACGCAGCCAGACCGTCGAAAGACTCCTTCATGGTCATGCCGCGGTCATCGTTGGCTAGCAGCACCGTGCCGTCGGCGTCGGTGTGCATGGCGGCCTTCCAATCCTCGGTGTTCACCCACAGGACCGCGGTATGGGAGAAGTACAGGTCATCTGTAACGGCGTCGACGGTGATCGGGGTGCCGCCGACGGAGAGCTCGTCACCAGGAGCGACGTTGAGCTCACGCGACGCGACCGCGCCGTCGCCGAGCACCTCGCCGCCGGGTAGCTCAGTGCCCTTCGGCAGCCCAAGAATCGAGATGGACTCCTCCTTCCCGTTCTCCCGCAACAGCAGGGTCTGGCCGGTGCCCAGCGGGACCGTGCCCTCCTCCGCCGTCACGCGCGACGTCATATAGGACGGCTCATCCATGTCCTGAAAGACGACCGATTTCGCATCTGGTCCTTCCAGTGCCTCCAGGGCCTCCGTGTTCTGCTTGCCCAGCCCATTGGTCAAACCGGTCAGCATCACCACGAGCAACGTGATCAACCCGACCGTGCCAACAATGAGGCCGAAGCGCCCCTTGGCTTTCACAATTTCTCTCAATCCGACGAACATGCCCACATTGTGCGTGTGAGCAGGCACGTTCCACATCGGGAGCGGGGTTGAACCTCGAATCAACCGTCCGGTTGATCCGCCCTCCATCGGATGTCGGGTGCACCGTCTATGGTTAGCAGCGTGAACACCACCAACCGGATCCTCACCTTCCTGCGCGTCAGCCTGCACGTGCTGGTCGCCGTGCTGCTGCTCGTCGGCATCGTCTCTACCAGGTGGAACCCGCTCGCCGTCTGCATGGCGGTCCCCTTCGCGGTGCTGTACATGGCCGGGACCGTCGCCTACAACGAAGGCAGGCGGTTCTCCCGCGGCGCTACCTACGTGTGGCTGGCCGCCGTCCTCGCGCTGTGGGTCGTCATGGCGCTGCACGCCCCGGAGTTCGTGTGGTTAGAGTTCCCGCTGGTCATCCTGGTCTCCGTGGTGCTGCCCACCTGGCCCGGTGTCGCGGTGGCGGCGCTGCTGCTGGCCTTCACGCTGTCAGTCACGGCGCCCGGTGCCGGAATGGGCGGAGTGGTCGGGTCGGCACTCGGCACCGTACTGGCGCTGCTGATCTACCACTCCTACCAGGCCCTGCGCGCGGAAGCCGACCACTACAAACAGCTAGCCTACGAACTTCAAGCCGCCCACATGGAACTCGCCGCCGCCGAACACGCCTCCGGCGTCCTCGAGGAACGCGCCCGCCTCTCCCGCGAAGTCCACGACACCATCGCGCAAGGCCTCAGCTCCATCGTGCTGCTCGGCCGCACGCTGGACAAACAAATCACCGAGCCCGGCGCGAAACAGATCCTCGACACCATCCGCGCCACCGCCGCCGACAACCTCGCCGAAGCACGCCGCTTCGTCGCCGACAACGCCGGGCCCGCCGAACCACTCCCACGCAGGCTCGAGGAGCTGGCGCGGGGAGCGGAGGGGCGTCAACAAGCACTCGGGCAGCGGCTCACGGTGGACCTCAACGTCGAGGACGTGCCCGAGCCCGCAGCCGGCGTCATCGAACGCGTCGTGCGCGAAGGGCTCTCCAACATCGTGCGCCACGCCGGCGCCACCCGCGCCGTGGTCACGGTGGAGCAGCTTGGGGACGTCGCCACCGTCGACGTCTTCGACAACGGCCGCGGCATCACCGGTCCCGAAGGTTACGGCCTGCGCGGGCTGCGGGCGCGTGTCGCGGAGGTCGGCGGTACCCTCAGCGTCGAAGGTAACGTACTAGCAGCAAGCATCCCCCTGGGAAAGGACACCCATGAGTGAGATCAACGTCATGCTTCTCGACGACCACCCCGTCGTCCGCGCCGGCCTTCGCGCAGTACTCGACTCCTTCGGCGACATCACCGTCGTTGGCGAGGGCGCGGACGGGCGAGCCATCGACACCATGCCCGACAACGTCGACGTCGTGGTCACCGACATCCAAATGCCGCACGTGGACGGCATCGAAGTCACCCGGCGACTCGGCGAAGCAGGCGGCCCGCCCGTACTGATCCTGACCACCTACGACACCGAAGCAGACGTCGTTGCCGCCGTCGAAGCCGGCGCGCTCGGCTACCTGCTCAAAGACGCCCCCGAGGACGAACTCCACGACGCCATCATCGCCGCCGCCCAGCGCAAACGCGTCCTCTCCCAAGAAGTCGCCGGGGTCCTCGCCGAGCGCCTCATGCGCCCCGACGAAGCCTTAAGCGCCCGCGAAATCGAAATCCTGCGCGCCCTGCAGACCGGCGCCTCCAACCGCGCCATCGCCGACCGACTCTTCATCTCCCAGGCCACGGTGAAAACCCACCTGATCCACATCTATAACAAGCTTGGGGTGGACAACCGGACCGCCGCCGTCGACCGGGCGAGGGAGCGGAAGATTATTTAGGGGCTTTGGTGGGTGCTAGATTGCTCGGCAGTGCTTGAGCTCGAATCCTTTTCCTCGTGGAGGCTTTTTCTGCGCTGGAAAGACTTCCGATGCTGGCTTCGGTGCATAAGCACTAGCACTCGGCGCAACCGAAATTGCTGCCCCCGTGAAAGCTAAACTTACTATCCCAACTACTCATGAACGGAGCGGCTTTCGAATGACCAGTCTTTCTTCCTTGTCAAATGGTGAGCTGCAAGGCTTTTACGAAGAGCTTTACGTGTATTGCTCTGAAAAGGATTCTTACCACATTGCAGAGCGTTTCCAGAAGGAACTCAAAGTTTCCTTCTCCGAAATTGACGCTCTTCCTGATTTCACAGTTAGTGAATGCGATGAAGACGAGTACGAACTTGCTAAAGAATTAGAACCTGGTAGCAATCAGGAAAGCTTTCATCCGTACATGATTACCCAGCACTTCTTCCTGGAAGTCTTAAACCTAAGTGACCAGGTGATTGACCCTATTAGTTATGCTGTTTTCGCAGCCGTTCAACGAGCGACAGAAGATGTCCCATACTTCAGTTTCATGGGCTTTCTCAAGGACAATCGCTCTGAGGATAAGTAGAACCGGATCGAAATCGATAGCTCTTTTTCTCTAAGTTCGAGCGTTGAGCTGGACGTGCACGCAAAAGACCAGGTCGCTGATTGTTAATGTGGGTATTTGGCGCTAACCGCGGCAGAACGTGCACCAAATTCCCGATTTTCCGGAAAGGTGCCTGGCTATTTCCCCAGGTCGCGATCTCTGCGCAAAGGAATTTGGTGTCACCCTCGCCGACCCGAGTGACAAAAGACGCAACCCACTTTTCACGACCTGGGCTTTTACCGGGTTCAGCCGACAGGATTGCGTCCATTGTCACTCGCTCCCCACTCCATGCACCAAATTCCAGCGTTTGAAAACCGACCTTAGGATACCTGCACGCCACAGAAGTGCTAGATGTTTTTAGGTCTGGAATGTGGTGCAGTGCTGCCCAAAAGCACTCCCAGAAGGGCCAGGCCGGCGCAGGTGAGGATGCCGTTGGCCATCGAGGCAGTCGGGTTGGACCCGAGCGCCACCAGGGGCGGGACCAGGCCACCGATGATGAATTGGAAGAAGCCCATCGCGCCGGTGCCGGCGCCGATCCCGATGTCCCGGATCTCCTCCACGGCGAGCGCCGAGGCGTTGGCCATGATGAACCCGGCCATGGCGGAGAGGATGGCGATGAAGGGGAGCATCGTGAGGTTGGGACCGAGCTGGCTGTAAGCGAGCAGGATCAGCCCGGCGAGGATGTCAACAGATAACGCCACAACGAGCAGGGTGCGCGGCTGGTGGGTCTTCACCAGGCGCATGTTGATGGAGTTCGACAGGGGGATGAGCAGGGCGATGCCGCCGAAGATGAGGGAGAAGGTGGTCGGTGTAACGCCGAGTTGCACCTGCAGGACCAGTGGGGATGCCGAGATGTAGGAGAATAGGGTGCCGAATCCGAGCCCCGCGGCGACCATGTAGCCGAGGAACGCGGGGCGACGTAGGCACCGGCCCATGCGGGGGAAGATGGTGCGCAGGGTGCCACGAGTCCGCCGCTCGGGTGGGAGGGTTTCGGGGACGAAGCGCCAGGCGATGAGGATTTGGGCGAGGTTGACGGCGGCGATGGTCCAGAAGACGCCTCGCCAGGTGAAGGTGGGGATGATCAGGCCGCCGAGGACGGGGGCGATGGCGGGCATGAAACCGGAGATCGCCATGAGGCCCGAGAGGCCGCGGGCAGCCTCGCGGCCGTGAGCGATGTCAGGGATGACGGCCCGAGTGACGACGACGGCACAGCCCCCTGCCAGGCCCTGCAGGAATCGAGCGGCGATCAGGAAGGAGATCGTGGGGGAGACGGCGCACGCCACCGACGCCGCGAACGCCACCGCGGAGGAAACCAGGATGGCGGGCTTGCGGCCCGTGCCGTCAGAGATAGCGCCAAAGAAAAGGTTGCCGAGTGCCATCCCGAGCATGAACCCCGAGATGGTCAGTTGGGCGGAGGAGGGGGACGTCGATAATTGGGTGGCGAGCTCGGGCATGCCTGGCAAGTACATGTCGATGCCGAGCGGGCCCGCCGCGGTAAGCAGGGCGAGCGCGAACAGGAGGCCACCGGAAAGTTTCTGCACGTCGGTAGGATAGCCGCACGCGTGCGACGGTAGAAATCTGACCGGCAGCGTTTCATAGTTGTCCAAACCGTACTGGCGGGCTTAGCGTAGGTGCATGCAATTGCCTAAGTATGGCCCCGCGTGGGCCGGGTCCCTGATGGGGACGTCGATCGCCTCTACACTGTCCGGGTTGCACGGGTTCCGCTTCGGACAGATCGCGTTTGCACTAGTAGCGGCGGTGTTGCTGGCGGTGTTCACGGTCGGCATCCGTAACGAGCCGCCGCGGCACCAGAACATGGCGGCGTGGGGCATGTACACGATGGGCCTGCTGGCGTGCGGCTCGGCGTGGACGGCGCTGACCGGCAACGATATTTTCCAGCTGATCAGCTGGTGGATTGGCGCGCCGCTGTCGATCGCGGTGTGCCTGTGGCAGCTGTGGGGCTTCTGGAAGGTCTCGGAGCACTACACCACCCCGGCGTTCCCGTGGGGACTGGCGCCGGTCACGCCGATGGTCGCCGCGACGTCGGGCGGGCAGCTCGCCGCAGAGCACGGCGTGTTCTACCACCACGCGGGCATCGTGTGCTTCTTCTTCACGTTCATCCCCGCGATCCCGCTGTTCGCTTACTGTTACTGGTCGCTGTGGCGGCGCCGCGAACGCCCGCGCGGCGCGGCGGCAGGCACGGCCTGGATTCCACTCGGGGTTGTCGGCCAGTCGACGGCCGCCTCCACCTTCCTTTTTCGACGCCCACCTCTACGGCATCATCATGTTCACCATCGGCGTTCCGTGCGTGCTCTTCGGCATGTACTGCTTCTACCAGGCGGTCTTCACCTGGGCGCCGTACGGCCCCGGCTGGTGGGGTTCCACATTCCCGGTCGGCACCCTGTGCCTGGGCTCCTGGAACCAAGGGTGGCACGCCCTCTCCTTCGGCCTGCTGCTCCTCCTACTGTTCCACTGGTGCGCGTGCGCACTCCGATTCGGCACCTGGCAGCGTGAGCGCGTGTGAAAACCAGGACCAGCTATAACCTGCCACCAGCGGGACCGGCGTGGGGCGGCAGCCTCATGGGGACCTCGCTGGTAGCAACGCTGCTGGTCATCAGCGGCCTCGACCCCCTGGCGTGGGTCGTCGCCTGTATCGGGGTCGCCATCCTCGTGGCGCTCGTGGTCGGGTTCATCATCTACCGCACGCCACGCTTCCGCCAGGACACGATGGCGCCGTGGGCCATGACCTTCATCGGGATCATGTCACTCGGCACTGCCTGGACCAACCTCACCGACAACCTGACATTCATCCTCGTCGGCTTCTGGATCGGGGCACCCGCCTGCCTCGCCGTCTACGCCAACCAGCTCCGCGGCTTCCAAGGACAACCGAACTTCGCCTGGGGGCTTGCCCTCGTCGGCCCCATCATGGCGTCCAACACAGCCGCCACCACCCACGTCAAAGGCGGCGGCGACCTCTACTGGGTACTCGGCGTGTGCTGCATGGTGGCGTCGATAAGTGCGGCGTACCCGCTGTTTGCCAGAGTGTATGTGGCGGCGTGGCGTCGAAAAGTAGACTTAAGCGGGCCGAACGCCGCGACCGCCTGGATCCCCCTCGGTGTGGTCGGGCAGACCGTCTCCGCCGTCGACCTCCTCTTCGGCAAAGACGCCGAACTCATCGTCGGCACCGTGCTCCTCATCGCCGCAATCCCCATGATCGCCTTCGCCATGTGGCACTTCTACCCCGCCGTCGCGCACTGGGCCCGCTACTCCCCCGCCTGGTGGGCCTCCACCTTCCCCACCGGCACCATCAGCGTCGGCAGCCACCACCTCGCCGAAGTCTGGAACCTCGAATGGCTCACCATCATCGCCACCGCGCTGCCCGCCCTCCTCGTCCTCCACTGGCTGCTCTGCGTCACCCGATGCACATTCTGGGTAGTTCGCGAGCGCTAAAAGATACAAAACTATAGAGTGAACGACATGAACATCTCTCTATTAATCACCGTAGAAAACTCCCGACCCGAGATTTCACGATGCATTAATGTTGACCACTCGATGTACCTGGGGGAACTCGCACTCATTATCGACGCCACCCTCGGCTTCTCGAGCGCCGCAACACACATGTTTTCGGGAACCATCAACGGCGAACAACGCGTCTACACCGCCCAACCAGCCGCCGGCGAATACGACGAAACCGACCTCACCGTCCAAGACATGCCCGAAACCATGAGCTACATCTACGACGCCGGCGCCAACTGGAACATCAACGTCCAAGTACTGGGGCCGTCCACCATCGCCGGGCCAACCCCCGTCCTCATCTCCGCGCTCGGCCCCGACGTCATCGAGCACCTCAAAGGCCCCGCCATGATGACCGAACTCTACGACGAAGCCGTCCGCCTCGCCGCCGGCCAACCCGCCGACATGCACATCACCCCAACCCTGTTCTCCTCTATGCCCGTCATGTCCCCCGGCCACATGGTGGACAGGCTCACCAAAGCCGACCCCGTCAGCATCTCGAACCGCATGTACTACAGCGTCGAAACCATGGTCACCCGCCAAATGATGAACTCCGACGCCAACACCGAAGAAGACGAACACGTCCGCGAAGCACTCCGCGAATACCTCGCAGGCCGCGACGACCTCAAAGACATCATGGCCATCGACCCCAACCCCGAAAGCAACCCCGCCGTCATGGCCGCCATCGGCGAATTCCTCGAGGACTACTACGGGCCTAACCCAACCTTCGACTCCCCCGTCTACACCGGCATCACCGAAGCGCTCTACAACCTCATGGACGGCCTCCTCCCCGACGACCCCATCTGGCGCAGGCACCTCCACAACTTCTTCGTCGAATCCGGCCTCATGCGCGCCGAGCAAACCGGGCGCTACACCATCACCAACGAGGGCGTCGAGCTACTCAGCGGCGGCGACAACCCATTCGACTTCGCCGAAAACATCGCCCGCGGATTCTACGCGACCTTCGGCCGCGAAAACTGGAACCAACTCATGTTCAACCTCATCTCCGACTCCCCCCACCTCCCGGACTCAACCATCTATAAAGAAGGCACCGCGATGCTCGAGGCCTTCGGGTTCGGCGAGGACACCGACGACGGCTTCGCCCTCAACGGGGATGGCTACGACATGCTGAAATGCATCGCGATCGACTTTTCTTCGTAGTACTTGTGCGGTGCGGGGTACGCGGGGCGGGGTACGCGCACCAAATTCTTTGTTTTCGCGCACGGCCCGGCGCGTTTGCCCAGGTCGCGGATTTTCCAGGCAGGAAAAAGGTGCGCAGGACTGGTGGCGAGTGACAAAAGACGCTCACACATTTGGTGCAGATGTTCATAATCGCAGTTCAGAAAAGGGCTAGTTTTTCCTAGCTGCGTGGTTTGTCACTGCACGCCTTATTCCCTAATTCACAAGGACCAGCCACAGGCCCAGGCCACCAAGCGCAACCAGCGCACACGCAGTAGCAAGGACGGAGGCCGTGTTTGGTTGGGAGCGTTCCTGGGCAAGGTTGTGGGCTTCGGTGCGGTAGAGGCGTCGATATCTGGAGATGAGCACCACTGCCAGGGTGAGCAGGAGCCCGATGGCACCGAAGACGGGCACCGGGTAGGCGTGAGACCAGCGCAGGAGCACCATCGAGCAGACGAGCATGGCCAGGGCGGTGCGGGTCCAGCTCAAGGCGGTGCGCTCGGGCTGGAGGCCAGGGTCGGGGACTGGGATAGTCACGAGAGCAGGCCTACCAGCACAACGATGGAGGCGACCAGGATGCCGACGCCGAGCAGCGGCGCGATCGCGGGGGCGGGCAGAGGGCGCCCGTGGCGCAGCGCTCGCTCGACGCGGACCCAGCGGATGGCGGCGCCGGCGGCGATGGCCATGCCGATCACGATGACGGTGGCGGCAGCGAAGGTTTGAGTCTCTGGGGTGATGCCGGTGACGTCGAAAGCGCCGAGGGCGATGCCGCCGGCGAGAAATGCGAGCGCGGTGCGGGTCCAGGCGAGGAATGTGCGCTCGTTAGCGAGGGTGAAGCGGGCGTCGGGTTCGTTGCCGTCGGGGAAGATGGTGCGGGTGAAGCTGGGCATGTGGGCAAGTGTAGCGCCCAGGGTGCCGCCGACGGTGTTGATGATGAGGTCGTCGATATCTGAGTAGCCGGCGGCGAGCACGTACTGGGCTACTTCAATGCTTAGTGACGCCACCATCGACACCAGGGCGGCCTTCCAGACCTTGCCGAGCCGGAGGCGGGCCAGGTAGCCGACTGGGAGGAAGAGGACGATGTTGCCGATGAGGTTGAGCCACGGTCCCCACCAGACTCGGTAGTAGATGAAGGAGCCGAAGGGGATGAGGCGCAGGTGACGGACCTCGTGGGAGGTTGTGTCCCACACCCCGGGCAGGCCAACGTACGCCTTGCCGACGGTAAAAAAGAGCACGGCCGCGGCGGTCAGTGCCACGGCCGTGTAATAGGTGCTGCGTTTAGGCAACGGCTACCTCGTGCGGGACGGGGCCGCCGGAGACCTGGCGGTAGGCGTACACCATCGCCAGGAGTGCTGGGGCGGTCAGCAGCGTGCCCAACACCAGCGAGACGAAAGCGGCCACGCCGGAGGCGGTGCCACTGCCTGAGACGGTGGCCATCAGGATCCCGCAGACGATCATCAGGCCGAGCAGGCCGCCGTAGTTGCGCTTCGCTGTGGTGAAGCCGGCCTTGAAGGCGTCGCCGAAGGTGCCGTTGTTGTCAGCCGCGTAGAACGACTGGAAGATGAAGAACGGCGAGATAAGCAACATAATCAGCACCGCGATGCCGATCCCAACGAATAGGGTCACGAACGCGGATGGGTCGATAGCGCTGAGATCACCGCTCGAGGCGGTCAGGAGCGCCTCCGGGTCCGCGCCGGCGAAACCAGCGACGAACCCGATCACCATGAGCAGGGCGAAGATCAGAGTCGTGATGATGCCGACGACCACCGACATACCCAGCGTCTTGCCGTAGGCAGCCGACTTGATGTCCTTCAGGACGAACTGCTTCGGACCAACCAGGGTCTGCTGCAGCGCGGCCGCAATGAACAGTGGGGCAGCAAAGAACAGGACCAGCATGCCCAGGGCGCTGACCGTGTCGCTCTGGAAGACGGCCCCGATGTTATTCAGCAGCGCGTACACGAACGCCAGCACCAGCCAGGTGCCCGGGTTGGAGTAGGCGGTTTTGAAACCGTACTTCAGCGCAGCACCGACGGAGAGCTTCCCGGTGCCCAGCCCGTGCGCGACGCCATTGACGGCCGGGTTGCTGATCGGGTGCGGGGTGACGCCGTCACCGTACTGGGTGGGCGTGATGCCGACGAAGCCGTCGTCGTTAGCAAGCATGGCTGCTGCGGGGCTCGTCGGGACGGCGAGCTGGGCGCCGTGGTAGCGCAACGCGCTCTGCCCGGACGCCTGCGCGGCCGAGTTGACGTCAAACGCACCGAAATCGGCCTGCTCCCCGTAGGACTGGCCGGAGGGCTGTCCCGAGGGCTGGCCGTAAGGCGACGCGCCGTATTCCGGGTAGGACGGGATGCCACCCGGGTTCTGCGGATCGTTGTTAGGTGTATTTGGTTCAGTCATGCTGTCCAACAGTACACACAAACGCTCCGCAGCACCTACACGTTTCCTGAACGTTTACTTAACGACCAGGTTCACCATCCGGCCCGGCACCACAATCACCTTGACCACATTCTTGCCGTCGGTCAGTTCCTTGACACGCGCATCCGTCAGCGCAACCGCCTCGGTGTCCTCCTTCGAGGCGTCCGTCGGGACGTCGATCCGGGCCTTCACCTTGCCGTTGATCTGGACGGGGAGTTCGATGGTGGCGTCGACAAGGAAAGATTCCTCGAAGGTCGGGAACGGCTCGAACGTGATCGTGTCGGCGTGGCCGAGCTTCGACCACAGCTCTTCGGCGATGTGCGGGGCGAGCGGCGCAACCATCTGCACCAGCGGCGCAACCGCGGCGCGCGGGGCGCCCGACGGGTACGTCTTGGTCAGGTAGTTCGTGAACTCAATCAGCTTTGCGACGACCGTATTATCCCGCAGGTGCTCGTAATCATCGCGGACACCGGCGATTGTGCGGTGCAGCTGCTTGTTGTCATCCTCGGTGAGCGCGGCGTCGGTGACGGTGACCTCGCCGGACTCCTCGTCCACAACCAGGCGCCACAGGCGCTGCAGGAAACGATGCGCTCCGACGACGTCCTTCGTCGCCCACGGGCGCGACGTGTCCAGCGGGCCCATCGACATCTCGTAGACGCGCAGGGTATCCGCGCCGTAATCGCGGCAGATGTCATCCGGGGCGACGGCGTTCTTCAAGGACTTGCCCATCTTGCCGTACTCGCGGTTGACCTCCTTGCCGTCGCGGTAGAACTTGCCGTCCTTCTCCTCCACCTCGGCGGCCGGGACGTACACGCCACGCGAATCCGTGTAGGCGTACGCCTGGATATACCCCTGGTTGAACAGGCGACGGTACGGCTCCTTCGAGGACACAAAGCCCAGGTCATAGAGCACCTTGTGCCAGAAACGGGCGTAGAGCAGGTGCAGCACCGCGTGCTCCACACCGCCGACGTAGAGGTCCACGCCGCCCGGATCGTTCTCGCTGCGGGGGCCGGTCCAGTAGCGCTCGTTCTCGATGTCGCAGAAGGCGTCCTGGTTCGTCGGGTCGATGTAGCGCAGCTGGTACCAGGAAGAACCCGCCCACTGCGGCATCACGTTCGTGTCGCGCCAGTACTTCTTCGTGCCCTCGCCAAGGTCAAGCTCGACCTCGACCCAGTCGGTGGCCTTCGCCAGCGGCGGCGCCGACTCAGAATCCGCGTCCTCCGGGTCGAAGGACACCGGGTTGTAGTCCTCCACCTGCGGCAACTCCACCGGCAGCATGTCCTCCGGCAGGCCGTGCGCCTGGCCGTTCTCGTCGTACACGATTGGGAACGGCTCGCCCCAGTAGCGCTGGCGGGCAAAGAGCCAGTCGCGAAGCTTGTACTGGATCTTCTCCTCACCAGCACCGTTGGCGGCCAGCCACTCGATCGCCTTCGCGATCCCCTCGTCCTTACCCAGGCCGTTGAGGTCCAGGCCCTGCTCGTTCGCCGAATTAATGTGCGGCGCGTCGCCCGTGAACGCTTCCTCGGAGACATCGCCGTCGAGCACCGGCACGATCGGCAGGCCGAAGACAGTCGCAAACTCGTAGTCGCGCTCATCATGCGCCGGCACCGCCATAATCGCGCCCGTACCATAACCGGTCAGCACATAATCAGCAATAAAGATCGGCACCTGCTCGCCGCTCACCGGGTTCGTCGCAAACGAACCCAAGAACACGCCAGTCTTCTCCTTATTCTCCTGGCGCTCCAAGTCACTCTTGGCAGCAATCGCCGCCCTATACTTCTCGACGGCCACCTTCGGCGACCCCGCCCCATTCATCCAACGCTCATCCGTGTCAGCCGGGAAAGCATCGGCCGTGAGGGCGTCGACAAGCGGGTGCTCAGGCGCGAGCACCATGTAGGTCGCGCCGAACAGGGTGTCCGGGCGCGTCGTGAACACCTCAATCGGACCTGCGTCCGACGCAAACGCCACCTGTGCACCACGCGAACGCCCAATCCAATTGCGCTGCATCGCCTTGACCTTCTCCGGCCAATCCAGCAAGTCAAGGTCATCGAGCAGGCGATCCGAGTAGTCAGTAATACGCATCATCCACTGACGCAAACGCTTCCGGAACACCGGGAAGTTCCCGCGCTCCGAACGGCCCTCCGCAGTGACCTCCTCATTCGCCAGCACCGTGCCCAAACCAGGGCACCAGTTCACCATCGAATCGGACAGGTACACCAAGCGGAACTCGTCAATTGCCTTGTGCTTCTCCGCGTGCGTCAAGTTGCGGAAGTTACGGCCGTCCTTGGTTGTGCGCGCGCCCGTGAGCAGGTCACGGACCAGCTCCTCAATCGGACGCGCCTTCTGCAGCTCCTCATCAAACCAGGCGTTATAAATCTGCAGGAAAATCCACTGCGTCCACTTATAAAACTCCGGGTCGGTCGTCGCCACCGAACGACGCGGATCATGCCCCAACCCCAACTGGCCCAGCTGACGCTTCATATTCTGGATATTCGCCTCAGTCGTCGTCCGCGGATGCGTACCCGTCTGAATCGCGTACTGCTCCGCCGGAAGACCAAACGCGTCATAGCCCAACGTATGCAGCACGTTCTTGCCCAACATGCGGTTATAGCGGGCAAACACGTCCGTCGCGATGTAGCCAAGCGGGTGACCCACATGAAGCCCCGCCCCCGACGGGTACGGGAACATGTCCTGCACATTCAGTTTGTCCTCGGGCAGTGGGCCGCCCGTGGCGAGGTCGCCGACCGGGTTCGGCGCGTTAAACGTGCCGTTGTCCTTCCAGAACGTCTGCCACTTCTGCTCAATCTGATTTGCCAGGCCAGCGCCGTAACGGTGCGCTGGGGTTTCGCTCGCGTTAGTCATGGATACACAGTGTAGTGGGTGAGGTGCGGCGAGGTGGGATGTGTCGTGGGAGCGTTGCTAGAGATTTTGTGAACAGATTTGCGTGCGGTTCCGGGCGACCTCTTAGCGTCGACCAATGCAGGTCAGCGCAAAATTGGGGAATTGGCGTCGAAAACAAACGGGGTCCGCTCGGTCAAGCTGCCTGACGTTGCCGATGGCTTGGGGATGCAGTGCATAACCGAGTTTCATTTCCTGCAAGCGGGAGCGCCACCACGCATGATGCGTGCAATGTGTTTCGGAGCGGATACCATTGCCGCTGGCGTGGATGAACAAGCTGAAAAGCGAGCGAGGCTATCGCGGAGCAGTGTTTCGAGGATCCCTGCTTAAAATTTCGGGAATAGGGTCGTTGGCAGTGTAGTAAGCCAGAACATCTTGGTCGAGGCATTTTAAAAGATCGAGAAACTCTTGGCGGTATGCCTTGCAGTCGATGTTGATGAGCGTTTCTTGGTGGCTAATTCTGTTTCGGAGCAGCACAGCGTGGTGCATGATAAGACTTGCACGGTCAGGTGTAATTTGTGAAGGCCCACCTGATAGAGCTTTGTGGGTGATCACTTCATAGACTGCTTTTACTCTTGTGTACGTAACTTCGTCCGGAAAGAATTTTCTGCTCCCGTCGTCCTGCATTTCGGGCTCTCGGTAGAAAAAATTTTGTTTCCATTGAGTGAGTGAGACCTGAGCGATTACGTCATCTCGTGTCAAGTCGTGCCCACTACGTAAGTGGTGTCCAGTGAAGAGACCGGCACCGCTATCTCGAATCTCTTTAGCCTTCTGCGCTTTGTTTATAGCGGGGCCTGAGATTGCTTTACTGATTTCCGATAATGGAGACTGAACGTTTTGGTCCGGAGTGAGAATCCAATTTTTGTTACTGCCCGGGGGCTGATCGCTCCAAATATCGATGGCCGCGCAAATCTTATTTCGAAGAACTACTTCTAGGATAGCGATGAGGCTCCCCATTGCTGCAGAAAGTTCAGCATCCCAAGCGTACAACTTGAGTGCTCTACCAGCATGATTTCCGCTTTGCGCTAGAAATTTTTCCATCCGTTGTTGGCCGAGCGCTTTTAATACGTTTTTAGCGTGTGTGCTTCCGTACATAGCCTTACACCCCCATGAAGGCACCTTTAGACTTGACTATTGTCTGTCCCATTGGTTAGCGTGTCAAGCGAGAGAGTGAGTAGAGTCTCCGGCTCGAGTGCACTCCAGTAGAAGGAACCTCGCCCGAATACCGACGCAGCGTCGAAGCATCGGGAGGGGTTCTTTCGTTTTAAGTTGGGTGTGGCGATACTCCCCGGGTGCGGGGCCAGGGGTTTTGGTCGCCCGGAGGAGGTCGACGGGAATTGTAAACCATTCGCGTACCGGATGACCTTGCCAAGTTGATTGGCATAGCTCAGCGGCAGCTTGCGTTGAACTTCTCCAGGAGTCGCATACGTGAAGAGGAAGTGAGGACAAGGTCCCTCGCTATGACAAGGTCCCTCGCTATAAGGTGAGAAAGCTCTACAGGACATTTTGCGCATGTAGGGCTTTCTTCCTTTTGCTGAGACCGATCCTTTTTGACGGGTGGCGCACCAAATTCAAGGTCCCCCCCTTAGTGCCAGGGTGGTTGTGAACGTTAATCCGTAGGAGGTTTTGTTCATGACCGATCCACAGTTACCTGAGTTGGTGCCGTCAGCGTTGACGTCACCACCGGCCGTTGAAACCCCGGTGATTGT
>NZ_MLCQ01000029.1 GCF_001875725.1 Corynebacterium sp. NML140438 | reverse complement strand
TCGACAACAATGGTGGTATCCAATCAATGTCCAGGAGAGGTAATTGTTATGACAATGCCGTGATGGAAAACTTCTTTGGCCATTTGAAAGCCGAGATGTATCACGGCGAGAAGTTCGGGTCTGTCAAAGAATTCACCGCTGCGGTAGACGCGTACATCGACTGGTATAACGCGGAAAGACTCCAGCTGGGACTTGATGGTTGCACCCCGATGAAATACCGGGATAAGGCCTTTAAGGCGTTAGCCGGGTAGGATTACCCCTAGTCTAACTTTCGGGGGCAAGTTCAGAACTTCTTCGGCCGGTCGGGGGTGGGGTGGTCGGTGACCTGGGGAAACGCCGCACTGGGCGGCCCGAGAAGGCCCCGAACCCCAAAATGGTTCCCCGGCTCGGGAACTTCTTCAGCCGACCGGGCCGGTGACCCGAGGAAACGCCGCAAACCCCAGAACCGAATTCCCCAAAAACCGGAACTAGATCCGGTGGTTCGGCCGGTTCGGGTGCCGGTCGCGCTTGTCAGAGACGGTCACGCCGTAGAGGGTGCGCCCCATGATGAAGGAGCCGACGGAGCCGACGATCCATACGCCGGCGATGGCGATGATGGCGCGGAGGAAGTCGTTGAGGTCGAAGCCGGTGGTCGACCAGGACCAGATCAGTTTGGCAACGACCAGGAGCGGGAAGGCGAGGCAGACGGTTGGGCCGAGCAGGTTCGCGCGGGTCAGGGCGTCGGGGGCGCGCAGCTGCAGGAGCGCGGTGGCGACCACGAGCAGGGTGGCCACGATGACGAGCGCTGCGACGATGATTTCGATGATGGTCATTAGCGGCGTCCTCTCGTGATGATGCGGGCCATGGAGATCGTTGGGATGACGCCACAGACGAGGCCTGCGAGGATGGCGATTTCGTAGCCGATCATGGTCGGGGTCCAGATGGACCAGACGAGGAAGATGGTGACCATGGCGTAGAAGATGAGGTCGGCCATGACGGCGCGGGAGAGTTCGTCTTTCACCAGGATGAGGCCGGCGAGGCCGACGAGCAGGCTGAGTGCCATGACGATGACGCAGCCCATGAGGATTGTTTCAAACATGTTCTAGTCCATCCTTTCCGCTGGTGGCAGGGTGTGGTCGTCGGGGTCGCCGAGGTCCACGTAGTGGTCCCACCCGATGGATGCGGGGTCCAGCGGGGTGGCTTTGATGGCCGGGTTGATGCGCTCTTCCATGTCGATGAGGCCGGCGATCTGATCTAAAGGATCGCTGCCGAATGCGGCCTGGACCAGCAGCACGATGGGGCCGTCTTCCTGGGCGGGGTAGCGCAGTCCGAGGGACAGCGTGCCCGGGGTGACGGTGATAGAGGTGGAGTACCAGAAGATTTGCCAGTCGGTGGTCAGGCGCAGTGGGTAGTAGATGATGATCGGGTCCAGCCCGGTGTTGGGTTTGAACGCGGCGGCGGCTGCGCTGAAGCCGGAGGCGAAGATTTCTTTGATGAGCCAGGCGGTGTAGCCCACGCCGTGTGCGAAGCGTTGCAGCATGGTTAGTTACCTCCTTGGAGGGTGTCCACATCGGGGAGGCCGATGGCGTCGTCGCCGAGGACGGCGGTGGTGTAGGAGTTGACGTCGAGAAGGCTGTCGACGGCCGCGGTGCTGGCTGCCCAGAGCGGGCCGGCGCCGATGAACATGCCAAGCGACATGAGCATGAGCAGCGCGGACGGTGCGAGCAGCTTCGCGCGGACGTTGAGGGCCTTCGGGTAGTGCTGCATTGGGCGGCCCCAGAAGACGCGTTTCCAGACGCGCATCATGGAAAGCAGCGCACCGAAGGACGCGACGATGATGGTGGTGATTGCCACCCAGGAGCGCCAGTCGCCGGCCGTGGCGGCTGCGAGCACGATGGTGACCTTGCCGAAGAGGCCGGAGAACGGCGGGAAGCCGACGATGGAGAACGCGCCGGCGACAAAGACCGCGGAGGTCAGCGGGTCGCGGCGTGCGAGGCCAGACAGTTTCGAGATGGTGCCGGTGCCGTAGGTTTCTTCGATGGCACCGACGTTGAGGACGAGGGCCGCGATGGTGATCATGTGGTGCAGCGTGTACATGAGGCCGGCGGCGAGCGCGTAGCGGGCGTCGTCGTTGGTGAAGGCCAGCATGATGAGGATGAACGGCATGCCGTTGACCATCTGGTAGGCGAGGACGCGGCGCATGGTGTGCTCGGCAAGGCCGGCGAAGCCGCCGATGAGCATGGAGATCACCATGATGACGATGATGAGCGTGTTCCAGCGGGCGTCCATGTCGAAGATGACTACCCAGATGCGGAAGAGCATGTAGACGGCCACCTTCGTGTGCAGGCCTGAGAATAGGCCCATGACGGCGGCGCTGGTGGAGGGGTAGGTGCGTGGCAGCCAGGTGTGGACCGGGAAGACGCCGGCTTTGGCGGCGATGGCGATGATGACCAGGCCGGTGGCCACGGTGATCGGGCCGTTGCCGGCCGTGGCGCCGCGCAGGGCGGCGATGTTCACCGCGCCGGCTACACCGTAGATGTAGCCCACGCCCATCACGAGCAGCGTGGATGCCGCAAGGTTCACCAGCACGAACGTGCGGGCGGACAGGAGGCGGTTGCGGGTACCGGTCATGGCGATGAGGCCGTAGGACGGCAGCAGCATGACCTCGATCATGACGAAGAAGTTGAACAGGTCCGCGGTGAGCAGCGCGCCGGAGACACCAGTGATGAGCACCAGGGTCAGTGGCGTGAAGTAGCGCGCCTGGGTTTCACCGGCGACGCTGGCGAACCAGTTGGAGGTCAGCGCCACGATCATCGTGGTGATCAGCATGATGGCGGAGAACTGGTCGGCAGCGAAGGAGATGCCGACGCCACCCTGGTACAGGCCGATGACGTGGGCAATCGTGCCGTGTTCTGCGGTGTAGCCGTACAACCAGATGGCCAGGCCAAGGTTGATGGCGGGGATGATGAGGCCCAGGGCGTCGTTGCAGCGTTTCCAGGGACTGAGCGTCGTCACTGCCGCCATGATGAGGGGCAGGGCGACGAAGACTGGGAGGATTGCGTCCGCACTCATGCGCGTGGTGCTCCTTCCGTGTTGTTCATCTTGTTCGGGTTGAGGCGCGCGGTGCGGCCTGCGGTGGACAGTGCGGACGGGCTCAGGCGCATGAGGTCGTAGGTGCCTGCGACGCCGGTTGGGTTGTCCATGGTGTCGTCATCCTTGCCGAGGGACGCCAGCATGAGCAGGATCGTGGTCGTCGCCATCGCGATAACGATAGCGGTGAGCACGAAGGCTTGCGGCAGCGGGTCGGACAGGTCGGCGAAGGCGGTGCGGGAGGGGAATGCCTCGCCGCGCCAGGCGCCGATGCCGGTGGCCAGCAGCGTCAGGTTGGAGGCGTGTCCGAACAGGGACATGCCGAAAATGATGCGGACCATGCCGCGCTGGAGGATCATGTAGACGGACCCTGCAACCAGGACCGCGATGGTAAGTGCCATGACCATGTGGTTTACAGCTCCTTCGTGGTAACTGGGCGCGGGTTTTCCGCGGGGTTGAGTGGGGCTGGGTGGGCGTCGACAGGCTCGGCGGGTGCTTCCGGCTCTGGTACATCCGGCAGTGGGTTTTCGCCGCCGCGGGTGTAGGTGAGGTCGGAAATTTCGGTGCCGGGGCGTAGGTAGCCGCCGAGCGCGTTGAGCGCCTGCGTAACCATGCCGAGCACGGCGAGGTAGATGCCGAAGTCGAAGATGAGGGACGTCGTCATGTGCTCCCCGGCGATGGTGCCGTGGATGGCGTACATGAATCCGCCTTCGAGGAACCCGAGGAAGCCGGAGCTGATTGCGATGATGATGCCCCAGCCCGTCAGCCTGATCGGGGTGAGTTGCTTGACGACGTACGCATCCGCGCCACGGGACAGGTAGTTGAGGCCGAACGCGGTGGCCAGCACGAGCGCTGCGACGAAGCCGCCGCCGGGCGCGGTGTGGCCGCGGAAGAAGATGAGGACGGACAGCAGCGCCAGGATCGGTACGACGAGCGCGGACGCCTTGCGCAGTGGCAGCGAGTTGAGCTGCGACTGGCCGAACGGGCGTGGGCGGGTGCCGGCCTCGAACATGTGGCGTGGCATGGACTGGACGACGGCCGCGATGACCACTGCCGCCATGCCGAGCACGGAGAGCTCGCCGAGGGTATCGAAGCCACGGAACTCAACGATGATGACGGCGACGATGTTGTCGGCGCTGGTCATCTTGCCGCCCTCGGTGAGGTACCACAGGGCGAGGTCGGAGCGGTCGTGGCGGCCCAGCAGGGCGTAGACGCCGAGGAAGGCGACCACGCCGGCGATGGCAGCGACGACGGCCGCGAAGACCTTGCGTGAGGTCGGGGTCTTGGGGAAGGTGCGTGGCTGGTAGCGCAGCACCACCATGATGATCACGACGGTCAGCGACTCGACGAGGAACTGGGTGAGCGCCACGTCGGGTGCGCCGAGCATGAGCATCTGCAGCGTCATGCCCACGCCGGTGGTGCCCAGCAGTACCGCCGCGGCGAGGCGGGAGCGGGTGCGTACCAGGCCGATGACGGACAGGGTGATGATGGCGAATGGGATGAGGTCCCACCACACGTCGATGCCTTCGGCGCGCGGTGCGAGTGGCATGCCGTCGACACCCTCGGTGAAGACCGTGGTGCTCACGCCGAGGACGAGGATGCACAGCACGGTCGGCAGCAGGTGGCGCGACGGGTTGAAGGTGTCCGCCATCGCGCCGAGCCAGCGCCCGACCGTGGAAAGCCCGCGGACCATGCCGTTGAGCAGGTCGTTGCCGCTGGTTGGCAGCAGCTGCTTGTTCTCGACGGCCGCGAAGAACGGCTTGCGCACGAAGAGGATGAAGCAGATGCCCAGCACCAGTACCGCCAGCGAGACGATGAACGGCGCGTTCAGGCCGTGCCACAGCGCCAGGTGTGAGTGGAACTCGGTGTCGCCCGTGATGGTGCGTACGCCTGCGTTGATTGGGCTGTCCACCCAGCCGAGCATGAACGGCAGGAGCAGGGAGGTCAGGCCGGGCAGCGCGGCTGGCAGCCAGAGCGCGACGGGCGCTTCGGTGACGTGCGGCATGGGCTTGGTGCCGTCGATAAACGCGCCGAAGACGATCTTTGCCGAGTAGATGAAGGTCAGCAGGGCGGCGAGGCCGGCGACGGCGAGCAGGAGCGGGCCGAAGCGGGTGGCGTCGAACGCCGTGAGGATGGATTCCTTCGAAATGAAGCCGAACAGCGGCGGGATGGCGGCCATGGAGGCCGCGGCCACGCAGGTGGAGGCGAAGGTGAACGGCAGCTGCTTGTACAGCTGGCCGAGGCGGCGAATATCGCGCGAGCCTGCCTGGTGGTCGACGACGCCGATGAGCATGAACAAGGAGGACTTGAACAGCGCGTGGGCCAGCGTGTGCACCATCGCGGCGGCGAGTGCCGCCGGGGTGCCGATACCGATTGCCGCGACGATCCAGCCCAGGTGGGAGACCGTGGAGTAGGCCGTCAGGTGCTTCAGGTCCGTCTTCGTGATGGCGAAGGCGGCCGACATCAGCGCAGTGAACAGGCCGGTGACGAGCAGCAGCGTGTTCCACGCGGTGACGTCATGGAAGATGGTGGAGAAGCGCAGCAGGAGGTAGACGCCCGCCTTGACCACTGCCGCCGCGTGCAGGAACGCGGAGACTGGTGTGGCTGCCGCCATGGCTTCGGGCAGCCAGAAGTGGAAGGGGAACTGCGCGGCCTTCGTAAACGCGGAGAAGCCGATGAGCAGCGCCACCGTGGTGGTCAGCCCTGGCGATTGCGCCCACACCGGCGACGCGAGCACCGCGCTGAGCTGCGTGGTTCCCGCCGCGACGGAGACGACCGCGAGGCCCGCCAGGAGCGTCAGCCCGCCGAAGAAGGTCAGGATGAGCGTGCGGTAGGACCCGGCCTCGCCGCCGGAGCCGGAGCGCGCGATGAGCAGGAAGGACGCGATTGAGACGAGTTCCCAGCCGATGAAGAGGAGTACGGTGTCGTCCGCAAGCACGAGCAGCAGCACCGAGAGGGTAAACGCCGTCATGATGGTGTAGAAGCTGGTGTTGCCCTCGCGCTTCGGCAGGTATGCGGCCGAATATATAAGGACAATCCCGCCAATGACGAGCGCCAGTAGCGCGAAGAAGATACTCAGTCCGTCCGCGCGTAGTGAGAACGCGATTTCGGTGCCGGGCCCGAGGATGTCATTGGCCCAGGTGACGGACCATGTTTCTACGTTCCCTTGGGAAATGCTGGGAAATTCGCGGCCCAGCGTGATCGCTGCGGCGAACAGCAGGAGCGCTAGCGGCCAGCCTGCTTTCCTGTCGAAAACTCGCACGAGCAGCGGCGATAGTGGTACCGTCGCGGCCACGAATGCGAGCACGAGAGGTAGTGCCATGGTGAACCCTCTCCAAGATTGAAAACTGTCAGTTGCTTTAAAGGGTAGCAACAAGCTTGGACAAGGCCACAACAACTTTGCCAGCGTGCGGTGTGCCCTCCAGCCTTCATGCAGTTGCAGGGGTTACATTGTGCAACATGAAGTGGCGCGTGTTGTGTGTGTTGTTGGTGTGTATTGTGGCGGCGTTTTTGCCGTTGAGCCCGGTGAGTACCTGGATGTCCACGCAGGGCGACGCCGCCGCGCCGCAGCTGCCGTCGGATCAGGGCAACCCGAATGAGGCGCGCCGCGCCGCGGGGGAGGCCAACACGCAGGCCAGCTTCCTCACACAGGGCACCAAAGAGCTTGTCGACGGCACCTCCCAGCTCACCGGCGGCGCCGACGAACTCGTCGCCGCGATCTCGCAGGCGCAGGCTGGTGCCCAGGAGTTGTCGGCCGGGATGGTGCAGCTGCAGGCGGCCACGGGGCAGCTCGGGGGCGGCGCGACGGAGGTCGCGGACGCGATCGGCCAGGTTGTTGAGCAGGCCACGGCTTTCGATGCGGTGCGTGGCCAGGTCACCGCTGCCATCGACCGCGCCCTCGTATCGACGAAAGCCTCCAAGGACCCGGACGTCATCGCCGCGCGTGAGCAGCTCCAACAAGTAAAGGTGCAAGCGGAAAACGCGCAGCTGCCGCCGGAGGTTGTCTCGCAGATGAACAAGCTGCGTGACGGCTCCCGCGAGGTGGCCAACCAGTTGGCGGTGCCGGGCTACGCCTACCACGACGGCGTGTACACCGCGACGAACGGGGCCCAGCAGCTGGCGAACGGCCTGACCCAGCTCAATAACGAGGCGCAGGGCGCGGTCGGCGGTATCGCTCAGCTTGATGAGGGCGTCGCAAAAATTGACCACATGGCGAACCTGACTGCCGACCAGATCCGCGCGGTACGCGGCGCGCTCCCGGCACCCGCCGCGGCACAGGCAGGCGCGGAGGGGGCAGCGCAGGAGCCGCAGGAGTCCTCGCTGGCCCCGGTCGCAGCGATGCTGGTTGCAGCACTCGTGGGGCTTGGTGGCGTCGGCGTCGCCGCGGCGGCGTGGCTGTCCCGCACGAGGCACTGGTTGGCGCTGGCGCTGGGCGTCGTACTCCTGGCGGTTGCTGGCTGGGTGCTGGTGTTCATCCTCGGCCGGAACCTAAGCCCCACGGCCCTGGGGATCGCTGCGCTTGCGCTGCTGTGCGGCGCGGCCGCATCCGCCGGAGTGACGACAGCGCTCGCGGCGATCTTCGGGCGCGGATGGGGGACCCTGGTTGCCACAATCCTGGCAATTTCTCAGATGGGGGTAGTCGGGTGGGTCTGGAAAGCCGCTGCGGCCGCCCCTGTGAGTGGCGCCCTGGAGGCGATTTCGGCGGCGATGCCGATGCACTGGCTGGCCGCGTCGCTCTCGAGCGCGGGCAATAATGGCTCTGTGCAGGCACTGTGGATCGGCGTCGGGATGAGTGCGCTCGTCGCGGCGGTCGGGCTGCTGGGCGGTGTGCCGCAGCGAAGCCGTGTTGCCGTTCACGAGGAGGAATAACCCAAGCGCACGGACACGGTTCCTACTTTCGGATGGGTTTGTGATAATCTGGCGCTGCTCATTTCAAGTAATAGGGGCTTGGATTGAGTGGTCTCCTTTCGCCCCATAGTGGGCAAGAAAGGGGTTAGGGATGGGGAAGGCCCCGTCGGCTTCGGTCGGCGGGGCCTTCACTTATGTAAATTTAAGTGTTTTACCGAAGCTGGGGTTTGGTTACACTATTCCTGTATTTGCAATGTATGTGCGAAATAAACTGGCGCGCATTTATTGATTGGAGCTTTCCATGAATCTCACGACCAGCCGCGGCGGCCGTAAATCCGGCCGCGCAGGCATCACTCTCGCATCGACGATCGCTCTTGCCCTGGGCGGCGCTGCGGTCATCGCCCCGTCCCCGCACGCCGGGGCACAGGAAGCAGGAGACGAAAACCTTACCTACACGGGTGACATGGTTTCGCTGGGGGACCAGCAAGCACCAAGTGGACTTATTGACAAGACGTGTACACTCGATCTAGGAAAGGCCGACGAACGCGATGAGGCAGGCAAATATGCCAATCACGCCGGACTCACGTTCCAGACGCACAACCCCAGTAGCGCATCTCCAGACAAAACTGGATTTGGCCTCCAGATGCACTTTGACACCTCGAAGCAGCGCACGTTCACGGGGGCCGTCTTTACCGACGGTGGGAGAGTCCCTGTAGCGGCCGGTGAATTGGACGCCGTCCCAGAGGGCGAGAAGCTAACCCCGGACAACTCATTTACGGTCAACGGCACAGCTGACCCCGCCGAAATCGAAGCTAGCAGAACACAACGAAATCTGAATGGCGACTTCACCTTCAGCGAGCAGTTTCAGCAGCAAGCCGTTGGCGATAAGGGACTGACCCTTGCGTGGAAGGGTAATTACACGCAAGACAACCCTGGAGTCAAGTTCTTCGGTGATAACTTCTTCATCACCGCGAACGTCAACCCGTGGCCCAGCGAGACCGATAACTGCGTGCCGTTGCAGCTTGACTGGGCGGACGTGTCCAAGGCAGTGGTCAAGCCTGGCGAGAAGGTGAAGATTGCGAACGCCATCGGCGAAGTTCCTGAAAGCGACCTGGCTCGACTGCGCATCAAGGTGGCGGACGGTAGCGGTCAGATGCTTGAAAACGTCACCATCACGCGCGAGGGTTCCGACTTCTTCCTTACCTGGCCGACATTCGTCGACGATGCGGTGCTGGACAGCCTGCAAGGGCTTCGGTTTACCGCCGTCGCGCTGCCACGAGAAGTTCAGCAGCTTGACGAGCTGGCGAAAAACGCTAAGGATACAGGAGATCAACCGATCCCAGGTGAGGCTACCGATAGCTCCATCGCGCTGCCACGCTACAACACCGCGAACGAGATTAGCTCGCACGCTATCAGCGTCGACGACACCCTGTATCACGACCCGCAATACAAGAAGAACCAGGTGACCATCACCTCCGGCATCGTGGATGGCCAGCCAAGCGATCAGACGCAGAAGATCACCTTCGAGCCCGTCGCGGACAAGAACCGCGATACGCTTGCGGACCTGAAGAAGAAGTACGACGCCAAGATCACCCTCGACGACCGCCTCGTCTACGAAGGCTGGACCGCCGAGTTCGCTGACCCTGAAAAGGACGACTACCGCGTGATCGTCACGGCGCCAGCGGGCTTCGACAAGCCGGTCCCCGGCACGTTTGCCCAGCCCGTTGTCAACGTGCGCTACTCCAACGGCTCCAAGGACGTCATCCCGCTGCTCGTGGTAGTGGCCCCGAACCACACGCAGCAGACCGAGCTCAAGTACCCCAAAGAGACTAAGCAGGGCGCTCAGGGCACGCCCCTGACCGCTGAAGCGACGCTGACGCGAGTACTGGGCAAGGGGGACGTCATCAAGCCTGCTAAGTACGAAATCGTCGAAGGCTCCTACGACAAGGACCACTGGGAAGAAGTCACGGTCGATAAAGACGGCAACGTCACCGCAAAGTCCAAGAAGGACGCCCCGAACTTCACCACGATCACGCCGAAAGTGAAGGCAACCTACCCGGACGGCACCACCGATGAGGCACCGGTCTCGTTCCAGGTTGTGTCGAACGTGAAGGTGCCGGAATACGGCGCAACCTCGGGTAAGGCAAAGGACACGGTCACCCTGAAGCCGACGGTCCCATCGAAGGGTCTGGGTGGCAAGGAAACCGACGAGCAGCCGAACCGCTACACCTTCCCTGACGGTTCCCTGGAGTACAAGGTCGGCGACTGGACTATCACCGTCGACGAGAAGACAGGTGAGCTCACCAGCACCATCCCGGAGAACGCGCTGCCGGGCGCCTACATCACGGTGCCGGTGAAGACGTACTACGCAAGCGGCTCGGTGCCGCAGGAAGTCACCGGCACCATCAACGTGATTGGCGACGGTACAGGTTCCGATATTGCGAACTACCCGCCGAAGGTCACCAAGGCGGGGATGAAGGTGTCCTCCAACATCAATACGCAGCTGTCGGACCCGAAGCTGGCGAAGTACGAGCTGCCGAAGAGCCTGCCGGAGGGGTGGACGTTCGACGTCGCCGATGACGGCACCGTGACCGCGACCCCACCCAAGGACGCGAAGCCAGGGGACGAGGAAACCATCAGCATCCACGTCAACTACCCTGACGGCTCCGAAGCCGACGTCCCTGTCACCGTCACCGTCGTGGGTGAGGACAAGGACATGAACAACCCGAAGTACCCAACCAAGACTGGGAAGCCGGGCGACAAGGTCACCAGTCCCGTCGATGATAAGGACATCCGCAAGGAGTCGGAACCAAAGTTCTCCCTCATCACGGACCCGAAGGACCCGAACTACATCGCGCCACCGCGCAACCTGACATGGGACCAGGTCAAGATCGACCCGAAGACGGGCACGATCACCACCCCGATCAGCGAGAACGCCGTGCCTGGCAGCTCCGCCGACATCCCTGTGCGTGTCACGTACAAGGACGGATCGTCAGACACCACCATCGCCACCGTCGTGGTGGTCGGCGACCAAGCCAACGTCTACGAGCCGCGCTATGCACAGCAGGAGACGAAGCCGGGCGTCGCAAAGACATCCGACATCACCAAGGACACCAAGGTCCCAGACAAGGACCTGGACGAAAAAACGCCGTACAGCGTGCCTGATAAGGTTGACGGCTGGACCGTCAGCGTAGACAAAAACGGTCAGGTCACCGCCACGCCACCGAAGACGGCGAAGCCAGGCGACCACATCGACGTTCCTGTCACTGTCAAATACGAGGATGGCTCCAAGGACGTAGTCAACGCGCCGTTCGTGGTGCGGCAGGAAGACAAGGACATTTATGAGCCGGGCTACTCCGTCGAGTCGACGGCCCCGAACAAGTACGTCAGCCGTCTGATCTCGCCGAAGGACCTGCCGGAAGGTACCACGTACAAGCTGGAGGCCCCGAAGGAGGGCGACTGGAAGTACGAGATCAACCCGGACACGGGCGAGGTCACTGTTACACCGCCGGCAGACGCGAAGCCGGGCGACAAGCAGACCAAGAACGTCACGGTCAAATACCCGGACGGCTCCACGGAGGAAGTCCCGGTCACCACAATCGTGAACCTGACCAACAACTACCAGGCCGAGCCTGCCTACCCGCCGAAGACCACCTACCCGGGTGAGCAGACGGTGTCGCCGCTGAGCATCGAGAAGCCAGCGGGGCTTGAGGTTGCCAAGGAGAACCCGTACCTGATCCAGCCAGCAGAAGGCAAGATCACCCCGACGGGCGAGAACAACGAGTTCGGCAACCCGATCTACAAGGTCCTGAGCGAAAAGGGCAAGTTGTGGGACGCCAGCCTGGACAAGGACGGCAACATCCTGGCCACCCCGCCAGCCGACGCCGAACCAGGCGACCTGATCAACGTCCCAGTCCTGGTCACGTACGCTGACGGCTCCGTCGACACCACCAGCGCGCCAATCACGGTCGTTGGTCAGCCGAAGCGTGAGCTGCCGTTCGACGTGAAGGTCGTAGAGGACCCGAACATCCCAGCCGGCGAGCACAAGGTCGTCACCAAGGGCGTACCGGGCACTGAAGTCATGGACCGCGACGGCAACTGGGTACGCAAGACGGACCCGGTCACCGAAGAGATCCATGTTGGCACCAAGCCAGCCACCGCTGGCACGACAACCACCTGGACCGCGCCGATCCCGCACGGTTTCATCGAACGCCCGAACAAAGAGCTGGAGCCGGGCACCATCAAGGTTGTCGAGGAAGGCGAGAACGGCGAGAAGACGTTCACCGCTGACTTCAGCGCAACCGGTGGCAAAGCTGGCGTCGAAACGAAGGAAGAAACCACGAAGGAGCCGAAGGACCGCATCGTTGAATACGGCCCGGCGGCGGACGCAACCGAGCTGGTCACCAAGACCACCAAGCGCGTCCCATTCGAAACCGAAGTCACCATCGACCCGACCCTGAAACCGGGCGAAAAGGTCGTCGACCAGCAGGGCGAGTACGGCGAAGAGGTAGAAACCTCCACGCAGAAGATCGAGAACGGCAAGCCTTCCGGCGACCCAGTTGTTGATACCAAGCGCACCAAGGAGCCAGTCACCGAGAAAATCCGTGTTGGCGCAATGACCAAGAACACGGACGTCGCCAAGACCGAGGTCGAGGTGCCGTTCGAAACCCGGATCGTCTTCGACCCCGAGCTGGAAGTCGGAGAGCAGAAAGTCGACCCCGAGCACCCAGGCGTACCTGGCAAGGACGAGGTGACCACCACCCGGACCATCGAGAACTCCCAAATCACCGACATCCACACCGAAAAGACGCGCGTCACTGAACCACAGGACCGCATCATTCGCGTCGGCACCAAGGAGAAGCCAGGCGTCACGCCTGAAATCCACTGGACGGAAGAAACCCCGTTCAAGGTCATCGTGAAGGAAGACCCGACTCTCGACGCCGGCACCCACAAGATCGCGCAGCCAGGCAAGGTAGGCAAGATCTCGCACAAGGTGATCGACGGCGTCCCACAGAAGCCGGAAATCCAAGAGCCAGTCGACCAAATCATCCTGGTTGGCACCAAGAAGCAAACCAAGCAGACTGAGCTACGCGAGACCATCCACACCCCAGTCCCATTCGAGACTAAAATCCGCAAGGTAGACACCCTGCCAGCCGGCGCAGTACGCACCGTGCAGGAAGGCACCTACGGCGAAAAGGTCACCGAAAAGGTCTGGAAGCTTGTCGACGGCACCGTCCAAGGCGACCCCGTCGAAAACACCACCGACACCAAGACACCGCAAAACCGCATCATTGAGGTCGGCGTCGGCAAGGTCGTGCCAACCTACGGCAAGGTCGTCCAGGAGCCAGGCTCCACCGACGAAGTGCCACTGCACGAAGGTTCCAAGGTCCCAGCAAACGCCAAGGTCGAAATCGACCCCGACTGGAAGCCAGAAATCGAAGGCTGGAAGGCCACCATCGACGAGCACGGCAACGTCTTGTCGACGCCACCAGCAAACGCCAAACCTGGCGACTCCGTCCTGATCCCAGTCAAGGTCACCTACGGCGACGGCAGCAGCGTCATCGTCCCGGCCTTCGCCTCCGTGAAGGACAAGTCCGACGCCCCGAAGGCCAACTACGGTGCGCTCAAGACACTGCCAGGAGAAACCCACACCCAGCAGCCCGAAAACGCGGCTGAGGGCGACAAGTTCTCCGTACCGGGCGACGTCGACGGCTGGGAAGTATCCGTCGACGACAACGGCGTCGTCTCCGCAACGACACCGAAGGACGCCAAGCCAGGCGACTGGATCCGCGTCCCCGTCACCGTCACCCCGAAGAACGGCGAAACCTACACCACCTACGCCGTGTTCACCGTCGGCAACCAGCCAATCGAGCCATCCGAGCCGCTGAAGCCAGGCAAGCCGGATCAGCCAGGCCAGCCTGGTGAGCCGGGTGAGCCTTCGACGCCTGAGGTGCCTGGCCTGTACTACCCGCCGGCCATCACCACCCCGGGCACTGACGTGCCGGTCAACATCGGCAAGCACACCGACGGCAACACCTACGAAGTAGGCGCGCTGCCGAAGGGTTGGAAGGCGACCATTTCCAAGGAAGGCAACCTGCTGGTCACCCCACCAGCCGACGCCACCCCAGGCGAAAAGGTCGACATCCCAGTCACCGTCACCACCGCCAGCGGCAAGAAGTACGAGGTGAAGACGGTAGTGGGCATCATCGCCAAGGACAGCAGCGCGACGGACAAGCCTGGCAAGCCTGGCAAGCCTGGTGAAGGCTCCTCCGCCGACGGCTTCAAGCGCTGCATGGCCAACATGTTCGCGCTCAACAGCCCGATTCTGTGGCTGCTGCCAATCGGCCTCGCAGCCGCAGTCGGCGCACCAATCGCGGAAGCCCTCCAGCCACAGTTGAACGGCCTGACCGCCCAGTTCAACGAAGCAATGCGTCGCAACACCCCAGACCGGGGCGAAGGCGGCCGTGGCTGGGAACGCCCAGACTGGGTACGCGAAATTGATGCGCAGGTCGCAGCCATCAACAAGCAGTTCGCCCCAATCGGCGAGCAGCTGCGCCCAATCGGTATCGCACTCGGCGCAATCGCCGCCGGCGCCCTCGCGATCTCCCTGATCAAGCAGGCGTGCGAACCCGAAGGCTTCGACCACGGCATGACCATCTTCGGTTCCTCCAAGGAAGGCGAGCCAAGCGCAGCCTCCAGCAAGAAGGGCGCCATCCATGACGCCATCATGGGGAGCTCCAACAAGGAGAACAAGGAGAAGTAGCGCCGTCTAGGCCAGTGAACCCGCCCAACCACCGACTCGTTTCGGTGGGGGGCGGGTTTTCGCGTGTGAACTTTTGGCCTGTAAAAAGTGAGCCAGTGACAAAGGACGCAACTAACAAAAATTAGGCATTTTGTGACCAGCTGGTTTGTATGTCTGGTCCAAACGTGGTTGCGTCTTTTGTCACTCACCCCTTCAGGTAAGGAAAGCAACGCCAAAACCCCGCCGCAGAAGCGGCGGGGTTTTCATTGGTCGGGATAACAGGATTTGAACCTGCGACCTCTTCGTCCCGAACGAAGCGCGCTACCAAGCTGCGCCATATCCCGTGGGCACAAGGATATGTTACTCCTACGCCCACGAAAAACAAAAGCAGTGGTCAGGGCCGTTCCGTGATGTGGAGCAACGCCGCGGATGGCGGGCAGAAGATGCGTACGGGGGCGTACTTGGAGGTGCCCAGCCCGTTGGAGACTTCCATCCACATGCGGCCGAAGCGGTGCAGGCCGGAGGCGCGCTCGCGGTCGATGTCGGCGTTGGTGACGATTGCGCGCTCGCCAGGGAGGCAGATTTGGCCGCCGTGGGTGTGACCGGAGAGGGCCAGCTGGTAGCCGTCGCGTTCGAAGGCGTCGAGGACTTCCCGGTAGGGGGCGTGGAGCAGTGCGATGGACAGGTCCGCGTCGGGGTGGGGTGCGCCGGCGATTGCGGAGTAGTCGTGAAGGTTGTGGTGTGGGTCGTCGACGCCGGTGATGGCGAGGCGGACGTCGTTAATTTTGAACTCGAGGCGGCGGTGCGTGGCGTCCTGCCAGCCGTGCTCGATGAACGCGGCGCGCATGCCTTCCCAGGGGAGGTCGACGTAGGAGGGCTCGCGCTTCGTGCCAAGCAAGTACTTGAAGGGGTTGACGGGGCGGGGTGCCCAGTAGTCGTTGGTGCCGAAGACGAACGCGCCCGGGACGTCCAGGAGCGGGCCGAGGGCCTGGAAGACCCAGGGCACACCCTTGGGGTCGGAGAGGTTGTCGCCGGTGTTGATCACCAGGTCGGGGTGGAGTTCGGCGAGGCTGGAGACCCAGGCGACTTTGGCGTGTTGGCCGGGGATCATGTGGAGGTCGCTGACGTGCAGGATGTCGAAGGTGTCCCGCCCGCTGAGGGTGCCGGGTGGGAGGAGGGGGAGGGTGTATTCCTTCAGTCGGTAGTTGTTGAGTTGGCTCACGCCGTACGCGGCAGTGGCTCCGGCGACCCCGGCGGCAACTCCGGCGGCGCGCGTGAGGCGTTTGAGGGAAGTGTTCACGCGTCCTAGCGTACAGATGGACTACGCTTTTCCACATGAGTGAATTGAAAGCACAGCTGCGCGCAGACCTGAAGACCGCGATGAAGGCGAAGGAGAAGGAGCGCACCGGCACGATCCGTATGTTGCTTGCCGCGATCCAGACCGCTGAGACCGAGGGTGCGAAGCACGAGGTGGATGATGCGGAGATCTTGAAGATTATTGCTCGCGAGGTAAAGAAGCGCCGCGAGTCCGCGGAGATTTACGCCACGAACGGCCGCCAAGAGCTTGCCGACGCCGAACTCCGCGAAGCCGAAATCCTCGAGGCATACCAGCCTGCCCAGCTCACCGACGAGGAAGTCGACGCCCTGGTGGAGGAGGCCGTCGCCGAGGTCGGTGCGGAGTCGATGGCGCAGATGGGTCAGGTCATGAAGGCTGCGAACGCGAAAGCCGCCGGCCGTGTTGACGGCAAGCGGCTTTCCACGGCGGTCAAGGCCCGCCTGAGCTAGGGCTAGTTAGCCTTATTGGAAGACGCTCGTGAGCGCATCGCGGGCGTCGTTGAGTGACTGCTGGATGCCGTCGAAGTCGACGGCGGGGGCTTGCGTGCTGGTCGGCGGGGTGGACGCCGACGGTGACGCGGTGGGGGAGGCGGCGCTGCCGTCGGACACGTTGAGGGTGACCATGGTGCCCTGCGTGAGTGCGGGGTTGGCGGGGATCGCGGCGATGACGTTGCCGGTGGGCGCCCCGTTGCCGAAGACGGTTTGAGTGGTCACGTTGAACCCTTGCGCCTGGAGCTGCTGCTTCGCGGTGGCGGCCGGGAGGCCGACGACGGCGTCGAGCGCCGACTGCTTCGTGCCGCGCGTGTAGGTCGCACTGGTCGGCGGCAGGCCCGCGGCCGCGGCGCCGGGCACGCCGTGGGCGGCTTGGAACCAGGTGCGCGCGGCCTCGTTGCCGCCGAACAGGTTGCCTACGGAGCACTGACGCACTGGGCCGGTGCACAGCGGGGTGGTTTGGGTGCCGTCGTTGAAAATGTACGGCGCGCCGGCCATCCCGCGGGTGAACCCGAGGAACGCGGAGGACTGGTGGGACTCCGTGGTGCCGGTCTTGGCTGCGACGGGCGAGGTCCACCGGGCGGCGGCGGCTGCGTCCTTGGCGGTGCCGTCGATAGAGTCGTGTGACATACCGAGGGCGAGCGCGCCCGCGATCTCCGGGTCGAGGACTTGCTCGCACGGCGGGCGTTGGATGAACACTTCCTGCCCGTGCTTATCCACCACGCTCTTGATTGGGTTCGGCTCGCACCAGCGGCCACCCGCGGCCAGCGTGGCGCCCACGTTGGAGAGCTCGAGCGGGTTCACCGCGGTGGGGCCCAGGACGAAGGAGCCCATGTTTTCTTCCTTCGCCGCTTGGGCGACGGAGCGGCCGTCGCCAAACGTATTGGGCTCGGTGTAGGAGCGAAGGCCCAGGCGCACCGCCATATCCACTGTCGGGGTGACGCCGACGCTCTGGATGAGCTCGATGAACGACGTGTTCGGAGACTGGGCCAGGGCGTCGCGCAGGGTCATTTGTGGCGGGTAGACGCCGGCGTTCTCCACGCAATAGGCGCCTGCGGGGCAGCCTGCGGCGCCGCCCTTGCCCATGCCGTAGACCACGGAGCGCACCGGCGTGTTCAGCATCGAGTCGAGCCCGTAACCCTGCTCGAGCGCAGCCGCGGCGGTGAAAATCTTGAATACGGAACCTGCGCCGTTGCCCACCATCGACGTGGGCTGCGGCAAGATCGTCTGGTTCTTCTCCAGCTCAAGGCCGTAGTAGCGCGAGGACGCCATCGCGAGGATGTCGCGGGAGTCCGCGCCGGGCCGGATCACGTTGAGGACCTCGGCCACGCCGTGGGTGGCGGGGTTGACGTTGTTACGCACCGCCTGCACTGTTGATGCCTGCACCGCGGGGTCCAGGGTGGTGGTGATGGTGTAGGAACCGCGCTCGATCTCGTCGAGGCTCAGGCCCTTGCTCTCCAGGTATTGCAGGGCGTAGTCACACATGAAGCCCGCGTCGCCGGCGGTGATGCAGCCGTCCGGCAGGCCCTTCGGCTTGTCCACCACGCCCAGTGGGGTCGCCGCGTAGCGGTCCGCCTCCTCCTGGGTGAGGTGGCCTTCGTTCGCCATGTTCTGCAGGACGGTGTTGCGGCGCTGCGTCGCGCCCTCCGGGTTCGTGTATGGGTTGAGGTACTCCACCGACTGCAGCAGGCCCACCAGCAGCGCCGCCTGCGGCGGGTTCAGCTCGGACGCTGGGATGTCGAAGTAGATACGCGCTGCGGCTTCGATGCCGTAGGCGTGGTTCCCGAAGGAGACAAGGTTGAGATAGCGGGTGAGGATCTCGTCCTTCGTCAGCGTCTTGTCCAGGTCGGAGGCCATGCGCATCTCCCGCAGCTTCCTCGGGATCGACTGCTCAGTCGCGGCCTGCGCCTCCTCGTCGTTGCCGGCCTCGACGAGCCACAGGTAGTTCTTCACGTACTGCTGATTAATTGTCGACGCCCCCTGCTCAACACCACCCGCCAGCACATTCGTCACCATGGCCCTCGCGAAGCCCTGCATATCAACGCCGTCATGCATATAAAAGCGTCGATCCTCTGTGGAAACCAGTGCATGTTTTACATGCGCTGAAATTTTTTCGCTCGGGACTTCGTATCTACGCTGTTTGTATAACCACGCAATGGGGGTGCCGTTGACGTCCGTGACAGTCGTGACGCCGGGGACATCACCGTGCGTCAGGTCGAGCAAATTCGACTGCATTGTATTCGCGGTGCGCGCAATAGCGAGGCCCGTCAGGCCCGCGACCGGCGCCAAACACAGGGCAATCGCCAGCGCAACGGCGCAAAGGCCGAGCAAAAGGTTTCCAAAGGAACGAAGTGCACTCACACCGTTACCTTAAATGAAACGCGGGGGAGAGTGAATAGGACGCCCCCATCTTTCGTGTGACGCATTTTACAAGGTGCATACCCTGTGAATACACTTACAAGCGCTTAATGGGTCTAAGTATTATACTTTGCCTCCGCTTGAAAGGAGACCGATTCATGACTGCCACTCTTGGAACCGCGACTTGCGAGGACACCCGCGCCATTCCGCGCCGCGTGAACTCCGCTGGGGAGCTTGTGTTTGACCGTGGGGAGTGGATTACTCGTGCAATCTGTCGCACAGGTGACCCAGACGCTCTCTTCGTACAAGGTGCCGAACAGCGCAAGGCCGCAGAAATTTGTCGACGCTGCCCCGTCCAACTCGAGTGCCTCGCCGAGGCGCTGGAAAACCGGGTCGAGTTCGGCGTGTGGGGTGGCCTGACTGAGCGCCAGCGCCGCGCCGTCCTGCGCAAAAACCCGCAGGTCAACGACTGGGGCGAGCACCTCGTTGCAGGACGTGAGATTATCGGCCTCTAAATATCGTCTAGGGTAGTGGCCATGACGAAATGGGAATACGCAACGGTTCCGTTGCTCACGCACGCCACGAAGCAAATCCTGGACACCTGGGGTGAAGACGGCTGGGAACTGGTCACCGTCACCCCAGGCCCGACGCCCGACAGCGTCGTCGCCTACATGAAGCGCCCGCAGGAGTAGGCCATGGCACACACAGATTGGGACGCGCGCCTCGCCGAGCTCGGCATTACCCTGCCCGCCGTCGCCGCGCCCGTTGCCGCCTACGTCCCCGCAGTGCAGACCGGCAACCACGTGCACACGTCCGGGCAGCTCCCATTTATCGACGGCTCCCTCCCCGCCACCGGCAAAGTCGGCGCCGACGTTTCCGCCGACGACGCCTACGGCTACGCCCGGCAGGCCGCCCTCAACGCGCTAGCTGCCGTCGATAATTTGGTGGGCCTCGAGCGCATCAAGCGCGTCGTGAAAGTCGTAGGCTTCGTCGCCTCCGACCCAACCTTCACCGGCCAACCCGGCGTGATCAACGGCGCCTCCGACGTCATCGGCGACATCTTCGGCGACGCCGGCGCCCACGCCCGCTCCGCCGTCGGCGTTGCCGTCCTCCCCCTCGACAGCCCAGTCGAAGTCGAGATCATCGTCGAGCTCGACTGATACCGCGCGGTGCCCCTAAGCGGGGGAATCGCACTGTTTCGCAGCAAAAACCGGGCACAAGGCGGTAGGGTGGGTGACATGCAGCATCCCGCTTATAGTCAGTTGCGTCCTGTAACGGCATCCGTCGCGGTCGTTCTAGCGCCCAATCCAAGCTACGCGGCGCTCGAAGGCACAAACTCCTGGGTCGTGCGCGACCCCGAAGACGAATACAGCATCGTCGTCGATCCGGGCCCAGAAGACGAAGGCCACCTCAACGTCCTGCAAGCAAAAGCAGACAAGGTCGCCCTCATCCTGCTCACCCACCGCCACCACGACCACGCCGACGGCGCCCGCCGCTTCTCGCAACTCACCGGCGCCCCCATCAGGGCCCTCGACGCCCGCTACACCCACGGCGCCGAGCCGCTCACCGACGGCGAGATCATCTCCGTCGAAGGCGTCTCCCCCAAAATCCAGGTCGTAGCCACCCCCGGTCACACCGCCGACTCCACCTGCTTCTTCGTCTACACCCACGACATCGAAGACGACCAACTCGAAGGCATCATCACCGGCGACACCATCGCCGGCCGCCACACCACCATGATCTCCGAAACCGACGGCGACCTGGCCCAATACCTGGAGACGCTCTCCATGCTGGAACGCCGCGGCAAGAACATCCCGCTGCTGCCCGGCCACGGCCCCGACGCCGCCGACCTCTCCGCCTTCGCCCGCAAATACATCGACCGTCGCGAACAGCGCCTCGACCAAATCCGCGAAGCCCTGAAGAAGTACGGCGAGGACGTAGACATCAACACCCTCGTCGACGCCATCTACGACGACGTCGACCCCGTCCTCCGCGGCGCCGCCGAACAGTCCACCCGCGTCGCTCTGCGCTACCTGAAGGAACACTAGTTCCTGGTGTTTCGAGTTCTAGAGCCCTAGTTGCCTTAGTTGTGGATGCCGGCAACTAGGGCTTTTGCTTTGCCTTTTCATGCCTGCGGGGAACTTTTTGCGGGTTCTGGTCGGCTTCGGGGTGGGTGGGTCGGCGTTTCCGCTGGTGGCCGGGCCTCACCTCTTTGCGCGGCGGGTGCGGGGTTGAAATGGTTCCCCGCGGCTGGGTGGTGCCGCATCAAAGTCCAGGTCGCGAAAACCTGGCGCGGGATTTTGGTGCGCCTCCGCTTGCGCAGTGACAAAAGACGCAATCGAAAAGAGGCTAGACATTCAAACCGCCTGTTAGAAAAAGGGCTATTCAAAAAAGTGTGCGTCTTTTGTCACTGGATCCTCTAATGGGCAGAAGAAAACCCCCGGGGAAGGCCCAGGGGTTCACAAATAACAGGCAAAAGCAGCCTACCGCGCGCGGCGGGCGAGGTGCTCCGTGTTCACGATGACCACGGACTTGCCCTCGAGGCGGATCCAGTCGCGGTGGGCGAAGGTTGCCAGGGCTTTGTTGACGGTCTCGCGGGACGCGCCGACAAGCTGGGCGATTTCCTCTTGGGTGAGGTCGTGGTTGACGCGGAGGACGCCGCCTTCCTGGGAACCGAATCGGTTCGCCAGCTGGAGCAGCGTCTTGGCGACGCGGCCGGGCACATCAGTGAAGATGAGGTCGGCGAGGGAGGCGTTGGTGCGGCGGAGGCGGCGGGCCAGGACGCGCAGGAGCTGCTGGGAGATTTCTGGGTGGTTGTCGATCCACTTCTTCAGCAGTGTGGAGTCCATGGTGGCCGCGGTGACTTCGGTGACGCACACTGCGGAGGAGGTGCGTGGGCCTGGGTCGAAGATGGAGAGTTCGCCGAACATGTCGGAGGGGCCCATGACGGAGAGGAGGTTTTCGCGTCCGTCGGGGGCGTGGCGGGCGAGTTTCACTTTGCCGCTGATGATGATGTAGAGGCGGTTGCCGGGTTCACCTTCGTCGAAAATGGTGGTGCCGCGGTTGAAGGTGACTGTTTCCATGTCTTGGATCAGTGCTGTGACGGCCGCGGGATCCACGCCTTGAAATATGCCCGCGCGGGCGAGAATTTCTTGTGCGCCTTCCATGAATCCTCCTTTTGGACTGGTGTGACATCCCGTGTTGGTTGTCACGTTAGCTCTTGAAGTGTGCGTTTGTCACACCACACTGTGAACTGTACCACTAGTCGACGACTGCGGACTCCAGGTGTTCCATTCCTATCGTGAACAGCCCGAGAATGAGGGGAATCGCGACGACTAAAAGTACTGCCATGTGTCCATCGTATCGCTTACCCCGTTAAGGTGAGAAAGCATGTCTGGTTCGTTGACGCCGCAGCGGCGGCGGGTCCCTGGTAAGCATCCGGTGTTGGAGGGTGAGGAGTCGCTGTTGGCGCGGAAGCGTCGGGCGCGGAGGATTAACCGTACGCTGGCGAAAGCGTTCCCGGATGCACATGCGGAGTTGGATTTTTCGAACCCGTTGGAGTTGCTTGTGGCGACGGTGTTGTCGGCGCAGACGACGGATGTGCGGGTGAATCAGGTCACCCCCGCGCTGTTCCGGGCGTATCCGACGGCGGCGGATTATGCGGCGGCGTCGCAAGCGGAGGTTGAGGAGATTATTCGCCCGACGGGCTTCTTCCGCGCGAAGGCTGCGAACCTGATTGGGTTGGGGCAGAAGTTGGTGTCGGATTTTGGTGGTGAGGTGCCGGTCGCGTTGGAGGACTTGGTGAGCTTGCCGGGGGTGGGGCGCAAGACGGCGCACGTTGTGCGGGGGAATGCGTTTGGGAGGCCGGGGTTGACCGTCGATACGCATTTTCAGCGTTTGATGCACAGGCTGAAGCTTATCGACGCCTCCTTGGGTTCAAATGCGGTGAAGATCGAGCATGCTGTGGCTGAGTTGATTGAGCCTTCGGAGTGGACGATGTTTTCCCACCGGATCATTTTTGAGGGTCGGCGGGTGTGTCATGCGAAGTCGCCTGCGTGTGGTGTCTGCCCTATCGCGTACGATTGTCCCAGCTTTGGTCTGGAGGGTCCGACGGACCCGGCTGAGGCCGCGAAACGTGTCAAGGGCGAGATGGAGCAGCTGTGAGTGCGAGTAGGTCGGTGGGCGCGAGTGTTGCCGCGATTGTGGTGGTGACGGCGCTGGTGGTCGGGGGTGCGTGGCAGTTGTTGCGCCCTGACCAACCTGCGCAGCCGGGCGACCAGCCCGCACCGACGGCGCAGGTGGCTCAGCGCCCCGATTGCCCTGGGCCGACTGTGGCTGGTGTCGCGCTGCCGTGTTTGGGTGGGGAGACGGGGCAGGAGTCGGAGTCGGGCTTGACGGTGGTGAACGTGTGGGCGTGGTGGTGTGAACCGTGCCGCGCGGAGTTGCCGCTGTTTGACACGTTGGCGGAGGCGCACCCGGACGTGCGTGTGGTGGGGGTCCATGCGGATGGGAATGCGGCGAATGGGGCGGCGTTGTTGGGGGATGTGGGCGTCGATATGCCGAGTTATCAGGATAGTGAGAATGCGTTTGCGGGCGCGTTGGGGTTGCCGGCGGTGGTGCCGTTGACGTTGGTGCTGCGCGATGGGCACCAGGTTGGGCTGTTCCCGAAGGAGTTCGGCTCCCTGGAGGAGCTTGAGGCGGCGGTGGGTCTCTAGTGCTTATCGACGCCTTCATCCTCATCATTGTGCTCGCCGCCTGTGTCAGTGGTTGGCGGCGCGGCGCGTTTTCGGCGGTGCTGTCGGCGCTGGGCATCGTGGCTGGCCTGACGCTCGCGGTGGTGGGGCTGCCGCCACTTCTTGAGCGGGCGGACGCCCAGTGGGTGCGCGTGGCGGGGCTGATTGTGGTGGTTGTGCTGGTGGTCTGCTTGGGGTCCTTCGCGGGCTCGACGGTGGGTGATTGGGTACATGACCGGTTCCGTCGGAAGGCGGCGCAGCGTCTCGATTCGCTGTTTGGTGCCCTGTTCCAGGGTGTCGTGGCGGTGGCGTTGGTGTGGTGCGTGTGTATGCCGTTGGCGGCGTCGTTGCCGGGGGCGTGGGCGAAGCAGTTGCAGAGCTCGCGGGTGCTGACGCAGATTGATGCCGCGATGCCTGCGGCGGGCAAGCAGTTGCCGTCGCAGGTGGCGGCGGTGCTGGCGGATTCGGGGCTGCCGCCGCTGATTTCGCCGTTTGCTTCGGATGGGCACACGGAGGTCGACGCCCCCGACCCGTCGGTTGCGCGCCCCGAGCTTGTCGACGCCGCGCGCGCCTCCGTAGTGCACGTGATGGGGGATGCGGAGTCCTGCAGCAGGCGGCTGATGGGCTCCGGCTTCGTGATCGAGGACGGCTACGTGCTCACCAACGCCCACGTCGTAGCGGGGACGGAGACGGTGTCCCTGGACACGGTGCTTGGCGTGAAGAAGGCCAAGGTGGTCTTCTACGACTCGGAGGCGGACATTGCGGTGCTGCACGCGGAGGCGCTGGGGATCGCGCCGCTGCGCTGGGCGGAGGGGACGCTGCGCACCGGCGACAGCGCCCTGGTGATGGGGTTCCCGGAGTCCGGCCCGTTCGAGGCGATGCCGGTGCGGGTGCGCAACCAGGTCAGCCTGTCCGGCCCGGACATTTACGCGAAGCGGCACGTGCAGCGCCAGGTGTACACCATCCGCGGCAATATCCGCCAGGGCAACTCCGGTGGGCCGATGCTCACCCCGTCCGGCGCGGTGGCGGGCATGGTGTTCGGGGCGTCCGTGGACGCCACGGAAACCGGCTACGTGCTGACGACGCAGCAGATCCTGGAGCGCACAGGCGAGATCGCAGACCTGCGGGAGCAGGTAGGCACGGGGGCCTGCGTCGGCCGCTAGCTTCTGAGCACGTGCTACATGCGGGCTTCGATGCGTGCGAGCTCCATGATGTAGGGCAGCGCGTTGGTAATGTGGGTGCCGTCCTGGCGCAGACGCAGATGGTCGGCGGTGGCGTCCTCGGGCTGGTTGCGCAGCAGGTCGCGCAGCCACAGTTGGTCGAAGAGCGCCGGGACATGGCGGTAGAGCGCCGTCGGTACAAAGGCTGCCTTGGTGCCAGTCCACGGGCGCGGGGTGTGCCGCGTGACCAGATGCGGGGAGCGCTCCCGCAGCGTGTTCGTGATCACGGTGGAGGCGCCAGCGCTGATCACCTCCGCAGAGTCGTGGCCAAGCGTGTGGATCGCGCCCTTCAGGTCACCGGCGTGCAGCAGGAGGGCGTCGCCGCTGCGGCGCACCGGCTTGTCGGACAGGCCGCAGCCACGCAGGTCGAGGGCTGCGACGTGATAGCCGGAATCGGCAAAGTCGGCGATGCGGTTGCGGTAGTCATACCAGCCACCGAACGCGCTGTGCAGCAGCAACAGCAGAGGATTCGTAGGGTCGCCCGCGACGGCCGCATGCAGGCGCAACCCACGAGTGTGCAACCACTCGTGGGTGAATGGGCCAGGTAGGTCGATGGCCGAAGGGGACGTCGAAAAGTGGGGCACGCCTTAGTTCGAGCCCGTGTAGAGCCCGGAGCTGTCCTTGGCAAGGTTCTTCTGCGCCTGGCCTGGGCGCAGATTCTTCAGCTCGTTGACGGAATCAATGGTCTTCTTCGGCGCGCGGATCTTCTTCAGGCTCTTCACGCCGACCAGCGCCAGGATGCCCGCCAGAGCGATCATGATGGCGAAGACGATCAGGAACGCCCAACCGCGGTGCATCCAGGAGGACAGCATCTCGGCGAACGCGAAGAAGAGGAAGAAGGAGGAATACAGGGCGATAACACCCGCGACGCCCAGGAGGCCACCGCCGACGGCGCCCTTCTTGGCCTCGCCGATGACCTCGGCCTTCGCCAGCTCAATCTCGCCGCGAACCAGGGTAGATACCTGCTCGGAGGCGTTCGAAATCAACGTACCGATGGAGTCCTTGCCCGGGTGGGTGACATCGGTGTCGTGCAAAGGAATCGAGTTGACCTTTGCGGACACTGCGGACGTTCCACTGGTGTACAGACCTTCGTTGCTCACTGTATGTTCAACCTTCCTGCGATTATTGAATGCACTCAACCCTAGCAACCATTGATGGGATTTGTCGCACACGCTCAGGGCTTAGGCAGACTTATCTTTCTTCATGGCCTTCGCCAGCAGCGTCCCTGCCACGGCCAACGCGGTCACGCCCGCTATGACGGACGCCCCGATACCGACTTCTTTCGCGTTCGGCATCTGGATCAGCGGCTCCGGGTTCTTGAACGTCTGCACGTCCCAGCCCTCCGCCTGTGCGTGTTTGCGCAGCGCCCGGTCCGGGTTGACGGCGACGGGGTTGCCCACCAGCTCCAGCATGGGGATGTCGGTGGCGGAGTCGGAGTAGGCGTAGCTTCGCTCCAGGTCGTAGCCGTGTTCGGCGACGAATTCGCGGATGGCTTCGGCCTTGGCGTCGCCTTTGAGGTAGCGGGTGATGCGGCCGGTGAGGGTGTCGTCGACAACTTCGACCTCGCTGGCCACAATCATGTCGATGCCCAGCTCCTTCGCAATCGGCGCGACAAGAATGTTTGCCGACGCCGAAATAATAATGACGTCGTGGCCGAGCTTGCGGTGCGTCTCGATGAGCTCGCGGGCCTCCGAGTAGATCGCCGGGGTGATCACGTTGTGCATGGTCTCGGTGGTAACGGCGGCGACGTCCTCGACGCTCCAGCCGGTGATCATGTTGGCCAGGTTGTCGCGGGTGGTGTCCATCTTTTCGCTGCTCTGCCCGACGAGCATGTAGGCGGCCTTAGTCAGGTAGAGGTCCAGCGCTTCCTGGCGTGTGATCATGCCGTTGTTCAGGAACTCTTTGCCGAACGCGAACACGGACGAGGTGGCGATGATCGTCTTATCCAGATCAAAAAACGCCGCTACCGGTGCCGAGTTCGAAGCCATGTGGCACATTCTAACGCCACATACACGAACATGTCGGGCCGTGCGGCGTCTTATCCACAAAACGAGGTTGAACGCTCAGGCAGCACGGGAGTTATCCACAGGCGCGGTACAAACCGTTGTGGCGGCGGTGTGGCGTCAGCGATGCTCGAGGTCATGAGCACGCACAACATCACCATCGCCGTCAACGACGCGGCACTGCACCCCGAGGCCATGCACCTCGCGGCGGCAACAGGGATGCCCGTCACCGACCTCAGTAGCGCCGAGCCGGCGGAAGTCGCCCGCCGCTGTGAGCAGGCCTTCGCCATACTTATCGACGCCCACTTCGCCACCCACCTGCCCCCAGCAGTACTGCGCCGCCCGAACTGTTTCGAGCTCGGCCAGCAGCGCGGTGCCTACGACGTTCCGGACCAGTCCGGGCAGCTGCTGCGCGCGATTGGGGCGCTGCGGACCCCGAAGGAACGCGGCCGAGTCATCGGCGTGGTCGGCGCGTCCGGCGGCGTGGGGGCCTCAACATTCGCGGCGGTGTGCGCCAGGGCCGCGGCGCCCTCGACCCTGGTGGATGGGCACGCCCACTCGGGCGGGCTGGACCTGCTGCTCGGCATTGAGGAGGAAATCGGGGCCAGGTGGGGCGAGATCGCGATCGGCGAGGGCGCTGTGGCCCGCGAGGACGTGCGCCGCGCGCTGCCCGCCACCCCGGACGGCGTGGCGGTGATGACGTGTAGCAGGGAGGTCGCTGGTGCGGGGTTGGGCTCTTTCGCTTCTGTTGACGAGCTGGAGGCGCTGGTGGAGGTGCTCGGCACCGGCGGGGTGACCGTGGTGGACGCTCCGTGCGCGCAGCTGCCCGCGCGCGTTGATGTGGTGGCGATCCTGGTCGCCCCGCAGGTCAGGGTGGTGTCCGCGGCGGCGCAGCTGGTCGCCGAGTGCGAGCGAGCAGGGCTGCGGCACGTGCTGGTGGTCAGGGACATCGGGTGGGCAGGCATCGGGGTGAATGAGATCGCCGCGATTGCTGGCTCGCGGGTGGTGGCCACCATCGGCCAGGTGCGCGGGCTGACGAAGCGCGTCGAGCAGCGCGGCCTACCGTCGCGCTTGCCTACTGGGCTTGCGAAGGCGGCGAAGGCTGTGCTCGAGGAGGTGGCCTCATGAGCCTCATCGATCGCGATCTGCTGCTCCGCGTGCAACGCCGCATGGCCGACGAACCCGGGGAGGTTGACGCCACCCGGCTTGCGGCGCTGATCCGCGAAGAGGCCGTCGTCATCAGTGACGTGGACGTACTGGCGGCGATGCGCCAACTTCGCGACGACACCTCCGGCGCCGGGCCCCTGGAGCCGCTGCTCGCCGGCGGCGAGGTGACCGATATCTGCGTCAACGCCCCCGACCGCGTGTTCGTGGACCGCGGGCACGGCCTCGAGCGCAGTGAGATCCGCTTCGACTCCGAGGAGGCCGTGCGTCGCCTAGCCACCCGCCTGGCGTTGCGCTGCGGGCGTCGCCTTGACGACGCCCAACCCTACTGCGACGGCCATTTCCGCAGGCCGGACGGCTCGATTATCCGCTTCCACGCGGTGCTGGCTCCCACGGCCGTGGCGGGCACGTGCCTGTCGCTGCGCGTGCTGCGCACCACCACTGCCACCCTCGACGAGTTGGTGGCCAGCGGCACGATGGATGAGGAACGCGCCGAGATGCTGCGCGAAATCGTGCGGGCCCGGCGCGCCTTCGTCATCGTGGGCGGGACGGGTTCGGGCAAGACGACGTTGCTCTCCGCGATGCTTGCGGAGGTGGCCCCGCACGAGCGGATCTTGGCGATCGAGGACACCCTGGAGTTGACCCCGAACCACCCGCACGTGCTGAACCTGAATACGCGGGCGGTGAACACGGAGGGCGCTGGCCAGGTCACGATTGCGGACCTGGTGCGGCAGTCGCTGCGGATGCGCCCGGACCGGATCGTGGTGGGGGAGATCCGCGGGGCGGAGGTGACGGACCTCCTTGCGGCCCTGAACACCGGCCACGAGGGTGGCGCTGGCACCTTGCACGCGAATGCGATTGAGGAGGTCCCGGCCCGGTTTGAGGCGCTCGCCGCGCTCGGTGGGATGGGGCGCGACGCCCTGCATGCGCAGTTGGCGCCGGCCCTGGATACGGTGATTGTGATGCAGCGCCGCCCCGACGGCCGCCGCGTCCTGCACCAGATCGGTGTGCTGGAGGGCAACCCGGTGACCACGCGAGTGATTTGGCAGCGGCCATGACGTACCTGTTCGCATTCGCGGCCTGCGTGGCCTGGACGGGAGGGGTGCCTGCGCGCCGGATTCGCCCGCACGTGGTGTCGTGGGGGTGGGTGCCGCCGGTGGCGCTCGCGGTGGCGCTGCTGGTGATCGTGACGGATCGCGCGGCGGTGGTCATCGCCGCGGCGCTCGCCGGGGCGGCGGCGCTCTACGCCTACTCGCGACGCCGCGCCGGGCAGGCATTGGTGCGACGCCAGGAGGCGGCCTCGCAGTTCCTCGGCCACATCAGCGCTAGCCTGCAGGCCGGTTCCTCGCTTCTCGACGCCACGCTGCGCGCCACCGAGCAACTCCCCGATACCACCCCCACCGACTTGCGTGCCGACGCTTCCCTGTTCTGCCACGTGCTACGCACCGGCGACGCCGCAGGCCTGCGCACCCCGGAGCTGTCCCGCGTGGAAGCGCTGTGGCGGGTCGGGGTGCAACGCGGCGTGCCGATCGCCTCCCTGGTCACCGCCGCCCGCGAGGAGATCGACGCTGCGCTGCGCCACCGCGCCGCCACCACTGCGGCGCTGGCCGGGCCGAAGACCAGCGCGGTGGTGCTCTCCCTGCTCCCGCTGGCCGGGATCGGGATGGGTGCCGCGATGGGGGCACGCCCGCTGCACTTTTTGGCCGGAACCAACCTGGGCGGGGTGCTACTCATCGTCGGCACCGCGCTGGTGGGGGCCGGTTTCTGTACGTCACAACACATCATCGAAAGGGCAACCCAATGAGTACGTTTGTTACCGCTTTGTGCGTCGCTGGCGCGATGGCCGTCGCCGGGCACAGCCCGCGCGGCAGGGTGGGGCGCGACGTGACCCGGGCGCCGAAGACTCCGCGGGACGGGCCGTCGCCAAGCCCCGGCAGGAGCGCAACCGACATCCGGCTCTTCGCGGCGTGCTGCCGCGCAGGCCTGCCGGTTGCAGCCGCCGCGGGCGCAGTGGCCGACACCCACGGCGAGGACCCAAGCCCCTGGCACACCGTGGCAGCGCTCAGCGCGCTCGGGGCCGACCCGGCACGCGCCTGGGCGGAGCTGCACACAGTGCCGGGCGGTGAGGAGCTCGCGCACCTGGTGGCCCTGTCCAACGCTACCGGCGCAACCCTCGCCGCGGGATGTGAGCGCATCGCGGTCAGCCTGACCGCGGACGCCGCCGACCACGCCACCGCCCGCGCCGAGCGCGCCGGGGTGCTCATCGCACTCCCACTGACCGCCTTCTTCCTGCCGGCGTTCTTCGTCCTCGGCCTGGCGCCCGTGGTGGTCAGCCTGGGCCAAACCCTGTTCTAAAACACCAACAACTAATAAGGAGAATGAAATGTCTACAAACTTTATCCACGCTGCAGCTGCCCGCATTGTTGTGCATATGCAGGCCAAACTCGCCAACGACGACGGCTTGTCCACCATCGAATACGCCTTTGGCACGTTGGCTGCCGCGGCCCTCGCCGGGGTGCTGTACATGGTGGTCACCAGCAACGGCGTCTCCGACGCCATCGAAGGCGTGATCACCGACGCCCTGACCAACAAGCCGGGCTAGCCCATGAACACCATCGAGGCAGCGCTCTCCCTGAGCGCTTTGGTGGTCGTCGCCGGTGCGATCGTCGCGGCGCTCGCCGCGATGGGCGCCTACATCTCGGCGGTGGACATCGCCGGGGCAGCGGCCCGCGCGCACGCCATCGGCCTGGACTACGATCCGCCCGCCGGGCGCGTGAGCACCCAGGAACGCGGCGGCATGGTCACCGTGACCGCCCGCGTGCGCGGCATGGAGGCCACCGCCATCTTCCCAACCGAGTTCGGAGGCTAGCCATGCTTGGTCAACTCCGAAACGAGGAAGGCTCCGCATCCGTCACCACGGCGGGCATCATCGCCGCGGTGACCGCGCTGGCTCTTGCGGTTGCGGCGGTGGTTGCCGGGGTGGCGAACGCCCACCGGGCGCGCGTCGCCGCCGACCTTTCGGCCGTCGCCGCGGCCACCGCCCTCTACCAAGGTGTCGACGCCTGCTCCGCCGCCAACGACACCGCCCAGGCCAACGGTGGAAGCGTCGAAACGTGCGAAGTCGACGAGTCAGACGTGCAGGTCAGCGTGCGTGTCGGCCGGGCAGTGCAGGCAGCGCGCGCTGGGCCGGTCTAGTGCGGGTTTATCCGGTGAGCAGCACCCCAAGTGCTGCCAGCGCCGCCAGGACGCACGGCACAACCTCCGCCTTGCCGATGTCCTTGGCAGTCCACCGCTTCCCGCGACGCGCGCTCAGTGGGAAGTACACCGCGCGGGCCAGCGCCAACACCAGTACCGCGACCATCCACCAACCGAACCCAACAAGGAGGGCATATACGACCATCACCACGATTGCCACCACGTGGTAGCCGATACTGAACGCCAACATGGCGCTGCTGCCGCGGTCACGCACCATCGTCTTGACCAGCGGCACCGTCCCGGTGAAGTAGAGCGCCAAAAACGTCGTTGCCACCATTGCCGGGCTGGACCAACCAGTCGGCAACCCGGCTAGGTGCGCGATTACCGCGACCAGTAGTGCGGAGGCGACCGTCGTTGCTGCGCCACTGGCCAGCGAGCGTGGCCTGCGTTGCAGCGTTTCCCACACCGCGATCCAGACCAACGGCGCGTAGCGCCACGCCCACTCGAGCACCGACGGATCCTGCACGACGACGATCGTCACCGCGACCAGGGAGATCGCTCCGTAGGTGAGTACTGGCGGCATGTACTGGCGGCGTCGCTCCACAGTGCGTGCCCGCGCTGCCTGCCCAAAGGCGAAGAACGCGCAATATCCGATAAACCACGCAATCAACAACCACACGATCGCGGCCGGGAAGCGCTCGGTGCCGAACGCGACGCCGAGAGTCCCCACGATGGCGGGGGTGAGCGCCATTGCCCACGCGCCGTGCTGGTTCGGGATCCACATGCGGAGTGTGCGTTTATCCATGCCCCGCAGTGTATCAATCAAAAGGACCACGATTAAGCTGAAAAATCAATAACCCCGGCGATGTACCCCTACTTTCGCAGTGCAGGGATCGTTCCGGGGCTTTCGAGGTAAAGGATAGCATTTCCCCTGCACAAAGGGATTTGGTGTCACCCCAGCAGACCCGGGTGGCAAAGGACGCAACCCACTTTTCGCGACCTGGGCTTTTGCCGGAGTCGGCCGACAGGATTGCGTCCTTTGTCACTGGCTCCCCAAGCTATGCACCAAATTCCCGGTTTTCCCCGTCCACTGATGACGCCTTGCTCAGGAGCGCCAACACCTTCAGCGCTGCCTGTTTGTCCAGCGGCTGGTTCCCGTTGCCGCACTTCGGTGACTGAATGCAGGACGGGCAGCCGTGCTCGCACGGGCAGGACTCCACCGCGCCGTAGGTGGCGGTGATCCACGTGTGGAAGCGGGCGAAGCCTTCGTCGCTCATGCCGGCGCCGCCGGGGTGGCCGTCGTAGACGAATACTGTGGGGAGCAGCGTGTCTTGGTGGAGGGCCGTCGATACGCCGCCGATGTCCCAGCGGTCACACGTGGCGATGAGGGGCAGCAGCCCGATCGCTGCGTGCTCCGCCGCGTGCAGCGCGCCGGGCACCTCGCCTGCGCTGATGCCCAGCGAGTCCAGCACCAGGGGGTCGATCGTGTAGGCCACCGCTCGGGTCTCTAGGTGCTGCGCGGGCAGGTTCAGCGGGATGTGTTCGCTGACTGAGCCGTCCGCCAGGCGGACGACGTAGCCGGTGACGCGGTCGGTGACCTCGACGTCCATGCTGGCAACCCACACGCCCTTCGCTAGCTGGCGGGTCTCGTGGGCCTTACCCAGGATGCGGATATCCGTGGTGGAACGGGCGCGGGTGGTGTAGTCGGGTTGCGCGGGCTCCACGAGCGCCACGTAGTCGTCCAGGTTGAGCTCCTGCACCACGAAATGTTCGCCCTGGTGCACGTATACCGCGCCTTCGTGGACCTGGGTGAGTGCGCGGGCAGCATCGACGGTGCCCAGGAGGCGGCCGTCGCTGGTATCCACGATCATTACCTCGGCGCCGGCGCCGCCGCGGATAGAGACGGTCACCTCCGCGTCTGGCGCGGGGAACCAGCCGCGGGGCCGCTTGCGCAGCAAGCCCTCCTCGCACATCTGCTCCACCACGTCGTGCGCGCCGAAATCGTCGACGTCCTGCGAGGTCAGCGGGCGCTCCAGCGCAGCGTGGTACAGGTGGCCGCGCAGGATGTACGGGTTCGACGGGTTGAACACGCTGCGCTCCACCGGGCGTCCCAGCAGCGCCTCGGGATGGTGCACCAGGAAGGCATCCATCGGCTCATCGCGCGCAACCAGCACCACCAGCGACCCCTGCCCGCGGCGTCCCGCCCGGCCCGCCTGCTGCCGAAACGACGCCACCGTACCCGGATAGCCCGCCATCACCACGGCATCCAACCCGCCGACGTCGATACCCAGCTCGAGCGCGTTCGTCGTGGCCATGCCCAGGATGTCGCCCTCGTCCAGGGCGCACTCCAGCGCACGACGGTCCTCCGCCAGGTAGCCCGCCCGATACGCCGCGATCCGCCGCGCAAAATCCGGCCGCCCCGCAGCACTCAAGTCCTCCTGCGCGCGCATCGCCACAATCTCCGCCGCCGGCCGCGACCGCACAAACGTCAAAGTCCGCGCCCCCTCACGCACCAACCACCCCATTATCGACGCCGCCTCCGTCGCCGCCGCGTACCTCACCGGGGCACCGTGCTCACCCTCCGCGCCCTCGATGAACCCCGGCTCCCACAACACCACCGTGCGCTCACCTGTCGGCGCCGTATCCACATCCACCTCCCGCACCGGCCTGCCACACAGCAGCTCGGCGTGCTCCGCCGGTGCCGCCGACGTCGCCGACGCAAACACCAACGTCGGCTCCGAGCCGTACGCGCGGGCGAGGCGAAGCAGGCGTCGAAAAACGAGGGACACATTGGCGCCGAACACCCCCCGATAGGTGTGCGACTCATCCACCACGATGAAGCGCAAGTGCCGCAACAGGCGCGCCCACCGCTCATGCGAACCAAGGATGCTCGCGTGCAACATGTCCGGATTCGTGAACACGAACCGCGACTGATCCCGAATCGCGCGCCGCGCATCAACCGGGGTATCCCCGTCATACGGCGCCGGCGTAATCCCAGGCAGATCCTTCGTCAGCGCCAACGTCGCCTGCAACTGATCCGAACCCAACGCCTTCGTCGGCGTGATATACAGCGCACACGCCCGCTCGTCCGCCGCCAACGCCGACAGCACCGGCAGCTGATACCCCAACGACTTACCTGACGACGTCCCCGTCGCCACCACAACGTCCTCACCCCGCCAGGCCGCCTCGGCACACAACTGCTGGTGGCGAAACAGCCGCTGCACACCGCGCTCCTCCAGCGCGTGACGCAGCGCCGGGTGCACCCACTCTGGCCACTCGCCGTATTCCGCCGGGCGCGCCGGCACCTCCTCCACGTGAGTGATCGTGGAGTGGGGAAACTGCTCGCGAAGCCCGCGAACCAGCTCGCCCCCAAAAGAACAAAAATCCTGCTTCATGACACAGCAAAGTATGCCAGTTTGTGGCACACTGGTTAGCAGTAACAAATTTTGTGCGCGCCTTCAACGGTGCTCGCGAGGGATTGTTTACGCGGGCGCCAGGACATCAGCCCTGGTGGACGGCTTTATTTATCCATCTTTTGAAAGGGAACACACCAATGGCTACAGGCATCGTGAAGTGGTTTAACGCAGAAAAGGGCTTCGGCTTCATCGCTCCAGACGACGGCTCCGCCGACGTCTTCGTCCACTACTCCGAGATCCAGGGCAGCGGCTTCCGCACCCTCGAGGAGAACCAGAAGGTCGAGTTCGAAATCGGCGAGGGCGCCAAGGGCCCACAGGCCCAGCAGGTCACGGCTCTCTAATCTATATACGTGCACACCCCGGCTTCGGCCGGGGTTTTTGCTTTGATTGGGCAGCGAGTGACAAAAGACGCAACCATTAACGCCTAGCCCTTTCGCTACCTGCATCTTTGAATGGCTAGACGAAAAAGGGTTGCGTCTTTTGTCACTCGGGCCGGCTGGGGTGACACCAGATTCCTTTATACGGCGGAGACGCCGCGCCGGACGTCGAAAAGTTCGAAGATGTAGGACTGGATGCGCTGCATGATCCAGCCGACGAGGGCGCCGAGGGCGATGCCGACGACCATGCCGAGGAGGGGGAAATCGGAAAGGAGGGAGCCGCCGGCGTAACCGAGGCCGACTGAGAGGCAGGCCCAGATGATGACGCCGATGGTGTCGTAGAGGAAGAAGGCGAACCAGTTGTAGCGCACGCTGCCCAGCACGATCGTGGCGACCCACCTGGCCCAGGGGAGGAACCTGGCGACGAGGACGGTGATGCCGGCACCGCGGTTCATGTTGCGTCGGACCCATTCGATGGCCTGACCGGCTTTGGAGGAGGGGTCGAGGCGGTCGACGACGTGGATGAGGCGGCCGCCGAGGAGGAAGCAGATGTTGTCGCCGATGATGCCGCCGATGGTGGCGGCGGCGATGATGCCCCATGCGTTGGGGACGCCTTGTGATGCGGAGAAGGCGCCGGAGAGGTTGAGGACGGTTTCGGAGGGGATGAGGGGGACCAGGGCGTCGCCCAGGATGAGGAGTACGACGAGTGGGTAGAAGAGGGGTGTGCCCATCAAGGTGTGGAGGAAGCCGATGAGGGAGTCGATCATCTGGGGTTTTACCTCCTTGGGTGCCCGATGGTGCTCATGGGGGTTCAGTGTAGTTGGTGGGGGTGAAAACGGTGAGTTGTAGGGTTGCTATTTAATTGTCTGATACAACTTATGTGAGTTAACGAACATAGTTCTTGAAGTGAGGTGTCACGAAGCGTGGCTGAAGACGGCAAGACCCTCGTCATCGTGGAGTCCGCGACGAAGGCGAAGAAGATCCAGAAGTATCTGGGGAGTGACTACATTGTGGAAGCTTCCGTGGGGCACATTCGTGATCTTCCAGGCCGTGCTGCTGACATCCCTGCGAAGTACAAGAAGGAACCGTGGGCGAAGTTGGGTGTGAATCCGGAGTCTGGGTTTGCACCTATATATGTTGTCAGTCCTGACAAGAAGAAGAAGGTCGCTGACCTGAAGTCGAAGTTGAAGCAGGCGGACAAGTTGCTGCTGGCGACAGACCCGGACCGTGAGGGTGAGGCCATCGCGTGGCACTTGCTTGAGACGTTGAAGCCGAAGGTGCCGGTGGAGCGCATGGTGTTCAACGAGATTACGGAGTCGGCGATTCGGGAGGCTGCGGAGAATACCCGCGAGCTGGATATGGATCTTGTCGACGCCCAGGAGACCCGTCGCATCTTGGACCGGTTGTATGGCTACGAGGTCTCTCCGGTGTTGTGGAAGAAGGTCATGCCACGGCTGTCGGCGGGCCGTGTGCAGTCTGTGGCGACGCGCGTGATTGTGGAGCGTGAGCGCGAGCGCATGGCGTTTATCCCGGCGGAGTATTGGGATGTGACCGCGACGTACGGTGGGGGTACGGCGTTTGACGCGAAGCTCGTGGCGATTAACGGTTCGCGGATTGCGCAGGGCAAGGACTTTGATGATCGCGGTCGGCTGAAGGGGTCGGCTGAGGGGGTTGTGGTCGTCGATAAGCAGGTGGCGGAGGAGCTTGCTGGGGCGCTGAAGGACACCTCGATGACGGTGAGCAGCGTGGAGGAGAAGCCGTATAGCCGCAAGCCGTACGCACCCTTTATGACGTCCACCCTGCAGCAGGAGGCCGGGCGGAAGCTGCGGTTTACGTCGGCGCGTACGATGCGTATTGCGCAGCGCCTGTACGAGAATGGCCACATTACGTATATGCGTACGGACTCGACGTCGCTGTCCCAGCAGGGGCTATCGGCGGCGCGGGCTGCGGCGACGGAGTTGTACGGCGCGGAGTACGTGGCGGACAAGCCGCGTATCTACGACCGGAAGGTGAAGAACTCGCAAGAGGCGCACGAGGCGATCCGCCCTGCTGGTGAGCGGTTTGCTACGCCGGGGCAGCTATCGAAGGTGCTGGACGCGGAGGAGTTCAAGCTCTACGAGCTGATTTGGCAGCGCACGGTGGCCTCGCAGATGGAGAACGCACGCGGGAACTCCACGAAGGTGACCGTTGCGGGCGACTTCGATACCGAGTTCGCTGCGACCGGCCGCACGATCACGTTCCCGGGTTGGTTGCGCGCCTACTCGGACACCCGCGACAGTGAGACGCACTTGCCGCAGCTCACCGCGGGCGACGAACTGCCTACCACCGCGATTTCGGCGGATGGGCACTCCACGAACCCGCCGGCCCGCTACACCGAGGCCAGCCTGGTGAAGAAGATGGAGGACCTTGGGATTGGGCGTCCGTCGACGTATGCGTCGATTATTAAGACGATCCAGGACCGCGGCTACGTCTTCTCCCGCGGCAACGCGCTGGTGCCCAGCTGGGTGGCGTTTTCCGTGGTGGGGCTGTTGGAGAACAACTTCGACGCCCTGGTGGACTACGACTTCACGTCCTCGATGGAGGACGAGCTCGACGAGATCGCGCACGGCAACGAGGACCGCACCCGCTGGCTGACCAGCTTCTACTTCGGCGACGCCCACGCCAGCGACAACACCGCCGAGGCAATTGCGCGCCGCGGAGGGCTCAAGCACATCATCGAGGACAACCTCGAGCGTATCGACGCCCGCCAAGTCAACTCTCTAAAACTCTTCGACGACGCGGAAGGCCGCGCCGTCAACGTGCGCGTGGGCCGCTACGGGCCGTACATGGAACGCCAGGTGGGCGTCACCGCCGACGGCGAGCCGGAGTACCAGCGCGCCAACATCCCCGAGGCGACCACGCCTGACGAGGTCACCCTGGAGCTGGCGGAGAAGCTGTTCGCCACCCCGCAGTCCGGCCGCGAGCTGGGCGTGAACCCGGCCAACGGGCGCATGGTGGTGGCCAAGGAGGGCCGCTTCGGCCCCTACGTCACCGAGAAACTCGGCGACGACGAGCTGGAGAAGGCGCAAGCCCACGCCGAGGAAATCATCGCCGAGGAGCGCGCCGCCGAGGACAAGCAGCGCGCCGAAGAGGGTAAGCGGAAGAAGAACTGGGACACCAAGACTGCCGCGAACCAAAAAGAAAAGCGCATGACCGAGCTCGTCGAGGAACAGCTCAAGCCCGCCACGGCGTCTCTGTTCCAGTCGATGGACCCGGCCTCTGTCACCCTTGAGCAAGCGCTGCAGCTGCTGAGCCTGCCGCGCGAGGTGGGCGTCGACGATGGGGAAGTGATCACGGCGCAGAACGGCCGCTACGGCCCGTACCTGAAGAAGGGCACCGATTCGCGCTCCCTGGCCAGCGAGGAGCAGATCTTCAGCATCACGCTGGAGGAGGCACGCCGCATCTACGCGGAGCCGAAGCGTCGAGGCCGCGGGGCTGCGAAGGCGCCGCTGAAGCTGCTCGGGGACAACGACGTGTCCGGCAAGCCGATGTCCATTAAGGACGGCCGCTTCGGGCCGTACGTCACCGACGGCACCACCAACGCGTCCCTCCAGCGCGGCGACACTCCGGAGACCATGACGGACGAGCGCGCGAACGAGCTGCTGTCTGCGCGCCGGGCCCGCGAGGCGGAGAACCCGAAGCCAGCCAAGAAGGCCGCGCGCAAGACCACGCGGAAGAAGGCGACGAAGAAGACGACGCGCAAGAAAGCGACGAAGAAGGCCGCGAAGCGCTCGTAAGCGGGGTCGGCTAGTAGCGGTCCGCCAGGGTGGAACGTACCGGGCGGGCCAGCTGCGTCATGCGGTTGCGCCCGCGCAGCTCCACGGACTTCATCAGCGTCCAGCGCTGCTGCTCGACCTCGTTGGCGGCGCGCAGGGTTGCGGCGTTGGTGAGCACGCAGCCCGGGGTGTCTTTGGCCAGCTCGGTGAGGCGGGCGGCGGCGTTGACGGCGTCACCGATCACGGTGTATTCGAAGCGGTCGGACCCACCGATGTGGCCGGCGACCACGTGCCCGGAGGCCACCCCGATACCTGCCTGCAGCTCGAGGCCGGCCAGTTCGCGGCGTAGCTCACGGGCGGCCTGGAGGGCGTGGGAGGCGGCGTCGTGGATGGAGACGGGCGCGCCGAACACGGCTAGCGCCGCATCACCCTGGAACTTGTTGATTACGCCCTTGTTGCGGTGCACCACCTCAACGACGATCTCGAAGAAGTTGTTCAGCGCGGCCACGACCTGTTCCGGGGTGTGGTTGACGGCAAACGTGGTGGAGCCGATCACGTCGATGAACACGACGGCCACGCGGCGGTCCTCCCCGCCGAGCTCCGGCTTCTCCTCCAGGGCCTTCTGGGCGACCTCGGTGCCGACGTAGCGGCCGAAGATGTCGCGGACGCGCTGGCGCTCGTTGAGCCCGCGCATCATCTCGTTAAACCCAGCCTGCAGTACGCCGATTTCGGAGCCGTCGTAAATGTCGACCTGGGTGTTGCGTTCCCCGCGGCGCACCTTATTGATGGCTTCCTGCAGCTCCTTGATGGGGTCCACCACGCTCATGATGGCGAACGCGGTGCCGATGAAGCCTGTGGCCAGCGCGGTCAGCGTCAGCGCGAGGACAGCTGGCATGAGCTCGCCGGGGCGGTTGGAGAAGAAGCCGTGGCGCTGCGCGAAGAACAGGGCGAGCACCCCGAACATTGGCACGGCGGAGGTGGTGAACCAGGTCAGGTACAGGCGGTGCTTGATCGGCGGTTCCAGGGTGGAGTCTTCGAAGCGCCGCGCGAGTGCCGACGCCGCCACCGGCCGCACCAGGCGCTCTGCCTGCAGGTATGTCATCACTGCGGTGACGAAACACGCCAGCGACGTGGACCCTAAGGTTACGATTGCCAGCTGGTGGTCAATGCGCCAGGCGGCCACGGTGATGATCATGATGCCGATGGCCCACACCCCGACCACGATCACGGTCTGCAGCACCGGGATGCGCATGACCAGGTTGCGTACCATGTTCGGGTCGTGGTCGTCGGGGCTGAGCTGCCACTCCAGCACTGGCCGGAACAGGAAGAACGTGACCACGATGCCCACGAAGATCGCAAAGCAGAAGTAGGTCGCGCCGAGGAAGCCGAGGCTTTCGTCGTGAATGTTGAGCTGCTGCACCTCCCGCATGGGGATGAGGAAGCGCACGAACAGCATGATTAGCACGGCGCCGACAACGTTGGTTCCGAGCACAGTTGCGGCGTACAGGGGCCACGAGGTGCCCCACAGCCATTTGAAACTGCGCCAGAATCGTTCCATGCTGTAACACTTTAGCGGGTTTTCGCCCTGCTGTACGCTTGGGGCTTGTGCCTACCGTGAGTCAATTACTTGCCGACGCCCCCTCCGTCCAGCAGGTCATCATGAACGCTGCCGCGGCCGCCCGGGGGATCGGCGACGCGCGCGCGATGACGCACTCCTGGCTGTTCACGGGGCCTCCCGGTTCGGGGCGCTCCAACGCGGCGCTTGCGTTCGCGGCTGCGCTGGTGTGCACGGATCCCGACGAGATCGGCTGCGGGCGCTGCAAAGGCTGCCGCGACGCGCTGTCTTCCCAACACACCGACGTCATGCACGTGGTGCCCAAGGAACTCACGATCAAGGTGAAAGAGACCCGCGAGTACATCGCGCAGGCCGCCCGCATGCCGACGGTCGCCCACTGGCGCGTCCTCATCATCGAGAACGCCGACCGTCTCGGCCAGGACGCCTCCGACGCGCTACTGAAAACGGTGGAGGAACCCCCGGCCCACACCGTCATCATCCTGTGCGCGCCGTCGACGGACCCGGAAGACTTCTCCCAGACGCTGCGCTCTCGTTGCCGGCACCTCTATATCCCCGCCCCCTCCGAGGACGAGGTGGTGCGCATCCTCATGCAGGAGGAAGGGGCCACAGAGTCCGACGCCCGCCTCGCCGCCGCCACCACCCTGCGCCACGTAGGCCGGGCCCGCAGGATGGTCAACGACAAGTCCGTGCAGATCCGCCGCGCCCAGGCCATCAACCTTGCCGAGCTTGTCTTCCACGGCGCCCAGGCCTTCCAGGCCGTTACCTCCCTGGTGAAGGCCACGGAGAAGACCGCCGTCGAGGACTATGCCGAGGAGGACGCCGAGGAGCGCGCCAAGCTTGAGCAGGCCCTCGGCGTTGGCGCGAAGGGCAGGGGAGCGGCGAAGGCGCTGCGCGGGGCGTCCGCCTCCGTCAAGGCGCTTGAGGCGAGTCAGAAAGCGCGTGGCACTCGCCGCAAACGCGACGTCTTCGACCTCATCCTCGTGGACCTCGCCGGCATCTACCGCGATGCCCTCGCCGTCCAGTCCGGTGCCGAAGTCTCACTGACACACCCCGACTTCCAGCCGCTGGCCGCAGAACTCGCCGAGAAAGTCCGCCCAGAAGGACTCGTGGCGTGCCTCGACGCTATCGCCCAGTGTCGACTGCGCCTCCAGCAGCAGGTGAGCCCCGTCGTGGCGTTCAACGGGATGCTCGGCCACATCCGCCTCGCCTGTGAAGCCCGCTGACCTGGCAGTTTCGTAGATTCTTGGCGGTGCTGTAATATTGTGCAGCGTTGCCACCTTAGCTCAGTCGGCAGAGCGTCTCACTCGTAATGAGAAGGTCGCGAGTTCGATTCTCGCAGGTGGCTCGGGATAAACCCCCTGGTAGGAACGTGTTCTGCCAGGGGGTTTAACGTTTGCAAAACGCCGTCCGGTACACACTAGCTTTCAACACTCGGTCATCGAACAACAATGAAGCAAGTCCGAAACGTAGCACGCCGAAGAACCGCACGGGATCTATGGTGGCGAGCTTCGGCGGAAACCTAACTCGACTTATATTCATAGGCATCAGGCTCGGGGCGGTGCTTTACGATGTTTCGCAGGGTCCGCCCCACGTATCGACGCCCTCTTCACCCACTCCCCGTTCTCACCACTGCAGAGGCGTGTTTGGCGAGCAAAACAAAACTTACCCCTACCCGCGCAGAAAACGCGAACACCCGGGGTGTTTTATGGTCTCGTGCGCGTTCGCGGTGAGGTGTTGTGGGATCTATATCGACATGAGCTATACCTATCCACTAAACTAGACGCCTATCTGCTGCTGGAAATACCACGTCAGTGGCACTTTTACAACAGATTCAGGAAGCTGGTTGTTTTTATCAGTTTCTTCTGAAGTATTTATGAGGAGTAAATTAATGGCCGAATCATCTCGGCGTTTACGTAAATCAACGTCTACAGGCATCGCGGCAACATCTGCGATTGCGCTCGCGCTCGGTGGCCTGAGCGTGGTCGGCCCGGGCCCGCTGACACCGCACGCTGCGGCTGCCACATTGTCCGGCGGAATCCGCGACAAGTCCGGCGCGGTGGAGAAGGACGCACAGAAGGTCTCCGACCTGCCGGCCGGGTCGTGTGTTGTTGAAAGAAGCGGCACCGCTGAACACAGTCAGGCTGGTTTCAGCTGGAAGACCCTGGAGCCGGCCGCGGACAGCCCCGACAAGACCCTGTGGGGCTTGAGCGTCTCCTTTGATAACTCGAAGGACCGCACGTTCGCCGATTGGTCCTTCACCAATGGGGGAGAATTGGCGGCGTCTTGGATACCGGCGAGGTGCCTTCCATGGAGGCAGGTCAAACCTTCCTTGGCAAGAACGTCACGCACAAGGCCGACGAACCCATCGCCATTACTAGTGCTGGTGCACAACGAAACCTGAATATCTTCGCAGAGGTGACCGGAGAGAAGGTTAAGCAGTTTGCTTCGGCCACTGCCGACAATCCCGTGCGCTACGCCTGGCAGAGCAATTACACGAAGGACCATACTTCGGGCTTGAGAGCCACGGAAGGTGGCAGCTCGGTATTCAGCGCTACTGTAAACCCGTGGCCGAGCGAGAACATTGAATGTAACCCGATCACGGTGTCGTGGGAGGAATGGGAGAAGCACGTCATCATCCCTGGGCCTAAGGGCAAAACCAAGGTCGGCACGATCAACGTCCCTCCCGTGGAGGGCGGCGGTGGTGGCAAGGACGATTCCATGTCCCGCATGGTCGTGGAAGCTTACGACGGCAACGGCAAGTTCATCGGCACCACGGACCCGTCCGTCTCTGGCGGTGAGAAGCTCCTGAGCATCGACGAAGACGGCAATATCTACTTCACCTGGCCGGAGTACCGCGGTACTGACCTGGCGACAGACAAGAACGTCAACTTCTCCGTTCTGGCGATGCCGCGTACCGTGGACGAACTCCAGGCTGCTGTTGAGCACAACAACTACGGCGAAGGCAGTGCGTTCGATAGCTCCAACTCGCTGGATCGCTACAGCAAGGCGAACGTCATCGACTCCAAGGCGTTCTCCTTGGACGACACCGAGTACCACGACCCGAAGTACGACAAGACGGACGCTTCGATCATCTCTGGCGTGGATAGCGAGACCGGGAAGGCTTTCCCCGTGAAACCGGGCGAAGAACCGCCGAAGCAGAAGGTCACCTTCATCCAGACCCCTGACCTGATCAAGGACTTGGCGAAGAAGAAGGGTGAGAAGGGCTACGAAGCCAAGGTCGCCTTGGACGAGAAGTACGTCTACGAGGGCTGGACCGTGGAGATGGACGAGGACTACAATGTCACCGTCACCGCTCCGGAGGAGCCACGCCCGGGCACCTTTGCGCGTCCTGTGGTGACGGTCGAGTACTCGAACGGCTCCACGGACGAGCTGGAACTCCTCGTGGTTGTCGACCCGAACAACACCCAGGTCACCGACCTGGTGCGTCCGGGTCTGACGAAGGGCACCATCGGTAAGGAGCTCACCGCCCAGGTGGGTACTAAGTCGATCATGAAGGGCCACAAGCCGGTTCACCCGGCTGAGTTCGATATCGTTGAGTCCACCGTGCCTGAAGGTTGGACCGTGACGGTCGATGAGACCGGCAAGGTCACCGCGAAGGCGGATGACACCGTCGCACCGGGCACCATCATCACCCCGAAGGTGAAGGCCACCTACCCGGACGGCACTACAGATCCGATTCAGGTCCAGTTTCAGGCGATCGTCGACATCAAGATCCCCGAGTACGACACGGTGACGAACAAGCCGAACGCAAAGGTCTCACTCAAGCCCGAGATTCCTGAGCGCGGATTGAGCGGTAACACGACCGATGAGGCACCGGAGCGATACACCTTCGAGAACGGGAAAACCGAGATCACCCTCACGAGTAAAGAGGGCAAGACGTGGACCGTAAAGATCGACGAAAAGACCGGTAAGATCACCACGACGATCCCGAAGGATGCACCGGAAGGTGACATCCTCGACGTGCCGGTTCTCGCGCACTACGAGAATGCGGACAAGCCGCAGAAGGTCAAGGGCACCGTCGTTGTGATCAAGGGCGACGTTGCTCCGCAGTACAACGTCCAGGTCACTGGCCCGAACCAGGCTGTTGACCACCAGATAACGGGCGCGCCGGAAGAATCGACTTACTCCTTCGGCGTGGATGGGGACGAGCCGGTCCTGACTAAGACAACCGACGACGGATGGAAGTACACCATCGATCCGAAGACCGGTGTCGTGTCTTCCACCCCACCGGTAGACGCGAAGCCGGGCGACAAGAAGACCATCACCGTGACGGTCCAGACCCCGGATGGTTCCCGCCCGGAGGTTCCCGTCACCACCGTGGTGAAGCTGACCAACAGCTGGGAGTCCAACCCTGTCATCCCGCCGAAGACGGTCTACCCGGGGGACACGGCAACGTCGCCGTTGGCTATTGAGAAGCCAGAAAACATCAAGGTAGCCGAGAAGAATCCGTACGTGATTGCTCCGGTGCCTGAGACGTTCACCGCTACCGGTGAGAACAACGAGTTTGGCAATCCGACCTACACGGTGAAGACAGATAACGGCGACTGGACCGTCGGCCTGGATGACAAGGGCAACGTTGTCTCCACGGCGCCGGTCACTGCGAAGGGCGGCGACAAGATTGAGGTCCCTGTCACCGTCACGTACGAAGATGGATCAGAGGACACCACTTCCGGAGTGGTGAACGTGGTTGCTGCCCCTGAGCGTGAGGTTCCGTTCAAGGTCGAGTACAAGTACGACGACTCCATCCCTGCTGGCACCTACGAGGTTGAAACCAAGGGTGTGCCGGGCAAGGAAAAGATGAACAAGGACCGCAAGTGGGAGCGCGTCGTTGATCCGGAAACCAAGAAGCCGATGGACCCGGTCAACGAGGTCGTCCTCATCGGCACCAAGCCTGCCGAGAGCGCCAAGGACGTCAAGTGGACGTTCCCGATTCCGTACCCGACCGAGGTTCGCGAGAACCCGGAGCTCAAGCCTGGCGAGATGAAGACCGTCCAGAAAGGCGAGAACGGCGAGAAAACCTACACCGCTAAGTTCACCTCCAAGGGCTCTGAAGCACAGGTTGCTGAGGAGAAGACCGAGAAGGAACCGGTTACTCGCATCATCGAGGTCGGCCCGGGCATTGAGGACGAGGATCTCACCAGCAAGAAGACCCAAGAGGTCTCGTTCGAGATCGAGTACGTCTACGACGACACCCTCGAGTCCGGCAAGCAAATTGTCGACGAAGAGGGCGTTCCGGGTGAGCAGACGATTACCTCCACCCAGAAGATCAAGGACGGCAAGCCGGACGGCGAGCCGAGCATCAACATCGAGCAGACGAAGGCCCCGAAGAAGGCCAAGATCCGCATCGGTACCAAGACCACCGGTGAGAACACCGAGACTTACAAGGCTGAGGCTCCGTACAAGGTCGTCGTTAAGTACGACCCGAACATGCCTGCCGGTGAGTCCAAGGTGACCACCAAGGGTGAGCCAGGCGAGAAGACGGTGACGATCAAGCGTGACATCACCAACTCCAAGCCGGGCGATCCGCAGATCACCGAGGAGATCACCAAGAAGCCTGTTGACGAGGTCATCACTGTCGGCACTAAGCCGTCCGAGGCTTCTGAGAAGGTCACCTGGACTGCGCAGGTTCCGTTCGACGTTGAGACCCGTCCGAACCCGGAGTTGAAGCCGGGTGAGATCAAGGTTGTCCAGGAAGGTGTTCCGGGCGAGAAGACCTACACCGCAGATTTTGCGGCTAAGGGTGACCAGGCGACTGTGACCCCTGAGGAGAAGCAGACCAAGGATCCGGTTAACCAGATCATTGAGTATGGTCCAGCGGCTGAGGACACCTCTGTGGTGACCAAGGTTGAGAAGCCGGTTCCGTTCGAGACCGAAATTGTCTTCGACAACACCCTTAAGGAGGGTGAGCAGGTCGTCGATGAGCAGGGTGAGCTTGGTACCGAGGTTGTGACCTCTACACAGAAGATCGTCGACGGAAAGCCGTCCGGCGAGCCGACCGTGACCTCTGAGCAGACGAAGGCACCGAAGAACGCCAAGATCCGCGTTGGCACCAAGACCACCGGTTCTACTACCGAGACCGTGGAGTCTGAGGTTCCGTTTGGTGTGAAGATCGAGTTCGATCCGAACCTGCCTGCCGGCACCTCTGAGACTGTCACTGAAGGTAAGCCGGGTAAGAAGAAGGTGACGATCGAACGCGACATCACCAACTCCAAGCCAGGCGAGCCGAAACTCTCGGAAGAGATCACCGAAGAGCCAGTTGATCAGGTAATCAAGGTCGGCACCAAGCCAGCCGAAGCACCTGAGACCTCCGAGAAGGTCACCTGGAAGGCGCCGCTTCCGTTCGAGGTTGAGACCCGTCCGAACCCGGAGCTGAAGCCGGGCGAGATCAAGGTCGTCCAGAAGGGCGTGCCAGGAGAGAAGACCTATACGGCTGACTTCACCGCCAAGGGCGACCAGGCTTCCGTGAAGCCTGAAGAGAAGCAGACCAAGGATCCGGTCAAGGAGATCATCGAGTACGGTCCGGCTATCGAAGACGGCGAGCTGGTCACCAAGGTGAAGAAGCCAGTTCCGTTCGACACCGAGGTCATCTTCGACGACACCCTTGAGTACGGCACGCAAAAGGTTGACCAGCAGGGCGAGCTTGGTGAGGACGTTGAGACCTCCACCCAGAAGATCGTCGATGGTAAGCCCTCCGGCGATCCAAAGGTGACCACTGACCGCACCAAGGAGCCGGTCAAGCAGATCATCCGCGTTGGTACCAAGAAGGCAACGACTCCGCCGTCGACTGATCCGGAACCGTCGATTGAAGCAAAGGAAGTCAAGCTTCCATTCACCACGAAGATCATCTACGACGAGAAGCTCGAACCAGGCGAAGAAGTCGAAGAGCAGAAGGGTGAAGACGGCAAGGTTGAGGTGACCGTCGAGAACGGTCAGCCTTCCGTGAAGACAACCAAGGAGCCCGTCCAGCGCATCGTCCGTGTTGGCACCAAGCCACCTGCGGACGTCGAGTGGAACGAGCGGATCCCGTTCGAGGTGAAGGTCAAGCTTGACCCCACCATCCCGGCGGGTGAGCACAAGGTCGGGCAGGAAGGTAAGCCCGGCCTGGTCCACCACAAGTCTGACGGCACCGAAGAGAAGCTCGTAGAGAAGCAGGATCACGTCATCCTCATCGGCACCAAGCCTGCGGATCCGGCGAACCCGGAGGACCCGAAGCCGCTGCCCGAGGGTGGCACTGACATCGATGTCCGCTACACCACCCGGATTGTCTACGATCCGAAGCTGCAGCCGGGCGAAGAGGTTGAAGACGTCCCGGGTAAGGATGGCAAGTACAGGATCACGGTTGTTGACGGCAAGCCTGTCGTCGAGATGGTTGTTCAGCCAGTTGAGCGCGTGCTGCGTGTCGGCACCAAGCCACCAGCGGGTGTCCGCTGGACCGAGGAGATTTCCTACGACTACGAGGTGGTCGAGGACAATGAGCTCGAAGCTGGAAAGCACAAGGTTGTGCAGCCAGGTAAGCCGGGCGAGCGCATCCATAAGGAAGACGGAAGCGTCGTCGAGGTTGCTCCGCAGAAGCTGATCATCAAGGTCGGCACGAAGAAGAACCCGAACGACCCGAGCGAGCCTTCGAACCCGAACAACCCGGATCCGAATAACCCTGATCAGCCAGGTGGCAAGCCAAACCCGAACGATCCTTCGACGCCGGCTGAGCCAGGCGCCAACGGTTCCTCGGAGAAGGCGAAGCGCTGCGCAGCGAACGCGTTCGCGGTCAACAGTCCACTGCTGTGGCTGCTGCCGATCGGCCTGCTGGCAGGTATCGGCTACGGCGTGAATGAAGCGTTCGGCCCGCAGCTCCAGCAGGCTGGTGCTGAACTGAATGCTCGCTTCCAGGAGTCCATGCCGAAGCGTGATTGGGGCCACGGTAACCAGGGTCGCCGCCACGAAGATCCAGAATGGGTCCGCGAGCTGCGCGCGAAGGCAGACGCTGTGAACCGCCAGTTCGCTGGCTACGGCGAGCAGCTTCGCCCGCTGGGTATCGCACTCGGTGCAATTGCTGCGGTCAGCATGTTGGGCGTCCTCATCGCCCAGGCATGTGAGGAGGACGGCTTCAATAACGGCCTGACTATCCTCGGCTCGTCGAAGGGCGACACGCCTGCAGACAAGGCCAAGACTGGTTCTTCTGAGCAGAAGTAAACCGCGCTGAGCCGAATGGAAGGCGTCACCCACTTCGGGTGGCGCCTTTTGGCGTTCCGCAGCAGTCGAGGGTTTGCTCAGCGTTCACCCAAAATTGCGCCAAACATAACCGGAATGTCTCCGGAAACTCACATTGCTTTCGCAGAATCGTTGTGTCGCCAACCCGGCGGCTCGAACCAAGTACCGATTCTGTGAAGGATTCTCATGGCTTTTCCAACCCACGTGTTGTCGCTGCTGCAACGGCTGCTGTTGCAGTGCTTGGTGTCGTCGCAACGCCGGCGCAGGCCGCTGAAACGAAGGCGCCGAAGAACATCATCTACATGATCGGCGACGGCATGGGCTACAACCACGTCGCCGCAGTCAACCTCTGGCAGACCGGCCAGTCAAAGTGGATGCTCAACGGCGAAAACAGCATCAACAGCATCTCCAACGTTGACGGCAAGCCAGTCCAGGCCTTCGAGCAGGAAGACAAGGGCTGGAAGCACACCTCCATGACCACCTTCCAGTACGGCAACGAGTACGACGAAATCAAGGCGTGGAGCGACCGTGAATGGATCAACAAGAACTTCACCGACTCCGCCGCAGCCGCCACCGCAATGGGCACCGGCGTGAAGACTGATAACGGCAAGATCGGCGTCGACCACAAGGGTGAGAAGCTGGAGAACGTCTCCCAGCGCGCAGCGGCGCAGGGCAAGGCTGCCGGCGTCGTGTCCTCCGTGCCGTTCAACCACGCCACCCCGGCAGGCTGGGGTGGCCACAACGAGAACCGCAGCAACTACACCCAGCTCGCCGACGAAATGCTCGGCCCGGACAGCCCACTGTCCGTGATCATGGGCGCTGGCCACCCGCTCTACGACGACAACGCCCAAAAGACCGACAAGTTCAACCCCAAATACATCACCGAGGAGACCTACAACAAGGTCGCCAACGGTGAAACCGACTGGCGCCTGGTCACCGACCAGGCGGACTTCGAGTCCCTCGCCAAGGCAGCCAACAAGGACGCCAAGAAGGTCTTCGGCCTCGCACCTGTGGCGAACACGCTGCAGCAAGGCCGCGATGGCTCCGACGGTGAAGACAAGGCGAACGTCGGCCCGTACCTGACCGAGTTCAACAAGGGCGTACCCTCCCTGGCCACCATGTCGCTCGGCGCGCTCAACACCCTCAACCAGGACGAAGACGGCTTCCACCTCATGATCGAAGGCGGCGCCATCGACTGGACCGGCCACGCCAACACCATCGGCCGCTCCATCGAGGAGACGATCGATTTCTTTGACGCGGTAGCTGCCGTCGAAAAGTGGGTTGAGGCCAACTCCTCCTGGGAAGACACCCTGCTCATCGTCACTGCCGACCACGAGACCGGCTACCTCGCAGGCCCGCAGGACCCATCTAAGTACAGCGAGCTCAGTGGCGAAAAGGGCGCCAAGCCGGAGCACACCTACAACTCCGACAACCACACCAACCAGCTCGTCGGCTTCTGGTACAAGGGCGCAGGTGCCGGCGACATCTACGAAGCATCCACCAAGCACACCGACAAGATCCGCGGCTCCTACATCGACAACACCACCGTCGCACGCCTCACCCTAGACAAGTGGTGGAACGGCGAAAAGCCAGCAGACGACACAAAGCCTGACGACGGCTCCTCCGCCGACTCACCGTGGCTCATCGCCATCCTGTCCATCCTCGGAGTCGCCGGTCTGCTGGCTGTGATCGCCCAGGCAGCGCCGTCTCTAGTGGACAACCTGCGTGGGCAGTTCGCGAAATTTTAAAGCATCGGCAGCTGCGGCAACTTTACGCCGAGCTGCGGCAGCGCGGCAATCAGGCCAATGATCGCGAGCACCGCCGCGATCACGCCGCCAACAATCGCCGACAGGTTCAGCTCCGGCTCCGCCGTCGGGTACGCAACATCCGCCTGGGCGCCCTTTGCGCAGGCAGCGGCCGCGGCGGAGTCGGCATCGTCAAGAAGGGCCTGCTTCTCGGCGAACTTCCCAGCCGGCGTGGCGGCCCACGCCTTATACAGCGCTGCATCACTCTTCTCGACGCCAAACGGCACCGCAGCGCGCTTTACCTCCGGACCGACCTGGCGCTTGGCCGGGACAATGTCCTCGAGCGTGCGCTCCTTCGTCGGCTCCGTCTCCTTTACCGTCTTCTGCGCCTCGGCGTACTTCTCGGCGAGCTTCGCGGGCCGCTTTGCAGCGTCCGGGTAGGTGGTGTCCACCGCGGCCACGAAGTCACGTGCCTGCTCATGGGCGCCGATCGCCTTCGACTCGTCGAACCAGGCCCTCACAAAGCGCTGCTCGGCGAGTGAAAGCTGCACCGTGCACATGCCGTCCTTGTCCTTCACGTTCACCGTCGCTGCGTGGGCAGGCGCGGCAATGGTGCCTAGCGCGACCGCGGCGGCGGCAGCGCAGGTAACGATACGTTTCATGGTCTCCTCCTAGAGGGTCAGTGGGTGTACTGGGTGTACTGAGTGTACGTCCTCAGTTTCCGACACCGCCTGTTGCGACAGCGTTAACGGGGGTTCCCGGGGGTGGTGGGGTTATGCCACACGTGTCTGTTTGAAATAGTTCCCACGCCGGGGAATCATTTTGCGTTTCAGGTCCATTCCGGTCTACGAGCGCTGACGTTTCCCCAGGTGGCGACGTTTGTCCACGAAGAAAGTTCCCAGTTCATCGGAAAGCCGGGGAACTTTTCCAGGCCCCGGGCCCAGCACCCGAAGGTTCGGTCTTGCCAAGCGCACACCTCCCCCTTACAACTCCCGTGGCACGACTTTGCCGGTGGCGTTGCGGGGTAGGGCGTCGACGAAGTGGACGTCGCGGGGGATGGAGTGCTCGGCAAGGTGGTCGCGGACCCAGTCCTGGACGCTGGCAGGCGTGAGCGCCCGGCCGGCCTCATCACCAGAGCGGACGATCCAGACTGCGACGCGTTTGAAGGTGTCGGGGTCGTCGACGCTGCCGACGTAGAGGTCGTCGATACCTGGCATGCGCTCGAGGACCGCCTGGACGGATTGGGGGTGGACGTTTTCGCCGCCGACGATGATCATGTCGTCGCTGCGTGACACCACGTGCAGGAGGCCGTGGGTGTCGAAGTAGCCGAGGTCCCCCATTTCGATGAGGCCGTCGATGGTGACCATGGGGGTGTCGGGGTTGGTGTAGCCGCGGAGGGCGGTTTCGTTGTTGAGGAAGATGCGGCCGACGGTGCCGGTAGGGACTTCGTGGTCGGCGTCGTCGTAGATGCGCAGGGTGGTGCCGGGTGGGACGCGGCCGACGCAGGTCGGGTCGTTGGCGACGGTGGTGGCGTCGGCGGCTGCGGCGAGGGCGAGTTCGGTGGAGCCGTAGATGTTGGCCACGATGGGCCCGAAGCGTTCGATGAGGCGCTCGGCGAGGAGCGGGGTCAGGGCGTTTCCGGCGGTGCCGATGAAGCGCAGGCGCGAGGTGTCGTAGCCTTCCTCGAGGTCAAGCATGTGTTTGAGGAAGATGGGGGAGGAGATGAGGCCGTCGCAACGGAAGTGCTCGAGCTGCCGGTAGGCGTTTTCGGGGTCGAAGACGCGCTGCGTAACGATGGTGCCGCCGACCCCAAGCGTGATGTTGAGCGCGGACCAGCCCCAGGTGTGGAACATGGAGGCGGTCATCTGGACGGTGTCGCCGGCGCGGAAGGGGATCGCTTCGAGGTAGCCGGTGACAACGAAGGGGAGGGTGGGCTCGGCACGCAGGATGCCTTTGGGGATGCCGGAGGTGCCCGAGCTCATGAGCACGATGTCGCCGTGTTTCGGGAACAGCGGCAGCGCGGTATCGCCCCCTTCTTCGCTTATCGACGCCAACTTCGCCCCAACAACCACCACCATTCCGGTGACCTCCGGGATGCGGGGCAGGAACTCGTCGTCGGTGAAGAGGACGTTGATGTTGTTTTCCTCGATGCAGCCGCGGAGCTGTTCGGTGGAGGAACCAACGTTGAGGAGGAAGATGGAGCCGCCGGTGTAGCCTTTGGCGCCGAGTGGCAGGATGATGCCGCGGCCGTTGCGGGCGATGACGCCGATGCGGGGTTGGTCGGTGACGCTGAGGATCCAGCGGGCCACGCTGCGCGCTTGGGTGCGGAGGTCGCGGTAGGTGAGGAGGCCGGCGTCGTCGATAAGGGCGGTGCGCTCGGGGGCGGCGAGGTAGCCCTGCTCGATGGCGCGGGCGGTGGTGAAGCGGAAGCGGAGCAGATTTGGTATAATCCCTAGCGCTGCTTTCGGGCTGTTGCCGAGGCTGATCATTCCGGCGCGGTGAGTGGCCCTGAGAAAGCGGAAAAACATTGCTCTATTCTATGACATCTGGCAAAGTAGAGACATCTGCGTTACGGAAGTGAAAGAAGTGAACTCATGTTTCGGAAATTGATGGCTGCAATCGTGGCAGTCGCGATCGCTATCGTGCCTGTTCAGGCGACTGCGCAGTCGCGGGACATGGTGATTTTCGGAGACTCGGTCGTCGCTGACCCGACAGTACGGGACTGGGCGGCCGGGAAAATCGGTGCGACGCCACAGGGCTCCTCCGACGCGAAAGTCTGGTGCCCGACGGGCCCGACGAACTGGGGCAAGCAGGCAGCCGCGCGCCTGGGGCTGCAGGCAATGGACTACTCCTGTGCCGGGACAGTCTCGACACGCAAGGGTCCCTACTTTTCGCTCCAGGTCGACCGCGCGCTGCGCGACCGCACCCTGTCGCCGGCGACGGCCCGCGTGGTCATCTCCACCGGCTTCAACGACACGTATTCGACCGGCGGCCGCTCCCCGGAGCAGGTGCGCCGCGCGTTCGTCGATGCGATGGTGCCGCAGGTGAACCGGATCCGGGCGGCGGCGCCGAACGCGCGCATCCAGATCGTCGGCTACCCGAAGATCACGCAGGGGGACCGGGTGTGCCTGTTCCAGCTGGGCAACAACATTCACGACGCCACCCCGATACCCGCCGTGAAAGTGATGGAGGACACCGCTCAGTGGATGCAGGTCGACCTGGCCCGCGCTACGGGCCTGGAGTTCGTGGACCTGAAGCCGTCCACGTGGAACAACAATATGTGTGCTCCGGATCACCTGCGGATGTGGTCGGGGATCGTGGACTTTGGGGCGTCGCCGCGGCACATGCCGCTGCACGTGAACCAGCGCGGCCACGCCCACGTCGCGGACGTCGTCGCGCGGTCCTAGCCGCGATTATTTGGCTAGCGCGTCCTCGATGGCCTTCTCGAAGGCCTCGTAGGGCTGCGCACCGATGATTTCCTGGCCGTTGACCAGGAAGGACGGGGTGGAGTTGAAGCCCGCGCGCTGCGCCAGGTTGTTGGCCTCCTGCAGGGCGGCGTCGTACTTGTCGCTGGCGGCGTCGGCCTTGAACTTCTCCATGTCCGGCATGGCGGCGGCTTCCGCGAAGCGGACGAAGTCCTCCATGGCGAAGTCGGGGTGGCCGTTCGCCTTGACGGCCTCTGCCATGTAGGCGTCCTGGTACTCGAAGAACTTGCCCTGCTCGGCGGCGGCGCGGCCCGCGCGGGCTGCTTCGACGGCGGCCTGGCCGTTGACCACGAAGTCGTTGAACTCGATGCGGACCTTGCCCTCATCGACGTAGTTCTTGATGATCTGCGGCATCAGCTCAACGTTCGCCTTGATGCAGAATGGGCAGTCCCAGTCGGAGAACTCGGAGAGGACGACGGGGGCGTCGACATTGCCGAGCGCCATTGGGTCGTTGGCGTCGCGGCGTTCGATGTCGGCGGCGGCCGCGTTCATGGTCGGCTCGGCAGCAGGCTGCTCGGCGGCCTGGGATGGCGCGGTCTGGGCAGTCTCCGTGGCGGGTGTCGCGGAGTTCGCGCCGATAACGTAGCCGCCCACCCCGGTGCCGACCGCCAATACTGCCGTAAACGCCCACATCAGCGGTGGGATCTTGGTATCACTCATTGTGCTCCTTTGGTTGTTCTGCGTTTTGTAATGCTACCGCCCGCGCCAAGCGGGCATAGCGCAGCTCCTGCTCACGGAACCTGGTCCAGGTTGAGATGGTGGTGAAGAAGAACGCGATGATCAGCACGTACAGCATCAGGTCCGTGCCGCGGTCCACGCCGAGCCAGTTGGCAAGGATGGTGACGTCGTCGGGGCGCAGGATCGCCCAGATGGCGGCGATAAACATCACGCCGAAGCCGATCTTCACCCACGCCTTCGCGTTCGCCTTGCGGCGGTTAGCAAAAAAGTAGAGTGCCAACAGGACGGTGGCGCAGATCAGTGCGAACTGGATCATGGGAGCCTCCCCGCCACGATGTTGTCTGCCAGGATGTTGACGCCGTTGATCAGCGACTGGCCCTTACTCATGGAGTACTCCGTGTACAGAATCTCCACCGGCTCCTCGACGACGCGCCACTTGTGCTGGTCAATCAGGGTGACGATCTCCGAGGCGTGCGACATCCCGTTCATCCGCAGGTTCATCTCGTTGGCCACTTTGAGGTTGAAGGCGCGTAGGCCGTTGTGGGCGTCGCTAAGCCCGAGGCGACGAGTGCGCGGCGAGAGCAGCACCACCGTGCGCAGCACCACGCGCTTGATCCACGGCACCTGCGAGGAGTCCTGGCCAGCGAAGCGGGTGCCCACCACAATGTCGAGCGGTTCCGTGCGCAGGCGCTGCACCATGCGCAGGACGTCCTTGACCTGGTGCTGGCCGTCGGCGTCGAAGGTGACGAAGTACTTCGCCCCCGGCTGGGCGCGCGCGTACTCCACGCCGGTCTGGATCGCGGCGCCCTGGCCCAGGTTCACCGGGTGGTTCACCAGGTGGGCCCCTGCGGCGCGGATGGCGTCTGCAGAATTGTCTCGGGAGCCGTCGTTGACGGCCACGATGTTCGGGAACGTTTCCCGCGCATGCTCAATGACCTGCTGGATAACGGGGCCCTCGTTATAGCAGGGGATGATGAGCCAAGTGTCGTCGTTCATGTTGACGCAGATGTTACCCGGCGTGGTGGAAAAGCCGCGCATAAACGCGCTTCAGCAGTGGCTTCGGTAGCAGTCGGTAGAGGGTGCGCACCGCGACATTCACCGTCGCGCGGGTGCGTCCGATCAGCCCGTAGCGCACCAGCCGGATCTGCATGTCTACCTCGGAGGTGAACATGTCGCTGCCGGTGCGGCGGTCGAATTGCTCGTCGGTGACCCGGAAGTAGGTGAGTGGCTCCTGCATGTTGTAGAGGGTGTAGCCGTCGGCGATGAGGCGCGCGAAGAGGTCGTAGTCCTCCATGAGGTGCACGTCCTGGTAGCCGCCCACCGCCTTGACGTCGGCGGTGCGGTACATCACGGATGGGTGGTTCATGGGGGAGTTGATCTTGGCGTAGTGCTCGGGGTGCTCGGGCAGACGCCGGATGCCGCCGGTGCGCTCGCCGTCGAATTCTTGCACGGCGGTGCCCACCACGGACACCTCAGGGTGCTGCTGCAAAAAATCGAGTTGGCGCTCGATGCGCTGGGGGAACGCCTTGTCATCGGAGTCGAGCTGCGCCACGAACTCGCTGTCGATTGTCTCCAGCGCCGCCTGCAGCGCGGGGCCTGCACCGCGGTTCTCAGCGCAGCGCACCACGCGCACCCCATACTTCTCGACGACCCCCTCGACCCCATCCGCCACCGGCCCATCAAAGACGACCACGACCTCGTCCGCGGGGCGGGTCTGCTCAGCGAGGGACTGTAGCGCCTCGGCGAGCTGGTCAGGAACAGTGCCGTGGTAGGCAGACAGGAGCGCAGTAACGGTGGACATGGATACCGATACTAGTTGCGCGCGGCGTCGAGAAGAAATGTGCCGTAGCCCGACTTCACCATCGACTCACCCAGGCTGACCAGCCTGTCCACAGAGATGAACCCCTGCTTGTAGGCGGCGACCTCCGGCGAGCCAATCACCAGGCCGGTGCGCTTCTGCAGCACCTCCACGTAGGCGGACGCCTCCGCCATGGAGTCAATCGTGCCGGTGTCCAGCCACACGTCACCCCTGTTCAAGCGGTGGACCCGCAGCTGGTTCGCCTTCAGGTACGCCTCGTTCACGCTGGTGATCTCCAGCTCCCCGCGCGTGCTCGGGGTGATCGTCTTCGCGATGTCCACGACCTGATTGTCGTAGAAGTACAGCCCGACCACCGCGAAGTTGGACTTCGGGTGCTCCGGCTTCTCCTCAATCGAGGTGGCCACACCATTCGCGTCGAAGTCCACGACGCCGTAGCGGTGCGGGTCGGAGACCTCGTAGGCGAAGATGGTGCCGCCGGTGCCGTCGTGGCTGAGGTCCAGGGCGCCGTCGAAAATGTTGTCACCCAGCACGAGCGCCACCGAGTCATCCCCGATGAAGTCCTCGGCGATCAGAAACGCCTGGGCAAGCCCGTCGGGGGAGGGTTGGATGCCGTAGTGGAGCATGATGCCCCAGTCGGAGCCGTCGCCGAGGAGGCGCCGGAACGCGGGCGCATCCTCCGGCGTGGTGATCACCATGATCTCCCGGATACCAGCGCTGATCAGCGTGGTCAGCGGGTAGTAGATCATGGGCTTGTCGTAAATCGGCATCAACTGCTTCGAAATACCCTTCGTAATCGGGTAGAGCCGGGTGCCGGACCCGCCGGCCAGAATGATGCCCTTCATCGACTTAGCGCTTCGGCAGGATCTTATCCAGCGGCAGCTTCTCCACCACGGTCAGCACCGTCGTCAAGATGCCCATGATGAACAGGATCAGCGCCGGAGTGGACACGTTCGACGTGTCGCCCGCGGACAGGGCCATCGCCGGGTCCGTCGGGGCGGTGTTCGTCGTCGTTGGTGCAACCGTCGGGGTGACCGTCGTCGTCACCGTCGGGGTGACAGTGACCGTGGTGGTTGTCGGGGCCGAAGGAGCGGGAGCGGATGCCTGGGTGGAAGCGAACGCCGGGGTTGCCACCACCAGTGCTCCCGCCACCGCGAGAGCTGCAAGAGAAGTGCGATTCATGCAGTACAACCTACCCAAGATAGAGCGCCAACGCAGCTCTCCAGTTCATGGGGGCAAAGCCCGTCGCCTTGATCTTGTCCAGCGCCAGCGTCGATTCCGCAGGCCGCGGCGCCTTGTCCCCGTACTCCTGCGACGTCACCGGGTGTACCTGCGCGGGGTCCTTACCCATCCCGATGAATACCGCCATCGCGATCTCGTCGCGGCCCACCGAATCCCCATCCGAAGTGATGTTGTACACCCCGTACTCAGCCTCGTTGGCCAGCAGGTGGCGGATGCCCTTCGCCAGGTCCTCCGCCGACGTCGGCCGCCCACGCTGGTCCTTGACTACGCGCGGCTTCTTGTCCGCCTCCGCGAGCTGGCGTATCGTCGCCATGAAGTTCGCGCCGTCCCCGAACACCCACGACGTCCGAATCACGTAGTGCCTACGCGCCACCCGCGCAGCCGTCTCCCCGGCAGCCTTCGACGCACCGTAGCGGCTCAGCGGGCTCGGCAGCTCCTCCTCCGTGTGCACCTGGTGGGTGCCGTCGAAGATGTAGTCGCTGGACACGTGCACCAACACCAGGTCGTGCTCGTTGGCCACCTGCGCCAGCTGCGCTGGGGCCTCCGCGTTCACACGCCACGCGCCCGCCGGGTCATCCTCCGCGCCGTTGACGTCGTTGTACGCCGCGCAGTTGATCATCGCCCAGTACTTCGACCAGTCCACGCCCTCCAGGTTCGTGATATCCAGCTGGTCCCGCGTGCAGAACTCCGCCTCATCCGGCCCGTAGAGCTCCTGCAGCGCCCGGCCCAGCTGCCCGTTCGCGCCCGTCACAAGGATTTTGCGCTGGGGGACCGGGGTGGCGTCGACAAGCATGGGGTGGGTGAGGTCAGCCTGCGAAAGCTCCGTGGGCTCCAGCGGCCACTCAACCTCCCTGTAGGAGCAGTAGGCGTAGCGCGCGCCGGGCTGGTAACGCTCATTGACCAGGTAAATGTACGTCGTGCCGTCCTCGAGCGCCTGAAAGCCGTTGGCCACCCCGCGCGGCACAAACACCGCCGTCTCCGGGCCGATCTCGCAGCTGAACGTCTCCCCGAAGGTCTCCGAGCCCTCGCGCATGTCCACCCACGCCCCGAACACGCGGCCTGAGGCCACCGACACCCACTTATCCCACGGCTCAGCGTGCATGCCGCGAGTCGCCCCGCGCCGCGCGTTGAAGCTCACATTCTGCTGCACGGGCACCAGCTTCTGCCCGGCCCAGTTCTCTTTGAACCAGCCCCGGTTATCGCGGTGCACCGCAAGCTCGTGGACTTCCAACCCAGCAATCATTACTGTCCTCTCGCCTCATAACGCTTCTCGACGTCCCCCTTCGCCCCTTCCCACCACCAGCGGTTCTCGCGATACCACTCGATGGTTTGCTGCAGCCCGTCGCGCAAATCCTTCGTGTAACGCGGCCGCCACCCCAGCTCCTTGGCGAGCTTCGTGGAATCCATCGCGTAGCGCTGATCGTGGCCGGGGCGATCGTTGACGTGCTCGTACTCGCCACCCATCAACTCGCAGATCATCTCGATGACCTGCTTGTTCGTGGTGTGGTCGTTGTCCGCGCCGATGTTATAGGTTTCGCCCAGCTTGCCGCGCTCCAGGATGGTCAGCACGGCATCGTTGTGGTCGTCGACGTGGATCCAGTCGCGCACCTGTGCGCCCGTGCCGTACAGTTTCGCTGGCTGCCCGCACAGGATATTGGTGATCTGGCGCGGAATGAACTTCTCCACGTGCTGGAACGGCCCGTAATTATTCGAGCAGTTCGAAATCGTCGCCTTGATTCCAAAACTGCGGATCCAGGCCCGCACCAAATGATCCGAGCCAGCCTTCGTCGCCGAGTACGGACTCGACGGCTTATACGGCGTCGTCTCCGTAAACTTCTCGTTGCCCGTCAGCGGCAGGTCCCCGAACACCTCATCCGTGGAAATGTGATGCAGCCGTGCCCCGTGCCTGCGCACCGCCTCCAACAACACGTACGTGCCGATCAAATTCGAATGAATAAATGGCGACGGGTCCTCCAACGAATTATCGTTATGCGACTCCGCCGCGAAATGCACCACCACATCCGACGCCCCCACCAAGTCACCCATCAGCGCTTCATTAGCGACGTCCCCTTCCACCAACTCCACGTCCAATCCACGCAAATTCGCCGGGTTGCCCGCGTACGTCAGCTTGTCCACTACCGTGACCTTGTAGTCAGTGCGCTCGGTGACCATCCGTACGAAATTCGCGCCGATGAAGCCCGCACCACCAGTGACCAGCATTGTTCCCATGGGGTTCTACCTTAGCCGGAGCGCCACCAAATGTACCGCCGCCCCCGCCAGCGGACCCGCGAACAGGGCCGTGACTACGACGGAGTGGACGTCGACACCCACGAGCCGCGGCATCACTCCCAGCACCGCGAACGCCACCGCCGTCGCCGTCAGCCACCCCGCGACGTACCAGCCGTGCCGCTCTAGCGACAGCACCGCCACCCCCGTAATAATCAGCGCCCCCATAAACGCCGACGCGAACGTGAGCACCCCAAGCGTCAGTCCATCGACGTAAAACTCCGGGTCAAACGCCAATTTCAGAATCCAAGGACCCACCGCCCACGCCGCGGCAAAGCCCACAACGCCCAAGCCGAGCACCGCAGCGACCGGCTGCACCAACGCCGCAACCAACGCTTCTCGACGCTCCACAAACCTCACCACCAACGCCGACTGAAACCGCTGCAACGGCACCAACACCGGCGCCCGCGTCAAAATCACGGCGTTCATAATCGCCGCCACCGACGCCTGCGGGAACGCCGCGTTGACCGCCGTCGGGAAGCCCGTAATCAACGCCGCCGACGCCCCCGACGCCACCATCGCCGTCAACACCCGGCGCACAAACACCCCACGATGCACATCCAGCGGCACCCGCAAATGCTCCCGACGCAACACCACCAGCCAGCTCAACGCGCCGACCACCGTAATCACCAAAAACGCAGGTAGCCCCCACCCCAGCGCCCACGCAGCCAGCGCCAACACCAGCCGCACACCCGAGTCCAACGCCACCAGGGCCGCATACCGCTCCCACAACTGCGCCCCCGACAACACCCCGCCCAGCACAGCTTGGAACACGTACATCACCAGGCCAACCTGCAGCAGGGCAGTAGCCGTCAGCGTGCTCCCAGGAACAACGGTGCCAATAAACAGCGCGCCCGCAACAGTCACCACGACGACGACCACCAGCGCCGTCCACGCCCCCAATCGCCACGGATTCGCCGAACCACGCCGGCCATCCTCGCGCGCCGCCGCGACGGCGCGGGTTGTCTCGTGGGTGAGGCCGTCGATAAGTCCGGTGGACGCGAAGAACAACCCCCAATACGCAGCGAAGTAGCGGTAGGCCGTGTCGGCGTCGAGCGCCTTCGACGCCACCCACAACACCACAAAGCCACTGACGGCCGCGAACAGTGTGGCAAAAGAAAGGTGCTTCACCTTGGCCTACATTGCCTTACATTCCGAACGACGGCGCGATCGTCGTAAACCACGCCTTGTGCAGATCCTCGCGCCAGTACGGCCACGAGTGCGTCCCCGCATTCCGGAACTCATAATGCGCCGGAATGTTCAAGCCCTCCAGCTTCGCGCGCAAATCATGCGAACACTTATTAATCGCCGCCTCAATCACGCCGCCCTCAACCTGCAAAATCGCCGAACCCACACCAGCCGCGGGCTGCGACAACCCCTGCCCAACCAGGTAGCTCACCTGGTCAGAACGCCCAGCGAGGCCAGTGCCCGTCGAAATGTACAAGCGGGTCCCGCGCAACTTCTCCGCATTCACAAGCGCATCGTTATAACGGTTGTTCGGGCTGCCCATCGGGCCCCACATCATCTCCGGAGTCACCGTCCGGTAATCCAACGTTCCCGACGCCCGGTTCACCGTAATCCGGCCAAACTGGTACGCATCAGGCGTCGACGTCGCTGCACACCCCGAGAACGACGCCGCTGACTTATAAAACCCCGGGTAGTGCGTCGGCAACACCAGGGACGTCGTTCCCGACATCGAGAAGCCCACGATCGAACGACGGTTCCTATCCGCCCCCAGCAGCCCCTCAATCGGGCCCGGCAACTCCTTCACCAGGAACGTCTCCCACTTCTGCGGACCGTTAATGTAGCGCGAGCGCATATTGTCACTCACCCAATCCGTGTAGTACGAAAACGCGCCCTCCTGCGGAATCACAACATTGACGCCCTTACCCGCAAAAAAGTCACGAGCATCACTCATGCTCAGCCAGTCCTGGTGCTGCTCCGCGCCACCAGCGCCATTCAGCAGGTAAATCGTCGGCGCGTTCTGCACGCGCTGCCCCGCAGCATTCGTCGCAGGCAACACCGCCACCGGAATATCCCGACGCATCGACGGCGAGTACACCAAGTAACTCAGCACCCGCTTGTGGTCAACTTGCTGCACCCACTTCTGAGGCTTGCCATCCGACTTCGCCAACGGCGGATTCTCCACAGCGTTCCAGGGCTTCACGGTGCCCACAGGCTGGGCCATCGCTGCTGGCGTAACCGCTGGGATTGCCTGAACAGCCGACAAAGGAATAGCCACAGCCATCGCCGTAGCCACAACCGAACGAGAGATGCGCTTCAACATGGAAGACATCCTACTTTACAGATGTGACAATTGGGGCTTCTGGTGTCACCTTGTTCGGCGTTTCGTGCAAGAATGTGGGAAGCATTTCGTTCATACAGGATTTCTCTTTGAAAGAAGGTAGTTGCAATGAACCCGATCGAGTCCGTACAGGTCGCCATCAACACCGTCCTCGGTGAGCTGATCCACTTCGGCTCCTCCACGTCCTCCACCATCGCGTACGGCATGGGACTGTTCTAGGTCCTCGCTCGTTTGTGCCCGTCGCGCTACCTTTTGTTGGGTGGGGCGGCGGGTTTTGTGCTTGGGCCTTTTCCCGGTTCGCCGAGTGGGCGTGAGGGAAGCCGGAGTGACAAAAGACGTAACCTTAATTAGTCTAGCCATTCAAATCTCGAGGTAAAGAAAGTGCTATACAATTAAGGTTGCGTCTTTTGTCACTACGCCTCCGGACGGGCGCGTCCAAAGGGGCTTAGAGCTCAAGCGCCGGCTTGATGGTCTGCTTCCAGGCGAGCTCCAGGTCTTCCTTCCAGATGCGCCACGAGTGGGTGCCGGTGGCGCGCAGGTTAGCGTTGTATGGGATGTCGTTGGCCTTCAGCTTGACTAGCAGGTCGTGGGTGCAGGCGTTCATGGCGGCTTCGATCACGCCGCCTTCGATTATGAGGGTTTGGGCGTTTGCGGAGGCCTGGATGAAGTCCATGTTGCGGGTCTTGCGCAGGAAGCCGACGGTGTCGCTCTCGGCGAAAAGACCGGTTGCGCTGGAGATGTACAGTTTGGTGCCCTTGAGCTTCTCGGCGTTGACGAGGGCGTCATTGTGGCGGTTGTACTCGCTGCCGGCGCGGCCCCACATTTCCTCCGGCTTGGCACCGCCGCGGTTGACGGTGAGGTTGACCCAGCCGTTCGGGATACCCGTCGAGGTAGCGGCGCAGCCCGAGAAGGAGCCGACCGCGGCGTATTTGCCAGGGTTGTGCTCAGCGAGGAGGAGAGCTGAGGTGGCGGACATGGAGAACCCGACGACGGCGCGCTTGTCGTTGGCGCCGAGGTAGGGCTCGATGGCGTCGGGAAGCTCGGAGCCTAGGAATGTGGACCACAGCTGCTTTCCTTGCAGGTATGGGGTGTCGGGCTCGTAGAGCCAGTCGATGTAGTAGGAGAACGCACCCTTCATCGGGATGACGACGTTTACCGATCTATCTTTAAACACATCGTTTACAACGTCCCAGGCCTGGGCGATCCAGTCAGTGTCCTGCTCGGAGCCACCGGCGCCGTTGAGGAGGTAGACGGTCGGGGCCGGCTGCTCCTTTGCAGGGATCACGGCGACCGGGATGTCGATGCCCATCGCGGTGGACTTCACGTTGAGTTTCTTGGCGCCCGTAATATTGTCGATTAACGTGAACCAGCGCTGGGGTTTCTTGTTGTTTGGCTTCAGGGGTGCGGCGGTCAGCTCCGATACAAGGTTTGACGTGTCCTCCGTGGCGGCGGGGGTACCCTCGTCTGCGAGGGGGGTGGCGTCGTCAAGCGTGGGTTCGGTGCTGTCTTCCTCAACGACTTCGACGACCGTCGTTTCCTCGACCTTGGTTGTGGTTGTGGTGGTCTTCGAGGAAGAGGTCGTCGTCGCCTCGCTTATCGACGTTTCCTCTACGCTCTGGGCAGCGGAAATGGTCGTTGCCTCCTCGGATGGGGAGACGGCATACCAGCCTCCTGCGGCGATCGCGATGGCGGCGGCTCCGGCGATGGCTGGACGCGCAATGTTCACGGGGTGCTCCTCAACTATTCGTAGGTGGTGAAGGGGATCCTTCAGGCATTCTATTAAAGTGTCCGATATTGAGGCGAAATCGTTACAGGCCACGTATCCTATGGGACGTGACTAAAGAGCATTATGACGTTGTTGTCCTCGGCGCTGGCCCTGGTGGCTATGTCGCCGCCATCAGAGCATCGCAGCTTGGCCTGAAGGTTGCGGTGATTGAGAAGCAGTACTGGGGAGGTGTGTGCCTCAACGTTGGCTGTATCCCGTCGAAGTCGTTGATTAAGAACGCGGAGATCGCCCACATTTTTAACCATGAGGCGAAGACGTTCGGCATCAAGGGTGATGTCGAATTCGATTACGCAGACGCCCATAAGCGCTCCCGCAAGGTCTCCGAGAAGATCGTCGGCGGCGTGCATTACTTGATGAAGAAGAACAAGATCCAGGAAATCCACGGTCTTGGATCCTTCACCGACTCCAACACGATCGAGATCACCGAAGGCGACGACAAGGGCACAACCGTCACCTTCGACAACTGCATCATCGCGACCGGCTCCGTCGTGCGTACCCTGCCAGGCATCGAGCTGAGCAAGAACGTCGTCTCCTTCGAGGAGCAGATCCTCAACGAAGACGCCCCGAAGTCCATGGTCATTGTGGGTGCGGGCGCTATCGGTATGGAGTTCGCCTACGTGCTGTCCAACTACGGGGTGGACGTCACCGTTATCGAGTACATGGACCGCGTCCTGCCGAACGAGGACAAGGATGTGTCCAAGGAAATCGCGAAGGCGTACAAGAAGCTCGGTGTGAAGCTTATGACCGGCCACGCAACCACTGCCGTGCGCGATAACGGCGATTCGGTCGAGGTGGACGTCAAGAAGAATGGCACCGATGAGACCGAGACGCTCACCGTTGACCGTGTCATGATTTCCGTCGGCTTCGCACCGCGTGTCGAGGGCTACGGCCTGGACAAGGCCGGCGTCGAGCTCACGGAGCGTGGCGCCATCGCTATCGACGACCGCATGCGCACCAACGTCGACGGCATCTACGCCATCGGCGACGTCACCGCGAAGCTGCAGCTCGCGCACGTTGCGGAGGCGCAGGGCATCATCGCCGCCGAAACCATCGCCGGTGCCGAAACCCTCGAAATCGAGGACTACATGATGACGCCGCGCGCCACCTTCTGTAACCCTCAGGTCGCCTCCATGGGCTACACCGAGGAGCAGGCGAAGGAGAAGTGGCCAGACCGCGAAATCAAGGTCGCGACCTTCCCGTTCTCCGCGAACGGCAAGGCGGTGGGCCTGGCGGAGACCGCGGGCTTCGGCAAGATCGTCGCCGACGCAGAGTATGGCGAGATCCTCGGCGCTCATCTGGTTGGCGCCAACGTCGCCGAGCTGCTGCCAGAGGTTGTCCTCGCCCAGCGTTTCGACCTCACCGCCGGCGAAATCGCCCGTTCCATCCACATCCACCCAACCCTGTCTGAGGTGCTCAAGGAAGCGGCCCACGGCATTGAAGGCCACATGATCAACCTGTAGCTTTTTCTTCTCACGCTTCTCGACGCCCGGTCCCGCTTTTCGGTGAGGCCGGGTTTTGCACTGCTTGGGGCGGGTTTGCGTGCTTACTTGCTTCGGTCCGTCCCTGGATGTCCTTCGCCTCGGTCGCCCCGCTCCGGTTTCGGCCCGGCCGGCTGGCCCGCGGGCTGAAAAAGTTCCCGGGCCGGGGAACCATTTTGAGCCTGAAGCTGGTTCCCGTCGACCAACCGTGGTGTTTCCCCAGGTCGCGACGGATGTCTACAAAGATTGTTCCCCGTTTACGGGTGAGCCGGGGAACTTTCCGGAAGGGAGCGGGCGCCACGCCGGGCCAGGCAAGTTTTTTGCTCCGGTCGAGGTGTTTAAGGCGTACCACTGGAGGCAAGTTCTGAGGCGCGCTGACGGGGTGGGAAGAGTGCCCCTAACGTCCGCATTTTCTGGTGTTTGACGCGAACTCTTGACTACCGACCTTTGGGGGTAATTGCGAGATTTTATAGACGTTAAAGATTGCCAGTGAGTAATATCACAAATTAGGTTTACCTTGGTTTGTTCTCATACTGTATATATGCAGGGTGTCGCCATGTCAAAAATGCCGAAAATTTTCCAAGCGCGTTCAGGAGGGAAATTTTCGAAGGGAAATGCGCTAAAGAAACATGCTCTGACTAGGCAATAGTGAAGATTGGTGCCTAGAGTGGTTGTGACACTGGAGGTGCCATGACTGTACAAAAAACAGACCGTGAAGCAATTCGTCACGGAAAAATTACTGAGGAGCCGCTACGAGAGCGGCCAGGGATCCCAACGTGGGTAGTAAAGCTTGAAATGGCCATCACTGGCCTCATCTTCGGGCTTTTCCTGCTTGTTCACATGGTGGGCAACCTGAAAATTTTTATGCCGCTTAAGGCTGATGGCGGCGCACACATTGATGACTACGGCGAGTGGTTCCGTACGTTCGGTGAGCCGCTGTTCCCACGTGGGGGATTCCTGTGGATTCTCCGTATCGTGCTGCTGACCTGCCTGATCCTGCACGTGTATGGTGCGTTTGCTCTGAAGAAGCGCTCCGCCGAGTCGCGCGGTACGTTCAAGCGCACGAACCTGATGGGGGGCTGGCAGTCCACCGCTACGCGTTGGATGCTGGTGACCGGCGTTATCTTGCTGCTGTTCATTGTCTTCCACATTCTGGATCTGACTGCGGGCACTGTTGTTGCTTCTGAGCAGTTCGTTCATGGCAATGTTCGTGACAACCTGATTGCAACCTTCGCTCCGGAGCGTTGGTACGTGACCTTGTTCTATGTGGTTGCCATGCTGGCGCTGCTGCTGCACCTGACGCACGGTGTGTACCTGGCGGTTTCTGACCTTGGATGGCTCGGCGAGCGTGGACGTGGCGTGATGGTCGTGTTGGGGTACGTACTGCCGTTCATCGTTGTTCTTGGAAATGTCATCATGCCACTGGCCATTATGGCTGGGCTTATCCCGGGATACACCCGCTAACGGCTGATTAGGAGAAACTTTAATGACTACCTCTTTGAACCAGACGCAGGACGAGGTGTTCCGCCAGCCGGAGTCCTCGGCTCCTGGCGTCACCATTGGCCGCATTCTTGATAATGCGATGCCGGACCGCCACAAGGTGCGGATGAAGGACATGTGGGAGTACCAGAAGGACCACATGCAGCTGGTGTCCCCGCTGAACCGTCGCAAGTTTAAGGTGCTCGTTGTGGGCACGGGCTTGGCTGCCGGTGCTTCTGCTGCCGCGTTGGGCGAGTTGGGCTATCAGGTACAGGTTTTCACGTACCATGACGCTCCTCGTCGTGCACACTCCATCGCAGCGCAGGGTGGCGTCAACGCCGCCCGCGGCAAGAAGGTTGATAACGACGGCGCGTACCGCCACGTGAAGGACACCGTGAAGGGTGGCGACTACCGCTGCCGTGAGGCTGACTGCTGGCGCTTGGCTGTCGAGTCGGTCCGCGTCATTGACCACATGAACGCTATTGGTGCCCCGTTTGCGCGTGAGTACGGCGGAGCGTTGGCTACCCGTTCCTTCGGTGGCGTGCAGGTCTCCCGTACCTACTACACCCGTGGCCAAACGGGCCAGCAGCTGCAGCTGTCCACCGCTTCGGCGCTGCAGCGTCAGATCCACCTGGGCAACGTTGAGATCTTCACGCACAACGACCTGATCGATCTGATCATTACTGAGGAAGACGGCAAGAAGCGTTGCCGCGGTATTGTTACCCGCAACCTGATTGACGGCTCCCTGACCCCGTTCACCGGCCACGCTGTTGTGCTGGGTACCGGCGGTTACGGCAACGTGTACCACAAGACGACGTTGGCGAAGAACTCGAACTCTTCCGCGATGATGCGTGCGCACGAGCTTGGTGCGTACCTGGCTTCGCCGGCGTTCATTCAGTTCCACCCGACTGGCCTGCCGTTGAACGCGAGCTGGCAGTCGAAGACGACGCTGATGTCCGAGTCTCTGCGTAACGACGGCCGCATTTGGACCCCGAAGGAAAAGGGCGACGACCGCGACCCGAACACCATTCCAGAGGACGAGCGCGATTACTTCCTGGAGCGTCGCTACCCGGCGTTCGGTAACCTCGTGCCGCGTGACGTTGCGTCCCGTGCTATTTCGCAGCAGCTGAACGCTGGTTTCGGTGTTGGCCCGCTGCACAACTCGGCGTACCTGGACTTCAAGGACTCCATCGCGCGCCTTGGCGAGGACACTATCCGTGAGCGTTACGGCAACCTCTTCGAGATGTACGAGGATTCCACCGGCGAGAACCCATACAAGGCTCCGATGCGCATTGCACCGACGGTGCACTTCTCCATGGGTGGCCTGTGGACCGACTTCAACGAGATGACGTCTATCGACGGCCTCTTCGCAGCAGGCGAGTGCTCCTGGACCTACCACGGCGCGAACCGCCTGGGCGCGAACTCGCTGCTGTCCGCATCGGTTGACGGCTGGTTCACCATTCCGTTCACGGTGCCGAACTACCTGGCGGATCACCTGAACGAGCCGGTGTACGCAGAGGATGCTCCGGCATCTGTCGAAGCCGTGCAGCGTGCGCAGAAGCGTATTGACAGCCTGATGAACATCAAGGGCTCCGACCCACACGGTCCGGAGTACTACCACATCAAGCTGGGCGAGATTCTGTACCTGCACTGTGGCGTGGCACGTACCGCAGACAGCCTGCGCGAGGGCATCGACAAGATCCGTGCCCTGCGTGACGACTTCTGGGCGAACCTGCACATCCCAGGCCGTGCTGACGAGATGAACCAGGTGCTCGAGGCTGCGCTTCGCCTGGTTGACTACATCAACCTCGGCGAGCTGATGTGCATTGACGCACTTGACCGCGACGAGTCCTGTGGCGCTCACTACCGCATGGACCACCTCACCGAAGACGGCGAGGCTGCGCGTGACGACGAGAACTGGTGCTTCGTCTCCGCATGGGAGACCGTGGGCAACGACCAGTTCGTGCGTCACGCCGAGCCACTGTACTTCGATTCGATCCCACTGATGACGAGGAACTACAAGTAATGAAACTGACACTTGAGATCTGGCGTCAGGCCGGACCCGATACTGAAGGCCACTTCGAGACCGTCGAGGTGCCGGACGCAGTTGAGCAGATGTCCATCCTGGAGCTGCTTGACCACGTCAACAACCAATTTGTTGAGGAAGGCAAGGAGCCTTTCACCTACGCTTCTGACTGCCGCGAGGGCATCTGCGGTACCTGTGGTTTGACCATCAACGGTCGCCCACACGGTGCGGACCAGAACGTCCCTGCATGTCTGCAGCGCCTGGTGAACTACAACGACGGCGACACCCTCAAGATTGAGCCGTTCCGTTCCGCTGTGTTCCCGGTCATCAAGGACCTCGTGGTTGACCGCTCCGCGCTCGACCGCGTGATGCAGCAGGGCGGCTACGTCTCCGTCTTCCCGGGTACCGCCCCGGACGCAGACACCCTGTCCGTCAACCACCACGACTCGGAGCTTGCGCTCGACTACGCGGCCTGCATTGGCTGTGGCGCTTGTGTGGCTGCGTGCCCGAATGGCGCCGCGCACCTGTTCACTGGTGCTAAGCTGAAGCACTTGAAGCTGCTGCCACTGGGCAAGCTGGAGCGCAGCCGTCGTGCACGCAAGATGATCGATGAGTTGGAAACCAACTTCGGTCCTTGCTCCCTGTACGGCGAGTGCGCAGACGTCTGCCCTGCAGGCATCCCGCTGGATGCGGTTGGCGCGATCAACGCCGAGCGCGTCCGCGCGGCAGTCCGTGGCGGCGACGACTAAAACGAAACGTAAACGAGGAAGGAAACAACGATGGCGTCCCAACATGCTGTAGCTGATATCCGCAGTGAATCGTTCCCTGAGTACGAGGGCAAGATTCAGGACCTGTACGTCGAAGGCTACGACCCGGTGTCGTACTCTGCGCCGCACTCTTCGCTGCTGCGTTACTCTACGTGGGTGGCAATGGGCCTGATTTTGGCATCACTGTTCGGTATGGGGCTCGCCATCTGGGGTGCAACTGTTGGCACGTACGGGTACGGCGCGTCTGCTGAGCTCAGCAGACAGCTCATCCTGTGCGGCCTCGTAGAGGCGGTTGTGACGCTTGTCCTCGGCGTTGTCCTGATTGTGAAGGGCCGCGCGGGCTACCGTCAGTACCGTGAGCAAACCGGTCGCGTCAATTAGCGGCTACCTCCAGGTCTCCCCGTTACCACGCTCGGTGTGGTGGCGGGGAGATTTTTGCTTTAATCAAGTGCATGGCTACACACGCGTTAATGGAGCTCACCGAGGCGGATGAACAGCGTCGCAGAACGCTGCGGAAGTACAAGATCGGGGTGACGGCCCTGTTGGGGCTGATGGCTGTGATCTTTTTGTCGTGCTCGTGGTGGCAGTCGCAGGGCACGGCACCGCTGTGGGTGGGGTACGTGCGTGCGGCAGCGGAGGCCGGCATGGTTGGTGGGTTGGCGGACTGGTTCGCAGTCGCTGCGATTTTTAAGCACCCGATGGGCCTGCCGATCCCACACACGGCCCTGGTGCCGAACAAGAAGGACCAGGTGGCTGACGCGCTCAGCGAGTTTGTCAGCGAGAACTTCCTGAACGCGGAGACCATCACGGAGAAGGTGATGGCGGCGGGGATCCCGGAGCGTGCCGGAAAGTGGTTATCACTGGAGAAGAACGCGAAGCGGGTATCGGAGGAGGTCGGCAAGTTTACGGTCAAGGCTGTCGAGGCGGTCGACCCCGCGGAGGCGGAGGAGTTCCTCAACGCGCAGGTGATTGACCGCTTCGCGGAGCCGATCTGGGGCCCGCCGATCGGGCGCGCGTTGGAGGGATTCATCGCGGATGGCAAGATCGAGCCGTTGGTTGACGACATCGTTGCCTGGGGCAACGAGCGCCTCGCAGGCATGGAGGACGCGATCGTCCGCACCATCGACGAGCGGATGCCCGCTTGGGCACCGAAGTTCGCCAAGGAGCTGGTCGGCGCGAAGGTCTATAACGAGCTGGTGGCGTTCATGGCGGACGTCGATAAGGACAAGGACCACGAGGCTCGCCGAGCTATTCGACGCCAAATCAACCAGTTCGCGCAGGACCTACAGTTCGACGGTGCCATGATCACCCGCGTGGAGGAGCTGAAGGCGGACGTGATGGCGTCGAACGCGGTGCAGAACGCGGCCGCTGGGCTGTGGGGGCAGGTGTCGGCGGCGATTATTGAGTCGGCGTCGGACCCGGAGAGCATGGTGCGTCGAAAGATTGCGCTGACGGTGCACGAGTGGGGCGAAAAGCTGGTCAACGAACCCGAGACACGTGAGGCGGCCGAGCGCAACCTGCGAAAGTGGACGCACTTCGCGGCGGAGAACGGCGCGGGGCAGATCGTCGGGATCATTTCGGAGACGATTCAGAAGTGGGACGGGCAGGAAGCCGCCGAGAAGATCGAGCTGATGGTGGGCAAGGACCTGCAGTACATCCGCGTGAACGGCACGATCGTGGGTGCATTGGCCGGACTTGTTATATACGCTGTGTCACAGTTGTTGTTTTTCTAAAAGGAGAAGGATTATGTCTGAGAAGAATTCTGGTCTGCGCGATATTGCGGATGCGTTGCTGGTTGCTGGGCAGTCGGTCGGGGAGGCCGTCGGCAAGCTGGGTGGCGATGTGACTGAGCAGCTGAAGCAGGCTGTCGACAATGCGCGCAGCACGTTCGATGGTGCGGGCGACGACAAGGAGCTCAAGGACGCCGTGTCCTCCTTCGCGAGCGACGCTGAGTCCATCGTGCGCAACATCGGCGACTCCACCGAGGCCGACGAGGCGAAGGACGCTCTCAAGCTGGTCGCTGAGGAGATCCGCGACGCGTTCGGCAACATTGACGCTGATGACGCGAAGCAGCGCATCGAGTCCGTGGTTGCGCGTGTGCAGGAGCGCATCGCTGACCTGGGCGGCAAGAAGTAATGTCGCTGTCTGCTGAGCAGCTGATCATGTCGCTGCCTGTGATGGCGAACGCGCTGCTGTTTTGGGTGCTGGCCATCGCGGGCATTGTGGGGGCGGTGATGGTGGCGTCGACGCGCCCGGACGCCTTCGAGGCGGCAGGGCGTCAGTCGAAGCGCACGTGGGTGGCCATTCTGGCTGGTTCCGCGATTGCCTGCATACTGTCGTTGCCGTTCGTGGCGTGGATTGGTGCGGTCGCCATCGGTGTGTATTTCTTCGATGTTCGGCCGCAGATCAATAACATTTTGCGGGGGAACTACGGCTGGTAGGCCTGGAGTTCGGCGAAGTCCACGTTGTGGCCCTGCATCGTGACGCGGAGGCCACCGGGGACGACGTCGAAGCCGGTGATGCGCATCGCCTGGTCGGTGTATTCGGCCACGCCGTTGGTGAGCGCGTCAGTGAGCGCTGAGGAGATCTCGTCCGGCAGCGTGTTGCCGAACAGAGAAGTGTCGACCGCCTGGACAGAGAACTCGCCGGCCTCGTCGATGACGGGGCGCAGGGAAACCGCCGCGGCGCCGCCGCTGAACTCGACGGTGAAAGTGCCGTCCTCGGGGGAGGTGGTCACCTCGGACACGTTAATGAGCGCGGAGAAAAAGTCGTTGTCGATGCTCTGATGCAGTTGCTTGTTCAGCGTTGCGCGCACGAACTCGCTCGGGACTTCGGTGGTGGCGGTGAGGGTGTCCGCGATGGATTGGCCGCTGGCGTCAACCTTGATGGAGTCCATCTCCACGGTGGAGGCCGGCTGGCCGGTGGTGTCGTCGCCGTTGACCACCAGCGTGGAAGGTGTGGTCACCGTGATGTGGGGGATGGTGCCGCTCAACATGCCGAGCGTCAGCGGGGAAGCGCCGAAGGAAACCTCGGTGCCCTCCGGTGCTTGGTCACGCATCTGGTTGCCGATGTACGCACGTGTGCCGGCTTCGGCGGCGATGAACAGGACCAGGATGGCGGCGAGGATGCCGATCAGGACTTTCCAGACGGTTTTCATGCGCACTAGTGTAGCGACTCACCCCGGGGCGCTACAGCCGCCCAGTCGACGGTGACGGTGTTGTCGCTGAGACGGCGGCGTACCGGGGTGATCGGCCAGTCGCGGGCCAGCGCCTCGCGGGCGTGGCGCCACCGCACCCGAGGCCCGTGCGGTTCCCAGCCGGCGGCGTGTTCCCAGGCGGAGTCGGCGTCGCGAAGAAAGTCATGGATGGGTTCGCCGGGGACGTTGCGGTGAATGAGCGCCTTCGGTAGGCGTTCGGCGAGGTCGCTGGGCGTCGAAATGTCGAATGGGTCCCAGGACAGGGTGAGTGTTTGGGGGCCGGTGGCGTCGAGAAGTACCCAGGTGCTGCGGCGGCCGAGCTCGTCGCAGGTGCCCTCGATGAAGAGACCTCCGGGGGCGAGCTTGGACGTGACGGTGCGCCACACGTCGGGCACTTCCGCGACGTCGTACTGGCGCAGCACGTTGAACGCGCGCACCAGATGTGGCCGGTAGCCGGCGAGCTCGAAGCCGCCGAGCTCGAAGCGGACGCCGTCGCGCAGCGGGAGGACCCGTTCGGGGTTGATCTCCAAGCCGACGACCTCGACGTCGGGGTTGATGCGCCGCAGCCAGCCAGCCCACTCGCAGGTGGTGGTGTGGGAGGCGCCGTAGCCGACGTCGAGCGCCAGCGGGCGCCCCTCGCGCAAAAGCGAAATGACCCGCGCGTTGTGGCGGGTCCAGCGATCGCAGCGCCGCAGCCGATTGATGCCGGTCGTGCCCCGGGTGATCACCCCGTAGGGCTGCCCGGGCCCCGCCTGCGAGCGCAGATTGTGGTGGTGCTTAGAGATTGTTGGAGATCCATTCCTCGGTGAGCTTCGCCTCATTTTCGACGATCTCCTCGAGCGCCTCAGCAACCTTCGGCTCCAGCGCAGCGCCCATGAATGGGATGTCTACCTTGGCCTCGTTGTCGTAGGCCAGGGAAGTGGTGTCGCCGTTGTCGGTCAGCGTGATCTCGCCGCCGAAGTCCACCGGGGTGCCCTTGACGTCTCCGGTGAAGGTGATCGGGTCTTCGCCGGTGTTAACGGTGCGCTTCAGCTTCAGGTCCTGCGAAATCATGGCCTGCGCAGCCTCAGGCAGGATGGACTTGGGCAGAATCTCAAAGAGGACGGCGGTGGAGCCGTCGAACTCGTGAAGCTGGCCTGGTTCCGGCGACAGCTTCTCCGCGATGAACTCCCAGTACTCCTTGCTCGCGAAGGCGTCGCGCACCTTCTGCGCAGGGTGGTTGATGGTTACGGTGATTTCACTACGTGCAGTCATAGTGAACAGACTACCGTTGATGGGGTGTCTGATACATCTTTTGCCTCAATGACAACTCTGCGCGTCGGTGGCACCCCCGCCGATGTGATCCGCTGCGACACCGCCGAGGACCTCGCAGCGACGGTCGCGCGCCTCGACGCCGCGGGCACGCCACTGCTCATCGTGGGCGGCGGCTCCAACCTTGTCGTTGCTGACGGCCCGCAAGGGGTTACGGCGGTACTCGTGCGCAACGCCGGCATCAAGCTTCTCGACGACGCCCTGTTCCGCGTCGGCGCCGGCACCGTGTGGGACGACGTGGTTGCCTACGCCGTGGAGCACGGCCTGGCGGGCATTGAGGCCCTGTCCGGCATCCCAGGCTCCGCTGGGGCCACCCCGGTGCAGAACGTGGGGGCCTACGGCGCCGAGATCGCCGACGTGCTGCACCGCGTCCGCCTGTGGAACCGAGAAACCGGCGTGGACGAATGGGTGACCCCGGAGTCCCTGGAGCTGGCGTACCGCTACTCCAACCTGAAGTTCACCCACCGCGCCGTGGTCCTCGAGATCGAGTTGAAGCTGACCAAGTCGGACCTGTCGGCGCCGCTGCGCCACCTCGGCGGCAAGCGGGTCCCCCTCGCGGAGGCGCGCGAGTCAGTCCTGGAGACGCGCCGGGCGAAGGGCATGGTGCTCGACTCAGCCGACCACGACACCTGGTCCGCGGGCTCGTTCTTCACGAACCCGGTGGTGGACGCCTCGGTCGCAGATGCGATCGGTATTGAGGGGATGCCGCGCTACCCACAGGAGGACGGCCGCGTGAAACTGTCCGCCGCCTGGCTCATCGAGCGCGCCGGGTTCCCCCGCGGCTACCCCGGCGAGCACGCCCCGGCCCGCCTGTCCACCAAGCACACCCTGGCGCTGACCAACCGGGGCAACGCCAAGGCCGACGACATCGTGGCCCTGGCCCGCGACGTGCAGGCCGGCGTGGAGCGCGCCTTCGGCGTCCGGCTAGTGCCGGAGCCGGTGTGGGTCGGGATGTCGATCTAATCACCTACAGGCGGGACAGGAGCTCCTCCTGCACCTTGCGGCGCGACAGCTTGCCCAGCTGGTCCTTCGGTAGTTCCTCGAAGTGGTAGAAGGTGCGCGGCACCTTGTAGCGGGTGAGGTTCTTGCGCGCGAAGTCTTTCAGGCCCTCCGGGTCGAGTGGGGCGCCGTCGCGTAGCGTGACGCAGGCGACGACGTCTTCGGAGCCGTCCTCGCGGGGGCGGCCGACGACGGCGACGTCGACAACATCGGGGTGGGTGCGCATCACCGTTTCCACCTCGGCGGGGTAGACGTTGAACCCGCCAGTGATGATGAGCTCCTTGAGGCGGGAGACCAGCTTGATGAAGCCGTCCTCCTCCATGACGCCGAGGTCGCCGGTGCAGAACCAACCGTCGTGGAAGGCATGCTCGGTGGCTTCGGGGTTGTTGAGGTAGCCGTTGAAAACTTGTGGGCCGCGGGCGAGGATCTCGCCGGGCTCGCCGTAGGGCATGTCCTCGTCCAGGTTGTCGGGGTTGACGATGCGGATCTCGGTGTCGGGGAAGGGGATGCCGATGTAGCCGGCGCGGCGGTCCGCGGTGCCAGGGTTGCCGACCAGGATCGGGGAGGTCTCGGTCAGTCCGTAGCCTTCGACGAGGCGGCCGTGGGTGACGCGCTCCCACGCCTCGATCGTCTCGACGGGTAGGGAGGCTGCACCCGAGAAACCGGTGTTGACGCCGTCGATGTTGAGGCCTTCGTTGTTGGCGGCGTCGATAATTCGCTCGAATACGGTGGGCACGCCGGGGATGAATGTGGGCTTGAACTTCTTGATGGAGCCCATGATGAGGTCCATCTTTGGCGCCGGGAGCAGGTCGACCTCGGAGCCGATGAGCACCGTGAGCGTGAGCGAAAACGTGAGACCGTAGGCGTGGAAGAACGGCAGGGTGGCCAGCATGCGCTGCTGGTCCTTGGATTGCAGGTCCTTGACCCAGGCGACGCCCTGCCATGCGTTCGCGTGCAGGTTCTTGTGGGAGAGCACGGCGCCCTTGGGTTCCCCGGTGGTGCCGGAGGTGTAGAGGATGAGGGCTGGGTCTTCGGGGGAGATATCTGCTTCGGTGGTGAGGTCGTCGCCCTCGCCGCCGATGGCGGAGCCGAGTAGCGTCTCCCACGGCACCGTCTTGAGTACGGTGTTGGAGCTTTGCACGGTGAGCTGCTCGCGCGCCTTGCGGATCTTCGCGATCGGGATGCGCAGCGCGAGCTGCTGCAGCTTCGGCATCGCCTTGGTCATGTCGACGGAGATGACCGTCTCCAGGTCCGTGGTGGTGCGCAGCGCCTCGAGGGTGTCCGCCGCCTTGTCCCACGCGATGGCCACGCGCGCACCGTGGTTCTGGAACTGCGGGCGAAGCTCGTTCGCGGTGTACAGCGGGTTGTGCTCGACGACGACGCCCCCAAGCTTCTGCACCGCGAAGAAGGCGATGACGTGCTGTGGGCAGTTCGGCAGCAGGATGGCCACGCGGTCACCCTTGCGCACGCCGAAGGCCTTGAGCCCGGCGGCGGCCCGGCGGACTTCCTTGTCCAACTCGCCGTAGGTCATGGAGCGGCCGAAGAACCTGGTTGCTGGCTTGTCGGCGTTGCGTGCCAGGTTGTCGTCGTAGATGCCTGGCAGCGTGGTGAACCCGTACTCGAGCGAGTGCTCGGTCCAGTCGGGGTAGTACTGCAGCCATGGCTTTGTGGTGTTTGCGTCCAAGGTCATGGCACTACCCTACGCTACCGTAACCTATTGGGTGGGCTGCAGCATGGCCACCAATTCTTGCTGCACCGCGCGGCGCCGGACCTTGCCGGTCTGGTCCCGGTTCAAGTCCTCGAAGTGGTAGAAGGTGCGCGGCACCTTGTAGCGGGTGAGGCGTTGGCGCGCGTGCTCCTTCAGCCCTTCCGGATCGAGCGGGGCGCCGTCGCGAAGGGTGACGCAGGCAACGACGTCTTCGGAACCGTCTTCGCGGGGGCGGCCGACGACGGCGACGTCCTCGACGTCCGGGTGCGAGCGTACGGCCTCCTCGACCTCGTCCGGATAGACGTTAAAGCCGCCGGTGATGATGATTTCCTTGATGCGCGCCACCAGGCGGATGAAGCCATCGGGCTCCATGACGGCCATGTCGCCGGTGCGGAACCAGCCGTCGTGGAATGCTTGCTCGGTGGCCTCGGGGTTGTTGAGGTAGCCGGAGAAGACCTGCGGGCCGCGCGCGAGCAGTTCGCCCGGCTCGCCGTCGGGCATGGTTTCGCTGGGGTTGTCCGGGTTGGCGATGCGGATGTCGGTGTTGGGGAACGGCACGCCGATGTAGCCGGGGCGCCGGTTGCCGTCGAGGGGGTTGCCGCACAGGCACGGGGAGGTCTCGGTGAGCCCGTAGCCTTCAACGAGCTGGCCGCCGGTGACCCGTTCCCACAGTTCAATGGTGCTCTCGGGGAGGGTTGCGGCGCCAGAGATTGAGCTGTGGAAGGAGGAGAGGTCCACATTCTTCTCGACGGCCCACTGCGCAATCCGCTCATACAGCAGCGGCACGCCGGGCAGCAGCGTGGGGCGAGTCTTGAGGATGGCCTGCTGGTAGAGCTTCGGCTTCGGCGCGGGCACCAGCACGATCTGACCGGCGACGGTCAGCGGGAACCCGTAGTTCAGGGCCAGGCCGTAGATGTGGAACATCGGCAAGATGGCGAGCACCTTCTCGTTGACGGCACCCCAGTCCTTCACCCACTGTGCGCCGGCGGCGAGGACGGCGAGCACGTTCGCGTGCGTCAACGGCACGCCCTTGGGGGTGCCGGTGGTGCCGGAGGTGTACAGGATGAACGCGGTGTCGGACTGTGCGATGGTCGGCAGGTTCGTTGGTGTGGCGGGCTTCGCTACGAGGGATTCCCACGAGATCGCCTTCGGTGCGGGCTTGTGCAGTTCCTCGCGCTGGCTGCGCACGGCCCCGAGGGGCACCTGCAGGGCGAGCTGCAGGTGGCGGGGCATGGCGTCGATAAGGTTGACGGCGATGACCGTCTCGAGCGCCGTCGTTTCCTGCAGCGTGTGGAAGGTCTCGGCCTCCCGGTCGAACACGATGGCCACGCGCGCGCCGTGGTCCAGGAACTGTTTCTCCAGCTCGTAGGCGGTGTAGAGCGGGTTGTGCTCGATGGCGACGGCGCCGATGCGCAGGATCGCGGTGATGGCGATGACGTGCTGCGGGCAGTTCGGCAGCGCGATGACAACGCGGTCGCCTGGTGCGACGCCGAGGTGCTGCAGGGCGGCAGCGAGGCGGTTGACCTGCTCGTTGAGGGCTTGGTAGGTGAGTGTTTTGCCCATGAACCAGGTGGCTGCGCGGCCCGGGTGGGTGGTTGCGGCGGTATTGAACAGGCTGACGAGGGTGTCGCTGCCGACGATCGGGTGCGGGTCGGTCCATTCGGGGTAGTGCGTAAGCCAGGCTTTGGTTTCGTAGGCTCCCATAAACACTCCTTTTGTTAGCTAGTCGAAAGTAGGTGAGGGAAAGTATAACCTACGGTTTGGTAGGTTTTGCTAGTTTTCCACATCAGGTACGCTCGTGAGCCATTGGGGAAACACAAGGGGGGATTCCATTGACCACAATTTTCGACGCCACCACCGACCTCACGCCGCCAACCGGCCTCGACCAAAGCAACCTGGTCGATCCCGTCAAAGCACCACCGAAACAGGGCTGGCGTAAAGTCGTCCACACCGCCAGCCGTGGCCGCATTAACCCGGGACGCTCCCGGGCCCAAGTCGAACGCGACGAACTCATCGACGCTATCCGCGCACCCCTGCGCGGCGACTACAGGATTGCCGTCATGTCGCTGAAAGGGGGCGTCGGCAAGACAACGACCACCATCGCCCTCGGAGGGGTGTTTGCCGAAACCCGCGGCGACCGCGTCATCGCCATCGACGCCAACCCGGACCTCGGCACGCTCGCGCAACGCGCCACCGCCAACTCACCCGCCACCATCCGCGACCTCCTGCTCGCGCAGGACACCTCGCGATACCCGCAGGTCCGCGCCTTTACCAACCAGGCCAGCTCACGCCTCGAAGTCATCGGCTCCGAACGCGACCCAGCCGTCAGCGAAGCCTTCTCCGAGCTCGACTACCGCAAAGCCATCGACATCCTGCAACACCACTACAACGTCATCCTCACCGACTGCGGCACCGGCCTCATGCACTCCGCCATGGCCGGCGTCCTCGACCTCGCCAACGCGCTCGTCCTGGTCACCTCGCCAGCCCTCGACGGCGCCCAATCCGCCGCAGCCACCCTCGACTGGCTCAGCCTCCACGGCTACGACCAGCTCGCCTCCAACGCCGTCGTCGTCATCAGCGCGGGCGCGCCGGGCAAACCCACCATTGATATGGAGCGGCTCACCGAGCACTTCGCTGCCCGCACCCGCGCCGTCCACGCCATCCCATACGACCGCCACCTAGCCGAAGGTGCCGTCGTCGATATGGACCGCCTCGCGCCCGACACTCTGCGCGCCTACCAGCAGCTCGCCGCGACCGTCGCAGCCGACTTCGGGTCGTGGCACCGCCACGCCGTGATGTAATACGCTGGCGAGCATGCGCGTCGCCATGATTTCAATGCACACCTCGCCCCTCGAGCAGCCCGGCATCGGGGACGCCGGGGGGATGAACGTGTACATCCTCAACATCGCCCAGCAGCTCGCGCGCCAGGGCATCGAAGTCGATGTGTTCACCCGCGCCACCCGCCCCAGCCAGCCACAAATCGCCGAGGTTGAGCCGGGCTTCCGGGTCATCCACATCGTCGCCGGCCCCTACGAGGGACTGCCCAAAGAGGAACTACCCACGCAGCTCGCCACGTTCGCCGGCGGCATCGTGCAGTTCTGCCGAATTTACGACGCCCACTACGACATCATCCACGCCCACTACTGGCTCTCCGGCCAGGTCGGCTGGCTCCTCGCCGAACTTAGCGACGTCCCCCTCATCTACACCGGCCACACCTGGGCCGCCGTCAAAAACGCCTACGCGTCCGGCGCGGAAAGCTCCGAAAGCGAAGCCCGCCGCATCTGCGAACAACAACTCGTGGACAACGCCGACCGCCTCGTGGTCAACACCGAAGACGAAATCACCGAGCTGTCCCGCCACTACGACGTCGACGCGGGCAAAATCGCCGTGGTCACCCCCGGCGCCGACACCGAGCTCTACACCCCCGGCACCAACCGCAACACCGAAATGTCGCGCCGCCATCTCGGCATCCCCGTCCACGCCAAAGTGGTCGTCTTCGTCGGCCGCCTCCAAGAGTTCAAGGGCCCGCAGGTGCTCATCCGGGCCATCGGCCAACTCGTTCGCGACGGCGTCGACTACCCCCTGCGCGTCCTCATCTGCGGTGGCGCCTCCGGCGGCGGGGTGAGCGTCGATACGTACCAGCGCCTCGCCGAGGAAGAAGGCGTGGGTCACATCGTGCGCTTCCTCGGGCCGCGGCCGCCCCAGGAACTCGTGAACGTGTACCAAGCCGCCGATATCGTCGCCGTGCCCAGCTACAACGAGTCCTTCGGCCTCGTCGCCGTCGAAGCCCAAGCCACCGGCACTCCCGTCGTCGCCGCGGCCGTCGGCGGCCTGCCGATCGTCGTCGCCGACGGTGAAACCGGCACCCTCGTTCCCAGCCACGACCCCGTCGACTGGGCCAACGTCATCGGCACCCTCCTCCGCGACGACGACACCCGCATCGCCATGGGCCAAGCCGCCGTCGCCCAAGCCAGCAAGTTCAGCTGGCGCGAAAGCGCCCACGACCTCACCGGCATCTACCAGGACACCCTCGACCATTTCGACCGCGGCCTCTGCGACCGGAAAGCCATCGGGAGCTAATTGCATGTTTGGGGGAGCCCGGTTTGGGCTGCGGCCAAGAGATTTTAATAACGTTCTGGTCGAGGTACTGGAAGCGTGTGATGCTGGTGGTTATTCAAAATAGGCATCGGGTCGGGTGAAATGTATTCAGAGTATGTAGCACCAATTATGACGTAAATACTGGTGGGACTGTGCTACGATCAAATCGAAAAGGATCGGACCGTTAATCTTTCGTTAAGGAGCTACTGTGCGGTATCGAGTTTTGGTTGAGGGTCTTCTGCTTGTCTTCGCTTTTGGCGCTGTAGGGACGCCGGTGAGTGTTGTGCAGGCTCAAGAGGCTGGAGAGCAGGTCAATGAGTTATATGAAGGTGGTGAGGAACAACATTGGGTGGATGAGTCTGATGGAAATGAACCGTACGATGAGGGGTTGGACTGGTTCACTACCAATAAAACTCCTACATACGACAATAGGATCGGTGCCTTATATTTCTCTGACGGATTAAAATCGGAGCGAACATGTACAGCCAACTATATTGGAGATTATTACTGGCTGACGGCTCGGCACTGTGTTGAGGATGAATTGAATTCAATTGGATTTATCCACCAGTCTGATGGTGAATTTGCCGGGATTGAGTTAATTGAAATGGCTCCCGACCCGGAGCACGATCTTGCGCTCATACGTGTGGGAACTGGAATTAATGCTAGAAAATTTGAGTTGAGTGCGAGGCCGCCACGAGTGGGTGACGGCGTTCGAGTAATTGGCTATTCGGGGCAGGTTGGGCAGCGCAATAATTTTTCGTCGGCAGCAGACTTTCGTGTGGGGGTAGTTGATTACCTGGTTCATACCACCAGGGGAGACGTTTACTCCGATCAAGTGCGTTTAGACCCAACCGGCGACGCCAATTTGTGTCACGGTGACTCTGGTGCAGCGGTTTTTGCCGGGAATGAGATAGTTGGGGTTGCTTCGACTACTGAAATCCAGAATGATAGCTCTGGGCGGAAGCAGTGCATTGGGTCTGGATCGGCTGCAAAAATCGACTCGAATTTGGGTTGGATACAAAAAACGGTACAAAATCAAAGCTTGACTCAAGCTCAGAAGCACCGAGCTTGGCGGGGCGGTGTTACGGCGAAATTTAATCGTAAGTCCCTTGGTGTCCATGAGCGTTCGAAGCTCCCAGGCAGTTCTTGTGGGGGATCGTCGTGCGGAAAGTAAAGAAGATGCAGCGAAGATTTCTAGTGTGTGGCATGACTGCGTTGGTTACAGTTGTGCCTGGGGTTACCCACGGTGTTGGTGCAGCGGTTTCGGTTGACCAAACTGTGGGAGCAACAGTGGCGTCGAGCAAAACAGACAACGTGTTCGATTTCGCTGATGCTATGTGGTATGTATTCAAGCATCGTGAGGAGTCTGAAGAGATGAGCGAGGCGATGCGCTGGGGGGTGACATCAGAAGAAGAAGCAGCGAAGTGTCGTGAGCTGAAGAAGTCTCCAGTCCAGCCTGCAATTGGTGGCCCAATTTGTCCATCTCAGGCATATACGTCGGCAGACGTGGCCCTAGCGAAGTATGCCTCCACGTTTGCCAAAGGGTCGCCTATTTTGGCCTTGCGGATAGCTCTAGCGGTCTTGGCCGTTCTTGGTGGGGCTGCCTATGCGGTAGGTCCACATTTATCGAATTGGGGTGTTCCAGTCCCCTGGCTGTGATGACGTAAAAACCAACAGACTTAAAGGTTTTCGTACAACACCTCACAAAGATAAAGATGATGCCTTAACCGATCGCCACCGCACCGCCCCGGACTACCGCCCGATCGCCTCCACCGCCGCGGCGGCACCCCACTTGCCGAGCTGCTGCGCGTGGTGATCGACCGCACCTGAGACGTCGGCGGCGAGGCGTTGCGCCTGCTCAACGGTGCGAACTTGCCCGGCGCGCTGGGCGGCAACTTCGGCGTCACGTTGGGCGGCGGTGACGGCCTCGTCGAAGCCTTGCTTGCCGGTCTTGCTCGGTTTCAGTTCGGGGTTGTCCTGCATGATCTGGTGCATGAGGGCGCCTTGCTCCTGGTTGAGCGGGGTGAAGTTGCCGTGGGGCGCGGTGGAGTCGGGGAGGGTGAAGGCTTCGTTGACTTTGCCGTCGGGGACGTTGAAGGCGTCTTCGATGATGCGGTCGGCACGCTGGGCTTTGCCGAGGGGTCCTATGCCCATGGAGCTGACGCCGAGGACAGCGCCGTCGCGGGGGTCGTAGTTGATGCCGCCGGAGTCGCCGTGTTCGTAGCGCAGGCCCCAGGAGTAGATGCTGTTGCGGGAACGGGCGAGTTGGTGGCCGCAGGTGCGGCCGGTGGTGGCGCCGTCTTTGCAGATGGGCTGGCCGAAGTTGGAAGTGTCGAAGTAGTTGTAGGGCAGGTTGCGAGTGTCCTGGATGTAGCGCAGTTCGCGGGGTGCGCCGTGGGCGTGGCCGTTGGCGTCGCGGGAGAAGGACATGCGGGTGGCTGGGGTGTCGGGGGCGGCGGTGACGACGCCCCAATCCGGGGTGTTGACGGTGTCCCAGAAGAACTGTGAGGGGAGGTAGACGTCGGCGTAGTCGGTGGAGGGTTTGAGGTTGGTTGGGGTGCCGATGGGGCGGTAGCTGGCGTCGATAGGCACTTCGACGCGGTGGGTGCGCATGACGTCGGTGGGCTCGTTGTCGACACCCTCGGAGAGGTCGAAGCAGTGGCCGGCGGTGATCATGACGCGCTGGCCGTTGATGGTGCCGCTGAAGCCTTGGGAACAGGACGCGGCGCTGGCGTGTTCGGGGATGGAAATTGTGTGATTGCCCACTCGCATTGTGGTCGGCGGCTGCTCGGGGAGGACGCGAAATGGTGCTCCAGGTGCGAGAAGTGCGACGGAGAGCGCGGCGGCGACGGCGTTGGCGTGGATCATAGTGAAAGAGCTTAAAGAAAAATCATACGATTCGTGGCATGATTGGTGCCATGACGAATGGAAAGTTGATTCTTGTCCGTCACGGACAAAGTGAATGGAACAAGTCCAACCAGTTCACCGGCTGGGTCGATGTCAATCTGACCGAGCAGGGTGAGCAGGAAGCCGTCAACGCCGGTAAGTTGATGGCAGAAAAGGGCGTGCTGCCGGACATCGTGTTCACGTCGCTGCTGCGTCGTGCGATCCGCACCGCGAACATCGCGCTGAACGCTGCGGACCGTCACTGGATCCCAGTTGTGCGTAACTGGCGCCTCAACGAGCGTCACTACGGCAAACTGCAGGGCCTGAACAAGGCCGAGATCCGTGAGGAGTACGGCGAGGAGCAGTTCATGAGCTGGCGCCGTTCCTACGACACTCCGCCACCAGAAATCGACGCCGACAACGAGTACTCCCAGACCGACGACGTGCGTTATGCGTTCCTCCCGGAGGTTCCTCGCACGGAGTGCCTGAAGGACGTTGTGGAGCGCTTCCTGCCGTTCTACATCGACGTCATCCTGCCTGAGGTTCTCGACGGCAAGACGGTCATGCTGGCTGCGCACGGTAACTCGCTGCGCGCGCTGGTGAAGTACCTGGACAACATCTCCGACGATGACATTGCTGGTCTGAACATCCCGACCGGCATGCCGTTGGTCTACGAGATTGACAGCAAGGGCAAGGTGCTCAACCCAGGCGGCACGTACCTCGATCCGGAGGCGGCTGCGGCAGGTGCTGCTGCGGTTGCTAACCAGGGCCAGAAGTAAGTAGCCACATTGTCCCCGCTACTGGCGTTTTTAGGGGGCGTAGTTCTCGCAGCGCTTGCTGCACCGTTGGTGCGGCGGGCGCTGCGTTGGCGTTTACGCAACCGGGTTGATGGCGGTTCGGATTCCCGCAGGGCGGCCACGATTAGTGAGGTGCTGCAGTTGGCGGTGCAGGGCTCGCCGACGGGGATTGCGGTGATGAACCAGGAGGGCAAGGTGTTGCTCTCGAACGCGAGGGCGCACGATATGTCGCTGGTGTATGACCGCACGGTGCAGCCGGAGGTGTGGGAGACCGCCCAGCAGGTTTTTGAAGATCAGGAGACGCACGTCCTTGACCTTGACCTGCCGATTCGCGCGACGGGGTCCCGCATTCGGAACGTACGCGTGGTGGTCAAACCGCTGACGCTGACGGAGAACTCCTACGTGATTGCGTACAGCACGGACGAGTCGGAGAACGTGCGGATGGAGCATGCGCGCCGCGACTTCGTGGCGAACGTCTCGCACGAGCTGAAGACGCCGGTGGGTGGGATGGCGCTGCTCGCGGAGGCGCTGCTGCAGGACCCGGATGACCCGGAGATGGTGGACTACTTCGGCACGAAGGTGCTGAAGGAGGCCCACCGGATGGGCGACATGATCACGGACCTGATTTCGCTGTCGAAGCTACAGGGTGCGGAGGCGTTGCCTGAGATGTCGCCGGTGAGCCTCGACGAGGTGATTGACGACGCCATCACCCGCAACCACGTCACCGCCGAGGGCCGCAACATCGACCTGATCCGTGGGGAACCCACCGGGATTACGGTGATGGGGGACCAGTCGCTGCTGACGTCCGCGGTGAGCAACCTGGTGTCGAACGCCATTAACTACTCGCCGGACGGCCAGCCGGTGAGTATTACGCAGCAGGTGCGTATGTCCGGGAAGCAGAAGGTGGCGCTTGTGCGCGTCACTGACCGGGGGATCGGAATTGCGGAGGAGGATCAGAAGCGCGTGTTTGAGCGTTTTTACCGCGTCGATAAGGCGAGGTCCCGCTCGACTGGGGGAACTGGGCTGGGTTTGGCCATCGTGAAGCATGTGGCGCAAAACCACGGGGGTACTATCAAGGTATGGTCGCGCCCGGGGACCGGGTCGACATTCACGCTCGAGTTGCCGATGTAGCTTTGCAGGAGGGCTTCCCTAACCGTGTCCACGAAGATCCTGATCGTTGAAGATGAAGAGTCCCTGGCGGACCCGCTGTCGTACCTGCTGGAAAAGGAGGGCTTTTCCACGGTGTGGGCGGCCGACGGCCCCGCGGCGCTTGAGGCCTTCGAATCCAACGAGGTGGACCTTGTCCTACTGGACCTGATGCTGCCGGGCATGAGCGGCACGGACGTGTGCCGGAAGCTGCGCGCGAACTCGTCGGTGCCGATCATTATGGTGACGGCGCGCGATTCGGAGATCGATAAGGTGGTGGGCCTCGAGCTCGGCGCGGATGACTACGTGACGAAGCCGTACTCGACCCGTGAGCTCATCGCGCGCATCCGCGCGGTGTTGCGTCGCGGCGGGGAGTCGGCGGCGGAGGAAGAGAGCGAGCCGAACGGCGATGTGCTTACCGGTGGCCGCGTCACCATGGACGTCGAGCGCCACAGCGTACTTGTCGACGGCCAACCAGTCCGCATGCCGCTCAAGGAGTTTGACCTGCTGGAGTACCTGATGCGCAACGCCGGCCGGGTGCTCACACGTTCCCAACTCATCGACATGATCTGGGGCGCGGACTACGTCGGCGACACGAAGACCCTGGACGTGCACGTGAAACGGCTGCGCTCGAAGATCGAGGAGGAGCCGTCGAAGCCGAAGCAGCTGGTGACGGTGCGCGGCCTCGGCTACAAGTTCGAGGCCTGATCGCTGGCAGGGTGCGTGGTCTTCGCCTCGGGGGGCAGTTTTGCGCGGGCGGCGCAGTGCGCGGCGAGAACCTCGTAGGGTTTCTCGCCGATGAGCTGCTGGAGCTCCTGCTTCATCGACTGCCACACGGGTGTGCTGCCGGTGTGGCAGGCGGGCGCGTCGGTGCACCACCAGTCGAAGTCTTCGCCGCCGCCACCCCACTGGCGCCGGTCGTACTCGCCGATCGTGGTGCGCAGGATTTCCTGGCCGTCGGCGCGTTCCTCCCAGGAGTCCTCCCTTGAAAACGGCACCTGCCAGCACACTTCCGGCTTGGAGCCGATGATGTTGCGGCCCTCCGCAATCGCCCACTGGTGCAGGGAACACCCCGGGCCGGTCTCGGCGCCGGTGCGGTTGGCAAAGATGCAGGCGCCGTCCACCACACGGGTCTTAATGTGCGGGCCGTCGTCCTCTTCCTCAGTGTCGTCCCACTCCAGCCAGGGCTCCAGGATGGTGGGGTCGGCGGCTGCGATGTAGGAGTCGACGTCGCGGGGGCGCAGCTGCCAGTACTTCGCGGGCATCTCGGCGACCGCATTATAGAGGTCGTCTCGGTCTGTTTCGTCGGAGAGGTACGCGCCGTGGATGCAGCAGCCGACGACGGCGAAGTCCTCGTCAATACCGTGGCACTGCGGGGTGCCGAACCGGCAGGACCAGGTAGATTCCACCCACGTCAGGTCGATGCTGAAGTAGTGCAGCGGGTCTTCCGGGTGCATGAACACGAACCATTCGCGGGGGAAGTCGGTGGGCACTTCGCGCCCCGCGAGGATGGAGCGGCCGGCGGGGGATTCGGCGGGGAATCCGAGAAATACTGGTTGATTCACACCAACACACCGTAGACGCACTACGCTGAGGGTGTGCGATTAGGTGTATTAGACGTAGGCAGCAACACGGTGCATCTCGTGGGGGTCGATGCCCGCAGTGGCGGCCGCCCCACCCCGATGAGTGACTGGAAGCAGCCACTCCGGCTCGTCGAACTCCTCGACGATGAGGGCAACATTGCGCCGAAGGGCGTCGACAAGCTTATCGACGCCGTGGGGGAAGCCGCCGGCTTGAGCAACAAGCTGAAGTGCGAGGAGTTTCTCGCCTTTGCGACGTCCGCCGTCCGCTCGGCGACGAATTCCGAGGAAGTGCTGAAGAAGGTCGAGAAGAAAACCGGCGTGCGCCTCGAAGTCCTCTCCGGCGAAGAGGAGGCGCGGCTGACGTTCCTCGCTGTGCGCCGCTGGTACGGGTGGTCCGCCGGGCGCATCACCAACCTGGACATCGGCGGCGGCTCCTTGGAAATGTCCACCGGCACCGAGGAAAGCCCCGACCTGGCCGTCTCCCTCGACCTGGGTGCGGGACGGCTGACCCACGAATGGTTCGAATCCGACCCACCTGAGCGCAAAAAGATCAACCTGCTTCGCGACTACATCGACGCCGAACTCGCCGGGCCCGCCCGCGACTTCCACACGCTGGGGGAGGCAGGGCTGGCCGTCGGCACCTCGAAGACGTTCCGGTCGCTTGCGCGCCTGACCGGCGCCGCACCCTCCTCAGCTGGGCCTTTCGTAAAACGAACCCTCACCGCGCCGGGTCTGCGCCAGCTCATCGCATTCATCTCCCGTATGACCGCAGCCGACCGCGCGGAGCTCGAAGGCATCAGCGCCGACCGCTCCCACCAGATCGTTGCGGGTGCCCTCGTTGCAGAGGCTGCCATGCGAGCGCTTAAGCTTGATAAGTTAGAGATCTGTCCATGGGCGCTACGAGAAGGCGTGATCCTCCGTTGGATCGACCAAGGGCATGACGTAGGAGATGACGAAGGAGACAACGACTGATGTCTGAGGACAAGCAGCTGACGGTTGCGGAGCTCCTCGCCCGGGCCCAGAAAACCAACCCGGACGTGGGCAAGCGTCCCCGCCGACGCCGCAGCTTGGAAGAAGGCGGCGTCTCGGTCGCGGAGCTGACCGGCTCCTTCAAGGCTGTCGACGCCCGCCCGGCCGAAGCGAAGCACTCCAGCGTGCCACTCGACGCACCAGCCGAACCAGCCCCGGCGAAGCCTGCGGCTGAGAAACCGAAGCCTGCTGAGAAGCCGGTCGACCCGCCCGCGCCTGCCGCGAAGGCCAGCCCTTCCGAGGACGAAACGACGCAGATTCGCGTCGTGGAGGACACCAAGGAGCCAGCGCAGCGCACCAAGACTGAGCCTGCTGAGAAACCCGCCGAGGAAGACAGCCTCGACATCTTCGGCGACGACCATGTAGAGGATCTGGACGTCGAAAAGGTGGAGCCTGAGACCGACGACGGCGCCATCAACCCCATCATGCTGGTGCTCTTCGTGTTCATCGGCGTGGTCCTGGGCGTGCTCGGGTTCATGCTGTTCAGCTGGATCTGGGCGAACCTGGCAACCGCACTCGCGGCCATCCTGGGTGCAGCCACTGTAGCGGGCGTCGTCTTCGGTGTGCGCGCGATGCACACCGGCCGCGACGGCCTGACCATGACGCTCGCGGGTGTCGCAGCTCTGGTCATGGCGTTCGGTCCGGCCCTGCTCTAAGGGTGTTTTCCGCCACAGCGCCCCCGTGGCGCTAGTGTGTGGTGCATGGAAAAAATCGCAATCATTGGCGTTGGCAACATCGGTGAGGCCCTGCTGCAGGGCCTGATCGCCTCAGAGGTTGAACCGCGTCACCTCATTGCTACCTGCCGCTCGGAGGAGCGCGTGGCGGCGCTCGCGGAGCGCTACGCCGTCCAGGCCACGACGGATAACGTGGAGGCCGCTACCGACGCGGACGTCGTCTTCCTGTGTGTGAAGCCCAACCAGGTCATCGATGTGATCGGGGAGATCGCGGAGACCGTCGCGGGTAACTCGGTGCCCACCGTGCTCGTTTCGATGGCGGCCGGGGTCGACATCGCCGACATGGAAGAGGCCATCTCGTCTGCGGGCACCCCGATCATGCGTGTCATGCCCAACACCCCGATGCTCGTGGGCAAGGGCGTGCTCGCCGTCTCCGCCGGCCGCTACGTGGAAGATGAGCAGCGGGAGGGCGTCGAAAAGCTCTTGGCCTCCGCGGGCCGCGTTGTTGCCGTCCCGGAAAAGGCAATGCACGCCGTCACGGCGCTCTCGGGCTCGGGGCCCGCCTACTACTTCCTGCTCACCGAAGCACTTATCGACGCCGGCGTCGCCCTCGGACTGCCCCGGGACCTCGCCACGGAACTGGCCACCCAAACCTGCGCCGGCGCCGGAGCGCTCCTGGACCAGCACCCCGACCCCGTCGGCCTCCGCGCTGCCGTTTCCTCGCCGGGCGGCACTACCGTCGCCGCGATCCGCGAACTCGAGGAGTCCAGCCTACGCGCCGCCATCTACCGCGCCACCGACGCCTGCGCGACCCGCTCCGAGGAATACTGAGCCTTTTGAGCCACAACAGTCACCACTTTCACACCAGATACGGGGGGTTTCTCCTGGCACTTTGAAAAATTATCGGCACATGAGTCGCATTAGGCCCAGTGTTCACGATAAGGTTGTTTGAAGCACGTGCGTGTTTCGTCCTGCAGGAGGGGAAGCCTGCAGCGCGACCGTGCTGAAGGGTTTATGAATTAATGGCAAATGAAGATAAAGGCAAGTTCTTAACCGTCGCCGAAGTCGCCGAGATCATGCGCGTCTCCAAGATGACGGTCTACCGCCTGCTGCACTCGGGCGAACTGCCGGCAGTCCGCGTCGGCCGCTCGTTCCGCGTCAACGAAACGGCGGTCAGTGAGTACCTCGAGTCCTCCGTATACGACGTCGGATAAACAGCACTCACCTTGCCCGAACCTTTTTGAGTGCCAAACACCTTGGTTGTATGCTTACACCCATTGCGTACACCACGAGTGAATGCTGGCACGTCAAGAACGTACTACGAAGAAACGAGGAAACCTTATGGGTTCAGTGATTAAGAAGCGCCGCAAGCGTATGTCCAAGAAGAAGCACCGCAAGATGCTTCGCCGCACGCGCGTTCAGCGTCGTAAGCTTGGCAAGTAAGCCTTTGCAGCGCCCGCACCACATGGTTGGAGCGGGCGTTTTTTCATGCGCGTGTGCGGGGTAGGTCAGGCAGGTGTTCGGGCGGGCGGGGCACCCCGAAATCATGAAAAGTTCCCGGCCCATATGGTGAACGGGGAACAATCTTCGTAGACAGTCGTAGCGACCTGGAGAAACGCCGGAGCTGGTCGACCGGAACCGGCCCCAAAACCAAGATAGTTCTCGGGAGCGGGAACTTTTTGGCGTGGGTGGAGGTGGCCGGAGGTGTGCGACGTCCAAAACGCCTGAACGGTGTTCAATTACGGTCTACACTGATGCGTACTTACAACCCGTCCCCGCAATGAACGGAGCACAGCACCATGACCGACATCCTCGACATCGCGCGCGAAAAGGCCCTTGAACGTGGCGAAGGACTGAACAAGGACGAGCTCGTGCAGATCCTCACCATCGAGGACGAGCGCCTGCCGGAACTGCTCGACCTCGCGCACCAGGTCCGCATCAAACACTGTGGCGTCGACGTCTCCCTGGAGGGCATCATCTCCTTGAAGACCGGCGGCTGCCCCGAGGACTGCCACTTCTGCTCCCAGTCCGGCCTGTTTGAGTCCCCGGTTCGCGCCGTCACCCTGAATATCGACGAGCTTGTGGAGGCCGCGAAGCAGTCCGAGAAGATGGGCGCCTCCGAGTTCTGCATTGTGGCCGCCGTGAAGGGGCCGACTCAGGACTTGTTGGACCAGGTCGCGGCGGCGGTGACCGCCATTCGGGAGGAAGTGGACATCTCCATTTCTGCCTCCCTGGGAATTCTGACCCGCGAGCAGGCGCGCCAGCTCGCGCAGATGGGCGTGTCCCGCTATAACCACAACTTCGAGACCGCGGAGTCCTTCTTCCCGAACGTGGTCACCACCCACACCTGGCAGGAGCGCAAAGACACTCTCGAGCACGTTCTCGCTGAGGGGATGGAGACCTGCTGCGGCGGGATCATTGGGCTGGGGGAGACCATTGAGCAGCGGGCTGAGTTCGCCACGCAGCTTGCGGAGATCCAGCCGCACGAGGTCCCGATGAACTTCCTTGACCCGCGCCCCGGCACCCCGTTCGCCGATCGCCCACTTGTCCCGCAGGGGGAGGCGCTGCGTGCCGTCGCCGCGTTCCGCCTGGCCATGCCCGCCACGCAGTTGCGCTTCGCTGGTGGCACCGAGCTCGCTCTTGGCGACGACGGCACCGAAGCCGGCTTGATGGGCGGCGCGAACGCCATCATCGGCGGCAACTACTTGACGACGTTTGGCCGCCCGATCGAGCAGGACCGCGACGCCGTGGACCGCGTCCTCTACGACACGATCAAGTCACTCTAATGCGCATCCCAGACAACACCGATCTTGCCGACGCCATCCTCTCCGGCGACATCGCCTGGCCCCTCGACCCGGCCCGCCCCTACGACGCGCCACGCATTTGCCCGCTGTGCCAGCGGCGGATGGTGGTGAAGATTTCGCCGATGGCGTGGTCGGCGGCGTGCTCTCGCCACGGATTGCTGCGTTCGGAGTGGCTTGAGCGGTGACGCCCGCACTAAATTCCCTCCCGCGGATTCCAGACCGGCCTGGCAGTGACAAATCACGCAGCGCTAAACGGCTAGCACTTTTTCTACCTGCCCGTTTGAATGGATATTCCAAATGGGGTTGCGTCTTTTGTCACTCCTTGGCGCGCGAGTGTGAAGAGACAGCTCAAGAACTAGCGGTATCGGCGGCGCAGCGCCATCACGCCAGCCGCGACACCGGCAGCGACCGCGCCGCCGGCCAGCGCGCTGAGGGCCGGGAGCATGTAGCGGCGCAGCGAGCGGTAGTCCTCGATGGTCCAGCCTTGGCCGGTTGCGTAGCGGCGCAGTGCCCGGTCCGGGTTGATGGCGATGGGGTTGCCGACCATGGACAGCATCGGCAAGTCGTTGATGCTGTCGGAGTAGGCGGTGCACTTTTCCAGGTCGAGCTTCTGGATGGCGGCCAGTGCCGCCACGGCGTGCTGCTTGCCGGGGCCGTGGAGGATGTCGCCGACGAGGCGGCCGGTGAACTTGCCGTCTTCCTCTTCGGCGACGGTGCCGAGGGCGCCGGTGAAGCCGAGCCGTTCCGCGAGCGCCTGGCCGATTTGGACCGGGGTTGCGGAGACCAGCCAGACTTGTTGGCCTTGGGCGATGTGGCGGGATGCGGCGTCGATAGTTGATTGGTAGGTCTTGTCGAGCATTTGGTGGTCGACGATTTCGGCGCAGAGCTCTTTGAGCTGCGAAACGTTCTTGCCCTTGACCACTTGGAGGGCTTGCTCGCGGCCTTTGGCGATGTCTTTGGCGCTTTCGGAGCCGGAGACGCGGTAGCGGATTTGCTTGGTCAGCGCGGGCAGAAGCTCGCGAAGGGTGATGAAGCGCTGCTTGGCCAGGCCCTTGGCCAGGAGGATGAGCGAGGAACCCTGGATGAGGGTGTTGTCGATGTCGAAGAACGCGGCGGCCTCGGTGTCTTGGGGGACGTCGGGGTCGGGCTGGGTGATTTTCTGGCGGCCGGCGGTTTTGAAGGCGCCGCCGACGGAGTCGACGCCGGTGGCGAACTCTTCGATGCTGATGCCGAAGGTTTCCTCGATGGCGGCGGCTGCGGCGGCGTTACCGGCGGTGCGCTGGGATTCGGCGTCGAGAGGCGGGAGGGCGACTTCTTCGAGGAAGCGGCGAAGGTTGCCTTGGGAGAGTGACCATTGGGCCAGGAGTTCTTTGTGGTCGGACATTGCCAGCGAGCCTTTCACCATGTGGCAGACGTGATAGTTTGTATCGTAAACAAGATTGGCGGAGAGATGAAACAGGTTGAACTGATGGTGCGTGCGACCTGCGGGTCGTGTGAGCGGGTGGCTGCGCAGATCGCCCCGGTTGTCGAACAGTGCGGTGCGCAATTAACGCTTGTAGATGTCGACGCCTCTCCGTCCCTCAACGCCGAATTCGGGGACCGTGTCCCGGTTGTGGTGATTGACGGGGAAGAGTTTGCGTGCTGGGAAGTGGATAACGCCGACCTGGCCGAGGCACTGTCAGAGTGACGCGCTATCCTTTGGTTTGATTCACGGCTGACTGGAGGGATTGAGTGAGTGTTCTCGTTGTAGGGATGTCGCACCGCTCGGCGCCCGTTGCGTTGTTGGAACGCTTGAGTATGGATGATGCGGTGCAGCATTCGGCGGCGTCGGCGCTGGTGGAGCGCCCGTCGTTGTCCGAGGCGATGATTATTTCGACGTGTAACCGGCTTGAGGTGTACACGGTTGCGAACGCGTTCCATGCGGGTGTGCAGGACGTGTTGGCGGTGCTGGCTGAGGTCTCCGGGGTGAGTGAGGCGGAGCTGCGCGGCTACTTGTATGTGCGGTATTCGGACGCGGCTGCGGAGCACTTGTTGACGGTCGCCTCCGGCCTGGATTCCATGGTGGTGGGGGAGCAGCAGATCATTGGGCAGGTGCGGACTGCGTATACGAACGCGGCGGAGCAGGGCACGGTGGGCCCGGCGTTGCATTCGTTGGCGCAGACGGCGCTGCATACGGGGAAGCGCGTGCATACGGAGACCGCGATTGATGAAGCGGGTGGCTCGATGGTGACCTTCGCGTTGGATACAGCGATGGAGACGCTGGGGGTTGAGTCGCTGGACGGCCAGACTGCGCTGGTGTTGGGGGCTGGCGCGATGAGTTCGTTGGCGGCGACGCAGTTGGGGAAGCGGGGCGTCGATAAGTTGATTATTGCGAACCGCACTCGTTCGCGTGCGGAGCGGTTGGCGGAGCACGCCCGGGAGGCCGGGGTGGCTGCGGAGGTCGTGGACTTTAATGCGCGCGCGGGGGCGTTGGGGCGTGTGGATATTGCGGTTTCGGCGACGGCGTCGGACGGGTTCACCATTTCGGGCGAGGACATTTCGGGCCCAACGATGTTGATTGACTTGTCGCTGCCGCGCGACATTGACAACTCGGTGCTGGAGCATGAAGGCGTGCACCTTATCAACATCGAGTATTTGCACGAGCAGCTGCACCACGCGGATTCGGAGGACTCGAAGGCGCTGCAGGCCGCGGAGGCGATTGTGGCCGAGGAGGTGCAGGCGTTTAGCTCCGAGCAGCGGATGCGTGATGTGGGGCCGGCGGTGGCGCAGCTGCGCCGGGTTGGCGCGGAGATTTCGCAGGAGGAGCTGGCGCGGTTGCGCAAGCGCCTTCCTGACATGGATGAGCAGGATTTTGAGCAGGTTGCCCGTTCGGTGAAGCGTGTGGTGGATAAGTTGCTGCATACGCCGACGGTGAAGATGAAGGAGCTGGCGGCGCGTTCAGATTTGGTTAATCTGGAGACCGCTGTTGAGGAGCTGTTTGGGGTGCGTCCGGTGTCCGCCGCTGCCACGATGGATAGGCTGCCGAGCCCCGACGAGTTGAAGTTGAAGGAGTCATAAAACTTATGCTGAAAATTGGTACGCGGGGTTCGCACTTGGCCACGACGCAGGCCGGCCATATGCGTGACGCGCTGATCGAGCACGGTTACCCGTCTGAGCTGCATATTGTGACGACGGCCGGGGATGTCTCCCACGCGCCGGTGGAGCGCATCGGCGTGGGCGTGTTCACGTCGGCGCTTCGCGACGCCCTCTTCGACGGCGAGGTCGACGTCGCCGTGCACTCCTTCAAGGACTTGCCGACGGCCCCAGAGCCTCGCACCTACCTGATCGTTCCTGAGCGCGAGGACCACCGCGAGGCGCTCATCGCCCGCGATGGCTTGACGCTGGACACGCTGCCGGAGGGTGCGAAGGTGGGCACCTCGGCGCCGCGTCGTATCTCGCAGCTGCGCGCGCTGCGCCCCGACCTGGAGATCCTTCCGCTGCGCGGCAATATTGAGACGCGCATGGGCCGGGTGGAAAGCGGCGAGATGGACGCGATTGTCCTGGCGTACGCGGGCCTGGTCCGCGGCGGGTTCGCGGACCGCGCCACCCAGATCTTCGACGCTGAGGTGTTTATGCCGGCCCCGGCGCAGGGCGCGTTGGCGGTGGAGTGCCGCGTCGACGACACCCCGCTGCGCGAGGGGCTAGACAAGCTGCTGCACGCGGACTCCTTTGCGTGCGCGGCGGCGGAGCGTCAGGTGCTGGCAACCCTGGAAGCGGGCTGCACGGCCCCGGTTGCGGCGCACGCCACGATTGTGGATGGCACGATGACGTTGCGGGCTGGGGTGTTCGCCGTGGATGGTTCGAAACAGCTGGTAGAGGAGGCATCAGGCACGGACGCCCGTGAGCTGGGCACGCGGCTTGCGCAGACGCTGATTGGCCGCGGGGCGGCAGAAATTATGCAGTAAGTTTTCAGACAGGTTTTGAAACACGGCGTATGCAAATTAAGGTGTAACTACCATACGTCCATTCGTCTCGGTGTATAGGGGTCCTTTTGTGTCCGTTGTACGCCGGGACACTTCTTTACGCCTTTTATAAGACCAGAAAAGACCAGTTTGATGACACTGCCTTCAGTCACTCCCCAGCCGGGGAAGGTGATCTTCGTCGGTGCAGGACCGGGCAATCCCGATCTGCTGACGATCCGTGCCCGCCAGGTGATGGAAAACAATTCTATCGCCTTGGTGGAACCGGATGTTCGTGAGGGTGTCCGAAACGTTCTTGCCGCAGCGTGCGCGGTGCCGCAGGAGAAGATTGACGCTGCTGAGGCGCAGTATGAGGCGATGTGTGCGGAGGCGAAGGCGTCGGGGGCGCGGCGTCGCCCGCCGAGGCCTGCAGACCCGACCGCGGCTGAGGTTGTAGAGGTGCCGCTTGGCGCGGACGATATTGTTGCGCGGTTGCGTTCGGCGCTGCAGGCTGCGGCCGAGGTGATCCGCAAGGGGGATGACGGTGACGGGGATGTGATCCGTCTGGTCAGCGGGAACCCGCTGACGCGCGATGCGGTGCGGGAGGAGATCGCCGCCGTGGCGGCCGCCGGCCTGGAGTTCCAGATTGTGCCGGGGATGTCGCTGCCGTCGACGGTGCCCTCCTTTGCTGGGATCGCGCTTGGTTCAACGTATACGGAAGCAGATCTGGCGAACGGGCCAGTGGACTGGGATCAGTTGTCGCAGGCGCCGCAGCCGTTGGTGTTGCAGGCGGTGCGCGAACAGCTGCCGGAGGTAGCGTCGCAGTTGATGCAGCGCGGGTTCCCGGGCGAGCTGGCTTGCAGCGTTACCGCGAACGGGACGACGCGCCTGCAGCGCACGGTGGACGCGACCCTGGCGACCCTGGCATCTATTGACTCGGTGGCGGCAGATTTGCCTGGTTCTTTGGTGGTGACGCTCGGTACTGTGAATGATGATCGTTCGAAGTTTTCGTGGTGGGAGAACCGCCCCCTGTACGGGTGGCGCGTGTTGGTGCCTCGCGCAAAGGAGCAGGCGGAGGCGATGAGCAGTCGCTTGGCGTCGTACGGGGCGATTCCGCAGTCGGTGCCGACGATTTCCCTGGAGCCGCCGCGCAACCCGGCGCAGATGGACCGCGCGATCAAGGGCATCGTGGAGGGGCGCTACCAGTGGGTGGTGTTCACTTCGACGAACGCGGTGCACGCGGTGTGGAAGAAGTTTGAGCAGCTTGGCCTGGACGCCCGCGCGTTCGCGGGTGTGCACTTGGCTGCGGTGGGCCGCAAGACGGCGGAGGCGCTGCGCGCGCTGGGGATGAGCCCGGAGCTGCTGCCGCACCGCACGAAGCAGAACGCCGCTGGCTTGGTGGAGGTGTTCCCCGAGTACGTGGAGGACATCGACCCGGTTTCGAGGGTGTTGTTGCCGCGGGCGGACATCGGTACGCATGTGCTGGTGGATGGCTTGATTGAGAAGGGCTGGGACGTCGAGGACATCGTGGCGTACCGCACGGTGCGCGCTGCCCCGCCGGCCCCGGAGGTGCGCGACATGATCAAGACCGGCGGGTTTGACGCGGTCTGCTTCACGTCCGGCTCGACGGTGCGCAACCTGGTTGGAATCGCCGGTAAGCCGCATCAGCGCACGATTATCGCGTGCATCGGCCCGATGGCCGCTGAGGCTGCGCGCGAGCAGGGGCTGCGTGTCGACGTCGTACCAGAGGTCGCGGACGTGCCGTCCCTGGTGGACGCGCTCGCCGAGCACGTCGCCGCCCTGCGGGCAGCGGGGGAGCTGCCGCCGCCGCGGAAGAAGCGGAGGGCGCGTCGGAAACCGGCGTTATGATGTAGCACATGACTACATATCATCTTCCACGCCGTCCACGTCGCCTCCGCCAGAATCCTGCGATTCGGCAGCTCACCGCGGAGACGCGACTGGCTCCGGCCGATTTTATTTTGCCGTTGTTCGTGGCTGATGGCATCACCGAACGTCGAGAGATTGCCTCCATGCCGGGGGTGTACCAGCACACCACGGACACCCTGAAGGCGATCTGCCACGAGGCACTCGAGGAAGGCGTCCGTTGCGTGGACCTCTTCGGCGTGCCGCTCGACGAGGATAAGGACGCCACGGGTTCCGTCGCGTGGGACCCAGAGGGCATCCTGAACCGGAACCTGCGCGCACTGCGCGAAGAGTTCGGCGACGACCTGCTGATCATGGCTGATACCTGCCTGGACGAGTTCACGGACCACGGGCACTGTGGCGTAGTGGGCGTCGATAAGTATGGCAACCAAGTGGTGGACAACGATGCCACCTTGGACCTCTACCGCGACATGGCGCTATCGCAGGCCGCTGCGGGCGCGCACATCGTGAGCCCATCGGGGATGATGGATGGGCAGATCGGCGTGATCCGCGAGGCACTCGACGCCGAGGGCTACCAGGACGTGGCGATCATGGCGTACTCGGCGAAGTACGCGTCGAAGTTCTTCGGACCATTCCGCGATGCGGTCGGTTCCTCCCTGAAGGGCGACCGCCGCACCTACCAGCAGGACCCGGCGAACGTGCGCGAGTCCCTGCTTGAGACCGAGCTCGACATCGAGGAAGGCGCCGACTTCGTGATGGTCAAGCCTGCCCTGCCGTACCTGGATGTGCTGGCCCGCGTGGCGGACATGTCGCCGGTGCCGGTGGCGGCGTACCAGGTGTCGGGCGAGTACGCGATGATGGTTGCCGCTGGCCAAAACGGCTGGATCGACTTCGAGGCAACCATGATGGAGTCGCTGATCTCCATCAAGCGTGCTGGCGCGGACCAGATTTTGACGTACTACGCAATCGAAGGCGCACGTGCGCTGAAGGAGCTTCATGGCTAACACACCTCCCGTGGCGCAGGCCCCGGCCCCGACCAACCACCGGAAGGACGAGTCGCCGAAGCACCAGCCAGAGGCGGTGCGCTACCTCCTCGGCGCGTGGGCGGTGATGATCCTTGGGGAGCTGCTGCACCAGATCCTCTCCGTGGTGGTGACGGTGCTGGACCCGGCTGCGCTGCGTGAGGCGGCGAAGCAGGCCGCGAAGAACCAGCCGGAGGCGATCCCGGACAACCTGATGCACGCGAGCATGTACGCCACGGTGGTGCTGATGGCGCTGCTGCAGCTGGGCATCATCGTGGTGTTTGTTCTGGCGTTGCGCTCGGTGCAGCGTCGCGGGAAGTGGGTCCTGAACGCGACGCGGGTGCTGCAGGTCTTCTCGGTGTTCTTTGCGCTGCGCGTGCTCACGCTGTTCTTGATGACGCCCGCTGCGACCAAAGTGCCGGTCGCGCTGTTCGCCGTCGACGGTGCGGCGCAGATCGTGGTCGGTGTGGCAGGTGTGCTTGGACTGTTCTATGCTTCCCGGAAGGAATCGCAGGACTACCTGCGTCCGGCTGAGCAGCAGCAACAGTAGGGAAGAAGTGGAGTAACGGCGCATGGCTGATAATGTGACGCGCTCAATTGACGACGCCCGCCTCGCGGCCAAGGACGCCGGCTTCGACCCGGATTCGAGCCACTCCGAGGACAGCAACGGCAATCCGCTGCGCCCCCACGCTTCCTACGCGTTCGAGCTCGAGGGGCTGGAGGATGGCGCACAGTTGCGCGACATCGAGGAAGCCCTCGAAGAGCTGCCGGGCGTGCAGGCGCGCCTGGTGTACCCGACGAAGATGGCGTGGGTGACCGCGCCGGATACCACGGCGCCCCACACGATCGCCGAGGTGATGCAGCGGTTCGGGGTGGAGGTGCAGCTGACCGATTCGACGCTGCGCCGCCGAGCCCAGGGGCATTCGGTGGTGGATCACACGCCGCCGCGGCGTGGCACACGTGGCATGTCCGGCCGGATGCGGCGGTTGAAGGAGCACGAGCAGCGCTCGCTGCGTTCGGCGCGTGCGAGCGGGTTCGTGCGCACTGCCCGTCGGCGCCGCGGCATGATGCGCGGCCAGGACGTGCTGTTTACCGCCCGCGACTTGGTGACGCCGCTTCGCATGTGGGTCGCCCTCGTGCTGAGCATCCCGGTGATCCTGATGGCGTACATTCCCCAGTTGCAGTTCCCCGGTTGGCAGTGGTGCTCATTAGCGCTGTCCACCCCGGTGGTGCTGTGGTGCGCGTTCCCGTTCCACCGCGCGATGCTTGGTGGTGTGCGCCGCGGGATCTCCGCGCTGGACGGCGCGAGTTCGATCGCGATTTTGGCCGCCTGGTTGTGGTCGGTAGTCGCGGTGGTGCTGACGTCCGCGGGGCAGATCGGCTGGACTACCAGTAGTGGCTGGGTGCCGCACAAGATGAGCCACGACGTTGAGATCTTCTTCGAGGTCTCCTGCGCCGTGACCACGTTGCTGCTGGTGGGCCGCTACTTCACCATGCGCGCCCGCCCCCGGCTCATGGAGGACCTGCAAGCCCGCAACCCTGATCCTGACGCGGTGTACACGGTGGTGCGCCGCTCGCGGGCGGGCAACGTGACGGAGGATGATTTCCCGGCAGTCGAGCTGAACAAGGGCGATGACGTCTACGTCAACGCCGGCGACATCATCCCGGCTGACGGCGAGGTCGTCGGCGGCTCGGGCGTGTTGAACCCGCAGATTATCGACGCCCGCGAGCCCTCCGAAGTGAAAGTCGGCTCAACGGTGCGCGCCGGGTCGGTGCTGCGGAGCGGCAAGATTAAGATGCGCGTGGAGCGCGTCGGCCACACCACCCGCCTGGGCGCGGTGGAGCGTTGGGTGGACGCGGTGCTGCGGCACCAGAACGAGGCCACACTGATGTCCACGCGCGCGGCGGGCCTGCTCATCCCAGCAGCGTACGCGCTGGCCGTACTGGACTTCGGGCTATGGGTGCTGCTGACTGGCAACTACAACGCGGGATTCTCTACGGCGTTGGCCATCCTGGTGGTGGTGGCGCCGGTGGCGCTGGCGATTTCGCCGTCGCTGGCGATCCGCCTCGGCATTGAGTCGGCGGTGCGCAACGGCATCCTGATCCGCGACGGTGAAACGTTCCGCGCGTTGGATTCGACGGACACGGCCGTGTTCAACCGCGTCGGCACCCTGGTCAAACCGCAGATGACGGTGGAGACCGTTACCGCCGAGCGCGGCGAAAGCCCGGAGATGGTGCTGCGTGTGGCGGGGGCGTTGTCGGTGGAGTCCAACCACCCGTCGGCACGCGCGATGGTGAAGGCTGCGCGTGAGGCGCGCGACGGACGCACGAAGAGCGCCGACGTGCCGTCGTGGATCGAGATGACAAATGAGGAAATCACCCCCGGCGGCGAGTTCCGCGGCCGCCTCACCTTGACGTACGGCGACGAGGACGAGGACCGCACCGAGTCCTTCGACGCCTGCCTATGGCGCCCCACGAACCTGTCCCAGCTGCACGGCCGCCTCGCGATGGCCGCTACCGCCGGCGGTACCCCCGTGGTGGTGCGGTGGCGTGGCAAGGACCGCGGCGTGATCACCCTCTACGACCCCGCGAAGGACGACGCCCGCGAGGCCATTGACCGACTGGAACAGATGGGCGTCGAGACGGTGATGCTCACCCGAGATACCTACCCGGTGGCACGCCGCTTCGCGGACTTCTTGGGCATGTCCAACGTGCTCGCCGGCATCACCGCGCCGGACAAGCCGGGGGCGGTACGCGCGATCCACACGAAGGGGGCCACGGTGGCCATGGTCGGCGACGCCACCGCGTTGCCCACGATCAAGGTTGCGGACGTCGGCGTGCTCTACGCCACCGACGACCTTATCGACGCCCAGTCCTCCACCATCGCCCGCGCATGCAACGCCGTGCTGATCCGCGATGACGTCTCCGCCGTCCCGCAGCTCATCGCGCACGCGCGCCGCGTGTGCCACATCATCGACTACAACATGATCTTCGCCTGGGCGTATAACTCCACCGCGGTCGTGCTCGCCGCGATCGGCGTGCTGCCACCGGTGGGGGCCACGCTGCTCATGCTGGGCAGCTCGCTCGTGATTGAGGCGCACTCCTCGCGGGCAAATCATTTTCCCACCTAAACCGCAACGGCGGTAGTGTGGGAGACTATGACCAGACGCGACCTTTCTTCTGCCCCACTCATTGAGGCCGCCAACGGCCGCACGCCCTCCCGCACCCCGGTGTGGTTCATGCGCCAGGCCGGGCGCTCGCTGCCGGAATACCGCAAAGTCCGTGAAGGCATCTCCATGCTGGACTCCTGCTTCATGCCGGAACTCCTCGCCGAGATCACGATGCAGCCTGTGCGCCGCCACGACATGGACGCGGCGATCCTCTTTTCCGACATCGTTGTGCCGCTGAAGGCGGCGGGCATCGGCGTTGAAATCGTGCCGGGGCGCGGCCCTGTGATGGAGAAGGCGATTACGACGCGAGGGGACGTCGATAATTTACCGGTGCTGGACCACAACGTTGAGGAAGTCGCCAAGGGCATCGAGATCATTCTTGATGAGCTCACCGACACCCAGGCCCTGATCGGCTTTGTCGGCGCGCCGTTTACGCTGGCCAGCTACCTCATCGAGGGCGGGCCGAGTAAGAACCACGAGAAGACGAAGGCCATGATGCACGGCGACCCGGACACGTGGCACGCCCTGATGCGCCGCCTCGTGCCGACCATCAGCGCGTTCCTGCGCACGCAGGTCGACGCCGGCATCGACGCCATGCAGCTCTTCGACTCCTGGGCTGGCTTCCTCACCGAGGCTGACTACCGCGAGCACGTCTTGCCGTACTCCATCGAGATCCTGAAGGAGGTCGAGGGGGTCATCCCGCGCATCCACTTCGGCGTGGCCACGGGTGAGCTGCTCGGCGCGATGTCGGAGGCCGGTTCTGAGGTGATGGGCGTCGATTGGCGCGTGCCGCTCGACGTCGCCGCCACGCGCTTTGCGTCCCCGCGCGTGCTGCAGGGCAACCTCGACCCGGCGATGCTCTTCGCCGGCCCCGCCGTGGTGCAGGAGGAAGTGAGCCGCATCAAGGCTGAGGCCGCCCGAGCTATCGACGCCGGCACCGCCACCGGCCACATCTTCAACCTCGGACACGGCGTCTTGCCGACCACCGACGCCGGCGCCATCACCGACGCCGTCGCAATGATTCACGAAGCATAAATTCCATAAAGTAAGGAGATCCCCATTGAATATCGCCATTGTCGGTGCAGGGCTCGCCGGGCTGACCGCAGCGTTTGAGCTACGCAACTCCGGCCACACCGTCGACGTCTACGAAGGCAACGACCGCATCGGCGGCAAGCTGTACACCGTTGCGTTCGACGGCGGCCCCACCGACATGGGGGCAGAGGCCTTCATCGCGCGCCGCTCGGAAGCGAAGCAGCTCGTCGAGGAGCTGGGACTGCAGGACTCGCTGGTTTCCCCGTCGGGGATGCGCTCCCTGCTGTACGTCGACGGAGAGACCCGCGCCATGCCGGCAGGCGGCATGATGGGGATCCCTTCCACCTCTGAGCCGGTCGCGCACTTGGTCAGCGAGGAAACCGCGCGCCGCATCGACACCGAGGCGGGGCGCGAGGGCTTCGAGTGGACCATCGGCGGCGACATGAGCGTCGGCGCCCTGGTCCGCGAGCGCTACGGCGACGACGTCGTGAACAACATCGTCTCCTCCCTGCTTGGCGGGGTGTACTCCTGCACCGCCGACGACCTGGGCATTCGTGCCACAGTGCCGCAGCTCGCCGCCGAGTTCGACCGCCTGGCCGCCGACGGCCCCGTGCACTTGTCCACCGCGGTCGCCAACTTGGAGGCGGCCCGGAAGAAGGCCATGGCGGCCGCTGGTTCCTCGAAGCCCTCGAAGCCGGCGCCCATTTTCGCGTCCTTCCGCGAGGGCTACCAGGAGCTTTACGAGGCGCTCGCCGAGCAGTCCGGCGCCAACATCTACGTCGACGCCTTCATCCCGTCCATCAGCCGCGAGGGCGAAGGGTTCCGCCTCAAGGGGGGCGAGGACACCGTCTACGACCGCGTGCTGTTGGCCACCCCGGCGCCGACGACCGCGCTGTTGCTTCGCGACATTGCCCCCGAGGCCTCCGAGGCGCTCCGCGCCGTCGAACTGGCGAACTCCGCCGTGGTGGGCCTGCGCTTCGCCACCGACGAGGGCCTGCCGGAGAACTCCGGCGTGCTTGTCAGCACGGATGCGAAGGACGTGCACGCCAAGGCGTTTACGCTTTCGTCGCGGAAGTGGCCGCACCTCGCGGAGCGCGGCGGTGCGCTGGTGCGCGCCAGCTTCGGCCGCTACGGCGACAACATCGCCCTGACCGCCAGCGAGGATGACCTCGTGGACTGGGCCCTCGACGATCTGCAGACCATCACCGGTTTCGACGGCCACGCCACCGGCGTCGAGGAGATCTTCGTGCAGCGCTGGCTCGGCGGCCTTCCGCGTTACGACGCCACCCACCTCGCTACCGTGGCCAAGGTCCAGGAGGCCCTTGCTGGTGTCGACGGAGTTGGCGTGACCGGCGCCTGGGTTGCCGGGGTTGGGGTCCCGGCCGTGATCGGCAACGCGCGTGAGGCCGCGCAGGGCCTCCTCTAGGCGGAAGCGCGCACTGCTGACGAACCCCCCGCTCAACCCGGACCTCGGGTTGAGCGGGGGGTTCGTCGTATTTTTAGGGGCGGGCCTTGCCGTGGAACCAAAAAGGCACCCACACCACGTCGCTGGCATCTAGTCCCCAACTCTTCACAGCGAGCGCGCGTACAGCCTTGGTCAGGTCACCTTCCCCCGAAACCCACACCGAGCGCGGCGGGGCGGGGGAGAAGCGCTCGCGCAGGGTGTTGAGAGCCGCTTCGGTTTCGCGTGTCTTTTCCGTGTCGACGATGGTGAGGCTGCCCAGTGCCGCGCTCCACTCGTCGACGAGCCCGTCTTCCACCTCATCGGAGGACGTGATGATGGCGACGACGTGGGTGTCGGCGAGCGCTCCCGGCGCATTGGTCCACTGATAGGCCAGGATGTGGCGTAACGCGGGAAGGGCGGAAGCATCGGCGACAAGCAGTTGCGAATCCGTTGGTGGCGTCCACAGTGCGGGGCACGTGAACATGCCTGCGGTGTCACCTGGCCGGGCCCGACGCACCCACCGTGATCCCGGCCCAGAATCGCCGTGGGTGACCACGTCGACGTCGATAAGCTGCTTGTCGCGATCGAGGCTGCGGATGGTGTACCAGCGCAGGTCGGGGCGGGTTTCCTCCGGCATTGCCGCGACGGCGGCGCGGACGTTGACCCCATCGACGCTGAAGGGGGTGAAGGGTAGGCCGTCTTGAGGCATGACGAGGCCGAAATACTCGTCTGGGCCACTGAGGGGGAAGTCGGCGAAAGCATCGCTGGTGAACGTAAGTCGGTGGAGACGCGGTTTGAGTTTGGTGTTGGAGACGACGGTGACAGGGTGCAGAAAATGCGTGAACATGGGCATCAACCGAGAGTTTATAAGGTGAGGCTTGCGTAAGATGTAGTGGAAACCCTACTATACGTAAAGCTTTAACGTAGTTATTTCCTTGTGCTCTCATTCGGCACCCAATTTGCAAAGATACCGATGTTACCCATGACCATTTTCTCTCGACGGATCATCAAACTCGCCGCCGCCACGCTCACCGCCGGCCTCGTACTCACCGGGTGCTCTCGTGGGGAAGGGGAGGCCCCGACTAAGCAGGCAGACCAGGAAATGAGGGTGGCCAGCCTCGGTCTCGGGGACGTAGATACGCTTCTCGCGCTCGGCATCACCCCCGTCGCCATCGCCCCCTGGGGCGCGCAGGGCGACGGTGACCCTTCCGGCGTCGGACCGTGGGCAAAAGAGATGCTTGGCGACGCCCGCCCCACTACCATCTACAACACCGCCAGCGGCTTCACCGCTGACGTTCTCGAGCAGGTCGCCGCCACTGACCCGACGCAGATCATCGCCGTCAACCAGGCCGTGGACGTGCAGGCCCAGGACTCACTGGAAAATATCGCGCCGACCACCCTGAAGCCTTCAGGGTACGAAGACTGGCAGATCCCGTGGGACAAGCAGGTGGAAACGATCGCTGCGGCGGTGGACAAGGCACCGGAAGGCGAGAAACTCATCGAGGACACCAAAAAAGCCTTTTCCGACTTCAAAGCGGACCATCCTGAGCTGGAGGGCAAGCGCGCCGCCATCGTTATGCCTTACGAGGGCAAGATTGGCCTCTACACCGCCGGCGACGGCCGTGGCCAGTTCATCGAGAGCCTTGGCTTTACCATCCCCGAGGACTTGCAGGGCGACGGCTCGAGCTTCTTCGTGGACTACGCGCCCGAGAACTATGCCGCGCTCAACGACGTCGACTACCTCTTCGTGCTCGACTACAACGGCGCCGTCGACGCCCTGAAAAACACCCCCGCGTTTGCGAACCTGGATGTGGTCCGCGACGGCCGTGTGCGCTACCTGGAGACTGACGCCGGCAACGCAATGAGCATGCCAAACCCGGTGACCATTCCGTGGGCCATCGAGAAATTCGCCGAGCAGCTTCCCTAGCCCCGCCACCCGTGGAACGCATCGGACGGCCACTGACTCATGCACACACTGAATCCGAAATGAGTGCGATAACAATCCCTGCCACTGCCCGGCCTCGACGCCGGGCAGTGGCATTCAGGCTGCTTGGTTTCCTGGTTTTCGCGAGCCTCGCCGCTGCGGCGGCGTCGCTCTTCGTCGGCTCCCGCTCGGTAGCGCCCGGAGAGCTACTGGCTGCACTGGGTGGCGCGGGCAATGCCGAGATCGAGAGCATTGTGTGGGACCTGCGCGTGCCGCGTACCCTGCTCGCCTATGCAGTGGGGGCCGCTCTCGCAGTTGCCGGGGTGCTTGCCCAATCGTGGACACGTAATCCTCTCGCCGACCCAGGTTTCATCGGTGTCACCGCCGGCGCCTCATTCGCGGTGGCGCTAGGCACGGTCCTCGGTGCCGCGGGCACTCTCGGAGGCAGGGCTGCCCTGGCTTTTCTCGGTGCGGCTGGAGCGGCCTTCCTCGTCACCGTCATCGCGCGCCGCTCAAGTAGTCCGCTGACTCTGATTCTCATTGGCGTGGGCGTGGACACGTCGCTGCGCTCCGCGGCCATGCTCATCGGGTTATACGACACCGATGTCCTCGACGCGATGCGTCATTGGACCGTCGGTTCGACGTTTGGCCGCAGCTACGCTGACGCTGCTCTGGCCTTGGCCGGCCTCATTGTAGGGATCGCGATCGCCGGCCTGGCCGCCCGTCCTCTCGACCTTTTGTCTATGGGCGAGGAAACCTCGCTGGCCCTGGGCGGGTCCCCGCGTCTGGCGCGCACGCTCGCGGCGCTCGGGATAGTGGTGCTTGCAGGCAGTGCTACCGCGGCTGCTGGCCCTGTCGTCTTCGTCGGTTTCGCAGCCCCCCACTTGCTGCGCCCCGTCCTTGGCCCACAGGTCACCCGTTTGGTCGCTCCCTCGGCGTTGCTCGGCGGAACCATCGTTTTGCTCGCCGACATCATCGGTCGTGTCGTGGCGCGCCCGGGCGAATTGGAAATGTCCATCGTGGTTGCGCTCGTCGGGGCGCCTGTGCTCATCGCCGCAGTGCATCGGGGCGCTGGGCGGCGGAAAGGAGTTGGTTCGGGTGCGTGACCAGGTAGAAACACCGTCCGCTTCGCAGATTCAAGACCGGCTGGGCAGGCAGCGGTGTAGCAGGGTTCGCTCGGCCGCCGAGGCAACCGCGATTTTCGCAGTGGTGGCCGCATGCGCCTACGTCGTGCTGTTGGGGCAGGGTGCGGTCAAGCTCACCCCCAGCGAAGTGGTCACAGTGCTCACGGGAGGTGGCACTGCACGAGAGATCGCCGTGGTGTGGGACTTGCGTCTCCCCGTGGCATTGGCGACCCTCATCGTCGGCGCCGGTCTTGGTGCCGCCGGCGCGTGGACGCAGACGATGTCGCGCAACCCCCTGGCCTCCCCGGATATTCTCGGGGTGACCTCGGGGGCATCGGTCGCGGTGGTGCTGGGCACAGTCACTGCCCGCCCTGCGTTCGCGGAGGCAGTCCCCGAGTTCTGGTGGCGCGCTGGACTGTCCCTGGTCGGTGCCGCCGCTGTGATGGTGCTGCTGGTACTGCTGGGTGGGGTGGGCTCCGGTACCCGGATCGTACTCATGGGCTTCGCGCTGTCGCTGATGTTTCACGCCGCGGTAAGCTACCTGCTGCTCAAAGCGGAGCTGCTGCGGGCCGCGGAGGCGCAAACGTGGCTGGCGGGCTCAACGGGCTTCGTGCGCGCGGACGCCTTGGTTCCCCTCTTGGCAGGTTTGGCTCCGTTCGTGGCACTTGGCGCGTGGTGCGCGCGGGACCTGCCGCTGTTGGCGCACGATGATGCGTCGGCGGCGACGCTCGGCGTCAACGTCCGGGCGCGGCGCGCGGCGCTGCTCGTCGCCGCGACTGGGGTATCTGCGGTGACGGTTTCGGCTGTCGGCCCAATCGGTTTTGTCGCACTGATTGCCCCGCATCTCGGGCGGATTGTGGCACGCACCCCCACACCCGATCCTCTGGTGTCTGCGGCCGCGGGCTCAGCTTTGCTGTCTTTGTGCGCCGTAGTTGCGGGTGCGCTTCCAGTCGCAGCGCCAGTGGGAGCTGTGTCTGCTGTGATCGGGGGCATCGCACTAGTGGTGCTAGTGTTCCGCGCAACGACGAGGGTCAGCTGATGGTCAACTTAAGCACTGGAGGTTACATGCCAACGATGGTCGCGGAAGGAATCCGTGCAGGCTACGGCGCTGGGCAGGATGTCGTACGCGGTGTGAGTTTCACGGCGCGCGCCGGGGAGGTGACCACCCTGATCGGGCCGAACGGCTGCGGGAAGTCTACGTTGCTCAAGACGATGTCGAAGCTGCTCGTCCCGCGCGAGGGAACGGTGACGTTTGACAACACACCCATCCACACCTTGTCCCCGCGCGAGGCGGCCCGGTGTGTCGCGCTGCTGCCGCAGCAGCCTACTGCCCCGGATGGGCTGTATGTGGGGGAGCTCGTCGCCCGTGGCCGCCACCCCCACCAGGGGCGGCTGGGCGGAGAATCCTCTGCGGACCGGGAAGCCATCGCAAGTGCCTGCAGAGCTACCGGCATCACGGATCTGCTCGACCGGGATATCGCCGCTCTCAGTGGCGGCCAGCGCCAGCGGGTGTGGTTAGCCATGACCTTGGCGCAAGACACCCCGCTTCTGCTCCTCGATGAGCCGACGACGTACCTTGATCCTGCCCACGCCATGGAGATGCTCGACCTGGCGCGCGAGCAGTCGCGTCGAGGCAAGGCTGTGGTGATGGTGCTGCATGACCTCATGTTGGCAGGGATGTTCTCCGACAAGATGGTGGTGCTCAAAGACGGCCGCGTCCTGGCGCAGGGCAGTCCCACGGAAGCGCTCACCCCAGACGTGCTGGCCCGCGCCTACGGGCTGCGGGCCGAGGTGTGGAAAGACCCGGCGGGGGTCGCCCCCGTCATCGTCCCGCGCGGCACCGTGGGGTAGCTGGTGCATCAGGAGAGGAGATCTTCGTGCAGCGCTGGCTCGGCGGCCTTCCGCGTTACGACGCCACCCACCTCCCCACCGTGGCCAAGGTCCAGGAAACACTTGCTGACGTCGACGGTGTTGGCGTGACCGGCGCCTGGGTTGCCGGGGTTGGGGTCCCGGCCGTGATCGGCAACGCGCGTGAGGCGGCGCAGGGCCTCCTCTAGGCGGAAGCGCGCACCAAATTCCTTGATCTGGGACGTCGACGTCGCGTTCCCCCAGGTCGCGCCCCTTGTGCAAAGGAATTTGGTGTCACCCCAGTTGGTCCGAGTGACAAAAGACGCAACTCGAAAAAGTGGGGTCAGCATAACCGCAGGTCAAAAAAGGGCTAGCTAACAAGAGGTGCGTCTTTCGTCACTGGTGCGCATTCTGTTTAATCCAGGGTTTTGCCCTTCTGCTCAGGCAGGACGAACGCAGCCGCGGCTGCCACGGTGAACGCCACCGCGAAGACCACGAACACGCTGGCGTGGCCACCGAAGGCCAGAACCGGCGGGACGATCAGCGGCGCCAGGATCGAGCCGACCCTGCCGAAGGCAGCTGCAGCGCCGGTGCCGGTGGCGCGGATCTGGGTGGGGTAGAGCTCAGGGCCGATGGCGTAGAGGGCACCCCAGGCGCCCAGGTTGAACAGGGAGAGCAGGCAGCCAGCGGCGATGATCTGCCAGGGCGCGGTGGCGAACCCGTAGAGCCCCGCCGACACCGCCGACCCGGCCAGGAAGACGGCGAGGGTGGTGCGGCGCCCCCAGACCTCGATGAGCCAGCCTGCCAGAGCGTACCCGGGCAGCTGGGCCAGCGTGATGATCAGCGTGAAGCTGAAGGAGCGCACGAGGCTGAAGCCTTGGTCCACAAGCAGGGAAGGGATCCAGGTGAACGCGCCGTAGTAGGCGAGGGACACGCAGAACCAGACTGTCCAGAAGGCGGCGGTGCGGGCGCGCAGTTCGGGGCCCCAGATGTGATGGCTGGAACTTGCATCGGGATCGGCGGTGGTGGCGATGGGGGCGTCGACAAGCAGTTCGGGTGGGACTTGTTCCTCAAAGCTGCGGACCACTGCCTCTGCCTCCTCGTCGCGGCCGCGCGACTCCAGGAAGCGGACCGATTCGGGCAGCTGCATGCGCACATACAGCGCATAGAGCGCGGGCACTGCGCCGAGCGCGAGCCCCCAGCGCCAACCGTTTTCACCCTCGGCGACGACGAACGTGCCGATGACCGCCGCCAGAATCCAGCCCGCCGCCCAAAACGCCTCGAGCCAGACCACCATCCGCCCGCGCACCTTCAGCGGCGCGAACTCGCTCACCAGCGTGGACGCGACGGGCAGCTCCGCGCCGAGGCCAAGGCCGGTGAGGAAGCGGAAGATGAGCAGGACGGTAACCGACCCGGCGAGCGCCGAGGCCCCCGTCGCCACGCCGTAGACGAGGAGCGTGAGGGCGAAGACCTGTCGGCGCCCCAGCTTGTCCGCGAGCAGGCCGCCGAGGGAGGCGCCGACCGCCATCCCGATGAACCCCACGGACGCGATCCAGCTCGTGGTGGTTTTCTCCAGGTCCCAGTGCACCGCCAGCGCCGCGATGACGAAGGAGACCAGCCCCACATCCATCGCGTCCAGCGCCCACCCCACCCCCGATCCGACGAGGAGCTTCTTGTGCTTCGGGGTGACCGGCAGCCTGTCGAGGCGCTGGGTGCGCGTCAATGGTGTTTTCATGGGAAAAACCTTAGACCAAGCCTGTGGATATTGTGGGAAATTCGATCAAAATACCTGGTAGTCTGCCGGTATCAAGAAGCAGCTCGGACTCATGCTCGTTACTACCTGCTCAGCGACCATGTTGGTGGCCCCGCAAGCCATGGCGGAGGAGGCGCAACCAACCCGTCAAAGCCGGCTGCGCCAATCTGACCGACACTGAAAAGGACGACTCCTCCACCGGCGGCATCATCGCCGGCGTGGTGCTCGGGTTGCTGGCACTCATCGGAATCGTGGTAGCCACCAACCCAGGAATTCTCAATATGTTTTAGGTAGGTACACTCTCTGCTTATGCAAAGCGAGGAGCACACCACACCCGAACCAGAATGGTGGGAACAACCAGGCATGCCCTGGAACAGCAAACCAACCAAGGCCGACTACTGGTGCCTCGGCTGGTTCGGCTTCGTAGGCATCTTCGGCCTCGCCATGATCCCGCTTCGCGCCTGGCTACTCGGCCTGCACCCGCCCATCATGCTGGCGATTACCGGTTCGCGGATCGGCGCGGCGTCGACAGGCGCGCTCGCGGCTGTTGGCGAGGTGCAGCACTGGCTGGGCTACCTGCTCATCGGCACGCTGATGGCCATCAAGTTTGACTGGATCTACTGGTGGGCCGGCAAACTGTGGGGGCGTGGCATCCTGGACGTGCAGGCGCAGAACTCCAAACGCAGCGCCCGCAACATTGCGCGCGTGGAAACGTGGGCCCTGAAACTCGGCTGGCTGGGCATCTTCCTCGCCTACGTGCCGATCCCGCTTCCCATCGCCTTCGTCGTCTTCGTGCTGATGGGCATGACCGGCATGCCGCTGTGGAAGTTCATGGTGCTGGACTTCATCTCCAAAACCCTGTGGTCACTGGGCTATTTCGCCCTCGGTTGGTGGATCGGCGAGCCCGTGGTGTACGTGCTGGAGCAGTACGCGAAGGTGGCCAACTGGATCGCCATCGGGCTGATCGTGGTGATCATGTTCGGCGCGTTTAGGAGGCAATCGAAGAAGGCGTAGGTGCGCTGCCTGGCCGAGCAGTGACAAAAGACGCACTTGGATTTGATACAGACATTCATAGTCGCAGGTCAGAAATGGGCTATCTTTTCCTGGCTGCGTGATTTGTCACTCGGCGTCGCGTTTCCCTAGGCGCACCCCAAAATTAGCGGTACACCACCACTGAGGAGAAGTCCTCATCCCCGTGGCCCTTCTTCTGCTGCTCCTGGAGGGAGGCAACCGCGGTGCGGTTCCAGACCGTGAGGTCGTGGTCACTGATAAGCTTGAGCGCTAATTCGGTACACATACGGCAGAGGCCTAAAAAATGCAATCTTCATATCGCCTAGGATAGGCAACTATGACGAAGACGAACCTGACTTCAGAAAATACTGCTCGTTCTGCTGAGTTGTTTGCGCGTGCTCAGCGGGTCACGCCGGGTGGGGTGAACTCGCCGGTGCGCGCGTTTGGCTCGGTGGGTGGGCAGACGCGCTTTATTGAGAAGGCGTCCGGCAGCAAGCTCATAGATGTCGACGGCAATTCCTACGTCGACCTGGTCAACTCGTGGGGTCCGATGATCCATGGCAATGCGCACCCGGCGATCCTGGAGGCCGTCGAGAAGGCGTTGGTGAACGGGTTGAGCTTCGGTGCGCCGACTGAGGCCGAGGTGGAGATCGCGGAGATGATCACGCAGCGCACCTCGGTGGAGGAGGTGCGCATGGTCAACTCGGGTACTGAGGCGACGATGTCGGCGGTGCGTTTGGCGCGCGGGTACACGCAGCGTCCGAAGATTATTAAGTTTGATGGCTGCTACCACGGCCATGTGGATGCACTGTTGGCGTCGGCAGGCTCCGGCATTGCGACGTTCTCGCTGCCGGATTCGCCGGGGGTCACCGGCGCACAGGCGGCGGACACGATCGTGGTGCCGTACAACGACATTGAGGCTGTGAAGCGCGCGTTCGCGGAAAACGAGGGCCAGATCGCCGCCGTGATTGCGGAGGCGGCCGCCGGCAACATGGGCACGGTGGCGCCGCAGGACAACTTCAACGCGAAGCTGAAGGAGGTCTGCCACGCCAACGGCGCCCTGCTCATCCTGGACGAGGTGATGACGGGCTTCCGCACCTCCTACTCCGGCTGGTACGGGGTCGACGGTGTTGCGGGTGACCTGACGACCTTCGGCAAGGTCATCTCGGGTGGGTTGCCGGCGGCGGCCTTTGGTGGACGTCGAGAAGTAATGGAGAAGCTTGCGCCGAACGGGCCGGTGTACCAGGCGGGCACCCTGTCGGGGAACCCGGTGGCGATGGCTGCGGGCATGGCGTCGTTGCGCCTGGCCAGCGAGGATATTTACCCGGTGCTGCACCGCAACGCGGACAGGCTGGAAGATTTGGTCAGCTCGGCGCTGACGCGCGAGGGCGTGGCGCACCACATCCAGCGCGCGTCGACGATGCTGTCGGTGCGCTTCGCTGAGGGCGAGGGCCACAATTTCGACGACATGAAGGCGGCGGAGACGTTCCGCTACGCGCCGTTCTTCCACGCGCTGCTGGACCACGGTGTGCACGCGTCCCCGAGCCCGTTCGAGACCTGGTTCGTCTCTACGGCGCTGACCGACGACGACTTCGCCACCATCGAGGCCGCGCTCGTCCCGGCTGCGAAGGCCGCAGTCGCCGCGACCCCGGAGGGCCAGTAAATGACGCGAACTGTTGTCCACCTGGTGCGCCACGGTGAAGTGTTCAACCCGAAGAAGATTCTCTACGGGCGCCTGCCGGGCTACCACTTGAGCTCCCGCGGCTACTCGATGGCGGCTGCGACCTCGAAGTTTTTCGAAGGCCGCGACGTCACCTACCTGGCGGCTAGCCCGCTGCTGCGCGCGCAGGAGACCGCGCAGCCGATTGCGGAGGTCACCGGGTTGGAGATTGATACGCGGGAGGAGATCCTGGAGGCCGGCAACACCTTCGAGGGACTGCGCACCAAGGGGTGGCGCTCCCAACTGTGGAACCCGGTCCGGTGGCGCCACATGTTCAAGCCCTGGGAGCCGAGCTGGGGCGAGTCCTACGAGGACATCTTCGCCCGCATGGACGTCGCGATTGAGGACGCCCGCCAGCGCGCCGAAGGGCACGAGGCGGTCATGGTGAGCCACCAGTTACCGATCGTGACGGTGCAGCGCTACGTGCAGGGCAAGCCCTTCGCGCACGCGAGTCGTCGCTGCGAGCTGGCCAGCGTGACGTCACTTGTGTTCGACGACGACGTTGTTGTTGACTGGTCATACTCAACTCCCGCATCCGCGATCTAACCTGGAAGGACCCTATGACCGTGCGCCGCAGCCTTGTCCCATTCGTTGCCGCAGCAGTGCTGCTGAGCGGGTGCTCGAGCGCCAGCGACAACGGCGGGTCCTTCGCGTTCCACTCGCCGGGCGGGCAGGTGGAACTGTTCTACCCGCAGGAGGAGCGTAAGCCGCTGCCGGACTTTTCCGGCGAGTCCCTCATGGAGCCAGGAGAGACGATCGCACTGTCTGACTTTGATAACCAGGTCGTGGTGCTCAACGCGTGGGGCCAGTGGTGCGCGCCGTGCCGCGCGGAGGTTGACGACCTCCAGGAGGTCCAGGAGGCCATCGAGGGTTTCGGCACCGTGCTCGGTATTAATGTGCGGGACCACAACGCGGACATTGCGCGCGATTTCATGAAGGACAACGGGGTGACCTACCCCTCCTTGTACGACCCGCCGTTTAAGACCGCCGCGTTCCTGGGCGGCGTTCCCAGCTCCGTGATCCCGACAACTATCGTGCTGGACACCCAGCACCGCCCGGCGGCGGTGTTCCTGCGGGAGGTCACCGCGCAGGAGATCATTGACCTGGCAAACTCGCTGCACCAGGAGGCGGAGGCCTAAGTGGGGGAGGCGTTATCGGAGCTGGTCTCCCAGGGGCCGCTGCTGCTGGGGATGCTGGCGGCGGCACTGGCCGGGTTGGCGTCCTTTGCCTCGCCGTGCGTGGTGCCGCTGGTGCCGGGCTACATGTCGTACCTGACGGGCATCGTGGGCGGTGAGCTCAACGTGGACGAACACGGGGTATCTGTGACGCGGCGCCGCTGGGCCGTCGCGGGCGCGGCTGGGCTGTTCATCCTCGGGTTCACCGTGGTGTTTCTGCTGGCCACCGTGACCGTCTTCGGCGCGGTGAGCGCGGTGGCCCTGAACGCTGAGACCCTCATGCGTGCGGGTGGCGTGGTCACGATTGTGATGGGTCTGGTGTTCGCCGGCTGGGTGCCGGCGCTGCAAAACGACACGCGGCTGCGACCGAAGAAGTGGACCACGCTGCTGGGCGCACCGCTGCTCGGCGGGGTGTTCGCCCTCGGGTGGACGCCCTGCTTGGGGCCGACGCTCGCCGCGATCGTCTCCGTCTCCGTGGGCACGGCGGGCATGACGGCGGCGCGCGGCGTGCTGCTGGTCATCGCGTACTGCCTCGGGCTGGGGCTGCCGTTTCTGTTGGTGGCGCTTGGCTCGGCGAAAGCGGTGCGTAGTATCGAGGTGCTGCGGAAGCACTCGCGCACCATCCAGGTGATCGGCGGGGTAGCGATGGTCATCGTCGGCCTGCTGCTGCTCACGGGGGCCTGGAACGTGTTTATCGGCTGGACGCGCCAGCTCGTCGTCGGATATGGAGCAACGGTGATTTAAATGAGCACTGCATGGACGTGGCTACGCAGGTCGTGGCACTGGCTGACCAGTATGCGCACCGCGCTGCTGCTGTTGTTCCTGCTCTCCCTGGCCTCCATCCCGGGCGCGCTGCTGCCGCAGCGCACGGTCTCCGCGACGCTGGTGGATGACTACCTGCGCGCCAACCCAACCATGGGGCCCATCTACGACAAGCTCCAGCTTTTCGACGTCTTCGATTCCACCTGGTTCGTCGCCATCGTGACGCTGCTGATGGTGTCGCTGGTCGGGTGCATCATTCCGCGCTCGATTGACCACTGGCGTGCGTACCGGGCCACGCCGACGAGGGCGCCGAAGTACTTGTCCAGGATGCCGCTGCATGCGGAGGGGGACGTCGATACGCCGAAGGACGAGCTGGAGGCGAAGGCGCGCACAGTGCTGCGCAGGTGGCACGTGGCCTCCTACCAGCCGGAGGAAGACCGCGCCGGGGTGTTCTCGATCTCTGCGGAGCGTGGCTACTCTCGCGAGCTGATGAACCTGCTGTTCCACATTGGGCTGGTCGGCATGATTGTGGCGTTCGCGGCTGGCCGCATGGTGTTCTACGAGGGCCAGGTCATCATGGTGACCGAGTCCGAGTCGCAGTACGCGGTGCCGGTGGAACAGCCGCGACAGTTCTGTAATACGTCGCCGGCGAACTTCGACGTCTTCCGCGCCGGCCCGCTCTTCGACGGCACCGGCCTGCACCCGTTCTGCATCGAGTCGAAGAACTTCCGCGCCGAATACCTCAACACTGGGCAGGCGAACGGGTTCTGGTCGGACGTGGCCTACACCCCGGACGTGAGCGCCCCGCGCGAGCAGTGGGAGGACTTCACGCTGCAGGTCAACCACCCGCTGCGCGTGGACGGCAACCGCGTCTACCTGCAAGGCCACGGCTTCGCCCCGCAGGTGACCATCACGTGGCCGAACGGGGAGACCCGCACCCAGATGGTGCAGTTTCGGCCCACGGACGTGCAAAACTTCCTGTCCGCCGGCGTGATGCGCTTCGACCCACCGGCCGGCATGTACCCGGACCTCACCGAGCGCCGCCAGCACCAGATCGCCATCGAGGGCAACTTCGCGCCGACCGCCCAGTGGACCGGCGTGAACGGCGACATGCTGCAGTCTGGCTTCCCGGCGATGCAGGACCCGGCGATGGCGGTGGACATCTATGTCGGCGACGCCGGCCTGGACACCGGCCGCCCGCAGAACATCTTTGTGCTTGACCAGAACCTCATCGCTGAAGGGCGCCTGCAGAAGGTGGAGCGCGTCAACCTGGTGCCGGGGGAGGAAACCACCCTTGAGGGCGGCATCCGCGTGCGTTTCGACGGCGCCGCCGAGTACGCCAACTACCAAATCTCCCACGACCCGACCCAGGGCTGGATGCTTGCCACCTCGGTGCTCATGCTGGCCGCGCTGGCAGGTTCGCTGACCATCAAGCGCCGCCGCCTGTGGATCCGCCTAACCCCGACAGCAACCGGTACCCACGTGGAGCTCGCCGGCCTGGCCCGTACGGACCGCGCCGGGTGGGGCGCCGAGTTCGATGAAATCGCGGAGGAAATCCTGGGCGTTTCGGAGGAGGAGAACCCCTCCTTCGAGGTTGATGACCTTGGCTAACCTGCGGTGACGCGGTAGATTGTTCCCCATGCTTGTCGATTCCACGATGGCGGACCTTTCAGACCTCACGTTCCGCACCGCGTTCATCCTGTATCTGGCTGCGCTGATCATGTCCTGTATCTACTACGGGCGCATGTTCGGTGTGCTCGACATGCGCCGCGAGCGCACCCGCATGGATCAAAAAGTCGCTGTGGGGGCCGGGGGCGGCTCCGAGCTTATCGACGCCCCCTCCGACTCCTTCGACCAGGCAGAATACGACCGCCGCGTCGCCGGCGCCCGCAAGTGGGCGAACATGACGCAGGCGCTGATCTGGTTCGGCATCGTGCTGCACGTGGCGTCCTTTATTACGCGCGGGTTGGCGGCGAAGCGCTTCCCGCTCGGCAACCTGTACGAGTACATCCTGGCGATGACGGCCGTCGTGATGGTCGCAGCCGCGATCGTGGTGCAGCGCAAGAACTGGCACACCATCTGGCCGTGGCTGCTCGCCCCGATGGCGATCGCGATGTTCCTCAACTCCACCGTGTTCCACATGCACGTGGCGCCGGTGGTACCGGCGTTGCAGTCCTACTGGCTGCCGGTGCACGTTTCGTCGGTGTCGGTGGGGGCGTCGATAGGTATTGTGTCGGGCATCTTTGCGCTGCTGTACTTGCTGCGCATGTGGCAGCCGCGCGGCGAGGAGCACGGGTTCTTCGGCGCGATTGCGAAGCCGCTGCCGAGCGCGAAGACGCTCGACCAGATCACCTACAAGACGGCGATTATTACGCTGCCGCTGTTCGGAATCGGCATTGTGTTCGGCGCGATCTGGGCAGAGGTCGCCTGGGGTCGCCCGTGGGGGTGGGACGCGAAGGAAACCGTGTCCATGATCACGTGGATTCTGTACGCTGCGTACCTGCACGCGCGTGCCACCGCCGGCTGGAAGAACTCGAAGGCCGCGTGGATCAACGTTTTTGCCTTGGCCATGACCATCTTTAACATGACCTATGTAAATACTGTCATTGCTGGACTTCACTCGTACGCAGGATTGAACTAATGAAAACACTGATTACAGGAGGGGCCGGCTACATCGGCTCCACAATTGCATCGTGCTGCTCCGACGCAGGCATCACCCCGGTCATCCTCGATGACTACTCGACTGGCCTGCGCGTCTTCGCCGAGCGTTTCGACTACTACGAGGGCGACATCGCCGACACCGAGCTCCTCAACAAAATTTTCGACGACCACCCCGACATCGAAGCCGTCATCCACTGCGCGGCCAAGATCATCGTGCCGGAGTCCGTCGCGCAGCCGCTCGAGTACTACGACGTCAACGTCGGCCGCGCAACCAAGATGCTGCAAGTCCTTCGCGACCGCGGCGTCAAGCGCGTCATGCTCAGCTCCACCGCCGCCATGTACCAGGCGGACGAGGACTTCACTGTGAACGAGTCCTCCCTCGTCGCGCCGACCAGCCCGTACGCCGCGTCGAAGTGGATGCTGGAGCGCGTCATGGCCGACGCCGCTGCCGCCGGCCAGATCCAGGCCGTGGCCCTGCGCTACTTCAACCCGATCGGCGCCGACCCACAGCTGCGCACCGGCCTGCAGAACCCGCTGCCGTCCCACGCGCTGGGCAAGATGATCACCGCCCACCAGAAGGGTGAGGCGTTCACGGTCACAGGCGTCGACTGGCCAACCCGCGACGGCTCCGGCCTGCGCGACTACGTCCACGTCTGGGACCTCGCCCGCGCCCACGTCGCCGCCCTGAAGGCGGACCTCGCCCCGTACGAGGTCATCAACCTGGGCACCGGCACCGGCACCACCGTCTTCGAGCTCGCCGAAGCGTTCAAGGCCGCCAGCGGCTCCGACATGGAGGTCACCACCGCACCACCACGCGAGGGTGACGTGGCCGGCTGCGCGCCGCGCATTGACAAGGCGCGCGAGGTACTCGGCTGGTCCCCAGAGCTCACCATCGAGCAGGGCGTTCGCGACTCCCTCGCCTGGGCAGAGAAACTCCCCGAGGTCCTCGCAGAGGAAGCAACGCGCAGCTAGTCCTCGCCGCGCCTCCTCCGACGCTCCTCCTCTTCACGACGCCGGCGCTCCGCCTCCTCGCGGGCCCGGCGTTCTTTAAACCTATTCTTCTCGATCTCCCACAGGAACTCCTCATCATCATCCGGCCCCTTAATAACCGGTGGCTGTTCCTGCTGCTGCACCCCGTACCGGGCGTTCGACCCCGGGCCGAACGCACGCCACATCAGGTAGGCGGCAAGAATGATCAGTGCGAGCAGAAGAAGGCGTCCCATGCCCTCTAACATACTTGTTCCGGTTTGAGTTAGGCTAAGTCCCCATGAGTGAAGCACCACAGGAAGCTCCCGAGGTCGACCCAAACGCCAAGCGCCGCGCCAACAAAGCCGCCGCCATCTACGGGCTGTACCGGCTGCTCCTATTCATCGTCTTGACCGTGGTGATCCAACTGCTGGCCATGGCAGTTGGGGCGCCGGTGCCGCTGATCATGTCAGCCCTGCTGGCGCTCATTGTGGCGTTCCCGCTGTCCATGCTGGTATTCAAGAAGCAACGCATCGAGGCCGTCCAGGCCCTTGCGCACTGGAAGGAGCAGCGCCGGGCCCGCAAGGCGTGGATCGAGGCCGAGCTAGCCGAGCGTTAGCTCTCTCGTGGGGTGCTGTGCACCACATTCCGGGGTTTTGGAGATTCGGGTTCGCAAAAGCCCGGGTCGCGGCTTGTAATGCTGGAATTTGGTGCACGCTTCCACCCCGCCAGTGACAAAGGACGCAACCGACTTTTCGCGACCTGGGCTTTTGCCGGAGTCTATCGGCAAGATTGCGCCCTTTGTCACTCGCTCCCCAAGCTAGGCACCACATTCCCTTGCTCAACGTCGGCAAACTGGGGAAACGCTAGACCCGCCCACCCGAAACCTGGAATTTGGTGTAAGGCCGGGTGGGGTGACAAAAGACGCAAACGTGCCTACTCAGCGACAAGAAAACCCCTCCGCAGCCAGTCCGCTGAACGGGTGACTTCATGCAAGAGGGGAATACGTACCTTAAGATATCTGAAAAACAACTTTGTTTCAATCGGGGTGGATGGATTCATTTAATGGAGTTTAAACAGAGCTGGATATCTGAAAAGCGTTTCGAGCCGTATCTTCATTGCACGTGGGAGTGTAAGGAACGAGCTGTTGAATTGTATTTGCTGGACCGTCAGTTGAGTGCATCGATGTTCCAGGATATCTCGTATATCGAGGTTGCTCTGAGAAATGCAATTAACCGCTATTTGAGTGAGACCTACGGGGATAGTTGGTATTCACAGACAATTGGGTTCGATAAAAGAGTACGTGAGAATATTTCTGAGTCTTGGGAAAGTCTGCCATCGAGATTTACTTCCGCAAATGTTGATCGAGGTGCTTCTCTTGGCGGGCGCTTGGTCGCTGCTTCAATGTTTAGGACTTGGACGAACATGCTCGATAAGGGTGGTTCGACGGGTCTTGATGCCCCGTTTGATTGGGCAGATCATGATGAAATCTGGACGTCAGACGCTCTGAAAAAGGTGTTTCCAGGCGCAAATGCGTTGGCAAAGCAGCAAGACAAGAACTATGAGACGTATGGACTCAAACGCGCATGGGTTTATCAGAAAGTTTTTCCTGTTCGCCAGATTCGAAATCGTATTGCGCACCACGAGTCTCTATCCCCAAAGGGGGTTGCGATCACAGGTGCGGAAACAAGACTGACCCCTGAACAATGCTATGAGCAATGTATTGACTTAGCGCAGATGCTAGATAGAGATCTGGCTGAATTCCTTGCGCATTTATCGACGCCACAGCTTCTTCAAGAGCTAGCGTCCTTTCTTGATGCTTTGTAACCCTTGCCACCCGCACCCCGCTGGCGTAATGTTCCGCTGGTGCCTGCTGACATTCGGCATCGCCAGCTCAATAGCGCGGCGGTGATTTTGTTTGGCTTCCTGGTAGCCCTGTTTGTGGGCACCGTGTTGCTGATGCTTCCGGCTTCCACGGTGAATCCGGGTGGGTTGCCGCTGTTGCCGGCGTTGTTTACTGCGACGTCTGCGCTGTGTGTGACCGGCTTGGCGATTGTAGATACGGCGACGTATTGGACCACGTTCGGCAAGGTGGTGATCGCTGCGTTGATCCAGGTTGGTGGGTTCGGGGTGATGAGCTTCGCGACGATTCTGGGTCAGGCGGTGGTCCGCAAGGCGAATTTGAGTGCGAATGTGATTTCGGCGGTGGAGCGTCGTACGGCGGTGGGCGGGATCGCGCCGCTGTTGAGGCGGGTCCTGCTGGTGAGCATCGTGGTGGAGGCGCTGGTCGCGGTGGCGTTGACGGCGCGGTTTGTGGCGGTGGGGTATCCGTTGCCGCGCGCGGTGGGGCACGGGGCGTTTCATGCGGTGTCGGCGTTTAACAATGCTGGGTTCGCCCTTTATTCGGATAACATGACCGGCTTCGTGGGGGATTGGTGGGTCTGCGTGCCTGTTATGGCGGCGATCATTATTGGTGGTTTGGGCTTCCCGGTGCTGTTCCAGTTCCGCCGGGATGTGTTGCGGCTGCACCGGTGGACGTTGAATACGCGCATGGTGGTCGCGGGGACGCTCTTCCTTCTTTGCTTTTCGACGGCCACCATCCTCGCCATGGAGTGGAACAACCCGCGGACGCTGGGTGGGTTGCCGGTGTCGGATGCGGTGTTGGCTGGGCTGTTCCAGGCGGTGCAGACCCGCACGAGCGGGTTCAACTCGGTTGATATTGGTGGGATGCACGAGCCGACGTTGTTCGCGATGGACCTGTTCATGTTTGTGGGGGCGGGCCCGGCGGGCACCGCGGGTGGCGTGAAGATCACGACGGTGTTGGTGCTGGTGGCGGCGGTGGCGGCGGTGGTGCGGGGGCGTTCGCAGCCAGTGGTGCTGGGTAAAGGTGTCCCGGTGGAGGTGGTGCACCAGGCGATCACGGTGATGATGCTCAGTGGCGCGCTGGTGGTGGCGGCGACGTTCGCCCTGTTGGCGTTGACGCCGTATCACCTGTCGGAGGTGTTGTTTGAGGTGTTGTCGGCGTTCGGTACGGTGGGGCTGTCCACGGGTATTACGCCGCATCTGGATGCGGCTTCGCTATTGGTCATTATTTTTATGATGATTGTTGGCAGGCTGGGGCCGATTACTGTGGCGACGGCGTTCGCGTTTGCGGAGCCGGCGTCGAAAATGTTGCTCCCGCTAGAAAGGCCGATCATTGGTTAAGTTTGGAACGCCCACGTATGCGGTACTTGGGCTGGGTAGGTTCGGCTCGGCGGTGGGCAGGGAGCTCATGTTTGACGACGCCACCGTCGTCGGCGTCGATCTGGAAGAGGCCGCCGTGAAGCGCAACAACGGGCTGCTGTCGAAGGTGGTGCAGGCGGACTGCACGGACGTGGCCACTATTGAAGAGCTCGGCATTTCGGAGTTCGACGGTGTCGTCGTGGCGATTGGCGGGGCGCACGTGGAGGCGTCGATTTTGACGTGTTCGTTGTTGGTGGATGTCGGCGTCGAGAATTTGTGGGCGAAGTCCTCCGGCAACGCGCACGGGCGCATCCTGGACCAAATCGGGGTGCCGCATGCGGTGCACCCGGAGGAGGCGATGGGGCGGCGCGTGGCGCACCTGGTGCGTGGGGCGAACCTCGACTACGTGGAGTTGTCCTCGGGCACGGCGCTGGTGCACACGGTGGTGCCGACGCACGTGGCGGGCCCGCTCGACGAGCAGGCGTTGTGGCAGCAGCACGGCGTGAAGGTGATCGCCGTGCGCCGCGAGGACCGCTGGCAACCGGTGCTTGGGCACATGGTCTTGGAGGCTGGCGAGCAGGTACAGATCTATGGGGATTCGCGCCGGGTGGAGAAGTTCAGCCGAATGGCGGCACGGGGGCGCTAACCTGGGCTGCATGTCAGTACAGCACGCTTTCGACACTGCACGCGCGGCACAGCGCACCTGGGCGACGACGCCTCTCCGCCAGCGCAGCCGCATCTTCCTCCGCTACCACGACCTGATCCTTGCTCACCGCGACGAGCTGGTGGACCTGATCCAGCAGGAGACCGGCAAGGCGAAACATAACGCGTTCGACGAGGTCATGGACGTTGCGATCACCGCCCGCCACTACGCGTACCGTGCAAAAACCCTGCTGGCGCCGGCCCGGGTGCGGGGCGCTATGCCACTGGTGACCCGGACTGAGGTGCACCGGGCGTCGAAAGGCGTGGTGGGAGTGATCGCGCCGTGGAACTACCCGCTCTCGTTGGCGGTGTCGGACGCAGTGGCGGCGCTGATCGCGGGCAACGCGGTGGTACTGAAGCCGGATACGCAAACCCCGCGCACTGCACAGCGCGCCCACCAGCTGTTGGTGCAGGCCGGGTTGCCAGCCGACCTGTTCCAGGTCGTGGAAGGAAGTGGGCGGACGGTGGGGCAGGAGATCGTGAAGCGGTGCGATTTCCTCATGTTCACCGGGTCTACTGCCACCGGCAGGAAGCTTGCCGCGCAGGCCGGGGAGCGCTTGATTGGGTTCTCCGCCGAGCTGGGCGGGAAGAACCCACTGCTGGTTCTAGCCAGCGCGGACCCGGAGGTGGCGGCGCGCGGCGCCGTCGACGCGTGTTTCAGCAATACCGGCCAGCTGTGCATTTCCGTGGAGCGGGTGTACGTGGACCGCGCCGTGGCAGATGAGTTCCTTGCGCGCTTTGTGGCATTGACGAAACGCCTGCGTATCGGGCATGGGTGGGGTGATGATGTTGGCTCGCTGATTTCGGCGGAGAACCGCTCGCGTGTCGACGCCTACGTCCACGACGCCGTGACCAAAGGAGCTACTGTCCTGGCCGGTGGGGAGGCGTTGCCGCAGCTCGGGGATACGTTCTACGCGCCGACCATCCTCGTGGACGTCCCGGAGGCTGCCGACCTGTACCGCGAGGAAGTGTTCGGGCCGGTCGTCTTTGTGGAGGTGGTGGATGGGCCGGAGGTGGGCGTCGAGAAGATGAATGACACTGACTATGGGCTCAATGCCTCGATTTGGGGCGCGGAGGACGAGGCGCGCGTGGTCGCGGAGCACGTGCATGCAGGAACCGTGAACATCAACGAGGGGTACGCAGCCGCATGGGCGTCGATGGACGCGCCGATGGGCGGGTGGAAGCAGTCCGGTGTGGGGCGACGCCACGGCGATGAGGGCCTGCTGAAGTACACCGAGGCGCGATCCGTGGCGGCGCAGCGCTACGTGCCGCTCGGCGGGGTCGGGACTGCCGCCGGAAAGCGGGTTGCGGACGCGATGGCGCTCGCACTGCGGTTGGGCAAGCGCCTGCTGCGCTAGATGCAGCTAGGCCTTGCTCTCGTCGATTTCGGTGCTGTGTCCGGTCGCGTGCGCGATGGCGTCGGCGAGCCACTGCGCCAGGCCAGGCTGGCGTTCTTCGTAGTAGCGTTTGAAACGTTCATCGGCGACGTAGCCGCGCGAGATCTGAAACTGGATCTCTGGGGTGACGTCGAAGAACTGCCCGATCGCTTTCCGGTGCTCTTCGACGAGTTCGGCGGCCTCCGCGCTGTCGGTGGGCACGCCGCGGCGAACAGCGTCCGCGAGTTTGGTATCGATGGCGTCGAAACGCTGCTTGCTGTCCTCCCAGTCGCTCGCGCCCCAGTTATCGGTGCGGTCCTGGTACTGCGCCCAGCCAGCTGTATCGCCGTAGGCATCTTGCGCCTCGGCTTGGTGTTCGGTGTAGTTCGGGTCGCCGAGGATCTCGCCGATTTCTTCGAGTGTTGGTTTGTGGTTATTCATTGCTTGCTCCAATAACTTTTCGACGGCCACCACCATCCCATCGATCCGCGAGCGCTCCTCAAGCAGGCGTTTGCGTTGCCTGCGCAGGTGCTCCCGTGTTGAGGTGGGGTGGGAGAGTACTTTTTTAATTTCAGACAGTTTCATGCCGGTAGTCCGGTAGACCAGAATGTGCTGGATACACTCCAGGTCATCTGGTGTATACAGCCTGTAGTTTGACCAGCTGCGGTACACAGGTTCGATGAGGCCAGCCTGCTCCCAGTGGTGCAGGGTTCGCACCGTGATCCCGAATGCGTTGGCCACTTCGCCGACTGTGTAAAGCTCTTCGTTGTTGGTCATAGCAGTCATTGTGCAGGCTGACGTTACGTCAGGGTCAAGCCTTGCTCTCGTCGATCTTGACCAGCAGCTCGTCCGGGCCATACAGCGCGGTGATGTCGGCGGGGAAGAAGAAGTCTTCGGTGAAGAACTGACCTTTGGATGCAAACTCCCTGTTCACCCACGCGCCGAATGCCTCCACTGGGATGAATGGCGTGTCGTACTGCCTAGCGTTGACGTCGTCGGTGATGAGGGCGTCGCACAACGCGATGGGCATTTCGGGACTGTAAACGAGTCCGATCTCGTCGCACAGGTACGCCATGCGCGCACCATCGGTGACGTGGATTCCGTTGATGAAGATCGGTCCGCGGAACGCCACCTGATTGCCTTTCTCGAGGATATCGGCGGGGAAGGTCTGGAAGGGATCACCCGTGTAGTATCCATGCCAGTGTTCAAAATCGGCGAACGCGATGATCGGTATCCCCAGCTCCCGGGCGGTTCTTGCCTTGCGCGACATGGATGCCGGGTCCCACGCCACGAGGACATCGCACGTGGTCTCAGAGACACTGTTTTCGAAGATGAGCCCGCAGGACTCGCATGCGGAGATGAGCTGTTCTTCGCCGTCGTAAAAGCTGATGGCTTCGCGGCAGCCCGTAAACACCACCCTCATGCCTGGGGAGAGCAGCGCAGCAATGCCGATGGTTTGCTCTTCGCCTTCCGGAAGGGACACCTGCGTCAGCCCTGTCATGATGGCGCGTTTGCACACCTCCTCTTCGGCCCGCTTCGTCCAAACGCCGCGTGACATTCCCCAGGAAGAAAGCCGCAGGGCAGTCTGTTGGAGCACGTGTTGGTTGCCGACTTCCACACCAGAGCCGGAGAAGGCTGCCCAGGCGTTATCGGAGTCGGTCGCGCGGGTCTGATCCAATTTGAGTGGGGCGGCGGGCGCCCAAAACGGCTGGAAGAGCGCGCCTTCTTGCGTATCGGATGCGTCGGGTACCGGCCGCACGTAGGGGATCTCGACGTCCCCCGAGAGGAAGTCGAGCGCCATTGAATGTGCCCGCTCGACGACGTCGCTGCCCTCAACAACGATGTCGAGGGCTTCGGCGTCGATACCGCCCCCAAGCTCCATGTCGAGGCATCGTGCCTGGTAGCGGCCGGCGTCCTGCGCCATCTCGAGCCGATCACCGACGACAATGCCACCCGCGGCTTGCCGCAGCAGCAGTGGCCAAAAGTCCTCGAGACGCGGTGCGAGAGCAACCCCACCCGCTGGAACCTCGTTGTCGAGGCCGAACTGCCCCAAGTCAGACATCGGGTTGAGCCACGTGCCGAAGTCCGCAACGATCTGGCCACGCTCCACAACCACCGCGTGAACGCGAACGACGTGGTAGCTAACGTTAAAACTGACACCGTCAAAGGAGAGGAACACATAACGCTCGGGATCCGGCTCTGGCTCTTGCACCAACGATCTCAACGGTGAGTCGGACCCAGCCAATTCTCCCGCAGCGATGAGCTGTACGCCCCCAAACGGTTCGTTACTCTTTCGCGCGCGCTGCAGGGCCACGCTCATCATCAACAGGAGCTCGGTGTTGAGGTTGTGGGCGTCGTCGATAACCAATGTCTCAACCAAGCTAAGTAGCATCTCTGCGCCGCTGATGTCCCAGGAACCGCCCGGCAGGACATCGCCGAGCGTCATGAAGGGATCGAAGTTGAATGCAGAGTCGATCGTCAGTCCGCTGATGCCGTCCGCCGCGCGCCCCAGCAGCGCGACGGGCAGCACCCGTTTGCGTTGGCTATCGGGCAGCGCGTCGTTCACCTCCATGAACGCGCGCAGCAGCGTGGACTTGCCGGTGCCGGGCCCGCCGTCGACCACAACGCTCTCGCCGTTGAGCATCGACGTGAGCGCATGCTCGAAGTCCTGCGGCATCGAAATCGCCATGACCTGCACCTTTCACATCAACTATCACTTGTTGACTTCATTGAAGCATGCAGCCCCGACATTGCGCGGGCGATGTTCGAACGGGGGTTCGCGGTGTCCCAACACGAGAGCCCCGGGTGCATGCTTTCGCAGAGGCGCCTCGGGGCGTTCGGGAGTATCTTACCCATGTAAACATGAATGGGGAATGAAGCGTCCTGGGTTTAGTTCCTCTTCTTTTACTGACCTGTACTGACGAGTTCGTCAGTTGAGAGGAAAAGCTTATACCATACTATGGGGATAGACTTCCGAAATGGGCCAGAGTACGGTCAAACATCGCACAGGAAGGAGAGTGAACAGTCCTATGCCAGCATTCTTGATTGAATACCATCGCAAAAAGGGAACTGTCCAGTGTAAGAAGTTTGATTCGCTTTCTGAGGCTACGCGTGAGCGACTGCGCTTGGACCGAGACAATACCGACCCCGATGTTGAGATTGTGGCGGTCGCTAGCGCCAATGAAGAAAACCTCCGTTGGTCCCACTCTCGATATTTTTCCGGTGTTTAGCAGATACGTGTCACACCTTGTGATGTAGCCGCCGTGACGACAAAATATCCCCTCCACCCAACACCATACTTGGATGGAGGCCTTTCTCATGCCCAAAAGTCGACGGCTACCCCATGTGTATCAAAGTTGTGCGAGAGGGGTTCCTTCGTTTATGTCCGGTCAAAGCCCCTGCCTCACAACCCCTCGACCGCCCCGAGGAATCCCGCGATGATCTCCCGGTACGTGCCGTGCAGGTCTACGGTGGCGAAGCGGAATGGGTGGCCCTGGATCACGACAGTTTCGTTCACCGCCTTGCCGATGACCGGGTGCAGCAGTACACCCCGGGTGTGTGGCCCGAAGCCTGGGTTGGCCTGCTGACTCATCACGTAGGCGTAGATCTGGTACAGGTAGTTCGAGCGGAACTTGCCGGCGTGATACTGGGTGGGCTGCAGGATCTCGGTGAACTTGGTGTCCAGGATGATTGGGGGCGCGCCGGGTGGGCGCAGGATGATGTCGGTGATCATGCCGGGCAGCAGGGCAGCGTCGTCGTCGACAGTGGAAGAAAGGTCCCAGCGCAGATGTTTGCCGCCCTTGATATCCCAGGTTGGGAGGTTGGCGGTGTAGGCGCCGAGGGCGGCAGCCTCGAAGAGGCGGCGCAGGTGGTGGTCGTCGATGTTGAGGGACAAGGTGCGCAGTGACCCGGCTTGTGTGTTGGGCACGGCGAGGTCGTGGATGAGTTTCGCGGCGGCGATCATGCGCAGGTCGGCGGAGGCGTTGCGGTCGTGCTCGAGGGCGGCGACGGCACGGCCATCCGGCTTCAGCGCGCTCACACCGGCGGCGCCGAACTGATCGGCAAGGTGGTGGCAGCGGGGGTCCGCGTCGGGGAATCGGGTGGCGCGGATCAATGCGGAGCGCACAAGCCTGTTCGTTGGGGTGTCGAAGGAGACCTCATCGAAGGTGCAGCGGATGCGGCCACGTGTGAGGAGTTGGTCGCGCGCGGTGCCAAGCAGGTCGATCTTGCCTCGTACACGGCGGATGTCCGCGGTGTGGCGCTCGAATCCGACGCGCAGTCCGTTGCGGAGGCGGTGTTGGGCGGCGTCGGCAAGGATGGTTGAGACCAGCTCAATAACATCCTTATCGACGAGCTCCGCGCCAGACAGCGTGACCCCACCGTCGCGGTACAACTTCGACGCCAGCAGCTGCAGCAGCCAGACGTTGCGGACAGGGATGGGCGTCACGCTTGAACGCTTCCCGCGTGTAGTGCAGCCGTAAGCTGGGACTTCGCCTTCGCTACTTTGTCGTGATCATCAAACCAGTACTCCTCGAGTAGCGGCAGGATCTCGGTGTCGGTGACTACCTGCAGCCAGGCGCGGGTTTTCGCGGAGGTGTCCACGTTGGCTTGGGTGTCGATGCGTTCGGTGGGCACGACGTAGCTGTGGCCGATTTGGTACTCGGGGCCCAACAGCTGGTCGTTGTAGATTTCCTGGTTCAGGTCGGCGAGGGCAGCGCGGTAGGCGTCGGCGATACTGGCGTCGTAGCCGAGCTGCGTGACGTACTCCAGCCAGCGGTTGTTGATCTGGGGATAGAGGTTGGTGAAGGCGAAGCGGCGTCGAAAAGCCATGTCGACGAGCGCGAGCGAGCGATCCGCGAGGTTCATCGTGCCGATGATGTAGAGATTCGGTGGGAGGTAGCACTGCTCGTCGGTCCGCGGGTAGATGAGCTGCATCGCGGAGGCGGGGACGCGCTTGGTGTTCTCCATGAGGGTGAGCATCTCGCCGAAGATCTGGGCGGGGTTGCCGCGGTTGATTTCCTCGATGATCATGACGTAGCGGGTGTCCTGGTCTGCGCGGGCCCGCTCGGCGAGGGTGAGGAGGGGGCCGTCGATAAGCTCGAGGCTGCCGGTCGGCGATGGGCGGTACCCGCGGACGAAATCCTCGTAGCTCATGGAGGGGTGGAACTGCATGACCGTGAGCGAATCCGTGTTTTTCTCCCCAATGAGCGCGTACGCAAGGCGGCGGGCGAGCCACGTTTTGCCCGTGCCGGGTGGGCCCTGGAGGATGAGGTTTTTCTTCGTTTCGAGGCTGTGCAACATGCTGGTTAGCTGGGCTTCTTCGAGGAAGCAGCCGTCATCGATGATTTGGCTGACGTCGTAGCTGTTGTCGGTGGACTCGGCAGCGGGCTCGTCTTCGATGATGGTGGCTGGCTCCACACGGTGCACGAACGCCTCGTGGGAAAGCTCCACGATGGTGCTTGGGCTTTCGGTGCCGGTGGTGATCCAGTCGGTGACACTGTCGAGTGTTGCGACGTACTCATCGCCAGTCATGGCACGGTTGAGATTGAGCGTTCCCGGATTCGGGTACTGCTGGTTGAGGTAGCGCACATTCTGCGAATCGACGGCCACAAACTTCCGCGGGCGCAGGTAGAACAAGCCCATCGTGATTTGCACGACGGAGTTGCGCCGGGCCGCATCAAACGTTGCGACGAAGGCCTCTTCGTCCGCGTCTGTTCCCGAGTCCGCGTAGCGGATAGCTGCCTCGGCGAGATCCCACAGCTGCTCCACGTTGCTTTCGGAGTCATCAGCGTCTTTGGCTGGGAAGTGCATGAACCACGAATTGAGGTTGTTCAGAAGCGGGACGCCGCTAAACCCAGTCGGTGCCGGGGCCTCGATGCCAAAGACCTGCTTGTATGCCTCCGCGATGCGGAGGCGGTTGGCATCGATGATGCTCCGGTTGAACGGGGCAAAGACCGTAAATGGATCAATATCACGGACTCGTGTGCCGTCACTGTAGCGCTCGTTGGAGGGAAGTAGGAACTTGAACAGGTCCGGCTTGCCACTGACCGTCCCGCACTCCAGCACCTTATCCAGCAGTTCAGCGCGGCTAGTTCTGTACGTGAGCACGGTATTGGCGAGCTCTTCGTAGAACGGCACCCAATCAAACACCGGTTGCTTGGTCGCAGGGTTGACGCCTCTGAGTAGATCAAGGATCTCCTGTCTGCCGTTTCGCACCTCAAAGAAGGACATCCCAGACCCGAGCGTGTTCAGCGTTGACTGGGACAGGTTGGCACGCGGGATGTCGACGTGCTTCCACTCCACAGGCAACCGGTGCGGCGCCGTCGGGCCCTGTTCCTCGAAGTAGTACGGCCCGGTAACCACGCCGATGCTCAGCGTTTTGTTTTCCCGGTTGCTCAGTACAACCACGTCACCGACCTGTGCCTGGCGAGAAAAGCGGTAGAGCACCCCGATGACCTGGCCACTTTCATATGCAGTTTTGGCAGGGAACCATTCACTGTAGGCGTCCCTGATCGCGTCCTTGGAGGCGAAGCTTCGCAGATCAACGGGGAATCTGTAACTGACGCCGACGCAGCCTTGCGCAATCGGATCAAAATCCGTCTTGTTGTTGTGGGCTCCCCACACGTGCTGGGCCATAACTCTCCTTCGACGTCCACTGAAGCGTGTTGCCTTTACATTAGCGGGCCGAGCACCCGGTTCCCGTCGACCGAAGCTCGACGGGAACGAACGCCCCAGAAACCAACCCAAAACCCGCCCGAAAACCTTTACTCCAAACCATATCTTGCATTAAGGTAAGGCAAGCCTAATAATTCTACGAGGAGGGTGAACCTTATGAAGAAGTCCCAACGTCGGATCCACGCTGTGCTGCCAGTGCTGCCCGCGGTTGCGCTCGCGGCAAGTCTCGCCGTCGCACCGCTGGCCGTCCCAGCCCAAGCTCAGGAGGCTGGCACCACGGCCGTCGCGCCCGTCGCCGCAGCTCAGCCAGCTGGGGCAACACCGCTTGTCGACGCCCAATCCCAAACCCTGCAGTGGGAACTGAGCAAACGCGCCCTGCTGTGGGATGCCGCCGTGGAAGGGGAGGGCGTCTCCATCGTCGCGGTCGACGAATCCGAGCCGAACAACGGGAGCCTGAAGCTGACGAAGGCGACCGGCTGGGTCGACGAGGACACCAAAGCGCTGTCGGTGCAGTGGACTGGTCAGGTGACCTACACGATTAACGGGGCACAAACGATCACGTTCAAGGACTTCGCGCTCGAGGTCGATGCGGAGGGCGCCGGTAAGATTACGGCGGTCGTGAGCTCGGCGGACCCGAACCAGGCGGCCAATAATAAGGAGGCGAAGCGGGTCACCGTCGCGACGTTCAAGGGTGCCAACGTTGCTGTCGAAGGCAAGATGGTGACGGTGGGGGCGACGCCGGAGTACGAAGGGGTCGTCTATAAGCGGGATGAGGACATTTCCTACCCGGATGCGTGGCCGACTGAGCTGGTCAACAACGTGACGGACTCGGTGCGTTCGTGGTTCTACAACTCGGGGAGCAGGTGGGAGGACCAGAAGAAGCCGGCGCCGTTTGCTGTGACGCTGGAGCTCGGCGAGAAACCCGAGAAGCCCGCCGAGCCGGAACCGGCACCAGCGCCAGGGCATCAGCCAGAAGGCGGCATCCGCGATGCCTCGATTAACCGTGACGGCCACCTGATCCTGACCTTCACCAACGGCGCGACCAAGGACCTCGGCAAAGTGGTGGGGAAGGACGGCAAGGACGGCCGCAACGGCGCTGATGGCAAGGACGGCCACGATGGTCGTGACGGCCGCGACGCGCCTGCCGGTCGGGACGGTAAGGATGGCCGCGACGGCGTCGCAGGTAAGGAAGGCGCCCCAGGCACAAATGGCAACAACGGCAAGGACGGTCGCGGTATCGCGTCGGTGAAGACGGATAAGGACGGCAAGCTCGTCGTGACGCTGACAGATGGGACGGTGCTGCCACCGGTCGAGATGCCTGCGGCCCAGCAGCAGGGCATGGCCCCGGAGTCGATTGTGGCGATTGTGCTGGGGATCATCGCCACGCTGTTGGGTGGGTTCGCCGCGTTGCATACGCTCGCGGCGAGCATCCTGCCGAAGATCTAACGCCTAACGCTGCAGGCGCTTGAGCAGCGCCGCGATCACGGGGGACTGGGTAGCTAGGCCTGCGACGACGGCGAGCAGGGCTGCCCCGCCCGCGATCAGCACCGTACCCCACGCCGGGAACTTGGCAGGGGCAGTGGGCTCGGCAGGCACGGTAGGCGCTGCAGGCGCTGCGGTCGTCGAAGTCGGGGTGGTCGGAGTGGTCGTCGGCGCCTCCTTCGCCTCTGCGACTTCGACCTGCACCGGGTTGGTCGGCATGGTGAAGCGCAGCGCCTGCGTCGCGGGGTCGACGGTGTAGTCCTTCACGCCGGTCACCGACCACTTCGCCTTCGCGGCCAGGGGGTTCGCCAGGGTGACGTCGGTGCCGGGCGCCACGTACTCGCCGTACTCGTGCGCGATGCCGACCGCGTACAGTCGCTGGCTGATCGGCTTATCGACGTCCCCTACGACAAAGCGCGTCGACACCCCGAAGTCTGTGGTGACGAACTTGCCGTTGACCCATCGGCTGGCGTTGACGGAGGCTTGGTAGACGCCGGGGTCGGCGTCGTCGAACTTGGCGGTGCGGGCGTTGGGGTCGGAAAGGTCGAGGCTGCGTAGTGTTTTGGCACTGGTGCAGTGTTCGACGCACTCGATCTGGGCGCGCCACGCGGTGCCAGGGACGGACTCGGGGTAGTCCCACGCGACGGTGACGTTGCGCTTCTGGTCGATCTCGCTGCGGACGTTGGATGGCGTCGCTACGTGGTCCGTTGTTACCGAGGGCACCTTGAAGGTGACGCCGCGGTCGAAGTAGCGCTCGCTGAGCGCCAGGGCGTGCGCCGCCATGATCCCGACCGTGTAGGTTTGCCCCGGTTGCAGCGTGTTTGCCTCCACGAGTAGATCGAGGTCCAGCTTCCCGCCGTTTTCTTCCATCACGGCGGCGGGGATCCAGCGTGCGACGAGCGCGTCGCCGTCGCCGGTCATGGTGGAGCAGTGGTTGAGGCGCCACACCCGCGTCGGCGTGAGCACCACGTAGACGCCGTTGGACGCCCCGGGCGTCGACGCCGGGTTGATTCCCGAACCCTTCAATTTGAACGTGATGTCCTTGGTTGGGTCGATGGTGTCGGGGCCGGTGACGTCGAATTGCACGCCGAGGTTCGGGTGCCGCCTGTCGAGTTCGCCGGTGCAGCCGGGGGCGGTGGCGGCGTCGATAGTTGGGAAGGCGTGCGCGGCTGCGATGTTAGTGCTGAGCAGCGCTAATAGGGCAGCGCCCGTTGCGACGCGACGCCGTGTGGATACGTTCAAGATGAGACTCCCCTCATTAGATAACTTAGGTTAGCCTTATCTTAAATGTCTATCGCTATTGTGTGCAACGGCTGGCACGCTTTTTGATACTGCGAGACTGTGTCTGGCCAAGTCGTCCCGGGGGGACACGACCCGAATTACGGAGGACATGATAACGAAAGCTCCGAAAATGTGTTCACGTTGTCCTTCTGGAAGCGAGGAGAACTTGCGATTTGTTGCGAAACGGTTGTAGCTGGTTTGATCTTGCAGCTTGGCGAAGTATATTCCCCGATTGCAATAAGAAATCCAGCCCACACTCTGAGCTTGGCTCGGAGGCGGGCTGAACGATTGACATGAATCCTAGCGTTCGTGAGGTTAGTTCCACAAGCATGAAAACTCGTTTGTATCAATTTGCTAGCTGTAGCTACCCAGAGATGTTTGTCGGGCTCCTCCGCTAAGGTAAAAACTACGTAACTAGCGGGAGGTGAGTGATGGCTGTTCGAGTCGACATTGCAGAGCCGACGCTGCGCTGGGCGCTGCAGCGTACCGGCAGCACGGTGGAAGAACTTGCCCAAAGAAGTGATTTTCGGTTGGTCCGGCAATGGCTGGAAGGCAAGGTGTCGCCGACGCTGCGTCAGGCTGAGCACTTGGCATCGCTCGCATGTATCCCGTTTGGTTACTTGCTTCTCGACGGCCCCACGGACGATCAGCCGGATTTCCCAGATTTTCGCACCGTGGATAGTAAGAAAGTAACTGAGTTCAGCCCAGCGTTGAAGGAGACGATTTATACCTGTGAGCGCCGCTTGAGCTGGTATGCAGAATTTGCGCGCGCGGAAGGAATTGATCCTCCAAATTTCGGTGGTGCCTGGACACTGCGTGATAGCCCGGACGATGCGGTGTGTGCATTGTTACCCCAGCTTGCCGATGTCGGATGGAGGCCGGGTAAAGCGCCCACTGGTCGGGAGAATGTGCTGGAATTAGCGGATGCAATTGAGCACTGCGGTGTCTTAGTGATGCGAAACTCCGTACTTGGAAATAACAACCACCGCAAACTCGACATCGACGAGTTTCGAGCTTTCACACTGTTTGATGGTCCCTATCCGTTGATCTTCGTTAACGGCAGTGATTACAAAGTTGGGCAGTACTTCAGCCTTGCTCACGAGCTAGGCCACGTACTGCTCGCTGCAGAAGGTCTCACAGGTGCCATGAATGATCATCACGATGTGGAGCGATGGTGTAACAGGTTTGCAGCTGCCCTGCTTCTGCCACAGCATGCGTTGTTGCAGGAGTGGGACCGTAATCCCGACCTGAATAACATAACTCAGTGGGCATACGATGCGTACCGCGTGAGTGCGGATACGGCGCTGTGGTCACTGGTGGGGCAGCGTCGCCTTGGCAAACCACAAGTGCAGGAATTCCTTCGGCAACGTCCCTCGAACCTCAAGCCTCCGGTTGTTGGCGGAGGCGGCGACTTTTTCGTCACGTTGAAGTCGCGGCTGGGTGGCCGATTTTTGGACACCGTCACCGGGGCATATGTAGACGGTGCAATTTCTGAAGAGGAGGCTTCGCGTCAACTGGGGATTGCCAAGACCGAGACGTTGAAGAATACGGTTACTCGTGCGCAGGGGGTCGCATAGATGTACCTCATCGATACGAATATCGTGATTGGTGCGTTCAATCATCGGCCACGGGACATTTTTGAAACGTACTGGCGGCAGTTCGATTCGTTTTTCTCCAATGGTCAGTTTTATTTTCACCAGACTGTAGAAGATGAGTTGCTGAAACGAGATGACGAAAAGTCACAGTGGCTGAGAAGCTTCGTCCCTACGTCGCAGATTCTCACTGTGACGCAAGAAGAGGTTGACTCCTATCGTGCGGTAACACAATGGGTGCGTGATCGTAAGGATGCTCCCTATGAAGAAAGCGCAATTCGAGAATTTCTGCGCGTTGCAGATTCTTGGATAGTGGCGAGTGCGCATGCCCGAGACTTCACCGTGATTACGAACGAGACCCCGAGTCCGCGAAAACAAACGCGGGTCAAGCTGCCTGACGTTGCCAATGGTTTGGGAGTGCAGTGCATGACCGAGTTTGATTTCTTAAGGCAACAAAGCATTATTTTTTAAAACGGCCAATCCGACCCCACGCCACGCTCTATAACCCTTCGACCGTCCCGAGGAACCCCGCGATGATGTCCCGGTACGTGCCGTGCACACACTAGGAGCGGCCATATCTGGAACTGGGTTAAAGAGGACGGCGAGATCAAGTGGTTTGAGGGCCAGTCATCAGATGGACTAATCAATGTTGACGAACGGTTGAAGAAGTTGAAGGCGGGTTCGCTGACGATGATGCGCACGGACGATTTGACACCTACGGATGAAGTTTTGGCGGTGATTAGCGTTGATTGACGTTGCAGCACGGGCGGTGGAGCGCGCTAGGGAGGCGCTGCCCGAACGCCTGTGGTCTAACCGGGTGGTTGTTTACGGTGACGAGGCGATGGTAATGCCGGAGGAAACAGTGCCCATGGTGGTTGGTGACGCTCCCGCCTGGGTAACCCCTACAGGGGTTGTGGCTTTGCCTTCCAACGCTGATACGTGGCCGGAGTGGTACTGGCAGGTGTGTGAGGACGATTCCGCCTGGGTGACCGTCACGCAACACTGACCGCCACCCTGACTCCGCGATACTCCTCCCCGTTACCACCAAGGCGTGGAACACCACCCAAGCCCCCAATGAGGAGACAAACCACATGTCGGATGAAAACACCACCCCCGCAGACCTCGCACAGCAGGCCGCTGACAAGGCGCAGCAAGCCCAGCACGACACCGAGCAGGGCAACTACACCCAAGCCGGTGAACACCTAGGCGAGGCGCAGGCCAACGAGGCGGACGAAGCCGTAGACCTTGACGCGCTACGTAAGCAGCTCGCCCGATACGAAGCGGAAAACCGCAAGTTGAAGAACGAGAACGGCGACCGCCGAGTGAAGGCGAAGCAGGCGGAAGAACAGGCAGCGACGTTGAAGAAACTCGCGCAGGTACTCGGTTTTGAACCGTCCGACGAAGACTCGGAGGAACAAATCAAGCAGGCCAAGGCCGCCGCGCAGGAACGAGAAGCCGAGCGTGACAAGCTCCAGGCCGAACTCGACCGAATGCGCGAGGACAACACCCTACGCAAGCTGGCGAAGGAAAACGGGGCAGCCCCCGACATGCTTGTGCCGTATCTCCGTGGTGTAGGTGATCTCCCGAAGTGGGGCAGCGACGAGTGGGACAGTAAGGCTGGCGAACTCGTCACCAACACGCTCAACTCATTCCCACAGTTCAAGGCGGGTGGGGTAGCACCCCGCACCAGCGGAACCCCAGCCCCACGAACAACAACGATGGCCGAATCCTCACCGCCGATGACCTCAACCGCCTGTACGCACAGGGCAAGTTTGAGGAAATCAACAAGGCAGTGGAGGAAGGCCGTATCAGCCGCTAACAGTTTCCACTAGGAGGAACACACTATGGCAACTCCACAGTCCCACAAGAACTGGGATCCGGTAATTGGCCCCGTTGTCGCGTCCGCGCTCATGCAGCCGCTCAAGGAGACCTGGGCATTCGCGCAGGAAGGCGTGACGAACCGCGAATTCGAAGGTGAAATCAAGGGCAAGGGTGACGAGGTTGTTGTCTCCAACCTTGGCCGTCCCCACCATCCGTAAGTACGACGAGTCCGAAGACATGATTGTTGAAGATGTCGAGTTCGGAGAGCGTAAGTTCAAGACCGACCAGGGCGACTACTTCAACTTCAAGATTCCGCTGGTATCTTCCGTCCAGTCTGCTCTGGACGTGAAGCCGGAGGCAGTCAGCGAGGCAGAGGAAGGCATGTCCGAGCAGGTCGATACCTACATCGGCAAGCTCATGAAGGACGGAGTGAAGAACTCCAACAAGGTGGGCACCCTCCCGCTCGACATTGAGAAGAAGGACGCGTACAAGACGCTGGTGGCGCTGCGTAAGAAACTCAACGCCACTTCGGTTCCGAAGACTGACCGTTTCGTGATGGTTGGCCCGGAGATGGAATCGGCGTTGCTGTACGACGAGCGCCTGGACAAGGCAGTGAACAACAGCAATCTCTTGAACGGTGAGATTGGTCGCCTGCTCGGGTTCCGCATCATTTCCGCGCCGACGGTGCCGGGCCGTGAGGTGGTCATTGCGGGCCACCCGATGGCTACCCCGTTCGGCTACCAGATCACGGAGGTGGAGGAATCGTCCATGCTGCCGTTCCGTTTCACCCGTGCGATTACGGGCCTCCAGGTGTACGGCGGTTCCGTGATCCGCCCGGAGGCGCTGGCGACGGCTGAACAGGATGTGGTGGAGCCGACCACGGCGGGTGCTACCGAGTAGACGCTAGCCCGTAGCAGACAGCGAAGGGGTCAGGGTGTGTGCCTTGGCCCCCTTTACCCATACCTGGATGAAGGGCACACCATGAATAATCCGTATCAGGAAGAACTACTTAACCGTCTCCGTGACCATGAGAACGCGGGGGTGAACGTGAACTGACCCGGCTTATCAACTGGGCTACATCCGCTGTGTTGAAGTACACAGCTGTGCGGGCGCTCACTAAGACGATGATTGAGAAGTGGGTCAGAGTTAAGGCAGCAGGGTGTGTTCGATGCCGTCTAGAATCACATCGATGACGAGGTCGTAGTATTCCTCGGACATCGCTTCTTCTTCATCAGGGTGTGAGAGAGGCTCCAGGTAAGAGTTGACAATACTGGTCAGTCCAACAGATTGAGCCATCATAGGCTCAAGCCTGACAAGCATTTCGTGCAGGTTGTGGCGAGGCTGGATTTGATTGGATGCGCGCAGGTTTCTCGCTCCGATCGTGTGGATGATCGAGTTCGCGATAATTGTGTAGGCCACAGGCGAATTGTCACCAAACCCAGCTTCTTGTAGTTTGGCCCAGGCTCCATCGATCATCGGCAAAAACTGTTCGGTGAACTTGCCCCGCGCGAACCTGTCGGTAATCCCCGGATATGCTAACAATGCGGGGCGTAGATTGTGAGCCATAGCTCGAAACCAGGCTTTCCATTCAAGGTCCGGGTCGGGAACTTCAATCCCGACACATACCCGGTCTACAACAGCATCACAAATGGCTTCCTTGTTTGGAAAATAATGATAAATCACTGAGGGAACCACGCCCAGTTCACGGGCAATGTCCCGTACTGACCATCCCTCAACGCCACTGATCGCGCTTAACTGTACAGCTTGTTTGACAATCAGCTCGCGTGATAGCCCAGCCCTTCGCCCCGTTAGCGCAGTGTTCATAAGGTGACCCTAACTTATTCCTTGACCCTTACTAGAACACCATTCTACAATATCCCTAAGTGAAACAGTGTTCTAGTAATGGAGTGTAGTGATGCCCGACCCTCGTAGTAATAAGCCGACACAGAGCTCTATTGATCCAGGAGCGCAAGCAAACCTGGTAGTGGGAATCGTTTTTCTCGCCTTTATGGGGCAAATGATTCTCAATCCGATCATCGCGCCACTGTCACGACAGATGGGATTGCGGGAATGGCATATTGGCGCCACTATCTCTTTGGCAGCGATTGTACTAGCGAGCTTGAGTGCTTATTGGGGGCGAGCTTCCCAACGTGTCGGCGCTAAACGTGTACTCGCTGCCGGGCTTGTGATCGCGATCATCGCTTTGAGCGCCTTCGGTATTGTCTCCTACCTGGGGATGAACCAGGTAGTTGGCGGTGTCGGACTAGTTTTTGGTGTTGTGATCACTCGTGGTTTGCTCTATGGTGGAGGGATTTCAGCGATCGCCCCGACCGCGCAAGCCCACCTGGTCACGCATGCTGCCAGCGAGAACGGGCGGGTAAAAGCACTGGGCATGATTGGAGCGGCTCAAGGGATGGCCTCCATTGTTGGAGGTGTTACTGGAGGTGTGTTAGCCGCTGCTGGTGGCCTGCTCTTGCCCTTGGTGGTCATGCCCGTTGTGATGGTGATTGGTCTGGTTGTTCTCTTGGTGAGTTTCGCACCTCAAAGCCGAGGGCAACTTTTTGCAAAGCCTCAACGGATTCGCTTCACTGATCCGCGTGTAGCTCCCTGGCTAGCAACTGGTCTGGTGATGTTTCTTGTGTTTTCTTCTGTTGCTACGATTTTTGGATTCACTGTCCAAGACCGCTTCGCCCTGTCGGCAACTGCGACCGCAGGTATTTCCGCGATTTACCTGACCATCATGGGCGTGACCATGATCATTGCCCAAGCGGTGATTGCTCCAAAGACAGGGTGGGGAGCAGCGAAGCTTTTACGTACTGGTCTGGCCATTACACTAGTTGCAACTGTGCTCATTTGGCCTACCTCCTCGCACGCTTTACTGGTTGTCGGGTGTATCGTGCTGGGGGTAGGTATGGGACTGGCGATGCCCGGGTACAACACTGGCCCAACCTTGAAGATGAGTGCAGATGAGCAAGGCGCAGTGGCTGGCATCATCAACGCTAATAATGGGTTGGCGTACGCGATTGCCCCGCTGGCTTCGACCGCCCTTTACGGGTGGAACCCGCTGGCACCCTTCGCCGTCTGTATCGCCTTGATTGCAGTGGTCGTCATCTACGCCCACACCGCACCCGCACTACGCCAATAACTATGAGCGTGCCTGAAGTAGCCGTTCCATCACGTTATCCGCAGGAGTCGGCCCCGAGTAGTCCACCAGCGAGTTGGCTTTGACGACATCGAAAATCTCGTACCAGAGCGTATTCGCCTGCTTGCTAAACGACTGAGACATGGCCACGAATGGGGACGCGATAGCTGTTAGGACCACGGATTTAGTAACACCGTGGTGAGTATCCAGTAACGCCCGGGTGAGTATCGGGTAACACCCGGGCGTTGACTATGAGCCGCTACTGCGTATTGGCTTCGAGGCGCATGTTTGGTCCTTCGAGTGTGATGATCTCAGCGCCAACGACAAGCCGATTCAGGATCGACCCGGCGATGACAGCATCCGGGATGGACTTGTACCACTCATCGGGTGTGAACTGGGAGGTGACAATGGTTGAGCCCCGGTGTTCACGCTCAGCAAGAATGTTGAGCAGCTGGTGTGCTGTGGCAGCATCAATCGGCGTTGTTAAGAAGTCATCAAGTACGAGTACGTCTGCCAGGTGTAAGTCTTGAAGAAACTCCATGCGTGCTGTGTCATCATGGCGTAGCACCATCAGCTGGTTGGCCAGGGTGTCTGTGCGGAAGAAACGAGCAGAGTAGTCGTTTCTGCACGCAGCGGTAAGGAGTGCTTGGGCCAGGTATGTTTTGCCGACGGATGATTTGCCGAGGATGACAATGCTTTGCGCTTTTTGACACCATTGGCAGTGAGCGAGTCTGGTGATTTGCTCTTTGTTGAGGTTGCGGCCGGGTGCGTAGGTGATGTCTTCGATACACGCATCGAGATTTGGCGATCGGGATGCTTTGAGTAATTTGTTGACTCGTCGTTCACGCTTGGCCGCGACTTCTTTATCGAGCGCGTAGAGCACTTTGTCAGAAAAGCTCCACGAGTCGAAGATGGGATCTGCTGCAATATCAATCACGGTTCGGCCAAAAGCCGTCATACGTAGATCGGTAAAGACAGGCAGGATCGATTCATCAAGAAAGCGCGCTGATGCTGATGCTGGTTGTGGCTGTGTCATGACTGTAGGGGTCCTTTCTTCGTGAGGTTTTCCATACTGAACTGGGCAGACCCACCCAGATATGCGCCGCAGGTATCGCGTGCGTGTTCCACCGGTGGTGTTTCAGGCGCTGTTGTGGCTGGCAGATCATGGCCTGTCGGGCGGGTTGATTGGTCTTTGCGTACCGCGGCCATCATGTTTTTCACCGCGGTATACGACACAGCCCTCCTGGTGCCATCAGGTGCGATCAGGCGTGCACAGGCTTGTTCCAGAATCACTTTGTTGGCGTGTTTGCCCATATTCAGTACGTTTCGTCACGACTGAAATACCTGGGCAGGGATTGCCTTTGCGCTGATGAGTTCTTCGATGACTGTCCGGGTTGCGGGCCCGATCTTGGCTGCTTCACGGTAGAAGTACTCACTGGTCCACAACCCTGTGGTGTCAGCCATGTTGGCAGGAATATGATCCACATCGGTGACATAGATCCCCCGGGCTTGGGCAAGCCGGTGGGTTGCAACACGCTGCCCGGCATCAAAAACGGTTACTTCATTGCCAGTGATACGTACATCGACAGTCCGGCCGACAAGCTGGTAAGGCACTTAAGTAACGTGCAGTGTTGACGGTGATGTGGAAGTTGGGGGCGATGTTCGCGCGTTTCCATTCGGTATGCTGCCACGGTGATGTGGGAAGTTCGCCTAGTACGCCGCGTTCAAACTCGTCAAAGAGCATCCTTCTGCTGGTGTTGTGAATCGGCCTGACTTTTTGAGAGTGGCGTGTTACGCGGCGTGAAGGCCTGCGTGGTTTTCTCGTTGGTAGTTGGTGTAGTGCTTGATCGGCGGGATATGCCCGAGCGAGGAATGCAACCGCTCGTGATTGTACCAGTGGACCCATCCGGCTGTGGCGCGTTCCACCTCCCCCCCAGTTCGTCCACGTCTCTGCCTCGAAATCAATGAGTTCAGACTTGTACAGCCCGATCGTTGACTCCATCAGACCGTTGTCGTAGGCGTCGCCGACAGTGCCGATGGACCCGTCTATCTGATGGACGGCAAGCAGACGGCGGAGATGTGTGGGAGTGTACTGTGAGCCCGCCCGAGTGATGGGGCACCCCGGCCGACTCAAAGTACGGGTCCTGGCGCTGGCGTAGTGCCAGTGCCTGTCGCAGCGCACGGATGGCCAAAGATTTCGTGGCTCGGGTGTCCACGACATACGCCAGGATCTCACGGGTGAATACGTCGGTGACAGAAGCCACGTAGCTGAAACCGCAGCTGGTGTGCACATACGTGAAATCCGCGATCCACCACTGATCGGCGGATAGAGGCCGGACGGGCCGAGCAGAGGCGTGTTTGGTGTATTGGTGATGTGATTCCAGCAGGTATCTAGGCATTTTGTGTAGCGAGAGTTATTTTGAGTCCCAGGGCTTTCATGATTTTCGTGATAGCCGCAAAGGACGGGTTACCGTCTTTTGATAGTGACTTGTAGAGGGATTCACGGTTGAGTTGAGTCTCTTTAGCGAGCTGGCTCATGCCGTGTGCCCTTGCAATGTCACGCAAAACCACCTGTACGGTTTTCGTATCGCCGTCTTCGAGTGCGATAGCCAGGTAATCGTTCACTGCTTCTTGGCTATCGAGATATTTGCTTGCATCGAACGCTGAAAATGTTACTTCCTTCACGACTGTTCCTCCCTTACCTGTTGTGCGAGCTTTTGAGCGGTTCGAATATCTTTATCCTGGCTGGATTTATCTCCTCCGGCCAGCAGGAAAACCGTTATTGCGCCTAGTCGGGTGTAGTACACCCGATAGCCGGGCCCGAAATGAAATCTCATCTCGCTAACCTTCTCGCCAACGGGTTTGATGTCTCCAATCATTCTTCCGTGTGCTTCGCATCGGGCTATTGCATACAAAATGCGTCGCTGAGCATGTTTGTCTTTTAGCTCACCTAACCAGGCGTCAAACAAGCTGCTGGAAATGATCTCCACACGCCCAAGTGTAGCCTAAAAGCTACATGGCTCAAGTGGGGGATACGCCTCTCATGGCTGACTCCTCTTTCGGTTTGAAGATTGGTGATGACGCCAGGAAAGCGTCTAAAGACGCTAAAGACGCATGCAGACTTGAGGGTGCGGTTGATGAGTTGAGGTCGAGGTGGATGACACGTCCGCTACGGCCCGGATCTTCGGTGAGGTGTTCAAGGTCAACCTGACGACTGAGGGGCCACCGCACCGCTTTTCGATCATCCGTGATGAAGCCACGCTCTCGAGCCTCAACTGTCAATGAAGCAAACGGCGTTATTCTCGCAGCCCCTCCACGATCCGCACCGTCTCCACCGCAACCCGCGTGACTTTACCAATCAGGTCCACGATGTAGCGAGGGTTGCCTACCTCATCGGACCAGTCATTCGGGTCGTTCACAATCCCGGACGCCTTGTCCTTCTTCACCTGGTAGCGGTCAATCAACCACGCCACCGCAGAGCGCGACCCCAGCATGTACTCGTCAGCCTCAGCCGGAATACCAGTGATGGTGACGCGCTTGTTATAGATCAGCTTGGTCACGTCGTTGACGTTCTTACCGGTCTCGGGGTCCTTCTTGCGCCCCCACTTCATCTTCAACACGCGCCAGGTATCCGGATCGGACTCGTCGCCCTTGACCGTGATGTCCAGCGGGTATGGCTCCACGTCCTCGTATCCGACGTGCAGGTCCATGAGTTCCTTGCCAGCGCGCGCGAACTTGTCGAACTCTTCCCGCGTTCCCGGTGTCTCGATGTGCGGCAGCATCTTTTTCAAATCCGCCGCGTACGCCTCCCGATAATTCGGGTCGTGCAGCTTGCCGTAGACAAAGTGAAAAATATCGTCACCAGTAACATCCGCACCCAGCGCGTCACGGTAGACAGCCTTGATCGCGTCGGTGATGTTGTCCTTGCGCACATACCCCGCAACGACCTCACCGACCTGCCCATACATCGAGGACTCACCCTCGCTTATCGACGCCCCCTCGCCAAACAACGCACCATCCGAAGCCTCAACGAGCTCCCAAGTGAAGCGTGGGAAGAACTGTGTCCCTTCTGAACCAAACAGATTAAGGTCAAGGAGCATATCAGCTGCAAAAATGCTGTAAGGCTTCACCGCGCCTACGGTCATCTGGGCAAACCCGATGTTGTGGTGTTGCTGCGTCGGGAACATCGACGGCAACTGGTACTGCCTATCGATCAGTTCCTTCGCGAAGTAGCTCCGTTGCTTAAAGAAGGGACGGTACATCGAGGTGTAGGCACGGTCCGTATCAAGCGTGATTTCTGTTCCTCGAGAGAGTTCTTGCTTGAGATTTACATTCCATGAACCCTTCGTGCTGTCGATCAGCTCCGGGTGCTGTGCAAACAACGCATCAACACCCCGCTTGTTTTGCTCGAACCCTTCGCTTCGCAACACAACTTGCGCCTGATCGTAGTTCGCAACGTGCGTCTCGATGTTTTCTACGAGTTGTGGGATAGAAGACGAATAAGACCACGAGTCGCGACCTGTCTTTAGTCCTGAGGAATACGTTGTGAAGAATGTTGTTTCGTCGCTCTTCTTCTCGCCGATCACGGGCCATGTCCCAAACTCGGCACTACGCTGATTTAGCCAGTCACCGTGCTGATTCGGCGTGATTGAACGCCACTTAATCCGGTCAATTGACGCATTCTCGGCAAACGCCAGCTTCTCTTTACGCTTCTGATAGTCAGGAGTCTGCGCGTAATGCAGGTGGAAGCCGGTCTTGGAAGGATCCTTCACACCGATCAGCACCGCAACGCCGACTCGGATATCAAAGACATTGTCGCCCTCACGCTTGGCTTGTTCGCCACCACCCAAAGAGTTGCCGCGCAGATTGAAAACATAGAGGTCGGTGAAATCCTCGGCCATCGACAGGCGGACACCATCTCCGGTGTTGCCGTCTACCCAGCCGTTATTTGCGATAAACGCCACGACGCCATGATCCCCGATTCGGTCCGTCGCCCACCGGAATGCGCGCAGGTATGAGTCGTATAGCGAGTTCTTATTCGTCGCCGTTGACTTCGCCGCGTACGTTTCTGCAATACGCGCGTCTAGTGTCGGGTACTTCAGGTTCGCGTTGTTGTCATTCGCTTTTTTCTGACCCGATGAGTACGGCGGATTGCCCACGATGACATTGATCGGGGCTTCCTTCTGGCGAACAATGCGTTCGTTGTTGTTCCTGAATACCGTGAGGTCGAGGATGTCTCCTTCCTCGTGGATCTGGAACGTATCGGCAAGCGCGATGCCCTCGAAGGAAACGTAGCGGGGGGGGGGTGCGCTTTCCGAGCATTTGGCTGCCTCGGCCAGCAACGCGTTGAACGTCGTTTCGATGTTGGCGGCCGCGACGTAGTAAGCCAGCAGCATGATCTCGGTGGCGTGCAACTCGTTGGCGTACTTGCGTGCTAGATCCTTCGGATCAATCAACCCGGACTGCAACAGGCGCACCATAAACGTGCCGGTGCCCGTAAACGGATCCAGGATATGCACGCTCTCGTCGGTTAAACCGCGGCCGAAGTGCTTCTTCGACACATCGTCGGCGGCGCGCAGGATAAAGTCCACGATCTCCACCGGGGTATACACAATGCCCAGCTTGTCGGCGTCGCGTTTGAACGCCTTTTGGAAGAAACGCTCGTAAAGTTCTTTGATCACCTGCTGCTTCCCGGATGCACTCGTGACCTCAGATGCGCGCACACGCACCGAGGCGTAGAACTTCTCCAACGAGTCAGTCTCGGCATCCAGGTCACTGTCGTCGAGGGCGTCGACCATGCGCTGCATGACCTGGGAGACCGGGTTGTGGACGGCGAAGTTGTGCTCGCTAAACAGGGCGTCAAATACTGGGGCGGTAATCAGGTGCTGCGACAGCATACTGATTGCCTCGTCCTCAGAGATCGAGTCGTTGAGGTTACCCCGCAGACCTTCTACGAAGGTGTCGAACTCACCGCGCAGTGTCGCATCCGCCTGGTCAAGCAGCGCGCGGATGCGGGTGACCTGCGCCTTGGAGATGTCCGCGACGTCGTCGGCCCAATCCTCCCAGTAGGTGCGGGTACCCACCTTGTCCACCAGCTTGGTGTAGATCGCTTCCTGCCACTGCTCAAGCGAGAACAACGCGATCTGCTGGGCTGTCACCTGGTCGGATTCGTGGGCCTCGGTCCGCTCACTGTTCGCGAGTTTCTTCTTCGCCTCCTGCGCAGGATCAACAACTGGCTGGACGGAAATCGGCAAATCATCCTGCACGTTCTCGTTGAGCGCAATCGAGTTCACCTTGGCGTTAAAGCGGTCGTCGTGTGCACGCAACGCGTTGAGGATCTGCCATACAACCTTGAACCGCTGGTTATCGTTCAGCGCCTCCGACGGCGATGTATCCGGCGCCACCGCCACCGGCAAAATGATGTAGCCGTAGTCCTTGCCTTCCGCCTTCCGCATCACGCGACCAACGGACTGCACCACGTCCACCATCGAATTGCGCGGGTTGAAAAACACCACCGAATCGAGGGCGGGGACGTCGACACCCTCCGAAAGGCACCTGGCGTTTGTGAGCACACGGGTCTCATTGGTCGGCATATCCGACTCAAGCCACGTCAGCTTCGTGCTGCGCTCCAGGGCATTCATCGCGCCATCAACATGTTGCGCCTGCACATCAAGATCCATATTCAACGTCTGGATGTCGTTCGTCACCGCCTTTTCCTGCAGCAGCTCGCGATGCGACTTCACCAGCAGGGGGAACGCCTCCGTAATCGCCTTCGACGTCTTAATATCCTTCGCGAACGCCACCGTGCGGTGCATCGGCTCCGCGCCCTCATCGAAGCCGCCCTTCTTGCCCTGCAAACCTCCCGAGCGCTTCGCCAACGCATTCCAAACGCCGATCATCGCCGAGCCCGTCGTTAAGTTAATGTCCTTGCCACCAGCAGCGTTGAACTTGCCCATCGCATCAGCACCCAGCGACTCGTCGACAGTCATGATGAGCACCTTGTAGTCCGTCAACAACCCCTTATCGACGGCCTCTCCGAACCCCAACCGGTGAAACTCAGGACCGTACACGGCCTCGTCATCCATGGAGTAGAGCTCCGCCGAATGCTCGATGGCTTTGCCTTTCACGGTTTCGTCGAAAAGGCGTGGGGTGGCGGTCATGTACAGGCGCTTCTTCGCCTTGATGTAGTCATTGTCGTGGATGCGGGAGAAGTTCGACGGGTCCTCCCCGGCCAACGTTGCGCCGGTGGTGCGGTGGGCCTCGTCGCAAATGACAAGATCGAACTCCTCGAGGCCAGCTTCTTGCGCGTCGTGGATCGCGGGCAACGACTGGTACGTCGAAAACACGACGCTCAACCCCGCCGCGCGCTTCCGCTTCGACAAGCGCTCCGCAATATCCTCGCCATTCGTCGACACCGGCACCTCAAGGTCATACGAGGCGATATCCTCCGCCTTGCGCGCCACCTTGCTATCGGAGCACACCGCGTAACTGCGAAGATCCATCCGTGCCTGCGCAGTCCACTCCTTCAACGACTGCGACAACAAACTAATCGACGGCACCAAAAACAGCACTCGCGCCTTGCCATAGTGCTCCTTCGCAAAACGCTCAGCCAAGCGCAGCGCCGTAAACGTTTTCCCCGTACCGCAGGCCATAATCAGCTTGCCGCGATCGTGCGCCTTGAACCCCTCCAGCGACTTTTCAATCGCCGTTGCCTGATGCGGCCGCGGCTCAAACGTCTCCCGCAAGGTGAGGTTCACCGACATCTCACTGCCTGGGTAAGCGATATCCCAATTAATCGGGGACTCCGCAATCGCCGACGTACCGATCCGGTTCGTGGCGATCAGCTGGTTCTCCAGCATCGCCTCAGCGTTCGACGACCAACGGTCCGTCGTCGAAATAATCAGACGGTTCGCAAACTGCTCCACCCCGCGGTCAGTTTCGAACGAGCGTCCCGACGCCTCAAAGAACGAGTCCAGTTGACCCTTCTGAATATGCGTCGTGGGCAGGTAAAACTTGCACTGAATTGCCGTCCACTCGCCGTCATCCACCCGCCTCGCGACGAGGTCAATCCCCACGTCTGACTTGCCACCGTTGAACGGCCAATCCACCCAGCGGTACACCTCCGAGTACTCACTCGATAGCGTCGGGTCCGTCTTGAAGTAGTTGACCATCAACTTTTCAAACGCCAACCCTTGCTCCGACTTCGACGGCAGCTTGCGGAGTTCCTCGATGGCATCAGTGAATGTCGACATGCGCAACATTATGCCCCACTGATGCCACCCGGGCGAGAGATTAGGTCCTTAGAACGGCAGCGCCTGCGCAACCTGCGGAGGCAGCACGCCGGCGGCCTTCGCGCCGTAGCCGATGATGCCCAGGCCTGCCGCTGCAACTGCGATCCAGGTCAGGATCCAGCCGGCCTGCGTTGCCCGGTAGGCATCATCTGCGGAGGAACCGTTCTTGACGGAACCGTACACCCAGTCCCGGGTGGTCTGGGTGTCTAGTGCGGCGCCGGTGCCCTTGTCGTGCAGGATCTTTCGGAGCTTGGCGCGCTCCACTTTCGTTCGGACCTTCTTTTCGGCGTCCTGCAGCTTGCCGCCAAACTTATCCAGCGTGTCGAGGATGTCTGGGTTCCCCGCTGCCTCGGCAGCGGGGACGACGGCGAGGGAAAGTGCGGTAGCGCCAGCCAGGGCTGCGGTTCAGAGCGGCGTCGGAGCGTTTCCCCAGGTCGCGTAAAACGGGCGAGGGAATTTGGTGTCTTGTGTGAACGGCGAGTGACAATGGACGCAATCCTGCTGGTCGACCTCGGTAAAAGCCCAGGTCGCGAAAAGGGGGTTGCGTCTTTTGTCACTAGCGCGGCGAACGAGGACATCAAATTCCTAGATTTTCGCGCGGAGGTTTGGAAAAGCCCAGGTTACGCAAACTGCTGCGCGAGGGAATTTGGTGCGTAGACCCCGCAAAACCACAAAGAACCAGCCCTACGCGTACGGGACGACCATCCCGCCGAACGCCAGCGCAACCGCCGTGAGCACGGCCCACGCCAGCATGGCCTTGCCGTTGAGGCCCAGCACCGGGATGAGGGCTGTGCCGGTCGCGCCGCTGCGGACCTTCATGATGGCGGCGATCGCCAGCGGCAGCGCTACCAGCCCGACCAGGGCCGGCGCGTACACCAGGGCCAGCAGCACGCTGACTACGAACGGCACGCAGGTCAGGACGGTGAACAGGGTGCGGGCGCGGCGGTCGCTGAGGCGGACCGCGATGGTCTGCTTACCGGAGGCGGAGTCGGTGGGGATGTCGCGGATGTTGTTGACCAGGTTCACGGATGCGGAGATTGCGCCGATCGCCACCGCGACGAGCAGGCCCTCCCAGGACAGGAACCCGGTCTGGACGAACTCGGTGCCCATCACTGCGACGAGGCCGAAGAAGATGAAGACGCTGACCTCGCCAAGGCCGATGTAGCCGTAGGGGTTGTTGCCGCCGGTGTAGAACCAGGCGGCGGCGATGCAGGCGGCGCCGATCAGGATCAGCCACCACGCCCCGGCCAGCACGGACAGGATGATGCCGAACAGCCCTGCAACGCCGAACGCGATGAAGGCGGCGAGTTTTACGTCCTTGGGTTCGGCGAGTCCGCTGGCGGTGATGCGTGTGGGGCCGGAGCGGTCGTCGTCGGTGCCGCGGATGCCGTCGGAGTAGTCGTTGGCAAAGTTGACGCCGATGATCAGGGCCCACGCCACGAGCAGCGCCAACAGTGCCCGGCCGAGGTTGGCGTGCGCGGTAAAGGCCGCGACGCCGGTGCCGGCGATGACGGGCGCGAAGGCGTTTGGCCAGGTGTGGGGGCGGGAGGCTTCCCACCACGCGTGCAGGTTGGGTTGTGCGTTCATGGTTTCCATCATGCCCCGTGTCGGGCCTGTCGGCTAAAGTGGTGCGCCATGTGGGTTGATTACGCGGCGCGGCAGTCGGTGGCGCAGATAGGCGCGGTGGCGCGTTTGCCGTCGTTGCGGTTGGCGGTGCGCTCCGGGTGCCTCGAGTTTCCCGCCGACGGCCACACCGTGATCAGCCTGACTTCGCACGGCATCCGCTTATCGACGGTCCACCACACCCTCGCATCGCTGTTGGTGGGGACTCGCCGCGTGCCCACCATCCTGTGGCTGGACGCGGAGGACTTCGACGCGCCCTGGCCCGAGCCGCTGCGGGAGCTCGTGAAGCGCGGCCTGCAGGTGCGGCGTTCCGACGGCCACTACGGCCCGCACACGAAGTACTACGGCACGTTCCGGCAGCTCGCGGGCACGGGGACGAGCGTGATCACGGTGGATGATGACGTGTTGTACCCGCGGTGGTTCGTCGAGAAGCTGGTGGTGGATCCGCTGGCGGTGACGGCCTACCGGGCCCACGAGATCGCGCTGGTAGGCGAGGGCTTCGCACCGTATACGCAGTGGCGCAGCGTGCGCACCACCGCCCCGAGCCCGCGGCACTTCGCCACCGGCGTGTCCGGGGTGGCGTACCCGCCCGCGATGGTGGACTTTGTGGCCGCGCAAGGCGACGCTTTCCTGCGCGCCGCACCCAGCGCCGACGATGTCTGGCTCAACATGTGCGCGGTGCGTTCCGGACACTTTGTGCGGCAGGTCTTCGACAAGCCGAAGGAGTTTCCGCTGGTGCCGGGCTCGCAGTCGGTGGCACTCGTGCGCACAAACCTGCGCGGGGGCAACGACGCCCAGCTCGCCGCAAGCTACAGTGCGGAGGACATCCGGGCCGTGGTCGGGGCGCGCTAGAACAGGTCGCGCACCGCGGCCCGGTCCACCTTGCCCGGCCCCAGCAACGGCAGCGCCGCGACGCGCTTGAGCTCCTTCGGCACCTGCCACCGCGGCAGGTCCTGCAGGGCGTCCATCACGTCCGGCACCTGCGCCTCGCCCGCGAAGGCGGCGCAGATCCGCTGCCCGAAGCGCTCGTCCGGCACGCCGACCACGCACGCGTCCGCCACGCCGGGCACGCCGAGCAGGAAGCGCTCGAGCACCTCCGGCTGCAGCTTCAGGCCACCGGAGTCAATCACATTATCGACGCGCCCTTCGACCGTGAGGTGGCCGTCGACAAGCTGGCCTGCGTCTGAGGTGCGGAACCACCCTGGCTCGGCGAAGTCGGGGTGCTCCGGCTGGTTGCGGTAGCCCTGCGCGACCATGGGGCCGCCGAGCCAGATGCGGCCGTCGCGGATGCGAACGTTGGCGCCGGCGATGGGCACCCCGTCGTAGACGCAGCCGCCGGAGGTTTCCGAGGAACCGTAGGTGGTGACCACGTTGATGCGCAGCTTCGCCGCCGAGTCCAGCAGCGCCGGATTCGTGGCCGCCCCGCCGACGAGCACCGCGTCAAAGCTGCGCAGCGCGTCGATGCCGGTGAGCGTGGACATCGCCTTGTCCAGCTGCAGCGGGGTCAGCGCCGTGTAGCAGCGGTCCCCAGTTGCCACGATCTCCGCGGTGCGGGCCGCGAACTCATCCACGTGGAACCCGTGGGTGAGGTCCACGAAGGCGGGCTCCACGCCGGCGACCATGCTGCGCACCAACACCTGGACGCCAGCGATGAACGCGGCGGGCATCGCTAACAACCACTGGCCCGGCCCGCCGAGCGCCTGGTGGGTGGCGTCCGCGCTGGCAATCAGGTTCGTCGGGGTCAGCAACGCACCCTTCGGGGTGCCCGTGGACCCGGAGGTCGCCACCACGAGGGCGACGTCGTCCGCGATTGGCTCGCCCACGCCCTGCGTGTTACGCAGCAGGTTCGCGCGCGCCGGGTCGTTCGTCGGCACGGGCAGTAGGGCGCGCTGGCCGGTCAGCGCCTCCTCGAGAGCGGGCAGGATCGCCAGCGGCTTGGCGGGGTCAACGGGGAGGAGTTCCAGGAGCTTCGTCACGAAGCGTTAGTCTAGCGCCCCGCCCGCGAGGACCTCGATGGCGTCGCGCCACGTGACGTTGCCGGTGTCGGGAGCGAAGCGGTCCGTCGTCAAGAGGATGCAGCGGGACCCGGCGGGAAGGGCGTCGAACGGCGCGAGCTCTCGCGCGAGCGTCGCAGGCTCGGTAACCGTGAGCGCCACCTGGATGTAGAGAGTGTGTCGGCCGTCGTTAGCGATGAAATCAATCTCCCCACCGGGAACCTTACCCGTGGAAACCTGGTACCCGCGGCGGCGAAGCTCCAGGTAAACCATGTTTTCCAAGTCGTGGCCGAAGTTGAAAGGGCGAGAGCCCAGCAGCGCGGTGCGCAGGCCCGGGTCGACGAAGTAGAACTTGCCGTTCGTGCTCAGCCACCGCTTGCCCTTCGTGTCGTAATCCCGGCACTGATAGATAAGGTGCGCGTCCGCCATCAGTCCGAGGTAGCGGTCCATGGTTTCGCTCGACGCCTTGAGCCCCTCGTGCTTGAGGTGGCCCACGATGCGGTTCGTGGACACCGGGTTGCCGGCGTTGTCGAAGAGAAAGCGGGCCACGCGCAGGAAAGCGTCGGTGTCGCGGATCTGGCCACGCAAGGAAATGTCGCGAGTGAAGATGGAATCGAACAGGGAGGAGTTCGCCTGACGAATCACCACCGGGTCCGCGAGCTGTACCGTGGCGGGGAAGCCGCCGATGATGACCCACTCCTGAAACGCACTGTCAAGGCCAGGGCGCGCGTCCGACGGGTAGCGGAACTCCATGAACTCTGCCAGGGAAAGAGGCAGCATCGGGATCTCGATGTAGCGCCCCGCTAGATAGGTCAGCGACTCGCCAACGAAGAGAGAGGCGTTGGAGCCGGTCACGCAGATCTCCAGTTGCTCGTTGAGCCGCAGTGAGTTGATCACGCGCGCCCAGTCCTCGAGCTCCTGCACCTCATCGACGTGCAGGTAGCGCAGCCCTTGCGCGAGGCGGTGCGTAACGGCGTCGTGGAAGGTTGTCGGGTCCCGCAGCGCGGCGTTGGCCTGGTCCTCGAAGTTGATCACCATGATGGCGTCGTCTGGGGTGCCGTGCTCGCGCAGGTGGCGGCGGTACAGCTCCAGGAGGGTCGACTTCCCGCAGCGTCGAACACCGGTGATGATGCGCACGAAGTCGTTATCGGTGACTGCCAGCAGGTTGTCCAGGTACTGCTGCCGCGGGTACAGAGCTCTCATGCGTTTCGAGTATACCGGAAACTATCGCTAAAACCGGCAGGAGTTTCAGGTATACCGGAAATCACGCAGCTATCTGCCCAGTTCGTGACTGAGCGCCTCGAGCTCCCCGCCACCAGCCATCTGGTGGGTCAGCTCCTCCAAGGTGACGTTCTCCCGGGGCTCGTCGAGTTCCTGGCGGCCCAGCTTCAAAATGGTGAAGTGGTCCCCGACCAGGTAGGCGTGGTGCGGGTTGTGGGTGACCAACACGACGGCGATACCGCGGTCGCGGGCGGCGGCGACGAAGCGTAAGACCACCCCGGACTGTTTGACGCCCAGCGCCGCGGTCGGCTCGTCGAGGATGAGCACGCGGGCGCCGAAGTAGACGGCCCGCGCGATGGCCACGACTTGGCGCTGGCCACCAGAAAGGTTCCCGGCGTCGACTTCGACGTCGGGGATGTCGATGCCCATCTCACGCAGCTGCTCGGCGCAGATGCGTTTCATCTCGGTATCGCGAAGGACGCCGAAGCGGCCGGTGAGTTCCTGGCCGAGGAAGAAGTTGCGCCACACGCTGATCTCATCGACGATCGCTAAGGTCTGGTGCACCGTTGCGATGCCGGTATCGATCGAGTCTCGGGGAGAGGTGAAGGTGGTGTGCTGGCCGTCGATAAGTAGCTCCCCGGACGTGGGCTGGTGCAAGCCTGCGAGGATCTTGATCAGCGTGGACTTGCCAGCGCCGTTGTCGCCGAGCACGCACGTGACCTCGCCCTCGCGCACCGCGAGGTTCACCCCGCGCAGCGCATCGAAGCTGCCGTAGGACTTGGTGATGTTCTTCAGTTCAATGACAGCCACTTAGCGCCCCTTGGTGTACTTAGCGAAGGACATATTCGTAAACACGGCGACCAGCAGTGTTGCGCCGAGGAAGAACTTGAACCAGTCAGGGTTCCAGCCGGCGTAGACGATGCCCTGGTTCGTCAGGCCGAAAATCAGCGCGCCGATCGCGGTCCCCACCGCGGTGCCGCGCCCGCCCGTCATAGCGCAGCCGCCGATGACGGCGGCGATGATGTAGAGGAACTCGTTGCCCACACCCTGGCCCGCCTGGATGGAGTCGAAGGCGAACAGGGTGTGCATGCCCACGAACCAGGCCGCGAAGCCCACGCCCATGAACAGCAGAATCTTCACCCGACGCACCGGCACGCCCACGGCACGCGCGGCGTTTTGGTCCCCGCCGACCGCCGTGATCCAGTTGCCGAACTTCGTGCGGAACAGCACAAACGAGGCAATCGCGACGAGCAGCAACCACCACAGCACCGTCACATTCAAGGTGACGCCGCCAATGTCGAAGGTACCAGCGAACACCACATGCGCCGACGGGAAACCCTCCATGTCGGAGATGATCGGTGTTGCCACCTGGCCGGTCACCAGCTTGGTCACCGCCAGGTTGAGGCCCTGCAGCATCAAAAACGCCGCCAGCGTAATCAGGAAGCTATCGATGCCGGTGCGGGTGACCAGGTAGCCGTTCAGCGCGCCGATCGCCAGCGAGATCCCGAGCGCCATGAACGCGCCAACCCACGAGTTGAGGTGCAGGTTGTAGTTCAGCATCGTCGCGGCCAGCGCGGCCGTGGTCACGGCGACGCCGGAGGAAAGGTCGAACTCGCCGCCGATCATCAGCAGCCCCACCGCGAGCGCCACGATGCCCAGCGTCGAGGACGCGTACAGGGTGGTCGCGAACGCCTCAAAGGAGCGGAACGCGGGAGCGACGGTCAGGAAGAACGCAAAGATCGCGATGAAGCCCAGCATCGAAGCGAACTCGGGGCGCCGGATGAGCTTGGAAAATCCAGTGTGCGTTCGTAGCCGGTCATCGCTTGTCGACGCCCCTTCGTTCACCGCCGTGCTCATCGCATGCCCGCCTTCGCTGCCTCGGCAACCTTGTCCACGTTGTCCTTATCCACGAAGCTCGGGCCGGTGTAGACCGGGCGGCCCCCGCCGAGGGTGCCGCCGTTGCGCTTCGCGATCCACAGCGAGTCGACGGCCAGGTAGCCCTGCAGGTACGGCTGCTGGTCGACGGCGAAGGCGACGCGGCCGTCGGCGATGGCGTCGACAAGCTCGGCGTTGGTATCAAACGTGGCGACCTGCGCCTTGGACCCGGACTGCTTCACGGATTCGGTCGCGCGCATCGCCACCGGTGCCTGGAGGGCGAAGACAGTGTCGAAGCTTGTGTCCTGCGACAGCTTCGAGGTGATGGTGGACTGCACGGAGGTCAGATCCTGACCGTTGACGTAGAGCAGTTCGACGTTGCCGTCGAGGCCTTTGCGCAGGCCCTCGCAACGCGCTTCCTGGGAGGAGTTGCCCTGCTCGTGAATGACGCACAGGACGTTCGACTTGCCCTGCTCCTTGAGACGCTCGCCGGCGGCGTTGCCCGCCACCGACTCGTCCTGCCCGAAGAAACCGGTCATGCCGTAGTCCTGGTATTTGCCCATGCCAGCGTTCAGGCCGACGACGGGGATGCCGTGGTCCACGGCGTTGCGCGCAGCCGGGCCGATTGCCTCGGCGTTCGGCATGGTCACGGCGATGCCGTCGACGCCAGCGTCCACCGCCGAGCGCACCAGGTTCGCCTGGTTCGGCGCCTGCGGGTCGGAGGAGTAGCGCAGCTCGATGTTGTCCTTCTTCGCCGCGTCCTCCGCGCCCTTGCGCACGAGGTCCCAGTAGGTATCGCCCGGCGCACCGTGCGTGACCATCGCCACCACGTACCTCGGCGTATCGACGCCCCCAGCGGTCCCCTCGACGTTCTCCGAGCGGGGTGCGCCGCCTGTTGAGGAGCACCCAACAAGTAACGCCGCAGCCGTCAGCGCTGCGGCAAAAAATGTAGTCCGTGTCCTAGCCATTGTACGAGTGTGATCCACCACACCCGGTTTGTCAAGGCTAGAACACCCCCGCGATCAGCAACATCGCAGGCAGCGATAGGAACGTGGTGAGGAAAACGGTGTCCCGACAGATCACCTCGCCCGAGCGGTACGTCGCCGCGTAGTTGTACACATTCTGCGCCGTCGGCAATGCGCACAGGATAAGGGTCGCGTACATATCGGAGCCGGTCAGCCCCATCAGCGACGCCACGGCCCACGCCACGGCCGGCATGCCGATCAGCTTGAGGATGGTAGCGGTGGTCGTCGCTAAGCGCTGGCTCTGCAGCACCTTCTCCCCGGTGAGCGAGGCGCCGAAGCTCATGAGGATCATCGGGATGGACGCGCCACCCAGAATCTGCAGCGGGGCGAGCACCGGCTCCGGCACCGTCCACGACGACGACGACACCGCAAACCCCGCAAACGCTGCAACCACCACCGGCGCCTTCAACCCCGCAATCACCGACTTCAGCACCCCCGACGCCCCGCGGTCCAGGCCAGCAATGACGATGGGGGAGAGCACCGCCATCTGCAACACCAGCGCCGGAATCACGTACGTCGGATCCCCCAACACGTACGTCGCGATGGGCAACCCGATATTGACCGAGTTGTAATAACTCGACGACGCCGCCCCCGCCATCGTCTCCGCAGCATCCTGCTTGAACCACACCGCACTGATCGCCCAATAGATCAGCATCGTGACCACCGTGGCGATCGCGATCACCAGGATCACCGGGGAGAAGAACGCATCCGTGTCAGAGACCGCCACCGACGAAAAAATCAACGACGGCGTTGCCACATGAAACGCGATGCGGTTGAGCTGCAACCGCTGCTCGCCCGGGCCGATCACCTTCTTCTGGGCAAGCCACCAGCCCGCCGCGATCACGGTGAAGATGATGGCGAAACCAGTCAGAACGTCAAGCATGTCGAATGAGTGTAGTGGCTACGCGCCTGTGAAACTGGCGCCTAGTCCATCTGAAGGACGGTGCGCAGTTCTGCGAAGGGCACCGGGCAGATTTCGTGCGTGACGGTTCGGCCTGTCCGGGACTTTTTGAGTAGTCCGGCGTCGGCAAGCTTCTTCAGGTGGTGGGAGACCGTCGGTTGGCTGAGCCCGGAGTACTCGGTGAGCGCTGTCACGCTCATCGGCTCGCACCCTTCTGCGGCGAGGCGGGAGAGGAGGCGCAGCCGGGCGGGATCTGCCAGCACTTTGAACAGGGCCGCGTAGCGCTCGGCGTCTTCTGGGGGTAGCGGGCCGGAGCCGAGTGAGCAGCAGTCTGGAGCGGGGGATTGTTCGTGCATGACTTCTACCTTCTCATATTGACAGCGGTCTATGCGGCCCTCTATTTTCACATATTGATAGTTATCGATATGTGAGGTGATTAGATGACCAACCCAGAGCCGACCCCCGCTCGAATGTCGTTCCTCGACAGATTCCTACCAGTGTGGATTATCTTGGCGATGGCATTCGGGCTGCTGCTGGGCCGCGCCGTTCCAGGGCTCAGCAGCACGCTTGAGCGCTTCGAAGTCGGCGGGATTTCGCTGCCGATCGCGCTGGGCCTTTTGGTGATGATGTACCCGCCGCTGGCCAAAGTCCGCTACGACAAGACCCGCGAGATTGCCACCGACAAACGGCTCATGACCGTCTCCATCATCTTGAACTGGATCGTCGGCCCCGCGTTCATGTTCGCCCTGGCCTGGCTGTTCCTCCCGGACCAGCCAGAGCTACGCACCGGCCTCATTATCGTCGGACTGGCGCGCTGCATCGCCATGGTGCTGGTGTGGTCCGACCTGTCCTGCGCCGACCGGGAAGCCACGGCCGTCCTGGTCGCCATCAACTCTGTATTCCAGGTGCTCATGTTCGGCGTGCTCGGATGGTTCTACCTGCAGACCCTGCCGAGCTGGCTGGGCCTGGAGACCACCTCTGTGGAGTTCTCCTTCTTCTCCATCGTCACCGCAGTACTGGTGTTTCTCGGTATCCCGCTACTTGCCGGAGTGCTCTCCCGCATCATCGGTGAGCGAGTGAAGGACCGTGCGTGGTACGAAGAGACCTTCCTGCCAGCGGTTTCCCCGCTGGCACTCGTGGGGTTGCTGTACACGATAGTGCTGCTGTTCTCCCTGCAAGGCGAGCAGATTACATCCCAACCGTGGACCGTTGCCCGAGTCGCCCTGCCACTACTGGGGTACTTCGTGGGCATGTTCCTGATCGCCCTGGTGGTGTCGAAGGCGTCGGGCATGGGCTACGCCCAATCCGCCTCCGTGTCCTTTACGGCCGCAGGCAACAACTTCGAGTTGGCCATCGCGGTGGCGATCGGCACGTTCGGCGCCACCTCGGCTCAAGCGCTGGCAGGTACGATCGGCCCGCTCATCGAAATCCCCGTCCTCGTCGGCCTCGTCTACCTCATGCGCGGCATCGGGCCGCGACTCTTCCCAGGAGATCCAACCCTGCCAGCTGCAAGGAGCCGTTCATGAACCCCAGTGTCTTGTTCGTCTGCGTCGGCAACGGCGGTAAATCACAAATGGCGGCGGCGCTTGCGCGACACTACGCGGGCGATCAGGTCAGCGTCTTCTCCGCCGGCACGAAACCGGGCACGAAGCTGAATCAGGAATCCGTCGCCGCAATTGCAGAACTCGGTGCGGACATGTCGCGCGGCACACCGAAACCCATCGACCCAGAACTGCTGCGCACAGTTGACCGAGTAGTAATAATTGGCGACGCCGCCCAGCTCAACATGCCAGCCGACGCCGCCGGCACCCTGGAACGCTGGCACACCGACGAACCGTCCACCCGCGGCATCGAAGGCATGGAACGGATGCGCCTCGTACGCGACGATATCGACGCCCGCGTACGCGCCCTCCTGCGTGAGTTGCACCGCACGCTTTGAACCCCACGCTTTGAGCGGTTTGGGGTGCTACGCGCGGGCCGGGTGCGCACCAAATTCCTTCGCGCCGTGCCCGTGAACTGGGAGTTTGCAAATCCGCTCGCCGAAAAACTGGAATGTGGTGCGCGGGTGCGGTGATCGTGGGAACTTTCTTTGTAGACGGCCGTCACGACCTGGGGAAACGAAACCGTTAGTCGACCGAAATGGACCGGAGGCGCAAAGTAGTTCCCGGCGCCGGGAACTACTTTGAAGGCACGATGGGGCGTGAGAGCAGCGAGGGCCACCAGCCCCAGCTTTTCGAGGATTACGTCAATCCATGTACTGTAGCTTGGAACTTCGGGGGCCGTGCCGCTGTTTTGGGCGCGTGGCTGCGCGGTGAATGCGTTCTTGCTGGTGCGCTAAACCTGCAGCTCACAGGTGACGTACTCGTTTTTGCAATTTCGAGAGAATGCTTTGGCTAGCCTATGTTGCTGCTAAGCGGTCAGGACCCCCAAAGGAATCACGTGCACTCCGCTAGGAAGCGTGTAAGCATATTCCGTTGCGGTGACGATGGCTAGGTATGCAGGCGACCCGACCTTGTTGGTGTCGACACGTTCGTCACGGAGTTTGATGAGGTTCGCTTCGGCTTGTGGGATCTGCGATGCCCCGAGTTTGACTTCGCAGGCGCCCCACTTGCTGTCTTCGGGGTATTCGATGATGGCGTCAACTTCAAGGTCCGTGTTGTCTCGGTAGTGGTAGACGCGCCCGTGCTGGAGAGCGGATGTTGCGCGCAGATCTCGAATGACCATGGACTCGAAGATCTGGCCGAAAAACTCCGGATCGTTCGCGAGGCGGTCAACGCCGATGCCCAAGGCGGCACAGGCAAGGCTGGGGTCAGCGAGATGGAGCTTCGGCGAGGTGCGCAGTCGTGATTTCGACCGGAGTGCAACGCTCCAAGGTTGCAACTCGTCGAGGATGAATATCCGAGTAAGTGCCTGGAGGTACGTGGAGACTGTTTTCGGATCGACTGTTGTGGCATCCGAAGACACGTCTGCAGCGAGTGTTTTCAACGTTGCTTCGCCTGAAATATTCCGAGCGATGGACTCCAAGGTCCGTCGAATGTTCAGTTGGTTGTGACGTGTGCCAACGTTTTCTGGTACCTCTACATCGAATACGTTGTCCAGGTATGAGCGGTTAAACATGACCGCCTGCTGAGTGCTCGCGCCGAGCAGTCCTGGCCATCCGCCACGAACGGCCTGCTCGGCCATGTCCTTGTATGTGAGCTTGGAAGCTCCACTCACACTAACGTCCGGTTGTAGCTCTGAGAGGCTTACCTGGCTTGTCGACGCCCCACTCTCCGCGAGCGACATTGGACGCATCCGTAGCCTGGCAAAGCGCCCCGCCCCCGAGTGGCGTGTGGTGTCATCGGCTGGTGTCGCTGAGCCCGAAAGGATGAACTCTCCGCGTCCTTGGCGGTCGTCGATCTCGTGGCGGATAGTGTTCCACAGGGAAGGTGCGAGCTGCCACTCATCAATGAGACGAGGGGTTGGACCGTTGAGTAAGGTTGCGGGGTTCAATTCGGCCAGCGTAATCAGCTCGGGGGATCGGTCGAGGCGTACAGAACTTGCAGCCTTTTGGAGGGCGGTAGAGGTTTTCCCGCATGCGCGTGGTCCCTCAAGGAGGACGCCTCCCATGAACTGGAGGGAGTCCTCCAATACCTGATCTGCAAAGCGTGAAAAGTACTGCATATGGGCACTATACCCGTTTTTGCAACGATTTCATACCCGCGTTTGCAATAGTTTTATACCCGACTTTGCAATGGTTTTATACCCGTTTTTGCAATTTAGATGACGTTACAGATGTGTGGTGGTGGGACCCGTTTGTTCGAAACCTACGGAATTGTGTCTTCCAGCTCTCTATCATCGAAGGCAATCGACGGACTCGTGATTTGAAAGGACCGTAATGGGCTTCCAGACCCCCATGTATACGTTGGAGAAATACCTTGAGCGCACCACGACTGGCATTATTCAGCTGCCAGACTTTCAGCGACGATATAAGTGGGACGAAGAACGTGTTCGTCAGATTTTGGTGACTGTGCTTCGTGGGCATCCAATGGGCGTCGTCATGCTACTCGAGACTGGCAATGCCCAGGTCCGGTTTAAGCCCCGACCTGTAGAGGGAACTGAGGTAGCAGGTGCAGAACCTCAATACCTGCTTCTTGACGGGCAGCAGCGCTTGACCTCCTTGACGCAGGCATTAACCGGAGATGGCATCGTGCACACGAAAGATGCGCGAGGCAAGCTCCTTGATCGAAAGTTTTTCATCAATATCGCAAGCGCTCTTGCGGATCCTGACAGAGTTGAAGAAGCAGTGATCGCGGTCCCAGCGGATGGAAAAATTAAGAAAAATTTTAACCGCGAGATTGTGTTGGACCTGAGCACAACGGAGAAGCAATACGAGAATGGTTACTTCCCCTTGAACCTGTTGTATAAGACCGAAGGCACTCGGTGGCTGATGAAATATCCAGATAACGAGGTTGCGCTCGAGTTCTTAGATTCCTATGTTCAGAAGGCTTCGCAGTATCAGATCCCAGCTATCGAGCTGGACAAGGAAACCGACAAGGCAGCGGTGGCGACCGTCTTTGAGAAAGTGAACATTGGCGGACTTCCGCTTAATGTGTTCGAACTATTGACTGCGGTATTTGCTGGTGACGCTAACTTTTATGCGAAAACAAATCGTGATTTCAGGCTTAATGACGACTGGCTGGAAACCAAGGAAGCTTGGAAAGAGTTTTCGGTGCTTGATGACGTTGAGAATACCGACTTCCTTCAGGCCGTCACCATGCTCACAAGTCTTAAGAAACAGAGAGCAGCGTTATCGGAAGGGCGGAAAGTAGCGGTCACGGCGAAGCGTGAGGACGTCCTTCGGCTTACCCTTGAGGATTATCTTGAGTGGCGTGACCCGTTACGTGATGCATTTGTTTGGGCCTCAAGATTCTTAGCGGATCTCCATGTGTTCACGGCCCGAGACATCCCATACCAGAAGCAGCTGGTTCCTTTGGCTGAGATCAAGGTCGTGCTGGGACAAGATGCTGACTTGCATTCCGTAAAAGCGCGCCTTGCTAGGTGGTACTGGTCTGGTGTTTTCGGTGAGCTATACGGCAGTGCAATCGAAACGCGCTTTGTACGTGATATCGAAATGGTGCCTGATTGGTGCATGGACGAAAACAGTCCTACGCCACGTACCGTAGCGGATGCTAATTTTGTTGAATCACGCCTGCACTCGATGCGGACCCGTAACTCCGCAGCGTATAAGGGCGTCATGGCATTACTTATGGCCAACACTTCCAAGGACTGGATGGAAGATAAAACTTTCGGTGCCGTGCAGTACAAGGACATGAGTGTCGATATTCACCACATTTTTCCTCAAGCCTGGTGTAAGAAGAACAAACTTGACGATGAGCACCGTGAATCAATTGTGAACAAGACGATGCTCAGTGCACGTACTAATCGCGTTATTGGTGGCGTTGCACCTTCGAGTTACGTCGACAAGATTGAACGAACTGCCCAGATTTCAGAGACAGAACTCGACAGCCTGCTCCGTCCACATCTCATTGATCCACAGGCACTGCGTTCTGACGACTTTTTCTCGTTCTTTACTGCCCGACGTGAAGCACTGTGTCAGTTGGTTGAGGCGGCAATCGGGAAGCCGGTGCAGCGTGATGTCTCAGCTGGTCAAAGTGAGGAGGACTCTTCTCACTTCGATGAAGAGGAGATGTAGCGTGCGACTGCCGGATCCACTTCGCGAACAGTGAAGCGGAGCCGTGAAAGTCTAAAGACGCTGGGCGGCGGTTCGCGCCGCACAGGAAAATTTGGCCGGGCGTCGTCGCGATCGATTTCTTTCCAATGCCAGAGGAAGTGCTTGGACTCAACGCTTGTTCAATAGCCACCTGATGAGTGCAAGCGGGGACGCGAATATTGCGACGATCAGGGATAAGGCACTGATCGATATCAGGAAATCGGCAATTGGGTGCTCGGGTGCCATGCCAGTGATCATGCCGAGTAACACCGCAAACACGAACGAGGAGCCACCCACGATTCCTGACCATTTAATGATTGTCGCGCCGACGTTTGTTTTTCCTCTAGCACTGAAAGCGGCCCCGGTGAACTTGGTTGGACTGGAGCCGACGATGGGGAAATACTAGGTACATAGGCAGATGAGTACGCGGTGGCAAGCAGCTCGTCCGGGGTTGGATCGGCTACCTCCTCAACAACCGCAGCCTCCACCTCAACTGGTTCTTCGGCGCCGTCGACGGCGAGGTCCACCACCATTTCCACGAGCTGGCTGCGCCGTTTCGAGCCGACGCCGTGCAGGTCAAGTAGGTCGTTGGCGCTCGCGTTGAGCATCTCTGGGTGTTCGAGGCTCCACATGGCGAGGTAGCGGTCGATGCCGCGCCCGGTTGCTTCGGGGACGTGGTGGGGTGTGAGGTTGTCGGCGATCTCGTGCAGTGGGCGGTCCGGGTGCTGTTCGATCCACGCGGCGGCGATGCGCGTCCTCGACGAGCCTACAGCGTGCGACTGTTCGGGGGTCAGCCAGGAGAACTGCTCCGGAGCACTAGGAGCAGTAACAGACGGAGCAGTATCAGGAGCATCAACCGGCGCGTCCTCGGTCGTATCCTCCATGGCCTTCAGCAGCTGGGCGAAGTGGGTCTCGCTGATGATCGGAACGCCGTTCTCGCGTGCTTGCTTCGCTTTCCCGCTCATGGAGTCCGGGTTCGCCGCGACAAGGACGGCGCACATGCGGGTCACGCCGCCGACGTCGAGGCCGGCGGCGGTGGCGCGGTCGGTCCAGACGTCGCGCGGGATGTCCAGGGCCCCGGTGAACGCGACGCGGTCGCCCGGGCGCAGGGCGAAGGTGGCGGGGGTGGGGCCGGAGGTGGGCTCGTCGAGAAGCGAGCGGACGAGCTGCGCATCGACGTTGAGCGCCTCGGCGATGTCGAGCAGCGTGGCGCGTTCCTCATCGGTGATGACGCCGTCGGCCCAGGCTTCGACGGCGAGCTGGCGGGTGAACTCCTCGTTGATGGCGTCGACGTCGTCGGCGCTGAGGTCCGCGGCTATGGCGGTGGATTCGAGGCGGCGCATCTCGGTGCGGGAGATGGCGCGGTCTACAAGTGCGCAGGTCAGCTCGGCGCGGTAGTCGGCTTCGTTCTTGGTGGTGGCCGTCGGCAAGGTGCGCGAAAGCTGCCCAGCCCAGGACGGCGCGCCGCCGCGGGGAAGGCACGGGGCCTCGGCGGCAGGGGTGGTGAACGTCGCCGCCGGATACTTCTCGACGTCCACGCCGTTGCCCACGCACAAGTAGCGGAGGAGCTCCGCGGTTGCCTCCGCGTCCGCCAGCGCCGAGTGCGCGAACCGGTTCCGGATCTGCGCGATCTCCAACGCCTCGCTCAACTTGCCCACACCCATGTACTGCTTCGTCAACCGCATGGTGTCCAGCCACTCGCACAAGCCGTCCTCCGCGCCGGCGCGCGCGAACTCGTTGGTCAGGAAGCGGTGCTCAAACGACGCATTGTGCGCCACCAGCGTGCGGCCGTTGAGCAGCGAGCCCAGGTACGGAGCGACGTCACAAAATAAAGGTGCATCCACCACATCTGTCGCCGTGATCTTATGGATATAACTATTCGGAATATCGCGCTCCGGCTGGATCAGCGTCTCCCACGTGCGCTCCACGGAAAAGTCGGGGCGCAGCAGCACCACGCCGATCTCCACAATGCGGTCCTGGTTGCTCAGCCCTGTCGTCTCCAAATCGACGACCGCAAACCCATTCCGGCCCATTCCTACTCCCTTGTCCATCCGTGTTGGGGTGTCAATAAATATAAGGCACGCCCCCGACACACCAGGGACGGAGTCGGCCGGATGTTCGATGGAACCGGAAGGGGAGTTGTGGCGTCTAATTAAAAGTAAGAGCAATTAGTTGTCAATTGGCAGTTGACAAAAATATGCAATGGGGGGTTGAAATGTGAAGAGGTATGCAGTAATAAAGAAGTTGCGTAATGAAGCACGGCGTCAGGGGCTTGAATTTGAAGCGATCGCACTTACCAAACATGATGCCTACCGAGTTGGAAATACGACGAGAACGCTTGGTAGGCATCGGGAAATCGATGATTTGGCGGCGCGTAAGTTCTTTGACCAATTTCAGACAGAGTTAGGAAAAGGGTGGTGGAGATGAGGTCGTTTACTGTCACTGCGGAGCGCGGTGCGAGCGGAGCATGGGTCTTAGAGTGTGAAGAGCTCGGAGTTGTTTCTCAGACGCGTCGCCTCGACAGAGCAAAAGGCGAGGTGATTGAGGCCCTTGCATTCCAGTCGGGACTTGCTCCATCCGATTTTGAAGTTGAAGTGGTCCCGATTCTGCCGGGCGAGGTTGAAGCACTTCGGAAGCGCGCAGAAGAGCTTGGTAGCAAGGCGAAGGAAGCGACCGAAAAGGCCGCAGCTGCCAAGACTGAACTCGCCCAGAAAATGAAAGCAGAAGGCTTCACTCTTCGTGAGATGGGAGAGGTGCTTGGGGTCTCCCACCAGCGAGCTGCCGACTTAGTCGGTTAAGGGAGTAAGCGAGACAGACCTGGGCCCTGACTACGGTCCACGTTGCGTACCTGATCCTGCAGAGATTGTGGAGCGAGTGACAATGGACGCAATCCTGCCGTCCGGCGCCGGCAAAGGCCCAGGTCATGAAAAGGTGGTTGCGTCCTTTGTCACTCGGGCCGACTGGGGTGACACCAAATTCCCTTCCGTCGTGGCCGCGACCTTGGGCTTTGCAAACCCGTCCGCCGAAAACCCGGAATCTGGTGCGCGGACACGGAGGGCGCGGGAACTTTCTTCGTAGACGGCCGTCGCGACCTGGGGAAACGCAAACGCTGGTCGACCGGAACCGGCCCCAAACACAAAATAGGTCCCGGACGCGGGAACTATTTCAATAGAGTATGCAGGGAGCGAGCACCGCGAGGCCCACAGCCCTAAACGCAGCCACACTCCTGCCTAGTAGTAGAACGGGAACTCGTCCCAGCGTGGCGGGCGCTTTTCCAGGAAGGAGTCGCGACCCTCGACGGCCTCGTCGGTCATGTAGGCGAGGCGGGTCGCTTCACCGGCGAAGACTTGTTGGCCCATGAGGCCGTCGTCGACAAGGTTGAAGGCGAATTTGAGCATGCGCTGCGCGGTGGGAGACTTGCCGTTGATTTCGCGGGCGACCTGGATGGCCTCCTCTTCCAAGGAGTCATGCGAAGCCACGATGTTCACCGCACCCATGCGGTGCATCTCCTCGGCCGAGTAGGTGCGGCCGAGGAAGAAGATTTCGCGGGCGAACTTCTGGCCCACCATCTTTGCGAGGTAGGCGGAGCCGTAGCCGGCGTCGAAAGATCCGACGTCGGCGTCGGTCTGCTTGAACCGAGCTTCCTCGCGGGAGGCGATGGTGAGGTCGCACACGACGTGGAGTGAGTGGCCGCCGCCGGCCGCCCAGCCGTTCACCACCGCGATGACTACCTTGGGCATCGTGCGGATGAGGCGCTGGACTTCCAAGATGTGCAGGCGTCCGCCCTCGGCCTTGACGCGCGCTTCGTCGACGGTGTCGGCGGTGTCGCCGCCGGCGTATTGGTAGCCGGAGCGGCCGCGGATGCGTTGGTCGCCGCCGGAGCAGAATGCCCAACCGCCGTCTTTTTCGGAAGGCCCGTTGCCGGTCAGCAACACTACGCCCACGGAAGGGTCGCGCCGGGCGTGGTCGAGTGCTCGGTAGAGTTCGTCGACGGTGTGGGGGCGGAACGCGTTGCGGACTTCGGGGCGGTCGAAGGCGATGCGGACGATGCCGTCGGCGCGCGTGGTGCCGATGTGTCGGTGGTAGGTGATGTCGGTGAAGTCAAAACCTTCGACTTCGCGCCACTGGGTTGGGTCGAATGGTTGCGCAGTGGAATAGCTCATGGCTTTGTAGTCTACGGGGCGCAGGTGCGTACGGTTATCAGGGAGGCTACCCCCACTGTGAGGCAACCAATGTCTAAGGCATTGCTTATCTAATGTGCTCGGAGTTAAATCAAACGTATGAGTCTGATAACCAAATCTGCCGAGGGCACCCTCGCCCGCATCCCCGTCGGCGACAGCGCCGTTATCGTGGCGCTTGACACCACCCCGACGGCCGCGCGTCGCCTGCAGGAGCTTGGTCTTCGCCCAGGCCAGCGCGTGAGCATCATGCAGTCCACGGCTGGTGGTGGTCGCGTGATCAAGGTGGCAACCTCCCGCTACGCCCTCAGCGCCGGCGCGCTGCGTGGTATCAAGGTGAGCGTGGCATAGCCATGGCGGATTTTACTCAGGTCCCGTCGTGCTGCGGGCCGCACGCAGATACCGTTGTCAAGGGCGAGCCAACCATTGCGCTGATTGGAGCCCCGAACGCCGGCAAGTCCACTTTGTTCAATGCGCTGACCGGCGCGAACGTGAAGATGGGTAACTGGCCTGGCACTTCCGTGGAGATCTCCCGTGGCGTGTGGGCGGGCTCTTACAATGTGATTGATTTCCCAGGCGCTTATTCGCTGGACCCGCAGAGCCCCGACGAGGAGCTCACCCGTGAGCTGCTGCTAGAGCGCTGCCAGGCTGAGCGCCCGGACGTGGTGGTGGTCGTTGTTGATGCGGCGAACCTTGCGCGTGGCCTGTACATGGTGGCGCAGCTTGCGGAGACGCCGTACCGCATTGTGGTCGCGTTGACCAAGATGGATGTGGCCCGCGCGGAGGGCATTGCGGTGGATGCGGCGGCGCTGCAGCACTCGCTTGGGGTGCCTGTGGTCGCGGTCGATCCGCGTAAGAGGGATGTGCGCGGCCTGCGCGAAGTTATCGACGCCCAGCTCTCCGAACCCGCGGTCACCCTGCGCCCAGTGGCCACCTCGGACGATTTCGAGCTTGCCGACGCCCGCTTCGCCTGGGTCGACGCCGCCGTCGAAGTTGCTGCGACCGACACCGGCCACCAGCAGACCTTCACCGAGCGCCTGGACCGCTTCGCGCTGCACCCGGTGCTTGGCCCCTTGATGTTCTTGGTGGCGATGTGGCTGGTCTTCGAGATCACCACCACTGTGGCGAAGCCGCTACAGGATGGCCTGGAGGCATTCTTCGGCGGCCCGGTCTCTGATGCGGCGCTCGCGGTGCTGCCGGATATCGGCTGGCTGCGAGGGCTGGTCGTCGACGGCCTCATTAACGGCGTGGGCATGGTGCTCACGTTCGCGCCGCTGATGGCGCTGATGTTCCTGTGTCTCGCTGTGCTGGAGGATTCTGGTTATATGGCGCGCGCGGCCGTCGTCGCGGATCGTGTGATGCGTGCGATGGGCTTGCCTGGTAAAGCGTTCATCCCGCTCATTGTTGGCTTCGGCTGTAACGTGCCGGCGATTTCGGCGACGCGCGTGATGGGGGATCCGCGCCACCGCCTGATGACGGCCCTCTTGGTGCCGTTCGCGTCCTGCAGTGCGCGCCTGACGGTGTACGTCATGCTGGCTGCGACGTTCTTCCCGGATCACGCGGGCACCGTCGTCTTCGCGATGTACGTCATTTCTATCCTGCTTGTCGTGCTGACGGGCTTCGCGTTGCGCAAGGTGCTGTGGTCCACGATGGGCACCGAGCCATTGGTCATTGACCTGCCGGTGTACCAGCTGCCGGGCGCGCGCCTGGCGCTGTCGGTGATGTGGGCGCGCTTGCGTGGCTTCCTTGAGACCGCGGGCAAGATCATCGTGGCGACCGTCGTCGTGGTGTGGGCGCTGCAGTCCACCCCGGTGACCTCCGAGGCAGAGTTCGGCGAGGTTGCCCCGCAGGAGTCGGTGTACGGCACTGTCTCTGACGCGATCGCCCCTGTCTTCGCGCCTGCAGGCTTCGACTCCTGGTCCCTGGCTGGCCCGCTGATCACCGGCTTCGTGGCCAAGGAGGCCGTCATTTCCAGCTGGGCGCAGACCTACGCGCTGGAGGAGCCCGAGGAGGGCGACGGCAACTCGCCGTTGAGTCAGGCGATCCGCGAAGACTTCAACCAGGCCTCCGGCGGGCACACGATACCTGCAGTGTGGGCGTACATGCTCTTCCTGTTGGCGTACACCCCGTGCGTGGCCACGCTTGCTGCGCAGCGCCGGGAGATCGGCCTGAAGTGGACGCTGTTCGGCGTCATGTTGCAGATGGCGATGGCGTGGGCCCTGGCCGTCGTGGCGTTCCAGCTGTTGAAGGTGTTCTTCTAATGAGCGGCGGGCCGATGTCGGCGGTGCTCGGCGCGCTGCGCGAGGGCTGCGTGAGCCGCGAGGAAATTGCGCGCTGCACCAACCTGTCACCCATGACTATCGACGCCGTCATGGCCCACCTCGAGGCCACCTGCGAAGTGCAGCGCAGCGCCCTCAACGACTCCTGTGCGGGTGGCTGCGGTGGCTGTTCCTCGCGGGGTGCGTGCTCGATCCAGCAGGGGCCCGTCGCGCTGGTGCTCGGCCGGCGCTAGCCTGGCCCTATGCCTTCTCTATTGCCGTCTGCTGACGAAATCCTCGAACGCTCCCACGTCGTAGCCCTGCCCATGGCGGTGAAGTTCCGCGGGATCACCACGCGCGAGGCCCTGCTTATCGACGGCCCCTCCGGTTGGGGCGAGTTCTCTCCCTTTGTGGAGTACGGCCCTGAAGAGTCTGTGCAGTGGCTGCGCTCCGGCTTGGAGGCCGCGTTCGAGGGGCTGCCGGAGGCTTCCGGACCGGTGCCGGTGAACGGCACGGTGCCCGCGGTGGATGCCGACCAGGTGGAGGAGGTTCTCGAGCGTTTCCCGGGGATCGGGACGTTCAAGATCAAGGTGGCCGAGGCTGGCCAGACCCTCGCTGAGGATGTTGCGCGCGTGCAGCGAGTGCGCGAGCTGCGTCCCGACGCGACCCTGCGCGTGGACGCGAACCGGGGGTGGAGCGTCGAGGAGGCGGTGCGCGCCGCCGAAGCGTTGGGGGAGCTGGAGTACATCGAGCAGCCCTGCGAGAGCGCGGAGGAGCTCGCGGAGGTGCGGGCGCGGGTGCGTACGCCGATTGCGGCGGACGAGTCGATCCGGCGTGCGGTGGACCCGCTGCGGGTCGCGGAGCTGGGCGCGGCGGACGTGGCCGTGCTGAAGGTTGCGCCGCTCGGGGGAGTGCGCCGCCTGCTGGCGCTGAAGCGGGACCTGGGCATGGACGTGACGGTGGCCAGCGCCCTGGATACCGCGGTGGGGATGTACGCGGGCCTGGTGGCGGCGCGTGTCGCGGACTCGCGCGCGGCGGGCTTGGCCACGCAGCGGCTGTTCGTAGAGGACGTCGCAACGCCGCGACCGCTCGTCGATGGCTGCCTCGAAGCCACCCCTGTTACCCCCGATCCGGCACGCTTGCACGAACTGCGGGCGCCCGCGGAACGGCGCGACTGGTGGTTTCAGCGCATCCGTGACTGCATGGACACCATGCGGGGGTAAAAACAATCGTGGGTGGGGGTGAAAATGTTTGATTAATCTGTGCATTCTTGCGACATTTGAGATGTGAGGGAGTAACGTCTCTCACACTGGGGTGTGAAAGATCACCTTGTAGCTGTTGTGTGAATCCTGTTCGAAAGGATCGAAAATGTCGACTCCCGTGTTGCATGAATCCTCTGCGCTCTCTGATGGTGAGCTAGCCAAGTCGCCCGAACCGGGTGAGTGGCGCCGCCAACTTATTGGCTTGATCGCAGGTGTGCTGCTTGCGCTGCTGGTGTACTACATCTTCCCGGGCAGCGCTGCCGAAACAGTACAGCAGTCCTCGGGGGCCGACCCTGAAACGACCTACGATGCTGACGTGATGCGCGTCGTCGCCGCGACCACGGTGCTCATGGCTGTGTGGTGGATGACGGAGGCGATCCCGCTGGCGGCAACCGCCTTGCTACCGATCGCGATCTTCCCGGTGATGGGCGTGGCAAAGTTCAGCGCGGTCTCCGGGCCGTACGCGTCGTCCACGATTTTCCTCTTCATGGGTGGCTTCCTGATGGCGCTTGGCCTGCAGCGTTGGAATCTGCACCGCAGGCTCGCGCTGGTGGTCGTGCGCATTGTGGGTACTAGCCCGAAGCGCATCATCTTGGGCTTCATGCTGGCAACCGGCTTCATGTCCATGTGGGTGTCGAACACCGCGACCGCCGTGGTCATGCTCCCGATTGGTGTTTCTGTGCTGTCCCTGACCGCTGACTCCGTGGGTGGCATGCAGAACCAGAAGAAGTTCGCTACCGCGCTCATGTTGGCGATTGCGTACTCCGCCTCCACCGGTTCGCTCGGCACCCTGATTGGTACACCGCCGAACGCGCTGCTGGCCGGCTACATGAAGGAAGCACACGACATCACGATCGGGTTCGGTCAGTGGATGCTGGTGGGTATGCCAATGGCGATCCTGCTGACCGTGATCGCCTGGTTTGTCCTGATTAACGTGTTCAAGCCTGAGATCGACCGGATCCCTGGTGGTAAGGAGCTCATCGATGAGGAGTACCGCAAGCTGGGTGCCTGGACGTTCCCGCAGGTGGCCGTCGGCATCATCTTCCTGATCGCGGCACTCGCTTGGATTTTCATCCCGCTTGGTATCAAGCAGTTCGGTTGGGAGTTCCCGTACAACGACGCCATCGTCGGCATCATTGCCGGCCTGCTGATGTTCATCGTGCCGGGCACGAAGCAGGGCAAGCGCCTGATGGACTGGGAGACCGCGAACGAGATGCCGTGGGACGTCCTGCTGCTCTTCGGTGGTGGCCTGTCCCTGTCCGCGATGTTCACCTCCACCGGCTTGTCCCTCTGGATCGGTGAAGCCGCAAAGGGCCTCGCTGTGCTGCCGACGATCCTGCTCATCATGGCTGTCGCCGCACTGGTGCTGGGCCTGACCGAGCTGACCTCGAACACGGCAACCGCCGCAACCTTCCTCCCGATCATGGGTGGTGTCGCGGTTGGTATCGGCCTGACCGAGGCGACCGAGATGAATATCCTGCTGCTGGCCATCCCTGTGGCGCTGTCCGCAACCTGTGCGTTCATGCTCCCGGTGGCAACCCCGCCGAACGCGATTGCGTACTCCTCGGGCTACGTCACCATGGGCGAGATGCTCAAGGGCGGCCTGTGGCTGAACGTCATCTCCCTCGGCCTGATCACCGTGGTGACCTACTTCCTGGCGGTGCCGGTGTTTGGTTTGGTGCTCTAGCGGTACGCTAGCAGCATGGATAACCAGCAACGTCCAAAGCAGTACTTCCCGGACCCGGAGCACCAAACGCAGTACTACGAGCCGGAAGCCTATTACGAACCCCAGTCCTATTACGAGCCGGAGCCGCAGCGCTCCAACGGGCTCGCAATCGGGCTGGGGATTGCGCTTGCTATCGCACTGTGTGCCGGCACCGTGCTGTTCTTCCTGTGGCGCGGCGCCGCAGCGGAGGCGGACAAGCCGCCGGTAACTTCCACGGTGACTGCGACTTCCGTTGTCACGGAGACAGTCACGGAAACCACGACGAAGCGGCCGAAGTTGCTGCCGGACCGGGGGCGCGGGGAGAACGGGGAGACGGTGGCACCGACCGAGCCAGCCGTCGAGGTGCCGACCGAGCTGCGCGGCCTGTTCGACGACATCGTCTCCGGTGCGGAGAGCGCGCTGCAAGGCCAGTAAGGTAGGTGGCCATGAACTCGATGGATATTGCCCACCAGGTCGCCGAGACGCTGTCGCAGCACGTCACCGACGTGGTGATGTGCCCAGGTTCGCGCAACTCGCCGCTGGCGTACGCGCTGCTCGCACGCAAGGACATCACCGTCCACATGCGTATCGACGAACGCTCCGCCTCCTTCACCGCCCTCGGTCTGGCGCGTGTGCAGCGCCGCCACGTCGGCGTGGTGATGACGTCCGGCACCGCGGTCGCCAACACGTTTCCAGCCATGGTGGAGGCGCACATGGCGCACGTGCCGCTGGCTGTCATCAGCGCCGACCGCCCCGAGTGGATGGTCGGCACTGGGGCCTCCCAGACGATCTGGCAGCAGGGCATTTTTGGCCACTACGCCAAGACGCAACAGGTCACCAGCGTGGAGGAAGCCCGCGCGCTGGACTTCAGCGCAGTCCAGGTGCACGTCAACGTGGCACTGGACACCCCATTGGTGCCCGACGCCCTGCCTGAGCCGGTGGGGCAGCCGCGCCGGGTTGGGCCGGGCCGCCTGGCCACGAAGCCTGCGTGGTGCGACCACGGGGCCGTGGATGTCGACCTGACGAAGGACACGCTGGTTATCGCCGGCGACGAGGCCTGGGATGTGCCCGGCCTGGAGCACGTGCCGACCATCGCGGAGCCGACCGCGCCGACGCCGTTCCACCAGGTGCACCCGCTGGCCGCGCGCTTCTTCGCGCAGAGCGAGGTCTCGATTAGTCACGACGGCGGCGATTTCGCCGCGTCGACGAAGCCGGAGCAGGTCATCGTGGTGGGACACCCAACCCTGCACCGCGACGTGATGGCGTTGCTCGCCGACCCGGACATCGCCGTGATCGGCATTTCGCGCACGGAGACGTTCACTGGCAACCCGCAGCTGCGCGGCTCGCGAGTCAACGCGACCGGACAGCCGCGCCAGCAGTGGATCACCATCTGCGAGGCCGCGGGCGGCGTCGGCGCGAACACGGTACGCGACGCCCTCGCCGACGCCGACTACGGATTTACCGGCATGCACGTCGCCGCCGCCGTGTGCGACACCCTCGGGGTCGGGGACACGCTGGTGTTGGGGGCCTCCAACCCGGTGCGCGACGCCTCCTTCGTCGGCATGCCGTTCGACGGCGTGCCCACCTTCTCCCCGCGTGGCGCCGCTGGCATCGACGGCACGATCTCCCAGGCAGTCGGCGTCGCGCTTGCCACGCAGTGCCTCCACCCGGACGAAATCCGCGCCCCGCGCACCGTCGCGCTCATGGGGGACCTCACCTTCCTTCACGACGCCAGCGGGCTCCTCATCGGGCCCGATGAGCCACACCCCGGCAACCTCACCGTCGTCGTGGCCAACGACGACGGCGGCGGTATCTTCGAAACGCTCGAGGTCGGGGCACAGTCCGTCCGGGACGACTTCGAGAAGGCGTTTGGTACGAGGCACGGAGTGGACGTCGAAAAGCTGGCGGAGGCCTACGCCGCCGACTACCGCCGTGCCGAAACCCTCGCCGAGCTACACGAGGTACTCTTCGAGTTGGAGTCGCAGCCCAACCCGATCACCGTGGTGGAAGCGTGCACCACACGGGCCACCCGGCGAGCGCTCGCGCAGCGGCTTCAGAAGTGATCCGCTGGAAGCGACGCGCCCAGCAGCTCGTACTGGCGCTGTACACGTGCGCGATGCTCGGCTGCCTCGCGATGGTCGCAGGTCCCGCCATCAACGACTGGCGCATCGCCCGCGACCCCGGCCGCGGCCTGGCCACCGTGACCAGCGTGAGCAAGATCCGCACCGCCGTGGAATACCAGGACGACCGCGGACGCACCCACTCGCCCGTGACCGGCCTGCTGTACCCAACTGGGCTCAGCGAAGGACAGCAGGTGTGGGTGACGTACTCGCGCACCGACCCTGACCTGGTCAAGGTTGAGGGCCGCGGCTGGACGCTGTCGCTGATCCCTGCGCTGTCCGTCGCCGTGGTGGCCACGCTGGTGGCGGCCGCCGCGTGGAAGGGCGTGGGCCGCTTCGTGCGCGGGGAGAACGAGGGGCAGGTGTAGCGGATGCGCGTGGCCATCGTTGCTGAGTCCTTCCTGCCGAACGTCAACGGGGTGACCAACTCCGTGCTGCGCGTGCTCGACCACCTTCGCGAGTACGGCCACGACGCCATCGTGATTGCCCCCGGAGCCCGCGAGCATCAGGAAGAGATCCCCGACTACCGGGGCTTCCGCGTGATCCGCGTGCCCACCGTTCGCGTGCCGATGGTCAACTCGCTGCCCGTCGGGGTTCCCACCAGTGCCGTGCGCGCCGCGCTCGCTTCCTTTCAGCCGGATGTGGTGCACCTGGCCAGCCCGTTCGTGCTCGGGGCGGCTGGCGCGTTCGCCGCGCGCCAGCTGAAGGTGCCAGCGGTAGCGCTCTACCAAACCGATGTGGCCGGGTTCGCTACGAAGTACCACCTACCGGCGCTGACGAAGCTTGCGTGGGACTGGACGCGGCGTCTCCACAACGCGTGCCAGCTCACGCTCGCGCCCTCGTCGGCGGCGGTGGAGCAGCTGCGCAGGCACGGCATCGAGCGCGTCCACACGTGGGGCAGGGGTGTCGACGCCACCCTCTACCACCCCCGCCGCCGCAGCGAGGAGCTGCGCCGCACCTGGGACCCCAGCGGGCGCAAGCGCATCGTCGGGTTCGTCGGTCGCCTTGCCGCGGAAAAGAGTGTGCACCGCTTCGCCCCACTCTGCGGCCGTGAGGGCCTGCAGGTGGTGATCGTCGGAGGCGGCCCGGAGGGCGACGCCTTGCGCGCGGTATTGCCGGGCGCGGTGTTTTGCGGCCCGCTCACCGGCGAGGAGCTCGCCCGCGCTTACGCCAGCTTCGACGTCTTCGTGCACCCCGGCGAGTTCGAAACCTTCTGCCAGACCATTCAAGAAGCCCAGGCCAGCGGGGTGCCCACCATTGCGCCGCGCGCCGGCGGCCCCATCGACCTCATCACCGACGGCACCAACGGCCTCCTTCTCGACGTCCCCACGTTCACCACTGAACTCCCCCACGCCGTCGCGTGGTGCCTCGACGAGGCCCGGTGGCCGGACCTGCGGGTCGCGGCGCGGGAGTCGGTCTCCGGCAGAACGTGGGAGGCGCTGTGCCGACAACTCGTCGAGTATTACGAACAGGCACAGCGCGCGCTACAGTAGAGCGTTATGGCCAAGGCAGATCTGGAGAAGAAGCCCTTCGACGTAGCGGGCATGTTTGACGGCGTCGGTGAGAAGTACGACATCACCAACACCGTGTTGTCCTTCGGGCTGGACAAGTATTGGCGCAGGCGCGCCCGCGAGCGCCTCAATCTGAAGCCGGGGGAGAAGGTGCTCGACCTCGCCGCCGGCACCGCCGTGTCCACCGTGGAGCTGGCGAAGTCCGGCGCGTGGGTCGTCGCCTGCGACTTCTCCCAAGGCATGCTGGCCGCCGGCCGCGACCGCGACGTCCCCAAGGTCGTCGGTGACGCAATGCACCTGCCGTTTGCCGACAACACCTTCGACGCCGTCACCATTTCCTACGGCCTGCGCAACGTCTACGACTTCGAGGCCGGCCTGCGTGAAATGGCGCGCGTGACCAAGCCCGGCGGGCGCCTTCTGGTCAACGAATTTTCGACGCCCATCGTCCCCGGATTCCGCACCCTGTACAAGCAATACCTGCCGGTGGCGCTGCCGCTGCTGGCGAAGGTGTTCTCCTCCAACGCAGAAGCCTACGAGTACCTCGCCGAGTCCATCCGGGCGTGGCCGCACCAGGAAGAGCTGGCCGCGGCTATCAACCACAACGGGTGGGCAGGCGCCGGCTGGCAGGACCTCTCGCTCGGCATTGTGGCGCTGCACAGCGCCGTGAAACCTACAGCGTAGCGTCCCACAGTGGTGCGTTGACCGGCACCACGCGCCCCGCTGCGCGCCACGCACGCGAAATCAGGTCCGTGTCCTCCTCGGTGACCAGGTTGCCCATCAGGCGTGCAGCCGCCGGCATCAGGTGACGCCCCGCCACGCCGCGCAGCGCCAGCGGGCCCGCCACCGGCAAGAACTGCGGGTAGGTCAACAGGCGGGCAGCGGTGCGAGCCAGCGCGAACGCCCGGCCGTACGCCTCCCGCAGGAGCAGCGGCCACGCCAGGGTGCAGTCCTTGGCCTCCTGCAGCAGTTCCACCGCCATGACGGCGGTCTCCATGCCGTAGTCGATGCCCTCGCCGTTCAGCGGGTTCACGCACGCCGCCGCATCCCCGATGAGTACCCAGTTCGGTCCCGCTACGTTCGAAACCGCGCCGCCCATCGGCAACAAGGCACTGGTGACCTGCTGCGGCTCCCCCAGAGCCCAGGTGTCGCGCTGCTGGTCCGCGTACTGGTGCAGCAGCTTCTTCGTGTTCACGCGCGCCGGGCGGGCGTCCGTGGACAGGGCGCCGCAGCCGAGGTTCACCGTGCCGTCGCCGAGCGGGAAGATCCAGCCGTAGCCGGGTTGGATGGTGCCGGTGTCGTCGCGAAGTTCGACGTGGGAGTGCATCCACGGCTCGCCGGACATCGGGGAGGTGCAGTAGGAGCGTGCCGCGATCCCGAACACCTCGCCCTTGTGCCACGTGCGGCCCAACAGCTTGCCGAACGTCGAGCGCACCCCATCAGCCACGATCACCCAGCGGGTGCGAACCTCACCTCGCGCGGTGTGCACCGCCTCGATTAAACCGTCAGCGCCGAACGTGACGTCCGTTGCGGGGCAGTCCTGCCACACCGTGGCCCCCGCCGCCTCGGCCTCCGCAACCAACGCCGCATCGAACGTCGCGCGAGGGCGCGCGGAACCCTCCGTGCCATACTTCCCATCCGGCCACGGGGCAGTCACGTCACCCCCGTACCCGTGCAGCCGCAGGCCCTTGTTGCGGTAGGCGGGCAGTACGTGCTCCAAGCCCAGGCGGCGCAGCGTATGCACCGCCCGCGGGGTCAGGCCGTCGCCGCAGGTTTTGTCGCGGCCGGGCGAAGCGGCGTCGAGAAGCAAGGTAGAAAACCCAGCTCGCTGGGCGGCGATGGCCGCCGTAGCCCCCGACGGGCCCGCACCCACAACTACGCAATCAACAAACTCAGTCACGAGTCCACATTGTGCCAGATAGCGCAGGCACACCCCATTACTGCGAAAAATGGAGGGTGTGGACTACGGTTAGTGATGTTAACCGCGCGCAGCACATGCCCCGAGCATGGCGCAATGAGTACTTTAACCTGCAAGGACATCATCGATGACCAACGGCATAACACCGTCACCACGCCATGGATTTCGCATGGACCTCGGCGACGACGCCCTCACCGAGCGTGTGACCCAAGGCATGGGCGAGGTCGAAACTCTGCTCAGGGAGCGCCTCCAGCAAGGCGAAGCGTTCATCACCGACAAAGTGATGCACCTAGCAGCCGCCGGCGGCAAACGCTTCCGCCCGCTCGTGGCGCTGCTCTGCAGCGAATTCGGGCCCAACCCGGGCGCAACCAACGTCATCAAAGGGGCCACCATCACCGAAATGGTGCACCTGGCCACCCTCTACCACGACGACGTCATGGACGAAGCAGAGAAACGACGCGGCGTCGACTCCGCCAACATGCGGTGGAGCAACACCGTCGCCATCCTTGCAGGAGACATCCTGTTTGCCCATGCCTCCAGGCTCATGAGCGAAATCGACACCGCCACCGTCGCCCACTTCGCCGACACCTTCCAAGGCCTCGTCACCGGCCAAATGCGCGAAACCGTCGGCGCACAAGGGGAGGATCCAGTCGAGCACTACCTCAAAGTGATCGACGGCAAAACCGCCGTCCTCATCGCCTCCGCAGCCTACCTCGGCTCGCTGCACTCCGGGGCGTCGCGCGACATCGTCGAAAGCTGCTCCCGCATGGGTAACGCCATCGGCATGATCTTCCAGATCGTCGACGACATCATCGACATCTTCTCCGACAGTGCCCAGTCCGGGAAAACCCCAGGCACCGACCTCCGCGAAGGCGTGTTCACCCTCCCCGTGCTCTACGCCCTCGAGGAAGACTCGCCCGCCGCAGATGAGTTGCGCGGCTTGCTCACCGGCCCCCTCGACAACGACGCCGACGTCGAGCGTGCCATCGCGCTCCTCCGCCAAACGCAGGGGCGCCAGCGCTCCCTCGATACCGTGCAGGAGTACCTCGACATCGTCGAACGTGAACTCGACTTCCTTCCCGACGGCCCCGCCAACCAAGCACTGCGCCAGGTCTCTGTGTACGCTATCGAGCGTGTCGGATAGCGGCGGGATATGCCCTCTGTGCACGCGATTTGCTTTATCGCGGGTGTGTTGATGTAAAGTAGTCCACGCACTTACGGTGCATGCCAGGTTGTCCGAGTGGCCAAAGGAAGCGGACTGTAAATCCGCCGGCGTACGCCTTCAGAAGTTCGAATCTTCTACCTGGCACCGAAAGCCCGCCCCTCACTGAACGTGAGGGGCGGGCGTTTTTCATCTCTGGGTGATGCGTTATAGCCGTTGAAGAATGGGTCGAAAAAGCTAGTGTTACCTGGCGATTTGCGTTCATTCATAGAACCGGGTTACTCTTTCAAAGGCTTCAACGGAGCGGACACACCAACACGGTGAGTTCACAACACAGAGGCTGTGCCCCCTTAGCTCAGTCGGCAGAGCGTTTCCATGGTAAGGAAAAGGTCGTCAGTTCGATTCTGACAGGGGGCTCTGTTGTTTGTATAGCCCTCGTGGCGGCAAGCACATGGCGGTGTAGCTCAGTGGTAGAGCAAGCGACTCATAATCGCTGTGTCGCGAGTTCAATTCTCGCCATCGCTACTCACCTCAAAACGGGAAACTCGTTTCCCGTGGTAGGGTTAGGAACACTGTTCACAGTGTCCTAGGGGCGTGGCGCAATTGGTAGCGCAACGGTCTCCAAAACCGTAGGTTGCAGGTTCGAGTCCTGTCGCCCCTGCCAAAACTTGTAGATAGAGGAGTTCTTTTGACTAATCCGCAAGAACACAACCCAGCACAGCCCACCGGCAAGCGCCAGCTGCGCGGGGTTTCCTCTGTTTCATCCGCTTCCTACGAAGAGAAGCGTGCCCCCGCCAAACAGGAAGAGGACCACGAAGAGTCCCTCGGCGGCGGCCCAGGCGCATTCCCAGGAGAAGTTGTCCAGGAAATGCGCAAAGTCATCTGGCCAACCGGAAACCAGATGCTCAACTACACCCTCGTCGTGTTCGCATTCCTCATCGTGCTTACGGCACTCGTATGGGGGACCGACCGCCTCGGCACCATGTTGATGCAATGGGTGTTCATCCGCTAACATGAACAACAAGTGATTGTCCCGCCACCTCAGAACCGAGGAACGGCGGGATTAGTTTTTGCCACACCAAGGAGAAACACCATGACCACCGAGCCGGAAAACCTGGAAAACACCGACTTCGAAGCAACCGACCAGTACGCAGAAGAAGAAATGGTTGCCGAAGGCGGCGCCGTGACCGAGGCGACCGATCCAGAGATCGAAGCAGCTGCTGAAGAGGACGTGGAGTCCGAGGATGGAGCTCAGAGCGTCGAGACTGTCGAGGAGCCCGTACAGGAGGGTGACCTCAACGCCGCCGAGTCGCCGCTCGCTGAAGGTGCTGAGACCACGGAGACTTCCGCAGCTGACGATGATTCTGAGTACCGCGCGCGCCTGCGCAAGTACGTCCGCGAACTGAAGAAGCTGCCAGGCGAGTGGTACATCATCCAGTCCTACTCCGGCTACGAGAACAAGGTGAAGACCAACCTCGACATGCGTATCCAGACGCTCGAGGTGGAGGATTCCATTTACGACGTCGTCGTGCCGATCGAGCAGGCCATCGAGAACAAGGACGGAAAGAAGAAGCTCGTCAAGCGCAAGCTGCTGCCCGGCTACGTCCTGGTCCGCATGGACATGAACGACGCCGCCTGGTCCGTCGTACGTGAAACCCCGGGCGTGACCAGCTTCGTGGGCAACGAGGGCAACGCAACCCCGGTCAAGCACCGCGACGTTGCGAAGTTCCTCATGCCGAAGACCGAACCAGCCACCGGCGAGGACACTAAGCCAAACGCCGAGGGCGAAACCGTCGTCGCGATGCCGGAGGAAGCCGCGCCGAAGAAGATCGACCACGACTACAAGGTCGGAGAGGCCGTCACTATCCTGTCCGGTGCGCTAGCGTCCGTTTCCGCCACGATTTCCGCAATCGACGAAGAGACCGGCAAGATCCAGGCGCTCGTGTCCATCTTCGGCCGCGAAACCCCAGTCGAGCTGACCGCTGATCAGATCGAACGCATCATGTAATCGTTTGCGGTTTCACCCCTTGGGGGCGTAGTGTTGAACGTCGCGTGTGCCGAAAGGCCCGCGACGTTTTTTCGTTCTCCCCGGTGGCTCCGTCAAGCGGGGCATCCGGAAGTGTTCCTGCCAACATCGTGGCAGGTGGCACTGTACCAAGGAATTGAGGTAATTCGATGGCTAAGAAGAAGGTCACTGGCCTGATCAAACTGCAGATCGAGGCTGGCATGGCAAACCCGGCCCCGCCGGTTGGTCCTGCGCTGGGTGCACACGGCGTGAACATCGTTGAGTTCACCAAGGCATACAACGCTGCAACCGAGTCCATGCGCGGCAACATCGTCCCGGTTGAGATCACCGTGTATGAAGACCGCTCCTTTGACTTCATCCTGAAGTCCCCACCAGCTGCATCCCTGCTGCTGAAGGCAGCTGGCCTGCAGAAGGGCTCCGGCGTCCCGCACACCCAGAAGGTTGGCTCTGTCACCTGGGAGCAGTGCAAGGAGATCGCCGAGACCAAGAAGAAGGATCTCAACGCCCGCGACATCGAGGCTGGCGCCGCGATCATCGCTGGTACCGCCCGTTCCATGGGCATCACGGTCGAGAAGTAGTTCTCACCGTCTGTGGGAGCGTCGGCCAGGCGCGTACCACATTTCCTGACAACATCATTTTCTGAAAGGAAACCAACATGGCTAAGAAGTCCAAGCGCTACAACGAAGCACTGGCACAGGTGGACCGCGACGCGTTCTACCACCCACTTGACGCCGTCAAGCTGGCGCAGGAGACCTCCTCCAAGAACTACGACGCCACCATCGACGTCGCAATGCGTCTGTCCGTCGACCCTCGCAAGGCTGACCAGCTGGTCCGCGGCACCGTCAACCTGCCACACGGCACCGGTAAGACCGTCCGCGTTGCTGTGTTCGCAGAGGGCGAGAACGCGACCAAGGCTGAGGCAGCAGGCGCTGACATCGTCGGCACCGACGCGCTGATCGAGCAGATCAACGCCGGCAACATCGAGTTCGACGTCGCCATCGCGACCCCAGATCAGATGGCCAAGGTCGGCCGCGTCGCTCGCGTCCTCGGCCCACGTGGTCTCATGCCGAACCCGAAGACCGGCACCGTCACCACCGACGTCGCGAAGGCGATCGAGGAGACCAAGGGCGGCAAGATCGCGTTCCGCGTGGACAAGGCTTCCAACCTGCACGCGCTGATCGGCAAGGCTTCCTTCACCGCTGAGCAGCTCGCCGAGAACTACGGCGCCCTGCTCGACGAGGTTCTGCGCCTCAAGCCAGCATCCGCGAAGGGCGTGTACCTGAAGAAGGTCACCGTTTCCGCAACGCAGGGCCCTGGCGTTCCAGTGGACACCCACGTTGTGAAGGACTTCGCTAAGAAAGCGTAAGCTTCCTTTCCTTTTCGACGCCCACTCCGGCCTCGCCGTGGTGGGCGTTTTGCTATGTGTAGAGCAGTTTCATGGCCCCAGGACGATGTACTGGGTTGGGCGCGGCGTAGCCGCGTGGTGAGTGCCAGAGTGGCTGGGCGTCCACCAACTCAATGCGCCCGCGGCGGGCGCGTTGTGGGTCGTCGTCGTTGACGCGGTTGTGGTAGCGGCACAGCGGGGCCAGGTTGTCGATGTTTGTTTCCCCGCCGTGTTGCCATGCAGTGATGTGGTGGATTTCGCAGGAGTCGGCTGCGTGGCGGCATCCGGGTACCGGGCAACCGGGAGTGACGGCCCGGGCGAGGGTGCGCTGCTTGTCATTGGCGAGGCGTTGCGTCCGGTAGAGGTTGACTGCCCCGTGCTGTGGGTGGAATACGGCGGCCTCGAGTTCGTTGGCGCTGGTTGCGACGGTGCTGTTGAGGTATTCGGCGCCGGTCATGGTGGTGCCGTCGGTGAGGGTGAGGGTGGTGTCGTCGCCGTGGCCGCGTTTTATTTGGATCCACTGTGGCAGCGGGATGAGCAGGAGAGGACGTGGGACGGCGTGGGGGACGGAGTGGCCGTCGCCTCGTATGATGTCGAGGAATCTGCGTAGCATGTGTTTGCTAGGTGGCGTTTCGGGGTCCATGTCGCGGGTGAGGGCGTGTTCAAGGTCGGCGAGGTCACGCTCGTTGGTGGTGAGCGTCATGGTGCGCCGTCCATTGCGGGAAGGGGAGAAGGTCAGGCGGTCTGTTGCTGGTTTGGTGTTGTGTGGGAGGAGCGCTTTTGCGCGTTCGCTGAGCTTTTTGTACGTGCCTTTGCTGTCGAGGAGTACGAGGCGTAATTTGGTGCGGGTTCGCGCAGATTTGATGGGGCGTAGTCGGCGTTCGATCATGGCGAGTTGGTCGAGGGAGAAGCCGTAGCGTCGCGCTTTTTCGACGGCGAGGCGTTGCTTTTGCCGTGATTTTGTGGGGCCGAAGTAGATTTCGTGGAGTTGGCGCCAGGCGCGGGCTCGTGTTGGGTCGACGCCTGCTTCGATGGCGGCGTCGTAATCGAAGCCGTCTAGGATGTCGAGTGCTTGTGTGGACATAGATTCTAGGAATGTTTTGAAGTTCATGCTTTGAACATAAGGGGCTGTGCAATGTTCGGGAAGACATTTCCCGCTGCCTGTGGATAACTTGCAATTTGCATGTCGGAGCTACTGAAAATAATGTTCATTAGGTGAATTTTTCAGCCCTCAAAACGCTGCGAGTGCTCGCCGCGACACTGCTGTTCTTTTTCGTATCGACGCCCGCTTTCGCCGCCGAATGTCACCCAGCGCTGCATCCGATGGTGAAGGATGACCGCACAGTCCCGGCGGAGTGGCGCGATCCCGCAGAGCTCCGATTTGGTCTGGGAGATGCGTCGAAACAGCAGGTCACTAGCCCTGTGGGGCCGATCCCGGCTGGTACCGTGTGGATGATCGGCGCGACTCAGCAGGCGGGGGTGCCGTGGCTCGGGGCGAACACGCAGCACCCGTCGCTGCTTGAGCACACATCGGGTGATGTGACTTGGGAGATCACCGGTTTCGACGGCCCTGGCACGATGTTTGTGTTTACGCAAGGTGGCCTCGGTCAGGTTGTGGGTGAAGAGTGGTTCCGTGCAGTGGATGGGCAGGCGCAGGGCAGCCATACTATCCCGGCGAATTCGCATGTGCACCCGAATTGGATGTTTAGCGCGCCGGGAACCTACACGGTGACTGTGCGGCAGAGCGCGACGGCGAACAACGGTGAGTCGGTGGGTGGGGAGGCGACGCTCACTTTCGATGTTGGTGGTTCGGGAAACGCGAACGATGGCCACTTTGACTTCGGCTCTGTCTTCGAGGCCGAGGGGGAGTGTGCGCAGCCGGTGGCGGCGAATGATTCGAATGAAGGAGCTGGTCAGGGGCAGCATCAGTCCCAGGGACAGTCGCTGCAAGAACCTGCACCGGCGCAGCGTAGCGGTGCTCTCGCAGAGACCGGAACCACGGTAATGACGCTGCCAGTGGCAGTACTCGGTTTGGGTGTGTTTGTCTTTGGTGCCGGTTGGATGTGTTTGGATGCGTCGTTACGCCGCCGTGTTGCCGCTGCGTGGGGTTTCGGTGGCCAACAGTGAGTCGGCTTTTTCGGTGCGTTGGCGCGCTGGTGTGTACGGCGCTGCTCGGGGCATGTGGAATTCCGGATCAGCGGCCGGTGGGGGAGGGGAAGGTGTCGGTGGTGGCGTCGACACCTATTTTGGCGGACGTTGTGCATAACGTTGCAGGTGACGCTGCTGATGTGCGCGCGTTGATGGCGCGAGGGGTTGATCCTCATAGCTATGAGCCGAGCCTGCATGCCACGCGCGATATTGCGTACGCAGATGCGGTGTTCACGAATGGGTTGCTGTTAGAGCCACAGTCGTTGACCAACACGATCGCGGCGACGGCGCGTGAGACAACGCCGGTCGTGCCGCTCGCACAGGAGGCACAGCGCTACGGGTTCGCGCCGATTCCGCTTGTGGAGGACGCGAGCCTGGACGCGGTGTGGCTTGGTCTGCGGGTGGATACGGGCCAGCAGCTCCCGGCGACGGGGGTTGCGGACCTACAGCTCGTAGACGTTGACGGCCCCGGGGACGCTTTCGCGTTCATCCTGGGGACGTTCGGTACTCCGGAGGTGGTGTTTAACTCTCGCGATGGGCTGGATAACCATGATGCAAAGACATTGCCGGTTGACGCTCACACTCACCTGAGCTGGGCGTTTTCTCACCCCGGTGTGTACAAGCTGACGCTCGCGGCGCAGATCCGCGACGCCGTGGGTGCACCGGAGCGCGCAAACACGCAATCAACGGTGACGGTCGTAGTAGGGCAGGACCCCGCGCGGGTTGCGCCGGGCATGCACGCGGTGGAGAAGGGGCACGTCGACATCACAGCTGAGCTCGACGAGCAGGGTACAGCACACCTTGTGCTCAATTCGGATGACGACGGCCACCTCGACCCCGCACACGTTGCCGTCACGGTGCCGAACACCACGTTGCAGCCGATTCCGCCCGAGCGCGCGTTTCGTTTCCTGGGCACCCCGGGGGAGGAAACCTATCTGTTGCCGCAGGCGGTGCTCGGTAACCACGTGCACGGCGAGCTAGACCCTCACGTGTGGCATGACGTGCGCGCCATGAAGGCGATCGTGCAGGTGATCCGCGACGAGTTGGCCGCGGTGGACCCGCGCCACGCGGAAACCTACCAAGCCAACGCCCATGATTACCTTCAGCAACTGGATGCGGCGGATGACACCATGCGCGAGGCTGTCGCCGCGGTTCCGGAGGAGCAACGCAACTTGGTGACCACCCACCACGGCTACTCCTACCTTGCGCGGGCCTACGGGCTGCGCGTCGCCGGGTTTGTCACACCAAACCCCAGCGTGGAACCGAGCCCGCGCGACGTCATCGCGTTCACCCGCACGCTGGAAAACCTGCACGTGCCCGCGGTGTTCCTGGAACCGCAGCTTGCGGGGCGCAGCACGGTGCTGACAGAAACTGCCGCCCAGCTGGGCATTGAGGTCTGCCCGATCTGGGGCGACACGCTGGATCCTCCAGGTTCCGGTCCGGCAGATACCTATATACACCTTGTTGAGGCGAATGCTGCGTCGATACGCAGGTGCCTTGGACGAAATGAGAAATGAGCGAACAATGAAACTTCGAATTACCCCACTCATGTGCGCTGCGATGCTTGTTACCGCCCCGGCGGTGGCGAACGCGCAGGCCGCCGACAACGACCCTGCGCTGCAACAGGTGGTCAGTGCGGATGAGGCGATCGCGCCCGTCGGCGAGCGTACAGTCATCGACGCCGGCCACGTGGACCTCGGCGCGACGTTCAACGGGGATACGCTTGAGTTCCTCGCCCGCGACGACACAAACCAGCCACCTGTGTGGCGCCACCTCGACGATGTCGTGTTCCGCGTGAGCGATGCTGCGAAGCAAACCCTTCCCGACGGCGACGATTTCGCCTTCACCGGCGCAAAGCCGGGCACGGACGTGTGGGTAATCCCGCAAACTGAAGTCGCTGGGGTGCCGTGGCTGGGGTGGAACACGCAGGCGGCGAGTCTGCTCGAGCACTCCGGCAGCGGGGTAAGCCTTGAATTCGGCGGGCACGAGGGCCCGGGTGAGTTCTCGCTGTTCTTGCAACCGGGTGGCTTTCATGCGCCGCAGCTCCTGTGGACAACCACCGAGCCTGGCGCGCAGGCGATGTGGGTGGAACCCAACACGCACACCCACGCCAACTGGGTCTTCACTGAGCCGGGCGTACACCTAGTTGGGGTGCGGGCCGTGGTGAAAGACGACGCCGGTACCGTCCACACAGACGAGCAGCTGGTGCGCGTGGCGGTTGGCGACGCCGCAGATGTTGAGGCGGCGCACTCCGCGCAGTTCAACGGGCCGTGGCGTGAAGGCGCGGCATCGGAGGAGCAGCAGGGTGGCGAAAGCACACTGAACGTGGGTCTCATCGCTGGTGGCGTGATCGGCGTGCTGGTGCTTGCGCTCGTGGCACTTCTGGTGGCGCGCTCCCGGAAGGGGCGTAGCGAGTGAATCCCCAACCGCTGATAGAGGTGCGTGGGCTGCGCGCCGGGTACCCGGGCCGCCTCGTGTTCGAGGGCGTCAACCTCAGCGTGCCTGCTGGACAGTTCGTCGGGCTGCTCGGGCCGAATGGGGCGGGCAAGACCACACTGATGCGGGCAACGCTCGGCCTGATTCCCGGTGCTACGGGGACGGTGCGGGTGGGGGACCGGGAGGGCAACGCGGTGCGAAAAGTGGTGGGGTACGTCCCGCAGCGCCATGACGTTGCCTGGGATTTCCCGATCGATGTTGCGTCCGCCGTCCTCAATGCCACGCTTGACCTGCGTCCGTGGTACGCCAGACCGACGGCGGAGCATCGCGAAGCTGTTGCGGATGCACTCGATGCTGTGAACCTTCAGGATCTGGCTCACCGGCCGATTGCGGCGCTGTCCGGTGGGCAACGCCAACGCGTGCTGGTGGCGCGAGCCCTGGTGCGTCGCCCGAGTGCGTTGTTCCTTGACGAGCCGTTCACTGGCCTTGACATCCCGTCCACGGAGCAACTGTTAGCACTGTTTCGCGAGTTGGCGTCCCGCGAAATCGCGATCGTGATGTCCACGCACAACATCGTTGAGGCCGTGGATTCCTGCGATCGGCTCTTGCTGTTCCGCAGTGGCATCGTCGCTGATGGGGCTCCCGCTGAACTTGACAGTGCGGAGCCTTGGATGGACACGTTCGGCGTCGGCCCGGATTCGCCGTGGTTGGCGGCTCTGCAAACACATGTGAAAGAGGTATCCCGTGCTTGAGATCGGGTTTCTGCAGTTTTTGGCCGATGTGGCCAACCCGCACCTGGCGTTCTTGCCGCGCGCGCTGACGGCGGCGGTGTTGGCGTCGGTGCTGTGCGCGGTCGTTGGCTGTTTTGTGGTGCTGCGTGGCATGGCGTTTATTGGAGATGCGGTCGCACATGCTGTGTTCCCGGGCGTTGCGTTGGCGTTTGCGCTGCAGGTGTCGGTGCTGCTCGGCGGTGCAGTCGCCGGGTTGATCGTGGCGGTGTTGATTGCGGTGCTGTCGCAGCGGCGTGCGTTGAAAGAGGATGCGGTGATCGGCATTGTGTTTGCGGCCGCGTTCGCGCTCGGTTTGGTGATCATTTCGCGCGTTGAGGGCTACACAGCGTCGCTGAGTTCGTTTCTGTTCGGCTCGCTGACGGGCGTGAGTGAGCGTGACCTGATAGTCAGTGCCGCGACGTGCGCTGTGATCGTGGAGTTGGTGGTGGCGTTGCGCCCGTGGCTGACGGCGGTGGCGCTCGACCGGGAGACGGCCCGCGCGATGAACGTGCGCGTCGCGCTTCTGGACTTAGTGCTCTACCTCTGCGTGACTGCCGCGGTGGTCGTTTCGGTACAGACGATCGGCAACATCCTTGTGCTGGCGTTGCTGGTCACTCCGGCGTCCGCGGCTCGCCTGTTTACGGACAACCTAGAAACCATGATGATTCTCGCTGCGTTGATCGGTGTGGTCGGCAGTGTGGTTGGCGTGTGGTTGGCGTGGTCGTTCGACTCGCCGACCGGCGCAACCATCGTGCTGTGCGTGACGGCCATCTTCGGTGCGAGCTGGTTGTTCGCCAGGAAGGGGGCGCGAGCATGATCCGCAGACTCATCCTCGCGGTGGCGCTCATCGCGTTCACCGTCACCCCGGCGCACGCGGCCACGCCTGCGGAGCACCGGCCCGGCGACCCTGGACATGGCGTCGTCCTTCCTGAGGATCTTGACCATCCATGCGCTGGCCGTAAGTTGCTGTACCACTCCCACAACGACGCCCTCTACGGCACTCGGTTCGGTGGCCAACTGTCCATAGGGGCGGTCGATGGTCAACAGGTCACCGATCAGCGCGACGTCTGCTTCCGCCTGCCCCTCGACGCCGACGCAGACGGCAACGACGTCTCCCGTCTCACCATCCCGGACGACGGTTCCCTCGACTTCCTGGGAGCCCCGGGCAGCCAGGTGTGGCTCGCACCTCAGCACGCCGATTTCACGGACAATTGGCGCCCGATCTGGTCCGGCATCGGCGCTTTCGACCCCGCCCACGAGCTTCCGGGCGCTGTGCCGAGCAACTTCAAAGACGACTTGATGTACTTCGATCTGCTGAACATCGACGGCCCGGGCGATGTGCAGATCTTCTTCAAGAACGCCGCCTCGCCGGCCGAGCGACTCTTCAATAGTGCCGACGAAAAGATGCACACCGTCGAGTATGAGGTCGGTGCGCACGGCCACTTCAACTGGACGTTTACGAAGCCGGGGATCTACAAGCTGCGTTGGCAGGGCCGCGCCGAGCTCACTAACGGTGAGACCGAGTACACCGGTTGGACCGACCAGTATTGGCTGGTGGGCACGGACGCGGACGTCGGCCTGCCGGAGGGAACCACGACGGGGCTTCGCAGCCCACAATTATCGACGCCCACTCCGTCACCCACGCCAACACCGACGCCAACGACAACCGCGGCGCCCGAACCGACAACAACTGCGGCTCCAGCGCCAGCTCCCGCTCCCGCGTCGAAGCACTGCGATGCGCTGCGCACCCGGCCGGATACCTTCATCGCGAGCGGTCATATGGATATGGGGCCCGTCGATGCGCGGGAGGCTGCGCTCATCGACGACCGCGACCCCAACAACCCCGCGCGTCGCGCCAGTGGCACCTTCCTATTCGAGGTGCCCGACCGTGCGCGCAAGGACATCCTCGCGACGTTGCGCGACACCTTCCCCACGCGCCCCGAGCACATGTGGGTGTTGCCGCAGTCGCAGCAGTCAGACCTGCCGTGGCTCGGCTTCTCGACGACCCACCACCCCGCACCCAAAACCGTCCGTATTAATAAGGTCTCCGGGCCGGGACGCATGTACACATGGCACGAAGGGTTGCAGGGCGCCAAGCTTGAGTTGGACTCGGGCGACAGCTCCCGCACACTGCGCTACCCGGCCAACGCTCACGATCACCAGGCGTTCGGATTCACTGAGCCAGGCCTGTACGCCGTGACTTTTGCATTCGACTCTGTGGAGCTCGTTGCGGTCTTCGCGGTTGGCGACGCCGCCATCGCTACCGCGCGTGAGCAGCACGCAAACGGATATCGTGACTTGGACTCCTGCGCAGCCAGCGTAGCGACGAGCGACACTTGGATGGGTGCCTTGGCGAAGGGCATCCGCTCGATTGACGAAGAGCTGAACAAGTTCGGACAGAAGCTGCGGCCAACGACCGCTAAGGCGACGCCCCGAGCAATGGCTCCGAGGGCCGCTGTAAGTACAGTGCGTCCGACGGAAGCCAAGACGGCGCCCAAGAAGACGGCAGCGCAACAGCCAGCACAGCAACCCGCGCGGAAACCCGCCCCAGGGCGGTCCACAACAACGTCGGCACCGAAGCAGAAGGCGGCAAACGCGACGGGAGCGAAGCCGACGTCGACAAGAAGGACGATTTCCAATGCCCCGCAGCAACAAAGTGGCGGCGGAATTGTGTCTTCCTTTGATCAGGGTGCAGCGCAGGAGGAGCCCGCGGCGGGCGTCACTGCCAGCGGTTTCTGGGGCGGGCTCATCCTCGGCGTTGGGTTGATGGCGCTGCTGGGAGGCATCGCGCTGTTCGTGATTGCGGCTCGGATGTTGCGTGGAGTTGCGCGCACGCAAGAAGACGTGTAGGGTTCCACAACGAAGTTTGAACGGGTATTACCCGAGCTCAAGTTTCACCGAAGACCGTCGGTCGCCCTTCGGGGCCGAAGGTACCCCACTCCAGGGGTCGACCCACGCAGGAGGAACGTGGCCTACCTTTCTTATGGTGCCTCGTGCTTCTGCACGGGGCACTTTTTGTGTCCCGGGCGGATTGAAGGACATGAAGTATTGGAAGGAGGCGTGTGTAATGGCAAATCCGAAGAATGAGCGCGAGCTTGCTGTGTTGAAGGAGAAGTTTGACGCTGCTAGCTCCATCGTGCTGACGGAGTACCGCGGCCTGACCGTTGGTCAGCTGCAGACTCTGCGTGGCGATCTCGGCTTCGATGTCGAATACCACGTCGCCAAGAACACCCTCATTAAGATTGCTGCGAACGAGCACGGCATCGAGGGTCTCGACGAGCTTCTGACCGGCCCGACCGCTATCGCTTTCATTAAGGGCGAGGCTGTTGACGCTGCAAAGGTCATGAAGAAGTTCTCCAAGGATCACGACGCGTTCGTGATCAAGGGTGGCTACATGGATGGCGCTGCCATCGACGCCGCTCAGGTTGACGCCATCGCTGAGATGGACAACCGCGAGACCACGCTTGCAAAAATCGCTGGCGCATTCCAGGGTTCTTTGGCAAAGGCTGCTGGGCTGTTCGAGGCTCCGGCATCCAAGACGGCTCGCCTTGTCGCTGCGCTGCAGGACAAGCAGAACGACGCCGCATAACACACTTACAAACTTGGGCTAACCGCCCACCAATAGAAAGGAAGCCACCATGGCTAAGCTGTCTAAGGACGAGCTCATTGAGCAGTTCAAGGAAATGACCCTCATCGAGCTTTCCGAGTTCCTGAAGGAATTCGAGGAGGTCTTCGACGTTACCGCTGCTGCACCAGTTGCTGTTGCTGCTGCTCCGGGCGCTGCTGGCGACGCTCCAGCTGCTGAGGAGAAGGACGAGTTCGACGTTGTTCTCGAGGACGCTGGCGCGAAGAAGATCGGTGTCATCAAGGTTGTCCGCGAGCTCGTTCCGGGCCTGGGCCTGAAGGACGCCAAGGAAATGGTCGAGGGTGCTCCAAAGGCTATCCTCGAGGGTGCAAACAAGGACGATGCAGAGGCTGCAAAGGCCAAGCTGGAAGAGGCTGGCGCAAAGGTTACCCTCAAGTAATCGTGCAGGCTGTATAACTTTTCGACGAACACCCCGTCGCCACTCACTGTGGCTGGCGGGGTGTTTTTCGTTGTGTGCTAAAATTTCGCACCATGCTGCCCAAATCCAGGATCATTGCTTCGCTGTTGGCGGGCCTCGGTATCGCGTTGTTGGTTGGTGGTCTGCTGGCCCCGCGCGTGCTGAACTCGGGTGCGAAGCTGCCGTTGGACCTGGGCGCGGTCACGCTGACGATGGTGGACCCTGACGGGACCCGTGAGGGTGAGACTGTGCCGGTGGTGCACCAGCTGCATATGGAGGTGCAGAGCCCAGCGGGAAAGGACACGGCAAGCGTGCGTGTGGGGGATACGCTGCGGGCGGGGGATGCGGGCACAGATTTTGAGAATCTTGTCGGTGCGAGCACATGGACGTACACCCTGGACCGTGAAACGGGTGAGGCGCAGGGCTCCGCAAAGGTCCAGCTTGTGATGGCGATGCCGGCCGTTGACGTCCCGGTGGGGGGGTCTTGGTTGAAGTTGCCGTCGCCGGTGCGTCAGGAGACGTACCAGGTGTTTGACCCGGTGCTGCGCGGCGCGGCGCCCGCGGAGTTTGTCGCTGAAGAGACGGTTGCTGGGCGCACGGTGTTGCGGTTCCGGCAGGACATTGCGCCGACGAATGTGGCGCAGCGCTACGCCGATATGCGGAACACGCTAACGGTCGAGGGGGACGGTGGCGAGCCGGTCCGCGCCTTTTACACGCATAGTGCGCAGCGCGAGCTGCTGGTTGATCAGGTCACCGGCGTGGTCGTGGGGATGCAGGAGCGCGTGAACGACTATTATGCCGACGTGGACGGAAATGAGGTCCAGGGCATTGTTTCCTACGATGCGGCGATGGATGCGCAGCAGACGGCCGAGCTCCTCTCACTTCTCGACGGCGCCTACGGGCCTTCCACGCAACAGGCATTCACATGGGGTGTGCTTGGTATGGGTGGTGTGCTGACCTTGATTGGTCTCGTTGGCGCGCTGTGGCCACGTCGGCGTTAGCGTCGGGTGCGCGTTTAGTGCTAAGCTTCCCGGCGACGGCATAGGCTCGGGGGATTTGCGCTGCCCTTTACAACATTGGGTGCATTGTGTAAACTCATTCGGTGCACTGGAAGCCGTCTCCAGTCCGCTATGTCAGCCTTGCTTTTTCGGCGTCGAAAAACTTTCGAAACGTCGAATTGACAAGGTGATTTTGCTGTCTCTGGGGGCGGGTATTCCGAAGCAGACCGAATGCTAATTTACCCAGCGGAAACGCCGATTTTTACAGAGCCAGAGTAGAGATCGGCGTCCGCCTTAGGTGCTGGAAGGACCCAACTTGGCAGTCTCAAACCAGACCATGTCAATGGCTGAAATTCCCGGGGCTCCCGAACGTTATTCGTTCGCGAAGATCGCAGAGCCGATCGCTGTCCCGGGTCTTCTTGATGTACAGCTTGAATCTTTCGCGTGGCTTGTTGGTACGCAGGAGTGGCGTGAGCGTGAGCAGGAAGCTCGCGGCGCCGACGCGCGTATCACGAGTGGCTTGGAGGACATCCTCGAGGAGATCTCCCCAATTCAGGACTACTCGGGCAATATGAGCCTGACGCTGTCCGAGCCACGCTTCGAAGATGTCAAGGACACGATCGACGAGTGTAAAGAAAAAGATATCAACTACTCCGCGCCGCTGTATGTGACGGCGGAGTTCATCAACAATGAAACCCAGGAGATTAAGTCTCAGACGGTGTTCATTGGTGATTTCCCGCTGATGACGGACAAGGGCACCTTCATCGTCAACGGCACCGAGCGTGTTGTTGTTTCGCAGCTGGTGCGTTCGCCGGGCGTGTACTTCGACGAGACGATTGATAAGTCGACGGAACGGCCGCTGCACGCGGTGAAGGTGATCCCTTCGCGCGGTGCGTGGTTGGAGTTTGACGTCGATAAGCGTGACACGGTTGGTGTGCGTATTGACCGTAAGCGTCGCCAGCCGGTTACCGTGCTGCTGAAGGCGCTTGGTTGGACGACGGAGCAGATCACGGAGCGCTTCGGCTTCTCCGAGATCATGATGTCCACCCTGGAGAACGACGGTGTGGCAAACACCGATGAGGCACTGCTGGAGATTTACCGCAAGCAGCGTCCGGGTGAGCAGCCGACGCGCGACCTTGCGCAGTCCCTGCTGGAGAACTCGTTCTTCAAGGCGAAGCGCTACGACCTGGCGCGCGTTGGTCGTTACAAGATCAACCGCAAACTGGGGCTCGGCGGCGACCACGACGGCCTGATGACGCTGACCGAGGAAGACATCGCGACCACCCTCGAGTACCTGGTGCGTCTGCACGCTGGTGAGACCGAGATGACCTCCCCGGAGGGCGAGGTAATTTCGATCAACACGGACGACATCGACCACTTTGGTAACCGTCGTCTGCGCACAGTGGGCGAGCTGATCCAGAACCAGGTTCGTGTTGGCCTGTCCCGCATGGAGCGTGTCGTGCGCGAGCGCATGACGACGCAGGACGCGGAGTCCATCACGCCGACCTCGCTGATTAACGTCCGCCCAGTTTCCGCGGCGATCCGCGAATTCTTTGGTACCTCCCAGTTGTCCCAGTTCATGGACCAGAACAACTCGCTGTCCGGTCTGACGCACAAGCGTCGTCTTTCCGCGTTGGGCCCTGGTGGTCTGTCGCGTGAGCGCGCTGGTATTGAGGTTCGCGACGTCCACCCGTCGCACTACGGCCGTATGTGTCCGATTGAGACGCCGGAAGGCCCGAACATTGGTCTGATCGGTGCGCTGTCGTCCTACGCGCGCGTGAACGCGTTTGGCTTCATTGAGACGCCGTACCAGAAGGTCGAAGACGGCCAGCTGACCGATACGGTCCACTACCTGACCGCGGATGAAGAGGACCGCTACGCAATCGCGCAGGCGGCCACCCCAATGGATAAGGACCGCAACCTCACCGGTGAGCGTATCGAGGTCCGTCTGAAGGACGGCGACATCGGCGTTGTCGGCCCGAAGGGCGTCGACTACCTCGACATTTCTCCGCGTCAGATGGTGTCCGTGGCAACGGCGATGATTCCGTTCCTCGAGCACGACGACGCGAACCGTGCCCTTATGGGTGCGAACATGCAGAAGCAGGCTGTGCCGCTGTTGCGTTCTGAGGCTGCGTACGTGGCTACCGGCATGGAGCAGCGTGCTGCGTACGACGCTGGTGACACGATTATTTCGGCGAAGGCTGGCGTCGTCACGAATGTGACTGGTGATTTCATCACCGTTATGGACGACGAAGGCATCCAGGACACCTACATGCTGCGCACCTTTGAGCGCACGAACCAGGGCACCTGCTACAACCAGGTCCCGATCGTCGATCACGGCCAGCGCGTTGAGGCTGGCCAGGTGCTGGCTGACGGCCCAGGCACCAAGAACGGCGAGATGGCGCTCGGCCGCAACCTGCTGGTTGCGTTCATGCCGTGGGAGGGCCACAACTACGAGGACGCGATCATCCTGAACCAACGCGTGGTTGAGGACGACATCCTGACCTCCGTACACATCGAGGAGCACGAAATTGATGCCCGCGACACCAAGCTCGGTGCCGAGGAAATCACCCGCGAGATCCCGAACGTGTCCGAGGACGTGCTGAAGGACCTCGACGAGCGCGGCATCATCCGCATCGGTGCGGACGTGCGCGACGGCGACATCCTGGTCGGTAAGGTCACCCCGAAGGGTGAGACCGAGCTGACTCCGGAAGAGCGTCTGCTGCGCGCCATCTTCGGCGAGAAGGCTCGCGAGGTCCGTGACACCTCTCTGAAGGTGCCACACGGTGAGACCGGTAAGGTCATCGCGGTTCGTCGCTTCTCCCGCGAGGACGACGACGATCTGTCGCCAGGCGTCAACGAGATGATTCGCGTCTACGTTGCGCAGAAGCGCAAAATCCAGGACGGCGACAAGATGGCTGGCCGCCACGGCAACAAGGGTGTCGTCGGTAAGATTCTGCCGCAGGAAGACATGCCGTTCATGGCGGACGGCACCCCGGTGGACATCATCCTGAATACCCACGGTGTGCCGCGTCGTATGAACATTGGACAGGTCCTCGAGGTGCACCTCGGCTGGTTGGCGAAGGCTGGTTGGACGGTCAACCCGGACGATCCTGCGAACGCCAAGCTGCTCGAGACGCTGCCTGAGCACCTGTACGACGTCCCACCGGAGTCGCTGACCGCGACCCCAGTGTTCGACGGCGCGACGAACGAGGAGATCGCCGGCCTGCTGGCGAACTCCAAGCCGAACCGCGACGGCGACGTCATGGTCGACGAGAACGGCAAGACCACGCTGTTCGACGGCCGCTCCGGCGAGCCGTTCAAGTACCCGATCTCCGTCGGCTACATGTACATGCTCAAGCTGCACCACCTGGTTGACGAGAAGATTCACGCTCGCTCTACTGGTCCGTACTCCATGATTACCCAGCAGCCGCTTGGCGGTAAGGCCCAGTTCGGTGGCCAGCGCTTCGGTGAGATGGAGGTGTGGGCGATGCAGGCATACGGCGCCGCCTACACGCTGCAGGAACTGTTGACGATCAAGTCGGATGACGTGGTTGGCCGCGTGAAGGTGTACGAGGCCATTGTGAAGGGTGAGAACATCCCTGACCCGGGTATTCCGGAGTCGTTCAAGGTGTTGCTCAAGGAGCTGCAGTCGCTGTGCCTGAACGTCGAGGTTCTTTCGACGGACGGCACCCCGATGGAGCTCGACGGCGACGATGACGACTTTGATCAGGCTGGTTCCTCCCTTGGCATCAACCTGTCACGTGACGAGGGCTCCGCGGCGGACACCGCCTAAGCCAGGAACGAACGAAAGAATCTATCCAACTGCAATCCTCCCCGTCGTTGGGGAGGTGAAAGGGAATTTACGTGTTTGACGTAAACCTCTTCGACGAGCTTCGCATCGGCCTGGCTACTGCTGACGACATCCGTCGTTGGTCGCATGGTGAGGTCAAGAAGCCCGAAACGATTAACTACCGCACGTTGAAGCCGGAAAAGGACGGCCTGTTCTGCGAGCGCATCTTCGGTCCTACTCGTGACTGGGAGTGTGCGTGTGGCAAGTACAAGCGTGTTCGCTACAAGGGCATCATTTGTGAGCGTTGTGGCGTCGAGGTCACCAAGTCGAAGGTTCGCCGTGAGCGTATGGGCCACATTGAGCTGGCCGCGCCGGTGACCCACATTTGGTACTTCAAGGGCGTCCCGTCGCGCCTTGGCTACCTGCTGGATCTTGCTCCGAAGGATCTGGAGCGCATCATTTACTTCGCTGCCAACATCATCACCAGTGTTGATGAGGAGGCACGTCACAACGACATGTCGACGCTCGAGGCGGAGATGCTGCTCGAGAAGAAGGAAGTCGAGCAGGACGCCAACGCTGAGATTGCGGAGCGTGCGCAGAAGCTGGAGGAGGACCTCGCTGAGCTCGAGGCCGCCGGTGCGACTGCTGCTGCCCGCAAGAAGGTACAGAACGCTGCTGACAAGGAGATGCAGCACATCCGTGAGGCCGGCGAGCGCGAGGTTGATCGTCTCGACGAGATCTGGTCCACCTTCCAGAAGCTTGCACCGAAGCAGATGATTATCGACGAGTTCCTCTACGAAGAGCTCGTGGACCGTTACGAGGATTACTTCACCGGCGGCATGGGCGCAGAGGCGATCCAGACGCTGATCCGTAACTTCGACCTCGAGGCTGAGGCGGAGGAGCTGCGCACCATCATCGCGGAGGGCAAGGGCCAGAAAAAAGTCCGCGCGCTGAAGCGTCTGAAGGTTGTTGCTGCGTTCCAGCGTTCGGGTAACGATCCTGCCGGCATGATCTTGGATGCGATCCCGGTGATCCCGCCGGAGCTGCGCCCGATGGTGCAGCTCGACGGTGGCCGCTTCGCGACCTCGGACCTGAATGATCTGTACCGTCGCGTAATCAACCGCAATAACCGTTTGAAGCGCATGATCGACCTGGGTGCCCCAGAGATCATCGTGAATAACGAGAAGCGCATGCTGCAGGAGTCTGTCGACGCCCTCTTCGACAACGGCCGTCGTGGCCGCCCTGTCACGGGCCCGGGCAACCGTCCGTTGAAGTCGCTGTCTGACCTGTTGAAGGGTAAGCAGGGTCGCTTCCGCCAGAATCTGCTGGGTAAGCGTGTGGACTACTCTGGCCGTTCGGTCATTATTGTTGGTCCACAGCTGAAGATGCACGAGTGTGGTCTGCCGAAGCTGATGGCGCTCGAGCTGTTCAAGCCGTTCGTGATGAAGCGCCTCGTCGATAATGAGTACGCGCAGAACATCAAGTCGGCGAAGCGCATGGTGGAGCGTCAGCGCCCCGAGGTGTGGGACGTCCTCGAAGAGGCGATTTCTGAGCACCCAGTGCTGCTGAACCGTGCACCGACCCTGCACCGTCTGGGTATTCAGGCGTTCGAGCCGAAGCTGGTCGAGGGTAAGGCAATTCAGCTGCACCCGCTGGCCTGTGAGGCGTTCAACGCTGACTTCGACGGTGACCAGATGGCAGTTCACCTACCGCTTTCCGCGGAGGCGCAGGCTGAGGCCCGCATCCTGATGCTGTCCTCGAACAACATCCTGTCCCCGGCGTCCGGTAAGCCACTGGCGATGCCGCGTCTGGACATGGTGACCGGTCTGTACTTCCTGACAATGGAGAAGGGCGAGGATGAAATCGGCGGCGAGGGTCGCTTCACCCCTGCCGACGAGAACGGCCCGGCAAAGGGCGTGTACTCCTCCTACCGCGAGGCCATCATGGCCTACGACCTGGGTGTGCTTGGCCTCCAGGCGCCGATCAAGGTTCGCATCGATCACCTACGTCCGACGCGCGAGATCGAGGCGGAGCAGTTCCCAGAAGGCTGGTCGAAGGGGCAGGCGTGGATGATGGAGACCACCCTTGGTCGCATCATGTTCAACGAGCTGCTTCCGTTTAACTTCCCGTACCAGGAAGGTGCCATGGTCCGTAAGGGCGGTGGCTCCGGCAAGGTGCTGTTGGGCGACATCATCCAGTCGATGGTGGAGAAGTACCCAATGATCACCGTAGCCCAGACGCTGGACAAGCTGAAGGACGCCGGTTTCTACTGGGCAACCCGTTCCGGCGTGACCATCTCCATGTCTGACGTGCTGGTGCTCCCGAACAAGACGGAAATCCTGGAACAGTACGAGCAGCGCGCCGAGGAAATCGAGCGTAAGTACTGGGAGAAGGGCGCCCTGACCGAGGAGAACCGTTACGACCGCCTCGTGGAGCTGTGGCAGGACGCCACCAACCAGGTCGGTGAAGCGGTTGAGGCACTGTACCCGGATGACAACCCGATTCCGATGATCGTGAAGTCGGGTGCTGCCGGTAACATGCGTCAGATCTGGACCCTGGCCGGCATGAAGGGCATGGTCGTGAACTCGCGTGGTGAGTACATCACCCGTCCGATCAAGACCTCCTTCCGCGAAGGCCTGACAGTGATGGAGTACTTCAACAACTCCCACGGTTCCCGTAAGGGCCTTGCCGATACGGCACTGCGTACCGCGGACTCCGGCTACCTGACCCGCCGCCTTGTCGATGTCGCCCAGGACGTCATTGTTCGCGAGCACGACTGTGGCACCCGACAGGGAGTTAAGGTTCCTGTCGCGCAGCTCGCCGGTGAGAAGTTCGTCCGCGACGAGTTCGTGGAGACTTCGGTTGCTGGCCGCGTCCTCGCATCCGACGCCAAGGACGCCGAGGGCAACGTCGTGCTCGAGGCCGACGCTGAGCTTTCGGAAGAGCGTATCGACGCCCTCGTCGCCGCCGGCGTTGAGGAAGTCAAGGTCCGCTCCGTTCTGACCTGCCAGACCCCAACCGGTGTCTGTGCGAAGTGCTACGGCAAGTCCATGGCCTCCGGCAAGCTGGTCGACATCGGCGAAGCCGTCGGTATCGTCGCTGCACAGTCCATTGGTGAGCCTGGTACCCAGCTGACCATGCGTACCTTCCACCAGGGTGGTGTCGGCGGCGACATTACCGGCGGTCTGCCACGTGTGCAGGAGCTGTTCGAGGCCCGCGTGCCAAAGAACTGCGCCCCGATCGCATCCGTGGCCGGCACCGTCACCCTCGAGGACGAAGGCAACTTCTGGACGCTCACCATCCACCCGGATGACGGCTCCGACGTTGTGGTCTACGAGAAGCTGTCGAAGCGCCAGGGCCTGGCACAGGTCCGCCGCCCGATGGAGTCCAACCCGAACGCGATGATCGAGCGCTCCCTGCGCGAAGGCGACCACGTCAACGTTGGAGACCGCCTCCTGCGCGGCGCTGCCGACCCGCACGACGTGCTCGAGGTCCTCGGCCGTCGCGGCGTGGAGAAGCACCTCATCGACGAGGTGCAGGCCGTCTACCGCACCCAGGGTGTGTCCATCCACGACAAGCACATCGAGATCATCATCCGTCAGATGCTGCGCCGCGGCACCGTCATCGACTCGGGTACCACCGAGTTCCTGCCGGGTACGCTCGTGGACCTGTCGGAGGCACGCCAGGTCAACGCTGCGGCTGTCGCCGACGGCGGTGAGCCAGCAGAGATGCGCTCCGAGATCATGGGTATCACCAAGGCCTCCCTGGCAACCGAGTCCTGGCTGTCCGCCGCCTCATTCCAGGAGACCACGCGTGTGCTCACGGACGCTGCTATCAACAAGCGTTCTGACCAGCTGATCGGTCTGAAGGAAAACGTGATCATCGGTAAGCTGATCCCGGCCGGTACCGGTATCTCCCGCTACCGCAACATCACGGTGAAGCCGACGGAAGGCGCCCGCTCCGCCGCCTACTCGATCCCGTCCTTCGGCGACGGCATCTACGGCGACGACGCCTACGGCGACTACACCGGCGCTTCCGTCCCACTGGAGGAATACGGGTACGACCAGATCTAGTGACTCTGGCTTGTAGCTAGGTCTGCTACCCAGCACCAGCGCCCCACCACCCTGAAACGAGGGAGGTGGGGCGCGTTGCGTTAGGCGCTGTAGACGCCGCGGTCGTCTACCCCGCGAGCCCACTGCAGCACGAGTTCATGGCCGCGCTGTGCGACAGCGCCCTGCAACTGGGCAAGGTGCTGCTCAATCACGGAGCCCGGCCACAGCGTAGTACGGAGCTGAAGCCCCATCCCGTGCTCACGGGCGGCGCCGCATACGAGGTCCAGGCTTTCCCACATCCTTGCAGCCACCGCGTTGGATACACCAGCAACCGACGGCAAGTCTTCTGGAAGCGCTTTCACGTCGAACCCGATCCAGTCGGGGCGGGTAGAAGCGTCGGACAGCAGCGTGCGAAGCCGCGCGGGTGCGTAGCCACTGGTGTGCAGCCCAACGGCGAAACCGATGCCGTGTGTCGCCGCGATCGCCTCACCGAGGCCCGCGCAAGCCAACGGTTCACCGCCGGAAATGACGAGGGCGTCGATAAGCCCGCGGCGTGCACGCAGCAAGTCGAGGACTTCTGAGAAATCATGCGCGCCCGGCTTGAATCCCTGGAGCGCCGGGTTGTGGCAGTAGCTGCACCGCAGCGGGCAGCCCTGTGTAAACGCGGTGACGGTCAGGCGCCCTGGCCAATCGGTGGCGGAAAATGGAATGATCCCCGCCACCGGGAGGCTAGGCGTATGCTTCGGCGAAGTAGTGGCGCTCAGCGAACTCACCCTTCTTACCAGTGTTGAAGCTCTGCACGGGACGGAAGTAACCCATCACGCGCGTCCACATCTCGGTAGTTGTGCCACAGTGCGGGCACTCCGGGTGCTCGCCCGAGATATAGCCGTGGTTTGAACAGATGGAGAACGTCGGCGTGATGGTGATGTACGGCAGGCGGAATGTCTCCAGGCTGCGGCGTACAAGCTTCGCAGTGGCTTCCCCGCTGGACATTGCGGCGCCCATGTACAGGTGCAGCACTGTGCCGCCGGTGTATTTGGTCTGCAGATCTTCTTGCGCGGCGAGTGCAGCGAACGGGTCCGGGGTGTGAGCCACCGGAAGCTGTGAAGAATTGGTGTAGTAAGGCTGTTCCTCGGTGCCAGCCTGAATAATGCCGGGGTAGCGTGCGCGGTCTTCGCGTGCGAAGCGGTACGTTGCGCCCTCCGCAGGGGAGGCTTCAAGGTTGTACAGGTGACCGGTGTGTTCCTGGGCTTCGGTGATGCGGGTATTGATGTGGTCAAGCAGACGCAACACCAGCGCGTGGCCTTGGGGGTCGGTGATGTCGTAGGTGTCCCGGGTGAAATTTCTCACCATCTCGTTGCAGCCGTTGACGCCAATGGTGGTGAAGTGATTGTCGAACCCAGGCAGCCAACGCTTCGTGTACGGGTACAGCCCCTTGTCGAAGCACTCTTGCACAAACGCTCGGCGACGCTCGAGCGTATCGACGGCCACTTCGATCAACTCGTCAACCCTGTGAAGCAGTGCGTCTTCGTCGTTTGGGAAAAGGTACCCGAGACGTGCGCAGTTCAGGGTCACCACGCCGATGGAGCCAGTGAGCTCTGCGGAACCGAACAGGCCGTTGCCACGCTTCAGCAGTTCGCGTAGGTCGAGTTGGAGGCGGCAGCACATTGAGCGAATCATGCCGGGGTCCAAATCGGAGTTGAGGAAGTTTTGGAAGTAGGGGAGGCCGTACTTACCCGTCATGGTGAACAAGGCCTCGGCGTTTGGGGAGTCCCAGTCGAAATCTGTTGTGATGTTGTAGGTGGGGATCGGGAACGTGAATGGGCGACCGTCGGCGTCGCCTTGGGACATGACTTCGATGAACGCGCGGTTGATCATGTCCATCTCATATTGGAGTTCGCCGTAGGTGAAGTCGACCGGCTCGCCTCCGATGAACGGGGTTTGGTCCGCGAGGTCCTCCGGGCATGTCCAGTCGAAGGTGAGGTTCGTAAATGGGGTCTGCGTGCCCCATCGGGATGGCACGTTGAGGTTAAATACGAACTCTTGCATGTGCTGCAGGACGTCCTCGTACGACAGGGAATCCAGCCGAATAAACGGTGCCATGTAGGTATCGAAGCTCGAAAACGCTTGAGCGCCAGCCCACTCGTTCTGCAACGTGCCGAGGAAGTTGACCACCTGCCCGCATGCGGAGGAGAAATGCTTTGGGGGGTTGGAGGAAATCGTGCCTGGTACTCCTCCGAAACCTTCTTCGAGGAGCTGCCGCAACGACCACCCTGCGCAGTATCCGGAGAGCATGTCTAGGTCGTGGATGTGGAGGTCGCCGTTGCGGTGGGCGTTGCCGGCGGCGTCGGAAAAGACTTCGTCGAGCCAATAGTTGGCGGTGATCTTTCCGGCGGAGTTGAGGATCATTCCGCCGAGTGAGTAGTCCTGGTTTGCGTTAGCGTTGATGCGCCAGTCGGCGCGGTGAAGGTATTCGTTGATCGTGGCGCGTGGGTCGACCTGGTTGGTTGCGGCCATGAGGGTTCCTTTCTCTCGGTTCGTTACTAACATAGCTGTAATTCCATTGATCGCATTTAGTAGATATGGACACAAAAGGTGCTGGGGATACTAGATGTGGTAGTTTTGGACTGCTGGCCCCACGGGTAATGGATCAGCGGGGGGTAGGTGTAGTGGTGGGGGGCCATCCCTTGGTGCACCCTCGATTGGGGGAAGTTGAACTGGGTGCGGCGCTTGTATTGCGCAATCGGTAGTGAGCGTGGTACCGTATCGGACGGTTCACCCTCTCAAGGTGAAGTGTCTGATCGTTTTCGCATTAACGTGGCGGGGCGTTCTGGACGTGCGGCAGGGCCCCGGGAAAGAGCCCTCATTTTTGCATGTTCAGGCGAATGCCGCCGTGGCGTAAAAACTTAGAAGGAAAATTAATGCCAACTATCCAGCAGCTGGTCCGCAAGGGCCGCCACGACAAGCGTGGCAAGGTAGCAACTGCAGCGCTGAAGGGTTCCCCGCAGCGTCGTGGTGTGTGCACCCGTGTGTACACCACCACGCCGAAGAAGCCGAACTCGGCACTCCGTAAGGTTGCTCGTGTTCGTCTGAGCTCCGGTATCGAGGTCTCTGCATACATTCCGGGTGAGGGTCACAACCTCCAGGAGCACTCCATGGTGCTCGTCCGTGGTGGTCGTGTGAAGGACCTCCCGGGTGTTCGCTACAAGATTGTTCGTGGCTCCTTGGATACCCAGGGTGTCAAGGATCGTAAGCAGGCTCGTTCCCGCTACGGCGCAAAGAAGGGACAGTAATCAGAAATGCGTAAGCAGCAAGCTCCGAAGCGTCCCATCGTTAAGGACCCGGTATACAACTCTGAACTTGTGACTCAGCTGGTCAATAAGGTGCTTCTCGACGGTAAGAAGTCCACCGCTGAGCGCATCGTCTACGGCGCGCTTGAGATCTGCCGCGAGAAGACCGGCACCGATCCGGTCGGCACCTTGGAAAAGGCACTTGGCAACATCCGCCCTGACCTTGAGGTTCGTTCCCGCCGTGTCGGTGGCGCTACCTACCAGGTTCCGGTAGAGGTCAAGCCGGTTCGCTCCACCACTCTGGCTCTGCGCTGGATGGTCACTTTCACGCGCCAGCGTCGTGAGAACTCGATGATCGAGCGTCTCGCAAATGAGATCCTGGACGCGTCTAACGGTTTGGGTGCATCCGTGAAGCGTCGCGAGGATGTCCACAAGATGGCTGAGGCAAACCGTGCGTTTGCTCACTACCGCTGGTAGTCGCCGGTAGGTTATCTATGAAGCAAATTCCCCGGACCATGCTGACACGGACGGCGTGTGCACAATTGCATACGTGTGCACCCACCAATGTGGGTGCACGTGCGGCGTCCGGGTTTTTGTTTTGTGGTGATTTTCTGGCTGGCACTGCCCATCATGGGCAAACAGTGGCACAATGAACTAGGTAAATATTCGCCAAGACGTGTGCAGCACGTCGACGACTTTTAAGTTGGGGTAAATAACGTGGCACAAGAAGTGCTTAAGGACCTGCACAAGGTCCGCAACATCGGCATCATGGCGCACATCGATGCTGGTAAGACCACCACGACAGAGCGCATTCTGTTCTACACCGGTATTAACCGCAAGGTTGGCGAGACCCACGACGGTGGCGCAACTACTGACTGGATGGAGCAGGAGAAAGAGCGCGGCATCACCATTACGTCTGCTGCCGTGACCTGCTTCTGGAATAATAACCAGATCAACATTATCGACACGCCGGGTCACGTGGACTTCACCGTTGAGGTTGAGCGTTCCCTGCGCGTACTCGACGGCGCAGTTGCTGTGTTCGACGGCAAGGAAGGCGTTGAGCCGCAGTCCGAGCAGGTGTGGCGCCAGGCTGCGAAGTACGACGTCCCGCGTATCTGCTTCGTCAACAAGATGGACAAGCTGGGCGCTGACTTCTACTACACCGTCGGTACGATCGTTGACCGTCTCGGCGCGAAGCCGTTGGTAATGCAGCTGCCAATCGGTGCTGAGGATAACTTCGACGGCGTTGTCGACCTTCTCGAGATGAAGGCGATGCTGTGGCCTGGCAAGGTTGAGACCGGCACCCCTGCGCAGATCACCGAGATTCCGGAGGATCTGAAGGCGAAGGCTGAGGAGTACCGCGAGAAGCTCGTCGAGACCGTTGCTGAGTCCGACGAAGAGCTCATGGAGAAGTACTTCGGTGGCGAAGAGCTCACGATTGAGGAGCTGAAGGCTGGTATCCGTAAGCTCACCGTGAATTCGGAAGTCTACCCAGTCTTCTGTGGTACTGCGTACCGCAACAAGGGTGTCGAGCCTGTGCTGGACGCTATCGTCGATTACCTGCCGTCCCCGCTGGACATCGGTGAGGTTCACGGCACCGCCCTCGACGGTGAGGGCGACCTGACCCGTAAGCCTTCCGTCGACGAGCCGTTCTCCGCTCTTGCATTCAAGATCGCGGTTCACCCATTCTTCGGTAAGCTGACCTACGTGCGTGTCTACTCTGGCCAGGCCATTCCGGGCGAGAACATGCTGAACTCCACGAAGCAGCAGCGTGAGCGTGTCGGTAAGCTCTTCCAGATGCACGCGAACAAGGAGAACCCGGTTGAGCATGCTGACGCCGGCAACATCTACGCGTTCATTGGTCTGAAGCACACCACCACCGGTGATACCCTGTGCAACCCTGACCACCCGATCATCCTCGAGTCCATGGACTTCCCGGATCCGGTTATCCAGGTCGCCATTGAGCCAAAGACCAAGGCTGACCAGGAGAAGCTGGGTACGGCTATCCAGAAGCTCTCTGAGGAGGACCCAACCTTCACTGTTCACCTCGACGACGAGACCGGCCAGACCGTCATCGGCGGCATGGGCGAGCTCCACCTCGACGTCCTCGTGGACCGCATGAAGCGCGAGTTCAAGGTTGAGGCGAACATTGGTTCCCCACAGGTGGCATACCGCGAGACCATCCGCAAGAAGGTGGAGTCCCTGGACTACACCCACAAGAAGCAGACTGGTGGTTCGGGTCAGTTCGCGAAGGTTATCGTTACCATCGAGCCTTACAACCCGGATCCGGAGACCCTGGAAGAGGGCGAGAGCGCAACGTACCAGTTCGTCAACGCGGTCACTGGTGGTCGTGTTCCGAAGGAATACATCCCTTCCGTCGACGCTGGTATTCAGGATGCGATGCAGTACGGCTACCTCGCTGGCTACCCGCTGGTCAACATCAAGGCGACCCTCGAAGACGGTGCCTACCACGAAGTTGACTCCTCCGAAATGGCCTTCAAGATGGCTGGTTCGCAGGTGCTCAAGGAGGCCGTCGCTAAGGCGAAGCCAGTGCTTCTCGAGCCGCTGATGGCTGTTGAGGTTGTCACGCCTGAGGAGTACATGGGCGACGTCATCGGTGACCTGAACTCCCGTCGTGGTCAGGTCAACTCGATGGACGACCGCTCTGGCGCAAAGGTCGTCAAGGCTGTTGTCCCGCTGTCCCAGATGTTCGGCTACGTTGGCGACCTGCGTTCCAAGACGCAGGGCCGCGCGAACTACACCATGGTGTTCGACTCCTACGGTGAGGTTCCTTCCAACGTCGCGCAGGAAATCATCGACGCGCGTAACGGCAACTAGTCGTTTCCCTGCTTCTCGACGACCAGCTTCGCGTGCCAGCAAGGCTAATCGGTTGAAGGGAGCAGGGCGGTCGCAAGTAGCGGCCGTGCTGGGGCTGCCACACTTTTGGCGTGGTGGTTTGAGCCGGCCGTTACTCGCGACGAATGGTCCCGGAATTTTCGGTCTGACGGTTTGAAAATCAGGCCGCGAATCTCTAGGATCAGGTAACTGGCACATTGTGAATGAGCCGACGCCTTTTCGAAGGCAAAGGCAAATGTAAACCACGTGGCTGCGAAGGTCGTAGCCACCATGAAGTCCTAGGAGGACATACAGTGGCAAAGGCAAAGTTCGAACGTACAAAGCCGCACGTCAACATCGGTACCATTGGTCACGTCGACCACGGTAAGACGACCACCACGGCTGCTATCACCAAGGTGCTCGCTGACAAGTACCCGGAGGAGAACAAGTCCTTCGCGTACGACGCGATTGACAAGGCGCCGGAAGAGCGCGAGCGCGGCATTACCATTAACATTTCCCACGTCGAGTACACCACCCCGAAGCGTCACTACGCTCACGTGGATGCTCCGGGCCACGCTGACTACATCAAGAACATGATCACCGGTGCTGCTCAGATGGACGGCGCAATCCTCGTTGTTGCTGCTACTGACGGCCCGATGCCTCAGACTCGCGAGCACGTTCTGCTTGCTCGCCAGGTTGGCGTTCCTTACATCCTCGTTGCGCTGAACAAGTGCGACATGGTCGACGATGAGGAAATCATCGAGCTCGTCGAGATGGAAGTTCGTGAGCTGCTCGCCGAGCAGGACTACGACGAAGAGGCTCCAATCGTTCACATCTCCGCTCTGAAGGCTCTTGAGGGCGAGGAGAAGTGGGTTGAGTCCATCGTTGAGCTCATGGACGCTTGCGACAACTCCATCCCGGACCCAGTCCGCGAGACCGATCGTGACTTCCTGATGCCGATCGAGGATATCTTCACCATTTCCGGCCGCGGTACCGTTGTGACCGGCCGTGTTGAGCGTGGCGTCCTGAACCTCAACGACGAGGTTGAGATCATCGGTATCCGCGAGAAGTCCACCAAGACCACCGTCACCTCCATCGAGATGTTCAACAAGCTTCTCGACACCGCTGAGGCTGGCGACAACGCAGCTCTGCTGCTCCGTGGCCTGAAGCGTGAGGACGTTGAGCGTGGCCAGGTTGTCATCAAGCCGGGCGCTTACACCCCTCACTCCAAGTTCGAGGGTTCTGTCTACGTCCTGTCCAAGGACGAGGGTGGCCGCCACACGCCATTCTTCGACAACTACCGTCCTCAGTTCTACTTCCGCACCACCGACGTTACCGGTGTTGTGCACCTGCCTGAGGGCACCGAGATGGTCATGCCTGGCGACAACGTCGACATGTCCGTCGAGCTGATCCACCCAGTCGCAATGGACGAGGGCCTGCGCTTCGCTATCCGCGAGGGCTCCCGCACCGTCGGCGCTGGCCGTGTCACCAAGATCCTCGACTAATTTAGTCCGATAGCGTGACGTAAAGGTCACTCCCCACTAGGGGGAGTGACCTTTTTCTATGCCCGCTGCCAGGCGATACGGCTGGCAGCGGGCTTGTGGGGAGCGGCTGTCCGGCTTAAGGGACATTTTGTGTGTAACTAACTGCGTCCGGCCCACCCTTTTCTCACGCCTAAGCTGGGGTTCCACTGACTATCAATGCCGGTATCGAATTCTTTCGGCCGCCCATCCAGGACACCACGCACGCAAGCTCACCTCCCACCCCAAGCTGTATGCCAGCTCGCTCAAGGACATGGCTAGAAGCCGCGCATACCGTTAAACGGCATAGAGGCTGTGTAGGTACAGGAGGGTGGCAATACTCAGCCCTTCCTTCGATATGGCCGGAATTGTGCACGTCAAGGGCTTTGCTCGTCTTTCTGGCCGTATACGCCGCCCCCAACGCGCGTTGGCGGCTGGTTCTTGTCCCCTAAAGTCTCGGCTGGGCCCTGCAATACCCGCAGAGTCCATACCACACACCAGACGTCATTCGGTGTTGATTTCTCAAAACGGACGAATGTCATTGTTTTGAAAACCATATTGGGTTGTTGGTCGAGGTCATCCCGGGAAACCGGATAGATTTGTACACACAAAATGTCCCTTAAGCCGGCTGTCCCAGCGCGGAGGGCATCCGGTGCTTGCCGCAGCTGCCGCACCGCGCAGCTTACCCTGGTCGTAGTTGACTCGGTCAAGCCGGCAAATTGGCCGCGGTCAAATCTTTACACAGAAATTGTCCCTTACACTGGTGTGCTCGATCGGTGACCGGGCAAAGAAAGGCTCCCCAACCGCAATTATGTTGCGGGAGGGGAGCTGCTTCGCTCTTTGTGGCGCTAGGCGCTTATTTGGTCGTAGTGCAGCTTCCAGAGCGTATCCACGTTCATTGTGTGGTTCGCCATTCGGAAGTCTTGGTCGGCCTTTTCAAGCACAGTCGCGACTTCATCGAGTGAGAACGCTGGGTTTGCTACTGCCACGAATTCGATGGTCGGGCGAGTCTCAACCATTGCGACCTTGGCATCCGCTGAGTTGATCATTGGGTTGGTCGCCAGGTGGTGGCAAGCAGCCTCGGCGACTCGCTTCACGTTGATTTCGGTTGTGCCATGCTCGGCGTCGGCCGCGGTAATTTCTCGGGTGGAGAAACCTCGGCTTCGGACGTTGGCGATAACAGCCCACAGGCCAACAACGGTCAATACGACTGCCCCGACGATCAGGGCGGTGTTGTACCAGGAGCGATAGGGGAGGTTGCCAATCACCGCTGGGTTGACCTGTTGGGTCCATTCGCTTACGTAGGGGATGTCCCAGAAGTAGGTGAGTGGAATGAACCCGAAGCAGAGCAAGAGGATACCTAGAATGAAGACGAGTAGGCGGTCAAAGAACGCAATTGTCTTGGTCATTTAGTTCGCCTCCTGGTCTGCAGCTGGCGCTGGCGCTTCGGTCTTGATGGTGATGGTAGGCAGTTGCTCCAAACGTTGGAACTCGCCAACGAGTGCTTCCTGAGCCTGCTGTTCGACCTCGGGGCGGGGCGCGTCGCTCTGCATTGTGAGCGTCATTTTCTTGCGGTCCGCTTTGGTGCGCGCGTGGTTTGCTCCGAACTGTGACGTTGCGAGGAACGTTGATTTGCGCGCAAGATCCACCGGTCGCGTCCAGATAGAAACCGGTGACTGTACGCGCAGATGCGTTTTTTGGCGTGGCTTCAATGCCGCAACCACGAGTGCCAATCCCACCACCATCACAACGATGCCGACGGCGACGGCTACCCACGTGATGTCAATGAGCTGCAGCGTCAACTGGTCGTAGAGCTCGGTGAGCCACTCTGGTTGGTCGCTCGTTTCTTGGAGTCGAGCCCAAGCGTCGTGGCCAGCCACTACGGCTCCCCCGAGGAAGACCAGGCCGACGAGAACGCTGAGCCAGCGAGCTACCGGGCTGGCTTTCGGTGCGACTGCAGGGTGTGGGCCTACTGCGGCAACGGGGGTATTAGGTTCGGTCATAGTACTTCACCGCCGGTTTGATTGTGATTTCGCGAAGTGGCTGCGGCTGCGGAGCCGCTACCGGCTTCGGAGTCGTAGCTCGCTTCACACGAACTGGCTTGAGAGGCGCCGGAACCGGGACATTCGGGCTGTATGCGCGCTGTGTGCGTGTCTGCACGCCACGCACCTGTACAGGTTCCGGCGTGCGTGGACGGAATACTCGGGGCGGCTGCACCTCGAACCCTTCTGTGCGGACAGGGTGTGGCTTCGGCGCAGCGACGGACGCTACGGCCGTTGGTGTAGGAACGCGGGTGGCTTTGAGGTCGTCGACAAGCGAGTGGGCGACGATCTCCTGCAGCGGCTCTGGCTCCTTTGTCTTCGGGGACTCCACCTCTAAAGGCTTGACCTTCAGTGGAGTTGGGATGATGAAGGATTGGTGATTCGTAACGTCATCCCAGGAGACGGGTGTGCCTGCGTTCGCAGTGACATTCGCGACCTCGATATTGACGCTGGAAACATCCAAGCCGGTCAAGGTGCGGATGTGCGAAATGATCGTCGAGCGCACGGCGTCCGTGATGGCGGCGATGGGGGCAGGGTAGGTAGTAGCGATCTCGGCTTCGACGGCCGCGGTGCCTGAAACTCGGTCCAGGCGGACATCGATTTGGGGAAAGCTGCGGCCCGCCAGACCTGCAAGCTTCGCGTCCATTTCGATCGTGCCCGGCACTGACGAAGCCGCCACCTCAGCGATCTGTGCAATCACACGTTCGCTGAGGTGGAACTGGTTCGACGCCATTAGCTCCGACCCTTACCTGAGCTGGTGCTCAGGATCTCTGCAAGGTCCAGCTTGCCGTCGAGCTGCGCGCCTACGATGCCACCAATGACGGAGAACAGGACGAGCCACAGCAGTCCGAGTCCACCACCGAAGGTAACGAAGAACGCGACGATAATGCCGATAATGACACCGGTTAGCGCTTTGTTGGATAGAAAGTTCATAGTTCACCACTTAAATTTTGTTGTGGGTACGCAACGCGGACTGCCTCGGAGGGCAGTTTCATGCGGCGTCGGCGACAACAACATCGACGAAGTCGACATCGGTGGCGCGTAGGGCGGCGGTGCGTACGTCGTCGGCGACGGAGGGGATGTCCCGTTCGCTCGAAACGTCGTAGATAAAGTTCACTTCTAGGCCGCGGAGGTTTGGCGCAGAGGATCGTGATGCCGGTTTCAGCCCCTCGATCCGTCCACCGGGCAGGAGGAGGGCAACTTCGCCGAAGTACCCGCCGTGCATACCGGCCACGCCGGGGATGGCCAAGATGGCGTCCCGGGCGGCTTCGGCTACCTCGCGGCTAACGGAGGTGTACGCCATAACTACTGAGCCAGTGCCTGGTTAGCGTTGTAGGCTGCCTCGTTGGACTCCTCGTTGTCCTGCTCCGGCAGGTGGACGTCGTGAACTGTGACATCGACGCGGTCAACAATGAGGCCAGTCATGCGGGTGACAGCGACCGTGATGTTCTCGCGGATAGCATTTGCAAGCTCGTGGATTGCGACGCCGTACTCCGCGATAATTGCGACGGCGACGGATGCGTGACCGTCTTCGACAGCGACATCGACACCCTGCTGCACGTTGGTAGAGGAGGTCAGCGACTCACGGACAGCGCCCCACATGCGGGCTGCGCCACCACCAAGGTTGTACACACCGGACACCTCGCGAGCAGCAATGCCCGCGATCTTGCCGACGACGTTGTCGTCGATCATTGTGGTGCCATGATCAGTCTCAAGGTTGGAGTTGCGCGTGCGGATTTGCTCCGTCTCCTTCGCCTCGGTGGTAGCTGGGGTGTTCTGGGTTGCATTGTGGTCGGCCATGAAAAATCCCTTCATATATATGGATAAAGAAAAATACGACGGACAAAGGCCCGTGTAAATACCCAGGGTACACAGCAAGCCCCGGACATGCCCGCATCGATGCAAAATGTACTGAATGGATACAGCACTGCAATCAAATTGAAATAATGCGCGAAAGGGGTTGCGCTTCTTGCGAGAACGTGTTTTAATACTCGGGTTGCCTCAACATGACGGTCGCATGGTTGTGATGGTGAGGTAAACATGACACCTTCCAAAGAAGGTTTTTATCTAGGTTAACTAGGTGAGAAACCGGAGAAGGGACATGGCAAATAAACAGCGGCAGTACGCAAGGGTCACGCACCCTTCCGAGTCTGACACCCCGACGCCCCGCGCGTCGAGGCGGAAGCACTGAAGTAAACGCGCAGTTTTTTGTCGCGTCGTTCACCTTCCGGAAGTGTCAAACAGTCAATGAAAACGACACTGGCGTTGAGCCATGGGCCCAGCCCGGACAACGTTATAGAGAAACTAGAAGCTACAACCCCACCGCTTCGTTCAGAATGTGGGGATGCGAGGAAGAGGTAAGCGTGGCGGGACAGAAGATCCGCATCAGGCTGAAGGCCTACGACCACGAAGCGATCGACGCATCCGCGAAGAAGATCGTTGAGACGGTCACCCGCACGGGTGCCCGCGTCGTTGGACCGGTGCCGTTGCCCACAGAGAAGAACGTGTACGCCGTTATTCGTTCTCCCCACAAGTACAAGGACTCTCGCGAGCACTTTGAGATGCGCACGCACAAGCGTCTCATCGACATTCTCGATCCGACGCCAAAGACGGTTGACGCGCTTATGCGTATCGACCTTCCTGCAAGCGTTGACGTGAACATCCAGTAATCACTAGAGATCCGACAACCTGTAAGTAGTGGAGAACTAATACATGTCTGATAACCAGATCAAGGGCATCCTGGGCACCAAGCTCGGCATGACCCAGATCTTCGACGACGAGAACCGTGTTATCCCGGTTACCGTCGTTGAGGCTGGGCCGTGCGTGGTCACCCAGATCCGTACACCAGAGACTGATGGCTACTCCGCCATCCAGATTGCTTACGGTGACATCGATCCCCGTAAGACGAACAAGCCAGAGGCTGGCCACTTCAAGAAGGCTGGCGTCACCCCACGTCGCTACGTAGCTGAAATCCGTATGGATGACACCTCTGCGTACGAACTCGGCCAAGAGATCACCGTCAACCTGTTTGATGGCGACGTCTTCGTCGACGTTGCAGGTACCACCAAGGGCCACGGCTTTGCCGGTGCAATGAAGCGTCACGGCTTCGCTGGCCAGGGTGCTGCACACGGTAACCAGGCCGCTCACCGTCGCGTTGGCGGCATTGGTGGCGCGTCTACGCCGGGTCGCGTGTTCAAGGGCAAGCGCATGGCTGGCCGTATGGGCGGTAACCGCGTTACTACCCAGAACCTGAAGATTCAACGCATCGACGGCGACAACAACCTCCTCCTCATCAAGGGTGCTATCCCTGGTGCGAAGGGTTCCGTTGTTACCGTCAAGACCGCAGTGAAGGGCGGTGCTCACGCATGACGAACCTGACGTTGAACGTCCACACCGCAGACGGAAAGACCAACGGTTCCGTTGAGCTTCCGGCAGAACTTTTTGACCGTGAAGCTTCCATCCCCCTGATGCACCAGGTTGTGACAGCTCAGCTGGCAGCCGCTCGTCAGGGTACTCACGCCACCAAGACCCGCGGCATGGTCCGCGGTGGTGGTAAGAAGCCATTCCGCCAGAAGGGCACCGGTCGCGCTCGTCAGGGCTCGATCCGCGCGCCACACTTCACCGGTGGTGGCATTGTTCACGGGCCGCAGCCGCGTTCCTACGCGCAGCGCACCCCGAAGAAGATGATCAAGGCTGCACTTGCTGGTGCGCTGACTGATCGTGTTCGCAACGAGCGTATCCACCTCATTGAGGAGCTTGTTCCAGGCCAGAAGCCTTCGACCAAGTCCGCTCGTACGTTCATTGAGCGTCTGACTGACCGTAAGTCGGTGCTGCTCGTGATCGGCCGTGAGGATGTCAACTCCCGTCTGTCCGCAAGGAACCTGCCGGGCGTCACCATTCTTGAGCCGGCGCAGCTGAACACCTACGACGTGCTGAACGCCGATGACGTTGTGTTCTCGGTTGAAGCGCTGCACACCTTCATCAACCGTGGCAAGGCTGAAGCTGCGGAGGAGGAGAAGTAAATGGCTAAGATCGTGAATTCCCGCGACATCATCATCGCGCCGGTCCTCTCCGAGAAGACCTACGCGCTGATGGAGCAGAACACCTACACGTTTTTTGTAGCGAAGTCTGCGAACAAGACCCAGATTAAGATTGCCGTGGAAGAGATTTTCGGCGTCGACGTCGCTTCGGTGAACACCGTGAACCGTGAGGGCAAGCGCAAGCGTTCCCGCACCGGTTTCGGTAAGCGCAAGGACACCAAGCGCGCCTACGTTACTCTCCGCGAGGGCAGCGATCCCATCGACATCTTCGGCGGCGCAGCCGTCTAAGTGACTCGATAGAAAAGGACAAAATATGGCTATTCGTAAGTACAAGCCGACAACCCCGGGTCGCCGTGCCAGCTCTGTTTCGGAGTTCGAGGAGCTCACTCGCTCCACTCCGGAAAAGTCGCTGCTGCGCCCGCTCCCGAAGAAGGGTGGCCGTAACACGCACGGCCACATCACCACTCGTCACCGTGGTGGCGGCCACAAGCGTCGTTACCGCGTGATTGACTTCCGTCGTTCGGACAAGGATGGCGTGCTGGCAAAGGTTGCTCACATTGAGTACGACCCGAACCGCACCGCAAACATCGCGTTGCTCCACTACTACGACGGTGAGAAGCGCTACATCATCGCTCCGAAGGGCCTGAAGCAGGGCGCCGTCCTCGAGGCCGGCCCTAACGCCGACATCAAGGTTGGCAACAACCTGCCACTGCGCAACATCCCGACCGGTACGACGATCCACGCAGTCGAGCTCAAGCCAGGCGCAGGTGCCAAGCTTGCTCGCTCCGCTGGCGCTTCGATCCAGCTCCTCGGTAAGGAAGGCTCCTACGCAGTGCTGCGTATGCCATCCTCCGAAATCCGTCGCGTGGACATCCGTTGTCGCGCAACCGTTGGTGAGGTCGGCAACGCTGACCAGATCAACATCCGCTGGGGCAAGGCTGGCCGTATGCGCTGGAAGGGCTGGCGCCCAACGGTCCGCGGTGTTGTCATGAACCCTGTGGACCACCCACACGGTGGTGGTGAAGGTAAGACTTCCGGTGGTCGTCACCCAGTGTCCCCATGGGGCAAGAAGGAAGTTCGCACCCGCAACCCAAACCGTTACTCAAACAACATGATCGTGCGACGTCGTCGCTCGAAGAGCAAGAAGCGTTAAGAGGAGGTAGTAAGACATGCCACGTAGCCTAAAGAAAGGCCCGTTCGTCGATGAGCACCTCCTCAACAAGGTGGACGCTCAGAACGATGCCGGCACCAAGCAGGTAATCAAGACCTGGTCTCGCCGTTCGACCATTCTCCCAGATTTCATCGGACACACCTTCGCCGTCCACGACGGTCGTAAGCACGTCCCGGTGTTTGTCGACGAGTCCATGGTCGGCCACAAGCTCGGCGAGTTTGCACCAACCAAGACCTTTAAGGGTCACGTCAAGGAACAGAAGGGACGTCGATAAGCAATGGCTGACACCATCACCACTGCATCCGCGACGGCCAAGTTCGTTCGTGTTTCCCCGATGAAGGCGCGCCGCGTGCTCGCCCTCGTCCGTGGGAAGTCCGTCTCCGAGGCTCTCGCAGTCCTGAAGTACGCACCACAGGGTGCTGCGAAGGACGTCGCCAAGGTTGTTGCATCTGCAGCCGCCAACGCTGAAAACAACTTCGGTTTGGACCCGCGTACGCTGGTCGTTTCCGAGTGCTGGGCTAACGAAGGTCCGACCATGCGTCGCTTCCAGCCACGCGCTCAGGGGCGCGCATTCCAGATCCGGAAGCGCACCTCGCACATCACCGTAGTTGTCGAGTCCAAGGAAGGGGCGAAGTAATGGGCCAGAAGATTCACCCACACGGCCTGCGCCTGGGTATCACGTCCGACTGGAAGTCCCACTGGTACGCCGACAAGAACTACGCTGATTACGTCGCAGAAGACATCAAGATCCGCGAGTTCCTGTCTAAGGGTCTCGAGCGCGCCGGTATTTCCGACGTCGTTATCGAGCGCACCCGTGACCGCGTCCGCGTCGACATTCACACCGCCCGCCCGGGTATCGTGATTGGCCGTCGTGGCGCTGAGGCTGACCGCATCCGCCGCGAGCTCGAGAAGCTCACTGGCAAGATGGTTGCGCTGAACATCCTCGAGGTCAAGAACGTCGACGCCGACGCAACCCTCGTTGCACAGTCCATCGCTGAGCAGCTTGTGAACCGCGTTGCGTTCCGCCGTGCGATGCGTAAGGCAATCCAGTCCGCTATGCGTAACCCACAGGTCAAGGGCATCAAGGTCATGACCTCGGGTCGCCTGGGCGGCGCTGAAATGTCCCGCGTCGAGCGCTACCACGAGGGCCGTGTGCCACTGCACACCCTTCGCGCTGAGATCGACTACGGCATCGCAGAAGCACACACGACCTTCGGCGTCATCGGCGTCAAGGTTTGGATCTACAAGGGCGACGTCGTCGGTGGCGTGCGCGAGTCCGAGCTGAACGCTCCGTCGAACGAGCGTCGTGGCCGTGGCGACCGTCGCCCACGCCGCGGTGGCCAGCGCCGCCAGCGTGCAGAGCAGAAGCAGGAGGGCTAATCAATGCTTATTCCTAAGCGTGTGAAGTACCGCCGCCAGCACCGCCCGACTCGTTCTGGCGTGTCCAAGGGTGGCAACACGATCAACTTCGGTGACTACGCTCTGCAGGCTCTCGAGCCGGCGTACATCACCAACCGTCAGATTGAGGCGGCTCGTATTGCGATCAACCGCCACGTCAAGCGTGGTGGCAAGGTTTGGATCAACATCTTCCCGGACCGCCCGTTGACGCAGAAGCCGCTCGGTGTTCGTATGGGTTCCGGTAAGGGCCCTGTCGAGAAGTGGGTCGCTAACGTAAAGCCAGGACGTATTCTCTTCGAGATGTCCTACCCGAACGACGCAACCGCTATCGAGGCACTGCGCCGCGCAGGCGCGAAGCTGCCTTGCAAGGTTCGCATCATCAAGAAGGAGGACCAGTTCTAATGGCAAACGGTACCCCCGCATCCGAGTTCCGCGAGCTCAACGACGAAGAGCTGCGCGCTCGACTGTCCGAGGCAAAGGAAGAGCTGTTTAACCTGCGCTTCCAGCTTGCCACCGGCCAGCTGACCAACAACCGCCGCATCTCCACCGTGAAGCGCGACATTGCACGTATGTACACCGTGCTGCGCGAGCGCGAGCTCGGCCTGTCCGTTGTTCCGGGAGCTGAGGCTTAATCATGAGTGAGGCAAACGTGAACGAACAGACCAACGAGAAGCGTGTTCAGAAGAACCGCCGCGGCTACGTCGTATCCGACAAGATGGACAAGACCATCGTTGTCGAGGTCGAGGACCGCAAGTCCCACGCCCTGTACGGCAAGATCGTCCGTACCACCAAGCGTGTGAAGGCACACGACGAGGAGAACACCGCCGGTGTCGGCGACCTCGTCCGCATCCAGGAGACGCGTCCGCTGTCCAAGGACAAGCACTTCCGTCTCGTGGAGATCATTGAGAAGGCACGCTAAACCCATCCGGTAGACGCGTCCGACTCAAGGACAACTCAGCACCACCCCCGAGTTTCACAACTTGGGGGTGGTGTTTTTTGTGTTTCGGTACACTTTCTGGTGTTCGAAACACTCAATTTGAAGGAGGCCATGATGGGTACTGGTAAGTTTTGCGTCACCGTTGCACACGCGAAGGACAATGAGGATCTGGCGACGCTCGGCTTCGTGGTCGCGAACGCTGCGGTAGGTTCCGCGCAGGACACGATGGTGTTCCTCTCCTCTGAGGGCGCTCGCCTGGCTGTGAAGGGCTACGCAGACGACATTCATGAGGAGGGCTTCGCGCCGATCAAGGAGCTCATCGAGAACTTCGTTGCTGCCGAGGGCAAGCTGTACGTGTGCGCGCCTTGTGCGAAGAAGCGCGGCTTCGGGGAAGAAGACCTTATCGACGGCGCCACCATCGTCGGCGGCGCGAAGCTCGTTGAGTTCCTGGCGGACGGTACCCCGAGCGTCTCCTACTAGGGCAGCGATGGCTGAGCAAGAGAATGTACACCCGTACGCCCCGGACGCCAGCTTCGATGGTGGCGATTTGGACTGCGGCAACGGGTTGCTGTTGTTGATTCGAAAGAACATTGATCCGCTTGAGGCGGGGCAGCTGTTGGAGATTGTTTCCTACGACTCCACAGTGAAGGTCGACCTGCCTTCCTGGTGTAACTTGACGGGAAACGATCTGGTCAACGTGGTGGAGGAGCCGGAGCATAAGCGGTGGCGCTTCCTTGTATCGAAGGGTTCCTTTACGAAGCCCGTGGAGGTCGCGGACATCCCGGCGGCGACAGAGGCTGTGCGGCCGAAGAGAAAGAAGGGTCCGCGTAAGCGTCCGCAGATGCCGGTGACGCAGGAGGTTGTGGAGCCGACGATCGCTACGGACTTGCCGGAACCGGCGCCCGCACCGGAGATCCCGGCGGGGTCGGTGCTGACGATGGGTTCCTGGCCACGCTCGCCGTGGTTGCTGGACGCGCTGCACCGCCACCTCGAGGAGCGGATGGACGAGGACACGTTCCAGGCGACGGCTGATGACGCAGTGCGCCTCGTGGTTTCGGCGCAGGAGCGGGCCGGAATGGACGTCGTCACTGATGGTGAGATGCGGCGCGACAACTACTCGAGCTTCGTTGCGGGGCGTTTGCAGAACTGCCAGCTCATTCCGATCACGGACTTGTTGCCGTACGTGGATGACCCTGAGGAGTTCGAGCGGGAGCTTCGCGCGTTGGATGTGCCGGCGGGGGAGGTGCGACACCCGGCGGTTTTCGGTCCGCTTGGTCGCGATAAGCCGCTGGTTGCGCACGAGGTTGAGTTCGTGCAACAGCTCACCGACCGTCCGGTGAAGGTGTGCCTGCCAGGGCCGTATCTGTTGACTCGCACGATGTGGATGGAGTGCGTCTCCGACCGCGCGTACGAGAACCGCGAGGAGATGTCGAAGGACATTGTCCGGGTGTTGCGCGAGGAGCTTCACGAGCTGCTGGCGAAGGGCACGGCGCTGGTGCAGATCGACGAGCCGGTGCTGACGGAAGTCGTGTACGGTCAGGCCGGAGGAGGCGGCCGCACGTTCATGTGCGGTGCGCTCGACGGCCTGGAGGGCACGGTGGACGAGGAGCTGGAGTTCGCGAAGTCGCTGCTGGATGAGCTGACGAAGGGGCTGCCGAAGGACCGGTTGGCGCTGCACGTGTGCCGCGGCAACTGGACGACGGACGAGTCAGCGGCGCTGACGGGCGACTACGCCCCGTTCGTGGAGCTGTTCGCTTCGCTGAACGTCGGTATGCTCTCAATGGAGCTTGCGACGCCACGCGCAGGCGACATCCGCGCTTTGGAGGGAATCCGCGACGACCAACGTATTTGCGTTGGCGTGCTGAACCAGAAGCTCCAAGAGTTGGAGCCGGTTGAGGCAGTGGAGGAACGCATCGAGCGTGCCCTGGACACTTTCGGGGCTGACCGGGTGGTCTTCTCCAACGACTGCGGCTTCGCGACGTTCGCCGATAACCCAATCGTGGCCGCGAACTTGGCGGAGCAGCAGCTTGCGCTCATCGTGCAGGCCCGCGACAACGTGATGGCGCGTCGCAATGCATGAGGATCACTACTGGGATGCCCAGGACATCGCGTGCGGTGATGTCCTGGTGCGCCTCTTCCTCTTATTCCGTGACCAAATCAAGGACGGGGAAGTGCTGCATTTGCGGTCCACGAATGAAGCTATCGATATCGATATCCGTGCGTGGTGTGGCCTGACAGGCAACACGTTGCTGCGCGCGGATCACCCGGAGTTTTATATCCGTAAAACTTCTGATTGATACGAAACATCGGCTATCCTTATTGCTGTGAATAAAGGACTGCGTCGAACGAATCATGTCGTTTCCCGAGCCCTCGCAACCGTGGGGCTCGGGGTTTGCCTTCTTGTCTCTACCGCTGCCTGCGGGTTCGGGGGTGGCCAGCCCGTGATGGCGGCCGACACGACGGAACTCGCGCCGCGCGATGTTGCGGCCAAGGTGCCGGTTACCGCGACGGTGGAGGCGGCCTCGGTCACGGCGTTGACGACGCACCTGACCGGTCCCGTCACGGCCCTCAACGTCAAGGTGGGGCAGCGCGTCGAGGCCGGCCAGGTCGTCGCCGTTCTGGATACGTCGGGGGTCCAGCGTGAGATTGATACGCAGCGCGCACAGCAGATCTCGGCAGACGTCGCTGCACAGAACCAGCTCGAGCAGGCGCAGCAGGCATACCAGCAGTCCAACGACGCGATGCAGCGTGGCCTAAACCCGCAGGTGACGCAGGCGGAGGCGGCGCTTCGACAGGCTGACGGCCAGCTGCAGGAGGCCACCGCGGTGTTTGAGCAACGCAAGAAGGCCGTGGCGGCGGGCCTAGACAGCACATTGCTCACGCAGGCGCAGGGCGTGGACTCGGCGCGCCGTGATGCGTTGACGGCGGCGCTGGAGTCGGTGCGCGGCAACCATGGCATTTACCAATCGGGGATGGCAAAAGACGACGCTGTGCAGCCGCTGCTAAGCAAGCTGGAAGCCGACGAACGCTACCGCGGCGCAAAGCACAACCTGTCCGCGGCACAAAAGGCGTACGACGCCGCACTCAACGACACGGACGCGGATCTTGCGGCGAAGCAACGCGCGGTTGCCCAGGCGTTTGATGCGAAGGCGGAGGCAGCTGTCGGACTTGAGGTGGCGAAACTCGCCGCCCAGCAGCAGCTCGATTCCCAGGCGGCGGCTGTGCAGCAGGCGCAGCGCGGGGTGCAGGCGGCGCAGGCGGCGGCTGGCCAGTCGATCGCGCAGCTCGAGGTCGACGTGGCGTCGGGTCAGGTGCGTGCCCCGATCGCTGGCGTGGTCGCCGAGGTCGCGGTGAAGCAGGGGCAGGCTCCGGCGGGCTATCTGCTCTCTGTGGCGGACCCGAACCGGCTGGTGCTGCGCGCGAACGTGAAGGAGTTGGACTCGGCGAAGATGAAGCCGGGCGACGCGGTCACGTTTACGACGCCCGGTACCGGCGCGAAGAAGTTTAAGGGCCGTGTACTGGATGTTTCTTCGGTCGCGGAAACGCAAGCTGCGGCGGAGGGCGCGTCGGGGCAGACTGCGCGCCCGGAGTTCCCCGTAGAGATTGAAGTCCTGGGGGATACCGAGGGGCTGAAGATCGGCGGCACGGCGAAGGCGCAGATCACGACGGAGTCCGCGAAGGGTGCGCTCGCCGTGCCACGCGAGGCGGTCGTGGACGAGAACGGCAGCTACTCGGTGTACACGCTGCGCCCGAAGGATGACGGGGACAAGTTCGAGGTTGTGAAAACGCCGGTCAAGGTTGGTCTGGTGTCGGATTCGGATGTGGTCGTAGAGGGCGTCGAAAAGGGGACGAGGGTGCTGAACAAGCCTGCCGAGTACCGTGAGCGCGTCGGCGCCACCGTGACCTTGGTTGAGGAGCAGGAGTGAACCCGCGCGAATCCGTCAGGCTCGCCACGGTGAGCCTGCGGGCGAACAAGATGCGCTCCGCGCTGACGCTGCTCGGCGTGGTCATCGGCATCGCGTCGGTGATTGCGATCATGACGCTGGGCAAGGCGATGCAGAAGCAGACGCTGGACAGCCTGGAGCAGTTCGGCATTCACGACGTCCACCTCGAGGTAAAGCCCCGCCAGGAGGACGACAGCGAGGCCGCCCGCTACATGTTCCAAGAGATTGACGACGCCTCCAAACTCACCCCCGACATGATCGAGGACCTGCGCGCAGAACTCGGTACGCAGGCGAAAGGAATTGCGTTCGAGCTGGACAGTACCCAAGCCCAGACCACGCGCGGGCTGGCGCACGGCACCACGACGGTGAGTTTTGTCAACGCTGACCAGCTGGAAATGCAGGACCTGCCGCTGACCGCCGGGCGCTTTCTCGCCCACGACGACATTGAGGCGAACCGCGCCGTGGCGGTGATCTCGCCGGAGGTTGTGGAGCAGCTGTTCAATAATGACCCGGAGTCGGCGATCGGTCAGGAGGTCGAGCTGGACATCGGCGGACAGTACGCCTCGGTGCAGGTGGTTGGCGCGTACGGGCACTTTAAGAAGCAAGGCGTGCTGGTCGGAGATTTGTCACAGTCGATGATGGCAGTGCCGTACACGGTGCAGCCGGACATGATGCGTACCCCCGTGACAGGCGTGGACATGGTCAGTGTACGCGTCGCGGACGGCGCCGACCCCGACCAGGTTGCGCAGGACGTCCAGGCGTGGGCGGACCGTACCTACGAGGATGACCCCGACTACAAGGGGAAAGTCGCGGACATGAAGCGCGACATCGAGCAACTCAATCAGATGCTCACGACCATGAGCGTGGTGGTCTCCGCAATCGGCGGGATCTCGCTGCTGGTAGGTGGCATCGGCGTGATGAACATCATGCTCATTACCGTGACGGAACGCACCCGCGAGATCGGCGTGCGTATGGCGCTCGGGGCGACGCGGCGGATGATCCGCATGCAGTTCGTCACCGAGGCGATGATCGTCTGCCTGATCGGCGGCGTGTTCGGCGTGGTCGTGGGCGCGGGCTTCGGCATGCTCGGCGCGCTCCTGCTCAACGCCTTCGTGTTGCCCCCGATCACGGCAGTGCTACTCTCACTGGTATTCGCGCTGCTGATTGGCCTGTTCTTCGGCTACTACCCGGCCAACCGCGCCTCGAGAATGAACCCCATCGAAGCCCTGCGCTACGAATAACAACAACGTTTGGAGTGACACATATGGCAGCCACCGTGCTGACCACGGAAAACACGCGCCGGTACAAGCCCGAGCCCTCTGTGGCGACGGCCCTGAAAACACCGCGCATCCTGACGAAAGAGGTCCTCGCCGGGCTAGTTGTGGCGCTGGCGCTGATCCCGGAGGCGATCAGCTTCTCCATCATCGCTGGGGTCGACCCGAAGGTCGGGCTGTACTCCTCCTTCATCATGGCGATGGTGATCGCGATTACGGGTGGGCGACCCGCCATGATTGCGGCCGCCACTGGCGCGGTGGCGCTGGTCATTGCACCGCTGGTGCGGGACTACGGCTACGACTACATGGTGGCAGCCATCATGCTCGCCGGGGTGTTTCAGATTGTGTTGGCGGTAGCTGGCGTCGCAACGCTGATGCGCTTCTTGCCGCGCAGCGTGATGATCGGCTTCGTGAACGCGCTAGCGATCCTTATTTTTGTGGCGCAGCTGCCCGAAATTTTCGGTCACCACTGGGCGGTGTACCCGCTGCTGGCGCTGGCCATCGTGATCATGGTGGTGATGCCGAAGTTTACGCAGGCGGTCCCGGCGCCGCTCATTGCGATTCTGGTGGTCACGCTCATCGCGGTCGCTACCAAGGCGCCGGTGCCCACCGTCGGTGACCGCGGCGAGCTGCCGAGCAGCCTGCCCGAATTCTTCATCCCGCACGTGCCGCTGACCTGGGAAACGCTGCGGATCATCGCGCCGTACTCGCTCGGCGTGGCGCTCGTCGGCTTGATGGAGTCGCTGATGACCGCGAAGCTGATCGACGAAGTCACGGACACGCACTCCAACAAGACCCGCGAGAGCTGGGGGCAGGGCGTCGCCAACATTGTCACTGGCCTGTTCGGCGGGATGGGCGGCTGCGCCATGATCGGGCAGTCCATGATTAACGTGAAAGTCTCCGGTGCGCGCACCCGCATCTCCACATTCCTGGCGGGCACGTTCCTGCTCATCCTGATGCTCGCGTTCGGCGAGTACGTCGCCATGATCCCGATGGCGGCGCTGGTTGCCGTGATGGTGATGGTATCCGTGAGCACGTTCGACTGGCACTCGGTGACGCCGAGCACGCTGCGCAAACTCCCGGTGTCCGAAACCGTGATTATGCTCATCACGGTGGCGGTGGTGCTGGCGACGAACAACCTAGCCATCGGTGTCGTGGTTGGCGTGCTGGTGGCGTCGGTGATCTTCGTGCGCAATGTCGCCCACCTGGTCGAGGTGACCCGCGAAGTTGTCGACGGCGTCGCCCACTACGTGGTGTCCGGCCAGCTGCTGTTCGCCTCCTCCAATGACCTGACCACCTTGTTTATGTACTCGGAGGACCCGGACGAGGTCGTCGTGGACCTGCACCAGGCCCACGTTTGGGATGCCTCGACGGTCGCGGCACTGGACAGCATTGAGCAAAAGTACGCAGAGCGCAGCAAGCACGTGCGCTTTGTCGGCATGAACCCGAGCACCACGGCGTTCCACGGAAAGCTCACTGGCAACCTCGGGTAGGGCTCCACGGCGTCACTTTTTCCAGCAACTACACCGCGTGTAAAATTCGCCCCATGTGTGGAATCGTTGGATATATAGGTGGCGAGCGTGCACGCGAGCACGACGCCCTCACCGTCATTATTGATGGGCTTCGAAGGCTCGAATACCGCGGTTATGACTCGGCCGGGGTAGCAGTCATGCAGGGCGACACCATCGCGTGCAGGAAGAAGGCCGGCAAGGTCGCGGACCTTGAGCAGGCCATCGCCGAGGCGCCGCTTGCGCCCTCCAACCTGGGCATCGGGCACACCCGGTGGGCAACGCACGGCGGGCCTACTGACGCCAACGCCCACCCCCACGTCGTCGGCGATGGCGCGCTGGCCGTGGTGCACAATGGCATCATCGAGAACTTCGCGGCACTTCGTGCCGAGCTGAGCGCGAAGGGCTACACGTTCCGCTCCGAAACCGACACAGAGGTGGCAGCCACGCTGCTGCTGGACATCTTCAACACCGAGGCCAACAAGGACCTCACCGAGGCAATGCGCCTGACCGCCCTGCGACTCGAGGGCGCGTTCACGCTGCTGGCCATCGAGCAGGAATTCCCGGACCGTATCGTTGCGGCGCGCTGGAACTCCCCGCTGGTCATCGGTCTGGGCGAGGGCGAGAACTTCCTCAGCTCTGACGTTTCCGGCTTCATCGAGTTCACCCGCGACGCGGTGGAGATGGACAACGGGCAAATCGTCACCCTGACTGCCGACAGCTACGACATCATCGACTTCGAGGGCAACAGCGCCGAAGGCAAAGAGTTCCGCGTCGAGTGGGACGTCACCGCCGCGGAGAAGGGCGGGTTCGATTCCTTCATGGCGAAGGAAATCCACGACCAGCCAGCTGCCGTGCGCGACACCCTCTACGGCCGCTTCGACGCGGAAGGTAAGCTCACGCTCGACGAGCTGCGGATCGACGAGTCGGTGTTGCGCAGCGTCGACAAGATCATCATCGTGGCGTGCGGCACCGCAGCATACGCGGGGCACGTGGCGAAGTACGCCATCGAGCACTGGTGCCGCATCCCGACGGAAGTCGAGCTGGCGCACGAGTTCCGCTACCGCGACCCCATCGTCACTCCGAACACCCTGGTTGTGGCCATTTCGCAGTCCGGCGAGACCATGGACACCCTCATGGCGGTGCGTCACGCGCGCGAACAGGGCGCGAAGGTCATCGCGATCTGCAACACGGTCGGCTCCTCTATCCCGCGTGAGGCCGACGCCTCCCTGTACACCTACGCCGGCCCAGAGATCGCTGTGGCGTCGACGAAGGCGTTCATCTCGCAGATCGTGGCGTCGTACCTGCTGGCGCTGTACTTGGCGCAGGTGCGCGGCAACAAGTTCGCTGACGAGATCCAGACGATCATTGGCGAGCTCGAGGAGATGCCGGAGAAGATCCAGCACATCCTGGACAACGAGGCGGAAATCCAGGAGCTTGGCCGCGAGCTCGCCGACGCGAAGTCGGTACTTTTCCTCGGCCGGCACGTCGGCTTCCCGGTGGCGCTCGAGGGCGCGCTGAAGCTCAAGGAGGTCGCCTACCTGCACTCGGAGGGCTTCGCCGCAGGCGAGCTGAAGCACGGCCCGATCGCCCTGGTTGAGGAGGGGCAGCCGGTGTTCGTCATCGTGCCGTCGAAGCGTTCGCGCCACAACCTGCACGCCAAGGTTGTCTCCAACATTCAGGAGGTTCGCGCGCGTGGCGCCGTCACCATCGTGATCGCGGAGGAAGGTGACGAGGACGTGAACCGCTTCGCCAACCACGTGATCCGCATCCCGCAGTCGGCAGGCCTCATGCAGCCCCTTTTGTCGACGGTCCCGCTGCAGATCTTCGCCTGCACCGTCGCGCAGGCGCGTGGCCTGAACGTGGACCAGCCACGCAACCTGGCCAAGTCGGTCACGGTGGAGTAGCGCGCTAGAGTGGCCGCATGAAGAAGTTTGGGTTCCTTTCATTCGGCCACCACGCACCACCCGGGCGCCAAGGGATGACCGCGCGCGAGGCGCTACAGGACACCGTGGAGCTCGCACGCCAGGCGGACGGGATCGGCGTCAACGGCGCCTACGTGCGCGTGCATCACTTTGCGCCGCAATTCGCGTCGCCGATTGCGCTGCTTGGGGCGATGGCGTCGGCGACGAAGCACATTGAGGTGGGTACCGGCGTCGTCGATATGCGCTACGCTAACCCGCTGCAGCTCGCAGAGGACGTCGCGGCCCTCGATCTGCTTAGTGACGGCCGCCTCGCCTTCGGTGTCTCCCGCGGGTCACCGGAACCAGCCGATAGGGGGTGGCGCGCCTTCGGCTACGAGTCGGAGGCGGCGAACGGCTCCGACCTGGCGCGCGCCCACTTCCAACGCTTCATCTCCGCGCTGCGCGGGGACCCGATGGCGCTCGCAGCGTCCCTCGAGGAGCAGTACCCGCAGATGTACCCGCCAGCCAGCCCGCTATCGGTGCTGCCGCACTCCGAGGGTGCGGCGCGCCGGGTGTGGTGGGGTGCGGGCACGTTCGCCAGCGCGGAGCAGGCTGCTCGAGACGGTGTGAACCTGATGAGTTCCACGCTGATTTCGGAAGCCGACGGCCGCAGCCTCGGCGAGCTGCAGGCGGAACAGATCCAGCACTACCGCGAGGCGTGGGCGGCCGCGGGCCACGACTGGGAACCGCGCGTTTCGGTGTCGCGGTCCATTTTTCCGATCGTGGACGAGGACACCGAGCGGCTGTTCGGCTTGCTGGATACGGAGGAGCAGATCGGCCAGATCGAGCGTGGTGTGTACACAACGTTTGGCAAGACGTACGCCACAGAGGCCGACCAGCTCATTGAGGAGCTCGGCAACGACCCGGCCATTCAGGCGGCTGACACGCTGATGCTCACGGTGCCGAACCAGGCCGGGGTGGACGTGTGCATGCAGATCCTGCGCGGGTTCGCAGAGCACGTCGCACCGGCGCTTGGGTGGGAGCCGGCGAACGCCGCTTCTTAGTCCAGCTCGTGGGCGAACGGTGTGTCGGCGCCGGTGCGAGACACCGTGATCGCGGCCGCGCGGGTGGCGAACGTGAGGATCTCGCGCCACTCCTCCTCGCCGAGGGCAAGCAGGGCGTCGCGGTCCAGGCCGCGGGCGTCGAACTGGTGGACCAACGCCGCCATAACTGTATCGCCGGCGCCGATCGTGTCCGCGACCGTGACCTGCGGCGACGGGACCTCCACCGTGCCGAACGGCGCACGGACCCGCAGGCCGTCTGCGCCGAGCGTGGTCACCACGACGGGCACGTCGGAGGTGTCGCCGAGGAACTCGACCTCCTCGTCGGAGAGCTTGAGTACTGTCACCGAATCGAGCAGCCCACGCAAGAACAGGCGGTGCTTCTCGGAGGCGAACGCCGGGCGGATATTCGGGTCCAGGCAGACGATCGCGCCGTGCTCCGCCGACTGCGACGCGGCCTCCGCGTAGCGCAGCGACGCCGGTTCCAACGCCAGCGACAGGGTCCCGAACACCGCGTAGCCGTCCCGCACGGGGACGGGTTCCGCGAAGCGGTCGGCCGTGCCGTCGACATAGAACGTATAGGTTGCCGAGCCGTCCGCCTTCAACGCCGTGACCGCCAGAGTGGTCGGCTCATCCCCGCGTCCGCAGTGGGTGAGGTCCACGTGGGCGTCGACAAGCGATTGGGTGAGTGCCTCCCCGAAGTTGTCGCGAGACAGCCGCGACTGGAAGGAGACGTCTGCGCCGAGTCTGCCCAGCGCACGGGCTACATTGAACGGGCCGCCACCGAGCGCGGGCACCAGCGGCGCGAGCGGGGAAGGGTCCTGGGGGACAAGGTCAACGAGGGCTTCGCCATACACAGTGATCATGAACCCACCGTAGACTAAGCCGCATGACATACCGACCAAAGTTTCATTTGTCCCCGCCGCAAGGGCGCCTCAACGACCCAAACGGGGTCACGCTGATTGGCAATGAGCTGCACATGTTTTACCAGCATGACCCATGCTTTCCGCACGCGTCGAAGCGCACCGGCTGGGGCCATGCCGTCACCACTATTGGGGGTGAGGAGGGCCTAGGCCAGTGGCGCCACCTCCCGGACGCGCTGTACCCCGACTTCCCGTATGACAAGCACGGGTGCTATTCCGGCTCCTCCGTGGTGCACGACGGCGAGGTCATGCTGTTTTACACCGGCAACGTGAAGGAGGATGGGCGTCGCCTGGCTACGCAGAATATGGTGCGCGTTGAGGACCTCGAAGGGCCGATGGGTGGGGTGTACCACCGGGCGCCGGAGAATCCGCTGATCGATGGCCCTGCCGAAGGCTTCACCGCCCACTACCGAGACCCGCACGTCACCCGCAACGAGGACGGCACCTGGCGCATGGTGCTCGGCGCGCAGCGCGAGGAGGAACGCGGCGCGGTGGTGCTGTACGAGTCCCCAGACCTGCTGACCTGGGAGTTTGTGGGCGCTTTGCAGTTCGAGCGGCTGGATCCGCGCGTCGAGTCTGCGTACATGTGGGAGTGCCCGAACCTGCTGCGGATGCGTGATCAGGCGACGGGGCAGTGGCGCGAGGTATTAGTGCTGTGCCCGCAGTACCCAGGCTCGGACGAGTGCGGCTACGTCGTGGGCACGCTTGACGGCCTCCGCTTCCGTGTGGAGTCGCAGTTCCGGCCGTTGGATTTTGGGCACCAGTTTTACGCGCCACAGCTGGTCGCCGATGGCGAGGGGGGTGCGCTGTTGCTCGGCTGGATGGGCCTGCCGGCACGCGACGACACGCCGACCATCGCCGCCGAGGGCTGGGTGCACCAGCTGACCCTGCCACGCAAGCTCCAGCTTGTCGACGGCCAGCTCCGCACCGAACTCCTCCTGCCAACCGACCCCGCGGGGATGGTCGTGCATCGGGAGCTTCTGGGGTCGGAGCCGTGGGTGGCCGACCTGGTCGACGAAGTCGGCGGCGTTGGTGCGCACATGGCGTGGCGGCCGGGTGCGTCTGGGCGCGGGACGGTGCTGGTGACGATAGGTGGGGATGAGCGCAGCGCCGAGTGTGCTCAGGGTGAGCTCGTGGTGTGCGCTGACGGAGCGGCGCTCGAGGTTGTCGCTGGCGACGGGGAAGTGGCGTTCTCCTCGGCGGTGTTCAGCCCGGGTGGCGTTGCGTGGCGTGAAGTCCGCCACAACCGGGGGTAAACAGGCGCAAACGGGCAGGATAAGGGCTAGTTTTATGTTTGAATGTGTGGGAAGAGAAAGGATTCCCACATGGACCACAAAGAAGTAGCCCGGCGGGTCCTCGCCGGGGTAGGGGGCGAGGACAACATCGTTGGCGTCGCCCACTGCGCGACGCGACTGCGTTTCGTGCTCAAGGACATCGACAAGGTTGCCCAGGACGCGCTGGAGAATGACCCTGACCTGAAAGGGACATTTGCTACTGGCGGCATGTTCCAGATCATCGTCGGCCCCGGCGATGTGGACATCGTCTTCGACCAGCTCGACGGAATGACCAGCAAGAACATCGCGGTCTCTACGGACGACCTCAAGGAAGTTGCGGCGAACCAGGGCAACTGGTTTACCCGCTTCATCAAGGTTTTCTCTGACATTTTCGTGCCGCTGATCCCGATCCTGGTCGGCGGCGGTCTGCTGATGGCGCTCAACAACGTCCTGACGGCAGAGGGGCTGTTCGGCGACAACTCTCTGGTGGGCATGTTCCCGCAAATCCAGGGTCTCACCGAAATCATCAACGTGTTGGCTTCCGCGCCGTTCGCGTTCCTGCCGGTGCTCGTTGGGTTCTCCGCCACGAAACGCTTCGGCGGCAACGAGTACCTTGGTGCCGGCATGGGTATGGCGATGGTGCACCCGGCGCTGGTCAACGGCTACGACGTAGCAAACTCCGTGGCAGACGGAACGATGCCGTTCTGGGACTTGTTCGGCTTGCCGGTCGCGCAGGCGGGCTACCAGGGCGCGGTGTTGCCGGTGCTGGCGGTCGCCTGGATCCTGGCAACGATCGAAAAGTGGTTCCACAAGCGGCTGAAGGGCACGGCGGACTTCCTGATTACTCCGCTGGCAACCTTGCTGATTACGGGCTTCATCACATTCATCGCCGTTGGTCCGTTTGTTCGCTGGCTCGGCGACCTGCTGATTGTCGGCCTATCCAGCATGTACGACTTCGGCGGCCCTATCGGTGGCCTACTCTTCGGTCTTGTCTACTCGCCGATCGTGATTACTGGCCTGCACCAGTCCTTCCCGCCAATCGAGCTTGAGCTGTTTAACCAGGGCGGCTCCTTCATCTTCCCGACGGCCTCCATGGCGAACATTGCACAGGGTGCTGTCGCCCTGGCTGTGTACTTCCTGGCGCGCAACGCGAAGCTGAAAGGCCTCGCCGGTTCTTCGGGTATTTCGGCCGTATTTGGTATCACGGAGCCCGCAATCTTTGGCGTGAACCTGCGCCTCCGTTGGCCGTTCTTTATCGGCCTCGGTGCGGCCGGTATTGGCGCCATGCTGATCGCGCTTTTCGACGTCAAGGCAGTTGCGCTTGGTGCAGCGGGCTTCATTGGCGTGGTCTCCATCCGCGCGAACGACATGGTGACCTTCCTGATCCTCGGTGTCATTACGTTCGTGATTGCCTTCGTGGCGGCCTACGGGTACGGGCGCTACCTGGTGAGCAAACAAGGCACCATCGACCCGGATGCCACCGAGAACCCGGCTGCGGACGCAGCCACCGAGCAGGCGCTGCTTGAGGCCTCCGACGAGGCGCTCCACGTCGTGGCGCCACTGGAGGGCAACGCTGTTCCGCTTTCCAGCGTCAGCGACCCGATGTTTGCTCAGGGCAAGCTGGGGAACGGCGTCGCTATCGTCCCGACCGTTGGGGAGCTGCGCGCGCCCGTCGCCGGCACCGTCGCGGTCACATTCCCGTCCGGCCACGCCTACGCGATCCGCACTAAGGGGACCGACGGCAAGAACGTCGAAATCCTCATGCACATCGGCTTCGACACCGTGAACCTGAAGGGCGAGCACTTTACCGCGCACGTGAAGAAGGGCGACGTCGTGGAGGCAGGCCAGCTATTGGCAACGTTCGACATTGACGCCATCCGCGACGCGGGATACGAGGTAACAACACCCGTTGTGGTGTCGAATACGAAGCGGGTAGGGGAGATTGGGGCGCCGAGAAGCCTTCCTGCAGACACGAAGTTTGGCGACGACCTCTTCTTCGTCGAGCCGAAAAAGGTAGCCGAAGAGGCTAAATAAAAACTGGCAATAACAAACGCCCCCTTCCCAACCCGGAAAAGGGGCGTTTTTGCTTGCGAGGCTACCGGCGCGCCGCCAGCGGCGTTGCCGGGGTGCCGCCCTTGTTGAGCCACGCGTAGACGCCGCCCATGATGAGGCCGCCGCCGATATAGTTGCCGACCCACACGATGAACCAGTTCATCAGGCCGTTCGTCAGCGTGAACCCGGCGAAGTGCTCGGCGCCGAGGCCGTAGCCCGCCAGGGAGAAGACGACGAAGCTGGCGATGGAGTGCTCGTAACCCATTGCGGCGAATGCGGGAACGATCAGCATGATGGCGAGAAACTTCGCGGTGAAGTCTTTTCCAGCTTGGATGGCGAGCAGCACACCGATATTGACCACGATGTTGGCGAAGATGCCTTCCATGAACAACAAGCTGTCCGGCTTCGTGAGCTTGGTCTCAACGGTTGCGGCGAGGAAGCTGTCCATCCCGATCGGCTGGAACGCCGTAGCGTGGACCAGGAACACCGCGGTGATGAGGACCCCGAGCAGGTTGAAGATGGTGCAGGTCGAGACCATCATGAACCCCTTGAGCCATGGGAGGCGTCCCGAGGCGCTGCCGTAGGTCATGAACATCATGTTGCCGGTGGCGAGCTCCGCCCCCAGGACAACGATGACGTACAGCGAGAGGCAGAAGATAGCTGCGAACACGAAGCGGCCGTAGCCGGGGGCGCTGCTCTCTACTTGGGTGGAGGCGACGGTGGCGAACGCCGTCATGATCGTCAAAAACATGCCGGCGAGCATGGAGCGTACCGCGAACTTGGGGAGTTCGTAGGTGTAGAGGTACGACTTGAAGCCGATTGAATCCGCAAGTGTGCCATCGAAGTTCATAGGTATGACCATACCAAAGGTCAGAACCGGGCACGAATCAACATAAACAAAAGTGGCGGTTTGCAGGGGCGAAGGTTCCGTGCTTTAATGTTCCAGTTGTCTTTTGCCGCGTGTTTGCTCTGCGCGTTTCCGAGCTGGGCATGTACGCCTGCGGTGCCGAAGGTGCCGTCGACAAGCGAAAAGACATCGAAGACATTGACCACGTGCGTATAGGACGGAAATCTAACGCACATCGACCCAGGTCAGGAGACCAATAGTGATTCAGAAGGAATCGCGCCTGAAGGTCGCCGACAACACCGGTGCACGTGAAATCCTGTGCATCCGTGTCCTCGGCGGATCCGTTCGGCGCTTCGCCGGCATCGGCGATACGATCGTCGCCACTGTGAAGGAAGCTGCCCCAGGCGGCAACGTCAAGGAAGGTGAAGTCGTTAAGGCTGTCATCGTCCGCGCGAAGAAGGAGACCCGTCGTCCGGACGGCTCCTACATCTCGTTCGACGAGAACGCTGCAGTGCTGATCAAGAACGACACCGAGCCACGCGGCACCCGTATCTTCGGCCCAGTTGCTCGCGAGCTGCGCGACAAGAAGTTCATGAAGATCGTTTCTCTCGCACCGGAGGTGATCTAGGGATGAAAATCAAAAAGGGCGATATGGTCCAGGTCATCTCTGGCAAGGATAAGGGCGCGCAGGGCAAGGTTATCGAGGCATACCCGAAGCGTCAGCGCGTTCTCGTTGAAGGCGTGAACCGTATGAAGAAGCACGTCGCGAACTCTTACAACGAGCGCGGCGCAGAGTCCGGCGGCATTGTCACCCAGGAAGCTCCGATTCACGTCTCCAACGTGATGGTCCTGGATTCCGACGGCAAGCCGACGCGCGTGGGCTACCGTTTCGATGAGAACGGCAAGAAGGTCCGCGTTGCAAAGTCGAACGGGAAGGACATCTAAGCATGGCTGAGAACTACACCCCTCGTCTGAAGACCCAGTACAAAGAGGACATCCGTACCAAGCTCAACGATGAGTTCAAGTACGACAACGTCATGCAGATCCCAGGTCTGACCAAGATTGTTGTCAACATGGGTGTCGGCGACGCTGCACGTGACTCCAAGGTCATCAACGGCGCACTCGAGGACCTCGCTGCGATCACCGGCCAGAAGCCACAGCTTCGCCGCGCGAAGAAGTCCATCGCTAACTTCAAGCTCCGTGAAGGCATGCCAATCGGCGCGAAGGTCACCCTCCGTGGCGACCGCATGTGGGAGTTCCTGGACCGCCTGCTGACGGTCGCTCTGCCACGTATTCGTGACTTCCGTGGCCTCAGCGACAAGCAGTTCGACGGTGCAGGCAACTACACCTTCGGCCTGACCGAGCAGACGATGTTCTACGAAATCGACATCGACAAGATCGATCGCGTCCGCGGTATGGACATCACTGTCGTCACCACCGCAACGAACGACGACGAGGGCCGCGCACTCCTGCGCCACCTCGGCTTCCCGTTCGCTGACAAGGACGGCAAGATGCAGCGCGCATAACGCGTCACTGCTTTTTCGACGAGCACCCCTGCGACCCAACCGGGTTGCGGGGGTGTACGTCTTTTGGGGGGACCTGCAGCCCACACCCGAATAGTACGCATGTACTGCTTTTGAGAAACATTCGATAGACTGGCTCCTTGCAACAATCTCTCAGGTGAATTTGAGGAGGCCACAATGGCTTTGCAGGAAATGGTCCACGCAGGGGCCAAAAAGAAAGAACAGCTTCTCGATAATGAGATGCCCCGGTTTTTCGTCCGCGCGATTCTCGCCGGCATTTACCTGACCGCTGGCACGGCGTTCGCCGCGGTGGCGGGAAATGCGGTCAATGAATATGCGCCGGGGCTCGGCTCGGTTGTGTTCGCCTTGCTGTTCGGGCTTGGCCTGTTCGCGATCGTTATCCTGAACGCGGAGCTTGCAACGGGCGACATGATGTTTGCGTCCTGGGCGGCGACGGACAAGGTGTTCAGCTGGGGCAAGGGTATTTGGCTCGTTGTCGTGGTCACGGTGGCGAACCTGGTTGGCGCGATCATCTTCGCGGCTGTGATGAGCCAGTCGGCCAAGTTTGGTTCGATGGATAACAGCCACCTGATTGTCACTCTGGTTGAGGGCAAGCTGTCGAAGCCGTTCTTCGGCGCGCTGCTTGAGGCGATCTTCGCGAACTTCATCGTCAACATGGCGATTGTTGGCGCACTGCTGGCGAAGGAGTTCATCTCCAAGTTCGTCGTGATCCTGCCGCTGATCGCTATCTTCGTTGGCCTGGGCCTCGAGCACGTCATCGCGAACTTCTCGCTGTTCTCCCTGGCGTTCCTGTCCAGCACGCTGCCTGAAGGTTTCACCGCCACGGCGATCCTCAGCAACTGGGTTGCTGTGTGGATCGGCAACTTCATCGGTGGTGGCCTGTGCATCGGCGGTGTCTACGCTTGGCTCAACAAGACGAAGACGGTGTACAAGGACTAGTCTGCAAGCTCCCCGGAGTACAGATTGAAGCGCTCGCCGCGCACAAAGCCGGCGAGCGCCATTTTTGTTTCGCGGGCCAGCTCGACGGCAAGGGAGGACGCCGCCGAGACCGCCACCATTGCCGGGAAGCCGGCCATTGCTGCTTTCTGTACTAGTTCGAATGACGCGCGGGAGCTGACAACCAGGATGAGGTCGCTGGCTGGTAGCAACCCCTCGAGTAGGAGGTGGCCAATCACCTTGTCGGTCGCGTTGTGGCGGCCGATGTCCTCGCGGATGACTACAGGTTCACCGTCGAAGGTGAACGCGCCTGCCGCGTGGATGCCGCCGGTTTTTCGGAACTGCTTTTGGCCAGCGGCCAGGGCGTCGGGAAGTCGCATCACGAGGTCCGGGTCGAGGGGCACCGGAGTGATCGGCTCGGGCACCTTATCCATAATGTCGTCGATCGACTGGGTGCCGCACACGCCGCATGCGCTGGTGGTCGTCGTGAGACGGATGAACTGTGGGGCGGCTGAGGAGGCGGCGGGCCCGAGGTCGATGTCGAGCGTGTTGTACGTGTTTTCGTTGTGCGGCCCGACTGCACCCGCGCAGTAGCGCGCGGAACGAACGTCTTCTGCGCTGCTGATGAGGCCCTCCGCGAACATCCAGCCGTGCGCCAGCTCGATGTCGTGGCCGGGGGTGCGCATCGTGGTGGTCAATGTGTCGCCGGTTGCGCGGATGGCCAGTGGTTCTTCCACGGTGACGGTGTCGGCGCGGGTGTCGCGCGCGAACCCGTTGTCGGTGCGGGTGACTTTCGTGACGGCGAAGCGTCGATTAATTCTGCTCATAGGTTTCCAGGAGTTTCGCCACCTTGGCTAGCGCTTCGCGGGTCGTTGCTGCGTCCACGGCTTCATCGCCCTTGAGCGCCGCGCCGGTAGCGACGCCGACTACGAACGCAGTCGTCGGGGCCGCCGGGCGCGAGGGGCCGTTGTGGGCCACGTCAGCAGTCATTTTCAAAATGTCGCCGACCAGCGTCCGCGTGAGCTCCGGGGAGACGTTGAGCTCGCGGGAGACCTCGTCGAGCCACTCGTGCGTTGATTGCAAACCTTCGTTGTTAGCCATGTGTGCCACTCTAGTCGCGCCCCTCGCTGACGAGCCACGCGCTCGCTGCGGTGACCATCGCTTCGGCGCCGCGGTCCAGTGTCGGCTGCAGGTCGGGTGCGAATGCGGCGGAGTGGTTGCCCGGCGCATGTGGGTAGCTGGCGAAGCCGCCGAGCCCCCAGAAGGTGTACGGTACGCCGAGGGCATCCGGGATGATCGAGAAGTCCTCGCTGGCAGGGACTTGTTCCAGCGTCTGGGCTTCGTCGCCGAACTGCTCCTCGAAGGCCTTGCGTACCCGCCGCGTCACCGTTTCGTCATTGCAGGTGAGTGGGTAGGCGTCGTAGTACTCGAACTCGGGTGCTTGTGGGCTGCGCGCTGCCTCGCACTCGGCGCGCACGGTGCGCTCGATGGCCTCCTTGAGGTGCTCGCTTGTCGCCTCCGAATAGGCGCGGGTGTTGATGAGCAACTCAGCGCTATCAGGGATGACGTTGGACTTTGCGCCCGCGTGGATCGCCCCGACCGTTAGCACCGCGGTCTCCGAGGCTGCGACCTCGCGGGACACCACTGTGTGCAGCCTCGTCACAATTGTCGACGCCAACAAGACCGCGTCAACGCCCATCTCAGGCATGGAGCCGTGCGAACCCACGCCGTGCACCGTCACTTTGACCGAGAACGCCTGGGACAGCACCGGGCCTGGCCGGGTCCCCACGTGTCCCAACGGAAGGGTGCCGAGCACGTGCTGGCCCAAGTACACATCAGGGTGGGGAACCGTGTCGGAGATGCCGTGCTCAACCATGGAGCGCGCACCCGACGCAGTTTCCTCGCCGGGCTGGAACACCCCCACCAGCGTGCCCGACCAGACGTCGCGGCAGGAATTGAAGGCGTTGAGCGCCGCGAGTACCGAGCAGATGTGGAAGTCGTGACCACACGCGTGGGATACTGGCACCTGTTGACCAGTCGCCGCATCCACCTGGGTTCGGGTGCAGGCGTAGTCCTTGCCGGAATCCTCCTTGACGGGCAGGCCGTCGGTGTCGCCACGCAGCGCGACCACGGGGCCGGGGCCGTTCTCGATGGTGGCGACGACGCCCGTCTCGCCCAGCTGGCTAAACCGAATTCCGGCGGCTTCGAGCTCCTGTATGATGCGCTGCGTCGTTTCGGTTTCCTGCATCGACAGCTCCGCGTGCTGGTGGAACCAGCGGTAGAGCTCCTCACGGTGCGAGCGGGTGGCGGAGAGGGCGTCGAAAAGTTCGTCAAGGTGCTTCATGCTGCCGACTATACGACGACGCGCATCGCCGAACGCGACTTGTTTCCTGCGGGCAGAAGGTGTAATGTGGCCGAACGGACTTGTGCACAGATGGTTGTCTGCGCGCAAAATCCGAAAGAACATTGTACATCCAACTTTGTTGCAGGCCCCCCGCCGAGAAGCGGACCGCGTGCAAGGGAGGCGGCGAGCGCCCCGCGTTATTGAGCGTGGGGAGCGTGAAGTAGCCCCCGACAGATCATGCGGAAAACGCGACCTGGCACGACACAGTCTTGCTGGTCAGGTGGGTAGGGAACCGCAACGAGAAAGGTAAACGGTCACATCTTATGACGATGACTGATCCAATCGCAGACATGCTGTCTCGCGTGCGCAACGCGTCGCACGCACAGCACGAGAGCGTGACGATGCCTTCCTCCAAGATCAAGGCGAACATCGCCGAGATCCTGAAGCAGGAAGGCTACATTGCTGATTACAAGGTTGAGGACGCCAAGGTTGGCAAGCAGCTGACCCTGGACCTCAAGTACGGCCCGACCCGTGAGGCAGCCATCGCTGGCCTGCGTCGCGTGTCCAAGCCTGGTCTGCGCGTGTACGCAAAGTCCAACGACCTGCCGCAGGTGCTGGGTGGTCTGGGTGTGGCGATCATCTCCACGTCCCACGGTCTCCTCACCGACCGTCAGGCCCAGGAGAAGGGTGTAGGCGGAGAAGTTCTCGCCTACGTCTGGTAAAGGGAGGTTGAAAAGACTATGTCGCGTGTAGGTAATGCACCCATCGCCATCCCGAATGGTGTCGAAGTAAACGTTAACGGTCAGGTCGTAGAGGTCAAGGGCCCAAAGGGTTCCCTGAACTTCGAGATGCCTGAGCCAATCACCGCTGCGGTTGAGGACAACGAGATTGTCGTCTCCCGTCCGGACGATCACCGTAAGCACCGTGCGCTGCACGGTCTGTCCCGCTCCATGATCAACAACCTCGTTGTTGGCGTGACCGAGGGCTACAAGATCAACATGGAGATCTTCGGTGTCGGCTACCGTGTCCAGGCCAAGGGTAAGAACCTCGAGTTCTCGCTCGGCTACTCCCACCCGATCCTCATCGAGGCTCCGGAAGGGATCAGCTTCGCAGTCGATGGAACTACCAAGTTCTCCATCGAGGGCATTGACAAGCAGCAGGTTGGCCAGATCGCGGCGAACATTCGCCGCCTCCGTAAGGATGACCCATACAAGGGTAAGGGCATCCGCTACGAGGGCGAGCAGATCCGTCGCAAGGTCGGAAAGACGGGTAAGTAATCATGAGCAATTCTGCAGAGAACACCAAGCGCACTCCGGTCGGCAAGGATATTTCCTCCCGCCGTCGCGAGGCTCGTGCACGTCGCCACTTCCGTATCCGCAAGACGCTGCGCGGCACCCCAGAGACTCCACGTCTCGTTGTGCACCGCTCTTCGCGTCACATCCACGTCCAGGTGATCGACGATCTCGCTGGCCACACGCTCGCAGCAGCGTCCTCCATCGAGGCCGACGTGCGTGCGTTGGAAGGTGACAAGAAGACAAAGGCAGCCAAGGTTGGCCAGCTGATCGCTGAGCGCGCCAAGGCTGCAGGCATCGAAGCTATCGTCTTCGACCGCGCAGGTTACAAGTACCACGGTCGCGTCGCAGCTCTTGCCGACGCCGCTCGTGAAGGTGGTCTGAAGTTCTAATGACCACCGCAATCATCACCATCAACGGAAGGATCGCGTAATGGCCGAACGTGAACGGCGTGACGGCGGACGCTCCGCCGACAACCAGAACAAGAAGAATGAGCGCAACAACCGCGGTGGCCGTGGCCGTCGCGATGACCGTCGCAACCAGAACGATGACCGCGACAAGTACATTGAGCGCGTCATCACCATCAACCGTGTCGCAAAGACCGTGAAGGGCGGACGCAACATGTCCTTCACCGCTCTCGTCGTCGTTGGTGACGGCAAGGGCATGGTCGGCGTGGGCTACGGCAAGGCGAAGGAAGTTCCTGCCGCTATCCAGAAGGGTGCAGAAGAAGCACGTAAGAACTTCTTCCGCGTCCCAATGATCGGTGGCACCATTCCTCACCCAGTCCAGGCAGAAGAGGCCGCTGGCATCGTTATGCTGCGCCCGGCTGCTCCAGGTACCGGTGTTATCGCCGGTGGCGCAGTCCGTCCAGTGCTCGAGTGCGCTGGTGTCCAGGACATCCTTGCGAAGTCGATCGGTTCTGACAACGCGCTGAACGTTGTCCAGGCAACGGTTGCTGGTCTCAAGCAGCTCGTACGCCCAGAGGAAGTTGCTGCGAAGCGCGGCAAGGACCTCGAGGACGTCGCACCTGCTCGCATGCTGCGCGCACGCGCAGGACAGGAGGCGTAAGAACAATGGCTTTGAAGATCACATTGCACCACGGCAAGGTTGGCGAGAAGCCGCTGACCCGTAAGAACCTCGAGGCACTCGGTCTGCGTAAGATCGGCCAGTCCGTCATCAAGAAGGACAACGCCGCTACTCGTGGACAGATCCTGAAGGTTCGCCACCTCGTTACCGTCGAAGAAGTTGCAGGGGAGTAGAACAACATGGCTGAAATTATCAAGCTCCATGATCTGCGCCCAGCAAAGGGCGCGAACAAACCAAAGTTCCGCGTAGGTCGCGGTGAAGCAGGCAAGGGCGGCAAGACCGCTGGCCGTGGTACCAAGGGCACCAAGGCTCGCAAGCAGGTTTCCGCAGCATTTGAGGGTGGCCAGATGCCACTTCACATGCGTCTGCCGAAGCTCAAGGGCTTCAAGAACCCGAACCGCGTGGAGTACCAGGTAGTCAACGTTCAGGCGCTCGCAGAGGCGTTCCCGAACGGTGGCACCATCACCATCGACGACATCGTCGCAGCTGGCTTGGTTCGCAAGAACCAGCCGGTCAAGGTGCTGGGCAACGGCGACATCAACGTCAAGTTGGACGTCACCGCTACCAAGTTCTCCAAGTCTGCGGTTGAGAAGATCGAGGCTGCTGGTGGCTCCACCACCCAGGCGTAAGCTTTCATCTTCGCACCACAGCGAATAGCAAAGCTCCCCACTCGTCCAGGACGAGGTGGGGAGCTTTCGTATTAGAGAGTTTCGACGGCGGCGAGCACGCCCCGCGCGAGCCCAGGAAGTGCCCGGTAGATTGCGGTGTTCGCGTGCTTTTCGATGCACCCGAGCACTTGCTCGGCGAACCTGGCGGGGTGCTCGGTGGTGAACGTTTTGAGCGCTCCGAGCGCCGCGGTGCGCGCCTCCTCGCCGGAGGCGTTGAGCGCCAGGGCGCACAGGTGGCTGATGCAGCGGAACTCGAGCCCGATGTGGTCCGGTGGCAAATTGTCCGCACCGGGGGCGAAACCTACCTGGTGGTAGAAGGCGGCGACTGCCGCGGTGTCATCGTCCATGACGAGGCCGTCCTTGGAGAAGTACGGGGACTCGTACGGTTGGGCAAGTGGGGAGCTTACGCCGATGAAGAGGTAGAGGTGGTCGCGCTGCAGGGCCTCGGCGGTGTCGCGCTCTGCCTGAAGCAGCCCGGTGATGGCCTGCTGCGATGTGTTGTCCTCGAGCGGCCATGACTGCAGGAAGGAGGGGTCGGAGAGGGCGTCGAGAAGCGGGCCCTGGGGCTCGTCGAGGAAGAGTTGCCCCACGATGTCCGCTGCGATGCGGCAGCGCTCAAGTAGCTCTGTACCCATCAGATTCCGATCCGGTCAACTGCGCCGTAGAACATGAACCGGCCGAGCAGCTCCGCGATGACCACCAGGATGTAGGCGACGGTGATCCACAGCATCGCGCTCCCGGTCGGGCGGCGGGTGCGGCCACCGAACGCCAGGATGAGCCCGACGATAAACGCGCCGATGAGCAGCAGGCCGATGCGGATGACGAACGCGGTCATGTTGAACTCGAACTGCGCCGGGTTAGGGCCGGCGGGGCGGCCGTAGTTGAAGATCATCACGATGAAGATCAGCGGTACAACGACGGTCAGTGCGATACCGATCCAGCGCAGCGATGCGTGGATCAGGTCCCAGACCTCTTCCTTTTGGGCCTCGGTCTGGTCCTCGTTGCGCGCGGACGGGATGAGCTTCTTGATCAGCGCGGAGTCCTCGAGCCAGTTGTAGGCCGTGAGCGCGACCGCAATCGCGAGGAGTCCTGTGACCGCCGCGGAGAGGTAGAACGCCGCCGGGGTGGTCCAGTGGTTCCACGAAGGGATTGTTGGCAGCATGTAGAGGCGCGCCATGGTGGCGATGAACCCGATGCCCGCAATCGCGGTCACCACAGCAATTGCCGTGCGGGTGCCCACGGAGCCCCAGTCGAAGAATTGGCAGGCCGCGAACAAGAACCCGAGTGCTGCGAAGATGCAGCCACCAACCAGCTCTTGCGTGAGCCCGGAGGAGCTGATGTGGCGCATCACGTTCAGCGCGTTAATTGGGTTGCCGAGGTGGAAGAACGCGAGGCAGAAACCCGCGATCATGATTGGGCCGATTGCGTAGAGCGCTGGCACGCAGATGCGGTTGATTGCGTTGGCGGAGTAGCGGGTGCGTCCGAGCATTGTGATCACGCCGAGGACGAAGAACGCGCCGACTGCCATCTGTCCGAACGTGGTGAAGAACGTCAGGGGCCATTCGTGCATATTCATGGGTTAGACCTCTTCCGGGTTCATGATCTCGCCGGCGTCGGTCGCGTCCCAGCGTTTCGCGTCCTTGTGCGGCTTGATGGTCAGGCGTGGTTCGGTAAACGTCGGGTCCGGCAGCGGGGCGATGCCAGCGACGTCGCCGTGTTCCTTACGTAGTTCGTCGATTGGGCCCCAGTCGAGCGCGCGCGACGGGCAGGCCGCTACGCAGGCGGGGTCTTTGTCCTCGGCGCGGTAGTCGGCGCACAGGTCGCACTTCGTCATGACGCCCTTTTCAGGGTTGAACTGTGGCGCGGAGTAGGGGCACGCCCATTCGCAGTAGCGGCAGCCGACGCACTTGTGTGGGTCGACGGAGACCACGCCGTCTTCGCCAATGTGCATCGCGGTGGTCGGGCAGACCTTGGTGCAGATCGGGTTGTCGCAGTGGTTGCAGGACACCGATGTGTAGTAGGTGAACGTGTTGGTGGTCAGCTCGCCGTCGGCGTTGCGGTTCCAGTCGCCGCCGGAGTACTCGACGACGCGGCGCCAGTTCACCCCGAGTGGTGTGTTGTGCTTGTCCTTGCAGGCGATCTGGCAGGCCTTGCAGCCGTTGCACAAGGTTTGGTCGAAGAAGAAACCAAGGCGCTTGCTTGGCTTGTCGTTGCTTTTAGCCATGTTGTTGTTTCACTCCTTGGTGTTCTTATTTCGCTTTTTCGACTTGGCACAGTGCGGTGTGCTGCGCGTTGCCCTTGGCAAGAGGGGAGGGGTGCCAGCTGGTCAGCGTATTTACGGACGCCCCTACGTCCACGCCGCCATCCTTCGGGTTGAACCAGGAGCCCTGCGGAACCGAGATGACACCGGGGGCGATGCGCGGGGTGACGCGGGCGATGGAGCGGATCCGGCCACGCTTGTTGTAGGCGTAGACGGGGTCATCGTTTTTGATGCCGCGTTCCTTGGCGTCGATGGGGTTGATCCAGAGGACTTGCGGGTGGGCGTCGTCGCGTAGCCAGTCGACGTTGCCGTAGGAGGAGTGGGTGCGGCCCTTGGTGTGGTGGCCAATGACCTGCAGCGGGTACTCCTTGTTGTCTGCGGCTTCCTCGGCGCCTTCCCACGTGGCGACGTGCTCCGGCAGTGGCGTCAGCTTGTCACCGGCGATGTTCGGGTCGAATTCCCACTCCTTCGACATCTCGTAGAGCTCGGAGGAGAAGATCTCGATCTTGCCGCTTGGGGTCTCAAGCGGGTTGGCCTCGGGGTCCTCGCGGAAGTCCTTCAGCGCGACTGTGGTTTCGCCTTCTCGACGCCACACACCCATCTTCTTGAGCTCCTCAAAGGATGGCAGCTCCGGGATCTCCTTGCGGGATTCGTCGAGGGTGTAGCGCAGCCACTCTTCCTGCGTGCGACCTTCGGTGAACTTGTCGCGCACGCCGAAACGCTCGGCGAGGTCGGCGATGACGTCGTAAATCGGGCGGCAGTCGTAGAGCGGCTTGATGGCGTTGGAGGCCAGGATGGTGTACTCCAGGTTGCCTGCCGAGCCCTGCTGGATGATATCGGTCTGCTCCGCGGTGGAGCAGTCCGGCAGGACGTAGTCGGCGTAGCGGGCGGATACGGTCATCTGGATGTCGCTGACGACGATGAGTTCGGCCTTGGAGTCGTCGCGAAGCAGCTCGACGGTGCGGTTCAGGTCGCCGTGCTGGTTCGTGTTGGTGTTGCCGGCGTACTGCCAGATCATCTTGATCGGGACGTCGAGCTTGTCCTTGCCCCGCACGCCGTCCTTTGTCTTGGTCATTGCTGGGCCGTGGTCGACGGCCTGCGGCCACATCGCAACCGAGATCGAGGTCTCCACCGGGTTCTCGTACTGCGTGTTGAACGGGTACGTCATCGGCAAGCTTGCCGAGCCTTCGCGAGCACCGGTACCACCGCCGGGGATGCCGATCTGCCCGAGCAGCGCCGCAAGCGTAAACACCGCGCGCGACTGGTTCTCGCCATTCGCGTGGCGCTGCGGGCCCCAGCCCTGGGTAATAGCGGTCGGCTTTGCGGTGCCCATCTCGCGGGCGAGCTGGCGGATCTTCTGCGCGGGTACACCGCAGACGCGGGCGGCCCACTCGGGAGTCTTCTCGACGCCATCCGGCCCCTTGCCTTCAATGTAGGAGCGGTACGAGCCGTTCTTCGGCGCACCCTTCGGCATGTGGTCCTCATCAAAGCCGACGCAGTACTTGTCCAGGAACGCCTGGTCGTGCAGGTTCTCGGAGAGTAGCACGTGCGCGAGGCCGGCAACCAGCGCTGCGTCGGTGCCGGGGCGGATCGGGACCCATTCGTCGCCAAGCCCGACGGCGGTCTCGGAGTAGCGCGGGTCGATCACGATGGTCTTCACGCCGTACTTGCGCTTCGTCTGCTGCGTCACGAACGTTTCGCCGCCACCGGACATGCGGGTCTCCAGCGGGTTGTTGCCGAACATGACCTGCAGCTTCGAGTTCTTCACGTCGTCGAAGGAGTTCGACGTGACCCACGCGCCGTAGTGGTACGGGTAGGCGGCCGTGATCTGGGCGGTGGAGTAGTCGGCGTAGTGGTTCAGGTAGCCGCCGATGAGGTTCATGAAGCGTGCGAAGGGGGTTTCAGCGGGTGGCCAGGAGCGTGCCACGGTGCCACCGATGGTGCCGGTGCCGTACGCGAGGTAGATGGACTCGTTGCCGTACTTGTCCAGGATGCCCTTCATCTGGTCGGCAATTTCGTCGAGCGCCTGCTCCCAGGAAATCTCGACCCATTCGCCGTCGCCGCGCTTCGTGCCAGGCTTGCGCTTCAGTGGCGTCTTCAGACGGTCCGGGTTGTAGATCCGGTGGCGGATCGATCGGCCACGCACGCACGCGCGGATCTGCTGGGAGCCGATGGTGTTGTCGCCGCCGTCGTCGGGGAGGACGCGGGTGACGCGGCCGTCCTCGATCTGCAGGCGCAGCGGGCAGCGTGAGCCGCAGTTGACGGTGCAGGCGGACCAGACGAACTTTGGGTCGGTGCTGGAGCCTTCAGCGGCTTCCGCAGCGCCGACGCCCGGCGTGCCTCGAAGCAGCGTGCCGGAGGCGGCGGTCGTGGCTACGGCTGCACCGCCCACGAGGCCTGACCATTGGAGGAACTTACGCCGACTGACGGGAGTCCGCGTCGTTGGCGGTGTTGGTGCTGTGCTCATCGCTGTCCCTTCACATGCGAAGAATTTTTACGGAAAAGTCGTGAATAAATGTAATGCCAATTACCTATTGGTGAGTGTAGTGATTTTCAACCGAAAGTTGGAAACGTTTCGAGGTGTGCTGGCCAAAGCGGGGGTTTGCGCTGCTAACTGGTAGAGTGGTGGGGTCAATCCTGTCTGGAGTGTCTCGTCTGACCGCCGCGGTGGTTGTGACGTGCACTTTTGGCAACCGTACTGTCCACTATCTCCTGCGTGAGTGCTGCAGGAGCCAGGAGGCTTTGTGTCCGCTATATTCCAAGCGTTCAAGGACCCGGATCTTCGGAAGAAGATTCTGATTACCCTTGCGTTGATGATTCTGTACCGCATTGGTGCCCAGATTCCGACGCCTGGTGTCGACTATGCGTTGATCAACTCCCGCCTGCAGGAAGTCGCAGACGGGGATAACGCCACGATGTTCTCCATCATCGGGTTGTTCTCCGGTGGCGCGCTGCTGCAGCTGTCCATCTTCGCGATTGGCATCATGCCGTACATTACGGCGTCGATTATCGTGCAGCTGCTGACTGTCGTGATTCCGAAGTTTGAAGAACTGAAGAAGGAAGGGCAGTCCGGCCAAACCAAGATGACGCAGTACACGCGTTACCTCACGGTGGCGCTGGCGCTGCTGCAGTCCGCGGGCATCGTCGCGTTGGCTGACCGCGAGCAGCTGCTCGGTCAGGGGACGCCGGTGCTAGTTGAGGATCGCAACATCTGGACGCTCATCATGATGATCATCGTCATGACGTCGGGTGCGGTCTTGATCATGTGGCTTGGCGAGATCATCACCGAGAAGGGCGTCGGCAACGGCATGTCCCTGCTGATCTTCGCTGGTATTGCGACGAAGCTTCCGTCCGAGGGTGCCTACATCCTGAAGAACTCCGGTGCGGTTACTTTCGCCATGGTCGTCGCGGCGATCGTCGCGTTGGTGGTGGGCATTATCTTCATCGAGCAGGGCCAGCGTCGCATCCCGGTGCAGTACGCGAAGCGCATGGTTGGGCGTCGTCAGTACGGCGGTTCCTCAACGTACCTTCCGCTGAAGGTGAACCAGGCAGGCGTTATTCCTGTGATCTTTGCTTCCTCGCTGATGTACGTGCCCGTGCTGATCACGCAGATTGTCACCATGAACAATCAGACCCCGCCGGACAACTGGTGGATGAACAACGTCATGGCGTGGCTGCAGAACCCGGGCTCCTGGCAGTACATCCTGGGGTACTTCGCCATGATCATCTTCTTCTCCTACTTCTACGTCTCCATCCAGTACGACCCGGTCGACCAGGCGGAGAACATGAAGAAGTACGGCGGCTTCATCCCGGGAATTCGTCCGGGCCGCCCAACCGCCGAGTATCTCTCCTTTGTGATGAACCGCCTGCTGTTCGTTGGTGCGCTCTACCTGGCACTCATCGCGATCCTGCCGAACCTGGCACTCGACGCCGGTATTGGAGGCGCTGGCCGAGGTGGCATGAGCGCGTTCGGTGGTACAGCCATCCTGATTATGGTTTCTGTAGCATTGACTACGGTTAAGCAAATTGAATCCCAACTTCTCCAATCCAACTACGAAGGACTGTTGCGATAATGCGACTTGTACTACTTGGCCCTCCCGGCGCTGGCAAAGGCACTCAGGCAGCGATTCTCTCCGAGAAGCTCGGCGTCCCTCACATCTCCACCGGCGACCTGTTCCGCGCAAACATCGGACAGGGCACTCCGCTCGGTGTTGAGGCGAAGAGCTACATCGATGCAGGCAAGCTCGTCCCGACGGACGTCACCGCGCGCATGGTGGAAGACCGCCTCAACCAGGAGGATGCCGCGAACGGCTTCTTGCTCGACGGCTTCCCGCGCACCGTTGAACAGGCAGAGATCCTCAAGGAGCTGCTGGGCAAGCAGGGCCTGAAGCTGGACGGCGTGCTCAACTTTGTTGTCGACGAGGATGTGGTCGTCGAGCGCATGCTCGCCCGTGGTCGCGCGGACGACAACGAGGAAACGATCCGCACCCGCCTCAAGGTCTACCGCGACGAAACCGCGCCGCTGATTGACCACTACGGCAACGAGATCATCTCCATCGACGCTGTCGGCGATGTTGACGAGATCAACGAGCGCGCGATGGCGCAGCTGAAGAAGTAACAAACAGCGCCTGTAGAAGCACAAGGGCCGGTAGGGACTCGGGGAGTGCCTACCGGCCTTTTCACGCAGCATTATAAGGAAGGAAACAGATGATGGGGTTCCGGAAGCGCAAGATTGTCGCGAAGACGCCTGAGCAGCTCGACGCGATGGAAAAGGCTGGGCGGATCGTTGGTCTGGCGCTGCAGGAGGTACGTGCGTCCGCCGCACCGGGCGTGTCGACGCTCGACCTGGACAAGGTTGCGGAGACCGTCATTCGTGATCACGGTGCAACGCCGACGTTCCTGGGGTACCAGGGCTTCCCGGGGTCGATTTGCGCGTCGGTCAACGAGGTTGTTGTGCATGGCATCCCGAATAAGGAGACTGTGCTGCACGAAGGCGACCTGGTGTCCATCGATTGCGGCGCGACGCTGGACGGCTGGGTGGGGGACTCCGCGTGGACGTTCGGTGTGGGTGAGCTCGAAGAAGGCGTCGAGAAGCTGAATCAGGCGACCGAGTGGGTCCTGTACGAGGGGCTCAAGGCGATGGTGCCGGGCAACCGCCTGACTGACGTCTCGCATGCGCTCGAGCGCGCGACGTACGCAGCGGAGGAGAAGTTTGGGGTAGAGCTCGGCATTGTCGACGGGTACGGCGGGCACGGCATCGGCCGGACGATGCATGAGGATCCGTACCTCGCAAACGAGGGGAAACCAGGCCGGGGACCGCTCATCCAGGAGGGGTCCGTGCTGGCCATTGAGCCGATGCTGATCCTCGGCGGGGAAATTGATACGGAGGTGCTCGGCGACGATTGGACGGTCGTTTCCATCGACGGTGCGCCCGCCTCTCACTGGGAACACACGGTTGCTGCGACGGCCGACGGGCCGCGCATCCTCACGGTGCGAGACGCGAAGTAAGCTATACTGCCGACATGCGTTATCAACCTCGACATGCGAAGCCGTCCCAGCTGAGCCGCAAGCTTGCTGGCATTGGCGTTGGAATCGGCGTTGCTGCTTCACTATTTGCCCAGCCAGTGCTGGCGGAGGCACAGCAACAGCCAGCGATGTCCTCGGAAGGCGGATTGGGCGCGCTGCTTGAGCAGACGCAATCTCAGCTTTCGAGCATCGGCTCCAGCACACCTGACGCTCGGGAACGTGCTTGGCAGACGCGTAACTCGCTGCGTGCGCAGGCCGATGGCCTGGCGGTCATCAATAAGGACCTGCCAGCACAGGCAAAGGCGAGCATCGACGCGACTGTCGAGCGCTTCTACCCAGGCCTGATCGCTGAGAAGACCCCGAAGCCTGCGCCGAAGCCCGCCGCGCGCCCTGCTCCTCCTGCGCGCCCTGCTCCTCCTGCGCAGCCGGCCTTCGACTACGGCCCGTGCCCGAAGGACGCGAAGGTGTGCGTCGATACCGGCGGCCGCCGATCCTGGCTGCAGAACAACGGTCAGATGTACTACAAGGCTGACCTCATTGGCCCTGGTAGGCCAGGTCTTGATACGCCGAAGGGTACGTTCTACGTCAACCGCAAGGTCAAGGACGAGATCTCGTGGGAGTTCGGCAACGCGCCGATGCCGTACGCGACGTACTTCACTAACAACGGTATTGCGTTCCACCAGGGCGATCCATCGATCCTCTCGCACGGTTGCGTGCGCATGTACCGCGCCGACGCGCAGCGCTACTTCCAGGACTTGGCAATCGGGGACAAGGTCTTCGTCTTCTAGCCGTTCGCACTTTTCGACGCCCACCTGCGGACCTCACCGTCCCAGGTGGGCTTGTGTTTGTGCTGGTGAAGGGCTATAGTTGATCACCGGTGTTTATGCACCACGTAGTACAAGTATGTTTTACGTCAGCTACCAGCGGAAACACTGTGTGTCACTGTGTGCGACCGTGTTTCGCGGGTTATAGGAAGTGGAGTGTATGGCAAAAGAAGGCGCCATTGAGGTAGAGGGTCGCATCGTCGAACCTTTGAAGAATGCTATGTTCCGTGTCGAACTCGACAACGGGCATGAGGTCCTTGCTCACATCAGTGGCAAGATGCGCCAGCACTACATCCGCATCCTCCCGGAAGACCGGGTCATCGTGGAGCTATCTCCGTACGACCTGGACCGTGGGCGTATTACGTACCGCTACAAGTAATTTCGTTTGAAGCCTCCTTACCCAGACGCGTGGCGTTGCTGCGCGTCGCTTACCTTTGGCTACGGTGGCCAAAGCCACGTGTATCACGACCCATCCTCCGGTACGGTCCGGATAAAGAGTCGGTTGGCGTGGACGGATAGGGAGAAAACCGCCGTAACAACCCGAAAGGTACGTTCCACATGGCACGTCTAGCTGGTGTTGATCTTCCGCGCAATAAGCGCATGGAGATCGCACTTACTTACATTTATGGCATCGGCGCTACCCGCGCCAAGGAGCTGCTCGAGAAGACGGGCATTTCTCCAGACCTGCGTACGGACAACCTGAGCGACGATCAGCTGTCCGCACTGCGTGACGCAATCGAGTCCTCCTACACCGTAGAGGGCGACCTGCGTCGTGAGGTGCAGGCAGACATCCGCCGCAAGATTGAAATCGGCTCCTACCAGGGCCTTCGTCACCGTCGTGGCCTGCCTGTTCGTGGGCAGCGCACCAAGACGAACGCTCGCACTCGTAAGGGCCCGAAGAAGACCATCGCAGGAAAGAAGAAGTAATCCATGCCTCCTAAGACTCGTTCCGGTGCGCGCCGTGGTGGCCGTCGCATCGTAAAGAAGAACGTGGCAGCTGGCCACGCATACATCAAGTCGACCTTCAACAACACCATCGTCTCGATCACCGATCAGACCGGTGCTGTGATCTCCTGGGCTTCCTCCGGCCACGTTGGCTTCAAGGGGTCCCGCAAGTCCACGCCGTTCGCTGCTCAGATGGCAGCTGAGAACGCTGCTCGCAAGGCGATGGACCACGGTATGAAGAAGGTTGACGTTTTCGTCAAGGGTCCAGGCTCCGGCCGTGAGACCGCAATCCGTTCGCTCCAGGCTGCTGGCCTGGAGGTGTCCTCGATCTCTGACGTGACCCCACAGCCGTTCAACGGCTGCCGTCCGGCGAAGCGTCGTCGCGTTTAAGGCAGAAAGGAAAAGAGGTAATACATCATGGCTCGTTATACCGGCCCTGCTACCCGTAAGTCCCGTCGCCTCCGCGTCGATCTCGTCGGTGGTGACATGTCCTTCGAGCGTCGCCCCTACCCTCCAGGGCAGGCTGGCCGCGCTCGCATCAAGGAATCTGAGTACCTGCTCCAGCTCCAGGAGAAGCAGAAGGCTCGCTTCACCTACGGAGTGATGGAGAAGCAGTTCCGTCGCTACTACGAGGAGGCCAACCGTCTCCCAGGTAAGACCGGCGACAACCTGCTGATCCTGCTTGAGTCCCGTCTGGACAACGTTGTCTACCGGGCAGGTTTGGCGCGCACGCGCCGCCAGGCACGTCAGCTTGTTTCCCACGGCCACTTCACCGTGAACGGCAAGCGTATCGACGTTCCTTCCTACAAGGTCACGCAGTACGACATCATCGATGTTCGTGACAAGTCCCGCAAGATGCTCTGGTTCGAAGAGGCCCAGGACAACCTGCTGGACGCCGTTGTTCCGGCATGGCTCCAGGTCGTTCCGGACACCCTGCGCATTCTCGTGCACCAGTTGCCGGAGCGCGCTCAGATCGAGGTGCCGCTGCAGGAGCAGCTCATCGTCGAGCTCTACTCGAAGTAAGCCCGCTTACTTCACCCCGCGCTACGTCGATACGTGGTGCGAAATCGTTCCGAAAGTCCATATTCTCGCGGCTTCATATAGTGGTAGCCGGAAAAGGAGAAGTTCATGCTCATCTCACAGCGTCCACAGCTGACCGAGGAGTACATCGATACCAACCGCTCGAAGTTCGTTATCGAGCCGCTCGAGCCAGGTTTTGGGTACACGCTGGGTAACTCCCTGCGTCGTACGCTGCTGTCGTCCATCCCGGGCGCGGCGGTGACCTCGATCAAGATTGATGGTGTGCTCCACGAGTTCACCACCATCAACGGTGTGAAGGAAAACGTTTCCGAGATCATCCTCAACATTAAGGACATCGTGCTGTCGTCGGAGTCCGACGAGCCAGTCGTGATGTACCTGTCCGTTGAGGGGCCCGGGGTCGTGACCGCCGGCGACATTGAGACGCCAGCTGATGTTGAGATCCATAACCCGGATCTGCACATCGCGTCGCTCAATGAGCAGGCACGCCTTGAGATGGAGCTCGTCGTGGAGCGTGGCCGTGGCTACGTTCCGGCGGTGCCGAACTCTGGTGGGGAAGCCGGTCGTATTCCGGTCGACCAGATCTACTCCCCAGTGACCCGTGTCGCCTACAAGGTTGAGGCAACCCGTGTCGAGCAGCGCACCGACTTCGACAAGCTGATCATCGACGTGGAGACGAAGAACTCCATGTCCGCTCGTGACGCGCTTGCGTCAGCTGGTTCCACCCTGGTGGAGCTGTTCGGCCTGGCACGTGAGCTGAACACGGCAGCAGAAGGCATCGAGATCGGCCCGTCCCCACAGGAGACGGAGTTCATCGCGGCCTACAACCTGCCGATTGAAGATCTCAACTTCTCCGTCCGGTCCTACAACTGCTTGAAGCGCGAGGGCATCAACACTGTCGGCCAGCTGGCCGAGTGCTCTGAGACCGACCTGATGGATATCCGCAACTTTGGCGAGAAGTCCATCAACGAGGTCAAGATCAAGCTCGCCTCCATGAGCCTGACGCTGAAGGACGCTCCGGAAGATTTCGACCCGACCCAGATCGAAGGCTACGACGCCGAGACTGGTGACTACGTCGACGACACCGCGGAAGAAACCGAGTAAACCAAGAGCACGCGCTCACAATCCCATACGAGGAGTACGAAAATGCCTACCCCGAAGAAGGGTGCCCGTCTCGGAGGGTCCGCCGCCCACCAGAAGCACATTCTGTCTAACCTGGCGCAGTCCCTGTTCGAGCACGGCGCCATCACGACGACCGATGCAAAGGCGAAAGCACTTCGCCCATACGCAGAGAAGCTGATCACCAAGGCGAAGGGTGGTTCCCTGCAGGAACGCCGCGCTGTGGCTGCGAAGCTTCCGAACAAACAGATCGTTGCACACCTGTTCAACGAGCTTGCACCGAAGTTCGAGAACCGTGACGGCGGCTACACCCGCCTGATCAAGGTTGCACCTCGCTCCGGCGACAACGCTCCAATGACCCAGATTTCCCTGGTTCTGGAGCCAGCTGAGGCGAAGGCTGCCAAGGAGGACTAAATCCTCCGCTGAGCCAATTCTTCTGGCTCGCTAGCACGATGCCCCGCGTCCACCCACACGGTGTGGCGTGGGGTTTTCGCATTCCAGCGGTGCGTCTCCTGTTTGCTAGCCTGGTACGAATGAACACGATGCGCCTGCGTTTCGATATCGCCTACGACGGCACCGACTTCCACGGCTGGGCCCGTCAGAAGGGGGACCTTCGAACAGTGCAGGCGACCGTGGAGGATGCGCTCGCATTGGTGCTGCGTCACCCCGTTGCGCTGACAGTCGCCGGTCGCACGGATGCGGGGGTGCACGCCCGCGGTCAGGTGGCGCACGCGGACATCGACCCGGAGGCGTTGCAACAACGCTCGCTGGACGGCGACCCCGCCCGCTTGGTGCGGCGCCTGGCGAAGCTGCTGCCCGAGGACATCCGAGTGCACTCGGTGCGCGAGGTTTCCCCTGATTTCGACGCCCGCTTCTCCGCGCTGGCTCGTCACTACATCTACCGCGTCACTACCAGCCCCGCCGGGGCGTTGCCGACGCGCGCCCGCGACACCGCGGTGTGGGCCAGGCCGGTTGATCTGGCGCTGATGCAGCAGACCGCCGACGTGCTGCTCGGTTTGCACGACTTCGCGGCGTTCTGTAAGCCGCGCCCACACGCGACGACGATCCGCGACGTGCACTCCTTCCGGTGGGTGGACGCATCCACGGAGGCGGAACCGCAACTGTACGAGGCGCACATTAGCGCCGACGCGTTCTGCTGGAACATGGTGCGCGCACTGACGGCGACGTGCCTGACCGTCGGGCAGGGCAAGCGCGACCTCGCGTGGGCGACCGGGCTGTTGGACGCGACCGAGCGTCGTGCGGATGTGCCACTCGCCCCTTCGAAGGGGCTCACGTTCGACCATGTTGTGTACCCGCCGGAGCGGGAGTGGGCGGCTCGCGCCGCAACGACGCGCGATCGGCGTTCGCTCTGAGCGCCTAAAGCGATAAGATTTCATCGTTACTGTTCTGAGCGCGCGAAGGAGTACGTGTGGTCACTGCCGGGATGTTTCTAGCTGCTGTGCTTGTGTTTGTGCTGCCCGGATTTGTGGTCAACGTTGTTTCCGGGATGCGGGTGCCGGCGTCGGTGGTGGCGTCGATACCCGTGAGCTTCGGCATCATTGGGCTCAGTGCGTGGTCGTGGGGTCTGACGTCGGCGAAGTTTTCGCCGTGGACGTTCTCGGTGAGCGTGGTCTTCGCGGTGTTGTGTGCGGCTGGCTGGCGCTGCGCGTTCGCGCGGCGCGCCCGAAAGCGCTGGGCCGGCGCTGACGCATTGTCGTGGAGCCGAGCGCTGTTGCCTGGGACCCCGCAGGAGCGACGCGAAGGCAGCGTGCTTGATCCCACGTGGGTGCTGCCGCTGCTCGGCGTGTTGGTGGGCTCGGCGATGCTGATCAGCGATAAGTTGCGCTGGCTCGAGGAGACGCCGCTGGGCCTGGCCAACATCGTGCAGGGCTGGGACTCGCAGTGGCACGCCAATACGGTGCGTTTCATTATGGAAGAGGGTGTGGCGTCGCCGACGCGGATGGGTGAGCTGATGTATCAGGAGACGCACAGCTCGCTGTTGTACCCCTCGGGCTATCACGCGGGCGTGGCGCTCTTTGCAAAGACTGCTGGGATGGCGCCGATCCCCGCGTTGAACGTGGCGCAGGCGATCGTGCCGTCGGTGGCGGCGTGTATGTCTGTGGCGTGTTTGGTGTTTGCGTTTCTGCGGTCGCGGGGGCTGACGGCGCAGATCGCGGCGGGGTTTGCACCAATCCTGGTCTATGGTGCGCCGCAGCTGATGTGGGTGTCGGATTACGTCGGCATGTGGCCGTACATGATGGCGGTTGCGCTCACTGGCATTGTGATCTGGCAGTTCCTGGAGGTGCCGAAGCACCACAATGCTGCGTTCGCTGCGGCCATCGGATTCTTCGGGGTGGTGGCGGTGCACCCGTCGCCAGTGACGACGATTGCGTTCGCTGTGGCCTTCGCCTGGTGCTTCTCGACGCTACTTCGCCCCGTCCGTTCCCGCCTCGTTGACACGGTCTGGTTGGTGGCCCCGGCGTTTGTCGGCGCGGTGCTGTTCTTGCCCCAGGTCTTTGCCGGGTCCGAGCAGGCGCAGGAGGTCGCGGGGTGGGCCACCCCGGAGGACGGCAAGGCTCCCAACCCGTGGGCGCTTGCGATCACGATGGACACGCGCCACGTCACTGAGTACTTCCCGAACTATAACCCGACGGTGCTGCTGTGGCTGGCGCTGGTAGGGGCGGTGGCGCTCGTGGTGTGGCGTGGACAGGTCTGGCCGGTGGTGTTCTACGCACTCTCGCTGACCACGGTCGTGCAGGCGGCCGCGCCGCTTCCTCCGGTGCTGGATGTGGTGCCGTCGCTGATTGCTGGGCTGCATTACAACACGGCGCACCGCCTGGTGTTGCCGGTAGTGATGTGCGTGATCGCGGCGGCGGCAATTGGGCTGGCGGTAATCATCCGGATGCTGACGTTGGCGCCGGTCGCGGAGCGTGTCGGGACGGTGGTGGCGAAGGGGGCGTCGACAATTGGGGCGGTGCTTGTGGCGCTCGTGGTTGCGGCGAGTACTGCGACCGTCGTGCACGCGAGTACGGCGCAGGCCGCGGAGAATATCTCCACCGCCCCACGTATCAGCGGGCGGATGGTGAACAACAATGACTTGGCGGCGTTCGACTGGCTCGCGACGCAGCCCGCGGCGTGGGAAGGCGTTACCTACGGCGAGCCCGCGGACGGACACTCGTGGATCTACGCCTACAACGGCGTGCCGACGCTCTCCCGGCACTACCTGTGGCCGGCGAAGTCGCGTGGCGACGACACCGCAACCGCCTTGTTCGACGTAGAGATGCTCGGACGCGGGGAGCACGGCGACGCGACTGCGAAGAACGCGGTGGACCGGGCTGTTGAACGGCTGAACATCAAGTTCTACATCGCTTCGCCTCCGTCGTTCTGGGCACAGCAGCCGCCGCGCGTGAACTTGAACAACGGCACGGCCAACAGTGGGCTGACCCCGGTGTACGTGAAGGGGGACACGTTGATCTTCGCCGTCAACGAAGCGTTTACGCGCGCAGAGCTTCGTGCGATGCAGCGCGACGCCGTCAAGCACGGCTCGGAACCGTTGGAGCTTTGGTAGGGTAAGTCAGCGTTATTCGTTATCGGGGGATACAACATTTGGGGGAATTAATGCAGCAACGTTTGTTGCCAACAACGCGACCGCAGGTGTCGGGGCACAGGTTTATGCAGCGTCGCGTGGAGCACGGCCTTATCTATGGCGACATCCGGATGATCCACGACCCGCTGGCGGCGCGACGGCGCGCCGGGATCTTCGGGGCGGTCGGCGTCGTGCTGATTGCCGCGGTGATGGGGCTGTTCGCCTGGATGAGCCCCAACCCGCACCCCGGCGAAGCCCCCATCGTGCGCGCTACCGACGGTGGCCTGTACGTGCGCGTCGACGGCACCCTGCACCCGGTGACGAATCTGACCTCCGCTCGGCTTATCGCCGGGGAGTCGGCGGAACCCGCCCGGGCCGGCGGGGACTACTTGGCTACGGTGCCGCGCGGCCTGCCGGTGGGCATCGTCGCGGCGCCCGGCATGTTCGCCTCGGAGGCGACGGAGGCGCACGCCTGGTCAGCATGCCATGGAAAAGACAAAGTGACGGTGGTCGCGGGTCAGGCAGCGGCGCCGCTGCCGCAGGGCACAGCGGTGTTGGCGGTGGCGGATCACCGCGAGTGGGTCGTCGACGCGCACGGTCGCAGGCAGCTGCCGCCATCCACGACGCCGGAGGGGCGCATCATGCGCCGCGCACTAGGCATCGACGGCGCGACGCCACGCTGGTCGCCGCCGAACGCGGTGCTCGGCGCGCTGCGCGAGGGCCCGGCCTTTGTTCTGCCGCCGCGCCTTCCGGAAGTCCTGCGCACGCCGGAGGCCGCCTGGGTGCTCACCGAGCACGGCGGTGTGCAGCAAGTCTCGGACACCGCGGCCCAAGTGCTTCTCGACGCCGGCGCCGCCTCCCGCAACGTCAACCGCGCAGACATCGCGCACTACCCGGACGCGCAGCCACCACTGGACCTGCGCATCCCGCACGAGGCGCCGCGCTGGGTACAGCCAGCGCAGGACACGGTGTGCGTGAACGGCACACATGACGCCGCTATCTGGCCGAAGGATGCAGGTGAAGTGCTTGAGGGGGCGATTGCGCTGGCGGGGACCGGTACCGCAACCCATTTCGCGGGGCTGCGTGAGGGCGCCGTCGGCGTGGATACAGGGCAGGGGCTGCTCGTGGTCTCCCCGGAGGGCACCCGCCACGAGGTGGCGGGGCAGGCCACGCTGGACCTGATCGGTGTGCGCCATACGGAGGACGCGCCGTGGCAGATCGTGTCGCTGCTCCCAGCTGGCGCGCCGCTCGAGCGGGCCGTGGCGCTGCGACCGGTGACGTCTTAGCGCACGCGGTCCCCGCGCAGGGAGCGCGCCACGATGGTCAGCGCGATGAGCGCTAAGAGCCCGCCGAGTGCCAACCCGGCGCGCCGGGCTGCGAGCGAGGTGGTGGGCAGTGGTGCGTCGATGGCGGTGACGGTGGCCGCGCGGGGTGGCGTGGGTGGGAGTTGGGTGACGATGTCTTCTGGGCGCAGCGCCCCGCCGTGTGGTTCGGCTGCGGCGTAGACGATCTCGCGGATTTGCTTCGGTGAGAGGTGCGGGTAGCGCTCGAGGAGGAGGGCGATGGCGCCACTGACGATGGGCGCGGCGAAGCTGGTACCAACGTAGGGTTGGATGGTTGGTGTGCCGTCGGGTTGGAGTTCCCCGGCGACGCCGGTGGCGAAGCCTGTGCCGTCGGATGCGAGGACCACGGGCGTGGTGCCGCGGGCGGACAGTGGGGGCTTGGGGGATGGGATTGAGTAGTCGGCGACGGCGTGGGTGTCCTCGCGGGCGCCGACGGCGAGGACGGTGGGCATGTGGGCGGGGAAGACGGCGAAGCCGTCGGCGCATTCGTTGGTGGCGTTTCCGGCGGCGGCGACGATGACGGCGCCGGAGGTTTCGGCGCGGTGGAGTGCGGCGTCGAGTTCTTGGGTGTCGAGGCGTGCGGCGAGGTAGGGTGCCATGCAGGAGACAACGGAGATGTTGATGACGCGTGCGTGCTCATCGAGTGCGTTGTGGATCGCTTGGCTGAGCGTGGCGAGGGACCCAGAAGCGTGTTCTTCGCGGTAGCGGGCGGAGGTCTGCCGGATAGCAATAAGTTGCGCGGCGGGGGCGATGCCGAGGTCGCGACCGGCGATGATGCCGGCGACGACGGTGCCGTGGCTGTCGCAATCGAGAAATGGGGCAGGGTCGTCGGGTGTGACAAAGTCTCGGCCCGGGGTGACTGGCGGTAGCTGTGGGTGGCGGGCGATGCCGGTGTCGATGACGGCGACGCGCACCCCGCGCCCGCTTGCGTGGCGGCGCGCGGCGGCGACAGAGGGATCCGGTTCCGGTGGCGTGTCGCGGTCTGGTTGCAGGTGGGCGGGCCGGGCGCAGGCGTAGTCCTGGGCCAGCGCAGGCGGAGCCGGAGCCGCGATGGGCAGGGTCGCACCAACGGCGAGCGGGACGCAGAGGGTAGCGAAGAGGTGTCGAGAAGCAAGGGGGCGCATGGGCTTAGAGCCCCCTGATGAGGTCGAACAGGCCGGTGAGGTGCACCGCGAGCGGGATGACCGCGATGATGGCGACGGCCTCGGCGCGCTCGAACCACACCACCGTGGTGGGTTCGAGGTCGGGGACGTGGCGCGACCAGATGATCGCGGTGGCGCACACAACGGCGATGGCGCCCGCGGCAACGAGGAAGGCGGGGTGCGGACTGGGCTCGACAACGGTGGCGAGCACCACGGCGCCGAGCGCGCCGAGCGCGAGCGCCGTCAGCGCGATACGCGGGGTGGGGTAGTGGTGGCGCACCGCGTGGATGAGCAGCGCGCCCGCCACACAACCGGCGAGTGCGACGCGCCAGCCCAGCGCGACGTCCATCGTTGCGATGCCGTAGAGCGCCGGCAGGCAGCAGGTGGTCACGGCGCACGCGATCGCGGCCGCTACGGTCAGTGCGGCCTGGCTGCGCGTATCGACGTCATGCTGGTACACATCCGAGCGGTCAAAGTCCTCGCCTGCGGTGGGAATGCGTGGTACCTTCAGGCCCGCGGAGACCGTCGCGATGTGGGGCGTGAGCATCACCAACAGCAGCCCGAGCAACACAACCACCGCCGCCCCCGCGTGGTGCTGCGGCAGCCACGCGCCGAGCGAAGCCGCCGCCAGCTGCAACGCGCACACCGCCACGAACGTCGCGACGGCCGGGCCGCACAGCCTGAGCATCGCGCCTATGACCACGCAGGCCACGGTGGTGAGTGCCGCGGCGAGCATCCCGATCGCGGTGTCGCTTGTTGCGCCCCAGCCCGCAGGAGGACCAGCCACCCAGGCGCCCACCCCGAACGTGGCGGCGCACAGAAACGCCACGTAGACCGCGCTGCTTCGCGCCGCCAGCGACAACACCAGCGCCGCCGCAGCCGCCAGGCCCGCGCCGAACGCCCAGCCGCCGACCGTGCCAGCCACCGCTGCAATACACAGCAGGCCCAGCATCGTCGCGCCAATGTGCAGGCCACGCACGTCGCGCGCAGAGGCCGCGGCCGCACTGAGCGAATGGGCCGCGTCGCGGATCACGGGAGGCGACGGCTGCTCCTGCGGGCGCATCACCACCGTCGCACCGTTTCTCATCTTCAGCTGGTATAGCGGCGCATGCCCGTCGAGCGGGATACCGGCCACGCTGGTGAACTCCCACGGGCGGTGCAACTGCGGCAGCTCCACAAAACGCGCGATCTCGGGTATCAGTTCTTGGAGCGACGAGGACGTCGGCAAACTGAGGTCGATATCGCGGTGAAGCGAAGCGACGTCGATACGAATGGTGACGTGCACGATGTGATGCGTTGCAGAAACTGCCACGATGAATCCCCCCGGAAAACAAACAAATGCGCGACTTGGCGCTTAACTTGAACAATGTAGCGCACCATCGCCTAGAATGCATGCAGAAGTTGCGCGAGGGGGATTGCGCAACCGGGGAATGCATGAGGGGGAAAGCATGCTTGGTCTTGACCACGAACCAGTCGTGACACCATCGACGGCGCACACACTCGCGCCGCCACCACCACTGCCGACCGGGCAACTCCGCGCCGAAGCAGTGCCACAGGCGCACAAGGACCAACCGATGCCGCTGCTGAAAGTGCTACTGCCGGTGGTCATGGTGGTTGCCATTGGTGCTGTGATGGCGCTGATGGTGATGTCCGGGCGCACCGTGAGCCCAATGATGCTCATCTTCCCGGTCATGATGCTCTTCGGCATGGTCACCATGTTTTCGCCACAGGAACGCCAAGGCGACATCGACGAGACGCGCCGGGTCTACCTGCGCCACCTGGACGCCCTCGCTCACCGAGCGCGAAGCAACGCCGAGGTCCAGCGCGAGCACGCCGAATACCTCCACCCGGCACCGAACGCCCTGCTCACGGCGGTGCCTGCGGAGCGCGTCTGGGAGCAGCACGCCGCCTCCCCGTACGCGCTACAGGTGCGGATCGGCGTCGGGGCGGTCGCGCTGCACACCCCGATCGAGGTTGACGACCCAGGCTCGCCCGAGGACCTCGACCCCGTGTGCGCGGTGAGCCTGCGCAGGACGGTCGCTGCGGTCAACACGGTCCAAGAGATGCCGATCGTGGTGGCACTCAACGCGTTTCCAGTGATCACGCTGGTAGGGCCACGTGCGGCGGAGGTCGCGCGCTCGATTATCGCACAGCTGGCGTTCTTCCACGGCCCGGAGCTCGTCGGCATCGACGCCACCCAGGCTCCAGCAGACTTCGCGTGGGCGAAATGGCTGCCGCACTCCGCCACGCCGGAGGCAGCACAATTCCAGCTCATACTTCTCGACGCCACCACCCACCCCTCCGTGATCTCCTTCAGCACCAGCGCCGCCAGCAGCGAGAACGTGTGTGTGCTCGTCATCCACCCGGACCCGGACTGGCTGGTGGACGAGGATGCGTTCCACCTGGTCTGCGACGACCAACTCCACGCGCTGACCGGGATGGGCCTGGAGTTTCTGGGCAAGCCCGACAGGATCGGCGTCGCGGAGGCGGAACTGATCGCGCGCCAGCTCGCGTTCTACCGCCGCCCGGAGCTCCTTAGCGCCGAAAGCGCCTCCCACGGCGGCAAGCTGCTCCCGATGCTTGGTATCAACGACATCGCCGAACTGGACGAGCACACCATGTGGACCGGGCGCGACGGCACCCGCCAACGCCTCATGGTCCCGATCGGATCGACTGCCCAGGGCCAGGCTCTCTACCTGGACCTGAAGGAGTCCGCCCAGGGAGGGATGGGCCCGCACGGGTTGTGCATTGGTGCGACGGGGTCCGGTAAATCAGAATTGCTACGAACACTCGTGGTGGCACTCGCCGCCACGCATTCGCCGGAGGAGCTCAACCTCGTGCTCGTGGACTTCAAGGGCGGCGCAACGTTTCTTGGTTGCGAGTCGTTGCCGCACACCTCGGCGGTAATTACCAACCTGGAGGACGAGTCCATCTTGGTCGAGCGCATGTACGACGCCATCTCTGGTGAGATGAACCGGCGTCAAGAGCTGCTGCGCAAGGCCGGTAATTTCGCCAACATCACCGACTACACCGCGGCCCGGCTCGCGGGCGAGGACCTTGCACCGCTTCCGGCGCTGGTCATCATCTTGGACGAGTTTTCTGAGTTGCTCAGCCAACACCCGCACTTCGCTGACCTGTTCGTGGCCGTCGGCCGACTTGGCCGCTCGTTGGGCGTGCACCTGCTGCTCGCCTCCCAGCGCTTGGAGGAGGGCAAGCTGCGCGGGCTGGACTCGCACCTTTCCTACCGTATCGGTCTCAAGACCTTCTCAGCGGCCGAGTCGCGGCAGGTGCTCGGCGTGCCGGACGCCTACGAGCTACCCAGCGAACCCGGCGCGGGCTTCCTGTCTACGGGCTCTGGCCAGCTGGAGCGTTTTCGCGCGGCGTACGTGTCGGGCCCGTTGGAGCGGGCCCGCGGCGTCACCAGGAGAGAGGCGGCCGCGGCGGTGCGCCTGTTCCACGGGTGGGAGCCACCGCGGGTGGAGGACGCGGAGGAACATGTGGGCGTCGATGCTGATGTGACGACGACGTTGTTGGAGGCGGTCGTCGAGAAGTCGAGGGAGGTCGCGAACGCCCTGGGGATGCGGGCGCACCAGGTGTGGTTGCCACCGCTGCCTGCACAGATTGAGCTTTCGCAGGTCTACGGTGGCAGTGAGTCGATGCCGAAGCTGCAGGCGATTATCGGGGTGATTGACGAGCCGATCAAGCAGCGCCAGGTGCCGCTCGTGCTGGACTTGTCGGTGGCAGGTGGCCACGTGGCGCTCGCCGGCGGGCCGCAGACTGGCAAGTCGATGGCGGTGCGCACGATGGTGGCGTCGCTCGCGCTGCGGCACACCACGGACGAGCTGTGCTTCTACATTATTGACGCCGGCTCCGGTGACTTCAGCGACCTGTCCGAGCTGCCGCACGTGGCGGGCGTCGCGCAGCGCACGGACGAGGAGCGGGTGCGCCGCGTCGTTGACGAGCTGGTGGAGGTCCTCGACGCCCCGCAGCGGCGCACGAACCGCCACACCGTGCTGATCGTGGACGGTTGGCACACGTTGCTCGCACCAGATGCGAAGACGGAGGACCTGCGCGAGCCGCTGACGCGCCTCGCTGCGGAGGGGCCGGCCGTCGGCATTCACCTGGTGGTGACCACGCAGCGCTGGAACGCGATCCGCGCGAACGTGCGCGACGTGATCGGCACCAGGATTGAGCTGCACCTGACTGAGCCGATGGATTCGGTCATCGATAGGAAGGTACAGGCGAAGCTGCCGGCGCTGCCCGGTCGAGGCATCACAGAGGAAGGGGCGTTCATGCTGGTCGCGCATACCTCCGCGCAGGACGTGGCCCACGTGCGCGCCGCGACGCAGGGCCAATCGCCGGTGCCGCGCCTGCGGGTGTTGCCGCACCACGTGGAGGTGGCGGAGCTGCTCACCCCTGGCGGGCAACGGTTGCCGCTCGGTGTCGGCGGGCCACGCCTTGCGCCGCTGTGGAGCGAGTCTGGCCACCTGCTCGTCATCGGCGCGAGTGGCGCCGGTAAGTCCACCGCGATTGCCTCGGCTATCACCGCTATTGAGGCCATGGGCCGTGAGCAGGCCCGCATGGTGATTCTGGACGTGCGCCGCACGCACCTCGGCCGGGCGAACCCGGACATGGTGGCGGCCTACGCGGCCTCGACCAGCGCCGTCGATGAGGCGGTGAGCGCGCTGATCACCACGCTGCGCGGCAGGCTGCCCGGCGCGGACGTGACCCCGCAGCAGCTGGCGCAGCGTTCCTGGTGGGAGGGCCCGGAGCTCTACCTCGTCATCGATGATCTCGAGCTGGTCCCGGAGGACACCCTGCGCGAGTTGGCCACTTTGTTCCCGCACGCTCGCGACATTGGCCTGCACGTGGTGGCTGCCCGCAAGTTCGGTGGCGTATCGCGTGCCATGTTCGGCAGCTTCCTGTCCTCGCTGAAGGACCTGCTGCCCGACGTAGTCATCCTCGACGGCACCAGGGACGAAGGCGCGCTCTTCGGGGTGCGCCCAGCCCCGCAACCACCCGGTCGAGGCCTGCTCGTCCAATCAGGTGAGGCCCGAGGCCTGGTCCAAGTCGCTGCACCCTACTCCGAAGGAGCCACCCTATGAAACCCGATCTTCGCATCACCATGACGCCCACGAACACCGTGTTCACCGGCGCCGCCAACGTGCACCGCTTCGACGCGCCCGGCCCGCGGGAAGTTGCGCAGTACGTGCGTGGGCTCTTCGGGCCCAACCCGGGAGGCGCGGTGATCCAGATCGCTGCCAGCCCCGAGGACCTCGACCAGTTCGAGCAGGCCCTGAGCGGCTACGACGTCACCATCGCCGCCGAGCCCCTCGAAGTGGAGGTTGACCCGCCGACTGAGGAGCAGCCCGCGATCACCGCCGCTGACCTTACGCCGCGTCGCGCGTGGTGGCCGTTCGTTGCCCTCGGCGTTGCCGTAGTCGCGGTAGCGGCTATCTGCGGGTTTGTGCTCTTTCGTTTCTTATCGACGCCATCTTCGCCCACCACAGCCCAGGCCGGGTCCGGGGCAACGTCGACAACTGTGTTACATAGCCAGTCGGTGGCCTCGCGGGCGTCGACAAGTCCTGCTCCTTCTGCGGCGAGCGAGCCGACCGCCGTGCGACTCGCGCAAGACGGCCTGGCGATTGAGCTGCCTCCCGGGTTCCAGCTCGCGCAGCATGAACAGGGGTGGATGGCCACCGGCGCTGACCCCGACATGCGCGTACTGATCTCCGCAGAGAACCGCTACACGCTGCCGCCCGAGCAGTTCGTGTCCCAGTTGCTCGGCGGTATCGAGCGCGACCCCGAACTCACGCTCGTGGACCACAACCTCCACGCCGTGACCTACCGCGAGGTTGCCCCGGGCGGCGCCGAAACGCTGTGGCGCACCTGGGCGCACGACTCCTACCAACTCTTTGTGGCGTGCCAAACGCGGCAAGCACCCAGCCGAGTGCAGCAAGCGACGTGTCAGATGGCCTTCGATACCGCTGAATTCACGCCACCGGCAGGGGAGGGGTGAGGCAAACTCGCAGGCGAAAGATGGTGGGAGGGCGGGAAGAAAAGTTTCTTCAACATTGAGGGAACCGGAACGCAGGTTTTTGCGTCCAACTCTATGAACAGCTTGGAACGCTGTCGTTACAACCAAGACACAGTACCTAGTAGGGGGATTGAACATGGAACAGTTCAGAACAGAAGCCGACGTCATGCGCGCAACTGCCGATCGGGCAGACGACACCAACGCAAGCGTCAACCGAGAGATCGACCGCGTGCAGCAGGTCGCAGAGTCCACGCGCAGCTACTGGGTGGGCAACGCGCAGCGCAGCTTCGATGACTTGATGGTCCGCTACGACGACGCGCAGCGTCGCCTCTCCGAGGCGCTGCGTGACATCGCGAACAACATTCGCGACAACGCGAAGAACTACGAGAGCACCGACGCTACGAATACCGACAATTTCCGCTTGCTGTCCGGCTCAGCAGGCTTGGCGCTCTAAACCTGCCAGGCTTTTTTGAAAGCCGACGCAACGACCATCTTTCCAACGTAAAAGGACATATCTATCATGCAAATCAAGTACGACTTCGCCCAGATCGCTAACGCAGCCGAGGACATGCGCTCGTCTGCGACGCGTATCACCAGCCAGCTCAATGAGCTGAAGCAGATCATCCAGCCGATGGCGCAGACCTGGGAAGGTACCGCAGCATCCGCTTACCAGGCCCACCAGGCGAAGTGGGACCAAGCCGCTGAGGACCTCAACACCATCCTGAACCAGATCGCCAGCACCGTCGAAGACGGCAACTCGACCATGCTGGCTGTCAACAACGCCGCGGCGAACAGCTGGGGATAACAACACATAGCAGCCGCTGAACAGCAAGGCGCCAGGGGGAGCGTCTTGCTGTTCAGCGTTTTGTGCTGTAAGGTTTCCAGCTTGTGTGCCGTGCTGCTTGTCGGGTCTCCACCGGCCGCCGTCTGAGCAGGATACAGCGCACAGTTTTATACGTTATGGCCGGCAGCCAACTAGACAGACTTGAAGGAGTCATGCATGTCTACTTACCACCCAAAGAGCGGTGACATTACCCGTAAGTGGTACGTCATCGACGCCACGGACGTGGTCTTGGGCAAGCTTGCGTCGACCGCAGCGGATATCCTGCGCGGCAAGCACAAGCCACAGTTCGCACCGAACGTTGACACCGGCGATCACATCATCGTGATCAACGCCGAGAAGGTCCACATTTCCTCGAACAAGCGCGATCGTGAGATGCGCTACCGCCACTCCGGCTACCCGGGTGGTCTGACTGCTATGACGCTTGGTCGTGCGCTCGACGAGCGCCCGGACCGCGTTATCGAGGAAGCTGTCAAGGGCATGATGCCGCACAACAAGCTTTCCCGCGAGTCCATCAAGAAGCTTCACGTCTTCGTCGGCTCCGAGCACCCATACGAGGCTCAGAAGCCGGAAACCTACGAGTTTAAGCAGGTGGCACAGTAATGGCTGATCAGAACAACATCGCAGCTGAGACCGACATCGACGCGGCAACCGCGGCGACGGAAGAGTTCAACTACACCATCGGTGACGCTATTGCTCCAGAGGTCGAGGAGACCCAGGACACCGTTGAGGTTGCACCGCTGCACGAGGGCCCAATCCAGACCGTTGGTCGTCGTAAGCGCGCAATCGCTCGCGTGACCGTCGTTGAGGGCGAAGGCAAGATCACGGTTAACGGCCGTGAGTTCGAGGACTACTTCCCGAACAAGCTGCACCAGCAGGACATCTTGCTGCCACTGACCCTGCTCGAGCGCGAGGGCCAGTTTGACATCAAGGCAAACATCAAGGGTGGCGGCCCAACTGGTCAGTCCGGTGCGCTGCGTCTCGCGATTGCCCGTGCGCTGAACATCTACAACCCGGCTGAGCGCCCAACCCTGAAGAAGGCTGGCCTGCTCACCCGTGACGCTCGTGCGGTCGAGCGTAAGAAGGCTGGTCTGCACAAGGCCCGTCGTGCACCGCAGTACTCCAAGCGTTAATCACTACGCTGGTTGTATCACCAACCGCCCCCTGGCACTCGCCGGGTGGGCGGTTGTTGTTTTTGTATAACAGTCGGTAGTGCATAATAAACAGCATGACTCGATTGTTTGGAACTGATGGTGTCCGTGGTCTCGCCAATGAGCGTTTGACGGCGTCGCTGGCGCTGAAGCTCGGTGCTGCCGCCGCGACCGTACTGACGAAGGATCGCGGGGCTTCAAAGCGTCGCCCCACGGCGCTGATTGGCCGCGACCCGCGCGTGTCCGGTGAGATGCTGGCGGCTGCGATGGCTGCGGGCATGGCGTCGAAAGGCGTGGATGTCCTGCGCGTTGGAGTAATCCCCACTCCTGGGCTGGCGTTTCTTACCGATGACTACGGTGCGGATATCGGCGTGATGATTTCCGCGTCCCACAACCCCATGCCGGACAACGGCATTAAGTTCTTCTCTGCTGGCGGCCGCAAGCTACCTGACGAGGTGGAGGACGAAATCGAGCGCACCCTGGACACGCTGGAGGACGGCGGACCAACCGGCACCCGTATCGGCCGCGTGATCGAGGAGGCCCCGGACGCCCAGGACCGTTACCTGGCGCACCTCAAGGAAGCCATGGGGACCAGCCTCAAAGGCATCAAGGTAGTCGTGGACTGCGCGAACGGTGCCGCCTCTGAGGTCGCCCCGAAGGCGTATGAGACTGCCGGGGCTGAGGTCGTCGCCATCTACAACGAACCGAACGCCTTCAACATTAACGACGGCTCCGGCTCCACCCACATGGACAAGATCCAGGCGGCCGTCGTCGAATACGGCGCGGACCTTGGCGTCGCCCACGACGGTGACGCGGACCGCTGCCTCGCCGTCGACGCCGAAGGCAACATCGTCGATGGGGACCAGATCATGGCGATCCTTGCCTGCGGCATGAAGGCGGAGCACACCCTGCGCGAGAACACGCTCGTTGCCACGGTGATGAGCAACCTCGGCCTGACGCTTGCGATGGAGCGCGAAGGCATCGAGTTGAAGCAGACCGCGGTGGGCGACCGCTACGTCCTGGAGGAGCTCAACCGTGGGGACTACTCGCTGGGTGGCGAGCAGTCCGGCCACATTGTGGTCCCGGAGCACGCAACCACAGGCGACGGTACCCTGTCCGCACTGTTGCTGATGGAGCAGATGGCTGAAACCGGCAAGAGCCTCAAGGAGCTCGCGCAGGTGATGCAGGTGCTTCCCCAGGTGCTCATCAATGTTCCTGTGTCGGAGAAGTCGAAGATCATGAGCTCGCAGGAAGTGCTTGCGGCGATCGCTGAGGCCGAGGAAGAACTTGGCCACTCCGGCCGCGTACTGCTGCGTCCTTCGGGCACGGAGGAGCTGTTCCGCGTCATGGTGGAGGCCGCCGAGGAAGAGCAGGCTCGAAAGGTGGCGGGTCGCCTCGCGGCGGTCGTCGCGGCAGTGTAGAGTCCGTTGTAAGAAATGTTGGCCTCGCGGGGAACCGCGGGGCCGTTGGGGGAGTCTAACTAGGGGAACCTGTTAGAGCTGTCGGCTTTTGGTCGACGTGGATTTTGGGGGAAATTTTGAACACGGTAAGCACTGTGAACAACAGCGGCGTCAACCTCGACGTTGACGCGGTGCGGTCGTATTTTGCCGACGCCATCTCCGCCTACGAAGACACCGCCACTGACTTTGCCCGCCAGCAACCCGACCTGGGTGTCAGCGATTTTGGTGCTGGGTTTGCGGAGCAAGGCCAGCGCATCACTACGGCTGTGCAAGAGGTCTATGCGGACTCGCTTCGGCTGCTGCAGGAGCGAACACAGCAGTGGGAAGGGATCCGAAGCCTTGCCCAGGAGGTCCAGGGCGCTGACGAGGACGCTGCTGACGCTATTTCGGGGGTGGGTGGCGCATGGTAACCAGCGATGTTGTGGAGCAGGGGGTGCAGCGGTTCTCGCAGTCCGTTGCGACGGCCCCAGGACTCGAAGGGCCCGAACGTGACGAGCTGCAGGCGCTGGCGAGGGACGTCATTCGGGAATTACAAAACACACGCTGCCAAGACTTGGGCGGGTTCCGCCAGGTCGGCGTTTCGCTGAGCGCGTTCAATTGTGACGCCGTTGGCTACAGGTTCTCGTTGAAGTCGCCGTGCCGGGACACGCCGGGCAGCAGCGAGTGGTTTGAGCAGATCGGGGTGGGGCCGCGGGAGCGGTGCTCTGCAGATACGGAGAAACGCCATTTCGCTCGTCTCAACGAACTGGGTAGCTCGATCACGTCGTGCTGCTGCACGATTGACGACGTCAAAAAGACGTCGAACCTGGCCATAGAACAGTTCATCACCCTGGCTCATTCGCACCTGGAGATGTTGGCGAAGCTGGGGATCGCAACCCTGATCCGGCCGTTGGTGCAGGTGGTGGTGGAGGCGATGCGGCAGGCGAGCCAGACGGCGAAGGAATGCAACGTGGCGGTCTCGGAGTGCCTCGACGCGATCGCGGTGTGCGTGGAGGAAGTGCAGCAGCCGTGTAGCCAGCCACCGGGAGGGAAGCCAGTTGGGGCTGTGGCTGCTGCAGCGTCGGCCACGGCGGCCGCGAGTGTGAGCGTCGCTGCGCCGCCTGCGCCTCCGGCCCCAGCACCCGCACCTCCAGCTGCGCCAACACCACCGTCGACGCCGGCCCCAGCACCAGCACCGCCGACGGCGCCGCAGCCATGCGAGCGCCTCATCTCTTTGGGGAGCGTCGGTACACAGTCGGCATCGGCGGCCCTGGCAGGCGCGGCCGGGTTGAACGTGGCCTTCAATTTCGATGTTGACGTGCACGTCAACGCACCAATCGAGGCCATGACCCGCGATGCAGCAGCGCTGTTTGCGCCGATCCAGCAGCAGTGTGACACCGCGCAGGCCTTTACGGGCACGTTCGCGCAAACGGGTGCGGCCGTGGTCATCGAGAGCATCAACGTGTTTGCCGCAAACATCGATGCGGCGTGGCAGTGCGCGACGGAGACCGTAGAGGTGCCGTGTGACGTCGCCGAACCTGCGCCCGAACCCGCTCCTGCGCCCGCTCCGAAGATGGATGCGAACGGGGTATTCGTGCCGCCAGAGCACCTCGGCCAGGTGGAGCAGCCACCGGTACCGGCAGAAAAGCAAGCGATGACAGCACCGGCCGCAGCGGAGGCATCATCAGAACAACACGCTGAGCAGCAGTCAGAGGACACACACCCGACTGATGCTTGGGGCGTCAAGAAATTGGGGGAATGGTAAATGGATTTCTCAAGGTTTGCAGCGGAGTACCGTCAGCGCACGGCGATGCGGATGGAGAACTTTGAAAAGATGATCGCTGAGCACCATCGCCAAATGGAGATGATGCTGACTGAGCAGCGGCGCGCTGCCGCGCTTGGATATAAGCGCCAACCGGTCGTCATTCCGCAGGGCGGTGAGCGGTTGTTCCCGATTCGCCGACCGGTCCAGGGCGGCATCGCCTCGATCCGTACCGAGGCGCGCCCGAACACCGCGGATGCCTCAGTAGATGTGCGGCGTCCCGATCAGTCCGGAGTGCTAGAAGAATGAGAAGAGGCTGTCGTCCTTGGTAAGCCCTGCCAGTTCGGCGAGGTCTTCACCGGTGTAGGACGTCACGTTTTTTCCCGTGGCATCCGGGGCGGAGTAAGAAGCGTACTTCTTTTCGTCGGCGAGCTGGTGGAGGAGGAACCCCGTGAGCAGACCACGCACCGTGGTCTGCAGCGAGGCGCTTGACTTGCCCAGGCCGAGCAGACGCTTGGTCAGTGTGTCCTCCGAGAAGCTTTGCTGGTCGCCTTTCTTGATGCTGCGGTAGGCCACTTCACCCGCCCAGTTGTACGCGAGCTTGGCAGGGTTACCCGGGTCAAAGAGTGAGTCGCCGTCTTCGCCGGGCCCGATGATGAGACCTGGGCGAAGCGCGCGCCGGGCCGCCTCTACTGCGGAGGGGGCCACGTTCGCCGGGTAAATAGCCGCGACTGCCTGCACCTTCGGGTTTTCTACCGCGGCGAGTACGGCTGCGCCGCCACCCATGCCGTGGCCGACAACGCCGAGGCGCTGCGGGTGGATGCTAATTTTGCCGTTGCCCAGGCGCACGCCGGTCAGGATCTGCAGGGCGGTCTCTAGATCGGCAGCGAAGCCAGCATGGTCGGGCCGCCACCCTTTTTCGGTATCTGGAGCGGCGACAGCAATCCCCCAACTGGCGAGGTGGCGCAGCGTGCCGTGGTAGTCGTCGACGCTCTGGCGCCAGTCGTGGCCGAAGGCGACGGCGGGCAGATTCTTGCCCTCAGCAGGAGTGTAGACCTTGCCGGGCAACCCGGTGTATCCGAGATCGCCTTCCAGTACCTTGTGTGGGCCTCGTTTGGACAGTTCAGCTAACTTCTTCAAATTCGCAGACACGCAACCCACCCTACTTGAATTCTGCAGTACTGAAATAGCGCTTCAGCGTTTTCGTAGTTTAGGGTTAGGGACCAGTTCGAGATGGAGTCGCGCAGAAGGAGAGTTACATGCTTGGAGCGTTGTCCTTTGCGTTTATTGATTCCATCAACGTGCTGTTGATCGGTGTCATCGTGGCAGTCGGGGTGGTTGCCTCCCAAGCGCAGCACCAATACGCGAAGATCACGGCGCTGCTCATTGCTGGCGACTGGCTCGGAGTGGCGAGTCTCGCGGCGGTGATGCTCTTCGTCTTCGATGGGCTCGGTCCGGTTGTGCAAACGTTCGTCGAAGGTCCCATATTTGGGTGGCTCCTCATTGCCACTGGCCTGCTGACTGCGGTGCTGGCGCTTCGCGGGGGAGACAACCGCGCGCTGGTTGAGCGGGTGATGCGCCCGCTGCGCGCGCCCAATGCGCTGACGGTGCTGACCGGGTTCGTGCTGGGGATCGTGCAGTCGGCGACGTCGTTTCCGTTCTTCGGCGGGCTCGCGGTGCTCTCCGCGACGGGCATCGATACCGCGACGAAGTACAGCTTCCTGGTGCTCTACGCGACGGTCGCGCTGTCCCTACCCACGCTGTGCGCCCTGCTGGTCGGTTGGGTACGGGCGAAGCCGGACTCGTTGGCCGGGCGTGGTTTCGCGTGGGCGCGCTCACACCCGGATACGGTTGGTTTGACTGCAACGTGGGCAGTATCGCTGCTGCTAGGGGTAGTCGGCGTGGCGCATTTGCTGTGATCGTTGTTCAATAGATGCCCATGAACGCTTTGAAACTTCGCATTGACCTGGCGGCGATTGCGCATAACACGAGGCAGTTGCGTCGTCAGGCTGGTGGCGCGCGTTTGATGTGTGTGGTGAAGGCGGATGCCTATAACCACGGAGCGGCGAAGTGCGTCCCCGTCATGGAGGCGAACGGTGCGGATGCGTTCGGCTGCGCCACGATCGCGGAGGCGGCCAGTGTGGCGAAGCTGACGTCGAAACCCGTGATGGCGTGGCTGTGGGCTCCGGGGGAGGAGCTGGTGGAGGGCATCGAGATGGGTGTGCCGAGCCTCGCGCACCTGCGCGCGCTTATCGACGCCCCCTTCGCCACCACCGTGCACCTGATGATCGACACGGGGATGAACCGCTCGGGTGTGGATGAGGAACAGTGGCCGGAGCTGTTCGCGATGGCCGCCGAGGCGCAGCGTGCCGGTCAGATCCGCGTGGCTGGGCTGATGAGCCATTTTGCGTGCGCGGATAACCCAGCGGACCCGTACACGGACCGCCAGCTGGCGACGTTCCGTCAGGCGCTCCGCCAGGCGCACCAGGCGGGCTTGGAGGACCTGGTGAACCACGTGGCGAACTCACCAGCGACGTGGACGAGGCAGGACGCGCGCTTTGAACAGATCCGTCCCGGGATTGGCCTGTACGGGCTGGAGGCGATCGACGGCACCGACAACGGGCTGCGGCCTGCGATGAGCTGGGTCGCAACGGTGACCGCCGTCAAGCCGATCCGGGCGGGGGAGCCGGTGAGCTATTCGGGCACATGGACCGCGCCCGAGGACGGGTGTACCGCCGTGGTGCCCGCCGGCTACGCGGACGGCGTGATGCGCATTTGGCAGGACCGGATGGACGTCACCATCCGTGGGGCGCGCTACCCCCAAGTGGGCCGGGTGTGCATGGACCAGATCGTGGTGTGGCTGGGCGCGAACGAGGCCGGGGTCGCGCCAGGCGATGAGGCGGTGCTGTTCGGCGTCGGCGGCGTGAGCGCGGACGAGTTCGCGCTGCGGGCGAACACCATTCACTACGAGGTGCTGTGTGCACCGAAAGGACGGACAGTGCGGGAGTACGGCGGCAGGCGCGTCTGCGAGACACGCGAGGAAACACAGGCGTTGGGGCGTGAGCTGGGGGAGACCTTGCGCGCCGGGGACGTGGTGATTCTCGACGGTCCGCTCGGAGCCGGGAAAACCACCCTGACGCAGGGCATTGCCGAAGGGATGCAGGTCAAGGGGCGTGTGACGAGCCCGACCTTCACCATCGCTAGGGAGCACCGCGCGAAGGAGGCGGAGGGGGCGTCGTTAATTCATGTTGATGCCTACCGCCTGTTGGGGGAGGGCGGATCCGGCGACCCGCTGGGTGAGCTCGACGCGCTGGACCTCGAGTCGGAACTGGACCGCAGTGTCGTGGTGGCCGAGTGGGGAGGTGATCTTGCAGCTCACCTCAGTGACGAGTACCTCTTGGTCACGATTGATCGCACCACACTCGTGGAGCGAGACGACGACAGTGAGGGCCGCATCATTACATGGCGGTGGGTGCACGCAGAATAGGAAGATGTAGGCTGTTAGCCATGCTGAAGCTGAACAATACTAGCCGTGGTTGGGTCGCTATTGCGTGTGCGCTGTGGGTGATTGTGCTCGTCGCTCTCATCTTCATCCCGTTGACCAAGCCGTCCCCGATGGCGGCTGCGACGCCAACGAACTCTCTTTCCCGCTCCCTTGAAGAGGTCAAGCCTGGTGGTGAAGCCGTTGCGGGCCAGCTGATCGACCTGACTCGCGTTTACGACAAGGACTACATCGGGTTCACCACGCTGTGCCCGAACGAGCCTGACCAGCTGCTGCTGAGCAAGCTGCAGGCGCTGAAACTTGACCAGGACCGCTTCGACTTCTCCGGCGACTGGGGGTACATGCTGCTGTTCCAGGAGGACCAGAACGCGGAGATCGACCTGGATAAGGTGGAGCTTTCCAAGGTGAACATCTGTTCCATCCCGCAGTCGGAGATGTTCCCGATGAACACGCCGCTGCCGTTCCACAAGGACGGTAATGGCTGGGTCATGGGAGTAGCGGCTTAATGCTGACGCTGGCGCTCGATACCGCCACGCACGACTTGGTTGTCGGTGTGGGCGATCAACAGTCGCGCCGCGTGGACGCACAGCGGGTGATCAGGACCCGCTCCCATAACGAACTTTTGGTCCCCACTGTCAACGACCTACTGGCGGAAGTCGGCCGCTCCTACGGTGAGCTCGACGCCGTTGTTGCTGGCGTGGGGCCTGGCCCGTTTACGGGGCTGCGCGTAGGCATGGCCACCGCGTCCGCGTTTGGGCAGGCGCTGGGGGTGCCGGTCTACGGCGTATGCACCCATGACGCCATTGCCGCCGAAGCCGGGGACACCGACGGGAAACGCGTGCTGGTGGTCACCGACGCGCGCCGCCGCGAGGTGTACTGGAGCCTCTACCGCGACGGCGCGCGCGTCGACGGGCCGCACGTCAGCGCCGCCAGCGCGATCGAGGTCGAGGGCGACGCGGTAGATCTCCTTGTCGTCCCGGAAGCACTGCGCGAGGCTGTGCCGGTCCAGGCTGGCGAGGTACGTGATCTCGCGCCGGGCGTGCGTGGCCTGCTGGCCGCGTGCGATTCGTCCGTTGCGCCCGGGCCGCTCACGCCTCTGTACCTGCGCCGCCCGGACGCCGTGCCGCCCAAGCCGCGCCCGCGCTCTGCTGCGCTGCCGGACATCAAACTGTGAATATCCGGGAACTGACAACCAGCGACGCAGACGCCGTCGCCGCGCTGGAGGCGGTGCTGTTCGCCGATGAGACCCCGTGGTCGCGCGAGGTGCTGCTGACGCAGTTCGCGCAGCCGTACACGTTCTATATCGGCGCCTTCGATGGTGAGGGGGCGCTGCTTGGCTACGCCGGCCTTGCGATGCTCGGCCCCCGCAGCGACCCTGAGTTCGAGATCCACACCATCGGGGTCGCACCCGCCGCGCAGCGCCGCGGGGTGGGCAGGGAGCTGATGGATCAGCTCGTCCACGCCGCCGACCTTCTCGACGGCCCGATGTTCCTCGAAGTGCGCACCGACAACGTCGCGGCGCTCGGGATGTATGACCGCTACGGCTTCTCCGTGGTTGGCACGCGCAAGAACTATTATCAACCTTCTGGGGCGGACGCGTTTTCCATGATGCGCCCGCGTAAGAGCGAAAGGGAGCAAGCATGATCGTTGCCGGGATTGAGTCCTCGTGTGATGAAACGGCCGTCGGAATTGTCGACGTCCACTCCGACGGCACCATGGAGATCCTTGCGAACCAGGTGGCGTCCTCGATGGAGCAGCACGCCCGCTTTGGCGGCGTGGTACCCGAGATCGCGTCCCGCGCCCACCTTGAGGCAATGCCGCAGGTCATGGCAGCAGCCCTGGAGGAGGCCGGTATTGATGCCCCGGATGTTGTCGCTGCAACTATCGGGCCGGGATTGGCGGGTGCGCTGCTGGTCGGGGCGTCCGCGGCGAAGGCGTACGCGGCGGCGTGGGGTGTGCCGTTTTACGCCGTGAACCACCTCGGTGGCCATGTTGCGGTGGCGAACCTGGAGGGCCAGGAGCGGCTTCCGCACTCGGTGGCCTTGCTTGTTTCTGGCGGGCATACGCAGTTGTTGGAGGTTGAGGCCGTCGGCAAGCCGATGCGCGAGCTGGGCTCCACTCTTGACGACGCCGCCGGCGAGGCCTACGACAAGGTCTCTCGCCTACTTGGGCTTGGTTACCCCGGCGGCCCGGTGATCGACCGCCTGGCTGCGAAGGGTAACCCGGATGCGATCCCGTTCCCGCGCGCGCTGAGCAGGGCCGACGATTTGCGGGGCGAGCACCGCTTCGACTTCTCGTTCTCCGGCTTGAAGACTGCCGTGGCGCGCTACGTGGAAAAGGCTGAGCGTGAAGGCTGGGTGGTCAACGTGGAGGACGTGTGTGCGTCGTTCCAAGAGGCGGTGTGCGACGTGCTCGTCCGCAAGGCGATGTTGGCGCTGGAGGAGACCGGCGCGAAAACGCTCCTGCTTGGCGGCGGCGTGGCGGCGAACAGTCGCCTGCGCGCTCTTGCCCAGGAGCGTTGCGAGAAGGCCGGGGCGGAGTTGCGCGTGCCGCGCTTCGGGCTGTGCACCGACAACGGTGTGATGATCGCAGCGCTGGCCGGCCAACTCATCCACGAGGGGGCGCAGCCTTCGGCGCTGTCCGTGGCGACGGATACGTCGCTGGAAGTGGAGATTCCGCTCGTTCACCAGTAACTATTGGTGAGAGCCGTCACAATGTTGAGTGTTAGCACTCGCAGGGGTAGAGTGCTAACAAGGTTGTTGAGAGCGCAGTTGTACACCCGCGACGACGGCTGGGCCTTCGAATAACCACACACTACTGAACTGATAGATACAACATTGAAGGAAGGCGTTCAGATCATGGCAAACGTCAACATCAAGCCACTGGAAGACAAGGTTCTGGTACAGATCGCTGAGGCGGAGACCACGACGGCATCCGGCCTGGTTATCCCTGATTCCGCCGCTGAGAAGCCGCAGGAGGCAGTTGTTATTGCTGTTGGTCCTGGCCGCTTGGATGAGCAGGGCAAGCGCATTGCTGTCGACGTCAACGAGGGCGACACCGTGATCTTCTCCAACTACGGCGGCACCGAGCTGAAGTACAACGGTGAGGAGTACCTGCTGCTTTCCGCTCGCGACCTGCTGGCCGTCGTCGAAAAGTAATTGAAGGGGGCATAGCCACCAATGGCAAAACTTATTGCATTTCATCAGGAGGCCCGCGAAGGCATCAAGAAGGGTGTTGACACCCTGGCGGATACCGTCAAGGTCACCCTTGGCCCGCGCGGCCGCAACGTGGTGCTTTCGAAGTCGTGGGGTGGCCCGACCGTCACGAACGACGGTGTGACGATCGCCCGCGACATCGACCTCGAGGAGCCGTTCGAGAACCTCGGTGCGCAGCTGGTGAAGTCCGTCGCTGTGAAGACGAACGACATCGCCGGTGACGGTACCACGACCGCGACGCTGCTCGCGCAGGCGCTGGTCACGGAGGGGCTGCGCAACGTGGCGGCTGGCGCGAACCCGATCCAGCTCAACAAGGGGATCCAGGCTGCGGCAGAGAAAGTTATCGAGGAGCTGAAGTCGCGCGCGACGGAGGTTTCTTCCTCCGCCGAGATCGCCAACGTCGCCACCGTTTCCTCCCGTGACCCTGAGGTCGGCGAGATGGTTGCCGGTGCGATGGACAAGGTCGGTAAGGACGGCGTCGTCACCGTCGAAGAGTCCCAGACGATCGACTCGTTCGTCGACGTCACTGAGGGCGTGTCCTTCGATAAGGGCTTCCTTTCGCCGTACTTTATGACGGACCCCGACGCCGGCCAGGCGGTGCTGGAAAATGCCCGCGTGCTGCTGGTCCGCAACAAGATTTCTTCGCTGCCGGACTTTCTGCCTCTGCTGGAAAAGGTTGCGGAGGCTTCCGTCCCCCTGCTGATCATCGCCGAGGATGTCGACGGTGAGCCGCTGCAGACACTCGTGGTGAATACGCTGCGTAAGTCCCTGAAGGTTGTCGCTGTGAAGTCGCCGTACTTCGGCGAGCGTCGTAAGGCGTTCATGGACGATCTGGCTGTGGTGACCAACGCGACCGTCATCGACCCTGAGGTCGGCATGGCGCTCAAGGACGCCACGCTGGACGACCTCGGCTCGGTGCGCCGCGTCACCGTGACCAAGGACGATACCGTGCTTGTCGACGGCGCCGGTACCGCGGAGGACGTCGAGGAGCGCCGCAACCAGATCCGCCGCGACATCGAGGCGACGGACTCCACCTGGGACAAGGAGAAGATGGAGGAGCGCCTGGCGAAGCTGTCGGGTGGCGTCGCCGTCATCCGCGTTGGTGCCGCGACCGAGACCGAGGTTAACGAGCGCAAGCTGCGCGTCGAGGACGCTATTAACGCTGCCCGCGCGGCTGTTGAAGAGGGCATCATCGCCGGTGGTGGTTCCGCGCTGGTCCAGATCGCACGCGAGCTGGAGACCTTTGCGGAGTCCTTCGAAGACGAGCAGAAGACCGGTGTGCTGGCGGTGGCCCGCGCACTCGTGAAGCCGGCGTTCTGGATTGCGGACAACGCTGGCCTGGACGGCTCCGTCGTTGTGTCAAAGATCGCCGAGATGCCGAACGGTGAAGGCTTCAACGCCGCGACGCTGGAGTACGGCAATCTTGTCGAGCAGGGCATCATCGACCCTGTGAAGGTGACGCACTCCGCCGTCGTCAACGCTTGCTCGGTTGCCCGCATGGTGCTGACCACGGAGGTATCTGTGGTGAACAAGCGGGAGGAAGCTGAGGAGCACGCACACGGTCACGCGCACTAACTGAGCGCTTGTCACGTGTTGAGCCCGGACGGGTACGTGCCGTCCGGGCTTTTGCGTGCGCGGAGAGGGGCGAGCTTTGGGAAAGGCACGCTCGCCGCTGTACCCTTGAGCGATACTGGAAAGGAGTCGGGCGTCGCGTATGAGCAGTACAACTACTGATGATGTAAACGCGCAGCTTGTGCAGTTGCTGCCTGCAGCGCAGTCCGGTGACGACCGGGCGACGCAGCGCATCGTGGCGCTCATTTACCCGCTCGTGCTGCGTTATGCTCGCGCTCGCATTGGTGGTGGGCGCACCCCGACACCAGAAGACGTCACCCAGGACGTCTGCTTCGCCGTGGTCAACGCGCTTGGCAACTATAGGGACCAAGGCAAACCGTTCATGGCGTTCGTGTACGGCATCGCATTCAACAAGGTGACGGACGCGCACCGCAGTTACGCGCGCGACCGCATGTTGCCCACTGAGGACATCCCCGAGGGGGTCTCGCAGGAGGCCGACCCCGAAGGGTATGCCCTGGATATCGACGCAAGTAACAAAATGCGCGAGCTGCTCGATGTACTCAACGAGAAAGCGCGAAATATCATTATTCTTCGCGTGTTTGTTGGCCTTTCGGCGGAAGAAACAGCAGAGATTGTTGGCGGGACAGCTGGGTCGGTTCGTGTCGCACAGCACCGCGCTCTGGCTCGTTTGCGCGAGGCCCTTGAAGAGGAGGAATCTGCGAAATGACACGTGATGCTCACCGCATCCCGCAGTTTGATGAGCTGTTGGCAGACGACGCCTTGCTGACCCGCGTGTCACGTGGGGAAGACCCAAGCGACGGTACCGACCCGCTGCTGGGGTTGATGAGCGCGCTGCGCGAGGACGTCGAGCGTCCGATGCCGTCACCTCCTTATATCGCGCCTGTAGTGAAGCCTGCGCGGAAGCAGATGAACCCGTGGCTCAGTGGGCTTGTGGGCGCGGCAGCGGCCACGGCCATTGTCGCAGGCAGTGGGACGATGCTGTACAACGCGACGCCCGATTCCCCTCTGTGGCCAGTGGCCTCAACAGTGTTCGGGGAGCGCGCGTCGGTGATGGAGCTGGCGAGCACGCTCGACGAAATGGAAGTCGCGAGCGACGAGGGCAATGAGGACGCCGTACGCTCACTGATGCTGCAGGCCAAGGCGCTGCTGAACGCGATGGATGTGAGGAGGACGCAGGGGTCTGAGCCTGCGGTGGCGTCGACAATTCCTGAGGTCACGGTGACGCGGACGGTGACCGTCACGGTGACGCCTGAGCCGCGCGAACCTGTGACGGTGACGCATGTGGTGACGGAGCAGCCTGCCATCGAGCAGCATTCCTCCCCGCAGCCAACGGCGAGCGCGGAGCCGAGCCAGCCTCGCCCGGCTACTTCTGCTGCCAAAGACGCAACCCCGGAATCGTCGGCCGTGACTACTTCCCCCAAACCGGCAGAGGCGCCGGCGTCGGCTGTGCCGCAGCGCTAGCGGCCTGCGGACTCGATGCCGTCCATGTAGCCCAGCGCGTAGTCCCACGTCACGTAGGCGTTGACGTCAGGGCTGGCGCTCGGCTCGTGGACGGGTGGGAGCGCGTGATTAAGCGTGGAGATCATGTTTTGCTCCATGATGTCCCAGTCGTAGTAGTGCGTCTGCTCGCAATCCTCGCACATGAAGAAGATTCCGAGGATGCCGCGGGGACGCAGGATTCGCTGCGCGTCGCGGACGTGGGCGAGATCGTGAATGATCGCCTGTCGCTCCTCGCTGCTTAAGGGCTCCGGCAGTTCGTCGTCCTCGATGAACGATGCCGGGTCGTTCGGATCGTTCGCGAACGGGTCGAGTGGCATCATGTCGTCGTAATTCACACCGATCAGCCTATTGTGTGGGGAGTGACAAGGCCAATTAGCCATGTGTGTTGGGAATTTTCGACGCGTCTGTGTGTCGTGTCGCGCGACGTTATATCATGGCTGAAAACCAATGTCGGGTACACCGCGCGCGGAAGGAGAAGTTGTCAATGGCAAACGAGCGAGTTCTTACAGGTGGGGATGACCCGCACAAGATTGCACTGCGGGGCTTGACCTTTGACGATGTGTTGCTGCTGCCTGCCGAGTCACACATCGTGCCGGCCGAGGTGAGCACGAGCTCGCAGTTCAGCCGGAACATCAAGCTGGGTATCCCGATCGCGTCGGCCGCGATGGATACGGTCACGGAGTCGAGGATGGCGATCGCGATGGCGCGCCAAGGCGGCATCGGTGTGCTGCACCGTAACCTGAGCGCGCAGGACCAGGCGGAGCAAGTGGACATCGTGAAGCGCTCCGAGTCCGGCATGGTGACCAACCCGGTGACCGCCACTCCGGACATGACGATTCGTGACGTTGACGCACTGTGCGGCCGCTTCCACATTTCGGGCCTGCCGGTCATCGATGCAGACGAGCGCCTCGTCGGCATCATCACGAACCGCGACATGCGTTTCGAGCCGGACTTCGACCGCAAGGTTGCAGAGGTTATGACGCCGATGCCGCTCGTGGTGGCGGATGAGGGCGTCGATAAGCAGGAGGCGCTCGCGCTGCTGTCGGCGAACAAGGTGGAGAAGCTGCCGATCGTCGATAAGACCGGCAAGCTGGTTGGCCTGATCACGGTGAAGGACTTTGTAAAGAGCGAGCAGTACCCGAACGCGTCGAAGGACTCGAACGGTCGCCTGCTCGTTGCTGCGGGCATCGGCACTGGCGAGGAGTCCTACGAGCGTGCTGCGCTGCTCGTCGAGGCGGGGGTCGACGCCCTCGTCGTCGACTCCGCGCACGCACACAACAACCGCGTGCTTGAGATGGTCTCCCGCGTGAAGAAGGACTTCGGCGACCGCGTCGACGTTATTGGTGGCAACCTGGCGACGCGCGAAGCCGCGCAGGCCATGATCGATGCCGGTGCGGACGCCATCAAGGTCGGCATTGGCCCTGGCTCCATCTGCACCACGCGCGTTGTGGCTGGTGTTGGTGCCCCACAGATTACTTCCATCTTGGAGGCCTCCGTGCCTGCCCACAAGGCTGGTGTGCCGATCATCGCGGACGGTGGTATGCAGTTCTCCGGCGACGTCGCGAAGGCGCTCGCGGCTGGCGCATCGACCGTCATGCTCGGCTCCATGCTTGCGGGCACCACTGAGGCGCCAGGCGACGTCGTAGTCGTCGGCGGCAAGCAGTACAAGCGCTACCGCGGCATGGGCTCCATGGGCGCGATGCAGGGCCGTGGCCTGACCGGCGAGAAGCGTTCCTTCTCCAAGGACCGCTACTTCCAGGCCGACGTCACGAGCGAGGACAAGCTGGTGCCGGAAGGCATCGAGGGCCGCGTTCCGTTCCGCGGAGATATCGACGCCATCACCCACCAGATCGTCGGTGGCCTGCGTGCCGCGATGGGCTACACCGGCTCCGCCTCGATCGCTGAGCTGCAGACGAAGCAGTTCGTCCAGATCACCACGGCTGGCTTGCGCGAATCGCACCCGCATGACATCACGCAAACGGTTGCAGCGCCGAACTACAAAAACTAATCTTTTCTGACTGCTCCTGAAGGAGAGAACCTGACATGCGTGAATATGTAGAAATTGGCATCGGGCGCGAGGCCCGCAAGGCCTACGACCTTGATGATCTAACCCTGGTCCCGACGCGGCGCACCCGCTCGTCGAAGGACGTCAACACCGAGTGGCACATCGACGCCTACTCCTTTGACATGCCGCTCGTTTCCCACCCGACCGATGCCCTGGCGAGCCCTGAGTTCGCCATCGAGATGGGTAAGCAGGGCGGGCTGGCGGTACTGAACGCCGAGGGCATTCTGGGCCGCCACGCGAACTTCGAGGAGGCGATCAACGAGGTTTGTGGTCAGGCGCCAACCCCCAAGGACCTCGAACCGGAGAACTACCACGAGATTCCTAGCAAGATTGCCAAGGCTACGGCGACGCTGCAGAAGCTCCATCAGGCGCCAATCGACCTCGACGTGTTGAGTGAGCGCATCGCGCAGGTCCGTGCGTCGGGCGCGACCGTCGCCGTGCGCGTGAGCCCGCAGAACGTGCGCGAGCTTGCCCCGGCAGTGATCAAGGCCGGCGCGGAGATCCTGTTCGTGCAGGGCACGTTGATTTCCGCCGAGCACGTGCAGCCCGGTGGGGAACCGCTGAACTTAAAGGAGTTCATCGGTTCCCTCGACGTCCCAGTTATCGCAGGCGGCGTGTTCGACTACACGACGGCCACACACCTGATGCGTGCTGGCGCAGCCGGCGTGATTGTCGGCTCGGGACGGTCCTCCTCTGGCCTGGCCCTGGACGTTCCTCTCGCAACCGCGATTGCTGACGTGGCGGCGGCGCGCCGCGACTACTTGGACGAGACCGGCGGCCGCTACGTCCACGTCATCGCGGACTCGGCACCGTCGAACGCCGGGGACATCGCGCTGGCACTCGCCATGGGGGCAGACGCCGTCATGGTCGGTGACCTGCTTGCGAAGGCGAACGAGGCCGCCGCTGGTGGCGCATACTGGGAGCCGGCCTCTGCACACCCGCGTTTCCCGCGCGGCGAGGTCGCCAACTGGGGGCTGGGCGAGCGCCTCCCGTTGTCTGAGATTTTGTTTGGCCCATCGAGCGATTCTGGCGCCGCCACCAACTTAGTGGGTGGTTTGCGCCGTATTATGGCGAAATGTGGGTACACTGATCTCAAGTCGTTCCAAAAGGTCGACGTGACCGTCCGCCCGTAAACAGATTGACCTAATATATCGAATATGGCCTACGAAGTAGTTATTAAACGAGATGCCCCAGACGGCCCGCACCATGAGGTCGATGTTGACCACATCTTCTTCTCGGTGACGGACAGCAAGGGCATTATGACCCATGTCAATGAGGTCTTCATCCACTACGCCCAATATCCCGAAGTTGAGATGATCGGGAAGCCGCACAATCTCATTCGCCATATTGAGATGCCTGGTGGCGCGTTCAAGTTGATGTGGGACGTCATTGAGGACGGCCGACCGTTCGCAGGCTATGTTCGCAACCGTGCAAAGAGCGGTTCCGCGTACGACGTGTTTGCTACCGTGACGCCTCTGCCAAACGGCGATTATCTCTCGGTGCGTACCCGCCCGATGACTGACCTGTTCAAGGTCGTCGGCGATGTGTACCAGGCGGTAAACGACGTCGAGTGGAAGGCGCGCCACGAGGGTGTTGGTCGTCGTCGCCGCGCCGAGCTTGGCCTGGCCAAGCTGCAGGAACTCGTTCCCGACTACGACGCCTTCGTTGCCGAAGCGCTACCGGCCGAGGTGCTGGCGCGCGAGGAAGCAGGCTTCGACCTCCCAGAGGGCACCGGCGAGGTGTACGAGGCCACCAAGCGTCTCTACCGCGAGCTGGACCGCTTCATGGAAATCCAGTCGTCCATCAAGGAAGCCGCTGAAGAACTGGCAAAGGCCAGCCAGACTTTGGTGGAAGAAAACGCTTTGACCAACAGCGTGAAGGGCGAGATGGAAAACGTCATGGCGGAGGGCGCTGCCCGTACGCTGCTACTCGCACCGCTCCAGGTATGGGCGACGATGCGTGGCATCATCGACGAGAACGCGCAGTCGCTCAACGAGGTCGCTGGTGAGTTGGCAAAGAAGGCTGCGACCGCGCGCATGGCGATTGCGCTGGCGCGCCTGCACACGGCGCAGACCGCGATCTTCTCCCTCGAGGAGAACCGTGGTGAGGTGCTCTCCATGCTGTTCGACGCCCTCGAAGTGGACGTGAAGCAGATGGACGACGCGGTCTTCCTGCACTCCTCCCTGGCGAACCGTGTGGATCTGAAGGTGAACTCGATTTCAGAGCTGACCAAGATGCCGCTCGAGATGATTCGCCGCTGGTCCCAAACAACGGCGCAGGAGCCGTTCGTCGAGAACATCGAACCGCTTGTTGCTCAGGTGCACCGCGCTATCCAGGCTGCGGATAACTCCATCGACCGACTGCACGCTTCCTCGCAGAAGCTGGGCTCCGACCCGGCGATTGACGGGGTGCACGATGCGCTGGAGAACCTGCGCGCGCTGCTGAAGTAGTCTGTTGTAACGCCGTAACGCTGAAGACACCACCTGCCTGGCGGGTGGTGTTTTGTTGTTTCGGGGGACGCAGGACGCAGCCATCGGGCTCACGTACACATTAGGTGCTGCGTAGGTTAAGATTTGGTGCGTGACTACAGCTCAAACTCGCCCTGTTCTTGTTGTTGACTTCGGTGCGCAGTACGCGCAGCTCATTGCGCGTCGTGTGCGTGAGGCACACGTGTTCTCCGAAGTCGTTCCGTCTACGATCTCCGCTGCGGAGGTGAAGGAGAAGCAGCCGCTGGCGCTTGTCCTGTCCGGTGGCCCGTCGTCCGTGTATGAGGATGGCGCTCCGCAGCTGGACCCTGAGATTTTCGAGTTGGGGATTCCGATCTTCGGCATCTGCTACGGCTTCCAGGTGATGACGCGGGCGCTCGGTGGCAAGGTTGAGAAGACCGGCGCCCGTGAGTACGGCCGCACGGCGATGAACGTCAAGGGTGGTGTGCTGCACGCTGGTTTGCCGGAGGAGCACAAAGTGTGGATGAGCCACGGTGATTCGGTGACGCAGGCCCCGGAGGGCTTCGAGGTCACCGCGTCTTCGAAGGGTGCCCCGGTTGCCGCGTTCGAGGATACGGAGCGCAAGTTCGCTGGCGTGCAGTACCACCCGGAGGTGATGCACTCGCCGCACGGCCAGGAGGTGCTGACACGCTTCCTCACGGAGATTGCGGGTCTGGAGCAGAACTGGACGGCATCCAATATCGCGGAGCAGCTCATTGAGCAAGTTCGCACCCAGGTTGGGGACGGCTACGCCATCTGCGGACTGTCCGGTGGTGTGGACTCGGCCGTCGCTGCGGCGCTGGTGCAGCGCGCAATCGGTGACCGTCTGACCTGTGTGTTTGTGGACCACGGTCTGCTGCGCCAGGGTGAGCGCGAGCAGGTGGAGAAGGACTTCGTCGCCGCGACCGGCGCGAAGCTCGTGACTGTCGACGAGCGCAAGGCCTTCCTGGACAAGCTGGCCGGTGTGACCGAGCCGGAGGCGAAGCGCAAGGCGATCGGTGCGGAGTTCATCCGTTCCTTCGAGCGCGCCGTGGCCGATGTGTTGTCGGACCACAAGGTTGATTACCTGGTGCAGGGCACGCTGTACCCGGACGTAGTTGAGTCGGGCGGTGGCACTGGTACCGCCAACATCAAGAGCCACCACAACGTGGGCGGCCTGCCGGACGACGTCGAGTTCGAGCTGGTCGAGCCACTGCGACTGCTGTTTAAGGACGAGGTCCGCGCGGTCGGCCGCGAGCTGGGCCTGCCCGAGGTGATCGTGAACCGTCAGCCGTTCCCGGGCCCGGGCCTGGGCATCCGCATCATCGGTGAGGTCACCGAGGAGCGCCTGGAGACCCTGCGCGCTGCGGACGCAATCGCGCGCGAGGAGCTGACTAAGGCTGACCTGGATGAGCAGATCTGGCAGTGCCCTGTCGTGCTGCTGGCTGACGTTCGCTCGGTGGGTGTGCAGGGCGACGGCCGCACCTACGGCCACCCGATCGTGCTGCGCCCGGTCGCGTCCGAGGACGCTATGACCGCGGACTGGGTCCGCATTCCGTACGAGACGCTCGAGGCCATCTCGACCCGCATCACCAACGAGGTGGCGGACGTCAACCGCGTGGTGCTGGACGTGACGTCCAAGCCGCCGGCCACCATCGAGTGGGAGTAATACGCCGACTTATTCGGCAAAGTACGCGGACACGGACCCGACGCGCTGCTTCACGTTGATCGTGAGGAGCTCGCCGTCCTTGTCCGCGTTTTGCTTACCCTGGGGGCAAGTAGTTTCGCCGACGGTTGCTTCGCAGTGGACGTCGACAGGCACGTTGTTCGGCAGGATGATGTCGATTTCACCGACGCCATTGCTGATGTTGATGGTCTTGGGTTCGTCGAGTGGCGCGAGGTTCGACAGGTCGATGGTGGTTTCTCCAACGAGGTTGCTGAAGTCAGGGATTGAATTCGCGTCCTCGAATGTGTGATGTATCTCGCCAATTCGGCTGTCCACTTTGCTATCGAACCGGGGGCCCGCAATACCGGTGATGAACAGGAGACAGAAGAGGATGACAGCCAGGGGCAGCCATAGCCACAGGCGTGTCTTTTTCTTCGGCTGCTCCGGTGCTGGCTCGGTTGGCTCAGGCAGGTGCCACAGCCCGGGCGCCGCGCCGAGTGGGTCCCACGCCGGTGGCGTGCCAGGATGCTCGTAGCCCTCCGGCACGGTGAGGTGCGAGGTATCCACCGTAGGGCCTTCGCGTTTCGACGCCTCCTCAGGCTTCACCACGAGCAACCCCGCGGGCGGCTCCGGCTGGCGCTGGTGGGCGAGGTACCACCCGAGCGCGAACAACACGAACGTAACGAGTACCCCGTTGACATCGCCTGCCGCTGAGACTGATGGGAAGAAGACCACTAGGCCGAGCAGCAGCCACCAACCGGTGCTGCGGTCTTTCTTCTCTGGCTCGGTGAGCTGTTCTTTCGGCGTGGTGATTGCGTTCCATGGGCTGCGGGTCATGCCGAAGCGTGGCATGTTGATCCAGCACAGCAGGTAGAGGAAGAGGCCACCACCAAATATGAGTGCAAGTGCTACGAAGATGACGCGGACAAGCGTTGGGTCGATTTGGTAGCGGGCGCCGATACCTTCGCAGACGCCACCGATGACCGCTTTGCCGCCCTGGTCCTTTGGGATGCGGGGCGGGCGAGTCTCCCACATGCGCTTCAGTGTGTTTGTTTCCATGTCTTTATTGTCCCGTGGTGGGTCCGCGGGCGGTATCGGGAACGACCCTGATTTTTGATCTCAGGGTTTACCCCGATGTGCCAGAGGAGCTGTGCGTGTAAAGATGAGTGCATGTCTGCGTTGTATCCCCGGCTGACCCGGGACCCTTCCCGCCGGGTTATTGCTGGTGTGGCCTCTGGTGTGGCTGGCCACCTCGGAGTGGACGTGAGGTGGGTGCGGCTGTTTTTTGTTGTCGCAAGCTTCGCCGGTGGGCTGGGGGCGTTGCTGTACCCGGGCTTGTGGATGTTCACCCCGGTTGCGGAGAACACTGAGTCCCGGCAGCGTCCTGGCGCGCTGGATGTGTTCCTTGTGCTGGTGGGGTTTGCAGGCGCGCTGCTGTCCTTGCAGGGCTCCTCGGGCGTTGGATCCGCCGTGCTGTTCGTGGTTGGCGTGCTCATTGTGGGTGCGGTCATCGCGCTGCAGGCCTACGACCGTGGTACGTCTTCGTGGAAGAACATGGCGGCGATGGCGCTGGGTGCGCTGCTGGTGATGGGCGGGGTGCTGGCGCTCGCACTCATGGGGGAAAGCAGTGGGGTCGCCGGGGTGGTGGTCTCTGTGCTGGTGACGGTGCTGGGGGTGGCGGTGCTGGTGGTGCCGCTGATCACGAAGCTGGCGAACTCGCTCGTCGCGGAGCATGAGCAGAAGGCGGTGGCGGACCAGCGTGCGGAGATCGCCTCCCGCTTGCATGATTCGGTGCTGCAGACGCTGGCGCTCATCCAGCGGCAGGCCGGTGACCCGGACGAGGTGGTTCGGCTTGCCCGTGGCCAGGAGCGTGAGCTGCGCGCCTGGCTGTTCGACGACACCGTGTCTAACCACACCACCACCTTCGCCGCGTTGCGCAAGGCTGCAGGCGAGGTGGAGGACGCGTACGGGGTCGTGATTCAACCCGTCACGGTGGGCGAGGACATTCCCTTCGACGAGCGCGCAGAGGCGGTCGTGCTCGCAGCTAGGGAGGCGATGGTCAACGCGGCGAAGCACGCCGGCGTGGACACGGTCGATGTCTACGCGGAGCACCTCGCTGGCAGGCTCACCGTGTTCGTGCGGGATCGTGGCAGCGGCTTCGACCCCGAGGCGGTGCCCGCTGACCGGCACGGTCTGCGGGACTCCATCGTGGGCCGCGTGGAGCGGGTCGGGGGAGAGGTGCACGTGGTGTCGTCGGAACGCAGTGGCACCGAGATTGAACTAGCGTTGGACCTATGACTCGCGTGTTTCTGGTGGATGACCACTCCGTGTTCCGCGCTGGGGTGAAGGCCGAGCTGCAGGAATCGGTGGAGATCGTCGGTGAGGCCGGGACGGTCGCCGAGGCGGTGCGGGGGATCGAGCAGACACAGCCCGACGTCGTGCTTCTCGACGTCCACATGCCCGACGGCGGCGGCCTCGCAGTGCTGAAGCGCGCACCCGGCCCAGCGTACCTGGTGCTCAGCGTGTCCGACGCCGCCGAAGACGTCATTGCCCTGATCCGCGCGGGCGCCCGCGGGTACGTGACCAAGAACATCGCGGGCGGGGAGCTCGCGGAGGCGATAGAGCGGGTACGCGGCGGGGATGCGTACTTCTCGCCGCGGTTGGCGGGGTTCGTGCTTGACGCGTTTGCGAGCGGGCCGGTCGTCGAGGAGGACGACCCGGCGGTGGACTCGCTCACCAAGCGTGAGCTTGAGGTGCTGCGGCTGCTGGCGCGTGGCTACACGTACAAGGAGATCGCGCAGCGCCTGTTCATTTCTGTGAAGACGGTGGAGACGCACGCGTCGAATATTTTGCGCAAAACGCAGACCTCGAACCGCCACCAGTTGACCCGGTGGGCGGTTGCGCGCGACCTGGGCTAGCGTACGCCCGCCTGCCGTAGCAGCGACCGTGCGGTCTTGTCTGTTTCCTGCAGCATGCGCGGGTCGGTGCCGGGCATTGGGGAGATGGTGGTGTCTGCCCACTGCTTGCCGGTGGGGATGCCGACGATGTGCAGGCGCGGGTCCAGGGTGCTGTCGGGGTGGATGATGCGGCGGGTGTCCGCGTCGGTTTCGGGGGAGCCGGTGGGCGTGCCGAAGGGCGCGAATGGGCGGATACGCTCGCCTTCCAGCAGAGACGCGGTCAGTGGGTCGGCTGCGCGGGTGATGTTGGGGGACGGCAGGAAGGCGTCCGCGAGGGTGTCCGCGGTGACGGTGCGCTCGGCGCTGGTGGCGGTGAACGCGGTGCCCGACTGCGTGACGGTTGGGGCTGGGCCCAGCAGGGTGACCAGGCCGGCGTCGATAAGAGCGAGGAGCTCGCGGGAGCGGAAGAGCGGCGGGCCCGAGCCGACCATCTGTCCGAACGCCATGTAGTCGGAGAGCGCGCCGCGCTGGTCCTTCGGGGTGCCGCGGCCGTTCTCGACGGCGATGGCGGTGGGTTTGCGGCCTGCGGAGATCACCCACAGGGCGGACTTGATGGGGGAGTCGTGGGCGGCGACGGCCTCGGCGATGTCGCGGGCCAAGGCGTCGGCGATGACGCAGTTCAGGCTTTCGGTGTCGAGGCCGTCGCACCCGGCGAGGGGGTCGATCCAGTAGGAGATGTCGAAGGGCTCGGTGGTGGCGTTGGCAAGGGATTCGTTGAGCGCGCGGGCGCAGGGCAGGAGGCTGGTGCGGGTGGCGGCGTCCGCCAGTGGTGTGGCGTCGATGCGCGCGATGATGTCCGCAAGTGGGATGCGCAGGGCGTCGGGGCGCACGCGCGCAAGCGTGGTGTAGTAGGCGGCGTAGGAGTCGCGGATGAGTGCGGGCCAGAGCTGCTCGCCGAAGCTTATCGTGGTGGCGCCGCTGTGCTGCTTGATCGCGGCGCGCAGCCGCGAGAGGTCGGCCTTGGGCGGCAGCGTGTGGTACTCGGATTTCGGCAGGTAGGGGTAGCCGCGCCCCGAGGTGACCACGAGGTGAGGCTCGGCGCCGCTGGGCTCGTAGCGCAGGCCGGAGCGGGTGTCGGCGGGCACGAAGCGGCCGCCGCGGTTGATGGTGCTCAGTGCCATGAGGTCGAAAAAGCCCATGCCAAGCCCGCGCACGATTGCGGTTTCGCCAGCGACCAGCGTATCGACGTCCTGTTCCACCGGGTTGCCTGGTTGGATCCAGTGCCCGCGGAAAGCTACCGGGTGCTCTGGGACGACCCAGCCGGTGGCGAGCACGGTGGCGTCGGCGTGGATGGTGGTGCTGTCCTCAAGCGTGATGGTGTCACGCCCGTCTTCGGCGGTGATCTGCTGCGCGCGCGAGTGGTGATTGGTAACCGTCACGTGCTCGGGGAGCTGCGCCAACGCGACCGTGAGGACCCAGTGGAGGTATTCGCCGTACAGCGCACGTGAGGGGTTGGACTCCGGGCGGGTGGCAGCCAGCTCCGCGCCGAAGTCGGCGGTGACGTGGTCGGGGGTCGGGTGGGCGTCGAAAAGCGATTGCTTGGTGGCGGACACGGCGCCGCGCTCGCCGCGCAGGAGCTGAATCCACTCGTACATGGTGGGCCCCTCGAGTGCGGGGGCGCTGACGGTCGAGCCGGGTTCGGTGAAGAGGGTGACGGCGCCGGCCAGCGTGTTCATGCACAGCGTGTGGGTCTGTGCGGTGTCCCAGACGCGCCCGGCGCCGTGCTGGGCGTCGTCGATGAGGTGGATTGTCAGAGGTTGGTTGGAATTAGATTCGTTGAGCGTGGCGGCGATGCGTTCGATGATGGAAATGCCGCGTGGACCTGCGCCGACGATGGCGATTGCTGGCTGCACTGTGTGTTCCTTCCTGTTGCGACAGCGACCGTTTAGACTGCTTAGTCTAGGCCCATGGGACCGCTCCGTCTAATCCGTGTTAGCGTTATCGCTCATTGAAGGGAGAACAGTGAACCACAAACGTTGAACGCAGGCCGGGTCTGCGCGGTAGGATCCGTCCAGGACTACGTCGCCGAACATACCTATACGCTGTCACTGCTTGAAGAGCCGTGGGCCTACGCGCTGAGCTCGCGCGTGTGCTGTACGGCGCCTACCTCCAGGAAGGCAATACGCCTTGCTGTGCATCGTCAAACGGGTAGGCCAAGCGCTCATTCTACTGCTGCTGACCTGCGCCGTCGCGTTCTTTCTGTTTTATCCCTGACGCCCGCCGGTGTGATGGCATGCTATACCGGCCCCGCCCTGGAGTTTGGCCAAGTGGGGATTGGGAAGAACTGCTCCGAGATGGGTGTCGACAAGCCGCTGTTCTCGCTGATGGTGTCGCTGCCAGGATTGTGGATCTCGATCGTTCTGTTGCGGCTTGTGTCCTTTGGGTTCGGCTGGATCGACGTGGTCGCCCCAGCCCGTTCGTGTAGGTGGTGCGGGCGCGCACTCCCTAGGTTGGCGCGCGAGGAGAAGTCCGAGTTCACCGAAGAACACTGCGACGCGCTGCTCAAACCCGAGAGGGTCGGCATGAAGTGTTTCCGGCTGCTCGTGCGCGACGCCGCCGTGGCGCTCACGCACACCCCGATCGCGTTCTCGCGGCAGCACGTCGCAGCGCTGCGCGAGGTCGGCTGTGGCGAGCTCGAGATTCTCGACCTGGTGAACTCGGCGGCGTTCTTTAACTGGGCAAACTGCCTCATGCTCAGCCTGGGTGCGGCTGACGTGCCGAAGCGCTACCGCTAGCGCTTTGTCGTAGGCGCTGCGGGTGCTGGGGGTGCGTATGCGAGGCGCCGCGTGCCGTCGACGTGCGGCATGAGCACCCACGCCGCTACAAACAGTCCGCCCGCAAGTAGCGCCAACCCCCAGCCGGGCAGCGGCGCGATCAGCGGGCACAGCATGATTGCGAGCCACCACAGCATCAGCGGCACCACCATGCTCAGCGACGGCACCTGCGAGACGTTGCGGCTGCGCGCAAACTCGGCCATAGCCTTGCGGTACGGGTGCGCCCGGGTAGTCGCACGGGCGATAAGCACCGCCGCGAGAGCAACACCGACTTTCACGGCTGCGGGCAGCGGCGCCGCCATCACGCTTATCGACGCCGCTACGCACCCCGCCGCCACCGCCCGCACAGCAGGTGGCGTGGGAATTGGGGTGACGCGGTTGCGGAAGTCTGCGTAATACATAGGGCAGAGCGTACCGCATGAGGACCCGCTTTGCGGCACAGGAATTCGAAATCCTGTTCGACCTTTGCTGTTGCTCGTGTCGGGGGCGCGTTGCATACTTGCAGACATGAATGGAACACCTATTCGCTTGCGTGAGCTCGCCCCGGACGGTGGCGGGCAGCTCAGTAAGGCTGAGCAGATCGCGCAGCTTCGCGCGCAATTAGCCGAGCTTGACGGCGGTGCCGCGCAGGAGCAAATCGGGGGCGAAGGTGTTGTTCCGTTGGGTGGTGAGTTAGCGAATGTGCTTCCGAACGGAGGTTTGCCACGGCGGCAGGTCACGCAGGTGAGCGATACGCCCTCGCTCATCGTGGAGATCCTCCGGCAGGTCACGGAGGCCGGCGGATACGTGGGCGTGGTGGGATGGCCGGAGCTGTCCTACGCGGAACTTTCAGCGCAAGCGCTACGCAGGACAGTCGCAGTCCCGGAGCCGGGGCTGGACGCAGTGCACGCCGCGGGAGTACTCGCCGAGGGGCTGGATGTGGTGGTGCTGCACGCCCGAAGCGAAATCCAGTTCACGCCTGCCCAGGCCCGCCCACTCCTCGCACGTGTGCGCGCAGGGGGAGCGGCGATGCTGTGCGTGAACGTGGCGGTACCTTCGCCAGCACTGCGCATGAGCGCGGACATCGCTAGATTCCACGGCATCGGGCGTGGCCGGGGGTGCATCGCAGGCATTGACCTTGAGGTGTCCGCGCACGCGAAAGGCTGGAAGCGGCCACCAGCATTACTGACGCTTGGGTCCGCGACGGGCGGTGTCACACGCCTGAAGGCGGTGCCCTCATGAGGGTTGCTGCACTTTGGTTCCCGGACTGGCCGGTACAAGCAGCCAAGCTCGAAGCCGAGGACACGCTGGAAGAACCGATCGCGATCGCGGTGCAGCACCGCATCAAGGTTTGTTCGCAGGAGGCGCGGCGCGCCGGGGTACGTCGCGGGATGCGGGTGCGTAACGCGCAGGCCGTCGCGCCGGAGTTGACAGTGGTAGAGGACAACCCGGAGCGCGACGGCCGCACGTTCAGCGCGCTCGCAGGCTCCCTGGACGACGTCGCTGCCTCCGTGGAGGTGCTGCGCCCCGGCCTGGTGGTCGCCGACCTCGCCGCGGCGGGGAAGTTCCACGGTAACGAGGACACCGCACTTGAGATGCTGATCGATGCCGCTGCCCGCCACGGCATCGACGTCATGGCAGGGGCCGCGGATGAGATCGCCACCGCAGTAATCGCTACCCGGAGCTCACACATGGTGGCTGAAGGGGGATCGGTGCAGTTTCTCTCGGCGCAGCCACTTCGGGTGCTCACGGCAGAGGCAGCGCTCAGCGCGGACCCGGAAACCGTCCGTACTCTGGGCCAACTTGGTATCCAGACGTTGGGGCAGCTCGCGCGGCTGCCGGCCTCCGCAGTGATGACGCGCTTCGGGGTCGCGGGCATCCACCTGCACCGGATCGCCAGCGCGGCCCCGGACCGGCGCGTCGCCCCGGAGCTGCCCGTGGAAGACTTCGCCGTGGAGATGACACCGGAGGAACCAATCGAGCGCGTCGACGCCGCCGCATTTGCCGCCCGCGCGCTCGCGGCCAGGCTGCACCAGCGCCTCAAGGGTGCTGGGGTGCACTGCCTGCGGCTGAAGATCTCCGCCGAGCTTTCCGACGCCACCCGAGTCGAGCGTGTGTGGCGCACACGGGAAGCGCTGACGGAGGCCGGCACTGCCGATCGGGTGCGCTGGCAACTTGATGGATGGCTCACCAACGGAGGCAGCGGGCCGATCGCCTCGTTGCTGTTGGAACCGCTGGAGCTTGCGCAGCCCGACGTAGTGGGGGAGTTGTGGTCCGACGGGGCGTCGGACGAGGGGGCGCGTCGCGTGATTGAGCGGGTGCAATCCCAACTCGGGATGGAGGCGGTGCTGCAGCCGGTCGCGGTCGGAGGGCGCGGTGTGGCCGAACGTATCCGCCTGGTTCCCTACGGGGAGGTGCCACCACAGGACCGCGGGAAGTTCGTCGGCGCTCTCCCGTCACCACTTCCAGCTCGGCTTGGCGGTGGGATCGAGCATCCGTCATCTCGAGTGAAGCTACTGGATAGCACAGGCCAGCCGGTGCTTCTCAACGCCGAAGTCCTACTCAGCGGCCAGCCGGCCACGTTGGTGTGGGGCAGGCGCAGCTACGATGTCACCGCGTGGGCAGGCCCGTGGCCCGTCGACGAAGGGTGGTGGGGTGCGCACCCTCTGAAGCTTGCGCGCCTCCAGGTGCTCGGGCACAAGCAGGGGGCAGGCGGTGGGCAACGCGGGTGGCTGTTGGTGTGGCACCGGCAGCGCTGGAGCGTCGAGGCGCTCTACCACTAGGCCACTAGGTGTGTTAGGACTGCACGATGTCAACAACCAGGCGCAGCGGATGCTCCAGCACCTGCACCGAATACGGCAGATCAGAACGCAGGCCCACGACCACGCGGCTGCGTCCCTCGTACGTGCCAGCGTTGACGACGTCAATAATGTTGCCGGTTTCTGCCGGGGTATCCACCTTGATCTGGTCCGCGTCCAGGCCAAGCTCGTAAGGGTAGACGGTGCCGTCGATATTGATGTTGAGGAACGCGTTGCCGGTCACCTTCAGTGGCTTGCCGGTGATTTCCTGCATCGGGGTGGAGGTGTAATCCACGAACCAGCCGGGCTCACCTTCGCCGACGAGGTCTACGACCACACGGTCGAACCCTTCGTGGGTGCCCACACGAACGCCTGCCACCGCAAGCTGCGCAGGCGCGGATGGGCGCTGGGTTTTCGGGCTCGCGTTCGCGGTACCGAGAGGCCGAAGCTGCGTCGACGACGGTGCAGCGTGTACCGAGCCGACGCGGGTCGCGGCCTGGTCCTGGGCAGGAGAGGCCACGCACCCGGCGAGCACAGCGCCGGCAACACACGGGGTCAGCGCTGCAACGGCGAACTTCGGTAAAGGAAACACGCAAATCACCGTAGCCAGAACGATTCTCGAAGAGCAAAGCAGAACAGCAAAAAACCAAAAAGGTTATCAAAATGTTAACTGCCCGACTCGTTCCGGTTTAGGTATGCCTAATCAATTAGGAAATTTTCGCTACAGTAGGTGACATGACTACAGCCCATGCACGCGAACTTTGTTCTGACACGGACAATGAGCCGCTGCCGGGTACCGCGAAACCCGGCTCGACCTACGTGTTGTTTGAGTGGCCACACAAGTGGAGCCACGATGTTCTCGACGGCGACACTTTCGGAGAAGAACTGACCCAAAAGCTGAAGGCGCACATGCAGCGCTACAACGCCACGCTGCTGCTCATTCGCCACCCAACGAGGGAAGGCCGCCAGATCAAGGACCACCACGTGTATCTGGTCTTCGCCGACCAGGCAGCCACGGAGGTGCTGCACATCGATCGCCCCGAGGAGATCCTCGACCTCGACTTATCCGGCCCGGGTCGCAACAATGCGCCGACGCGCACGAAGCCGCTCGTCCTGGTCTGCACCCACGGAAAGCGCGACATGTGCTGCGCTATCAAGGGCCGCCCCATCGTCAACGAGCTTGTAGAGAAGTACCCGTTTGGGCAGGGTAACGACGTGGTGTGGGAAACCTCGCACATCAAGGGGCACCGTTTCGCCGCCACGATGCTGCTCATGCCGTGGGCGTACAGCTTCGGCCGGATGAACATTGAGGCAACCGAGGCGATGCTCGACGCCGCGATGCGGGGCGAGTACTTCGTGCCGGGCAACCGAGGGCGTGGCACCTTTAGCTCGGTGGGGCAGGTGGCGGAGGTCGACGTCGCAACGCAGCTCGCCACCCATGGGGAGCAGGTGCGCTACGGCCAGCTTGAGGTCACCGCCGAGCGTATCGACGGCCCCTCCGCCCACGTCACCGTCACCGACACCGCCACCGATACCGCCTACGGGGTGGCACTCGAGCAGCGCGATGTTGACGCCGTGATGGCGTCGTGCGGGAAGGATCCGAAGCCGGGCAAGAGCTGGGTCGTCGCCAGTCGCTCCTAGATGTAGCTGGGCAGCACGTCAGCGACCCTGTTGATCACGTGGTCGGTGCGTTGCTGCACCTCGGCGGGCGAGTGGTGGAAGCTGTGCGAGTGATCTGCGATTTCGTGCATGGACAGGTCATTCCACGAATCGCCGAAGGTATACAGCTCGATGTTTTCGCGCGGTACGTCGAGTAGTTTCAGTAGGTCCTGGATACCAGCGCCCTTCGTGCGGCCCGGCGCCATGATGTCGATGAAGTCCTGGTTCTGCGCCACCGAAACATGCGGCAGCGCGCGCGTCCACTCGTAGACTTCGGCGCGAAGCGCCTCGTTGTCCGGGATCCACAGGGGGACGACGGCGAATTCGTGGTGGGGGATGTCGGCCGTCGTCATCGCGTCGAAGTTGACGGTGAAGCTGCTGTTCGCCTGCGTGTTATTGCTGAACTCCCCGTCGACGTGGCCGATCGTGGTGCCGAACACCGCCACACCGTCAGTGTCAGCGAAGTGCGTCACCACCTGCTCGACGATTGCTGGGTCCACGAGATGTGAGTAGAGCAGGTGCTCATTGTCGCCGGTGGTTGCGGAGCCACCGTTGGAGAGCACCTGGTAGTCGAAGCGGATGGGGCAGTGGCGCATCCCGAACTCGAGCGCGGTGCGCGAGCGTCCGGTGGCAGAAATGGCGATGTGCCCGGCGTCGCGCCAGGACTGGATCGCATCCATGTCGGCCGGGTCGAAGCCGTGCTCGCCGGTGTCAGTGCCCGTGGGATGATGAAGGGTGCCATCAAAATCAAACGCTGCGATTTTCATGGCACCCATCCTAACCAACTGGTCACACCTTAGCGGCGCATCACTTTCTTGGACAGCCAGTTGCCCAAGAACTGCGCCAGCTGCACGATGACGACAATGACGATCACAGCCGCCCACGTCACCTGCGGTTCGAACTGGCGGTAGCCGTACACGATGGCGAAGTCACCAAGGCCGCCACCGCCGATGTAGCCGGCCATCGCGGACATATCGATCACCGCGATGAAGATGAACGTGTAGCCGAGAATCAGCGGGCCAAGCGCCTCCGGGAGGATGACGGTGCGGATGATGGTCCACGGGTCCGCACCCATCGAACGCGCGGCCTCAATCATGCCTGGGTCAATAGACACCAGGTTCTGTTCGACGATACGAGCCACGGTAAAGGTCGCGGAGAAGCACATCACGAACGTGGCCGCGCCCCGGCCAATCGTGGTCCCCACCACCGACAACGTGATGGGGTAGAGCATCGCGATCATGATGATGAATGGGATCGGTCGGAAGAAGTTCACGGCGAAGTTGATCACCCAGTACACGACGCTGTTCTGCAGGATGCCACCCGGGCGGGTGGTGTACAGGAACACGCCAAGGATCAGGCCGCAGATACCGCCGACCAACAGGGTGATGCCCACCATCCAGAGGGTGTCGCCGATGGCGTCCACAAACGTGGGTCCGAGGCGGTCCCAGTTCGGCTGCGCCAGAATGAATTCGTTGACAGCACTGTTCATCGACGTATCTCCTGAATATCCGTGGTGCCCTGCAGTGTTTGCAGGAACTCGTTAATCGCTGCGTCATCGCCGTTGAGGCGAACCGTCATCTTGCCGAAGGAGTGCTCCTGCAGTGTTGTAATACCTGCGTGCACCGGCTGAATCGATACGCCACGTTGGCGGGCCTGCTCCGCTGCACCGAAGAAGCCCGAATGCTCGGACAGATCGACGGTGAAGAGGCGACCGGGCGCCGCGTTGAGGAGCTCGATCTCCTCGTGCTTGTCTGGCGTGTTACGAAGCGACGTCGATACGAAGCGCTGCGCAACCTTCGTTTTCGGGGCGGAGAACACCTCGTAGACGGAGCCGTACTCGACGACCTTGCCGGCCTCCATCACGGCGACCTTGTCCGCGATCGCGCGGATGACGTCCATCTCGTGGGTGATCACCACGATCGTGATGCCGAGTTCCGCGTTCACGCGGCGCAGCAATTCGAGCACCTCGTGGGTGGTTTCCGGGTCGAGTGCGGAGGTGGCTTCGTCGGCAAGCAAGAGCGATGGATTCGTGGCGAGCGCACGAGCGATGCCCACGCGCTGCTTCTGACCGCCCGAGAGCTGCTCAGGGTAGTTCTTGCCACGATCCGACAGGCCAACGAACTCGAGAAGCTCCTCGACGCGTGCGCGTCGCTCCTGTTTGCCCATGCCGGCAAGCTGCAGCGGGTACTCAATGTTACCTGCTGCAGTTCGGGACGAGAAGAGGTTGAACTGCTGGAAAATCATCCCAACGTTTCGGCGCACTTCCCGCAGACGCCTCTCGCTCTTGCCGACGATATTGGTGTCGTCGAGGAGGAGCTCGCCGCTGGTAGGCATGTCGAGCCCGTTGATCAGGCGCACCAGCGTGGATTTACCAGCGCCGGAGTAGCCGATCACACCGAGGATCTCGCCAGGTTCGACCGTCAGTGACACATTGTCGACGGCCACAACCTCGCGCCCACCCGTTGTAAAGACTTTCGATACGTCCCGGAACTCGACCCGGGTGCCGGTGTTCGTCACGGACTACTTCTCCTGAAGGCGTGCGAGGATAGCGTTCGCGTCATCGCGGGAGCGCTCAACAGCGACCGCGGTGCCGCGGGAATCTTCCTGGACAGCAGCTGCGACCTCGGGGGAGTTCCACAGCTCTGCAAGGCGGTTGTAGGTCGGGTTGTCCAGGTCCTCAGCGCGTGCCGCGAAGACGTTGATGTACGGCTCGCCCTGCTCGGAAGCTGGGTCGTCCTGGAAGATAGCCTGCTTCGGCTCGATGCCGGCGCGCTCCAGCCAGGAGTTGTTGATGATGGCCGGGCGGCCCTCCTTGTATGCGGAGGTCGTCTGGGAGGCGTCGACCGGAACCACCTTCACCTTCGAAGCTGCGGTGTCGATGTCTGCTGGCGCCGGCGCCAGTGCATCAGCGCCGTCCTTCAGTGTGACAAGGTCAGCCTGGACGAGGACGTTGATTGCGCGGCCCTGGTTCGAGTCATCGTTCGGGATGGCTACCTCGGTGCCTTCGATGCCGTCGAGGGAGTCGTGATCCTTCCAGAACAGTGCCAACGGGTAAATCTCCGTGGTGGACAGGACCTTCAGGTCGTTGCCGGAAGCCTCGTTGTAGGTAGCAAGGTAGAGGATGTGCTGGAACTTGTTCAGGTCAATCTCGCCCTGCGCAAGTGCCTCGTTAACAGGTGCGTAGTCAGAGAACTGCACGATGTCGAGGGTGATGCCGTTTTCCGCTGCGAGGTCTTCGAAGACGGACCACGCCTTCTGGTCGGCGTCGGTGGTACCAATCTTGACGACGGTGTCCTCGCCGCCGGCTGCATCGGTGGACTTCTCGGCAGAGTCGTTGGAGCAAGCTACCAGGCCGGTAGCCGCAAGTGCTGAAGCTGCGATGGTTGCAATCACACGGTTGAGGCGCATGATGTCTCCTTTATGTTTTTCATTGGGGAATCAGTGATGGTTTGAAAACTTAGCACCTATTGGACCGCTTAGTCTATCTCTGGCAAAAAACGATGAATATAATTCCTCTTGCGCGATCATTCGAACATGCTTACACTATCGAACATGCGATTCAATGGGGGTGCTCCACTGACGTGGTCGAAGCTGGAGCGGATACTGTCCGGGCAAGACGTCGGGCCCGTGGTTCCCGTGGGCCGTTTTGCGTCTGCCGGCAGAGCGCGGGAGGGCGCGGGTTGCTTGATGGATGGCGGGGTGCCGTTTGCGGAGTTGCACGCAGTGTCCTCCTACAGTTTTCTTGGCGGAGCAAGCGAGCCAGAGCAGCTTGTCGCGCGCGCTAGTTCTCTTGGTTTATCGGCGCTTGGCCTGTGCGATCGCGATGGGTTCTATGGTGCAGTGAAGTTTGCGGAAGCTGCAGCGAAGGCCGGGGTGGCCACCGTGTTTGGTGCAGAGCTGACGCTGGAGGAGGGGGTGCTGCCTGTCTTGGCTCGCGGTGCGGAAGGGTATCGGAGGCTGTCGCGGCTCATGTCGCGTGCACATATGAAGGGTGGGCAGAAGGGCGATCTTGCGTACCCGCCACTGCACGAAGTTGGGGAATGGCTTGACGGCTCTTGTGTGGCGCTCGGCGGATGGGAGTGGATTTCGCAATTCGATACTTTGAGCGAGAGTTTTGGGGCGAGAAATGTGGTGAGGGAGTATGTGGTATCCCTCACACCTGATGATGCCGATCATCACCGTCAATTAGACAGCTTCGTTCATCTTCCGGCCATCGTAAGTACCCGGCCCGCCGCTGCCACGCGCAACCACGCACGCCTTGCTGCGGCCAAGCATGCGCTTGCTCAGCGGCAGGCGCTCCGGCAAAACGCTGCTGACCTACACCCTATGGGGGCGCACTGGCTGCGCAGCGGACGGCAGCTGGCCCGGCTGCTGCCGGGGTGTGAGCCAATGCTGGCCACCACAGTGGAACTCGCCGAACAGTGCGCGTTTACGCTCGACCTTGTTGCCCCAAACTTACCGGACTACGCCACCCCGGAGGGCCACAATGAGATGAGCTACTTGCGGGAGCTGACCTACGCCAGCGCGCAGATGCGGTACGCGACGCGGCCAGAAAGCACCCGTGAGCAGGCATTATGGCAGATCGAGTACGAGCTTGGCGTCATCGAGGAATTACAATTCCCCGGCTACTTCCTAATCGTGTACGACCTCGTCGATTTTTGTCGGCGCAACAACATCCTGTGCCAGGGGCGCGGGTCTGCGGCAAACTCGGCGGTCTGCTTCGCCCTCGGGATCACGAACGCTGAGCCAATCAGTGCCGGCCTCCTCTTTGAACGTTTCTTGTCACCGGACCGCGACGGACCACCAGACATCGATATTGATATAGAGTCCGGCAGGCGCGAAGAAGTCATCCAGTACGCCTACCAGCGCTACGGCCGCGAGCGCGCGGCCCAGGTGGCAAACGTGATTACGTACCGGAAGAAAGGCGCGGTGCGCGACGCTGCCCGCGCGCTCGGGTACCCGCAAGGTGCTGCGGATGCTTGGTCAAAAGGGCTCAGTGACCCTCCGGGGCAGGTGAGCGAGTTAGCTGAGGAGTTCGTTGGGCAGCCGCGCCACCTCGGGATCCACTCTGGTGGGATGGTGATCTGTGACCGGCCAATCGCAGACGTGGTCCCCATTGAATGGGCGCGCAAGGAACAACGCTCGGTGGTGCAATGGGACAAGGACGACTGCGCCTCGGCGGGGCTGGTGAAGTTCGACCTGCTCGGGCTCGGCATGTTGGAGGCCCTGCACCACATGGTGGATCTCGTGCGCGACACGACGGGCATCGAGGTCCACCTGTGGGAACTCGACCTCGCGGACCAGGGCGTCTACGACATGCTGTGCCGCGCTGACGCCGTCGGGGTGTTCCAGGTGGAGTCGCGTGCGCAGCTTTCGACGCTGCCGCGGCTGAAACCGCAGTGCTTCTTTGACCTCGTGGTGGAGGTTGCCCTCATCCGGCCTGGTCCTATCCAAGGCGGGTCAGTCCACCCCTATTTACGACGCCGCGATGGTCTCGAGCCCGTTACCTACGACCATCCGGTACTGGAAAAGTCGCTTGGGAAGACGCTGGGTATTCCGCTGTTTCAGGAGCAGCTCATGCAGATCGCCGTCGATGCCGCGGGCTTCAGCGGCCGGGAGGCGGACGCGCTGCGCCGCGCGATGGGTTCGAAGCGGTCCCCAGCGAAAATGGCGGCGCTCAAAGCCCGGTTCTTCGAGGGTTGCCACACGACGAACGGGATCGGGGCGGACGTCGCGGAAAAGCTCTGGAATAAGATTGTTGCGTTCGCTGCCTACGGCTTCCCGGAGTCGCACTCGCAATCGTTCGCGTCGCTGGTGTACTTCTCCGCGTGGATGAAGTACTACTACCCAGCCCAGTTCTGCGTTGGCCTGCTGCGGGCGCAGCCGATGGGCTTCTACTCGCCCCAGTCCTTGATTCAAGACGCTCGGCGTCACGGCATCACGGTCCTGCCGGTGAGCGTGAACGGGTCCGGCGTGCAGGCGCGCTGTATAGATAATGACACAATCCGGATCGGGCTGAATCTGGTGAAGGGGGTCGGGGAGAAGGCCGCAGCCCGGATTGAGGAAGCCGCCCCGTTCACTGACATCGCGGACCTGGCGCGCCGGGCCGAGTTGACCGTGGAGCATGTCGAAGCGCTCGCGAAGGCAGGTGCGCTGGACTGCTTCGGAGTGGAGCGTCGACAAGCGGTGTGGGCGGCGGGCATCGCTGCGACGGAGCACGACGGCATGCTCCCTGGTCTTTCAGGTATCGACGCCCCCGCGTTGCCCGGGATGACCGCATTCGAGCTGCTTGCCGCAGATGTCGCCGCGACCGGCGTCACCCACGACACGCAGCCGATGCAGCTGCTGCGCGAACACCTGCAACGCGAGGGCATCCTGCGGGCGGTCGACCTGCGCAACGTAGAGGACGGAACACGTGTGCGCGTTGCAGGCGTGGTCACGCACAGGCAGCGGCCGCAAACGGCATCAGGCCTGACGTTTCTGGGGATGGAGGACGAAACCGGGCTGCTGAACATCATGGTGTCACCGGGGCTGTGGAAGAGGCAGCGCGTAGTGGCGCGCACAGCGCACGCCCTGGTGGTGCGCGGGATCGTCCAAAACGCGTCGGGTGCGGTCAGCGTGGTGGCGGACCGCTTGGAACAAATCGATGTCGGCCAGTGGCTCTCGCGTGGTTCACGTGATTTTCGGTGAGGTAGCTAGGGTGGTGCCTATGGAACAGCAGACTGACACACTGGCGAGGCCACCGCTGCCGGCATCCGTTGAGCAGATGCACCGCGTCTCGCCGAAGTACATGGTGCCCATGCTGGCGACCAACACGGTGTGGGCGCTGATCGTGATCGGTGGCCTGCTGTGGGCACAGTGGAAGTATGGCGGCTGGTGGGTGTGGGGCGCAGCCGTCTGTGGGGTGTTCTTCATCTGGAAGTACTTCCTCATCCCGTTTCAGGTGCGCAACCTGGCGTGGCTGGAAACGGATAACGAGCTGATCTTAAGTCAGGGCAAAATGTGGCACACGCTCACAGTCATCCCCTACGGGCGAATCCAGTTCGTGGATGTGAATACGGGGCCAGTGATGCGGGCGCTTGGGCTGAAGAAGCTGGTGGTGAGTACCGCATCGGTCAGTTCGGTAACCACGTTGCCGGGCCTTCTCACCGAGGACGCCGATGCGCTGCGTGACCGGCTCGTGGTCAAAGCACGCGAACAGATGAGTGGCCTATGACGGCGGCCCCTGAGTATCGGCGGGTCCACCGCCTGACCCCGTTGCTGCGCGTGTGGGCGACGCTACTTGCGCTGCTCACAATCGCTGTATTCAACTTCACCGTGCCACTGATGAACTGGTTGCAGGACGAGGGCGTCGGCATCATGGATGTGGGCGTGGCCGTCGGCGTGTTCGTCGTTGGGCTGCTTGCGGTGTTCGTGGTGTCCCAGCTGTGGTGGGCCAAGATCGGGTTCCGCGTTGGCGCCGAAGACATCGAGCTGAAGCGGGGAGTGCTCACGACCACGGTGCGCACCGCGCGCTACGACCGGATCCAGGCCGTCGACGTCATCGAGCCGTTCGCGCCGCGCCTGTTTGGGCTCGCGGCAGTGCGCGTTGAGGCGGCGGGTGGCAACAATTCGGCCATCGAGATCGCCTACCTGCCCCGCGCGGAGGCGGACGAGTTGCGTGCCGAGATTCTGCGGGCCATTGCGGCCCACCCCGGCGCAGCTGCGCCCGCGCTGACGCGCGCCGAGCAAGAAGCCGACCTGGCAAATACGCTGGTGCCTCCCATCCCTATTGGCCGCTCGCTGCTTGCGGCTGCGTTCCAGTTCTCCACCTTCATTACTGTCGTCTCGAGCGCCGTTCCGCTCTTCACCGACCTCTCGATCACCGCGGCGGTACCGATCCTCGTCGGGTTCGTGCCACAGATCTGGCGCACGATTGACCACTCGTGGCGCTTCAATTCCGTGCTTGACGACGCCCCCTCCGGCACCAACGGGACCGTCATCAACATGACGTACGGGCTTGCGAACCGCAGGCACCAAGCGGTCCCGCTGCACCGCATCCACGCGATACAGCTTCGCCAACCGCTACTGTGGCGCATGTTTGGGTGGTGGACTGTCTCGGTGACTGTGGCCGGGTACGGGTCTGAGCGCAACAAGGCAACTGGCACGTCGAAGCTGCTGCCGGTCGGGACCTGGGGGCAGGCCATGCAGGTCATCGACGCGATCGCGCCGATGTCCGGCGAGACAATGCGTGATACGTCGCGTGCGCAGCTGCGCTCCCCGCGCGCGGCGCGGTGGGTCTCACCGGTTGATTGGCGGCGGCAGACGGTCACGCTGTACCCAGAGGTCACAGTGGTCACGTTCGGTCGCCTGTCCAGGCGCTACCAGATGGTGGAAAACACGCACATCCAGGAGCTTTCCTTCAAACAAGGGCCGTTGCAGCGCAGACTTGGCCTGGCGCATGTGCGCTTTGATCTGGTCCCGGGAGCCGTCAAAATGGTGGCGCGGGACGTGCGTGCGGGGGAGGGGCGTTGGCTCGTCGACACGCTGCGCACCCGCACGCTGCCCCCAGTGACTACAGAGCCGGAGCTAGACGCCGCCGACGAATCCCAACTGCCGCCAGGCCTCGAAGACGGCGACGGAAGCGGAGTTGGAAAGGTTCATTGACCTACGGCTCGGCAGCATCGGGATGCGGAGCTGCTTGGTCACACGCGGGTGGTTCCGGTGTGCCTCGGGCAGCCCGGTCGGCTCGGTGCCGAAGAGGAGAGCGTCGCCGTCGCGGTACTCCACGTCCTGGTAGTAGTCGGTCGCCTGGGTGGTGAACGCGAAGATGCGAGCATCCGGGATGGCGGCGAAGCAGGCGTCAATAGTTGGGTGGATCTGGACGTCCGCTAAGTCGTGGTAGTCCAGCCCTGCGCGCTTGAGGTGTTTGTCTTCGAAGTTGAACCCGAGCGGCTCCACCAGGTGCAGCACGGCGCCGGTGTTTGCGCACAGCCGGATTGCGTTGCCGGTGTTGCCTGGGATGACAGGATTGTCAAAGATAACGTGAAAAGCGCACATGGTTACAGTCTAGGATGGTCACCGTGACTGCGATTAAATTAGACGGAAAACTGTACCGCGAGGAGATCTTTGCAGATCTCAAAACACGAGTCGCCGCCCTGCGAGAGCGTGGGATCACGCCGGGGCTGGCCACCGTGCTGGTTGGCGATGATCCGGCGAGCCAGAACTACGTGCGCATGAAGCACCGCGACTGCGAGGAGCTGGGCATTGCCTCCATCATGAAGGAGCTGCCGGGGGACATCACGCAGGAAGCACTCGAGGAAGTCATCGAGGAGCTCAACAACGACGACGCCGTCACCGGCTACATCGTGCAGCTGCCCCTGCCGAAGCACCTGGATGAGAACCGCATCCTGGAACTGATCGACCCGGACAAGGACGCCGACGGCCTGCACCCGGTCAACCTGGGCAAACTGGTGCTTAACGAGCCCGCGCCGCTGCCGTGCACCCCGAACGGTTCCATCAAGCTGCTGGAGCGCTTCGGCGTGGATCTTAACGGCGCGATCGTGTGCGTCATCGGCCGCGGAGTGACCGTGGGTCGCCCAATCTCGCTGATGTTGACCTCGCGCAACGTCAACGCCACGACGGTGCTGTGCCACACCGGCACGAAGGACTTGGCCGCGGAGACGCGCCGGGCGGACGTGGTCATCGCGGCGGCCGGTAAGCCGCACATGATTACGGCGGACATGATTAAGGAAGGCGCCGCACTGCTGGACGTGGGCGTCTCGCGTGTCGACGGCAAAACGGTCGGCGACCTGCACCCTGATGTGTGGGAGAAGGCGGGCTGGGTCTCGCCGAACCCTGGTGGTGTTGGCCCGATGACTCGCACGTTCCTGGTCCGCAATATCGTGGAGCGGGCTGAGCAGCTTGCCTAACTCGGCAGAAGGGTTGTCGCTGGACAACCCTCATGACATTGGGAACCCGCCCTCGCCCCTGCCACGGAACGTGCAGGTGGCGATGGTCGGCGTGTTCATCCTGGGGTTTGTCGCCGCGGGGGTGTGGTCGCTGACGGATCATTGGCGGCGTGCCACGTTCACACTCGGGGCGACCATGCTGTGGTGCGCACTGCTGCGCCTGACGTGCGACTCGCAAGTCATTGGTCTGCTGGCAGTGCGCTCCAAGCGTTTCGATATCGCGTTTTCCACCGGCCTGGGCGCCGCGATGGTGTGGCTAGCCTGGTCGGTGGACGCGCTGGGCTCCTAAAAGGATCTTACGCGCTGGTCAGCGCGATGAAGTTGCGCAAGATGTTGTCCATCTGGCGGGCCTCGACGAGAAACGCGTCGTGGCCAACCGGGGATGACAGCTTGTGCATCCCCAGCAGGTTCCCCAGGTTGCGGGACATGTGTTCCTGCTGGTGGTAGGGGTACAAAATATCCGTATCGACGCCCACAATCATCGTCGGCACCGTCGACGAGTGCAGCGCTTTGTTTAGGCCCCCGCGACCGCGGCCGATGTCGTGGCGGTTCATAGCTTCGGTGAGTGTGACGTAGGCGCCGGCGTCGAAACGTTTGACGAGCTTTTGCCCCTGGTAGTCTAGGTAGCTTTGCACAGCGAAGCGCTGGTCGTGCTCGCGGTAGGGGCCGAGTGGGTTTTCGCCCTCCTGGGCGCTGGTGCCGAAGCGCTCGTCGATTTCGAGCTCACCGCGGTAGGTGAGGTGTGCGATGCGCCGGGCGGCAGCCAGTCCCTCATCGGGGGAGATGCCGGTGGAGTAGTAGTCGCCGTCGTGCCAGTTGGGGTCGCGCACGATGGCGTAAATCTGAGCCTCCTGGATGCCGATCTGCCAGGCGCTTGCGCGCGCGGAGACTGCCATGACGCAGGCGTAGCCGACAGATTCGGGGTAAAGCAGCGTCCACTCCAGGGTGCGCGCACCGCCCATGGAACCTCCCATGATGGCATGCACACGGTGAATACCGAGCTGGGTGAACAGGGTGTGTTCGGCGCGGACCTGGTCGCGGACTGAAAGTGCGGGGAAGCGCGACCCCCATGCGGCGCCGTCGGGATGCGTGCTCGCAGGACCAGTCGAGCCGTAGCAGGACCCGATCACGTTGGTGCAGATCACGCACCATGTGTCGGTGTCGAGTGCTTTGCCGGGGCCAATCGCCCCGCTCCACCACTCGGCGGCGTTGGAATCGCCGGTTAAGGCGTGCTCAACAACAAGGATGTTGTTGTCGCCCTTCGGGTCACCCCGGAACTGCCCCCACCGCTGGTATGCGATGTGGGCGTCCTGGATGGTGGCTCCGGCCTCTGTGGTGAAGTCGCCAATCGGGACTAATTGCAGCTCGCCTTCAGGCGCCAGGTTGGGCATGTTAGATCGCTGCGAATCCGCGCTCGAGGTCCGCAATGATGTCGTCGGCGTCTTCGATACCGACGCTCAGGCGGATGGTTGCCTGGGAGATGCCGGCTCGTGCCAGGCCCTCCGCGTCCGACTGGGAGTGCGTCGTTGTAGCCGGGTGAACCACCAGGGAGCGGACGTCGCCGATGTTCGCCAGGTTCGAGTGCAGCTTGAGGGCGTCGATAAACTTCCAGGCGTTGGTGTGGTCGTCCTTGTCGCCTGCGACCTCGAAGGAGAGCACCGAGCCGGTGTAGCGCAGGCCGAGCTTCTCCTTGACCGCGTAGTACGGAGAGGACTCGAGGCCGGCGAAGTTCACCTTGGCCACCTTGTCGTGCTCGCTGAGGAACTTTGCCACCTTCAGCGCGTTCTCGTTGTGGCGCTCCACGCGCAGGCTGAGCGTGTCCAGCCCCTGCAGTGCAACCCACGCGTTGAACGGGGAGATTGCAGCGCCAGTGTCGCGCAGGATGCCAGCGCGAGCCTTCAGGGCGAAGGCCGGTGCGCCGAGGTCCGCGTACTTCAGGCCGTGGTACGCCGGGTCCGGGGTGACGAAGTACGGGAAGACCGGTTTGCCGTCGCGTTCGACGGTCCAGTCGAACTTGCCGCCGTCGACGAGGACGCCGCCGATAGCTGCGCCGTTGCCCGTGTAGAACTTCGTAGTGGAAGCGACCACGATGTCCGCGCCGAGCTCCAGTGGGCGGACCAGGGCAGCGGTGGCCATGGTGTTATCGATAATCAGTGGCACCTGGTTGCGGTGCGCGACCTCTGCGATGGTCGGGATGTCGAGGACGTCGGCGATCGGGTTGCCGAAGGTCTCGCCGTAGAACGCCTTCGTGTTCGGCTGGACGGCCGCCTGCCAGCTCTCTGGATCGTCAGGGTTGTCGACGAACGTGACGTCGATGCCGAGGCGTGGCAGCGTCACCTGGAACAGGGTCTCGGTGCCGCCGTAGATGCGAGGCGAGGTGACGATGTGGTCACCTGCCGACGCCAGGTTCGTGATGGCGGCGGTCTCTGCAGCCATGCCAGAGGCGAATGCGGTAGCTGCGACGCCACCCTCGAGGTCCGCGATGCGGTCTTCGAGTGCCTGCTGGGTTGGGTTGGTCAGGCGGGTGTAAATCGGGCCTGGGTTGGAGAGGTTGAAGCGGTCTGCTGCGTGCTGAGCGTTGTCGAACACGTAGGAGGTGGTCATGTAGATGGGTTGGTTGCGGGCCCCGTAGTCGCTGTCCACGGCCTGTCCGGCGTGGATGGTGCGGGTGTTGAAGGACCAGTCTTTCGTATTGCTGTTGTCGTATTGAGTCATGGGGAACAATGTAACGCTTGGTAGGTTTCGTGTGAACCAAGCTGTCTAGCGACGCCTGTTTACCAGTGGCTATGCGTGAATATAAATCTTGCGAGTACCGTAGCTCGCGATGACGTGACCTCCGTTTCCAGGACAGGGGGTGTTATCTGTACTGCGTTAGTTGGCGCACTGGATTCCCCTATTGGAGGAGGCTTCAGCGTCCGTCTAGCCCGCTGATCACGTCCGCGAAGACGTCCGATTCTGAGACTGGGTGCTCGGCCGCATTCTCTCCGAGCAAGAGGGGGCAGGAGATCTTCGATCTGGTCGAATCCAGTCGCCGTACTGTCGTCGACATCGCCCACGGGGGTGTCTCCGGCATCCTCGAGTCCATGGTCCTGTTTAAAGAGGTCGGCCTGGGCAGTGTCTACGTCGTCCCGCTGTTCGAGATGTCCAAGTCGCCATGAGTGGGCTGGTCATCGCGCTGCGCAATGAGGGGTAGGTTTTCGCAGCGGGGGTGCTGAGTGGATCTCCCTGAAACCCGCCACAGAAGCAAGAAAGAGGTAAGAAAACGTTTCTCAAGCTAGAGGAGTTTTTGGAGTGGTTTTCGGGCTGTTTTGGCACTCTTTTCTGGTTACGGAGCAAGAAAACTACTCGGCCCAAAAAGGAACATAGTGGCGGTTGCGAGCTCTCGTATTCGGGTCGTAGAGCCGGATGAGGCCTTCATCTACGGTGGCGTTTATGAGATGGGTCGTCTGGGCGGTCTGTGTATCCCTGAGTCCGAAGCGACTTCGTATCGATGTATTCGTGACCGCGCGATTGTCCAGAAATCCAAGGCATGCATGCTGGTAGACGGCTTCGATCTTTTCATCTGTAGTCATCAGCTTGAACGGGCGGTAGGCACTCAGCGTGACGGTGGTTGTGCCATTTGTGCGAATGGGCGCAGGTGGAAAGTGTTCCGCCTCCAGTGACGCAACAATCTTGTCCCAACCACTTCCACGTTGCTCGACGAAGTGTGCGAGGCGAAGCGCTTCGCCGAGACGTGGATTGCGAGTTGTGGAAGCCGAGTCAATAAAACGCTGGGGATCGACCAACGGGGCTCCAGGATTAGTCACTTCGACACGGTCGCTGAAGACCTCAACAGTCAAGTATTAGTCACGCTGTTCCAGGTCCTGGTGCATGAGTGCAAGGGATCATCTCCCTGAAGACCGGTGGCTGTACTGAGGACTGCCACTTCTGCTCCCAGTCCGGCCTGTTCGAATCCCCGGTGCGCGCCGTGACGCTGGACATCGCCGAACTTGTCGAGGCCGCCAAGCAGTCCGAGAAGATGGGCGCTTCCGAGTTCTGCATCGTCGCCGCCGTGAAGGGCCCGACCCAGCAGCTGCTCGACCAGGTTGCCGAGGCTGTAACGGCTATCCAGAAAGAGGTGGACATTTCCATCTCCGCATCACTTGGCATCCTCCCTCGCGACCAGGCTTGCCAACTGGCCGAGATGGGCGTGTCGCGCTACAACCATAACTTCGAAATCGCCGAGTCGTTCTTACCTAACGTGGGGTCACCACCCACACCTGGCAGGAGCGCAAGGACACGCTGGAGAACGTGCTGGCAGAGGGCATGGAGACCTGCTGCTGCGGCGGCATCATCGGCTTGGGTGAGAGCATCGAGCAGCGCGCCGAGTTCGCCACCCAGTTGGCCGAAATCCAGGCGCATGAAGTGCCGATGAACTTCCTCGATCCGCGCCCAGGAACCCCGTTCGTAGGCTGCCCCTTGGTGCCGCAGGGTGAGGCACTGCGTGCCGTCGCGGCGTTCCGCCTGGCCATGCTGTCCACCCAGCTGCGCTTCGTCGGTGGCACGGCGCTCGCGCTTGGCGACGACGGCACCGAAGCGGTCCTCATAGGCGGCGCGAATGCCATCATTGGTGGCAATTACCTGACCACGTTCGGCCGTCCGATGGAGAAGGACCGCGACGCCGTCGACCGAGTGATGGAAGGCGGGGCGAAGCCAGCCTAAAGCCTGAGCATCACCACGGTGGGGCAGAAGCAGAACTCCGGACACGGTGTTCTGTATGACACCATCAAGTCGCTGTAGTCAGCCGGGCCCTGATGAAAATCCTGGATTCAACGGAACTCGCCGACGCAGTCCTCTCTAGCGAGATCGCCTGGCCACTCGACCCGGCCAGGCCCTACGACGCACCGCGCATCTGCCCGCTGTGCCAGCGGTGCATGGTGATAAAAATCAGCCCGATGGCGTGGGAGGCGGCCTGCTCCCGCCATGGGCTGTTGTGCTCCGAGTAGTTGGAGAAGTAACAGGGACGGGAGTGGCTGCTAGCACACGAAGCGCTTCGTGCTACGAAACGCCACCGCGCTGACAGCGAGTGTGACTAGGCACGCGGCGCTTACGCCACCGACGGCGGCGGTGTCCCAATCGCCTACAGGGGACTCAATTGCCCAGTACAGCGCCACCGCGATGAGGAACGTGGCAAATGCGGTGATGAGGCCGCGTCCCGTGCCGAAGGATGCATAGACCAAACCGAGCGCAACTCCCACGATGGCGGCCACGAAGAAGAACGCGATGTGGAGCAGCACCGTCCACGCCATCGACGTGGTGTCTTGTCCGACGTTCGCCACGATGTAGGGGTCACCGTTAGTGTCTACCCAGGGTACGTCTGCGCCGTTCGTGAAGAGGAACAGGTCATAGGCCTGGTAGTACGGGCTCTTGAACTGGTTGTAGATCGAGGATGCCGCGGTGGGCACTCCAAGTACCACCGCAGCAAAGACGGCTGTGATTGTTGCCGAGTTCATCCACGCGGAAAAGCTCGCACCGAGCTGGTTTAACGCGCTCCACTGCGTGCCAGCGAGGATAAATAGGGCGGTCAGGGCGAAGCCTCCGAAGATAGTCCAGAGGGAACCATCTCCACGGTAGAAACGGCCCAGAGGGGCCAGGATCAGTAATACGGCCAGTGCCACCAGATAGGACAGCGGCTTGAAGGGGCTGAGGAAGAGTTTCATCGTGTGGGCCTTTCTGTTGCAAGGAGGTCGATGAGTTCGGCATCGTCCGGGTACTCGATGGGCAGGTGGACATTGTTCTCACTGAGGGGTTCAGCGAAAGTGGCGCGTGTCGTTGGCCCGAGGTTCGCCGTCTCGGCGACGGGGAAGCGGGCGATAAGTTCTTTAATCTCGGCGGTGGGGCCGGTGACCGTCGGAAAACGCAGGCGGGCGTCGTCGAGTGGGACTGGGTGCGAAACCACCCGATCAAACACCTGGATGACATGGGTGGCGAGACCCACGAAGTCCTCCGGGCGATGCGACGCCATCACCACGCTGCGCTGCGGGTTCTCTGCGATGTAGTCAATCAGCCGCTGGCGGACCTGTTTGCGGGTGGCGGTGTCGATGCCGTCAAACGGCTCGTCGAGGAGTAGCAGGTCCTTGCCGATGGCTAGGGCTACCTCGATGGTGAGGAGGCGGCGCTGCCCAACAGAGAGGTCCCTGATGCGGGCGTTGGGGAAGTCGAGCTCTACATGTGGGTGGATGGCCGCGACCGCGCGCAGATGGTCGTCCACGGTCGTGCCCGCAAACTTCGCGTCCGCACCAGCCGGGACAAACGCGGCGTGCGGGCCCATCAAGGTGTGAAGGTAGTGGGTTTTGCCGGCGGCGTTTGGGCCGACCAGAGCATAAAAGCCGGGATTCATCGAGAACGCTCCTTAGTGATCATTGTTGTCAGTTCCTCGGTGGTGAAATCGAGCTGGTCGGCTTCGTGCACGAAGGGTTTGACGAAGTTATGGAGAAAAGCTTTGCGGCGAGTGTTCAGTACCTGTTCACGTGCGCTGTCGAGCACGAACATGCCAAGTCCTCGGCGTTTTTCCAGTAGCCCCTCGTTGAATAGCTCGGTTAGTGCTTTCGCGGAGGTTGTGGGGTTGACGGAGTGAAAATGGGCGAGTTCGTTGGTGGATGGCACACGGTCACCTGGGGCAAGGACACCCGAGCCGATGAGGTCGCGTAGTTCATCGGCAATCTGCCGGTATATGGGTTTACCACTCATGTGGGTAACTATATAACTAGTATGCCTGGAGTGTCAATAGGTGGAGACTCAATGCCCGTGCCTGGAAGACGAAATCGATGTTGGCCTGCGCTACTACTAACTCTCCCTGCTTGAGCAAATCCCGACGCTCAACCGCGCTATCCGCTACGATCTGCGCGACACCTACTACCGCTCAACACCGTCCAGCTCGAGCTGCTGCGCCGCTACCGAGCCGGCGACGAGACCTTCCTCGTTTCCAAGACCATCCAGGTCACCATGAACACGCTGGCCACCGCGCTGCGCAACGCGGGGTAGGCCTTCGGCGACGGGAGGGAACCGGTGCCGGGTTTTCGCCGTCAGAAAAGACATGGGGATTGACAGAGCACATAAGGCACAACAGCAACGGTGGGAGGAACGGAAGGAAGAGCTACGGCGGGGGGATTGTGGACAAGCGGGTTCTTTCCCACAAGGAACTCGACAAACTCCGAGGGCCGTATCGGGTGCTCGACACGAGCATTGTGTATGCAGAGAAGGGCTGGAAAGAGCTGAGGTTCCACGAACGTCAGTGGCTGCGCGTCGAAGCTGCTGCGATGATGAGCAGGGAAGCGGTGTTGGTCGGAAGATCGGCCGCGCGCATGCACGGCATTTGGGTGATCAGTACGACGGAAGAACTCGTCGAACTGTGTCTGCTTTCGAGGGGGAGCCCGCCATCTCGCCGAAACCGGGAGGGGATAATGTTTCGGCGCATGGTGCTGCGTAGCAACGAAATCTCGTTGCGCGACGGCCACCGGGTTACCAACGGTTTCCGAACGTTCGCTGACATCGCCCGCCATTACGGCTTCGTCGAAGGGCTCGTCGCTGCCGACTACCTTCGGTGTAGTGGGTTTACGTTTGAACTTCTTGAACGGGAGGCATCCCAACTTGGCAGGCTAAAGGGCGTTGCCGTGGTCCGGGAGTGCATCCGGCACTGTGTCGCGGATTCCGGTTCGCCCTACGAATCTTTCGCACGCGCTCTGCTGATCCGGGCGGGGATCGGCCCTTTGTTTACGCAGTACGAAGTGGCTGGACGCTACGCGGACCTCTGCGTCGACGGCTGGCTGCTCATCGAGATCGACGGCAACGTGAAATACCAGGGACCCAACGCCGAACGCGCGCGGCAGGAAGAGTTCGAGCGACAGAAGATGATCGCCAACAGGGGGTATGTCTTCCTCCGCTACTCGCCGTCGTTCTTGCGTCGGTACCCCGATCAGTTCGTCCGCGAGGTCCGCGACACCATCGCTGGCCGCCGGGCAGCCCTCGGGTGAGTACCTGCTTCTCGACGCCACCACACCCGCAGCCCGCTCTTAGCCGAGGATGGTGACCAGAGGATGGTAATCAGCCGAGTAGAGGTGATCGCCGTTGGCCCAGTTACTCGGCTGATTACCATCCTCTGGTTACCACGTAGAGGTACCATCCTGGGCGCCAGGTCAAGAACCGTAAACGAAACCCCGGCCGCCGCGAAAACGCAGCAACCGGGGCCGATCAAACCGAGGGTTTACTTCAAACCGTCAATCACCTTGTTAAACGTTGCCGACGGACGCATGACGGCAGTGACCTTGGCCTCCTCAGGCCAGTAGTAGCCACCCAAGTCGGCAGGGGAGCCCTGCACCGCGAGCAGCTCTGCGTCGATGGTCTCGGCGTTCTCTGCCAGTGCAGCCGCAACCGGGGCGAACGTGGCCGCCAGGTCTGCGTCCTCGGACTGTGCAGCGAGCTCCTCAGCCCAGTAGCGTGCCAGCCAGAAGTGGGAGCCGCGGTCGTCGATCTCGCCCACCTTGCGCGATGGCGACTTGCCCTCGTTGAGCAGCTTCTCCGTTGCGCGGTCCAGCGCGTCACCGAGGACGCCTGCCTTCTCGTTGCCGTTCGTGTTCTTCTCGTGGCGGAAGGACTCGGCAAGCGCGAGGTACTCGCCGAGGGAGTCCCAGCGCAGGTGGTTCTCCTCCTGGACCTGCTGCACGTGCTTCGGTGCGGAGCCGCCAGCACCGGTTTCGAAGAGGCCGCCGCCAGCCATCAGTGGAACGACGGAGAGCATCTTCGCTGAGGTGCCCAGCTCCAGAATCGGGAACAGGTCGGTGTTGTAGTCGCGCAGGACGTTACCGGTCACGGAGATGGTGTCCTCGCCGCGGCGGATGCGCTCGACGGAGACCTTCGTTGCCTCAACTGGGTTCAAGATGGAGATGTCCAGGCCGTCCGTGTCGTGGTCAGCCAGGTACTTGTTCACCAGCTCGATGAGGTTGCGGTCGTGTGCGCGCTCCTCGTCGAGCCAGAAGATGGCCTTCATGCCGGACAGGCGTGCGCGGTTGACCGCGAGTTTGACCCAGTCCTGGATCGGGGCGTCCTTGGTCTGGCATGCGCGCCAGATGTCGCCAGCCTCGACGTCGTGCTCAATGAGTACGTCGCCGGCCTTGTTTACAACCTGCACCTTGCCGTCGGCAGGGATCTTGAAGGTCTTGTCGTGGGAGCCGTACTCCTCAGCCTTCTTCGCCATCAGACCGACGTTTGGCACGGTGCCCATGGTGGTTGGGTCGTAGGCGCCGTTGGCGCGGCAGTCGTCGATAACCGCCTGGTAGACGCCCGCGTAGGAGGAATCCGGGATGGTCGCCAGGGTGTCCTGCTCCTGGTCGGCAGCATTCCACATGTGGCCCGAGGTGCGGATCATCGCAGGCATCGAGGCGTCGATAATGACGTCGGAAGGCACGTGCAGGTTGGTGATGCCCTTGTGCGAGTTGACCATCGCCAACGCCGGGCCGTCCTTCAGCGCTTGCTCGAAAGCAGCGCGGATCTCTTCACCATTGTCGACGCCAGCAAGGCCGTCGAGGATCGCGCCGAGGCCGTTCTCGCCGTTCAGGCCAGCAGCCAGGAGGGTCTCGCCGTACTTGTCGTAGACGTCCTTGAAGTATGCGCGGACGACGTGGCCGAAGATGATTGGGTCGGAGACCTTCATCATCGTCGCCTTCAGGTGGGCGGAGAAGAGCACGCCCTCTTCCTTGGCGCGCTTGACGGCGTCGAGAAGGAATGCGTCGAGTGCCTTGGCGGACATGTAGGTGCCGTCCACGACCTCGCCAGCCTCAACGGCCAGGGAGTCCTTGAGGACGGTCTCGGTACCATCGTTGGCGACCAGCTTGATGGTTAGGGAATCAGCCGCCGGCATGATGACGGACTTCTCGTTGTGGCGGAAGTCGCCAGCATCCATGGTGGCAACGTTCGTCTTGGAGTCCTTCGACCAGGCGCCCATCGAGTGCGGGTGCTTCTTCGTGAAGTTCTTGACGGCCTCCGGCGCGCGGCGATCGGAGTTGCCCTCGCGCAGGACTGGGTTCACGGCGGAGCCCTTCACGGCGTCGTAACGCTTCTGGACTTCGCGCTCTTCGTCGGTTGAAGGGCTGTCCGGGTACTCCGGCAGGTCGAAGCCAGCGGCCTGCAGCTCCGCGATGGCCTTCTTCAGCTGGACCAGGGAAGCCGAAATGTTCGGAAGCTTGATGATGTTCGCTTCGGGGGTAGTGGCGAGCTGGCCGAGCTGCGCGAGCGCATCGTCCATCTTCTGCTCGTCGGTGAGACGCTCCGGGAACTGCGCGATGATGCGGCCTGCAAGCGAGATATCAGCGGTGGTGACATCGAGTCCCGCCTGAGCGGCGAATGCCTCAACGATTGGCTTGAGGGAATAGGTTGCCAGCAGTGGCGCTTCATCGGTGCGTGTCCAAATGATTTGAGCCATGGTTCTCCTTACATATCGCGTCAAAAGTGTTGCTTAAACGCACAGCGTACAGCTTTTACATACCGCGTGTCTTGTATTAGCGGGGAAAGGTAGGGTCATGGGCATGGTTTTAAGCATTGCTTCGGTCAACGTCAACGGAATCCGCGCGGCAACGAAGGTCCGCAACGAGCTCAACCACGGGATGCACGCATGGCTCGACGCATCGTCTGTCGACGTCGTGTTGATGCAAGAAGTGCGGGCAACACAGGAACAAACAGAGCAGGCGCTGGCGCCTGCGCTTGAGCAAGGGTGGCATCTCGCGGTCGCCCCGGCGGAGACTCCGGGCGCGAAAGGCCGCGCGGGTGTGGGAATTCTGTCACGAACCCCCCTATCTGAGGTAAGCGTTGGTATCCCGGGCTTCGAAGATGCGGGGCGTTTCATCGCGGCGACCCTCGAAAATGGTGTGCGGGTGGCGTCGCTTTACCTGCCGTCGGGCGCTGCCGAGACTGCCAAGCAGGATGAGAAGTACCGCTTCTTCGACCAGTTCAGTCCGGTGCTCGAGGAGCTGCCGTCGCAGCACCCAGACATGGTGATCGCTGGCGACTGGAACATCTGCCACCGTCGCGAAGACCTCAAGAACTGGAAGACGAACCGGAAGAAGTCCGGCTTCCTGCCCGACGAGCGTGCGTTCATGGACTCCGTCTTCGGTGCGTTCCCGGACGCCACGGCCCAGGACCTCGAGGACAAGGAGGCAAGCCGGTGGGCTGGGGCGGTGGAGTATGCGTCGGAGGGGCGTCGACAAGCGAATGACAACCCGCAGTGGTTCGACGTCGCGCGCCGCCTGCAGCCCGAAGACGCACCGTACACCTGGTGGACCTACCGCGGGCAGGCATTCAACAACAACGCGGGCTGGCGCATCGACTACCAGGCAGCAACACAGTCCATGCTGGAGCGTGCGCAGCGCAGCTGGGTGGAAAAGGCCCCGACAGTAGAGCAGCGCTGGTCCGATCACTCCCCACTCATCGTGGAGTACGACATCTGATATGGACGCAGTCAGCACTGATCAGCTCATCACCGCGCTGTTCATCATCGGAATCGTTGCAGAGGCCATGACCGCGGCCGTCTCGGCGGGCCGCATGCGCATGGACCTCTTCGGGGTGGTCACCCTCGGTGCGTTGACCGCGCTCGGCGGGGGCACAGTGCGCAACCTGCTGCTGGGTATCTACCCGATGGTGTGGGTGGAAAAGCCGGAGTACCTGCTGCTCGTCGTGGTTGCCTCCGTGCTGACTGTCCGCATTAGTTGGCTCATGCACCAGCTGCGCCGGGGCTTCTTAGTTGCCGACGCCATCGGGCTCGCCGCGTTCGTGGTCGTGGGTATCCGAATCGCTATTGAGCACGGCCACGGCTTCATCATCGCGTGCGTGGCCGCGATCACCACGGGTGTCTCGGGTGGCATCATTCGCGACGTCCTCTCCGACCGGGTGCCGCTCGTGTTCCGGAAGGAGCTGTATGCATCGGCGGCGGTCATCGGCACCGTGGCGTGGTGGCTGATGATGATGGCGGGGGTCCCGGAGTGGATCAACGTCATCGTGACCGTGCTGCTGGTGCTCGGCGTTCGCCTGATTTCGCTGAAGCGGGGCTGGTCACTGCCGATCTATGTGTACGACGACGATCGCGTCGCCGAAATCGATCCGAAGTACGCGCTGACCTCGTACTTCTACCGCCGTGCGCGGATGGTGCCCGGTGCGCGCCAGGTGTACCGGGGCATCAAACGCATCCGACGCCCCGATCCTAAGTCCGACGAGGAACCGGACAAGGAATAGGGCAGGTACCGCACGCGCGTGTTCCGGTCTACAGTAAGTAGGCATGACTGAAAAACAGCGCGTACTTTCCGGTATTCAACCCACGGCAGATTCCTACCACCTCGGCAACTACCTTGGGGCGCTGAAGCAGTGGATTGACCTACAAGACGGGTACGACGCGTTCTATTTCATCCCCGACCTGCACGCCATTACGGTCGACCAGGATCCGGAGGAGCTGCGTGAGCGCACTATCGCGGGCTGCGCGCAGTTGATCGCGCTCGGGATTGATCCTGAGAAGTCCACGCTCTTTGTGCAGTCGCATGTGCCGGAGCACACGGAGCTGACCTGGGTGCTGCAGTGCCTCACCGGCTTCGGCGAGGCCAGCCGCATGACGCAGTTTAAGGACAAGAGCCAGAAGCAGGGCCAGGACCGCACCTCGGTCGGCCTGTTCACCTACCCGGTGCTGATGGCTGCCGACATTTTGCTGTACTCGCCGCAGCTCGTGCCGGTTGGTGAGGACCAGCGCCAGCACCTCGAGCTGACCCGCACGCTCGCTGAGCGCTTCAACTCCCGCTACGGCTCCACGTTCGTGGTGCCTGAGGGCCTGATTCCGGAAGGCTCGGCAAAGATTTATGACCTGCAGGATCCGACGTCGAAGATGAGCAAGTCTGGGCAGAACCCGAAGGGTCTGATCAACCTGCTGGATGATCCGAAGGTGTCCGCGAAGCGGATTCGTTCCGCGGTGACGGACGACGATGGCGTCGTCGCCTACGACAAGGAGAACAAGCCCGGCGTATCCAATCTGCTGGTGATCCAGTCGGCGCTGACCGGCACCCCGATCGACTCGCTGGTGGCCAGCTACGAGGGCAAGGGTTACGGCGCACTGAAGGTGGATACGGCGGATGCACTCGAAGCCTTTACGACGCCACTTCGCGCCCGCTACGACGAGCTCATGAACGACCGCGCGCAACTGGAACGCATCCTCGCAGACGGAGCGCAGCGCGCCCGAGAAATCGCGGCGCCGTTGGTCAAAGACGTCTACGAGAAAGTCGGGTTCCTGGCCGGAGCCTAATAATTCGGTGGCTAGATCGTGGACCTTTCCTCTACGATGGTGTGCTTAGCGTAACTAACCAAACGTAGGGAAGGGACTGTGATGGCCACGTCGACGTCGCCACAGACGGAGTACACCGACCGGCAGGGTATTGAGCGAGCTACGAAGCAGCAAACAGAGGGCGCTGCGGACGAGATCGCGAAGAAGGCCCCGGCGGTTGGCCACCTGATGCGGATGAACGAGCGTTTCTCCGCGCAGGGCGGTAACCAGCTTTCTGCAGGTATTACGTACTTTTCTGTCCTGTCGCTCTTCCCGCTGGCGATGCTGCTGTTCGCTGCGCTCGGTATGTTTTTGAACGGGCGTCCGGACATCATGCAGCAGGTGCAGGACCAGATCACCGAGAACCTCGAAGGTGGGCTGGGCGATACCGTCAACGAGCTGCTGCAGGCCGCGATTGATCAGCGCGGCGCCGTCGCAGGCGTCGGTTTGCTCACAACCCTCTGGTCCGGCTTGGGCTGGATGAACAATCTCCGTGTGGGCATTTCGGCGATGTGGAACCTTGACGCGAATGATGGTGGAAACTTCGTCGTGAAGAAGTTGACAGACCTGCTCGGCCTCATTGGCCTCATCGTGCTGTTCATCGTGGCGTTCGGTGTGACCGCCATCGGTGCCTCCTCGTGGACCTCGCAGGCGATGGAGCACTTCGGTCTCGGCGACTTCCCGGGGGCCCGCCTCGTGGTGTGGGCCGTCGGCCTGTTGGTCGGTGTGCTGGCGAACTTCCTGGTGATGTGGTGGATGGTCACGTACATGCCGCGCACGAAGGTGCCGATGAAGTCCGGCTTGAAGGGCGCGCTGCTCGGCGCGGTCGCGTTCGAGCTGGTGAAGCAGTTCGCAACCGTGATCGTCAGCTCGGCGACGGGCAACCCAGCCGGCGCGATCTTCGGCCCAGTGATTGCGCTGATGGTGGTGCTCTATCTCATCTGGCGCGTTGTGCTCTACGTTTCTGCCTGGACCGCAACTACAGAGGAGTCGTTGGAGCTCGAGCCGGTTGAGGTCCCGGAGTCCGCGATTATCAACGTGCGCGCGGGCGCATACCAGGACCCGGCTAGCAGCGCCTCGGCATCGGGCAAGGCGCTGGGTGTCGGTGCGGCGATTGGTGCTATTGGCGTCGGGATCGCTTCTTTGCTGACGCGAAACTAAGCGCGACGGCGAGTGCGGTAACCACCAGCACGCCGCCGACGAGCGCGATGGAAAGCCAGGGAATGCCACCCTGGCTTTCCTCCTTCTCGGGGCCAACATCGGTCGGCTGTGGCGTCGTTGGGGTTTCCTCGACGGGGTTCAGCGACGCCACGTGGGTAGCGCGATCGGAGGCGTATGCATAGGACTCATGGAGGAGCGCCTGCGCCTGCTGCCACGCGCGCATCTTGTCCACCGTCGTATCAAGCACGACTGCCACCAGCCGCGCGCCTTCGTGGTTAACAGCGCCGACAAAGGTGTGGTTCGCGTCGTCGGTATAGCCGGTCTTGCCACCGATGCCGTCAGGGTCGTTGAGGTAGAGCTGGTTGTCGTTCCACAGCTCGTAACCCGGGATGTCGCCGTAGCCCGGGAACGGGTAGGAGGCGGTGTCCGCGATCTCGGCGAACGTCGGGTTGGAAAACGCCGCCCGGTAGGCGAGCGCCATGTCCCACGCCGAGGTAGACATTCCGGCGCGGTCCAGGCCGGAGTAGGAGGTTGCGCGCGTATCCGTCATGCCGAGCGCTCGGGCTTTCGCGTTGATCTTTGTCAGGGTGGCGTCGTCACCGCCGAGCGCCTGGGCGAGGGCGTGGGCGGCGTCGTTGCCCGATGCCATGAGTAAGCCGTGCAGCAGGTCGTCGACTGTGTACTCGCCACCTGCGCCGATACCGACGGCGGAGCCTTCCTGACCGGCGGATTCTTCGCTGACAACCACGCGCTGCTCGCGGGGCAGCTCGTCAATTGCCACGAGCGCGAGCAGCACCTTGATAATCGACGCCGGCCTGTACCTGCCGTGCGGATCCTTCATCGCGATCACGTCGCCGGTATCGAGGTTGGCGACGAGCCACGCGGACGCGAGCACCCCCTCGTCGACGTGGAACCCCTCGGGTGCTTCGATGCCGCACGGTCCCTGGTAGCGCACGGGGAGGGGCTGGAGGGTTTCGGTTTCGCGGGCTTCGGACGTCGATACCGGTTCGGGAGGCCACAGGGAGCGCTCGCAGTTGTTTGTGTCCGGCGCGTGGACGCGGACAGGCGGCACCCAGTTGCCGTAGTCGTCGTAAAACCCGGGGCGGGGAGTGACCGACGTTGTGGTTGTCGTATCCTCCGCGACTGCCAGCGCGGCAGGGGCGACGAGGGCGAGGCACAGGGGCGCGCACACGGCGCCTGCGATCCGTTTTGCAGTGTTCATCGCAGGCCATCGTACGCCAGGTCACCCGCGATATTGGTGAGGCTGCGCTTCGTTGCGCAGGTGTCTTATTTGGACCACCATGTAGTGCATGGTTGCAGTTGAAGGCATGAATGAGCGGCTGAACAAGCTGCGCGCGGCGGTGCTCGGCGCGAATGACGGCATCGTGTCGACAGCCGCGGTGGTCGTCGGCGTCGCGGGTGCTACCCCGAACGTTCCCGCGATCGCTACGGCGGGCATCGCCGCGCTGATCGGCGGCGCGGTCTCGATGGCGCTCGGCGAGTACGTGTCCGTGTCCTCACAGCGAGACATGGAAAATGCCTTCATTGAGCGCGAGCTCGAGCTGCACAAGGAGGACCCGCACGAGGAGTTCGAGCACCTCGTGGCAGGCTACGTCGCGTCCGGGCTGAGCTCGAAGACGGCGTTGAGGGTGGCGAAGGAACGCACCGCCGAGGACCCCATCAAGGCCCACCTGGAAATGCACTACGGCATCGACGAGGACGACCTGGCGAACCCGTGGTCGGCCGCTATCGCGTCGTTCATTTCTTTCTTCCTCGGCGCGCTGTTGCCGCTGGCGGCGGTGCTGCTTCCGCCGGACTCGTGGCGCGTGGCCTCGACGTTCATCGTGACACTCGCGGCGCTGGCGGCGACGGGCGCGGTCTCTGCGCGCATCGGCGGTGCGAGCGTGACGCGCGCCGTGTTGCGCCTGGTTATCGGTGGCGCACTCGGCCTTGCCATCACCTTCGGCGCCGGCTGGGTCTTCGGCACCACGGCTCTCTAGGAGTTGCGGGCCTCGTACTGTTTGACCAGCCGCTCGATGAGTTCGTCGGTGAGTTTGTCATCCTGCAGGATCATGTCCAGCATCTTGCTCGCGGTCTGATCCAGGTGGTGCTCTTCGTCATAGGAGTCGCCGGAGAGGTCCATCCCGATGCCGTCGAGCAACGACTCGCTTGTCGACGCCCCCTCCGCCACATCCTGGCCGTCCTCCACGTTGATCGCCTCGAACTGAGACGTGAATTCCTGGAGGAACGCGTCCGCCTCGTGGACGGCCTCCGAACGGCCTTTGCCACGTTTGACTTCCGATTCGATCCTGCGCTGGAGTGCCTTCTCCATCTGTCGGTGGCGCCAGGAACGCACGCGGGTCGGTTCGAGTTCGCGCGCGATGGTGCGTGAGCGCCGCTCCGCCTTCCGCGCCAGCTCCGCGAGGTGCGCCGCGGTCTGGTTCACCGGAGCGAACTCCGAGTTCGTGGAGATTCGCCAGTTGCCGTAGTAGCCGAGCAGGAACAGCGCGAAGCTGGCAATCGGGCCAAGTACTATCCCGATCGCCATGTGTCCGGTGGCGTGGCCAAGCAGCACGATGACGGAGCAGGCCACAGCCGGAATGACTGTCGGTTGGTTGTTGCCGAAGACACTTGGCTCCCGCCCAGTGACGACGTCGCGGATCATGCCGCCGCCCGTCGCGGTGAACACGCCCATCATGATGGATGGCAGGACAGGCAACCCGTACGCCAGGGCTTTCGACGCCCCCGTTGCCGCCCACAGCGCGGAGACGAAGGCGTCGCCATGGCTTTCCAGCACGCTCCACGCCCGCCCCTTGAAGTAGGTGAACCGCGCGATCACCGCGCCGGTAAACGCCAGGATGAGGTATTCCGGCTGGCTCATTGCGGCGACGGTGCCTTCGTTGATGAGGACGTCGCGAAGCATGCCCCCGCCGAGGGCGGAGAGCATTGCGATGAAGAAAAACCCGATGATGTCGTAGCCGCGGTGACGCGCGATGGTGCCACCGATGACGCCCATCAGCAAGACACCGGAGACATCGAACCAACGATAGATAGCGGAGATTAACGGATCGACCTGGTCCATGGTGGCACATTCTACGTGTGCCGGGCTCCGGCGCCTTCGGCGGCCTCAGAAACGCCTAGAACTTGCCTAGAACTTGGAGAAGCGCTTGATGAGTTGCAGCTCCATCTCGTTCCACGCCTCAGCCTTATCCGTAAACGGTGCGGACGGGACGTAGCCTGCGGCTTCAGTGGAGCCGAGCATGTATGCCAGGTAGTCCTGCATACGTGGGTTTGCCAGGAGGAAGGAATTGAGCGAGTCGTCCTTGGCCCAGTCGGCGGCGTCGGCAAGCAGCTCGTAGGCCTTCGCCATCTGCTTGGTATCGACGGCATCAACGCCCTGCTTGATGTCCTGCGCGATGCCGTTGAACGAGTAGGAGTTGTCCGGGTGAACGGTGACCTCGAGCTCGCCGGCGTTAGCCAGGGTGACCAGGTCAGGCCAGGTGGCGACGCCAGCCAGGTCGTGGTCATCATTCTCGATGATCCAACGGCCAAGGTGCTTCGTGGACGGGAAGGTGAAGATTTCGCCGTACTTGCCCAAAAATACCGGGTTGGAGCCCAGGTAGGTGCGCAGCGTGTAGACGCTCTTGCCCTGGATAGAGACCTTGACCGGGTCGATGCCGGCGCGCGCCCACGCGGAGTTGTCGTAAGGGTCTTGCGATTCCTGCTCCGCCTGTTCCTGCTCGGCAGCCTGCTGCTGTGCCTCCTCGCGGGCCTGCTGTGCGGCCTCAATGGCTGCGGCAGCGGCGCTGACGGCAGCGGCGTCGATGGAATCCGTTGGCACCACGCGGACCGACTCATCGAGGGACTTGACTACGTCCTCCCAGTTAGCCAGCACGACTCGGCCGACGCCCGACCACTCGTCCATGCCGTTCTCACCCTGGTAATGGTCCGAGCCGCGGTTGACATTGCCCAGAATTGAGTGGGAGGCGAAGAAAATCAGCGCAGGCTCTGCCGCTGAGACCTCTGCGAGGGAGCGCGAAATCTGCAGCACGCGGGACAGGTGCGAGACGTTCTCGTGGCTCGGGCGGCCAGCAAGCAGCTCCGGCGCACCGATGATGTCGAAGTACTGCTTGTCATTCGGTACAACGCGGTCGTCGCCCTGGTTGGAGAACTGCTCCCACTTCGGGTGGTCCGCAAGGTCGTGCTTCGGCGTGTTGTTCATGTACGCGAGCAGCGCCTCGGGGGATTCGAACACGAGCACCGAGTTTTCATCGCCGAAAAAGGCCTGCCACTCGGAGCCGTGCTCCTTCCAGGTTGGCGCCCACAGGGTGTAGAAATCGCCGTCGGTCAGTGAAAGCTTGACGGGCAAAATAGCACGGGTAATCATGCAGCAAATCTATCACGCTGTCGGGCGCCAGAAACCTTTGAAGGCCATTCCCATGTTTTCTGTCCGCACTGGATTCATCTGAACCGGGTCGCCGGCTTCGATGAGCATTCCGTCGCCGGCGTACATCGCGACGTGCCCGTCCCACACCGCCAGGTCGCCAGGCTGCAGGTCTTCGTAGCGAACCTGCTGCCCAATGTTTTGCTCCTGTGCAAGGCGAGGGAGCTCCACCCCGGCCTGGCGGTAGGCCCAGCTGGTCAGTCCGGAGCAGTCGAACCCGCCCGGAGCAGATCCACCCCATGCGTACCTGGTGCCGAGCTGCTGCTTCGCCGCCGCAACCGCAGCCTCACCTGCTGCCGAGCCTCCCCGAGCGGGCGGAGGCCCCGCCTGCTGCACAGCGGCAAGCTGCGTGATTTCCTGCTTCGGAGGGGCGATGTCGCGCGCAGTGATGTGGCGCTCGAGCTCGTGCATGGCGGCCTTCGCCCGAGCATTTGCCGCAATAGCTGGCTGGCTCGCGGCGTGGGCGACAATTTCCGTCAGCTGCTTGGCCAGCGGGGTGAGATCGTTCGCCAGTCCGTTGAGCGTGAACCCAGCCCGGGTGACCGCAAACGCGACCTGGGCGGCGATATCGATCCCCGCTGCGATCGCAGTTGCGGGGTTGAGCAGCAGTGGTATGAGCGGCTGGGTTGCTCTGATGAGATCAACCACGATGCCGCTTAAGTCCTTAGCAGCAAAGAACACGAGGCCGCTCGCCTGGCCGAACACCTTGACAATGGTGTCGCGATCTTTCCCCAGCAAGTTGGCGGCATTGCGCAATACTTGGCCCGCAGGGTGAGCTCCCACGAACGCGGCCAAAGGCTCGATGTCGGAAAAGTCAGGAGTGGAAAGGGACGGAAGTTGGGGAAGTGGGGCAGGAACGTGTCGCAGAATGAGCTGCGCTGCCGCGATCGGGTCAATGCCCGCAGCTAGTGCAGCCATCACAGCACCGCCTGAAGCCGCTGGCTGAAGCGCTCATCGACACTGATGGCGGCTTGCACCGCTTTGAGCATCGCGAACGCAACGCGACTTGCTTCCTCACTGAGGGCCTCGCTTCGCGCGTTTTCCTGCTCTACTGCTTGCGAGAGTGCCTGGCTGAACTCCGCGAGTGGCCACACATTTGGCACTGGAACGTTGGGCAACGGTTGCAGCGCAGCCGCGTCGTCACGTAATGAATCAGCGTGCGAATGGATGGTTGATTGGTCAAAAGCGAAAGTAGTCATATGAGTTGGACGCACGGAGTCAGTAATCGGTTCCCTGCGAATTTCAATTACCATGTGAGTTATGGAAATTACCGTTGTTGACCACCCCCTGGCAGCCTCCCGCCTGACACTGATGCGTGACGAGCGAAGCGACAACACTGCGTTTCGCGCCGCACTCGCTGACCTGGGGGCGATGCTGATTTATGAAGCATCGCGTGACCTGAAAACCGAAACGTTTGAAACCAAAACTCCGGTAGCAACCGCCACCGGCGTTCGTTTGGAAAAACCCCCAATCATTGTTCCCATTATTCGTGCCGGCCTCGGCATGATTGACCCCGCACTGTCCATGATCCCGGACGCACAGGTCGGCTTCATCGGCATGGCACGCGACGAGAAGACCCACCAGCCGGTTCCGTACCTCGAGGCGTTGCCCGATGACCTGTCCGGTCAGCCTGTGTTCCTGGTCGACCCGATGCTGGCAACCGGGGGTTCCCTCATCCACGCGATCGAATTGTTGGAGGGCCGCGGGGCAGACGACATTACTTGTGTGTGCATGGTCAGTGCGCAGCCGGGCGTCGATAAGTTGAAGCAGCATGGTGGGTCAGTGCGGCTGATCACTGCCGTTATTGACCCAGGGTTGAATGAGGATGCGTACATCGTGCCGGGCCTTGGTGACGCCGGAGACAGGTTATACGGGCCACGCAACATTGACCTCTAGGCAAAACGCCGTGCGTCGGGTATAATCACCGGAAGTTTGCTACGTACACGAGGGGGTATACGTGTTCTTCCAGGGGAGTTTAGGCGCACGGTTTTCGGATGTTGATTCGGACCAGTACTGGGCCAGCTACGCGTTTGCATTAGGGGAGAGAATTCGCGCCCTGCGCACCATGCAGGGGTTATCGCAGGCGTACCTGGCGGAGCGCGCGGGGATCTCGCGGTCCCTGCTGTCCAACTTGGAGCGCAACAGCTACAACAGAAATAGGGCTGCTGACCCCACGCTTTCGACGATCTACAGGATCGCCGCCGCGCTCGATGTTTCGCCGCTCCAGCTGCTGCCGGCCGACGAGGAGCAGGAGGCGGAACACTCCAAGTCGCAAGATTCGGTGGAGATGGGCGTAGAATCAGTGCCACAATAAGGCGCAGTGGGAGCCACGCGCACAAATGCTGGGTGAAGGGTGAGCAACACAATGACGGCCGGAGGAATTGCGCGCGCGGTAGACCAATGGGTCCAGGAACACCACTCGACGATGGTGGAATGGCGCCGTCATTTTCACTCGTTCCCTGAGCTTTCTAACCAGGAATTCGCCACCACAGAGTTCATCGCGAAGGTGCTGCGTGAGCACGGCCTGGAGCCGGTTCTCTTTCCGGGCACCGGTCTCTACGTTGACCTGGGGCCGAAGGACGGTAAGCGGCTCGCGTTCCGCGGCGATATCGATGCCCTGAAAGTACCGGAGCAGACAGGCCTGCCGTTCGCATCGCAGCACCCGGGTGTTTCCCACGCGTGCGGGCATGATGTGCACACGACGGTGGTGCTCGCACTCGCGTGTGCCTTATCGACGATCCAGCTGCCGCTCGGCGTGCGCATCATCTTCCAACCGGCGGAGGAAGTCATGAACGGCGGGGCACTCGACGTCATCGAGTGGGGTGCGCTGCAGGACGTCGCGAGTATTTTTGCCCTCCACGCCGAACCGAAACTGCGCGTGGGGCAAGTCGGTGTGCGCACGGGCGCGATCACGTCCGCGTCGGATGTGCTGCGCATTACCGTCAACGGGCCGGGTGGGCACACGTCGCGCCCGCAGCTCTCGGCGGATGTCGTGTACGCGCTCGGGGCGCTGATCACGCAGCTGCCTGCGCTGCTGTCGCGCCGGGTCGACCCGCGGACGGGCACGGTGCTGGTGTTCGGGCACGTGGAGTCGGGAGATGCGGCGAACGCCATCCCGAAGACTGGTGAGCTGCTGGGCACGCTGCGAACGGCAGATATCGGGACGTGGCGCATCCTCGAAGACCTGGTCACCGACCTGATTGACCTGGTGGTCGCGCCGACCGGATGCACGTACCACCTGGACTACATGCGCGGCGTGCCGCCGGTGCTCAATGATGACGCCGCGACCGCACTCGGAGTTCAAGCAGGCCGCAGGATCGACCCCCACGCGGTGGTGACCGCGCCGCAGTCATCCGGCGGCGAGGACTTCTCCTGGTACCTGGAGCACGTGCCGGGGGCGATGTTCAGGCTTGGTGCGTGGAGCGGTGAGGGGGAGATGCAGGACCTGCATCAGGGCGATCTCAATATTGATGAGCGTGCCCTTGAGGTGGGGGTGCGGTTGTTCGGAGGGGTCGTCGAAAAATATGCGGAAAACCTCAGCTAGTGCAACTTTTGGTGGGTATCGAAGCAGCGTACGGCGGTGTAGAATAGTCAAGTATTTGTGTGAACGACGAAGACCGTTGAGGAGTATGTAGGTGTCGAAGAAGATCGTCATTATTGGCGGAGGGCCGGCTGGTTACGAGGCCGCGCTGGTCGCATCAAAGTACGGGGCCGATATCACCATCGTGGAAGACAACGGTTTGGGCGGCTCCGCTATCCGCAAAGACGTTGTCCCTTCGAAGGGCTTCATTGCCGGAGCCAACATCAAGACCGACCTTCGTCGTGCAGACGATATGGGCCTCAACCACGGACTGGGTGAGGCCCAGCTTTCGTTGAGTGCCCTCAATGAGCGTGTGATCGCGCTGGCGGAGAAGCAGTCGAGTGACATTAAGAAGCAGCTAGAGCAGCGCGGTGTGCGCCTCATTCAGGGGCGCGCACGGTTCGCTGACCAGCAGGTTGGACACACCACGCACCGCGTGGAGGTGTGCTGCGAGGGCAACGACACCGAGACCATCGACTGCGACATGGTGCTGGTGTGCACCGGCGCGAATCCGCGCGTGCTGCCGGGCGCTGAGCCGGACGGTGAGCGCATCCTGAACTGGCGCCAGATGTACAGCCTGCAGGAGATGCCGACGCACCTGATCGTGGTCGGTTCCGGCGTGACTGGCGCCGAGTTTGTTTCTGCGTTTGCTGAGCTTGGTGTCAAGGTGACCATGGTGGCGTCGCGCGACCGCATCCTGCCGCACGACGACGCCGATGCCGCTGACGTGCTCGAAGACGTACTCGCTGGCCGTGGCGTGCACCTGGAGAAGCATGCCCGTGTGGAGTCCGTGACGAATACCGGCGACGGCGTGGTGGTCCGCACGACGGACGGGCGCGAAATTACCGGCTCGCACGTGATGATGTCCATTGGTTCAATTCCGAATACGGCGGACCTCAACCTGGAGGCAGCCGGTGTGGAAGTCGCGCCGTCGGGCCACATCGTTGTTGACCGCGTGTCGCGCACCAACGTCGCTGGCATTTACGCCGCGGGCGACTGCAGTGACCTGATGCCGCTGGCATCCGTCGCAGCGCAGCAGGGTCGCATTGCCGTCGACCACGCCCTGGGTGAGGGGGTTTCGCCGGTGCGTTTGAAGACGGTGGGCAACGCGGTCTTTACCCGACCGGAGATCGCAGCGGTTGGCGTGACGCAGCAGCAGATCACCGACGGCGAGGTCGACGCGGACATCTACAAGCTGGACTTGGCGACGAACCCTCGCGCGAAGATGCGCTCCCTCCAGCATGGTTTTGTGAAGATTTTTGCCCGCAAGGGTTCCGGCCAGGTGCTCGGTGGCGTGATTGTCGCCCCGACTGCCTCGGAGTTGATCCTGTCGCTGACCATCGCGGTGGCGAACGACCTGACTGTGCGTCAGCTGGCGAATTCGATGGCGGTGTACCCGTCCCTGTCCGGTTCGATTACAGAGGCGGCACGCAGGCTGATTGCTAAGTCCGATCTGGACTAGTACCCGACCTCGGTACCCGGGTGAGAGCTCGGTGGCCCCGGAAACGCTCGCTGCGGGCACGATGTGCGCGGGCAGGTAGCGCAGCCGGGGCCAATTTTTGTCGCCGACTCGGGGGAGATGTTCAGCCCGTCGGCGTAGATCATGCGTTGGGCGAACGCGATATCGCAGCCCAACACCACCGCGTGCTCCCGGCGCGGGGAGTCGAAACCGACGACGGGGCCCTGCACCATGCGGGCGATCCACAAGTAGGTCCGCCCGTCCGGCATGACGGCGACCTGGCGCGTCACCCTGTTCGAGGTTTCAAACGCGCGGTGCACGACCCACAAGGGGCAGCCCCCGCCATGGCGTGAGAAGTGAAACGCGGTCGACGACTGGCGCTTCGAAATATTGCCTGCCCGGTCTGTGCGAACGAAGACGAACGGGATTGCTTCCGCGCCGGGGCGCTGCAAGGTGGCGAGGCGTTGGCAGGTGGACTCGAAGCCGGTGCCGAAGCGCGCTGAGATGACGTCGATGTCGTAGCGGGTTTCCTCGGCGGCCTGAAGGAGTTCGGCGTAGGGCATGGTGACGGCCGCGGCGAAGTACTGCGCCAGCCCGTGGCGGGCAAGTTGAACGGGTTCGGGTTGTGTTGCCTCATTGAAGGTGTCGCGCACGTATTCGTCGATGAGTGCGGCGAACGCGGTGCGGCCGTAGTGGTAGGCGAGTTCGAAGCACTGCTGCGCTTCGGTCAGGCCGGTGCGTAGGCGGATCTCGCGCTGATTGTGTTGCAGGGTAGAGCGGGGGCCGTGGGCGTACTGGTTGAAGCGCACTTGGATGCCGTATTCGCGGTCGAAGGTCGCGGCGAGCCGGGTCAGTCGCAGTTGTCGGTTCGCGGTGTGCGCGGCGAGCTGTTCGGCTGCGACGTCGAGTTCGTGGAAGTAGTTCTTGTGGTTTTGGAAGAACTCGCGGACTAACGCGTGGGGATGTTCGGGGTCGGCTGTTTCGGGAGAGGGCAGCGCCCGGAGGGTATTTGCGATGTCGGGGAAGCGCTGTGCGAACTCGTGCAGTTGCGGTTGTGGAATGCGCGGGAGGAGTTCGGACAGCTCGTTGACCACACGTTGGTCTTCGTCGGGGGAGAAGAAGGTGGGGGAGAGCTGAAACACGTTGGTGAGTTGGAGGAGCACACTGACGGTGAGGGGACGCTGGTCGTTTTCGAGCTGGTTGAGATAGCTCGTTGAGATGTCGATTCGGCGGGCCATTTCCCCTTGTGTGAGTTCGAGTTCACGGCGGAGCGTCTGTATCTTTGCCCCCGCGTACAGCTTTGTCATGAGTGCTTTTCCTCGGTTTTGTGTGTCTATGCAGCGCAGTTAGCAGGGTTTGCAGAGTCAATTGAATTTGTACGCAGAAGTTTACAGGCAAAAATCATGGCCCGCATCACATTTTGCTTCTTAGTATGAGCTGCAACATCGACAACGTTTCGCAGATGCGGAACTTCAGCAAAAGACGAAGGAGCCGAGATGATCGAACACAATGTGCGCACGCACCGTTCGGCAGAAGATTTCCCGATTGAAGAGCACCTCGCATACAAGATTGCAAAGGTTGCGGCAGACCCGGTAGAGGTTCCTGCAGAGACAGCCGAGATGATCATTAATCGCATCATCGACAACGCCGCGGTCGCTGTTGCTTCCTACGGTCGCCGCCCAGTCGCCACCGCCCGCGTGATGGCGGAGGCGCACCCGGTTGCCGAGGGTGGCGCGCAGATCTTTGGTGTCGACGGTGCCTACTCCGCAGAGTGGGCCGCGTTTGCGAACGGTACCGCGGTCCGCGAGCTGGACTTTCACGACACCTTTCTTGCAGCGGAGTACTCTCACCCGGGCGACAACATTCCGCCGATTCTCGCAGTCGCACAGCACAAGGGGCTCGACGGCAAGGCGCTGATCCGCGGTATCGCAACCGGCTACGAAATCCAGGTCAACCTGGTGAAGGGCATGTGTCTGCACGAGTGGAAGATCGACCACGTGGCGCACCTTGGCCCGTCGGTTGCCGCTGGGCTGGGCACCATGCTGGACTTGGACGTCGACACCATCTATCAGGCGGTTGGCCAGGCGCTGCACACCACGACGGCGACGCGCCAGTCCCGCAAGGGCCTCATCTCTTCCTGGAAGGCGTCCGCCCCAGCATTCGCGGGCAAGATGGGCATCGAAGCCGTTGACCGCGCGATGCGCGGCGAGGGCGCACCCGCACCGATCTGGGAAGGCGAGGACGGCTTCATCGCGTGGATGCTGCACTCCCCAGAGCGCACCTACGTTGTGCCGCTGCCGGCGGACGGTGAGGCGAAGCGCGCAATCCTGGAGACCTACACCAAGGAGCACTCGGCCGAGTACCAGTCGCAGGCGCCGATCGACCTGGCGCGACGCATGAAGCAGACCATTGTGGACGCAGGCAAGTCCACCGCCGACATCGAGTCCATCGTGCTGCATACCTCGCACCACACCCACTACGTCATCGGCACCGGCGCGAACGACCCACAGAAGATGGATCCGAAGGCATCTCGCGAGACCCTCGACCACTCGATCATGTACATCTTCGCCGTGGCACTCGAGGACGGCACGTGGCACCACGTTGATTCCTACGCACCCGATCGCGCGAACCGCCCTGAGACGGTCACGCTGTGGCACAAGATCTCCACTGTGGAGGACCCGGAGTGGACGCGCCGCTACCACTCGCAGGACCCGAACGAGAAGGCGTTCGGTGCGAAGGCCGTCATCACCTTCAACGACGGCACCGTCATCGAGGACGAGATGGCCGTGGCGGATGCGCACCCGCTGGGGGCGCGCCCATTTGCCCGTGAGCAGTACATCCAGAAGTTCCGCACGCTGGCGGAGGGGATCGTCGATAAGGAAGAGCAGGACCGTTTCCTTGCGGATGTGCAGAACCTCGAGCAGCTCACCGACCTGAGCAAGCTCAACATCACGGTCAACGCAGACGCGCACGCCAACGCGCCCCAAATTCCAGGAGGGATTTTCTAAAATGTTTGTTCCTGATACAACGCCGAACGAGCGCCGACTGGCGCTGCGGGCCTCACTCGAGTCCGCAGAAATTACAAAACTGCCCGGCGCATTCAACCCGTTGACGGCCCGCCTCATCGAGGACATCGGTGGCTTCGAAGGCGTCTACGTCTCCGGCGCGGTACTCGCCAACGACCTGGGCCTGCCGGACATCGGGCTGACCACATTGACGGAGGTCGCGCAGCGCGGCGGACACATCGCCCGCGCGACGAACCTTCCAGTGCTTATCGACGCCGACACCGGCTTCGGCGAACCGATGTCCGCAGCACGAACCGTGGCTGAGTTCGAAGCCGCGGGGCTTGCTTCACTTCACCTGGAAGATCAGGTCAACCCGAAGCGCTGTGGGCACCTCGACGGCAAGGAAGTGGTGCCGCGTGACCTGATGGTCCGACGCATCAGCGCCGCCGTCCGGGAGCGCCACGACGACGCTTTCGTCATCTGCGCACGCACCGACGCGGCTGGCATCGAAGGCATTGACTCCGCGATCGAGCGCGCCAAGGCCTACGCCGATGCTGGCGCTGACCTCATCTTCACCGAAGCGCTCTACACCGAGAAGGATTTCGAAACCTTCCGCAAGGCCGTCGACATCCCGTTGCTCGCGAACATGACCGAGTTCGGAAAGACCAAGCTGCTCTCCGCAGGCACCCTGCAGGACCTCGGCTACAACGCGGTGATTTGGCCGGTGACCACGTTCCGCCTCGCGATGGGGCAGACCGAGGCCATGCTGCGCGACATCGCGGAAACCGGCACGCAGGAGCCGTGGCTCGACCGCATGCAGCACAGGTCCCGCCTGTACGAGCTGGTCAAATACGAAGACTTCAACCAGTTTGACCAGTCCGTCTTCACCTACTCGAAGGACACGTACTCGTCCACGTTCGAGTAGTCCCTAGTACTCAACTCTCATCCCAATCACTATCCCGAAAGGACTCATCCCATGACCACTCAAGAAATCAAGAAGGGCCTCGCTGGCGTCGTTGCGGACTACACCGCAATCTCCAAGGTCAACCCGGAGACCAACTCCCTGCTGTACTATGGCTACCCGGTCCACGAGCTCGCCGAGCACTGCACCTTCGAAGAGGTTGCGTACCTGCTCTGGCACGGCGAGCTGCCAGACAAGTCGGGCGCGGAGGAATTCCGTCTCGGCTGCATGAACAACCGCGACATCGATGAGGAACTCATCCAGGTGATCAACTACCTGCCGAAGGACTGCCACCCGATGGACGTGCTGCGCACCGCAGTGTCTTTCCTGGGCACCCGCGACGAGTACAAGTTCACCCCGGACGCTGACCACATCCGCAAGATCGGCACCGAGCTGCTGGCGAAGCTGCCGACGATCGTCGCGACCGATATCCGCCGCCGCCAGGGCAAGGGCTACATCGCCCCGAGCAAAGACAAGGGGTTCTCGGAGAACTTCCTCTGGATGGTCTTCGGGGACGAGGAAGGCTCCCCGGCAACCATCCCGTCGGATATTGAGGCGTTTGAGAAGACCATGATTCTCTACGCGGAGCACTCCTTCAATGCCTCCACGTTCACCGCTCGCACGGTGACCTCGACGCAGTCTGACGCTTGGTCGGCGATCACCGCGGCAATCGGTGCGCTGAAGGGTCCGCTGCACGGTGGCGCAAACGAGTTTGTCATGCACCACATGAAGGAAATCGACGACCCAGCCAACGCTGAGCAGTGGTGCCTGGACAAGCTGAAGAACAAGGAGCTCGTCATGGGCTTCGGCCACCGCGTGTACAAGAAGGGCGACTCCCGCGTGCCGACCATGGAGGCTGCGTTCAAGAAGCTTGCCGCAGAGCACAAGGACAAGGGCGCCGAGAAGTGGGTGGAGATCTACGACATCATGGCAAAGACCATGTACGAGAACACCTCCATCAACATCCGCCCGAACCTTGACTTCCCGTCCGGCCCGTCCTACTACATCCTGGGCTTTGACATCGAGTTCTTCACCCCACTGTTCGTGATGAGCCGCATCACCGGCTGGACCGCGCACATCATCGAGCAGTACGAGAACAACTCGCTGATCCGCCCACTGTCCGCCTACAACGGCCCGGAAGAGCGTCACCTCGACGGCACCTACCAGCCGCAGTAAACATGATCGACGGGTGGTCCGCCTTCGCCGCGGGCCATCCGTTTTGTTTGTTTTGCCTGAAGGCGCGGTGCCGCTGACCCCAACATGGGGGGTAGTCGCTGCGGGAAGGAATGCAATTCTTGGTTTTCCCGTGGCGTGGACCCGACCTGCGTTAAGATTGTCAGGCCAACCAAATAACATTCAAACTGTCACCCATGTCACAGTATGAAAGGATTGCATCGATGGAGCAGCTCCCCCTGAATGACCTTCCGTCATTCAATAAGATCTTGGTAGCAAACCGCGGCGAAATCGCGGTGCGTGCTTTCCGAGCAGCATTCGAAACGGGTGCAAAGACCGTCGCGGTCTACCCACGCGAGGACCGTAAGTCCTACCACCGGCCGTTCGCCGACGAAGCCGTCCAGATCGGCGTCGAGGGCCAGCCAGTCAAGGCGTACCTCGACATCGACGAAATTATCCGGGCAGCGAAAGCAACCGGCGCCGATGCAATTTACCCAGGCTATGGCTTTCTCTCGGAGCGCGCGGAACTTGCGCGCGCCTGCCGAGACAACGGCATTAAGTTCATCGGCCCCAGCCCGGAGACGCTCGAGCTGACCGGCGACAAGGCAGCCGCAGTACACGCAGCTGAGCGCGCCGGGCTGCCGACGCTGAAGGACTCAGAGCCATCGTCGGACCCTGCTCACCTCGCCGAATTGGCGAAGGACTTCACCTTCCCGATCTTCGTCAAGGCGGTCGCTGGTGGTGGCGGGCGCGGTATGCGCTTCGTCGAGAAGATCGAAGACGTTGAGCACCTCGCGGCGGAAGCGTCCCGCGAAGCGGAGGCCGCGTTTGGCGACGGCAACGTCTACCTCGAGCGCGCGGTCATCCGCCCGCAGCACATTGAGGTGCAAATCATGGCGGACTCCCACGGCAACGTGGTCCACCTGTTTGAGCGCGACTGCTCCCTGCAGCGCCGCCACCAGAAGGTCGTCGAGATCGCTCCGGCGCAGCACATCACGCAGGAACAGCGTGAGCGCATTTGCCAGGACGCGGTGAACTTCTGTAAGGAGATCAACTACGAGGGCGCCGGTACCGTCGAGTTCCTCGTTGACGAGCAGGGCAACCACGTCTTCATTGAGATGAACCCGCGTGTCCAGGTGGAGCATACCGTCACCGAGGAAATCACCGGCGTGGACATCGTGAAGAACCAGATGTACATCGCTGCGGGCGCGAAGCTCGAGGACGTGCACCTGACCCAGGACCTCATCGAGATGAACGGTGCGGCGCTGCAGTGCCGCATCACCACGGAGGACCCGAACAATGGGTTCCGCCCAGACTCCGGCGTGATCACCGGGTACAGCTCCCCGGGTGGCGCGGGTGTGCGCCTCGACGGCTCCGCAAACGTCGGTACCGAGATCACCCCGAACTTCGACTCGCTGCTGGTGAAGATGACGTGCCGTGGCCGCAACTTCCAGGTCGCGGTTGACCGTGCGCTGCGCGCGCTCAACGAGTTCACCGTCACCGGTGTCTCCACCAACATTGGCTTCCTGCGCGCACTGCTGTCCGACAAGGACTTCCGCTACAAGCGCATCAACACCGGCTTCATCAACGATCACCCGTACCTGCTTGATGCGCCTGCTGCTGCGGACGATGCGGGCAAGATCCTCGACTACCTGGCGAACGTGACCGTCAATAAGCCGAATGGCCCGCGCCCGACCTCGATTCGTCCTTCGAAGAAGCTGCCGGAGCTCAACTACGGCGATCTGCCACGCGGCTCCCGCGACGACCTGCTGGAGCTCGGCCCGACGAAGTGGGCGGAGAAGATCCGCAACCAGACGGCGCTCGGCGTGACCGAGACGACGTTCCGCGACGCGCACCAGTCGCTGCTGGCAACGCGCATCCGTACGAACACGCTGGTGGCTGCGGCGAAGCACGTCGGCCACATGACGCCGCAGCTCGCCTCGGTAGAGGCGTGGGGCGGTGCCACCTACGACGTCGGCATGCGCTTCCTACACGAGTCCCCGTGGATGCGTCTCGACGCCCTGCGTGAGGCCATCCCGAACGTGAACATCCAGATGCTGCTGCGCGGCCGCAACACGGTGGGCTACACCCCGTACCCGGATTCGGTGACGAAGGCGTTCGTGAACGAAGCGGCGTCGTCAGGCATTGATATCTTCCGCATCTTCGATGCTCTCAACGACGTCTCCCAGATGCGTCCCGCCATCGAGGCCGTCCTGGAGACGAACACCACCGTCGCCGAGGTCGCGATGGCGTACTCCGGCAACCTGCTTGATCCTGCTGAGGACATCTACACGCTGGACTACTACCTGCGTCTGGCCGAAGAGATTGTCGACGCCGGCGCTCACGTCCTCGCGATCAAGGACATGGCGGGCCTGATGCGTCCGGGCGCCGCAGCGAAGCTCGTCAAGGCGCTACGCGAGCGCTTCGACCTGCCAGTGCACGTGCACACCCACGACACCGCTGGCGGCCAGCTGGCGACCTACCTGGCGGCAGCAAATGCTGGCGCGGACATCGTGGACGTGGCGTCGGCACCGCTGGCGGGTACCACCTCGCAGCCTTCGCTGTCCGCACTCGTTGCGGCGTTCGCGAACACCGAGCGCGACACCGGCATCGACCTGCAGGCGGTCAGCGACCTTGAGCCGTACTGGGAGGCTGTGCGCCAGGTGTACGCACCGTTCGAGTCCGGTATCCCTGGCCCGACCGGCCGCGTGTACAAGCACGAAATCCCAGGTGGACAGCTCTCCAACCTGCGCACGCAGGCGAAGGCGCTCGGCCTGGGCAACCGCTTCGAGCTCGTCGAGGACTACTACGCCGCGGTCAACGAGATCCTCGGCCGCCCGACAAAGGTCACGCCGTCCTCGAAGGTTGTCGGTGACCTCGCGCTGCACCTGGTGGGTGCGGGCGTGGACCCGAAGGACTTCGCGGAGAACCCACGCAAGTACGACATCCCCGAGTCCGTCATCGGCTTCCTGCAGGGTGAGCTGGGGACCCCTCCGGGCGGCTGGCCGGAACTGCGTGACAAGGCGCTCGAGGACCGCCAAGCAGTCGACCACACGGTGGACGTGCCTGAGGAGCTCGCGGGCGATCTTGCCACCGATGACCACGTGACTCGCCGTGCCGCGCTGGATCAGCTGCTGTTCCCGAAGCAGTACAAGGAGTTCCTGGAGCACCGCCGCACCTATGGCATCACGGACCACCTGTCCGACCGCACCTTCTTCTACGGCCTCGTTGAGGGCGAAGAGACAATGATTTGGTACGGGGAGCGCGAGGAACACCTGCCACCGCTCGTGGTGAACCTTGACGCTGTCGGCGAGCCCGATGCGAAGGGTATGCGCCAGGTCATCCTGACTGTCAACGGCCAGATCCGCCCGATGCAGGTCAGGGACGAGAACGCCGAGTCTACAGTCGCCGAGGTGGAGAAGGCAGATCCGTCGCAGGAGGGCCACGTCGCGGCGCCGTTCGCTGGTGTGGTGAACGTGACCGTCAAGCCTGGCGATGAGGTCAAGGCCGGCGACCAAGTCGCTTCGATCGAGGCGATGAAGATGGAGGCCGCGATCTCCGCGACGAAGGACGGCACCATCGAGCGGGTCGCCTTCACACAGCCAACCAAGGTGGAGGGCGGGGACCTGGTCGTCGTGATCTCCTAATGTGGCTGGTCGCCGCAGTTAGCCGACGTTGCAGTCAAACACCATGACATTGGCAACGTCGGCGACTGCGGTGAAGCCGAACTGCTCGTAACGGTGGCGCGCACGCTCGTTGTCTGGGTCAACCCAGAGAGCGACGCGGGGCGCGCCTTGTTGCGCTGCGAGCTCAATCACCGCGCGCAGCAGCTTCGACCCGAGCCTGTGGCCGGCGAAGCGGCGCTCCACAGCAATGGCGAGCTCTGGTACGTCGGGCCCAAGGTTGGCGTGGCCTGCGTCCGGGGTATCCCAGTAGCGCAGCCACACGCCACCGGCGGGGGTGCGGAACTCGTCGCAGGCGATGATTCCGCCGTCGCGCTCGGGATCCCAGTGGTCCACGTAGTCGGTGACACCGAGGCGTTCCTCGTGGCCGACGGGCGCGGTCTCATCCCCGAACACGTCCGCGAGAAAGTTCAAGCGCTGCAGGTACATGCGGTCAGACTCGGTGGCCTGACGCAGGGTAAACGACTTGTTTTGTGTCATGGTGCCTACTGTAACGCGGGCTGCACAGGTAGATGCAGATAGGCGCAGTTCGGGCAGTGCGGTACCCTGTGGCCTATGCGAGGAGGAATGACACGTGGCATCGGGGCGATCACCGTGGCGTTGACCCTCGGCGTTTGGCACGGTGCCGCGGTGGCGGCGCCGGTAGTGCAGCAGGGCGGTCTCATCGTCGTTGGCGGTAACGTGAAGTGTACCGTCGCGATGAACGATCCAGACCAGGGCGTGAGCTACACCAGCGCCCACTGCGGGCACAACGGGGACCGGGTCACCGTCAACGGCGCCGAAGGCCTTACCGGAACGTTTCTCCCTTCGCCGCTGTACCGCGATGAGGAAGGCTACACCGCGAATGACTGGGCGATGGTGCTGTGGGACGACGACGTGGCACTTGGCCCGAACTGGCTGAGCGGGGACACGCTTATTCCCCCGGGCACGGAGTTGACCTCGAAGGATCGCGTGTGCACGTACGGCGGGGTGTCCAAGTCGAAGCGTTGCGGCACGTTTGCCGCTCGCCTCGGCAACACGGTGTTTGCCACGTTGCCGGACGGCCAGCCGGGCGACTCAGGCGCGCCCGTCTGGGTCGAAGGCAAGGGCATGATCGGGCCGTACTCGGGCATAAGCAAGATCTCGTCCTCCTCCGGATCGCGGGGCCTCGCGCGGGCGGTGCACCCGGAAGACGGCAGGGACTACAGCGTTGATGAGGAAATCAGTGTGCTCAAGCGCAAGTTTCGTATCGACGGCCCCGTCACGCATACCGCGCAGCGCCCAGTAGAAACCGCCGCGCACGTGGGCGCTCAGCTAGGAAAGCGGCTGGAATCGCTGTCCTCCGAGGGCGACTCCGCGGTGCGCGGCGTGCTTCCCGTGGTGCTGGCCATCGTGTTAGGGGTGTTGGTGGCAGCCGCGCCAGATATCGTCTCCATCGCGGAGTCCTGGCGCTCGATCGCGGCAGCTAGAGGTCAATAACCATAGTGCCCGGGCGCGGGGCGTCGGGGACGTCCCGGAAGCCAAACTTTTCGTAGACGTGGCGGGCTTTGGGGTTGTCGGCGTCGACAGATAACGCGAGCTGCCGGGCGCCCTTGTCGCGCGCGAGCTCGCAGGCCTGCTCAATCATCGTGCGCGACAGGCCCTTGCCTTGTGCGCGCGACTCGATCGCGATGGCGAACTCGGGGACATCCGGCCCGAGGTTCGCCCACCCGACGGCGGACGCATCTTCCCAGAACCGCAGCCAGATCGCCCCGGCTGGCACGCCGAGGGCGTCGTAGACGATGACGCCGCCGTCGCGCTCCGGGTCCCAGTCGCCGATGTAGCCCGCGGCGTAGGTGGGGTAGTCGGTGAACAGTTCGCTCGACTCGTCGCCGTGGGCTTCGGCGAGGAAGTAGATGCGTTCGAGGTAGGTGCGGTCGGACTCAGTAGCCCGGCGGAAGCGGAAGCTCATGGCTACTTCAGCTCCATGATGGTTGTGCCCTTGGACACCTGTGCGCCCTGCTCGACGGCCAGGCCCGTCACTACGCCGTCCTTGTGCGCCTTGACCGGGTTCTCCATCTTCATGGCCTCGAGGACCACGAGGACGTCGCCCTCGGTAACCGTGTCGCCCTCGGTGACGTTGAGCTTGAGCAGCGTGCCTTGCATCGGGGCAGTGACGGCGTCGCCGGATGCAGCAGCTTTCGCAGCGGATGCGCGGCGCTTCTTTGGCTTACGGGCAGGACCGGCACCAGGCACAAGCGCGGAAGGCAGGGCGACCTCGATGCGTCGCCCATCCACCTCAACAGCAAACACCTGCTTCTCGACGCCTCCTTCGCCCTCAACGGCGCCGTCTTCGGTTGGAGCAGCAGGCATCTCGCCGTCCCACGCCTCTTCGATCCAGCGAGTGTAGACATCGAAGGAGGAGCCGTCGCCGACAAAGGCGTCGTGCTCTACCATGGCGCGGTGGAACGGGATAACAGTCGGGATGCCCTCGACGACGTATTCCGCAAGGGCGCGGCGCGCGCGGCGCAGCGCTTCTTGGCGGGTTGCGCCGTACACGATGAGCTTGGCCAACATTGAGTCGAACTGGCCACTAATCGACGAGCCCTCGCGCACACCGGAATCTACGCGGACGCCGGGGCCGGTTGGCTCACGGTACGCGTTGATCGGGCCGGGAGACGGCATGAAGTTCGTTGTTGGGTCCTCGCCGTTGATGCGGAACTCGAATGCGTGCCCGCGTGGCGTGGGGGTTTCCGTGATGCTGAGCTTCTCGCCGCGGGCGATGCGGAACTGCTCTCGCACAAGGTCGAGATCCGTGGTCAGCTCAGTGACGGGGTGCTCTACCTGCAGGCGCGTGTTGACCTCCAAGAAAGACACCAGGCCGTCGGCGCCAACCAGGTACTCCACGGTACCGGCGCCGTAGTACCCGGCCTCCTTGCAGATCGCCTCGGCGGAGCGCTCGATCCGCTCCCACTGCTCGGCAGTGAGGAATGGTGCGGGGGCTTCCTCGATGAGCTTTTGGAAGCGACGTTGCAGTGAGCAATCACGAGTGCCGACGACCACGACGTTGCCGTGCTGATCCGCCAGCACCTGGGCCTCAACGTGGCGGGCCTTATCCAAGTAGCGTTCCACGAAGCACTCGCCGCGACCGAAGGCCGCGGTGGCCTCACGGGTTGCGGACTCGAACAGCTCCGGGATCTCCTCCCGCGTGTGCGCGACCTTCATGCCGCGCCCGCCACCACCGAACGCGGCCTTGATCGCAATTGGTAGCCCATGCTCATCTGCAAACGCAAGGACTTCCTGTTCGTCTGCGACTGGATGCTTCGTACCTGGAGCCATCGGGGCGTCGACAGCTTCGGCGATGGCGCGGGCAGCCACCTTGTCACCCAGCGTGGCGATCGCCTCAGGGGAGGGGCCGATCCAGGTGAGGCCGGCGTCGATAACTTTCTGTGCGAACTCAGCATTCTCCGCGAGGAAACCGTAGCCGGGGTGGACGGCGTCCGCACCCGAATCAGCCGCAACCTTGAGCAGCTTCTCCATGTCCAGGTACGTTTCCGCGGCGGTTTCGCCGCCAAGCGCGAACGCTTCATCGGCAAGGGAAACATATGGTGCGGCCGCGTCACCGTCTGCGTACACCGCAACGGACGCGATGCCTTCATCCTGGGCAGCACGAATGATGCGCACCGCGATCTCGCCGCGGTTTGCAACCAACACCTTGGTCACTTGCTGATTGTGAATAGGCACAAAAAATCCCGTCTTTCTCAAAGAGTCTGAGCTTTGCCGAAATATATCGGATTTTGCCACCTTATGTTACAACTTGCCGGTAGGTCCCAGCGATTCTCATAGCGAGGGGTGTATGAAACGTGTCGCGGGGGCGCGCTTAATCGTACGTGCCCAACAGGTAGCTGGTGGAGGAGCTCCAGCGGTCGTGGAACTTCTCGGTGTCCCCCGAGACCGCTGCGATGCCCCCGTCGGTGGCGCGAAGCTCAGCAGAGTAGTGGTTGACGAAGCCTTCGGCTGTGTAATTGCCGCGCTCCGACCACTCGAAGATTGCGCTGCCGTCCCCGAGCGGCTCGATGCTGTCTATGCGGCCGAAAGCCTTCATCTCTTTGACCGGTTTGCCGTCGACGTAGAACGCTACTCCGTCGGTAATGGAGGCGCCGGTGCCTGCTGGGCGCTCCTTGTCCCCGAGTGAGCCGCGGAAGATGATCCAGCTCAGACGCTTACATGGGTCGTAGGCGTTGTCGATGTCCTCGATCCAGTAGTTGGAGTCGCTGCCATCGTCAGCAGGCATGCGCCCGGGCGTCGAGTTGGAAGGGTATGCCTCACGTGGGTCGTTGGGTAGCTGGGCACACGCATCCGTGTTGTTCTGCTGCGCTGGTTGCTTGGCAGGCGGTGTGGCGGTGTCAGGGGTGTTTGAGGAGGAGGGCTCTTCCACCACGGTGGTCTGCGTGATGGTGATGACGGGTGGTGTGTCCGTCTCGGAGCTGCAGGCGGTGAAGGTCAGTGGTGCCAATATCGTGAGAGTGGCAGCTGATGCGCGGCTGAAAAGCTTGTGTGTCATGGTTTCGTCCTGAGACTAGAGGAGTGTAGCGACGCAGCCCGGGTCGGCGCCGGAAAGCATTTGGTTGCAGGCTATCAGTTTGTGCTTGTCGACGAGCCAGCGCTTACTGCGCGCCAGGGTGTTCGCGCTTGGCTCCGAAGCACTACACTTCGAGGCATGCTACGGACGGACGCGTTTGTTTCAGTTGTTTATTCGGCGGGCAAGGTTTTCGACAACCTCCGTACCGGACGGCTTGCGACTGAGGAGTTCTTGGCGAATGGCAGCACTGCCGGAATCGCCTCGCGGGCTGACTTGCAGCTGCTCCAAGACCTGCAGGACGCTGCACGAATTGCGCTGCGCGCGAAACACGATCGGCAGCCGGTGACCGCCGAGCTTGTGTGCGCACTCAACGCCGCGATCCTATGCGTAGCCGCGGGGTGCAGACACGGGGAAAGTGATTCCTGGCAGCCAACCTGGCAATGGGGTGGAGAGCAGGAGAGGCTCAGAATTAGTCTCCGTAGTTCGCGAGGTAACGGATCTTCGGTGTGATCTCCACACGTCCTTTGCCCTCGCGGTGGCGCTTCATGATGAGCTTAGCCGCGGCGATCTGGCCCGCGTTCGGGGGAACGTTGGTCTTTGGGACGTAAAACTCTTGATTAGGGGTACGGCGCTTTTCCATTTATGTCACCTGCTCTCGGAGTCCCAACTCCTGGTTATTTGCTTGATTAATGAATCGACGAGGTCATTCTCATTATTTCCTAGGAAGGGCGCGTCATCAAGCGCATCGATGGTAGCGACACCGATGGCGACGGCTTCTGGCTCTTTTGATACGCAAAGGTCCGTCGCCCAACGCAAATTTGAGTGCCATTCTTTAAGCAAATCTTGCTTTCGTGTGTTCTCAAGAGTTTTCATGACTCCGTAAAAAGCCGCTGCGGCGGGAATTGAGGGTCCCAGCACCTTAGCGCCTAGATCGAGGGCAGCTTCTCGTGTTACTGGGTCCTTGAAGATTAACGCTAAGTAAAACAACCCGGCGAACAAGAACAAGATAATGATAAGAAAATCTTTGACCCAAGTTAATCCTTGGTCTGTAGTGCCCCCACCACGTTTCATACTCATAAACCATAGCAGACAGCCATGGGCTGAGAGCAGACCTGTGAAGGAGGCTCTTGAGCCCCACAAACGGGATGGGCTGGAAGTGGTCCACTCTGTCCTCGCCAAGCTTGACGTGACCGGTCGTATCACTCTCGCTCAGCTACGACGGCGACTACGCCACCGCCACCTGCCTGATAACCAACCTGCCTTAGCGTTCGTCGCGCTCCACTGGGACACGCACCATGTTTCCCCACTCAGCCCACGAGCCGTCGTAGAGCGAAACCTGCTCGAAGCCGAGCACATGCTTCAGTACGAACCAGGTGTGGGCCGCGCTTTCGCCGAGCTGGCAGTAGACCACAGTCGGTACAGCAGGGTCGAGATCCTTGTAGACCTGCGCAATGTCGTCCTTGCCCTTGAGGCGCGCGTTCGGGAACACGGAGTTGCCCCAAGGAATATTCGTAGCTCCCGGGATATGTCCGTGGCGCAGGGTGCCGACGCCACCATCCTGTGCCGCCTCTTCTGTTCCTGCATAGTGCTCGGGCGTGCGGACGTCGATAAGCTGGGCGGGTGTTTCCGCCAGTAGCTGCGATGCGAACGTGCGCAGTGGCGCGTCCTGGCGCTCCACCACCGGGTACTCGGTGCGCGGGTACTCGGGAACCACGAAGGATGTGTCGCGCTCTTCACCCATCCAGGCGTCGCGGCCACCGTCGAGGATGCGAACATCCGGGTGGCCGAAAAGCTCAAAGACCCACGCCGTGTAGGCGGCCCACCAGTTGGAGCGGTCGCCGTAAATCACTACGGTGTCGTCGCGGGCAATGCCACGGGCGCTCATGAGTTCCGCGAAAGCTTCACCGTCGATGAAGTCACGCTGCACAGGATCGTTGAGGTCATTGTGCCAGTCGATGCGCACCGCGCCGGGGATATGGCCGATGTCGTAGAGGAAGGCGTCCTCGTCGCTTTCGATCACCCGCAGCCCCGGCATGCCGAGGCGCGCAGACAACCACGCCGCAGAGACGAATCGTTCAGGGTGCGCGTAGTCCGCAAACTGCGAATGATCATCGAGTTCAATACCCACGGTGGGCTAACCTCCAATAACACTGACTAATAACACAGAGCGAAGTTCCTTAATACTCCTCACCCTACATGTCAAGGAAATAGAGAGCCGGGAAATCCCGCAAAAACGGCCCTGTTGTGCCCGGTGTCACTCCTGTGTGCAGGGTGTATTCGAAGGGGTGAACCGGGGTGTGAAATTGGGCACGTTTACCTAGGCGAGTGCAGGAAAATTCAGACTGGACAATAAAGTGAAAAATTGAAACATTTCGACACCCGTTTCCGCCAATACGGTGGGACAATGACATGAAAGGTGCCCCATGCATAAAGCTATCGTCGTATTCGAGGTCGAGGGCGGCTCGGATAAGTATTTCGACGGACACCGGAAAGACACCATGCCGATCGTGAACGCGATCAAGGCGATGGGATGGCACGCCGAAGTCGTCTACTACCGCCCCGAGTGGAAAGACGCGATCTACACCTACGTCTCCGAGAACTTCGACGGCTACATCTCCCGTGTAAACCCAGGCAACATCCCCGGCGGCGAGAAGGGCTACTTCGACCTGCTCACCAGCCTTTCGGTTGCGGGCCTGGTTGGCATGTCCACGCCGGGCGAGATGATGGCCTACGGCGCGAAGGACGCCCTGGTGAAGTTGAAGGACACCGACCTCGTCCCGTCTGACACCGCCGCCTACTACGACGTCGATACCTTCCACGAGACCTTCCCGACGTCCCTGTCTTACGGCGAGCGCGTACTCAAGCAGAACCGTGGCTCCACAGGTGAAGGCATCTGGCGCGTCCGCATCGCTGACGAGGGCCTCGCCGCGTCCGTCGAGCCGGGCACCGCGCTGCCACTGGACACCAAGATCCGCTGCACCGAGGCCGTCGACAACCACACCGAGACCCGTGAGCTCGGCGAGTTCATGACCTTCTGCAACCAGTACATCGTTGGCGACAACGGCATGCTGGTGGACATGCGCTTCATGCCACGCATCGTCGAGGGTGAGATCCGTATTCTGCTCGTCGGACCGCACCCGGTCTTCGTTGTGCATAAGAAGCCGGCAGAGGGCGGCGACAACTTCTCCGCAACCCTGTTCTCGGGTGCAACGTACACCTACGACAAGCCAGAGGCATGGCAGGAGCTCATCGACATGTTCGCTGAGGCACGCCCAATCATCGCCGAGAACCTCGGTGGCGACAACATCCCGCTCATCTGGACCGCGGACTTCATGCTTGCCGACGGCGAGAACGGCGAGGACACCTACGTGCTCGGCGAGATCAACTGCTCCTGCGTCGGCTTCACCTCCGAACTTGACATGGGTATCCAGGAGCTCGTTGCGCAAGAGGCAATCAAGCGCGTCGAGGCGAAGTTCGCCTAACCGCGCTTAGCCAAACGCGGCATGGCGCCGACCGGGGTTTAGAGCAGTGTAGCGACGCTGTCCGGGTCGGCGTCGGACAGCATTTGGCGGCAGCGGTCGTACTCGGCGTCGTCGCCAATTGCCTTGGAGACCAGGGCGAGCATCGCGATGGCCTTGAGTACCGGCACGTTCGCCGCGTGCGAGGCCGGCACCGGGCCCCAACCCTTCCAGCCGTTGGCGCGCAGTCGGTCGAGCGAGCGGTGGTAGCCGGTGCGGGCATAGGCGTAGGCGACGATCGTGTCGCCGTCCGCCAGCTCGCGCTCGGCGCGGGCGGCCCACACGGCGGGGGAGTCGGGGTGTTCGACGGCGGTGGCGTCGGCAAGCAGATCGCAGCCGGTAGCTGGGTCTTCTGGGAGGCGGATCGGGTCAGGGGCAAGCATGTCGTTGAACTTCATGCCGACTAGGATACCCAGAACTCCGATGCGTCCAGTGCGAAGTGGTAGAGGCAGCGCCGCAGCAGCGGCATAGACAGGCCGATGACGCTGGTTGGGTCGCCATCGATGGAATCAATAAACCAGGAGCCGAGCGCCTCCAGCGTGAACGCGCCCGCGCACTCCAGGGGCTGGCCGGAGTTGGCGTAGGCCACGATGTCGGCGTCGCTCGCCTCGCCGAAGCGGATGGTGGTGCGCACGGTGTCCGTCACCCACTCGCCGTTGTAGGTCACGGCGTGGCCGGTGAGCAGCTCTGCGGTCTTGCCGCGTTGCGCGCGCCAGCGCTCGATCGTGGCCTCAACGGTGTGTGGCTTGCCCAACAGCTGGCCGTCCAGAAGCAGCATGGAATCGCAGCCGACCACGACGTCGTTAGGGAACTCGTCGGCGACCGTTGCAGCCTTTGCACGGGCGAGGGCGGCGACGGTGTGGGCAGGTGGGGCGTCGACAAGCGAGGCGATCACCGCATCCTCGTCGATGTTGGCGGGCCGAAGCACAGGCTCGACGCCACCCTGCTCGAGCAACATTCGGCGCGACGGCGACTGCGAGGCGAGAACAATCCGCATGGCTTAGGAGTACGTCGAAGGGGAGAAGGCGAGTGAGTTAAACAGCGTCGGCGCATGCACTGGCGAGGGCGCTACGCCCCACAGGTTGCGCTGCCCGCGCTTCGCCGCCTGCGCCTCTTGCTGCAGTTGCTCCAGGACAAGGCGCAGCGCCTCGACCTCCTCGGGGGAGGGGTTGCCTTTCACAACGTCGAAGGGGAGGGAAGACATACGTTCCTTTCGTGGTTACAGCGGCAGGTTGCCGTGCTTCTTCTGCGGCGGGTACACAACCTTGCGCTCCAGCAGGCGCAGACCCTCCACGAGCTGGGCGCGGGTGTCGCTTGGCGCGATGACGGCGTCGACAAGGCCGCGCTCGGTAGCGACGTAGGGGTTGAGGTTTTCTTCCTCGTACGCCTGCGTATCGACGCCCAACGCCTCAGCAGCCGTCGGGGCGTCAGCCAGCGCGATCTGCGCGGTGGGCCACGCAAAGACCAAGTCAGCGCCCAGGCCCTTCGAGCCAAGCACCGAGTAAGCGGTACCGAGTGCCTTGCGCGTGATCACCGTCATGGTGCCCACCTGGGCCTCAGCGAATGCGTACGCCAGGGTGGAGGCCGCGGACAGTGCGCCTGCCTGCTCCTCCTCGACGGTCGGGACGAAGCCTGGGCAGTCCACGATGTGCAGCAGCGGCAGGTTAAAGGCGTCGCAGGTGCGGATGAAGCGCGCAGCCTTTCGGGCGGCGTCGGCGCTCAGGCAGCCGGCGAGCACGCTTGGCTGCGTTGCCACGATGCCGAGCGCCCGACCATCAATGTGCGCAAACCCGGTGACAACGTTGCCGGCGTGGGCGCCGCCGAGCTCGTAGAAGTCGCCGTCGGTGATCGTCTCGATGACGGTGGTGATGTCGTATGGCTGCGCGTCCTCATCCGGGACGAGGGAGTCGAGCACGTTGGCGTCCGCGCCCTCGGCGGCATCTGCGACGGGGGCGGCCGCGCGGTTGTTCAGTGGCAGGTAGCTCACGAGCTTGCGTACCTCGTCGACGGCCTGCTCATCGGTGCTGACGCGGATGGTTGCGACACCAGTGGTCGCGGCGTGGACGTCCGCGCCGCCGAGCTGCTCAGCGGTCACCTCGCTGCCAGCGACCTTGGAGGCGACGTCGGTCGCAGCCAGGTGCAGGCTCGCACCATCGACCATGATGCGCATATCGGCCAGAGGAACGGTCGTGGCAGCAAGCGTGGCAACCTCACCGGCAACCACGGCGATCTGTGGCACCAGGCCAGAAGCCTGCGTCGCGGCACGCAGGATCTTCGACTGCATGTGCGCCGTGACGACGCCCTCCTGCCAACGCGGACCGAGCGAGTCGTAGAACCCGATCACCGGCACGCCAGTCTTTGCAGCCAGCTCGTAGACCTTGAGGATCTTCTCGGCGTACACCTCGCCGATGCCGCCGTCGAAAATGCTTGAATCCTGCGAGAACACGCACACGCGGCGCCCATCGATCAGGCCGTAACCCGCCACGACACCGTCCGTCGACGGCTTGGTGCGGTCCATCTTGTACGCCTCGACGCGGTGGCGTGCCAGCGCGTCAACCTCCACGAATGAGCCCGCGTCCAGCAGGCGCTCGACGCGCTCACGCGCGGTGAGGTCCCCGGCCTCGTGGACTGCGTCGATCGCATCCTGGCCAAGCGGCGCGCGGGCCTCATCGAGCCGGTTGCGCAGATCTTGGATGCGGCCTGCAGTCGTCGACATGTCAGGTTTGGAAGAAGATTTATCGCCCATATCGCCTCAGTCTAACTAGCACGGAAAGAAAACCACATTATAAATCGCGTGGCGGCACCCCAATGTTTCAGGCACCAGGACGCCGCCACGAAATCTGCACAGCGCTTAGCGCATGCTTGGATCCTTGAAAATGCTCCACGCAGCCGAGATCAGCGGCAACTGCAGCGGCAGGCGGCCGATGCTGATCACTTGTTTCTGCCACGGCTTATCACGCCACTGGCGTGCCATCTCGAAGTTCGCAGGCCACACGGCCAGCAACAGCGCTGCCGCGAAGCCACCACCGAGTTTGCGCAGCTTCGGCGCACGCTTCTGGTGTCCCGCATGTGACGCCGGGCCAAGCTTTGGTGCTGCCAGTAGTACCGCGGCCGCAAGCTCTGCGACGCCAGAAGCGTAGGTGTACGTCCGGGCCTCACCCGGGAGGGACTCGGGAACGATGGAGTCGAACGGCTCCGGTTTGATGAAGTGCAGGATGCCGGCCACCCCGAACGTCGGGATGAGTGCCTTGCGGAGAAAACGTTGAATCGTCATGCGTCCAACAGTAGCGCTAGATTGGGTCAACATGAATGCTGAGGAACTGAGCAGGCTCCAGCGGGGCGTCGAAAAGTATTGGCCGGTGGTGCGCTGGGTGGAAACCACTGGGTCGACGAACGACGATCTCCTCAACAAAGGCGAGCCGGGCACCGTGCTCATCGCGGGGGAGCAGACGGCGTCGCGCGGGCGCCTTGGCCGCAAGTGGGTCAGCCCGAAGGGCGCGCAGCTGGCGATGAGCATGGTGGTGCCCGTCGGTGATACCCCTCCACCGTTCGGGCTTCTCTCGATCGCGCCCGGCGTCGCGGTGACCGACGTCGTGCCGCAGGCCCAGCTCAAGTGGCCGAACGATGTGCAGATCGGTGGCAAGAAGCTCGCGGGGATCCTCTCCGGGCTCGCGGATGGGCGCGTCGTGGTCGGCATCGGCATCAACTTGAACTTTGCACGCGAAGAGTTGCCCATTCCCACCGCGACCGCGCTGAACCTCGAGGGCATCGACGTCGACTTCGTTGATTTCACCACGCAGGTGCTTTGCGCGATGGGGGAGCGCTTTCAGCAGTGGCAGCAGCGCGACCCGCAGCTGCTTGCCGACTACCGCAAGGTGTGTACCACGATCGGCCAGCACGTGCGCCTTGAGCTGCACAACGGCGAGGTGGTCGGCACCGTCGATGGTGTCAACGACGAGGGCGAAGTAATCATCGACGGCACGGCGTACAGCGTCGGAGATGTGCACCACCTCCGGCCGAAACAGTAGGATCTGTGCCGTGCAACAGTCGCGGGTGAAGTTTCAGCTGGCAGAGGGCGAGACCGTCCTCGCCGACACGAACCCGCCTTTCACGAGCCTCATTTTCCCGTTGCTCGAGCTCATCGTGATCACCGGGGTCGCCTGGATCGCCATCGGCTGGATGGACGTCACCCCGTTTGTTGACGCTCAGGCGCGCAACATCGTCGTTGTAGTGTGGGCGCTGCTTTCCGCGTGGCGCTTTGTGTGGCCGGTGGTGCGTCACCGTCGCCAGCGCTTTCTGCTCACCGACCGCCGCATCCTCGCCCGTTCGGCGCGCGGTGCGGTCGACTCGATCCCGCTGCGCCAGATTCATTCTTTTCGACGCCAACGCGGCGGGCTGTCCATCGCTCTGTGGGGGTACGACCAACCGGTGTTCTTCCCCCGCGTAGGCAAGGTGCGCGCGGTGGAGCGCGCGCTCGACGCGAGTCTGCGCCGCCGCTAATTACTCCTTAATTTCCGTCGTGTGCAGCTGGCTGTCCAAGTCGTTGGGGTTTAAGTTGCCCGCCTGGAAGTCCGCTGTGATCGGTAGATGCAGGTCCATGTCGGTGGCGGGGCATAGCTCGATGACGGCGTCGTTGATGGTGTAGTCGAGCACGTGGCCGCCGGCGGTGCGGGCGTCGTCAATGAAGTGGACGTGGCAGCCTGGCACCCCGATGCCCTTGGCGTATTCGGGTGTGCGGAAGCCGCCGATGATGCCGTGGATGTCGGTGAAGTGGTGCTCGGCGTCGTCGCCGATGGCTTCCGTCATGGGGCGGTAAGGCTTCTCCTGCTTGGTTACGGTGCGGGTCACAACTTCGTCGAAGGTGCCGGTGATTTTGACCGCGTAGAAGAAATTGTGGCTCGGCTCGAGCGCGTCGATGAACTCGGCGAGTTCCGCGCGGCGCATCCCTTTCGGGGCGTCGACGCGGATGCGTGGCACAAAGTTCGTCACGACGGTGAATGGCGTGCGCTGGTCGAGGGTGGCGACGCGAGCCTTGCCGTCGCTGGTGAGCTGGTAGCACACGCCGTCGAGAATGATCATCTCGCCGTCGAGCCCGTCGAAGGTGCCAAGGCCGAAGTTTCCCTTGCCGAGGATGTCTCCGATGGTCAGTTCGCCTTCGTAGATGCCGTCGAGAAGCGCGGTCATCAACGAGTTCTGGAAGATAGTGTGGCGAACAATGGCAGGATTCGTTTCAGTCATGCCCACATCGTAGCGCCCTTAAGGCTAAGGTAGTTCGTTGTGAGAGACGCTCAAGGAATGCCCAGAGTCGCCATCATCGGTGACGGTCAGCTTGCCAGAATGATGCACACCGAAGCCATCGAGCTCGGACTGCAGCCCCGGGTGCTTGCGGGAGCCCCGGACGCCTCGGCCGCCCAGGTGTTTGGCGACGTCCAGCTCGGCGACTACACCAACTTCGACGACCTGCACGCAACGGTCCAAGGGGCCTCGGCGATTACGTTCGACCACGAGCACGTCCCGAACGAGTTTCTGCAGCGCCTGCTGGACGAGGGCTACAACGTGGAGCCGCGCCCCCAGGCGCTGATTTATGCCCAGGACAAGCTTGAGCAGCGCACAAAGCTCAAGGAGTTGGGGGCACCGGTGCCGCCGTTCGCGAAGTTCGACTCGGTGGAAGATGCGCGCGAGTTCTGGGAGCGTGTCGACGGCCGCGTGTGCGTCAAGGCGACGCGCGGTGGCTACGACGGGCATGGCGTCTGGTTCCCGGAGACGCTGCAGGAGTGCGAGCAGCTGGTGGCGGACCTGCTGGAGAAGGGCGTTGTACTGTACGCGGAAGAGAAGGTGGATTTCGTCCGCGAGTTGTCCGCGATGGTGGCACGCAACCGCGATGGCGAAGTCAAGGCGTGGCCCGTCGTCGAATCGCGCCAGGCGGACGGCGTGTGCCATATCGCGATCGCGCCTGCGCCAGAACTACCGGCTGATGTGGCGAAACAGTGTCGTGACCTGGCGGCCAAGATCGCCACGAAGCTCGACGTCACCGGAGTGCTTGCCGTCGAGCTGTTCGAGCGTATCGGGGAAGATGGGGCGTCGGAAATCCTGGTGAATGAGCTTGCGATGCGCCCGCACAACACCGGGCACTGGACCCAAGATGGGTGCGTGACCTCCCAGTTCGAGCAGCACCTGCGCGCTGTCCTGAACTGGCCGCTTGGCTCGGTGGACACCCTGGAGCCAGTCACGGTGATGGTCAATACCCTCGGCGCGGAGGAGGACCCGCAGATGCCAATGGAGCAGCGCGTCATCGAGGTGATGCGCCGCTACCCAGAGGCCAAGGTGCACTTGTACGGCAAGAGCTGGCGCCCTGGGCGCAAGATGGGCCACGTGAACGTTACCGGCTACGACGTTACGTCCACCTTGGCGATTGCGCAGCACGCCGCGCACTTCATCGTTCACGCGAACTGGTACTAACAGGAGGAGAGTTTCTTCATGAACGCACGCGTTGGCCTCATCATGGGCTCGGATTCGGACTGGGACACGGTTGCGCCTGCCGCAGAGGTACTTGCGGAGTTCGGGGTGCCGTTTGAGGTCGGGGTGGTCTCCGCGCACCGCACCCCTGAGAAGATGCTTGCCTATGCGAAGCAAGCACATGAACGTGGCATCCAGGTCATCATTGCGTGCGCCGGTGGGGCAGCCCACCTGCCGGGGATGGTTGCCGCGGCAACGCCACTGCCAGTCATCGGTATCCCTCGCGCATTGAAGGACCTTGACGGGCTGGATTCTCTGCTTTCCATCGTGCAGATGCCAGGGGGTGTTCCAGTCGCGACGGTGTCTATCGGCGGCGCGAAGAACGCGGGCCTGCTTGCTGTTCGGATGCTCGGTGCCGGGGATCCGGAACTAGTGGACAAGATGGCGAAGTACCAGGCCGACATGGCCGCGGAGGTGGAGCGTAAGGACGCCGCGCTGCGTGAGCGCCTCCTCGGGGAACAGTAAACAGTAGGAGGTTTACGAGTCACCTGCGCGCCACCGACGCCAGCGGCGAACAAGCCACCACAGCGCCGCGACGAACGCGGCAAGAACGAGGCCCGGCCATATTGATGGCTCGGGCCTTGTGATGTTGATGACGGCCTGCACGAAGGCGAGCAGGGTGAAAAACCCTACGAACCCAATGATCGTCTGCCAGATCAGGTCCTGGCGCTGCGAGGGCCGCTGCACGCGTTAGCGGAGCGGGCCGAGAGCGAGCCCCAGGTGCGGGGCAGCGAAGTACATCCAGCCAGCCATGAGCGCTGCAAGCACTGCCAAGAGTCCAACCACGACTCCGGCGACCTCAAGCGCATTCGCCTCTTCTTGTGTGACGCCGCTCTTCGACGTGGTGTTGGTGGTCACCGTCGTGGTGGTCTCGGCGTGCGCGCTGCCGGTCACGCTGCCCAGCACCAGGGCGGACGCGAGTGCAATCGCGGTCGCGATGCGGAGTGTGGTGTTGTGCATAGTTGCGCTTTCTAGGGGCCGGAAGTAATAAAGTGAATACAGCTTAATCGAGACATAAGAGAAAGTTAAGCTACCCCTTGACACCTCCAGCTGTGAGGCCTGACACAATCCGTCGCTGGAACACTAGCACCATGATGATCAGTGGGATGGTCACCAGCGAACCGGCCGCCATAATCGCTGCGTACGGGTACTCGAAGGCGCTTGGCCCAGAGAAGCGAGCAATAGCGACGGTCACCGGCTCCGTCGCGGTCGAGGACAGCTGACGTGCCAACATGAACTCATTCCACGTGGTGATGAAAGCCAGGATTGCCGTCGTGAAGATGGCCGGCGCAGCCAGCGGCAGCAAGACGAGGCGGAACGCCTGGCCGCGGGAGGCGCCGTCGACACGCGCGGCCTCTTCCAGCTCCCAAGGAAGCTGCTGGAAGAAGGACACCAGCGTGTAGATAGTCAGAGGTAGGGCGAACGAGATGTTCGGGATGATCATTGCGCGGTAGGTGCCAATCCACCCAAGGTCACCGAATAGCTGGAACAGGGGAGTGACAAGCGCGATGCCGGGGAACATCGACGCCGCCAAAATAATGCCCGTGATGATTCCTTTGCCACGGAAGTCCAAGCGGGCAAGCGCGTAGGCGGTAAACACGCCAACGGCGACTGCGAGCGCCGTCGTCGCCAGCGAGATGATCAGCGAGTTGAGAATTGCCCCGAGGAAATCGTTACCTGCATCTGTTGCCAGCGCATCGCGGAAGTTTTCAAGGGTGACGTGCGTGGGCCACGGGGTGGTATCGAAGGTGAACCGCTTGTCCCGCAGCGCCGTAATCAGCATCCAATAAAACGGGGCGAGTCCCCAGAACATAATGAAGATGATGCCTGCGTAGTGGCCGAGCCGCTTCATCGTGTGGCCACCTCCTTTGTCTGTTCTGTCTTTGCCTGCTTGCGCTTCGCGCGCCGGGCTTCACGGCGTTCGTTCGCGCCGCCCACGTTTGCGCCGAGGAACCTCACCATGACGAACGCCACCGCGAAGATCAGCAGGAAGATCAAGGTGGACAACGCCGAGGCCGAGTTGAAGTTGCCCTGGCGCATGTCCTCGACCACCAGCTGGGAGATCGTCGCCGTTGGTGAGTTGGAGGAGCCCGAAATCATGATGACGGGCAGGTCGTACATGCGCAGCGCGTCCAGCGTGCGGAAGAGCACCGCCACCATGAGCGCCGGGCGCACTAGCGGCAGGGTGATGCTGGTGAACGTCTGCCATGCGGAGGCGCCGTCGACACGCGCGGCCTCGTAGACGTCCTTCGGGATCATCTGCAGGCCTGCGAGGATCAACAGTGCCATAAACGGCGTGGTCTTCCATACGTCGGCGATGATCACCGCGAAACGCGCAGCCCAGGGGTCGGTCGTCCACGCGATGTTTGCGCCCAGCAGCGAGTTGACGATGCCGCTTGGCGCGAACATGAACTGCCACAGCTTCGCCGTCACCGCGGTCGGGATTGCCCAAGGGATGAGCACCGCCGCGCGGATCAGACCGCGGGCCCGCGACGGCCGGTTCATGATGATAGCCATCCCGATGCCGAGCACCGTCTCGAGTGCGACGGTGACCACCGTGAAGAAGAGTGTCACCGAGACCGATGGCCAGAAGTCGGTGGCAAGCACGCCAGGAGGGCAAGCGCCCACGACGCCCGACGGGGTCATGCAGCGGTTCGACAACCAATACAAGTAGTTATCGACGCCAGCGAAGCCACCGTCGACGAAGACTCCGGTTGAGGCGTCAAGGTGCCTGTTGGACTGAAACGAAAGCCAAATTGCGCGGACGATCGGGTAGCCGATCACCACTGCCAATACCAGCAATGCGGGCGCGACGAGCGCTGCCGCTTTCGCAGTATCGCGAGGCTTTGATGGAGGTGTTCTCATCGTGGGCCTTTGCAAGTAGACGGGAAGATGGAGATGTGCGAACTTGAACGCCCGCCCGAACACAGTCCGGGCGGGCGTTATGCTCATACGAAGTTATCGTATTAGGAAGCCTGCTTGATAGCAGCAGCCATGTCGGCGGTGGCGTCATCGACGCTCTTTCCCGCGGTCAGCGCTGCGTACGCGTTGTCCTGGATAGCCTTCGAGATTGCCGGGTAGAACGGGGAGACCGGGCGTGGCTGCGCGTTCTCCAGCGATACCTTCAGTGCCGGCAGGTATGGGTGCTTTGCTACCAGCTCGGCGTCGTCGTAAATCGAGGCGAGCACCGGCGGGAAGGAGGCTTCAGCGAACGAGAGCTGGTTCTCCTCGTTGATGATGAACTCGATGAAGTCCTTCGCCGTCTGCTTGTGCTTGGAGTTGACGTTGATGCCGTTGTTGTAGCCACCCAGGGTGGAAACGCCGACGCCGTCCTTGCCAACCAGCGGTTGGACCTCGAAGTTCACGCCAGCTTCCTGCGCGTTGGTGTACATGTACGGCCAGTTGATCGCCAGGGCGGTCTTTCCTTCGGTGAACGCGAGGTTGGTCTCTTCCTCGGTCGCGGCCGTGGAGCTCTTGGCGATGACGCCGTCGTTGTATGCGTCAACGAGCGCCTGCAGGCCGGCCTTCGCGGCGTCGGACTCGACGGTCGGTGCGCCGGCATCGTCAAGGACGCTGCCGCCCCAGCCGTTGATGAAGCCAAGCGTGTTCACGGTCAGGCCTTCGTACTGCTTGAGCTGGGTGGTCAGGCAGTCGCCTTCCACCTCCTTGCAGGCGGCGATGACGTCGTCGAAGGTGTCAGGCGCGCTCGGCACCTTGTCGACGTTGCGGAACAGCAGCTGGCCGTTCGTGTTCTGCGGCAGGGCGTAGAGCTTGCCGCCGTAGGTCGCGGAGTCGACCGTGGACTGCAGTAGGCCAGAGGTGTCGACGGCGTACTCGCCCTCGAGTGGCTCGAGCCACTGGTTCGCTGCGAAGTCGGCAGTCCATACGACGTCGAGGGCCATCACATCGTAGTCGGCGTTGCCCGCCTGGAGGGACTGTACGAGGGTGTCGCGTTGGTCGTCGGCCTCGCCAGCGAGCTCGGAGAGGGTGACCTTCTCATTGGGGTGGGCTTGGTTCCACTTCTCGATGATTGGCTTGAGCTTGTCCGTATCGTTACGGCCCATCGCGAAAGTAATTGGGCCGCGGCCTTCGCCGACCTCGGAAGCGGTGGTGCCGGAGTCCTTGTTGGTGTCCGCTGGCTCGCTATCGGAAGAGCAGCCGGTCAGCGTTGCTCCCGCGAGTGCGATTGCGCAGAGGGTTGCACCAGTCGTACGGAGTTTCATTCATCCGCCTTTCGTTGCGTCATGTGTGACTCGTGTGAATTCGGTGACTTCAATCTAGTGAAAAACAGGGCCAAGGTGCGACGAAATCTGTAGAATTACCTACGAACGGGGGCGGAAGCGGATCTACGTGTCCGTTTGTATGTGGTTTACGTGCTCTGCGCGGGCGATGGAAGCGATACGGTCCTCACCAGGAGTTTCCGTAGCTCCCGTTACCACGACGACGGAGCCACATGCCGCGAGCGGAGTGAGCACGCCCTGCTCGAATGTCTCGGCGCTGTCCCACCCGGAAATGATCACCCGTTCGGGGGAGGAGGGCTGCTCGGTCGCCTGAGTCGGCTGGGCCCACTGGGAGATGTCGGCGGTCTGCCCAAAGTATTGGTCACCGTAGCTGCGCACAGTCGGGCTGAAGTCGACTGTCCCGACTGGGAGCGAGCCGCCAGACTCGACGACGCCGCGCCCGAACGGATCGCGGGATACGACGACGCACTCTTCCGCGTCAGACCATGTATCCGCCCGCTCCGCCACGGTGAATACGAGCGCCACATCCTCAACAACCTCGGGCGTATCTGTGAACACCGGGCGCCGCCCAATGTTGTACGCCCCGAGCGCGATCACCGCGGCCTGCCACGACACAGGGAGATCAATCACGATGGTGGCGGCATCCTCGAGGTCGAACTCCTCATCCAGGAAGTTGCCCACTTTGCTCAACCAATTGTCGAGGGTCAGCGCGGAGAACTCCATGCGGCTACCCTGGGATTCGTCGTAGACGGTCAGGCGGGGTGCCGCGGGGTCATCCTGCAATAAGCGTGCCAGCATACTCATGGCAGCCAAGCATAGGTGGCCGGGCTAGTTCACGCAGCGGGGGCCCTGACCGCCGGCGTCGATTTCGGGGCCGAGGCTCATGCCGCTGATGTCGTCGCCAGGTGTGCCGACCGGCACGTGCTGCTGGGCATCCGCCGGGTCGACCTTCGCCGGGCCGTTGTAGTCTTCCGCGACAACCGCGATGATGCTGCCCGGCTCGAGTGCATTGTTCGCCGTGACAGGGACACCACCGAGCATCTCTGCCAGCTTCTTCGCGCGGGGGTCTTCGGGGTCGGCGGCAACGACCTGGGATTCCCAGTACACGCCGTCCATCGCGTTGGAAACGTCTGTAACGGTGATGCCCGCGTCGGCGAGCCACTCGCCGGTAGCGCGTGCTTGCCCGGGAACGGAACCAGCGTTGAGGACGAAGACTTGCGTGCCGGCAAAATCTTCGGCCTGCTCCGGTGCCTGCTCCGGCTGCTCGCCCTCGGGAACCTGTTCCTTGATGGCGGCGTCCATGAAGCTGTGGACCTCGTTGACGTCAACGGTCACGATGGATTCGCCGTAGTCGCCGACGCCGTTGACAGAGGTCACCGGGATGGTGGTGAAGGTGACGTTGCCGCCAGCCAGGCCGGACATCTGCTGGGCAAAGCGCATCACGTCGAGGCTCTGGTCCAGGGTGACTGAGCGCTCCGCTGCGTTCGCCAGGTCACGTAGCTTCGCCGGGCTCGTCAGTGTGCCAGCGGAGAGCACCTTCTGTACGAGTGACGCCATGTACGCCTGCTGGCGCACGATGCGGTCGAGGTCGCCGCGTGGCAGGTCGTGGCGCTGGCGCACGAAGGACAGCGCCTGGGCACCGTCGAGCGTTTGCTGCCCGGCAGGGAAGTGCGCACCCGATAGCGGCTCGTCCACCGCAGCGTTGAGGCAGACGTCGACCCCGCCGACCGCGTCCGTCAGCAGGACGAAACCGAGGAGGCCAACCTGCGCGTAGTGGTCGACTTCCACGCCGGTGAGGTCATTGATGGCGTCGATAAGCCCGAGCTGGCCCGCGCGCGCTACCTCCTGCTCGAGGGCGGGGCCTTCCGGCTTGCCCGCAGCGATGAGCTCCTCGCGCTTGGCGGCGGCGTGCGCACTGTAGACACCGTTGATCTTTAAATTGCCGTAGTCGTCGGTGTGCACGTAGGTATCGCGCGGGATGGACACCGCCGTGGCCCGCGATCCGTCGTCGGGGACACGGATAATCATGATGGTGTCCGTGTTGATCTCCCCGTCGGCAATACCTGCGTTGAGGTGCGCCAGCTCGGCCTCACTCAAGGGGTTGCCCTGGGCGTCAGTACGCGAATCTGAGCCGACGAGCAGGATGTCCATCGCGCCGTCGAGCTGCTCCTTGTTGTTCTGCCCGCGGCCTGCATTGATCCGCAGCTCGGAGGCGCTGAGCTGATTGCTGACTCGTCCGACCGTGAAGTACCCGACGGCAGACACCGTCAAGGCGACAGCGGACAACACGGCAAGGGATGCCTTTACAACCGGGTGACCCATCTGCGAAATGTCACGCATCTGCGATGGGGCGGGCTGGATGTCGCGCGCGGGCCTCAGGGAGTCAGTCACAGGGCGCAAGTATACAGGGTGCGAAAAGTGAGCTGGGTAGGTGAGTTCAAGATGCCTCTCACACTTTTGGATGGGTAAGCTGATTCGCATTGTGTTCGCAAAGGCTGACCGGCAGGACAGATAGGAGGACAGGCAGCTATGACGGCTCCACTTGCTGTGGTGGCAGTGACCTATTCGCCAGGCAAGCACCTGGCTGAGCTCATCGCCTCGCTTGACGACGCCACCGCTGGCCAGACACTGCTCATCTGCGCTGATAACGGCTCCACCGATGGGGCCCCGGAGGCTGCAGCGCGTGAACACGAGCACGTCGAGCTGCTGCGGACTGGTGGAAACATCGGGTACGGCGCGGCGATCAACGCCGCGGTTCGTCAGTTGCGCGCTCGCCGGGAGCGCGGCGAGATCAACGGGGATTACTTCCTGATCTCCAACCCCGACGTGGTGTTCCAGGCGGGGAGCGTGGACACGCTGCGCGCCTGCATGGAGGCCCTGCCGGAGGCCGGTGCCGTCGGTCCGCGCATCGAGGACTGCGAAGGCAACCTATACCCGAGCGCGCGTGAGGTGCCGGGCATCGTCACCGGTATCGGGCACGCCCTGTTATATGAGGTGTGGCCGTCCAACCCGTTTTCTGCCTCGTATAAGGCGGAGCAGCACATGGACCAGCAGCGCAGCGCCGGGTGGCTCTCGGGGGCGTGCTTGCTCGTGCGGTGGGACGCCTTCGACGCCATCGGAGGCTTCGACGAGCGCTACTTCATGTACCTGGAGGACGTGGACTTCGGAGACCGTCTGCGTCGCGCCGGGTGGGAAAATGTGTACTGTCCTTCCTCGGTCATCGTGCACGACCAGGGCCACGTCGCCAGTAAGTTTCAGCGGGTCACGCTGCCGGCGCACCATGACTCCGCCTATCGTTTCCAGTCTGACCGTCACCCTCACTGGTGGCAGGCCCCGCTGCGCGCGCTGTTGTGGGTTGGCCTGAAGGTGCGGGCAGCACTGCTTGTTTCGCGCAGTAAGTAATAGAGAACGCTTGAAAGGATTCCACGTGAATGCATCCCGCACCGTGACCCCGGAGAATACCGACGCGGTCATTTTGGTTGGTGGCCGCGGCACGCGCCTGCGTCCGTTGACAGTGAGTACCCCGAAGCCGATGTTGCCGACTGCCGGGCACCCGTTCCTTTCGCACCTGCTGGCGCGGATCCGCCAGGCGGGGATGCGCCATGTGGTGCTGGGGACGTCCTACCGCGCGGAGGTGTTCGAGGAGTACTTCGGTGACGGCTCCGACTTTGGTCTTGAGATCGAGTACGTCGTCGAAGAAGAGGCGCTGGGCACCGGCGGTGCGATCCGGAACGTGGCTGACAAGCTGCGCTTTGATAACGCGATGGTGTTTAACGGGGACGTGCTCTCGGGGGCTGATCTGAGCAAGATCCTGGCCTACCACGCCGAGAAGGATGCCGACGCGACGCTGCACCTGGTCCGCGTCCCAGATCCGCGCGCGTTCGGGTCCGTCCCGACGGATGAGGACGGCAACGTGCTCGCGTTCTTGGAAAAGACGGAGGATCCGCCAACCGATCAGATCAACGCTGGGTGCTACGTGTTCCGCCGCGAAGTCATCGAGCAGATCCCGGCTGGCCGAGTGGTTTCCGTGGAGCGCGAAACCTTCCCTGGCCTGCTTGAATCGGGTGCGAAGATGGTTGGCTATGTGGATACCTCGTACTGGAGGGACATGGGGCGGCCGTCGGATTTCGTGCAGGGATCTTCGGACGTGGTGCGCGGTATCGCGTACTCGCCGTTGCTGGAAGGCCAGACTGGTGAGTCGCTTATCGACGAATCCGCTGGCGTCGCGGGAGGCGTCATCCTGATGGGCGGCACTGCTGTTGGCCGTGGTACGGAGATCGGGGCTGGGTGCCGCGTGGATGACAGCGTCATCTTCGATGGGGTCACGATTGAGCCGGGCGCGATGATTCGTGATTCGATTATTGCCTCTGGCGTCACGATCGGGGCGAACTCCCGGATCGATGGTTGCGTGATCGGTGAGGGCGCCCAAATCGGTGCCCGTTGCGAACTGCAGGGCGGTATGCGGGTGTGGCCGGGGGTTGCGATCCCGGATTCGGGAGTGCGTTTTTCCCCAGATGCGTAAGCGACACGCGGGGTGCCCCGAAAAACCTGCCGGTTAGTAAGGGTATGGCAACCAGGGTACCACATGTAGTACCCCCGGCCCATACCCCCGAATCTGGACCCCTGTGACTGTTGTGACTCGTGTGACTGTTGGCGTGCGTTTCCCGTGGAAAAGGGCGGAGTTTCCCCCCGATAGCTTGCACCTATTTAGTGGTTCGGTGTGTAATCGCAGAAGTACAAGGGTCACTCGTCGCGCCCCTCAAACGGAGTGTGGGCGGTAGTTGGCCGTAACGAAGAACGACGGAGAAAGGGGACGGCGTGGAAGACATGGCGAATGGTGCTGACATCCGTGGCGTAGCCGCGGTTGGCATGAGCTTCGACGAGCTGTTCGGTGCCGTCGAGCAGGAATGGCAAGATCAAGCGCTATGTGCTCAGACCGATCCCGAGGCGTTCTTTCCGGAAAAGGGTGGCTCGACCCGCGAGGCGAAGCGGATCTGCAAAGCCTGCGCCGTGCGTGACGAGTGTCTCGAGTTTGCGCTCGAGCATGACGAACGCTTCGGCATTTGGGGCGGGCTCTCGGACCGTGAGCGTCGCCGCTTGAAGAAGCAGATCGGCTAAACGTCTGGTCTACCAGGGGAAGTCGGAATCGATGTCCCGTGGGTCCAGGTTGATATACGAAGCAACAAGGGCGGTCAGTACCCAATGAATGAGGGCTGACCGCTCTTCTGCCGTCTCGGTACGCTGCTCAATCGGGCGACGGAAAAGCACGAAGCGTGCCCTCGTGGGAACGCCGTAGCGGTCCACGCCTGCCTGCAGGATGCGGCCGAGCGGGACGGGGCCGTCGGCAACGATCTCGTCGCTGAAGCGGGCAACATCGGGGTGCAGGCGCATCCGGGGGATCGTATCGACGGCCAAGTCCACCGTAGCTAGCTGCTCAAAGTACGCGTTGTGCAGTGGAGCGTACGTGTCCAGCACCAGTTGGTCGAACTGCGCGGAGCGCGTCCGGTAGCGAGGAACGCCGACGGGAAGGAGCGGGCCACGGGCCCCGCGTCCATGGCGGTCCCGTGCGGTCCGAAGGTGGTGGATTGGGGCGTTCATGCCCCAGATTCTAGGGATCTTGGGGTGCAGTCGGGTGTGGCGCGCCGGGGACGTACTACCAAAATCTCAAGTTGGGGTTTAGGCTTGGACGGCGTGAGTACTTTCCGTCGGTGTTGTCGTCCTGGTTGTGGCAGGCCTGCTGTGGCCACGCTGATTTATGCCTACTCGGAATCGACAGCAGTCATTAGCCCGCTCTCGCCGAATCCTGAGCCACACGCCTGGGACCTCTGCGAGCGCCACTCGGCGCACATCACGGCCCCTGTCGGTTGGGAGCTGGTGCGAGTAGAAGCCGTCGATATCTTTGACGACGAGGCGCACGCGCTTGAGGACGAAGAGCTTACGGCTCTGGCGCACGCTGTCCGTGAGGCAGGCCGCGTGACCACCGGGCTGGTGGAAAACGGTGGCGACCCAATCGAGTACGAGGCGACGAAAGACTTCAACGATCCGTCGACCTCGAACCACCCGGTACACCGCACGAAGCGGATTGAGGAGCACCTCGCCGCGGAACGTGACGCGCGGCGCTCCCACCTCCACGTTGTGCCCGACCCTGCTGAAGGTAGTGAAGGTACTGAAGGCGGCGACGAGGAGTCGAGCCACTAAGATTGCCGGTATGGCTATTGAGCACACCTATGAGTCCTTGAAGGACCTTATTAAGGCGTATGACATTCGCGGCGTTGTCGGTTCCACCATTGATGCGGATACGGTCCGCACAGTCGGAGCGGCATTCGGCCACATCCTGTACAGCGAGGGGGAGCGAACCATCGCCGTCGGCCACGACATGCGGCCGTCCTCACCGGAGCTGTCGGCCGCGTTTGCAGAGGGCGCAACCTCGCAAGGGTTGCGCGTTCTCGACCTGGGGCTGACCTCCACTGACGAGCTCTACTACGCGGCTGGCACCTTCGAGTGCGCCGGCGCGATGTTTACCGCCTCCCACAACCCGGCCCAGTACAACGGCATCAAGTTGTGCCGCGCGGGCGCGACCCCGGTCAGCACAGACACCGGCCTTTCAGAGATTAGCCGTATGCTCATCGAGGGGGTTCCGGCGTTTGAGGGCGAAGCTGGGAGCGTCGAGAAGCGGGACGTGCTGGATGCGTATGCGCGCTTCCTCCGCCAGCTTGTGCCGCTGCCGCAGGGCAAGGCGCTGAAGGTCGCCGTCGACGCCGCGAACGGTATGGCGGGGCTCACGGTGCCGGCGGTGCTCGGCGACCTGGATATCCGGCCGCTCTACTTCGAGCTCGACGGCACGTTCCCGAACCACGAGGCGAACCCGCTCGACCCGAAGAACCTTGTTGACCTCCAGCGGTTTGTTGTCGAAGAAAAGGCCGACATCGGGCTTGCCTTCGACGGCGACGCGGACCGCTGCTTCGTCGTGGATGAGCGCGGTGAGGCTGTGTCCCCGTCTGCGATCACGGCGTTGGTTGCCACGCGCACGCTTGCGACGCACCCTGGCGCGACCATTATTCACAACTTGATCACCTCGCGGGCGGTGCCGGAAATCATTCGTGAGCAGGGCGGCAAGCCGGTGCGCACGCGGGTGGGCCACTCGTACATCAAGGCTGAGATGGCGCGCACCGGGGCGATGTTCGGTGGGGAGCACTCGGCGCACTACTACTTCACGGAGTTCTTCAACGCGGACTCGGGGCTGGTGGCGGCGCTGCACGTGTTGGCGGCGCTTGCGGAGCAAGACAAGCCGCTGAGCGAAATGATGGCCCAGTACGAGCGCTACGAGGCCTCCGGGGAGATCAACTCCACCGTCGCGGACCAGGCAGCTGCTACCGAACGTGTCCTTGAGGCGCTCGGCGACCGCGTCGCGGATATCGACCGCCTCGACGGTGTGACGGTGTCGCTTCGCGACGAAGACAGCGCACCTGGCCCGGTGTGGTTGAACCTGCGCGCGTCGAATACGGAGCCGCTGCTGCGCCTCAACGTTGAGGCTCCAACCAGGGCGAAGGTCGACGAGATTGTGCAGGAAGTCCTGGCGGTGATCCGTCAGTAGTTTGTGGTCTCTGTCGCCGTTCCGTGAATCGGCGCCACGCTGGTATTCTGAAACGCTGTTGTTTCAACTGTTGCAACGCCGACGGAACTTGCGAAGGAGACACTTATGGAGCACCTGCAAGGGGCTCTACGGACGTACCCGTGGGGGTCGCGCACATTGCTTGCGCAGCTGCGCGGCACCGAGGTGCCGAGTGAGGCACCAGAGGCTGAGCTGTGGTTCGGCGCCCATAGTGCCGCGCCTTCGCTGGTGGGCGAGCAGGGTCTTGACGCCGTGATCGCCGCGGATCCCGTCGGAACGCTGGGCGAGCGCGTTGCCGACCAGTACGGCTCGCAGCTGCCGTTCTTGCTGAAGCTGCTCGCCGCCGCCGAGCCGCTGAGTATCCAGGCGCACCCGTCGCGCTCGCAGGCGAAGGCCGGGTTCTCCCGGGAGGAAGCCGCGGGCATCAGCCTGGATGATCCGACGCGAAACTACAAGGACCCGAACCCGAAGCCGGAGCTGATTGTGGCGCTGACCCCGTTCGAGGCGCTCGCAGGGTTCCGCCCGCTGGAGCAAACGCGCGAGTTTTTCGCCGCGCTCGACTGCGAGGAGCTTGACCGTTACGCCTCGCTTCTCGACGCCACTTCGGAAGAAGCCGGACTCCGCGCAGTATTCACGACGTTTATCTCCCTGCCAGAGGATCCCCGCACCTCTCTGATCGCCGCGATTGTTCCGGCGGCCCAGCGCGTCGCCAAAAACGCTGCGGCGGGGGAGTCCGCGACGCTGGCCGAGATGTTCTTGCGGGTGCACGACAAGTACCCGAATGACGTCGGTGTTCTTGCCGCGTTGTTGCTCAACTACGTGCAGATGCGCCCGGGGGAAGCGCTCTACCTGGCGGCTGGCCAGCTTCACGCGTACCTTGCTGGGCTTGGTGTGGAAATCATGGCGAACTCCGACAACGTGCTTCGCGGGGGACTGACGTCGAAGCACGTTGACGTGCCCGAGCTTGTGAAAGTGCTCGACTTTTCTTCGCTGGAGGACCCGTTTGCGGTGACGTCGGAACAGGACAACGTGGTGAGCTTCCACTTGCCCGTGCAGGATTTCATCATGAGTGCCCACCGTGTCGACGCCGACCACCCGATGCACGTGGACACCGACGGTCCTGCGATCATCTTGTGCACCGAAGGGCAGGTGTGCGCGGGCGACTTCGTGCTCACGCCTGGTCAGGCTGCGTGGATCCCTGCTTCCGACCCGGCGGTGACGTTCGACGTCGCTGAGGGGTTCACCACTGCGCAGTGCTTCTACGCGCGCGTCTAGGACTGATCCTCAGTAGGTTCTTCAGGCGAGGTTGACTCCTCGGAAGGCGCTGCCTGAGCTGCCGCCGGGGATTCCGGGGTTGGCTCCTGCTCGCTCGTTGGTGTTTGGGTAGGCGTCGGCGCCGCTGATGTGGACGCCGTGGCGCCGGGGTTCGGGGCCGAAGTCGTAGACGTCGTCGGTGCTTCCTGCGTTGGCTCCGAAGGCAGCATCGTCGGGGATGGTGGCTGCGTTGTGTCAATCGTGGTTGGTGTTGACACCGTGGTCGGTGCCTGCTGCGTCGTCTGCGGGCGCGAGGTGCTCGAGGCGGTGCTCGGCACATGCGGCGTGTTGGGCCGCGGGGAGCGGTGCTTCGGCCGCTGCGGCTCAGCGGTTGGCGCAGGACCCGCCGGCCGCGGCGCGGACGTAGACGGCGCCACGTTCGAAGGCCGGTACTGCTTCGTCGGCTCCGTCACAGCAGGGCCTCCCGAGAACGCGTGTGCCGGGGCGAGTGGGTCCGCGGACAAGTTGTACGCCGAAGGGGGAGTCGTGGCGACGTGCGCATCAGCAGCGTGTGGCGCTGCTGCATCACGGCGCGAAGAGTTCGAAGTGGGCGTCGATAAGGAAGCGGTTGTTGTGGTGGAGGTTGTTGCGATGAAGCCGGCCTGTGTGCTGGCGTTCGAGCGTCCGGGCGATGATGCGTTCCAGACAACAACTCCCACCGCGATGGCAACACAGATGCCGAGCGCCATGAATGTGGCAACTCTCCTTTGCGTCTGATTCATAGGTTGCCCTTCGCCGCAGAATTTCCAGAATTACAAAACGATAACAATTTCGTTGCTTGGAAACGTTTATAGCATGGATGGTAAACATTGAAAAGGGGCCGCCCGCACGGTTTTCAGGTGGGAAGCAGGGGAGTTCGCAATGCGTGCTGCGCCGTGTAGATTGCAGGGTATATACAGCCTCCACCTGAAAGGACGCACTGATGAGCAGCTGGGACCAGAAGATTTTCTCCGACGACGACAACATTGATTTTCTCGACGAGATCGCGGATTTGGACGAAGAGGACATTCTGGAAGCCGTCCGTGACGCGGTGCTGCTGGCTGCGGACCAGGACAGTGCCTCAGACCAAGAACGCACCAATGGGCTCGCCGCGGCGACCATCACTGCTATCTGGGCCGGTGCACCATTTTCCGCCGGTGAGATTGCGGAGCGTTTCCCGTTCATCCGTGGCAACAGCGGTGAGCTTGACGAGCAGCTCATTGAAAGCGCGGCCGAGCTGCTCGAGGCGGTCGGTGACGACGAGGAAGAGGACGTCGAGCAGTTTTTGGAAGCGCTCGCGTAGAAAAGGCGACGGAGGGCAGGAGGAGGTTAGCGGCATGATCATTGCCATCGAGGGCATTGATGGGGCGGGTAAGAACACCATCGTGCGGCGCATCGTGGAGGAGTACGGCGCGGATACGCTGTCCTTCCCGCGCTATGAGGATTCGCTGCACGCGCAGCTGGCACAAGACGCCCTCTACGGCATGATGGGTGACCTGGTGGATTCCGCCTATGGGATGGCGACGATGTTCGCGCTCGACCGCTACGGCGCGAAGGAGCAGCTCGCGCAGTACCAGGGCGCGCCGGACCGTATCCTGTTGCTCGACCGCTACGTTGCCTCGAACGCCGCGTACACCGCGGCGCGCACCGGCGATGATGCCGCGGCAGAGTGGGTGGCCGAGCTCGAGTTCGAACGGCTCGGGCTGCCGAAGCCTGACCTGCAGGTGCTGGTCGCTACTTCCCCGAGCATTGCGCGGGAGCGTGCGCAGCGCAGGGAGGCGCAAGACGCTTCGCGTACCCGCGACCATTACGAGCGCGACGGCGGCCTGCAGGACGCGACGTTTGCGCAGTACCAGCGCCTTGCCGACAGCGGCTGGGTGAGTCGGTGGATTTCCACGTCGGATGCCACGGCTATTATCCAAGCAATACAAAGCGCGCGTTAAGAGGAGCCACCAATGTCCATGTCGAAAATCCTGGTCGTTGACGACGACCCCGCCATTAACGAGATGCTCACCATCGTCCTGGAGGCCGAGGGGTTTGATTCCCGGCCCGTCACCGATGGTGCCGAGGCCGTCCAGGCCTTCCACGAGTACGAGCCGGACCTGATCCTGCTGGACCTCATGCTTCCAGGTATGAACGGCATCGACATCTGCAAGGCGATCCGCCGCGAGTCCTCAGTGCCGATCGTGATGCTTACCGCGAAGACGGACACGGTCGACGTGGTGCTCGGCCTCGAGTCGGGCGCGGACGACTACATCACCAAACCGTTCAAGCCGAAGGAGCTCGTGGCCAGGATCAGGGCCCGCCTGCGCAGGACGGATGAGGAGCCAGGCGACGTCATCGAAATCGCCGACTTAGTTATCGACGTCCCCCAGCACATGGTGACCCGCAACGGCGAAGAGATTGCGCTGACCCCGCTCGAGTTCGACCTCCTGCTGGAAATGGCGAAGAAGCCGAACCAGGTCCACTCCCGCGACGAGTTGCTGGAATCCGTGTGGGGCTACCGCAACAACTCCGATACCCGCCTGGTCAACGTGCACGTGCAGCGTCTGCGCTCCAAGATTGAGCACGACCCGGAGCACCCCGAGATCATCCAGACTGTGCGTGGTGTGGGCTACAAGTCCGTGAAGTAAGAATGGGAGGTGGCGCTCCTGTTCGCCGTACTGAAACGTAGCAGGGACCGAATCACAGAGGCGTGGCGTACTTCGTTGCAGGTGCGCTTCGTCGGCACAGTGCTGATTGTTTCCGCTGTGGTGATGTTGGTGTTGGGGTTCGCGTTGGCATCCGTGGTGAGCCAGCGCATCGCTGCCTCGAAGATTGAGGCGGCGAGTGTGGAAATCGACCGCGCACGCGTCACGGTTGAGGAGCAGATTAACAACTCGGGGTCGGCGACCTCGCTGCAAAGCCGTTTGAATTCGGCGCGCGCCGGGCTGACGCAGCGCACGCAGCAGAGCTCTGAGGCGACCGCCGTGTACGAGCCGGTGCTGGTGGTGAAGAACCCGAACGGGATCGTTACGTCCTCGCCGGAGGCGTATCAGATCCCGGACAAGCTGGAGGAATACGTTGCGGAGGGGAACATTGCGTACCAGTTCTCTTCGGTGCAGCGCGGTGACCACTCGTCGTACAACGCGCTGATTATCGGCACCCCGACGACTTCTGATGTGCCACACTTGCAGCTCTACCTCGTGATGAATATGGACAACGAGGCCTCGACGCTGGCGCTGATGCGCGGCATCTTAGCGACGGCCACGGTGATCGTCAGCGTCCTGCTGGTGGGGATTGCGTGGTTGGCGTCGCAGCAGATTGTTGCTCCGGTGCGCTCGGCGTCGCGCACTGCGCGTCGGTTCGCGGAAGGACACCTGCGTGAGCGTATGCCGGTCGATGGGGAGGACGAGATGGCGGTGCTGGCGCTGTCCTTCAACAACATGGCTGACAAGCTGTCGCAGCAGATTGACCACCTGGAGCGCTACGGCGATCTCCAGAGGCAGTTCACGTCCGACGTGTCCCACGAGCTGCGTACGCCACTGACCACGGTGCGGATGGCGGCGGACATGATCGCTGCCGACGAGGACTCCTTGGAGCCGGGCACACGTCGCGCCTCCCAGCTGATGACTCGCGAGCTGGACCGCTTCGAGGCCCTGCTCAACGACCTGCTGGAGATTTCCCGCCACGACGCCGGTGTGGCCGACCTGTCCGTGACGCAGATGGATATGAAGGCGCCGATTGTCTCTGCTTGGCAGCAGACGCAGCACCTTGCCGAGGAGCTCGGCGTGGACGTCTCCTTCGACATGCCGGAGGAGCCCGTGATGATGCTCGGCGAGGCTCGCAGGATTGAGCGCATCGTGCGCAACCTCATCGCGAACGCCATCGACCACTCGGAAGGCAAGCCGGTTGTCGTGGCACTGCGAGCCAACGACAGCGCGGTTGCGGTGACGGTCAGGGACCACGGCATCGGGCTGAAGCCCGGACAGGAGGAGCTGGTGTTTAACCGTTTCTGGCGAGCGGACAAGTCCCGCAAGCGCCACTCGGGCGGTACGGGCCTTGGCCTGGCGATTGCCCGCGAGGACGCGCAGTTGCACCACGGCACGTTGGAGGCCGTCGGGGAGGAGGGCGTCGGCGCGATGTTCAGGCTGGTCTTGCCGCTGGATCCGGAGGCAGGCTATTCGACGTCCCCGTTGCCCCTCGAGCTGGAACCCGAGGTGGACGCGGATGGTGTCGAAGTGGACGTCGAAACGCAGGACGAGGAGAGGCAGCCAGATGAAGCATAAGTATTGTGCCGTCATGATGAGCGCGGCGCTGCTGCTGGGCGGATGTGCGACGCTGCCGTCGAATACTGACCCGCATGTGCTGCGGCCCTACCAGGAGCCGGAGCACGAGTCGGAGGTCATCGGCCCGATCAAGGACCGCGAGCCGGACCTTTTGCTCCGAGATTTCTACGCGGCCTCCGCGATCCCAACCGGTGACTACGAAGCCGCGCGCTCCTTCCTGACCGAGGACGCCAAGCCCACGTGGAGCGCGAACGAGCAGACCCTCATCGTCGACCGGATCGGGCTGAATACCGTGTCTGGAAGCGCTGGGAACAAGCGTAGGTTTGCCGTGCACGGCAACGTGGTCGGGGCGCTCGGCAGCGGTGGAGTGTTCACCCCGGAGCGCGGCACGTACGAGGCGACGCTTGAGCTCGAGCAGGTCGACGGCCAGTGGCGCATCGCATCGCTGCCCCCGGGCGTGGTGATGGAGCGCACCGAACTACGCAACCAATACCAGCCCTACAACCTCTACTTCTTCGACCCAACGGGCAAGGAGCTGGTCACCGACCGGCGGTGGGTGTACTCGCCGCGCGACTTTTTGCCGAGCACGCTGGTCTCGCTGCTCCTCGACGGCCCAGCGACCCGCCTGCGCCCAGCCATCATGGGCACGCTGCCGTCGACGGTGCGCTACACCGGGTTCGAAAATGGTGCCTACCACTTCGCGGGCCTCGGCAGCATGCCGGAGGCGGACCGCAGCCGTTTCGCGGCGCAGGTGGTGTGGACACTCGCCTCCGCCGGCGTGACCGGCCCGTTTTCGCTGATCTCCGACGGCGAACCACTCATCACAGGTGCCCGCGAACTCACAACGGACGACTTTATCGACGTCAGCCCCGTCGTCGAGCAGGTCGGGGAGAGCACCCTGTATTCGCTCGCCGACGGCCACGTCTCCCAAATCACCGGTGGCGGCCCCCAGCCCGTGCCCGGCGTGCTGGGGAGCACGCGCAGCGTGGTCACCGCCGACGTTGCTGGCGGTGGGCAGTGGGCGGCTGTCTTCAACCTCGGCGACGGACCCGAGGGTGCGGAGCTGCGCCTCGGGCAGCTCACGGAAGGGGATGTGGGCGTGGTCAAGGCGGAGACGTTCTCGCGCCCATCCTTCGAATCCGACAGTAAGGCAGTGTGGACCGTCTCCGACGGCAAGCACGTGTTGCGCTCCGCGCAGTCCTCGGCGACGGGGGAAGTCACCACTGAGGAGGTGCACGTTGACCTGCCCGAGGGGGTCGACGGCAACATCTCCGTCCTGCGCCTTTCCCGTTCCGGCTCGCGCGTCGTGATGGTGATCGACGGCCACCTGTACACCGGCATCATTGAGCAGCGCGCGGCGGGCGCCGGGGCGATCGTCAACGTCCTTGAGTACAGCTTTGAACTTGGCGGAAGCGTGGTTGCTGCTGACTGGCACCCGGACGGCTCGCTGATCGTGGGCACGTCGAACCCGGCGTCCCCGGTGATGCGCGTGGAGCAGGACGGCTCTTCGACCACTGCGCTGTCGATTGGGAATATTTCCGCGCCGGTTGTGGCGGTGGCGGCGTCGTCAAGCATGCTGTACGCCACGGATGCCAACGCGATCCTGCAGATGCCCGTCAGCGGTGCGGACACCCCGATTTGGCGTGAGGTGCCTGGGCTGCAGGGCGTGCGCTCTCTCCCAATCATTGCGAGGTAGCTGGCGTGACGCTCGCAGAGGTTGGTGAACTCTTCCTTCCACGCCACTGCGCGGGGTGTGGCGCGCCGGGTTCCGTGCTGTGTCGAACGTGTCGCACGGAGCTCGCCGCGTTGCCTCGCAGAGTGTCACCGCAGCATCTGCCGCACGTGCCGGTGTTCGCGCTCGGGCCGTATGGTGGTGCGCACCGCGGGGTGGTGCTGGCGATGAAGGAGCGCAAGAACCTGGCCGTGCGCAAGCACGTGGGGGCGGTGCTGGACGCTGCGCTGACATTCCTTGAGGTCCGTGGAGAGATTCAGCCGGGTGCACTCCTTGTTCCTGCTCCGACGCGTGCGGCGTCTGCCAGGGAGCGTGGCGGAGACCCGGTGAGCGCGATCTGTAAGCGCACGGGCCGCAGCGTGGCGGACGTGCTGGAGCTTGCGGAATCTACGATTGACCAGTCGGAACTCGACGCCGCGCACCGCCGGGCAAATTTGGTTGGTGCGGTGCGGATGCGCCGCGGGTGGGAGGCGCTGCAGGCTGGGCCCGGCGCTGGCCCCGTCATCGTTGTTGACGATGTGGTGACCACCGGCGCTACGCTGCAGACCAGCGTCGAGGTACTGCTCGCGCGCGGTTTTGACGTGGTGAGCTGCGTCGCTGTGTGCGCCGCCTAGCAGCGTTGTCGGTGTGGTGTTCGCTGGTAGCAAACTGGCAGGGAGTTTTACACAGATACGTAGCCATTGGTTATTACCAGTTGTATAGTGGTGATAGACCCAGTTCCAACAACGCTAGGGAGGAAGCAGATGACTTCTGCAGAGCACACCGACGGATTCGCACCAGCAGCCCAGGTTACGATTACTGGCCGTAACGTCGAGGTCCCAGAGCATTTCCAAGAGCGCGTCAACGCCAAGCTCGCCAAGATTGAGAAGCTTGATCCAACGTTGACGTTCTTCCATGTTGAGCTGCAGCACGAGCCGAACCCTCGTCGTGAGGCACAGGCACAGCGCGTGCAGATTACTGCGACCGGCAAGGGCCACCTGGCACGTGCGGAAGCCAAGGAAGACAGCTTCTACGCAGCGCTTGAATCCGCGCTGGGCAAGCTGGAGCGTTCCTTGCGCAAGGTAAAGGTCCGCCGCGAGATTGCTCGTTCCGGCCACCGCGCACCGAAGTCCACCGGCGAAATCGCAGCTGAGCTTGCGCACGAGGCAGAGGATGCTCGCGCAAAGCAGGCGGAGGGCCAGTACGACACTGACCCGTACGCGGGCACCTTTGAGGATGCCCCGCTCGGCCAGGTTGTGCGTCGCAAGCTGCACCCGGATACCCCGATCAGCGTCGATGAGGCGCTCTCCGAGATGGAGCTGGTTGGCCACGACTTCTACCTCTTCATCGATGAAGAGTCGAAGCGTCCAGCAGTGGTCTACCGCCGCCACGCATACGACTACGGTCTGATCACCCTGGCTCCAGAAGATGAGGTCAAGGCAAACGACGAGAAGTAGCGTCGTCACTGTATGATTCGTCGCCTGCTTGTGTAAGCAAAAAGCTTGTACGGGCGGGCGGCGTTTTCACATTCTTTTCTTATTGATTCCACCAGTTGTGATTGCCTGTTTTCGTTGACGCGTGCGTACAATGGCCGATTGGTACATAAAAGCAGCGCGTAGAGCTGGCGTGATCGCTTTGTTTTTCTAACTTTTGAAGGATTCTAGAAACGTGTTTGGACTGTCGAAACTGCTGCGTGCGGGTGAAGGGCGTATGGTAAAACGCCTCTCGAAGATCGCTGATCAAGTCATGGATCTCGATGACGAGTACGCGGCACTCACAGATGACGAGTTGAAGGCCAAAACGGAAGAGTTTAAGCAAAAGATTGCCGACGGCGCTTCGCTCGACGACATTTTGCTCGATGCGTTCGCGACAGCCCGCGAAGCATCCTGGCGCGTGCTGGGGCAGAAGCACTACAAGGTGCAGATCATGGGCGGTGCCGCGCTCCACTTCGGTTCCGTCGCCGAGATGAAAACTGGTGAAGGTAAGACCCTGACCTCGGTGCTGCCTGCCTACCTCAATGGTTTGAGCGGCAAGGGCGTGCACATTGTTACCGTCAACGACTACTTGGCAAAGCGTGACGCCGAGATGATGGGTCGTGTCCACCACTTCCTGGGGCTCGACGTGGGTGTGATCCTGTCCGACATGCGCCCGCAGGAGCGCAAGAAGGCGTACGACGCGGCGATTACGTACGGCACCAACAACGAACTCGGCTTCGACTACCTGCGTGACAACATGACCCGTTCGGTCAACGACATGGTGCAGCGCGGCCACAACTTCGCCATCGTGGACGAGGTTGACTCGATTCTTATCGACGAAGCCCGTACCCCGCTGATTATTTCCGGCCCGGTTGATGGCTCCAGCCAGTTCTACACCGTGTTCGCGCAGCTCGCACCGCGTATGCGCGAGGGCATCCACTACGAAGTGGACCACCGCAAGCGCACCATTGGTATCTCCGAGGAAGGCGTGGAGTTCGTCGAGGACCAGCTGGGCATTGACAACCTGTACGCGCCTGAGCACTCGCAGCTGGTGAGCTACCTGAATAACGCTATTAAGGCGAAGGAACTCTTCGAGCGCGATAAGGACTACATCATCCGCCAGGGTGAGGTCATGATCGTCGATAGCTTCACGGGTCGCGTGCTGGCGGGCCGTCGCTACAACGAGGGTATGCACCAGGCGATCGAGGCGAAGGAAAACGTCGAGATCAAGAACGAGAACCAGACGCTGGCGACGGTGACGCTGCAGAACTACTTCCGTCTCTACGACAAGCTGGCTGGCATGACCGGTACCGCTGAGACTGAGGCGGCGGAGCTGCACCAGATCTACAAGATGGACGTTGTACAGATTCCACCGAACCGCCCGAACCAGCGCGTGGACCGCGACGACCTGATCTACAAGACGCAGGAAGCGAAGTTCGCCGCTGTTGCGGAGGATATTGCGGAGCACGTCGAGAAGGGCCAGCCGGTGCTGGTCGGTACCACCTCGGTGGAGCGCTCGGAGTACCTCTCGCAGCTGCTGACGCGCAAGGGCATTAAGCACAATGTGCTCAACGCGAAGCACCACGAGGAAGAAGGCCGCATTATCGCGGAGGCTGGTCTGCCGGCGAAGGTGACGGTCTCTACGAACATGGCTGGTCGCGGTACGGATATCGTGCTGGGTGGCAACCCGGAAATTCTGTTGGATGCGAAGCTGCAGGAGCAGGGCCTCGACCCGTTCGAGGATGAGGAGCGCTACCAGGAGGCGTGGAACGAGCAGCTGCCGAAGGCGAAGGAGCGCTCGAAGCAGCTCGGCGACGAAGTGCGTGAGGCCGGTGGCCTGTACGTGATCGGTACGGAGCGCCACGAGTCTCGTCGCATTGATAACCAGCTGCGTGGCCGTTCTGGCCGTCAGGGTGACCCGGGTGAGACCCGTTTCTACCTGTCGATGCGCGACGAGCTCATGGTTCGCTTCGTTGGCCAGTCGATGGAAAACATGATGAACCGCCTCAACGTTCCGGACGATGTTCCGATTGAGGCGAAGATGGTGTCGAATGCGATTAAGGGCGCGCAGTCGCAGGTTGAGAACCAGAACTTCGAGATGCGTAAGAACGTCCTGAAGTACGACGAGGTGCTCAACGAGCAGCGCAAGGTGGTCTACGGTGAGCGCCAGGAGATCTTGGCGTCGAAGGACATCAAGGATCAGGTCCGCCGCATGATCAGCTCGACTGTCGGCGCGTACGTGGATGGCGCGACGATGGAGGGCTACGTCGAGGACTGGGACCTGCAGGAACTCTGGCACGCACTCGAGTCCCTGTACGGCCCGTCGAAGACGGCCCAGGAGCTTATCGACGGCGACGAGTACGGCAAGCCGGGCGAGCTCACCGCTGAGCAGCTGCGCGAGGCACTCATCGACGACGCCCAGGCGCAGTACGATCAGCTCGAGGCGAACGTTGCCGAGATCGGCGGCGAGGAGCAGATGCGCAACGTGGAGCGTATGGTGATCCTGCCGATCATCGATACGAAGTGGCGTGAGCACCTCTACGAGATGGATTACCTCAAGGAGGGCATCGGCCTGCGTGCGATGGCGCAGCGCGACCCGCTGGTCGAGTACCAGAAGGAGGGCGGCGACATGTTCAACGCTATGAACGAAGCGATCCAGGAAGAGACGGTGCGCCAGCTCTTCATGATGCGTAAGCAGTTCGAGTCCGCGCAGGAGGAGACTGCGCAGGCCTAAGTTCGACAGGTAGGCCCTGGCCGGGTGGTGTCACTTACAAAACTTTGAAGGACACCAGCCGGCCGTTGTCCATTTTTGCCACGAACCCGAACCGTTTTTGGCCTGTGGCGACGGTGCCGAAGAACTCGCCGCCGTCGCGGGCGTGGCAGGTCACGATGCGTGGCGGGCCCGCGTGTTGCTGCTGGAAGCGCCGGTAGGCGCGGACATTGGCGCGGGCGGCCGTCGAGAAGCGGTCGGCGCGTAGTACGCGGAGGTTTGTGGCGCCGAAGCTCGCCGCGAGCGCCGTGCGGACGAGCGGTGCGACGTTTGAGGCGGTGCGGCGTGGATCGCTGGGGGAGTACCTTGCCTGGCGGCGCTGAGCCTCCGTGGTGCGCTCGGAGCGCTTTGGGGAGGGGACGAGCAGTTGGACATGCTGGTGGCCGGGTGCGGGGTAGTAGGTCATGGCGGGGTCCTTTCGTATCGTTGTGCACGGTGTGGCGTGCTGGTAGGTAGTATTGTGCACGTTCGCGCCGTGATGGCGCTAGGAGAATTTGCGCACCTTGGTGTGCACTGCAGAAGAAGCAAAACGAAGTACAGGAATTGAGGCGTCCAGATGCAGGGACTCATTATTGACTACGCAGGTGTGTTGGATCAGGACCAGGAGGACCAACGCCGGTGGCAGCAGCTCATTGAGGCTGTGAAGGAGAAGGACAAGGCTGTCGGCATTTTGTCTAACGAGGAATCCGAGGGCCAGATGGCGGACGCGGTGCGCGACTGGGAGTTCCGCGGTGTCGTGGACGCGGTGGTGCTCTCTGGTGATATTGGTGCGGAGAAGCCGTCCCCGGCCGCGTTCCAGGCTGCGGCTGATGCGTTGGATGTCCCGCTCAACGAGTGCGTCATGATCGACGACGACATCATGAACGTGCGCTCGGCCGTCGAGTGCGGCATGATCGCGATTTTGCACACGGCGTTTGACCGCACCGCGGTGGAGATCCAGACGCTGTTCAATATCGAGGGGGAGTTTTAATGCGCGTCTACATTCCCGCGACGTTCTCCATGGTGGAGGGGCTCGCCGCTGACAAGGTTCTGCACCCGCGCAACGGGTGGGGCTTCGCCGCGACGACGGCGCTGCGCGAGTTCTTCACCTCCGGCGACGAGGAGGAGATCGAGGCAGTGGCGTTTGACGACGCCGCGCTGGCCTCCATCCGCCTGCTGGCCATCGGTGACCAGGATCGTTTCCCGCACCGTCGCGTGGTGATCTCCGCGGACGTGGACGCCGAGGAAGCCGACGACATGGGGGATTCCGTGGTACGGGTGTCTGGGCCGGTGGCGCTGGAGGACGTTGCCGCGATCCACATCGACTTGGCGGAGGCGGAAGCGGCGACGGCGAAGGCTATCGAGCACATCGACGCCGCCGACCTCGGGGATGAGGACGCGGAGCTGGCAGTCGGGGACGCTCAGGACAACTACCTGGCGTTCTACGACGTCAGCGAGCTACCGTTCCTCGTCGAGCTGCTTTAGTTCCCACTCGTTGTTGGAGCGCAGTGCGCTCAGCAGGCGCCGGACCGCGGCGACGCGGCGCGACAGCGCGCCTTCTTCGAAGGCGTCCCAGGCGCACTCCGGGTCCGTGGGCGGGCCGGCGTGCGTGCAGCCACGCGGGCATTGTTGGGCTGCCTCGGCGAGCTCGGGGAAGACGTCGATGACCTGGTCGGGGGAGACGTGGGCCAGGCCGAACGAGCGGATGCCCGGCGTATCGATGATCCAGCCGCCTCCCGGCAGCTCGAGCGCCACGGATTGCGTCGAGGTGTGACGCCCCTTGCCGACGCCGGAGACGTCGCCGGTTTCGCGTTGCGCGTCCGGGACGAGGCGGTTGACCAGCCTCGACTTGCCCACGCCGGAGTGCCCGATGCAGGCGGACACGTGCCCGGCGAGGCGTTGTGTGAGCTGGTCGAGGGGGTCGTCGATACCTACGGTGAGGACTTCGACGTTGAGGTCCTCGATTTCGGCGATGAACTCGTCCGGGCGCGCGAGGTCGGTCTTGGTCATACAGACGATGGGGCGCACGTCGCCGACGAACGCGGCGATGAGGGCACGCTCCACCAGGCCCGTGCGTGGTGGCGGGTCGGCGGCGGCGACCACGATGAGTAGCAACTCAGCGTTGGCAACGACGACACGCTCGAAGGGGTCTGTGTCGTCGGCAGTGCGGCGGAGTACAGAGATGCGGTCGGCGCGGTGCACGATGCGGGCGAGCGTGTCCTTGCGCCCGCTGGTATCACCCACGACGCTGACTCGGTCGCTGACTTCGATGCTGGTGCGCTTCAGGTGGCGTGCCCGCATACAGTTCACTAGGGTGCCGTTGTCCAGCATGACGCCCCAGCGCCCCCTGTCTTTGGTGACCACCATCCCGGTGAGCGCGTCCTCGTAGGAGGGTCGGTCCTTGGTGCGGGGGCGTGAGCCGCGCCCGGGGCGGACGCGGACGTCGGATTCGTCGTAATCGCTGAACTTGCGGCGTGCCATGAGGTTCTTTCTATGCTTCTTCTTGTTCGAGCGCGGTGTGCCACATCGCGGGGAAGTCGGGGAGGGTCTTCGCGGTGGTTGCGATGTTTTCTACCTGCACATTTGGGGTGCGCAGCCCAATGATCGCGCCGGCGGTGGCCATGCGGTGGTCGTCGTAGGAGTGCCACGTGCCACCGTGGAGTGGCTGCGGGTGGATGCGGAGGCCGTCCTCGAGCTCCTTGCACGCGCCGCCGAGCCTGTTGATCTCGGCGGTGAGCGCGGCGAGCCGGTCCGTTTCGTGGCCGCGCAGGTGCGCGATGCCGGTCAGCTTCGAGGGGGTCGCTGCCTGCGTCGCCAGCGCCGCGACGGTCGGGGTGAGCTCACCGATGTTGCCCATGTCCAGGCTGATGCCACGCAGGGTGCCCGGGGTCGGTCCCTGGACGCGCAGCGCGTTGCCCGACATATCTACTTCGCAGCCCATCTGCGCCAGAATGTCGCGGATGGCGTCGCCAGGCTGCGTCGTCTGTGCAGGCCAGTGCTCGATGCACACCTCGCCGCCGGTGACTGCCGCGGCGGCCAAAAACGGCGTCGCGTTCGACAAGTCGGGCTCAATCTCCCAGCGCCGCCCGCGGATCTCTTGCGGGGCCACGCGCCAGGTCCCGTCCTCGTACTGCGTTTCGACGCCCGCTTCGCGCAACATCTCCACCGTCATTTCAATGTGTGGCATGGACGGCAACGAGTCGCCTGTGTGGGTGATCGTGACGCCGTGCTCGAAGCGAGCCGCGGCAAGCAACAGACCGGAAACGAACTGGGAGGACCCGGAGGCGTCGATGCTGACGTCCCCGCCTGCGACGGTGCCGGTGCCGTGGACGGTGAAGGGGAGGCGCTCACCCTCGATATCGGCGCCGAGCTGGCGCAGCGCGTCCAGGATGGTGCCCATCGGCCGGGTGCGGGCGTGCGGGTCGCCGTCGAAGCGAGTGGTGCCCCGCGCAAACGCCGCCACGGGAGGCACGAAGCGCATCACAGTGCCGGCCAGGCCACAGTCGATGTCGCCGCCGCGCAGGGGCGCTGGCTGGACGTGGACGGTGTCGCCGTCGTGGGCGAACTGCACGCCGAGGGCAGCCAGGGCAGCCTCCATGAGGTCGGTGTCGCGGGAGCGCAGCGCCCCGACGAGCGTCGACGGACCAGAGGCCAGCGCCGCCAGGATGTAAGCGCGGTTGGTCATCGATTTCGACCCCGGCAGCGCGAGCGTGGCGCGGACGGGGTCGGCAATTGAGGGGGCTGGCCACAAGTCAGTCATGGCGTACATCATAATGGAGGAATGTGTGGCCGTTTCGTTTTGTTTAGCACCGGCGAGCAACTCGTTGATTTTGTGGGCTCGCTGCCTGGTGTGAGCGAGGTCCTCACGCCAGACGGCACGCCGCCTGCTCGCTACAACGTTGCGCCGACGCATCAGGTCCCACTTGTGCGCTTCCACGGCACCGAGGCGCTGCTCCAGGCAGCCCGCTGGGGCCTGCTACCAGGCTGGAAGCGCGACGACTCCGGCCCGCCCCTCTTTAACGCGCGCGGCGAGACTGTTGCGGAGAAGCCGTCGTTTCGAAACGCCATGCGCGCTCAGCGCGGCGTCATGCTTCTCGACGGCTACTACGAATGGCACGAACAACAGCCCTACTACGTCACCCCGGAATCCGGGATGCTCGTCGCGGCCGCACTGTGGGACACCGGCGCCGATCGGCTTTCGACGACCATGGTCACCACCGAGGCTGCCGAGCGCATCGCGTGGATGCACCACCGGCTTCCACTGTTCCTCCTGCCTGAGGAAGTAGAACAGTGGACGCAGGGCACGCCCGAAGAAGCCCAGGCGCTCATTTACCCGTCGCGGGTTGCACCGCAGCTGCAGTGGCACGCTGTTGGGCGCGAGGTGGGCAACGTCCGAAACGACTCGCCCGAACTCATCCAACCGATCTAGGCGCCAATCGGTGCGAACTTCCCGGATGTCAGCTTCGCAAGATCAGCCGGGGCAAGCTGCACGGATAGCCCCCGCTGACCGGCGGAGACGGTGATGGCGTCGAGTGGCTCGATGGTGGCGTCGAGAAGCACTGGGAGCCTCTTGAGCGTGCCCAGCGGTGAGATCCCACCCACCACATAGCCCGTGGCGTGCTCAGCCTGGGCGAGCTCCGCCATCGCCGCCTTCTTCCAGCCCAGCGCCTTCGCTGCCGCCTTCAAACTCAAGTGCCTGGAGACCGGCACGCAACACAGTGCAAGCTTCTTCGGGTCCTGCACATTCGACACCACCAGCGTCTTGAGCACCGTCGTGGGGTCAAGCCCCAGCTCATGGGCCGAATGCTCACCGAAATTATCCTGGCTCGCGGCGTACTCCAACACCTTATGCGGCGTCTTTGCCACAACTTTCAAAGCACGAGTTCGTTGCATACAGACGATGCTACGTCGCGCGCCCGGATAGCTACAATGGCCCCTATGCCCGAAACTGACCTCAAAACACGCTTTACTGAGGAAGCGATGCCGCTGCTCGACCAGCTCTACGGCGGTGCGCTGCGGATGACCCGCAACCCCCAAGACGCCGAAGACCTCGTGCAAGAGACCTTTTTGAAGGCGTACAACGCGTTCGACAGCTTCAAACCAGGAACCAACCTGAAGGCCTGGATGTACCGAATTATGACGAACACGTACATCAACTCGTACAGGAAGAAGCAGCGTCGACCACTGGAAACTTCCGCCGAGGATGTGACTGACCACCAGCTCTACACCACAAGCTCGCACGATTCGACGGGCCTCGAATCGGCGGAGGTTGAGGCGCTCAAGGCGATGCCGAACTCGCGGATCAGCGAAGCGCTCAATGCGCTCAACGAGGACTACCGCATGGTGGTCTACTACGCGGACGTCGAAGGCATGGCGTACAAGGAAATCGCCGAAGTGATGGACATTCCGCTGGGGACCGTGATGAGCCGACTGCACCGTGGAAGAAAACAGCTCCGCGAGATGTTGAAAGACGTAGCACACGAACAGGGCATCGGGCTCGACCATGCGGATATGGCGGAGTTGACGCAGCAGAAAGCGGAGGAGAAGTAATGGCAACAGAACATAACCACGCAAATGAAGCCGACTGCCGTGGCATGCACCAGCTGTTGTGCGAGCTGTTCCAGCCCGACACTGCACCGGAGCGCGTCGCCGCGATCCGGCAGGAACTAGCCAGCTGCCCGGACTGCCTCCGTCAGCTTGAATCGGAGGAAGCGATCCGCGGCCTGGTGCGCGACTGCTGCGGGCAGGCCCAAGCGCCAAGGGTGTTGCGGGAGCGGATTATCACGTCAATTTCTTACACAGAGGTGCGCATTCAGCGGCGCTAAGTACCGCGTGTTGGCGTTGTTTGCCGGGCCCGAACCAGTACAAGCATCATGCTGGTTCGGGCCTTTCATACTTTCGACCCAACCCAACGGGGGTAAAACGCGGGGGTGGTAACTGTTCAACGATCGCGAAAAGGTCTGCCTAACACATCCATAGGGCCTAAGTTTGACTACACTAGACCACGAAAGGTTTTTAGCATAAAAAGGTTGTGCATTAATAGTGTCGGCGACACGTGTCGAATGACACATGTTGTGCCTGGTAATCCCGATTTGTTAAGTATTCTCTTACCCACTGTTGCACTAGAGCGCATAATATGCGGGCGGGTTGATTGTTGAACACCCATCGACAGGTGTCGGTGGGTTTGTTGAACATGTTGGGTTTGTTGCGATGGTTCCTGAGTGTTTTTTAAGCTATGTGTGCAGGTTGTAGGGCTAGATGTGTTGAACAATCCGAGTTTTGTGGGCGTGTTTTTGCCTGTTTTGTTGTCGTGTTTTGGGTGGATTGGCCATGTATAGTTGCGGTGCATAAACTTGGGGTCAGAACAACGAAGGGTTTCATGTTCCACCGGTTGGGTGGTGCGTGATGGAAGGTATAAGGATTGTGACAACGATGATGAACAGCATTGCGCGGAAGGTATGTGTAGCAGCGTGTGTGTTGGCCGTTGCGGCTAATGGTGCACAGGTTGCTCACGCGGAGATGGCTGTTGCTGACTCGTCGGTCACAGTGACCGCTGACGGGCCGGGTGCGGTCTTTCACAACTCGGTAACACAGCCGGGTCGTATTTCGACGTTGAAGTTTACGGATGCCCGCTCCATTGCAGGCAGCCAGGAGTCCTCACTGTACGTGGACTTGCGTGCCGATGGTGCGTTGGTGGATTTAGAGTCTGGCCTTAACGTGGATACCTACCGTGATGGTAACACCCAGGTGGTCATCTACCGCGGTGAAGACCAGGACGCTGGTGTGTCAGTGGAGCGTGAATACCGCTTTGATGGCAACCGTGTCGATGTCATTGTGCGGGTGACCAACAACAAGGATGCTTCAGCGTTTGTGCAGGCGGATCTGACGAACCAGATTAACTCCCAGGTCGGGCTTTCCGGCTCCTATACGGATGGGAAGTTTGTTGTTGCCCCGGCACAGCTTGGCTATGAGACCTCGGTGGCCTTTGATAATGCAACCTCGTCTGGTGTAGCCGATGCGTTCCAGCGCACCACGGCTGCCGGTGAGGTTGGGTTTGTGGATCCAGCAGGGGCCAGCTTCCAGCGTGGTCGTTGGTTTGAGCGCATTGATGCTGGTGCAACGTTGACTGCCGCTATGCACATGGAGGTTGCAACCCAGGACAGTGCTGTTGATTCTGATGGTGACGGTCTGCCGGATATGTGGGAACGCGAAGGCGTGACCTTACACGATGGTACCGTCATGCCACTGAATCAGTGGGGTGCTGATCCTGAGCGACCGGATTTGTTCCTGCAGCTTAATTGGATGAATTCGCAGTGGCAGCAGGCTGGCTGCGACACACCTGGTGCGGATGCTGCCATGTGTGCGCAGATGTCGGTGGCAAGCTACCGCCCACACCGCGATATTTTGCAGCAGTTGGTGGATCGCTTCGACCAGTACGGGGTCAACCTGCACATCGATGCCGGTGATACCTACACCAACATTGCAAACTATCCGACGCGTCATGGTGGGCAGACTGAGCCGTATGCCCCGTACTACTTTGAGGGCACCATCCCGGGTATGAAGCTGGTCGATAATATCGATACCATTTTGGGTGCGCGTGCGGCAGTCTTCCGGGTTGGTGTCATTGGGGACCAGATGCAGCGTGGCCACTGGGGTACCGGGTTGGCCCTGGTTGCGGATAACTCGTTTTATGTTGCCAAGCATGAACGCATGCGCACCGATGATCAGCTGCGCAACACGATCATGCACGAGCTGGGGCATACGTTGGGGTTAAACCATAATGGTTCGATGAAGTTCGCCAACGAGGTCCCGCAGTCGGATTACCTGCCGAACTACTACTCGGTGATGAACTACCTCTACCAGTTCACCCACTTTAACTACTCGGATGAAGAATCCGTCTCCGGTGGGCCACTGCCGGAGGTGTGCAACCAGCCAGGCATGGACTGCTACAAAGGTGACTACCGTGTGCCAGCCGACTGGGACAACCTGATGATCAACACCGGCAAGATCGGCAAGGATTACAACTCCACCATCGGTGCCGCCGATGTGAAGGTTGATGGTAAAGCGCTTGCCGCGCAGCAGGAAGCGATGCAGCAAGCTGAGGCCGCGCAGGGTAGTGCGAAGGTTGCTGTTGTAGGTGACCCTGAGCTTCACCGTGGTGAGAATATGGTGAGCTTGAAGGTTGCAAATCCTGGGTTGGATGCGGCCCGGATGCGTGTTGAGGTTGTCTACCCGTCTGGGAAGGCTGAGCAGACTGTGACGGTTGCAGGCCAAGGCGAGGCGACGGTTGCGCTGCCAATCAGTGTTGGTGTGGTTAAGACGTCGTCGTTGCCGTTGGATGTGCGTGTGGTCAATGAGGATGGCTCGCAGGCCTTTGCTGGCCGGTTTGATGTTGCCGCGGTTATGGATGCTGATGTTGATGGTGATGCGATGGCTGGTGCGCCTCGTAAGCCGCAGCACAATGCGCAGGCTGCGCCGACAACGAGTGTGAAGGCTGGTAAGCATGAGTCTTCGCAGTTGACCACGGCAGCGCGTCCAGCACCGAGTGCTGGTGATGTAAGTGGTGCGCCTGCTGGTGAGACGAATATCGCGGCGATTGTTGCTCCGATTGTGGTACTGCTGCTGTTAATTGGTGGTGGTGTTGCTGCGGCGATGTCTGGTGGTCTGCACTTCTAGCAAAGGGTAGTGGGCCGTGGGGCTTGTGATACCGGGATTGTTCCCGGGGCTGCAGGCCCCTTCTTTGTTGTTGTGCGGGGTTCAGGATAGTTCCCCGAAGATCAGTGAAACCGGGAACAATTTTCGTAGACAGTCGTCGCGACTTGGAGAAACGCCGGTGCTGGTCGACCGGAACCGGCCCCAGACGCAAAATGGTTCCCGGGCGTGGGAACTATTTTCTAGTGGCGCGCGGGGCATCAGCAGGTGGCGCACCTAATTCCGGGTTTTGCGGCCCGTCGTTGCGAGAGCTTGCTGGTCGCGTCTGCATGCGGTAGGAATGTGGTGCCCAGCCACCACACGGGCAACCAAAACATCCCGCAATGCCAGCGGACCAGGGCACGAAAAACTCCCCACCGGGTGGGCTCAAGGTCCTTGCCGATGGGGAGTGTTCGCGTTCTTATGCGTTTGGACGCTTACCGCGGTTCGCGCTCTTCTTGCGACGGTCCTTACGCTTACGGCCACGCTTGCTCATGGTGCCTCCTTTAAAATGCGATGAATTAGGTGCAAACCTAGTTACGAAGTATTCAGTTTATCGTTGTTGCCGCAGTGTGGTGAAATCCCGCGAGGAAATTCTGCGAGAGGCACCGGCAAGGGCCTAAAAGCCTATGCCGACAGGCGTGCGCGGTTGCGTGCGCGGGCCTTGTTGCGGCGCTTCAGTGCGCGACGTTCTTCCTCGGAGAGGCCGCCCCATACGCCGGCGTCCTGGCCGGTCTCCAGGGCCCACTTCATGCAGTGGGAGGTGACTGGGCAGCGGTTGCAAACAAGCTTCGCCTCGGCGATCTGCGCGAGCGCAGGGCCGGAGTTGCCGACGGGGAAGAAGAGTTCTGGGTCTTCGTCGCGGCAAACGGCTTCGTGGCGCCAATCCATAATAGGTACTCCTTCAAGTTCAGAATGTGTCGTGACTATGTATTTTTTGCGCACCACATTTCTCGCCCTTGAGGGGCGTGTTGCAAACTAAGTTTGATTCCATTGCCTGGGCGAGTGCACCGCGTTGTGCGGGACTCCACTTCCAGACCTGGCGTTAACCCTGTGGTGACTTGGGGTTAAGGGCTGTGAAGCCAGCCCGTAATTTTTGCTACTCGAAAATGATGGCATGTATTTCGTCGTTCCGCTAGGGTTCCGGGTAAAAATGTGAGTGGAATCATACGAATTGTATTCATTGTTATCGCTCATATGTTGTGTAAATTTCCAATTGTGGAAGTGTGTAAGGTCCCTGAGCTGCATATATAAGAAGAGAATTAGCTGACATATGTGTTCGCTAAGGTCAAATCGTCGATTGCTCAGACCGCAACTGGTGACGGAATCTGTCCCTGATCATTAGACTCCCTTGTGTGAACAGCAAAGAAAACTCATTGGACCACACTGGCGTTCCGGGCATGCTGCGGTTCGGGGCGGTCGTCGTGTTGCTGCAGTGCTTGGCGATGCTCGGCTACATCATCATGCTGCTCTACGCCCAAATTGAAGGCATTAGCGATAGCAGCATCGAATCAAGCGCGGAAGCAAGCCACTACGTGGCGCTGGGCACGGCGGTGTTCCTCGCTATCGTCTTCGGCTTCGTGGCGTTTGTTGCTATCTCGACCTTGCGTGGGCGTCCGCGCAGCTCAGGTGCAATTGTGCTCATCGAGGCGATCCTGTTCGGTGTGGCGTTTTATATGTTCCTTGGGGGCGCGCACTTGCTCAGTGCTGCGACGGCGCTTTCGGCGGTGGTTGTGCTGATCACTGTGTTTCATCCGTCGTCAGCGGCGTACCAAGAGGCGATGTATGAGCTGAAAAAGGCCCGCCGCTAACAGAGCTAACAAGGCTCACAAGCGGCGGGCTCGGGGGTGCGCGGTGTCAGGAGAGGTTCGTGTTGAGCACGACGATCTCCTCGCCGCGCTTTTCTACGATTGTGGTGCCGGCGGAGTCGATGTAGACGGGGCCGGTGTAGCCGCCGCGGTCGACGGGGATGATTTTTTCCACTTTGTTGTCGTCCCAGTTGGCGACGGCGATGCCGGTATCGGAGGCGTAGAGCAGGCGCTCGCCTGCTGGGAAGCCGGTGCCGAGCGCGCCCTGGAACACGCCGGTGACACTCAGGCGGGAAGGCTCCATAAGGAGCAGGGTGTCGCCCTCATGGTACGTCATATGATGGGGTAGGTCGGCGACGGGGAGGACGTCGACAATTTGGTCGACCTTCTGCGGGCCGTCCAGTGGCGGGATTTCGGAGGCTGCGAGGTCGTTGCCGTCCTTGTCGTAGGTACGGACCTTGTGGCTTTCGGGGTCGTAGATCGCAGCCGCGTCCTGTGAGATGGCAACGAGGTAGGCGTTCTCGGAGATGTCCACGCTTTCGTACATCTCAGGCTCGCGGGAGTCCTCCGGGGTGGTGTTTTGGAACTTCAGCTTGGGGCCGTCGTCGCAGTACTCCGTGGTTGCGAGCAGGTCGGTGCGGGTCAGTGCGGAGTTGATGGTGCAGGACTCAGGCTGCATGTCTGGTTCCTGCGGGGCTTCGTTGTAGCCGTACTCGACGGTCTTGACCATGTCGGAGCGCCACAGCTCGACGCGGTGGGAGCTGGCGTAGCCGACGCGGTCGTTGGACTGCACGCGCGTGACTACTTCGGGGGCGATGGCGGAGCGTGTGCCCGCGTACTCGCCGGTAAGCGCGTTAATCGTGACGACGTCCCCGCAGCCAGCATTGTCGCGGTATGCGGCAACGACCTTGTCCCACGCATGGCCGAGCAAGCAGAGCTCGTTTGGGCGCTTGTAGGTCCAGGCGGTGTCGCCGGTCGGGGTGGTAGCGGTGATGGTGCCGTCGTGGTAGGTGATGATCATGCCGGCGGCGATGACGGGTTGGACGCCGGGGGAGCTATCGGGAAGGCGGAACGCTTCCTCGACCTTCGAGGGGACGACGGCGAGGCGTCCAGCGTTTTCGTATTCCTCCGCTGCAGGCTCGAGGTGTGAGTTGCGGATCGGTGCGGTGAAAAACGCGATGGCAAGGAGGACGATGGCGAGCACAGTGATGACTGCGGTCGCGATCAAGTCGTTGCGGGTGCGACGTAGGGGCTGACTCAACGCCGTTTCCTTCCTGGGCGATTCGTTCCACGTCTCGTGGAGGGTTTTCTCTCGCCCGGCCGTTGCGGGCGTGCTCCGAGCACTTTACGCGGTTTGCCCACCTTGGATAAAGCCGAGTCCGGAATGTCGAGGGCTTCGAAGAGCTCTTCGGAGGTGGAAAACCACGTTGGGGGCTGGGGCTTGTCGAGGGAAAGCTCCTCGTTGATGGCTTCCCACTTGGTGGTTTCGTCGAGGTCGGCCATGGTCACGGCAGTGCCGGAGTGGCCTGCGCGTCCCGTGCGGCCGATACGGTGAACGTAGGTCATCGGGTCGTCGGGGACCTGGTAGTTGATGACGTGGGTGACGTCGTCGACGTCGATGCCGCGTGCTGCCACGTCGGTGGCGACGAGGATTTCGACGTCCCCTTTGCGGAAGGCGCTGAGGGACGCCTCGCGCGCGCCCTGGCCGAGGTCGCCGTGGACGGCGCCGACGGAGAACCCGCGCCCGGCGAGGTCTTCTGCGACGCGCGCGGCGGAGCGTTTCGTGCGGGCGAAGATGATGGTTTTGCCGCGGCCGTCGGCCTGCAGGATGCGGGCGAGTACCTCGGGCTTGTCCATGTGGTGGGCGTAGAACACGACCTGTTTGGTGGTTTCGTGGGTGGAGGCGGCTTCGTCGCCTTGTTCGGCGCGGATGTGGATCGGCATGTTCATCTTGGAGCGTGCCAGCTGCAGGATTGGGCCGGGCATGGTCGCGGAGAACAGCATCGTTTGCAGTTGCTCAGGCAGCGCGGACCACAGTGTCTCGATGTCGGGCAAAAAGCCCATGTCGAGCATTTCGTCGGCCTCGTCCAGGACGAGGATCGCGACGTGGCCAAGTTGGAGTTCGCCCTGGTGGTAGAGGTCGATGAGGCGGCCGGGTGTGCCTACGACGACGTCGACGCCGTTGTGGAGCGCGTCGATTTGCTCCTGGTAGGGCCGCCCGCCGTAGATGGTGGTGACGCGCACCGGGGTGTACTTCGCGGCCCGTTCCAGGTCGTCGCCGACCTGCACGGCGAGTTCGCGGGTGGGGACGACGACGAGGGCGCGGGGTGTGCCGTCGAGTTCGGCGATGGTGGCGTCGTCAAATACTCGGTCGAGGAGTGGGATGCCGAAGCCGTAGGTTTTGCCCATCCCCGTGCGGGCTTGGCCGATGATGTCGCGGCCGTCGAGTGCGAGGGGGATCGCAAGTTCCTGAATGGAAAATGTGCGGCGGATGCCGAGCTCCTCGAGGGCATCGATGAGTTCGGCGGCGACCCCGAGCTCATAAAAATCGGGTGACTGTTCTCTAGCAGCTGATTTGGACACGCCCTCATCTTAGCTGTAGCCCGTTACAATGGATTGACATCCGTGAAGATGAACAAAGATGAAGAAGGATAAGGACGGAAACGAACATATGGATATCAAGATCGGTCTTGCAGACACCGCACGTGAGCTCTCCATCGCGATTGCTGAGGGGCATGAGGATGTGCTCAATCAGGTGAAGCAGGCGATTGAGGATCAGGCCCCGACCCTGACGCTGGAAGACGACAAGGGCAAGAAGTACTTGGTGCGCACCGAGAAGATTGCCTACGTTGAGCTCGGTTCTGCCCAGGCTCGTTCCGTTGGGTTCATGCGTTAAAACCAGCTAGATTTACGACCATGAACAACGATCACAACACCGACGTTTTCGAGGATTGGGACTTTGATGACGACGGTGAGTACACCTCGGTAGACCCGGACGCGGAGGGGCGCCTTGTGCGCTTCGCCCGCGAGTACGGGTGGCGCGCCTACGCGATTCCGGTGCTGGCTGTGTTGACGGTGTTTGTGATTGTGAACATGCTGCAAAACCCCGACGGGGAAGTGTTCGCGGGAAGCGCGCGCGAAAGTGCGGTCGAGCAGCCTGACGGTGACGAGGCCTCGCGCACGGTGAGTGCGCTCCCGGAGGGGCAGCAGGATGTACTTCAGCTTCCGCCGGGAGGTCCGTTCACGGAGACCGGGGAGGGTACCTTCTACGAGGTCGGGCACCCTGGGATGCAGGCGGGCAAGGGCGATGAGCTCACGGTTCGCTTTGTTGTTGAGGTGGAGCACGGGCTCGATACGGCGCTGTACGGCGGGGATGAGGCTGTCGCCTCGCTTGTCGACGCCACCTTGAGCGACCCCCGCGGCTGGACCAACGATCCACGCTTCCGGTTCGAGCACGTCACGGCGGCTGATGAGCCGTCGTTGAAGATCCGTTTGGCGTCCCCTGCGACGACGCGAGAGCTGTGTGGTGTACACCTTGAAATGGAGACGAGCTGCCGCACCCGCGTGACGGGTGAGGATACCGTCATTTTGAACGAGGCCCGCTGGGTCCGTGGTGCTGCTCCGTACGAGGGGGACTTGGGACGCTACCGTCAGTACTTGATTAACCACGAGGTGGGCCACGCGCTCGGCTTTGCCCACCACGAGCCGTGCCCGGAAAACGGGGTGTTGGCGCCGGTGATGATGCAGCAGACGTTGAGCTTGAACAACGCGCAGCTCTACTCCTTTGATAAGGAAGAAGTGTACCCGGATAACCAGGACACCTGCCGGTCGAACCCGTGGCCGTACCCGCGTCCGGCAGTGCTATAGGTGGAGACAGACGAGAGGAAGGCGAGCTGCGCTGTGACTATTCCCGAGCATGTGTTGTCGGCGTTTCAGGTTGATGGGGAGGTGGCGTCGATACCTGATGCTGCCTGGGGTGAGGCGAAGCAGTTTGGGCGCATCGTGATTTCGCGGGCCTTGCCGACGGCTGCGTGGTCGGGCAAGGTGCGTGAACGTATCGCCGACCATCTTGAGGGGGTGCACGTTGCGCGCCCGGTGCGTGCGACGGATGGGCGTTTCGTGGTTGCGGGGTACGTGGCCAATGAGTTTTCGCCGGGTGCGCCTGCCGCGCGCGTGGATGAGGCGGTGGCGGCGGTGCTCGCGCTCGAGCGCGCGTTGTTGCAGGCTGAGGTGGCGCAGGAGCTGCCTGAGCGCGACAGCTCGGACGTGATCGCTGAGGCGGACCGCGGGGCTTGGAAGGGCCACGAGGACGCTGGTACGGAAGGGCTGTGCGTGGCGCACGTGGACGCGCTTTCGCGCACGTTGTTCTCCGGGTATGCCGCGCCGGTGTTGACGGATCTTTTGCCTTCGGCGCGACTTCGCCCGAAGGGCTACTCGGCCGCGGTGGTGATTGTCGACGCCCTGCTCGCCGGGGCTGTCGATCCGCGCATTGTGGAGCGCTGGTCCCACATTCCAGACCTCGTGTTCTTGGCGGGGCGGGCGTTGGACTTCCGGATGCGCATTGCGCAGCATGACGGGACGTTCCAGCGGGCGAACATTCGTTCGAAGTTTTCGGAGGTTTCCGAACTGCTCATGTCGCGGTAGCGTGCCACAATGGTGGCCATGAATGACCAGCCGTCCGCCACTCCTCGCGCGTTTCTCGTTCCGCGCCAACAGCTCACGCAGACCCGAACGTGGTCGCAGCCGCTTCCTACCGAGGGGGTATGGAAGGTAACGGGCCAGGCGGGCTCGGGCGTGACCAGCTTCCTGATTGATGCGTTTGTGGCGTCTGCGAAAAAGCAGTCGGACGCGGAGGGCGTGCTGTTTCTGACGGATTCGAAGGAGTCCGCCGCGCGGATTCGCGCCGAGATTTCGGAGCGGCTCGCCGGTACTGACTTCGTCGCCGACGGCCCCATGGTGCGCTCTGTGCATTCCTTGGCGTTCGCGGTGCTTCGGGAGCAGCAGGAGCAGCTGCGGTTGATCTCCGGCGCGGAGCAAGATGCGGTGATCCGGCAGCTGCTGCAGGGCCACGCCGAGGACGGCCGCGGGAGCTGGCCCGCGGAGCTGCGCCCGGCGCTGCCGATGGTGGGCTTTGCCCGCCAGCTGCGTGACTTTTTGTTGCGCGCGATTGAGCGCGGCTTGGACGCAGACGGACTCAGGGGGCTTGGGGCCCGCTACGGGCAGGAGATTTGGGGCGCGGCCGGGGACTTTTTGGAGGAATACCGGCAGGTCATGGCGCTGACTGGTACGGTGCGCTACTCGGCATCCGAATTGATTGCGAAGGCGCTCGATCTGCCGCTGGAGCGGACGTGGCACACCGTGATCGTGGATGACGCCCAGCACCTCTCACCGGCGGCGGCGAAGTTCGTGGAGCGCCTGTTGAAGGGGGCAACACTCGGAGTGGTCGGCGGCGACCTGGAGCAGTCCGTCTACCAGTTCCGCGGGGCGAGCCCGGAGTTCTTTACCACCCTTGGGGGCCTGGAGCACACCGTGATTGACCTGGGGCAGACGCGGCGCGAACCGGAGGTTTCGGTGGCGCTGGCGCAGACTCCGACGGCGGAGCTCGCGGCGGTGGCGGACGCGCTGCGGCGCGCGCACCTCGAGGAGGAAGTACCGTTTCGAGACATGGCGGTGGTGGTGCGCTCAACAGGGCTCATCGAGCCGTTCCGGCGCGCGCTGCTGCACGCAGGCGTGCCCGTCGCCCTGAACCCGACGGACGTGGTGCTCAGCGAACAGCGGATCGTTGCCTCACTGCTGCTTGGCCTGCAGTCGCTATACAAACCGCTGACGGTGGAGCAGTGGCGCGACTTGTTACTCGGACCGATCGGCGGGACGGACCCCGTCACGCTGCGGCGTTTGTTGCGGGGCTTGCGGCGGTGGAAGCCGGATACACGCGCCGAGGAAACACTGCGCGAACTGGTGGTTTCCAAGGCTGAGCTGCCGGATTTCGGCGCGGTGCTCACGGACCGCGAGCTGCAGATGCTGCGCCGCATCCGTCAGGTGCTCGACGCCGCCAGGGAGGTCTACGACGCCGACGGCAGCGTGGAGGAGGTGCTGTGGGCACTGTGGCACACCACGGGGTTGGCCGAGCACCTCACCGCGGTGGCGCTGCGCGGCGGCACAACGGGCTCGCAGGCCGACCGCGACCTTGACGCTGTCATGGCGCTCTTCGACGCTGCCGGTGACTTCACCGAGCGCAAAACCCAGGGTGGGCTCGAGCTGTTCGTCAACAGCATGCTGGAGCAGGAACTGCCTACTGGTGTGCGTGATCGCCGGGCGGCAACGCCGGACGCCGTTGCGTTGCTGACTGCGCACGGCGCGGTGGGCAGGCAGTTCCGCAGGGTCGTGGTCGCGGGTGTGCAGGACCTCGAGTGGCCGAGCCTGGGGGAGACCGGCTCAATTTTCGGCCAGCAGGATCTGGTGGACCTGGCGGACCACGACGTGGATCCCGCCACGCCGGTGTCGCACCTGCGGGAGCGACTGGAGGAGGAGCGTCGCCTCTTCCACGTGGCGCTGACCCGCGCGACGGAGCGTGTCCTGGTCACGGCCGTCGACCAGGTGGAAGGCGAGGAGGTACTCGAGCCTTCCCGGTTCATCGAGGAGCTCTGCGAGGAAACCGGTATTGTCCCACAGCAGGTGACGCTGTCCGCGGACGACGCGGAGGCCGTAGGCGAAGGCGTGGAGGCGACGGTGGTGCGCGTGCTGTCCCGTGACGATTTCCTGGGAGAGCTGCGCCGGACACTGGCAGACGAGGAGCACAGCACAGAGGCGGACCGGCGCCAGGCCGCACGCCAGATCGCCCGGCTGGTGGAGGCAGGGGTGCCGCTCGCGGACCCGGAGCAGTGGTGGACCACCACCGAACCCTCGACGGATGTGGCGGTTGCAGGGCAGCGGACGTTGTCGCCGTCGAGAATTGAGGCGCTGCTGCAGTGCCCGATGCGCTCCGTGCTTGAGCGAAGCCTCGGGTTCGATAGCTCGATGCCCATGATCGTCGGCTCGATTGTGCACGCCTACTTCGAAGCCCTGGGCCGGGGCGTGCCGGAGGGGCAGGCGCGGATGCACACGATGGCCACGTACCGCGCGATGCTCGACGCCCCCGCGTGGCAGGCCGATGCCGAACTCCGTGATTTCGAGGCGATGCTGGACCGCACGCACACGTGGTGGCAGAATCGCAACCTCCATTTCGCACAAGTGGGCGTGGAAGTGCCGATCTCCGTGCAGGTCACCGAGGACGTCCACATCCGCGGGCGCGCCGACCGGCTGGACCGGGAGGCAGATGGCCACGTTCATATCGTGGACCTCAAGACGGGGTCGACGATGCTCTCCATCGACGCCGCGAAAGAGTTCGAGCAGCTCATGGCCTACCAGCTCGCGCTGAGTCATGGGACGCTCGTCGGTGAAGGCGACGGGGTCCGCGTGACGACGTCCACCTCCGGGGAGGAACCCCTGAACGTCGGCGGTGCGGTGCTGGTGTATTCGAAGCACGGCGCTGGCGCGGCAACAGAGCGGGTGCAACCGCGCAAGGAGGCTGATGAGCTTGCGGAGTTTACGGAACTCATCGCGCCACTGCCCAGCAAGACAACGGGCCCACAGCTTGAAGCGCAAGCGGGCAAGCACTGCGACCACTGTGCTGTGCGCTCACTGTGCCCGGTCCAGATCGAAGGGACGATGATTTACGATGGCTGATGTTTCACCCCAAGCACTCTTTCAGGCGCTCGGGGACGCGTTCCCTCCGAGTGACCAGCAGGCGGAAGTGATCGGGGCAACGCCGGGGCCGATGCTGGTTGTGGCGGGCGCTGGTGCGGGCAAGACGAAGACGATGGCGGACCGCGTGGTGTGGCTCGTCGCGAATGGGTATGTGCGGCCTGAGGAGGTACTTGGCCTGACGTTTACCCGGAAAGCGGCGCGTGAGTTAGGGCAGCGGATCCGGCATCGGCTGCAGGCGTTGGCGCGGCATCGCAAGCTTGTCCGGGAGCTCGACCCGTCGGGCGTGCTGGCGGAAAGTTTAGAGGTGATCGCGCCGACCGTCGCCACGTACGACTCCTATGCAGGCCAGATCGTACGCGACTACGGCCTGCTTGTGCCGGTGGAGCCGGACGCGCGCTTGATCACGCAGGCTGAGCTGCACTCGATCGCGGTCGAGGTTGTGCGTAATTACAACAAACCGCTCGTCGCGGATGGCGCACCCGCGCCAGCGATGCGCACCGTGGTGGACGACCTGCTTGGGTTGACCACCGCGATCGGCAACGCGCTGGCGAGACCTGAGGATATTGATGAGGCCGCGGAGATCTTCCTGAAAGAGACGGAGTCGCTGCCGAAGTCGCCGCGCAGCAAGACCGAGTTCTCTCAGAAGATGACGGGGTGGCGCAACAAGCAGCGCCAACGCCAGATGATGTTGCCGCTGGTTGAGCAGCTCAACGCGACCCTGCGCGAGCGCGGCGTGGTCACCTTTAATGAGCAGATGAACATCGCGGCGCTCCTCGCGGAGCAGCACGCATCGGTGGGGGCTGCGCAGCGCCAGAAGTACCGCGTGGTGATGCTCGACGAGTACCAGGACACCTCCCATTCGCAGCGTGTGCTGCTGCGCAGCCTGTTCGGGCAGGGCCAAGACCCGACGTTGACGGTGACGGCGGTGGGCGACCCGATGCAGGCAATTTACGGGTGGCGCGGGGCGACGTCGGAGAACCTTGCGGCGTTCGTGGAGGATTTTCCGGCCGCGCACGGTGCTCCGGCGCCGAAGAAGCAGCTCACCATTTCGTGGCGGAACCCGAGCAAGGTGCTCGAGATGGCGAACCAGGTTTCTACCGCAATTTTAGGCACAGGGGAGCAGCGTGCCGTCGAGCCCCTGGCGCCGCGTAAGGACGCCGCGGAGGGCGAGGTGGTGATGCAGTTCTTCGAGCGCGAAGAGGAGGAGATCGAGTTCGTCGCCGACGCGCTGCAGCAGCAGTTCGAGCAGAGCGAGCGACTCTCGGCTGCGGTGCTGACGAGGAAGAATCGGCAGGCGCAGCCAATTGCCCAGGCGCTTGAAGCACGCGGGGTGCCCTACGAGATTGTGGGGCTCGGCGGGCTGCTGGATACCCCGGAGGTGCAGGACACGCTGGCTGTCGCGACGATGCTGGTCCGCCCGGAGGACTCCGCGGCGGCGCTGCGCGTGTTGGGAGGCCCGTCGGTCGGGCTGGGCCTGGCGGATATGGAGGCGCTCGCCGAGCGTGCGAAGAACCTGCAGGCGCGCGCGGAGGGGTCGGCCACGCAGGAGGACGCTCCGAAGCCGGCGGACCCGGAGGAGCGCCTGATCGAGGAGCTGACGCAGCTGGCACTTGAGGCGGAGGCATTGAAGATGCAGCAGGCGAAGCCCGCGGGGTTGGCGGACGCGGTGGCGGACTTGGGGGAGCCGGAGCGTTTCAGCGAGGAGGGCTACAAGCGGCTGCGGCTGCTGGCGTCGCGGCTACGCCAGTTGCGGCGCAACTCGCTGGGCAAGCGGCTGAGCGACCTGTTCGCGGACATCATTGAGGTGTTTGGGATCCGCGTTGAGGTGCTGGCACGGCAGTCCTCGGCGGGGACGGTACACCTGGACCAGTTGCTGCACTACGTCGAGCAGTACCCGGGCACCAGTGTGGAGGCATTACTGGACTACTTCGAGCTGGCCAAGCAACAGGAGGACGGCCTGACGCCGGGCAACGTCACGGTGCGGGGGGACCGCGTGCAGATCCTGACCGTGCACAAGGCGAAGGGCCTGGAGTGGGACACCGTCGCGGTGTTGCACGCGGACAAGGACACGTACAGCTCGAAGATTGAGACCTTCCTGTCCCAGATCCCGTACCTGCAGCCGGAGACATTCGGCGACCCGGATATCTACGAGGACTTTGCGGACGTTGAGCACCGTACGGGGTTCCAGAAGGCTGCGGACGCGTGGCGCAAACACATCGGCGAGGACCTCGCGGAGGAGCAGGCGCGCCTGTTCTACGTTGCCATCACCCGCACCGAAAATAAGCTGCTGATTACCGGGTCGAAGACTTCCCTGACTGGCAAGAATACGAACGGCCCCTACGAGCACTTCGCGGCGTTCGAGGGCTTTGAGATGCCGGAGGAACCAGAAGATGAGGCCGAGGCAATAACAGTGCCGCAGCCAGAGGCGGCCGTCGGTACGTGGCCACGACCCTCCTACGAGGCCGCGCACGCCGCGAACAGCCAGGCAACTCGCCCGAGCGAGCTGGTGAGAGGTGCACTTGAGACCGAGATCGCGCCCGCCGCCGGTGAGCTGTACGAGCTGTGGGAGCGCGACGCCACCGCGCTCATTGAGGAGCACAAGGCGGCGCAGTCGCCGGACGTGCCCGTCATGCTGCCCGGTGAGTTGACGGCCTCCGACATGGTGGCCATGCAGGCGGATGCAGAGCAGTTCGCGCGCCGGGCCCGTCGCCCGGTGCCGTTCAAGCCGAACCAGTACGCGAAGCGCGGCACCGCCTTCCACGAGTGGATCGAGGATTTCTACGGCGCGCACGCGCTGCTGACCGAAGACGAGCTGCCGGGGATGGGCGAAGCGGAGGTGGATCCATCGACACTCAAGCGGCTGAAAGCCAACTTCGAGGACAGCCACTGGGCGTCGAAGACGCCGACGCACGTGGAGTGCCCGTTCGAGTTGGCGCTTGGTAAGGCGGTGGTCCGCGGCCGGATGGACGCGGTCTTCGAAGACGGCGACGGCTGGGTCGTCGTCGACTGGAAGACGGGCACGCGCCCGGTGGGGGCGGCGATGGAGGCCGCGAAACTGCAGCTGGCGGTGTACACGGAGGCGTGGAAGCGCATCGCCAACGACGGCCGCCCCGTCCGCGCCGTGTTCTTCTACGTGCGCGATGGTAAGGACTTCACCGCCACCGACCTGCCGGATGCGCAGCAGTTGACGGAATTGTTGGAAGATGCAGCAAACGGCGCGACTTCCGGTACAGTTTCACGCCGTAGTAGCGAGGAAGGATAGCGGAGTGAACCTGCCGTTTACGTTGTCATGGAGTGACCGGTTCCGTGCGGACGCGGACCCGTCGGAAATTCCGGTGCACACCCTGCTGGATGTCGTGCGGATCCCGTCGGCGGAACGCACAACTCCGTGGGCGCTGATGGCGAGGCGTTTCGGCTACGCAGCCATCTTGGTGCTGGCCGTGGCGACGGTCGTCTACTTCGACAAAGAGGGGTACACGGAGCCACTGACGTTTATCGACGCCCTCTACTATTCCGCGGTGTCGCTCTCAACGACCGGCTACGGCGACATTACGCCCGTGACACAGAGCGCCCGCCTGATGAACATCCTGGTCATCACGCCGTGCCGTGTGGCATTCCTGATGCTCTTGGTCGGTACCACGCTGTCGGTGCTGACCGAGGATTCCCGCAAGACGCTACAGATTCAGCAATGGAGGAGAACAGTGCGCAATCACACCATCGTTATCGGCTACGGCACCAAGGGCAGGTCCGCGGTGGACGCGTTGCTCGCCGGCGGCACCGCGCCGGGCAACATCGTTGTTGTTGATGATGACGCCGTGGTGCTCTCGAACGCTGAGAAACGCGGCCTGGTCACCGTCCACGGCAACGGCACTCGCTCGGGTGTGCTGAAGGTTGCCGGTGTGGCGCGTGCGCGCTCTGTTGTGGTGGCGCCGTCCTCGGACGATACTGCGGTGCTGGTCACGTTGTCGGTGCGTGAGTTGGCGCCGAGCGCGATGATTGTCGCCAGCGTCCGCGAGAGCGAGAACCAGCACTTGCTGATGCAGTCGGGCGCGGATTCCGTGGTGGTGTCTTCCGAAACGGCGGGTCGCCTGCTTGGCATCGCGACGGTCACGCCGCCGGTGGTGGAGATGATGGAGGACCTGCTCAGCCCGGACGAGGGGTTCGCGGTGGCGGAGCGCCCGATCGCGGACGACGAGGTCGGGGCGAACCCGCGCCACCTCGCCGACATTGTGCTGGGCGTTGTGCGCTCCGGTGAGCTCTACCGCATCGACGCCCCCGAGGCCGAGACGGTCGAGCCTGGCGACCGCCTGCTGTTTGTGCAGATGACGCAGCCGACTCCGCTGACAGAGCGCACGCGCCCGACGGAGTAGACGGCGTATGAAGCGGTTCATTGCCTTCGATGCCGCCGGCAGGTTTGTGCTGGGAGCAGACGGTGCACCCGCACTTTTCGACGCCCCCTCCGCCCAACCACACGCCGAGAAGACAGTGCACGTCGGCGACGATGTGTGGGCGGTGCTGGTCAGCGAGGCGCAGCTTGAGGCGATGGGCGAGCGCTTCGGCACTTGCCGCAGTCACGCAAGCGACTACCTGGTTGCGCGCGGGTTCGGCCTGCTGCGCAACCAGCGCCAGCTGCGTTTCGACCCGCGCGATGGCAGCGAGGTCGCCTGGGGCGCGGCGGGCATCGTCGCGCGTGGCGCCAGCGGGAAACCACTGTTCCCGCGCATTGACCCGTCGGTGATCGGGGTGGTGCAGTCCGCGGATGGGCAGCAGATTTTGCTCGGGGAAAACGCGCGCCGGCCGGGCTACTTCACACTGATCGCGGGCTACATCGACGTCGGTGAGACCATCGAGGATGCGTTCGCGCGTGAGGTGTGGGAGGAAACGGGGCGTCGTGTCGGGCAGGTGCGCTATGTTGGGTCGCAGCCGTGGGCGCTGTCGGGTGCGCTGATGTTGGGGATGGTGGCGTCGACAAGCGATGTTGATGCTGTGGGGTCCGTGGATGGGGAGCTGACGCAGCTGCGATGGCTGCGCCGCGACGAGCTGGACACTGTCACGCTGGCGGTGCCTGGGACGATTGCGCGGCGGATGATTGACCAATGGGCTCGAGGAGAGTTCAACGAGGACGGGAGTGGAGCGTAAGTGACTGTTGACCTGAGTTTGTTGGATGAGGATCAGCGGGTTGCGGCGACCGCTCCTCGTGGCCCGGTGTGCATCCTGGCTGGTGCCGGGACGGGTAAGACGCGCACGATTACGTACCGTATCGCGCACATGATTGACCAGGGCACGGTGAGCCCGAACCGGGTGCTGGCGGTGACGTTTACACAGCGCGCGGCAGGGGAGATGCGCGATCGCCTGCGCACGATGGGCATTGGCGGCGTGCAGGCGCGCACGTTCCACTCGGCGGCGATGCGGCAGCTGCGCTATTTCTGGCCGCAGATTGCGGGGGATCTGCCGTGGCGGCTGCTCGATAACAAGTTCCCGCTGGTCGGACGTGCGGCACGAGCGGCCGGGTTGGAGTCGGACAAGGAGATGGTCCGCGACCTGCTGGGGGAGATCGAGTGGGCGAAGGCCAGCGTGATCGGCGCGGAGGACTACGTGGACCGCATCGCGGATACGAACCGCACCCCGCCGACGGATCCGAAGAAGGTCGCGGAGGTCTACCGGCTGTACGAGGAAGCGAAGACGAGCCCGCAGGGCATGCTTATCGACTTCGACGACCTCCTCCTGCACGTTGCGGGTGCCTTGGAGAACGCGCCGGCGGTGGCGGAGGAGTTCCGCTCCCAGTACCAGTCCTTCGTGGTGGACGAGTACCAGGACGTGACCCCGCTGCAGCAGCGGGTGCTGGAGGGCTGGCTGGGCCAGCGCGATGACCTGACGGTGGTGGGGGACGCGAACCAGACGATTTACTCCTTTACCGGCGCGACCCCGGATTACCTGCTGAACTTTTCGCGTACCTACGAGCACGGCACGGTGGTGAAGCTGCAGCGGGACTACCGCTCGACGCCCGAAATTACGGAGCTGGCCAACGCGGTGATCTCGCGCGCGACGGGCAGGGCCGCGGGCACCAGGCTTGAGCTGATCGGTATGCGGGAGTCCGGTCCGCAGCCGACGTTCCACGCCTACGACGATGAACCGACGGAGGCCCGCGAGGTTGCCGCGGCGGTGCAGCGCCTGATCGATTCCGGGGTGCCGGCCAAGGAGATCGCGGTGCTGTACCGGATTAACGCGCAGTCGGCGGCGTTTGAAGCGGCGCTCGCGGACGCGGGCATCGTCTACCAGGTGCGCGGCGGGGAGGGATTCTTCCAGCGCGGTGAGATCCGCGAGGCGCTACAGACGCTCGTGGCGGCAACCCGGCGCCACGACTTGCCGGATGACCCGGTGGTGGTGGCCAAGGCGGCGTTCGCCCCGCTCGGGTTGACGCCGACGGAGCCGGAGGGCGCCCAGGCCCGGGAGCGCTGGCAGGGGCTGCGCGCACTCGTGGACCTCATCGAGGAGATCGTGCACACGAAGGAGGCCTCGAGCCTGGAGGACGTGCTGCGCTCGCTGCGCCAGCGCGCGGAGGCGAAGCAGCCCCCAGCGATTGACGGGGTCACGCTCGCCAGCTTGCACGCGGCAAAGGGCCTGGAGTGGGATGCGGTCTTCCTCGTGGGGCTGGTGGAAAACACGCTGCCGATCTCGCACGCGATCAAGGCGGGCGATGAGAACATCGAGGAGGAGCGCAGGCTTTTCTACGTCGGCGTGACTCGCGCCCGGGAGCACCTGCAGTTGTCGTGGGCGCTGGCCAGGCAGGAGGGCGGCAGGAAGTCGCGGTCGCGCTCGCGCTTCCTGGACGGGCTGGTGCCCGAGCTTGAGGCGGAGGACACCCCGCAGCGGTTGAAGCAGACGCGCCGCTGCCGGGTGTGCGGCAACGTGCTGTTCGCCCCGGCGGACAAGGCGCTCGGCCGGCACCAGGATTGCGACGCCGACATTGACGAGGACGTCTACCAGGCGCTCAAGCGCTGGCGGTTGAAGACGTCGCGGGCGGCGAAGCAGCCCGCCTACATGGTGTTTTCCGACGCCACCCTGCTCGCCATCGCGGAGACCATGCCGGAAGACGAACAGGGCCTGCTCGCCGTGTCGGGGGTGGGTCCGGTGAAGGTGGAGCGCTACGGCGCCGAGGTCCTAGAGACCCTGGAGGAGTTCCGCTAGCCGCGATAAACACCTAGAAGCACAGCGGGCAGTCGGGGTGCGGCTGCAGGCGAAGCGTTTTCAGCGGGGTGCGGTTGAACGGGTCCGCAAGCAGGGTGTCGCCGGTGCGGGGGTCCGGGGCGGATACGCCCGGCGGGTCCGGCAGCTGGCAGATCCGCCGGGCCATGGTTGCTGCGGCGACCACGCCTGCCTGGACCACGACCGGGTCCGGGTTGCGCACGCCCGCGGGTGCCGCGGCGGCGATCGTTGCCCACTGTGGGTCGCGCTCGAGGAGGTAGTGCTCGCGGCAGATCAGGCACGGACCCTCGACACCGACGGCGTAGGGGCCGACGAGGACGCGGGCGTCGATCTGCAGCACCGGAATCACAGGGCCTGTGCGGTGCCGGGTGTACGCGGCGAGTGCCCGGGTGCGGTGCGCCTGGTCGACGATGATGAGCGGGAGAGGCGAGGGCGCGTCGAAAAGGAAGCGGGAGAGTGGCTGGGTTGGATCGGGGGAGCGCACGTGGATGCCGCTGGTGCGCAGTGTTTCTGCCAGCGTGTTCGCCAGCGTTGAGGTGCCAACCAGGAGTACCTCGTGGCGCGAAACCTCGACGAGGATGCGGTAGGCGATGAGGTCCTGGATGAGGCTGCGCGCGGCATCCGCGTCCATGGAGACCGCCAACCGGCGAACCACCTTGGGCAGTGGCTGCGGGGCCGACAGTGAGTCGAGGACCGCGGCGACCGCGCGGGCGTCGCCGACTTCGATGATGCCGCTGCGTGTGGCGTCGAGCCCGAATTGCAGCGCGTGCGGGCCCCTGCTGAGTACCTGTACCCCCATCGCCAGCTGAATGACAGATTCCGACTGGTTACACATGCTTCCCCCTTGTGCCCCTGTGGCTGTGTCGGTTGTACAGCATACAATCTTCGGCATGCAAGAGTCGGAGTTTGAGTATCGGGTGATTCGCTCGCCGCGGCGCACGCGCACTGTGCAGGCCCGGCTTATCGACGGCGTCGTGGAAGTTCGCATCCCAGCCAGGTTCAGCGAGCGCGAGGAGCGCGAGGCGGTGGCCGAGATGATGCGGAAGATCCGGAGGAAGACCCGCCACCAGCACGTCAGCGACGCCGACCTCCAGGCCCGCGCGGAGGCGCTCAACGAGCAGGTGCTTGAGGGGCGGGCGAAGGTGGGCTCGATACGGTGGGTGTCGAACCAGACGAAGCGGTGGGGAAGCTGCACCCCGTCAGGGGGCACGATTCGGATTAGTGACAGGCTGCAGCACGTGCCGGGCTACGTCCTCGACGCGGTGATTGTGCACGAGCTGACGCACACGTTCATCCCGGGGCATGGCCCGAAGTTCTGGGCGTGGGCAGACAAAGCACCCCTCGCGGAACGCGCGAAGGGCTACCTTGAGGCCTACCAACGGTTCGGCGGGGAAGGCTAATCCTCGTCGTTCTTGCGCAGTTCCTCTTCCAGGCGGGCGAGCTCTTCGTCGAAGTTGTCGTCGGAGGAATCGTCGAGCAGGGTGTCGATGAACGCCGCCGGGTTGGACAGGTGCTCGGGCGCTGGAAGGAAGTCCGGGTGGTCCCAGATCTGGTCGCGGCGGGCCTGGCCTACGGCGTTTTCGACGCGGCGCCACAGCTCGGCGGCCTCGCGGACCTTCGGGGCGCCCAGCTCGATGCCGACGACGTTCGCGAACGCGCGCTCGGCGGAGCCACCCGTTGCGCGGCGGCGGGCCCACGCCTCGGCGAGCTGCGGCGTCGACGGGATACGGTCCGCCAAGGAAGCGTCGGTGACAACGTCGACCCAGCCTTCGACGAGCGCGAGCAGCGTCTCCAAACGGGCGGTGGCGGACGCGTTGCGGGAGGTCACGCGCGGGGAGAGGTCTGCGCCCTCCAACTGCTGGAGCGCCTCCTGAATGGCTTGTGGGTCGCCGCTTTCCAGGTTCAGGCCGCGCGCCATCTCCTCGAGCTGCGAGGTATCGATCTCCAGGCCGGCCGCGTACTCCTCAACGGAGGAGACGAGGCGTTCGACGAGCCACGGCACGTGCTTGAACAGGCGCTGGCGCGCTGCCTCGCGGGCCACAATGTAGACCAGGACCTCCTGGCCGGGGATCTCGAGGCATTTGGCGGCAGCGGTGACGTTCTTCGGCAAGATGGCTGTGACCCCTGCTGGTGCGACGGGCAGGCCGAAGTCGGAGCCGGTCAGGGCTTGCTCGGCAAGGTCGCCGAGCGCGTGGCCGAGCTTGACGCCGAAGTTCATGGCGTTCATTTGCTCCATCATGCCGACCATCGGGCCCATCATCTCGCGGGCCTCAGGGGGCATGGTGTCGCGCTGCGCGCGGTTCATCTGCTCCGCAACAGGGTTGACCAGGCGCTTCCACATCGGCATGGTCTCAACCAGCCAGTCGTCCGCGTTCCACGTGCGCGGCTGGGCGTTTGCGGATGGCAGCGTAGTGGCGTCGTCAAGCCAGAGGTCGGCGAGCCGCACTGACTCTTCAACCGCGGTGCGATCCCCCGCGGAGACCGCAACCTTATCGCCGACGTGCTGGCGTGCCATGCGCAGCGCCATTTCGAAGTTCACGGATTCGCCCTCTGTGCGGGCGTTCATCGTCGAACCCATGCCCGAGAGCATCTGCCCGAACTGGTTCAAAATATCGCCCAAGCCACCTTGACCACCGCCAACGTTGCCCCCGAACCCGAACGCGGCGAACGGGTTGTTCTGCTGGTTGCGACGCTCGCCGTCACCGTTGTCACCGTCGTTGTCGTTGTTGGGGAAGGTAAATCCGAATCCATTGCTCATAGGCACCACCCTACAGTCGTGTGTGCAGGTTGTGTCGGCTGCAAGCGGGTAAATCGCAACGCTGTGGGCGAACATCTAAGATTTGTGGGCGTGATGAACGCCGAGCAAGAACGAGCACAGGCACAGCCGCGCAGCCGCCGCCTCGCCACGATTGTGTGGGGCGCCATCCCCCTTGTGGCGCTGGCCGCGGCCCTGAGCCTCGACCATATTCCTGGCACCGATATCTCCCTGGCCGTGCCGTACGCGGCGCAGGGCCCGGGGCCGACGTTTAACACGCTCGGCGACGTTGAGGGCGTGCCCGTCGTCGAGATCGAAGGAGCGGACTCCGATGCAACGGAGGGCAACCTCAACATGACTACGGTGTCCGTGCGCACTAACATGACGCTGGTGCAGGCGCTGACCCGCTGGATCGCCACGGATGACACGATTGTGCCGCTGGAGCAGATCATGCCTCCGAATACGAACCGGGAGGAGATGAAGCAGCGCAACCAGGAGGCCTTCGTCGCCTCGGAGTCGGCGGCGACGATCGCCGCGATGAACTACCTCGGGCGCCCGACCACGGTGGTGGTCCACGAGGTGATGGAGGACAGCGCCGCGAATGGGGTGCTGCAGGTAGAGGACACCATCACGCGCGTCGGGGGCAAGGATGTGTCGCAGCCGCGCGAGGTGCAGCGCATCGTGCGCGAGCACGCCCCCGGGGACCGACTCGCCGTGGAGGTGCTGCGTGACGGCGCACCTCACACGGAGGAGATCACGCTCGGCGCGAATCCGGAGGATGCGAAGGTGCCCATGTTGGGGATCTTGATGACGTCCGCTCCGGCCGACGGCGTGCAGGTGACCTACAACCTCAACGATGTGGGTGGACCGAGTGCCGGGATGGTGTTCTCGCTGGCGGTGATCGATAAGCTGTCGCCGGGTCTGCTCAACGGCGGGAAGTTCGTGGCCGGCACCGGCACGATTGACGAGTCAGGGGAGGTCGGCCCAATCGGCGGCATCTCCCACAAGATCGCCGGTGCGCGCGACGCCGGTGCGGAGCTCTTCCTCGCGCCCGAGGGCAACTGCGCGGAAGTCATGCGCACGGACAGCGGGGAGATGCAGGTCGCGGCAGTCAAAACGCTTGACGACGCCGTGAAGGCCATGGACGCGTTTGCCCACGGCCAGCCGGTGCGCAGCTGCAGCTAGGAGTCAGACTCCGTGGAGGTGGTTGCCTCCGCGGGGGACGGGGCACCCTCTGGGCGCTTCGCCAGCCCAAGCTTGTAGATGTGCTCGCGCGGACCTTCGCGGTCCATGGTGAGCAGCTGCTTCATAATCTGGCCCTTGTCATTATCAATGACGGTCACCACGGCAGAGGACCCAACGGTAGACCAGCCGACCACGAAGCGGCCGGTGTCTTCCACGACTTCGCTCGAGCGCAGCTCGGTGAGCACCTGCGTACTTGTGGTGGCGACGGACTCAGACTCCATGAACTGGAATTGACCCATCTCGGAGCTGCTGCAATCGAACGCGTCCGGGAGCCCGGTCGGGGTGCAGCTATCCAGCTTTTCGAAGAACTCGGGCGGAGCGAGCGTCGAAAACTGCTTCGCGACCTCGGCAACGCCGTTGTCGTCCTTCTTTGCGGTGCTCGTGGTGCTTGTCGACGTCCCCTCCGCCTCCTTCGTAGTCTCCGTGGCCTTTGTGGTTTCAGACTCCGACGGCGAAGGCGACGCAGAGGTCTCAGCAGAGGACGTGGTCGGTGCCTCCGTCGTGGTCGGTTCCTCCGTCGGGTCGTCCTTGCCACCGCACGCGGTAGCTACCACCAGCGCCATCGCCAGCACCGCTGGAGTGCCGACGCGCCGGCGCCAAACGTTCGAAAATGCAGCCACGGTGTGCTCCTTCATCCTCTTAGGACAGCTCATCTGGGTCTTGTTCCAAACCGTAGCGTAACGCAGCAATCACATTCGGCGCCACGTTTGGCCCGCCGCGAAGCTCAATATCGTCCTGGGCGAACATGCCGCGCTCCTCAAGCTCCTCCTCGGTCAGGCGCATCTGCAGCAGCGTCTGCTCGATGCCTTCCTCGCGCAGCACACCGGAGAAGAGGCGCGCCGGGCGCGGCGAGGGGTCGTCACTGCTGGTGTCCCGGAACATGATCTCCTGCGCCAGCACGGCTCCCTCCACCGCGTGTGGCCAGGCGATACGCGCCACGTACTCCGCCAGCTCCTCGGAGCCGGGGCGGATATTGTCCGGCAGGTTGTCCTGCACGACGAGGGTGAGGGGCGAAGAGGCGTCGTCAACCTCGAGCTGCTCGAGCTCGTCCACAAGCAGGGAGGAGGGTACGAGCGCGAACAGCGTTGGCCCCTGGTCCCAGCCTTCCGCGTGCACGAACTCGACGGCTTCGGACATGGCCTTATTTAATGCTTGTTGGTTGAGCACGGGAACCCTTCTGTCAGTTCAGGCGTTACACTTTTTAAGATAGAACCTTAATACGCGTACTAAGACTATTTCGAAGGAGCAGGATTTGGCCACCCGCCTTAGCCAACCACAGCCCCACGCGAAAAAGCAGAACACCGGGCTCGCCGTCACGATTGGCGTCCTCGGTGTGTTGCTGTTTTTCATCCCGATCCTGATCGGTCTCTACACCGATTTTCTTTGGTTCGGGGAGCTTGACTTCCGTGGGGTCTTCAACCGCGTCATCGTGGCGCGCGTGGTGTTGTTTGTAATTTTCGCCGCCGTCGGCGCACTAATCACCTACCTTGCCGCGTGGTGTGCGTGGCGGGGCCGCACGAAGGAAGCCTTGAGCTTCGAAGCCGTCGTCGGCGACACGCGGACCAAAGTGAACCTGCAGCAGGGCGTTCGCACGCTCCTGGTGTGGGTCCCGGTGGTGGTCGCGATCTTCTCCGGCCTGGCAGGGCAGCGCCTGTGGCGCACGTTCATGCTGTGGTTCAACGGAGAATCCTTCGGCGTAAATGATCCGCAGTTTGGCAAGGACCTCGGGTTCTACGCCTTCGCGCTGCCGGGTATCACCGCGGTTATCGACGGCCTCTCGCTCCTGCTGCTCGTCGCCTTCATCGTCGGCGCGGTGGGCCACTACCTGCTGGGCGGCATCCGCATCGGCAATAAGGTCAGCGGGGTGCCGGGCCACATTTCGACGGCCGCTCGCGTGCAGCTTGCTGTGACTGCCGGCCTGTGGATGGTGCTCAAGGCAGTCAGCTACTGGCTGGAGCGCTACACCCTCCTGTACTCGCAGAACGACATTTTCACCGGTGCGTCCTACACCACGGTCAACGCCTCGCTGCCGGCCAAGATGATCCTGACGGTCATCGCGGTGCTTGTCGCGGCGGCGTTCTTCGCGTCCGTTGTATATAAGGACTTCCGAGTTCCTGTGATGGCCGCGGTGCTGATGCTCGTGTCCTCGCTTGTGGTCGGGGGCGTTTGGCCGGCGCTGCTGGAGCAGTTCTCGGTCAAGCCGAACCGCCAGTCGAAGGAATCCGAGTACATCGCCCGCAACATTGAGGCCACCCGCTTCGCGTTCGGCCTGACGGACGAGCAAGTGGAGTACCAGGACAACTGGGGCGCGGAAAAGGTCTCCAACGACAAGGTCGCGGACGACGCCGCGACGATCAGCAACATTCGCCTACTGGACCCGGAGATCATTTCCCCGACCTTTACCCAGAACCAGCAGCTGCGTAACTTCTACGGCTTCCCCGACCAGCTGGCGATGGACCGCTACGAAGTTGACGGCAAGATGCGCGACTTCGTCGTCGCGGCCCGCGAGATGGACCCGAACGCGCTGCGCGAAAACCAGCGTGACTGGATCAACCGCCACACCGTGTACACCCACGGCAACGGCTTCATTGCAGCGCAGGCCAACCGTGTTGACGAGGCCGCGCAGGACGCCGGCTCCACCCGTGGTGGCCTGCCAATCTTCACCGTCTCGGACTTGCAGTCCAACGCGATTGCTGCTGAGAAGGACCAGGCGGACGAGCTGGGCATCCAGGTCGACGAACCCCGCGTCTACTACGGCCCGGTGATCGCCTCTGCGAACGACGGGCTGGACTACGCCATCGTCGGCGATAACGGTCAGGGCCCCGTCGAGTACGACACGGACAGCTCCACCTACACCTACCAGGGCGAAGGTGGCGTCAACATCGGCAACTGGGTCAACCGCATCGCGTACTCCGCGAAGTACCAGGAGCTGAAGTTCCTGCTGTCCGACCGCGTTGGCTCCGAGTCCAAGATTCTCTACGACCGCGACCCACGCGAGCGCGTTGAGAAGGTCGCGCCGTGGCTGACCACGGACTCCAAGACCTACCCGGCCGTGATCGACGGCAAGATCAAGTGGATCGTGGACGGCTACACCACGCTGTCCCAACTGCCGTACGCAACGCGCGAATCCTTGACGGATACGACGCAGGATGCGCTGAACCCGGACGGGACCACGCAGCGCCTACTGAACAACAACGTCGGCTACATCCGCAACTCCGTCAAGGCAACCGTTGATGCCTACGACGGCACGGTGGACCTCTACGCGTTCGACGAAAACGACCCGGTGCTCAAGGCGTGGATGGGCGCGTTCCCAGACACCGTGCGCCCGGCAAGCGACATCTCCGATTCACTGCGTGACCACCTGCGCTACCCAGAGGACCTGTTCAAGGTCCAGCGCGAACTACTCGCTCGCTACCACGTGAACGACCCAGGCGTGTTCTTCAACAACGACGCCTTCTGGTCCGTGCCGAACGACCCGACCGCGCCGGAAGGCCGCAAGGAACTCAACCAGCCTCCGTACTACGTTGTTGCCGGCGACCCGGAGACCAACCAGCCTTCCTTCCAGCTGATTACGCCGTTCCGTGGCCTGAACCGTGAGTTCCTGTCCGCGCACATGTCCGTGTCCTCCGACCCGGAGAACTACGGCCAGATCACCGTCCGCGTGCTGCCAACCAACACGCAGACCCAGGGCCCGAAGCAGGCGCAGGACGCACTGATGTCCTCCGACCAGGTGGCGCGTGACCGCACCCTGTGGAAGGGCACCAACGACCTGAAGAACGGTAACCTGCTCACCCTGCCGGTCGGTGGGGGAGAGATCCTCTACGTGGAGCCGATTTACTCGCAGCGCAAGGACCAGGCGTCTGCCTTCCCGAAGCTGCTGCGCGTGCTCGTGTTCTACCGCGGCCAGGTCGGCTACGCGCCGACGATCTCCCAGGCGCTGAAGCAGGTTGGCATTCACTCTGAGGCCGCCCAGGACATCGACATCGTCGACGATAAGGGCAACACGAAGCCTGCCAAGGAAGCACCAGCCGATGGTGAGAAGGCCGAAACCTCAGCACCAGCAGCTGCCGGTAACAAGGACGAGGCCCTGAACAACATCAACGACGCGCTGCGCAACCTGGAAGGCGCACGCAACGGCTCCTTCGAGGAGTACGGCAAGGCGCTCGACGAGCTCGACCGCGCCGTGAAGGAATATCAGAGCATGTAACCCTTCCCGTGTGACAGCCTGAATCCCCTGCGAATCCGTGAGGTGCGCAGGGGATTTGGTGTTTTTAAGGGTCGTGCGTATAGTTATCACTCGTTGCCCGTTAAGGCAGCAGGTGAAAATTCAACATCACCCGACGCGGGGTGGAGCAGCTCGGTAGCTCGCTGGGCTCATAACCCAGAGGTCGTAGGTTCGAATCCTGCCCCCGCTACCAACTTCCGACCCCTACCAGGGAATATCCTGGTAGGGGTCTTCTTCATTTTGTGCTGAAATCGCCATTTGGTGCACTAGATGGTGCACTGGGCTCAAAATCCTGCAGCGCGTAAGACTGTGACACGCCAACAAAATGGCGCATGTTTTTCGGATGTTCTGTCTCGAACGGTCTTAGAAAATCATCACCGCTCCGCTAAGATTGTCTTTGAGCGCGAGTTACCGGGATGCCGTCTTATAGGGCACGGGTCTCGCGCATTTTTAGGATGAAGACTGAATCAATCTACAAGGTGATGTAGGCAATGGGCGGCAATACTAACTTAGGCACAGCCAAGACTGCCAAGAAGGACGAGTTTTACACGCAGTGGAACGACATTGAAACGAGATGCAAGCCTATCTCGAATACGACCCCGACGTGTTCAGGGGTAAGACAGTGCTGCTGCCGTGTGATGATCCAGGAGCAAGCAACTTCACCAAGTACTTTGCACTGAACTTTGAGAAGTTCGGCTTGAAGAAGCTGATCTCTACCTCTTATGCACCGGCGTCAAACCCAGCCGTGACTGAGAAAGGGCAGATGCTACTGGACTTCGCGCTTGGCGAGGACCAGGACGAGAAGTTCAATGAAGACGACACCTGGCTCCGAGGACGCATTTACGTCATGGGAACAGGGCAAGGACCTTAACGATGACGGGCGCCTTAACAAAGAAGACCTCCAGTGGGATTACCTTGAAGGCGATGGCGATTTCCGTTCTGAAGAGGTCACGAAACTCCGCGATGAAGCCGACATCGTTATCACCAACCCACCGTTCTCCCTGTTCCGCGAGTTCCTTGCGTGGCTGATTGATGGCAACGTCCAGTTCTCCGTTATCGGGAACATGAACGCGGTTACCTATAAAGAGGTATTCCCGCTTTTCAAAGACAACAAGGTTTGGTACGGCCCCTCAATCTCTAGCGGTGATCGCGAATTTCGTGTACCCGAAAGTTACCCACTTACCGCTGCAGGTCAGCGTGTGGATGAACAGGGGAATAAATTCGTCCGCGTAAAGGGTGTTAGATGGTTTACCAACATTGAGCATGGACGCCGACATGAACAGCTCGTGCTCATGTCGATGGAGGACAACATGATCTACGGTTCAAAGACGGTCCGAAACGTGGGGTATCCAAAGTACGACAATTACGACGCAATAGAAGTACCAGAGACCAAGGGAATCCCCAACGATTACGACGGCATGATGGGTGTCCCCATCTCGTTCCTCGACAAGTACAACCCAGACCAGTTTGAGATCCTCGGGATCACGCAGGCATGGGACGATCATTCGGGGTTGAAGCTCAAGAACTATCCAACCCAGATTCAGGTCAGCAAGAACGGCGTTAGATCTCGGGTGGGCAAGCTTAATGACGGTGCCGCCATACCGCATGACACAGAGCCTCAAGACGTGACGTACTACGAGGTCGACGGACAATTCTTTACTAAACCATATTGCAGAGTTCTTATCCGCCACCGCAACCCCAATGTCAAGGAGTCTTAAGCCATGGAAGCAAAACTCAACCCCCGCAAGATCCGTGACATCGTTGACGGATTCCACTACAACGAACTCGAAGGCAAAGGTCTGTACGGTTTGGCTGGCAACCTCACCATCCAGCCTGAGTACCAGCGCAACTACATCTACAACGACGGTAAGAAAGACGTTGCCGTCATCGACTCGCTGCTCAAGGGCTATCCACTGGGGCTAATTTACTTCAACCAGCCCAAGCAGGACGAAGACAAGTTCGAGATCCTCGACGGTCAGCAGCGCATTACCTCTATCGGGCGCTTCTACAAAGACCTGTTCGTCGTCAAAGACACTGACGGCAATGAGCAGTATTTCTCGTCGCTGGGCAAACACCAGCAAGAGCAGATCCTTGAGACTGAGCTGCTCATTTACGACTGCTATGGCACTGAGGCCGAGATCAAGGAGTGGTTCAAAACCATCAACATCGTTGGTGTGCCACTTACAGCCCAAGAGCTACGTAACGCCGTGTACTCAGGTCAGTTCGTCGATGCTGCTAAGAAGGTCTTTTCCAACTCCGGCTCTGCCATCATGTCCAAATGGTCGAACTTCGTTAAGGGCGACCCAGCCCGCCAGGAGGTGCTTGAAGTAGCACTTGACTGGATCGCCCAGCGTGAAGGCACCACCATCGACAGCTACATGGCAAAGCACCGTGAAGACGATAACTGCAACGAACTACAGACTTACTTCACTGCAGTTATCGACTGGGCAGCAAGTGTGTTCAAGATGACAGACACGACGATGCGCGGCATCGCGTGGAACACGCTGTATGAGCAGTACGGCGCCAAAGGCTACAACGCGACTGAGATGACGGCTGCTGCAAAGGAGCTGCTGTCTGACCCGCAAATTCAGTCCAAGAAGGGTATCTACGAGTACCTGCTTGGCGGCAAGACAGACACCAAACTACTTAACGTACGTGTCTTCACTGAAGCGGTGAAGAAGCGCGTCTACAAGCGCCAGACTGATGCTGCAAAACAGAAGGGTGTCTCCAACTGCTCGTATTGCGCTATCGGTCACGATGAGAAGAAAGCAAAGATCTGGGCGCTTAAAGAAATGGACGCTGATCACGTCACTGCGTGGTCCAAGGGTGGATCGACCGAGGAGAGCAACTGCGAGTTGCTCTGCAAGTCGCACAACCGTGCCAAAGGCAACGCTTAAAGTCGGTGATTAACCATGCTCATCGGCTACGCGCGTGTTTCGACCTCCAAGCAAGGGCAGTCTCTCGACACCCAACGTGAAGCGCTCATCGACGCTGGCTGCGATGCTGCGCACATTTACACCGACACCATCTCGGGCACTAAGTGGCAACGCCCCGGCCTCGATGACGCGCTGGCATACATGCGACCCGACGACACCCTCGTCGTGACCAGGCTCGACCGTCTTGGCCGCAGTCTCGCAGAGACGGTCAACACCATCGCTGACCTGGCGGATCGCGATATTAACGTCAAGGTGCTCGAACCAGCGCTAGACACCTCACGGTCTGCCGACAAGGTGGTCATCAACGTCATGGCGTCACTGGCTGAGTGGGAGCGTGACCTGTTGATACAGCGGACACGTGAGGGAGTAGCCCACGCCCGAGCACAGGGCAGGGTAGCCGGACCCAAACCGAAGCTCAGCAACGAACAGGCCCAGGTGGCCAAAGAGTTACTCGACGGCGGCAAGTCCGTGAGTGCTGTCGCTAGGACCTTCAACGTGTCCAGACCCACTATCTACCGTGCCATCGAGCGCCTTGAGGCTGACGCATAACAGCCCAGACCCCACAGTGACCGCGTCGCTAGTGCCACTGTCCTGCAAGCCGAGCACTAGGCAGCACTAGCGACGCCCTGAGCGCGTGGGGGTGCTGCAGGGCGGTGCTAGCGCCGCCCGGCACAGCCGGGGCCAAATACGGGATTGACCACACACATCCCGTATTTGGCATAAGGAGTGCTCATGTCCACCTATTCGCAAACGCTTACCTCCCACGGCGATATCCTCGCCAATATCCCCGGTATCTTGGGGTTTTACCCGCAGGACTCGCTGGTCATCGCGTTCTTTGAACGAAACGACGACACCCCTGGTCTACACCTGGGACCGCTCGCTCGGCTCGACCTGGACGACGCTGTTGAAACGCTGGTTGACAACCAACAGCAGTTCGCTGCTCTGTCAGACCGCGACAACGCTGACGCCATCATCGCCTACGTGGTAAGCAGCGACCCCTTAGCCGCCGATGACCTGGCGGAGTTCCTGCTCAGCGAGGACTCGCCGTTGCCTACGGTGCTTGCAATCATCCAGGTTCCCGAGATCACTTCTGGAACCGGCTGGTGGACTGTGTATCAGCAACTCAGTCTCTCAGCACCGCGCAGCGGCGTGGTCAGCGAGGTTGCAGGCTCTCTCACACTGCAGCAGATGATCTTGGACACTGGCCAGCTGCCAGCGCTGTCGCGTGAGGAGCTGGAAGAGCGCTTGAACAGCACAGCTCACGGCATCGACGAGGAGGAATATCAAGACATCATCGCCGACGTTGAGGGGTACGAGAACGAGATTCACTTCCTCCGTGATGACCTGCAGCAGGAGTACGAGAAGGCTGCAAAGGGTGTCTCTAATCCCACCGACACACAGGCCATCCGTGCTGCGCTGAGGTGTTTTACCACACCTATGTTGCGTGATCCGCTGCTCGGAGCGCTGCTAGACGAGCCGCAGCAAGGTCTGGCGTTCGCAGAACGTCTTATGCAGACAGTGCCGCGAGACTGGCTCAAGATGCTCTCGCAAGTGACCGCTACTGTCGCGGTTCTCGCACAAGCCACAGGGCAGACTGGCCTGGCAGGCGTGGCCGCGCACAAGGCCACTGAGCTGAGCGATACCGAGAACTTTCCGAACCTGGTGGACAGATCCATCAGCCGCGGCCTGGGCAGCAAGCTCATCACGAGCGTGCGTCAAGGTGCGTCGAAGGCACACTACCTCTTGTTCGACGCTTAAAGCTCTACCCCGTTGCAGCAGTCGCTGTAGCGGGGTTTTCTTTTTCTATCAGTGCCGTGACCAGGGAAGAAGGAAATCTCCACCGAGCAGGGGAGAGGTCTCTAGACAGCAGAGCTGTCTCAAAGAACGGATTGAGAATCAATCCACGACACGGAGGCACGCCATGTACCACTACACCCACGAAGACCTAGAGCTGCTCTACCTCATGTCTGACGGCATGGATGGCGAAGACGCCGATCCGGGTGCCGCACAAGAGCTACGCGACCTGGAAGCAGCAGGGGCACATCTGCCCTGGGCAGTGCTGTAACAGCACTTACAGCAGCAGCAAAGCCGCTGCTCAAACACACAATTGAAAGACAATCACACACTCACTCATATAAGGAGAAATCACAATGTCCAACCCGTTTAACAATGGCACCATCGTTGGCAACGCAGCACGCGAGCCGAAGATCTTTGAGCACGCAAACGGCGGTGCGACGGTGAAGCTCAACGTCTACGCACGTAATACGTTCAAGAACAAGTCCACAGGCAAGGTGGAATCAGAGATTGTCGAACTCACTGGCTACGTGGCTGACGCCAAGAACCTCGGCGTCTTCGGATGCATCGGCGCTGGTGATCGCGTTGCAGTGAGCTACTCGCTGAAGACTGACAACTACACCGATAAGGACGGCAACAAGCACTATCCGCTGGTAGCGCGCATCGACACTGTGCAGCTGATCGACTCCAAGAAGGAGTCTGAGGCACGAGCAGCACGCCGCGAGAACAGCGCAGATAACGCTGCTGCTAATGACTCTGAAGAAGTGCCGTTCTAGTTGCAACAACACCCCGCAGGGAAACCTGCGGGGTTATTTTTTCAGCACAGACCACGCATAACGCCGTCGCCGTCCAGTACGGGAGCGCTGATACTCCTGCTCCAGACGCTCTGTCTCTACACAGTGCATTACATGAGCCATTACATGAGCCATTACATGCGCTGTTTTACTGCACTGTGTACTAGCCATTCCATTACGCACTACGCTGGCGCACTTCAAGTTCATTGAAATCTTCTCAGACATTAGTGGTTCTCCTTCAAGTGAAGAATGCTTTAACTGGCCCCACCTTACCGGCATTCCTCTCAAACTTGGCCTCTGTTCGCTATGAGCGTTGGGGCACAGCGCCTAAGGCGCATACGGAAGCTGGGTTAACATTTACTCATGTCTGTTTCTGAGCTGTCCACCAGTACCCAGAACTATTTGAAAGCTATCTGGGGGCTAAAGGAATGGTCATCCGAGCCCGTTACCGCCACACTTATAGCGAAACAGCTGGGACTCAAGCTCTCCTCGGTCTCCGATGCAGTGCGCAAAATGTCGAAGCAAGGGCTCGTGTCACACACGCCCTATGGCTCTGTGGAGTTAACCGAACTTGGCAGGCAGTACGCATTGGTCATGGTGCGCCGCCACCGATTGCTTGAGTCTTTTTTGGTTCAAGCATTGGATTATACGTGGGACGAGGTCCATGATGAAGCCGAAAATCTTGAACACGCGGTGTCTGACATGCTCATAGAGCGCGTGGATAAGTTCCTCAATTACCCCACTAGGGATCCACACGGCGACCCTATCCCTACGGTTGATGGACAGGTCACTATCCCCAGTGCGCACCGTCTCACCGACAGCGGCGCACAACCGCAGGTGACCGTGGAACGCATTTCTGATTCCGACCCACAACTGCTGGCCTTCCTCAAAGAGCAAGGCATCGTCATTGGGGCTGTTCTTACCACGCGCGAAGGAACGCCCTTTTCAGAATCGCTCGAAGTACAGGTAGCCGACAGTACTCAGTGGGTAGTACTTGGGCGCCCAGCTACGGACGCAGTGTTTGTAGCACACCACAGCCTGTAGTCTTTCCCTTTCTCATTAATCCTGTCCCTACCTGCCCTTTTAAAAACTACGGTGCGGCGTAGTTTGCAACTACGGTAGTACGTAGTTAATCTTTTCGATCATCACCTATCCCACTTATGGCTAAGGCCAGGATGAGCAGGATTGTCATGTCAGACTCACCAGATTTGGTGTACTTTTCTAGCGTTTCTGAAAACACAAAAAGATTCGTCGAACGCTTAGATAGACCCGCAGTGCGCATTCCACTGCGGCCCAAGAAAACCGGAATGATCCAGGTTTCACACCCGTACGTACTCATCGTTCCAACCTACGGCGGTGGCTCGCTCAAACGCGCAGTCCCCAAACAGGTCATCGACTTCCTCAATGACCCAATCAACCGTTCCTTTATCCGGGGCGTGATTACCTCAGGCAATACCAACTTCGGAAGCGCTTACTGCGTCGCCGGCCGCATCATTTCCGCTAAGTGCCACGTTCCAGAGCTGTATCACTTCGAGCTACTCGGCACGCAGAAGGACGTTGCCGCTGTAAAGCAGGGCCTTCACAAGTTTTGGGAGCAGCAAAGCAACTAACAATTACACCCCATTGATTTCCCACAAAATGAAGACCACATCCGCAACACACAGATTGGAAACCACAATGCCGCCACTTAAGGCCACCCCCACACAGCCCATTGGCCCTACGCCCCGCACCGCTTCAGCAGACGATGCCGGCGGTGTCGGTAAGCGCAAGAGCTACCATGCACTCAACGCGCAGCTGAACCTATTCGACGATTCGGGAAGAATCCAGTTCGACAAGGACATTGAGGCAACACAAGACTTTTTAGCGCACCATGTCACTCCCCGCATGCATCAGTTTGAATCCACCAAGCAGCGCTTGGAGTGGTTGGTTGATAACGAATACTACGAGCGGGAATTCCTTGAGCTTTATGATGACGATTTTCTGTGCACTATGTACGACAGAGCCCACCGAGCCAAGCATCAGTTCCGCACTTTCCTCGGCGCATTTAAGTTCTTTACTTCATACGCACTGAAAACCTTTGATGGCTCGCGATTTCTGGAAGGCTACGAAGAACGCGTCGCCACCACAGCTTTGTACCTTGCACAGGGCGATGAAGAGCTTGCGGAGAAGCTGGTGGATGACATCATGACCGGACGCTTCCAGCCCGCCACCCCTACTTTTCTCAACGCAGGAAAAGCCCAGCGTGGCGAAATGGTCTCCTGCTTCCTCCTTCGCATCGAAGACAATTTGGAAAGCATTGGCCGCAGCGTGAACTCTGCACTGCAGCTTTCAAAACGCGGCGGTGGTGTGGCCTTGTTACTGAGCAATCTGCGCGAATCCGGAGCCCCAATCAAAAAGATTGAGAACCAAGCTTCCGGCGTAGTCCCAGTCATGAAAATTCTGGAAGATAGCTTCAGCTATGCCAACCAATTGGGCGCTCGACAGGGCGCTGGAGCCGTCTACCTACATGCGCACCATCCAGATATTCTTCGTTTCCTGGATACCAAGCGGGAAAATGCCGATGAGAAAGTCCGCATTAAGACTCTTTCGCTGGGAGTTGTTATTCCAGATATAACCTTCCAGCTGGCCAAAGAGAACAAGGATATGCATCTTTTTAGCCCGTATGACATCGCTCGCGAGTACGGCGTAGCCATGTCTGACATGTCTATCACCGAGTATTACGACGAGCTGGTTTCCAATCCGCGAATTTCTCATACGACTATCAAGGCCCGCGAGTTTTTCACCACGCTGGCTGAGCTTCAGTTTGAATCTGGATACCCCTACATACTCTTTGAGGATACGGTCAACCGCGCTAATCCCCTCAAAGGACATATCAATATGTCCAATCTGTGTAGTGAGATCCTCCAGGTCAACACGCCATCCACCTACGGCGCCTCAGGTAACTACACCACCGTTGGCCAGGACATTTCCTGCAATCTAGGGTCGCTCAATATCGCTAAAGCTTTTGAATCACCGGACTTTGGGGAAACTGTTGAAACCGCGGTGCGCGCTCTCACGAAGGTCTCAGACCTAACAAATATCGAAGCTGTTCCTTCCATCGCTCACGGTAATGCATCCATGCATGCCATCGGGTTGGGCCAAATGAATCTCCACGGTTTCCTGGCTTCCAAGCGTATTCCTTATGGCTGCGCCGAAGCACTGGACTTTACAAATATCTATTTCCTGACCGTGACCTATCATGCGCTCCGTGCATCCCATGCGCTAGCGGTTGAGAAAGGTCAACGATTCACTGGCTTTGAAGAATCCACCTATGCCACTGGCGTCTACTTCGACAAGTACATCGACCAAGACTGGGCGCCGGCCACTGACCACGTAAAACAGCTATTCCATGAGGCTGGCGTGCAGATTCCTCAACGCGAGGATTGGCTACGGCTCAAGAACCAAGTGATGCAAGACGGCATCTACAACGCCTACTTGCAGGCAGTTCCACCCACTGGATCAATTTCCTACATCAATGACTCCACCGCGTCCATACACCCGATTGCCTCCAAGATTGAAATACGCAAGGAAGGCCGCTTGGGGCGCGTGTACTACCCCGCACCGGAAATGACCAACGACAACTTGGAGTATTTCGATGACTCCTACACCGTGGGGTACAAAAAAATCATCGACACCTACGCTATGGCCACCCAACACGTGGACCAAGGGCTTTCCCTGACTTTGTTCTTCACCGCTGACACCACTACGCGGGACATCAACAAGGCACAAATCTATGCCTGGAAAGCCGGAATCAAGACCTTGTACTACATCCGTTTACGCCAACCTGCACTCCAGGGAACCGAGGTCGAAGGCTGCGTTTCCTGTGCTCTGTAGGAACACGGTCCTTCCTTCATTCACAACCATCCATCAAGAAAGAAAGAAGCTATGTCTTCAACATCAAACACTGCTGAGCTAACCAGCATCTCAGTTACGCCGCCAAGTTACCGGCATGACCCTTCAGCCCGCATCCGCGCCATCAATTGGAATCGGGTGAGCGATGAGAAGGATCTTGAAGTGTGGAACCGCCTCACCGCCAACTTTTGGTTGCCAGAAAAGGTTCCACTTTCAAACGATCTCCCGGCGTGGCAGAGGATGACACCGGAGGAACGCAACCTCACCATGCGGGTGTTCACGGGACTCACCACCCTGGACACCGTCCAGGCCACTGTGGGCGAAATCTGTCAGATCCAAGATGCCCGCACCGAGCACGAGGAGGCCGTGTATACCAACATCGCCTTCATGCAATCAGTCCATGCCCGTTCTTACTCTTCAGTGTTTTCTACTTTGAGCAGTACGAAAGAAATTGATGAGGCATACCGCTGGGCGGTGAATAATGACCTTCTCCAGGCACGCGCCAAAAAAGTGCTCACTCATTATTTTGGACCCGATCCACTCAAGCGCAAAGTGTCATCGACGCTGCTTTCCTCGCTGCTTCTCTACGCGGGTTTCTATCTTCCCCTGCATTTTTCCGTCCACGCCACCCTGACAAATACGGCAGACATGATTCGCCTCATTCTGCGTGACAAGGCAGTGCACGGTTACTACTCAGGCTACAAGTACCAGCGCGGACTGGAAACGTCTGCTCCACAACGGCAACAGGAGATGCATGATTTCACTATTTCCTTGCTCGAAGAGCTTTATGCCCTAGAGCTGGATTATTCCGGCGAGCTATATGAGCCGTTGGGGCTCATGGATGATGTAGCTGTATTCGTTCGCTATAACGCCAATAAGGCGCTCATGAATTTGGGCTACCCGGACTACTTCCCACCTGAAGAAACGGAAGTGAACCCGGAAATCCTCGCTGCCCTAGCACCTGGAGCAGATGAAAACCATGACTTCTTCTCCGGCTCCGGTTCCTCCTATGTCATTGGCACCGCTGAAGAAACGAGTGATGATGACTGGGATTTCTAAACCGTTTCCACGACCAGACCAAGGAAGCTGGCTTGAGACCATCGCGCTGTTTGAAGCCATCCGCGAAGGAAACCAACCAGCAGCCATGCGGCTTTTGGATACGTCCGCCGCACGGGAGGCCGTCCTCGGGGGACTGTTAGGACTCATCGAACTGTACTTCCGCCATGAAGAAGACAAAGTGGATAACTTTCTTACTGCCGCCCACGCCGCCGGGCCACCGCCTGCCTTTGGCTGCAAGCCTTTTCTCCCTTGATCGCACGTACCTACGCCCAACTAAGAAGAAAGGACTTCCTATGACCACCCCACGCATTAGTGTTATCGTCGGCAGCCTGCGCCGCGGCTCATTTGCGCGCAAGATTGCACACGAAGTGCTCACAATGATCCCTGAAAACTACCAGGCAGACATCGTTGAAATCCGTGACTTGCCGCTCTATGACTTCGACTACGATGACCCCTCGGTCACGGACAAGCCCATTCCAGCTGAGTACACCACTTTCCGCGACACCATCAAGAACTCGAGCGGCGTCCTCTTTGTTACCCCGGAAAATAACCGTACTATCCCTGCCTGTCTCAAGAATGCAGTGGACATCGGTTCCAAGCCCAACTCGGATGTGGCTTGGAAGAACCTTCCCGCAGGTATCATCAGTCACTCTGTAGGCCGCATGGGCGGCTACAGTTCACAGAAGAACCTCCGGCTCGCCCTGTCCTACTTCGATATGCCGCTTCCTGGTCAGCCCGAGGTATTCCTTGGCCAATCCCCCACCCTCTTCGAAGACTCCGGCCATCTCAATGAAGGCACCGCAGGCTTTGTCAAAGACTACGTTATACGCTTCCTGCAGTTGGTCGACATGACATTAACAGCCAAGCACAGCTAGCGACGGCGACTAACCCTAGCCACCGCCCTCTACGAAGTACTTGAAGGCTTCTAAAGGGCCTTCTCAAAGACACAAACCCCGGATTCACACTCATCCTTGAGTTACCTGAATCTGAACCCAGGACGCTTCAAAAAACACCGCTCTAATTCTTCGATTTTCGCTGAATTAGAGCGGTTTTAGCGCTGTCGCTGGACACTGACCCTGGCGACATCCTGTTAGGCCGCTACAGGGCCATACAGGGCAGGGGAGACCCCCATCTACGGCTTGCCGCCGTCGGGGGACTCCTTGTCACCGTCGGGAGACTCCTTGCCACCGTCGGGGGACTCCTTGTCACCGTCGTGGTCGCGCTGTTGCTCCTGCTGGCGGCGCTTAGCGATGCGTTCCAGCGCGCGACGCAGTACTGCAGCGCTTTCCTCCTGAGTACGGTCGATGACGATCTCGCGGTACCGTTGCTTCATCTCTGGGTTGCTGTCAATCTCGACCCGCAAAAAGTCCTGATCAACATGCGAAATCTCCTGCAACGACTGCGTTGCTTCCTCGATGATGATCTTCGCTTCCTGCTCTGCTTCCTCGCGCGTTACTGCAGCGTCACGTGTGGCCTCATCATGTTCTTCACTGCCGAATTCTTCGGCAAGGTCAAGCAGCTCATCTGCCTGAGCTTCAGCGAGACCCAGCGTCTGCTCAGCTTCTTTGCGTGCGTCACTGCGGATCTGCTCGGCTTCTTGCTCGGCCTTTTCGCGTGCTTCGCTGCGGAGCTGTTCAGCTTCCTGCTCTACACGCTTGAGCTTGGCTTCGGCGGCGCTCTCAACCTCCTTGGCACGGTCCAGCAACTCTTCCGCCTGTGCCTCGGCAAGACCCAACTCCTGTTCAGCATCCTTCTGTGCATCACCACGAATCTTTTCGGCGTCCTGCTCGGCCTTCTCGCGTGCTTCTTTGAGTACGCGCTCGGCAACCTCGCGAGCCTGCTGTTCAGCATTTTCCTGCACACGCTGGGCTTCTTCACGGGCCTGCTGCGCCCGTTCGAGTTCTTCTGCAGCTTGCTTGCGGTCTTTCGCTGCAGCATCGACATCTCGCTGTACGGAGCTGTGCTTCCGTTCCACCTCGTCCTCACGGTTCGCAAGGTCGCGCTCCCGGTCCTGCTGTTCGACGTAACGGTCAAGATTCAGCGACTCATTGTGACGTTCAGACACATCTAGCTCTACCGGGTAACCCAACGCGTACATGTGCTCTCGAAGTCCACGCTGCGCGTCGATGAACTTCTGGTTCCCGGAGATTTGTTTGCCCTTCTTCGGGCCAGATATGTACCGCACCGACTCATCAGTGTTGTACGCGATGCCGGGCCGGCAGCGGAGCTTGTCGGGATCATCCGGCTTCGGCGAGAACGTATCAGCCTGGAACTGGATGTGTGGCGTTGATTCGTCGAAGTTCATATCCCCACCGGCTACGGCATCGATGCCGCCGGGGATGAAGTTCTCGGCGAGCCAGCGCATCGACTCTTCGAGGTACTCCTTCGCTTCGTCGTAGTCCCGTGCGACAAGCCGTGCGCGCTTCACCTCACGGCCGTCCACAGTGCTGGTGTAGAAGTCGGGGACCTCTACACACATCGACTTCGGCAGATGCACGACGAACAGAGACGTCTCGAAACTGTTCTTCTGTACGCGCACGCCGTCCATCCGGGCGTCTTGGTACGCCAAGACCTCCTCGACGGACGCAGCGCGTCGGAACGTGCCGTTGCCGTCGTTGACGAACGGAACGTTCAAATGCGCATCGGCCACGACGATATTGCTATTCATCGCGGCCTGATGCGCGAGATCCTGCGGATCTAATTCTCGCATCGCCTCCTTGAGGAGTCGCTTGCGGTCTCCTCGCGTGTCTCCGCCGCAGTTGTCGCGGCGGAGATGGCGCAGATTGAACGCTGCGCGTCCCTTCTGCGCTGTAGATGTCTTCGACATATCGCGTACCTCCTGTAGACCCCTAAAGACCTCAGTCCAGCCACCTCGCAAGATCGGATAACTGAGGTCTCACGGGGGCGCCTGCGGCGGGCAATACAAGCGGCGGAAAACCCTCCCTATTCGGTCGCGTTTCCCGCCGCTTTTTTTAAAATAAGATGCCCCGGTTGAGCACCTTTGCAAGGCGTTCAACCGGGGCAAGAAACGGAATGTCACTCGTTCTTTCTACGAGAGCTTGAGCTATTCCGCCTGGTTAACTCTTTAACGAACTCAAAGGCGCTCTCCGCCATGACTCTTTGCTTTGTCACGGCTTCCTTCGCCTCCTGCTGGTCGCGGTATACCTGCATATAGAGAACGACATAAGGGTTTTTTGAGCGCTCGAGGGAGGCCGCAACCTCCTTCTCCATTGGTTCGTTACAGAATGGGAGACTTTGGACTTCCTCCAAGGAGAGGGTAGGGGGCCCAAATACACGCTCATAGTCCTGCAGAGCCTCGAAGGATTGGGTTAGCTCTTCTAACTTGTGCTTGGTTTGAGCGAACGTAGTTTGCAGGTTGTTTGCTAGATCCTGCAGTTTGGTGATTTCTTCGTTTGACAATACCAGTTTTTCCTTTCAGTTTCAATGACTTTGTGATGGCGCAACACGCGCGGGCGCGCGTGTTGCGCCAGGGGGTGCGCGTTGGCGCATGGAAACAGTCATGAGGCGGCACCCCCTGCGGTAATCGCGGTGAAGATCTGCTGTAGTTCTTCGTCGGTGACTGCGGTAGTTGCCCAAGTACCCCGGTTGATGACCGCAACAGCTTCGTCGGCGTTGAGTACCTTCTGTTCAAGACTGACGTACGTAGGGCTACCCACCAGCGCGGCGCCGTAGCGCTGGATAGAGTGCCGTTGTTCCGCCTGGAGACTGCCGTTGTTTTCGCTGACTACGCGGATGACGTCGCGGGTGTTCGCGGATACGCGTACTTCGAGATTCGTGCGTTCCTTGTCGTCGGTGCCGGGCCAATTCCATACGTAGGTTTTGCCGTTGCTGCTGACGCATAATTGTCGCGAATTGGCCGGTTCTCCGGCGATGAGTACGCCGTTGGCTACTGCGGTGCTTACCGTCGTTGCTGAGCTGTCTAGCGCGCCTGTAGTGCGTGTTGCGTAGCCGCTACGGCTGTAGCTGAGTCCCGCAAGGTAGTTCGTGTACGTACCGTCAGAGTTCTGCACTTGCAGAATGCGGTGTTGCTGGCCGTCTTCGCTGCCGTCGAGCAGCCAAGCGCGCGGCGGGATTCGCGCAAATCGCGGTGCAAAGGAAATCCGTACGCGAAAAATACGCGTTCGGCTTCGCATCTGCTGCGGCAAAGTCCATAGGCGGCGGGTTGATGCGCGAGGTGCGCGCCGTGACCTGCTGACCTGCATCAGCGAAATCGGCAAGTAGCGTATCGGCGTCCTCCGTCGGCGCGGTGGGGTCGCCGTAGAGAATTTGCTTAATTACGTTTACGACCGGGGCGACTGTTCGCGATTCAATTTCGCTAATCACCGCGTCACGTTCATCTGGGTCAGCGATGTTGTCCGCGCGGCGGCGGAGCTGTTCTAGATTCTGCGAAAGCGGACCAATAGTGTCGTAATCGAAAAATTCACGTGTGCCGTTGAAAAATCCCTTGTTCAGGTAGATGGTGTACTGGCCTTTTTCGACCTTGATGATTATCTGGAATCGGCGGTACGCCTGAGATTCGTCTTCTGCCATCTGAGAGCGGCCGAAACGATCCGTGTAGGTACCGGCGAGACCCGACAGGAAATCATCTGGGGTAGTCGCCGCAGTGACAATATTGAGCTGCTGGATTGGATACGTGCGACCGTACTTGATGTTGACGGAAGGATGACCTTCATCAGGTTGCTTGTACGGTGCAAACATTCGGAATACGTTGCCCCTGCTGCCGCATGCGTGGATAATCGTCGCGGCGCGCATATCGTCCCATACGATGCAGTCTTGACCGTCGTATCCGTCAAAACCAACGTTGTCACCGCCGATTTTGAATACGGAAAACTTCAGGTCGCGCGGTACCCGATTGGTAATCAGGTCTTTGCCGGTACCGGCGTCGCCGTAGACCAGGATGTTTACAATCCGTGGCGGTAGCGGCGCATACTGCAAATAATCGCCGCGCAGCTTTGTCAGATGCGCGAGAATTCCGCGCTTTACGTAGAGATGCAAGTACTTCTCGCGCACTTCCGCAGGCGTCATTTTTCCTTGAGCGACCAGCGCCGATACTTCATCGACGTTGACTTTCTTCTTCTGCGCGTGGTGCTTAGCGTCTTCATCGACCTGTTCCCAAAGATCTGGCACATTAGTGACTACTTCGCTGCGGTCGTAGGTTTCTTTATCCGCCTGAGCAGGGTCTTCGTGCGTCAAGTACCTACAGAGCGGCAAAAAAGCGCTAGGCGGCTTGCCCTCTACGTACTGCGGCGGAACACCAAACGCCTTCGCTACGGCCGCAATCGTCTTGTACGACTTGCAAAGAAGCGCAATGTGAAAATGAGCAAGCTTTTTGTCACCGACAGCTGCACCCTTCGGTGGCGTGTACTTACTCTTAAAGTCCTTCGGCGTGTAGGTGTCGCGGTCGTGGTTGATGTACGCCCAGTACGTCATGCCCTTCGGAGCGAGCGCTTCTTGTATGCGCTCTTCCGTGAGCAAATCGCCGTAGCCGTCGTAAAACGCCTGCTGCGTAATGAAAAATGCGCTGAACTTCTTCCTTTCAGCTTTGTGCCACTTTCCGCCAGGGCGATAAGGGCATTCATCGGTGTCTACGAGTTGCAAAAGTTGCAGAGATTCAGGCAACGCCTTGACTGTCTGCGGCTCCGATTCCGGCGCTAAAGTTGCATCTTCCGTCATGTGAGCTTCGTCACACGTGTCAGGTTTAGGCATTGCGGACCACCGCCGAAAAGCGGAAAAAACAGAAAATACAGATTTTGCGATCTGTGTTTTTCGCGGAGGTGCAACGCTGTGACCTGCGAAAACGTAGAATTTCGCAGCGGAACCCACGCGGGCGACACAAGCCCAAGCCGCCCGCGCGCGTTAGTGTTTTTGCTGGTAGTTGTAGGTTTTCGTTTTGCGGTTGGTGAAATTCCGTTTGGAAAAGCAGAAAACACAGACCGTATTCGAGAGTTCACTTTTTGTGGAAGAATTCCCTGTGAATCTTGGAGAAACCTGGCAACGCTGCCACAGGCGTGAATTTAATCCTTGTAGCGCGGCGAGAATTCGCGTATTCTTATGAGCAAAGTCTTTTTTATTGAGCTCCGCTGTTTCAGCAGTGGAGTTTTTCATCGTCGACATGGCTACGCAACACCACCGATCGTGGACTGCGCGTCGAGCCAGGCTTCAAGATCACTGACTCGGTAGAGGATGTGCTTGCCTGATTTGATGTAGCGGGGGCCTCGCCCCTCAGTGCGCCAGTTGGCAAGGGTGCCGCGCGACAGACCGAGCATCTCAGCGGCGGTTGTGGGTTTCACCGAAAGGCGGGGGATGTCTTCGTGGATGAGCACGATAGATTCTCCTGACATGGAAAAGTCACCCCGGCCTGCACAGTCGTGCTTAGGGGCTACTTCATGTCCGGCTCTAAATCGTCAATCCACTTACTTCGAGGACAAGACCTCGCTGGCGATACCCGGAAGGCTAATTACAATTTTAGGTCATTCACGATCATTTGAAAAGGGGCGGGAACCATTCATTGAAGGGGAGATCTGTCTTTGAGGACGTACCCCAGTGTGAACCGTCGTACGCCGACAGGGTTGCTCCAGGTTGAAGGTCAGGAGTAGGTAGCCTGCCGTATTCAAGCTCGCGTAGGCGATCAGTGAGCTTCTTCTTCAGCACCTTGAGTCCACGCTTACTAGCGGCAAGTGTGCTGTCACCGCGCGCAGCCTTGATTGCAGTACTTAACTCTTCGAGACGAGCGTTTATCACCCTAAGGTCACGTGCAAGGGCTGCACGCTCCGCCTCGCGTTCTTCTGCCTGTGTTGCACCATCGTCAAAGCGGAGTTGTACCAGATTATCGGAATCCCAGAGGGCAGGTCGTTGTGCGTTCATGTCTTCACTTTACCATTATTCGAACCTATGCAAAAGTGGTGCTATAGTTGTACGCATGGCAAAGAAACAACAAGCATCGAGGGCGCCACTTCAACCAGGCGAAGATACTGTTGAACGCGTTCTTGACACGCGCACGCGAGGACCATTTGACGAATTTTTCACCGTCAAGAACTGGGAGGGGCGCTCCAGACGATTCCACGTCCGAGCGGCAACGAAGGGTGAATTTCGCGCCAAGGCTAAGGAGATGATCGATGGTTATCTCAACACGTCCACGAGTGACTGGACAAAGGCGAGGCGAATTACAGCTTTTATCGACGAGGTTAGCGAACCTATCGTGAAGGCCGCACGCCTGAGGCCTAATACAAAGAAGCGCTATGAGTTAGCGCTGTCGCAGCTGCGTAGGCAGTTGGACGGACTGGCTATCGGCGACGCCGTGAGATTCGCGACGCTTGAGCGGGCACTGCAAGATATCGGCCGTGACCACGGTGCTGAGTCCGCGCGCCAAGCACGAACTGTCTTGAGCAAGTACGTGCTTGACCGGCTGATCCGCGAGGGCGTTATTGAGAGCAATCCTCTGAGAGGTATCTCTATTGACCTCGGGGATACCCGCAAAGGAAGCAAGCCTACGCAATCGCACGCGCTCACTGATGAACAGTACGACGCAGTGGTTGATCATCTCGTGGAGCGCGATACCTCTGGGCCGATCCCGCCAGGAACAGACAGACGGCACACGTCGATCAAGAAGCACGAAATCACGGTGGCGCTGGCCGTGTTGCAGGCGGGCACAGGTCTGCGTATTAGTGAGGCTCTTGCACTCACCCGTGAGGATGTAACGGTCACGCAGGACTCGCTGGCGGTAACGGTGCGCGCCGAACACTCCAAAACACACCGAGGGCGCACTGTTCCGATGCTTGATTCACGATGTAAGTGGTTCTGGTTAGAGCGGGTCAAGACAATTAACCCTGGCGACCCTCTTATCCCAGCACCAGGGGACAAGCACTCTCGCTGGCGAACAGATAACGCCGTGAAGGCGTGTGCGGCGCTTTACAAAGACATCGGCGTCCAACTCGAAGACAAGGCTGTTTCTTCTATGCGGTCACACGCCTGGCGCACAGTGCTGAATAACCGCGCAATCGCTCGCGGTGTTCCTGCTGAGATCCGCAGCGCCTTCTTCGGTCACACTGAGGCCATGAACGCACGGAATTACACCGATCTCACTGGCGTTTCGGCCATGCAGTCGGCGCTTGAGGGTGGTGCACTAGATGGTGCACTAGGGGCGTGATTCTGGATGATTCTAAATGATTTCAAATGATCGAAAATGCTCCTAAACAGCATGGTCGGAATCGAATAACTCCTGTTAGGCTCGAATGTAATCCGATAACCCAGAGGTCGTAGGTTCGAATCCTGCCCCCGCTACCAACTTCGGATCCCTACCAGTGTTTATGCTGGTAGGGATCTTTTCTTTGCTTAGGAGCCAGCTGCGTGTGGTGGGGGTTAAGCCGGAGACTGGGGCTTCGGCGTTTCAGGCAGGATGCTGAGCGTCTCTGTGGGTTCAGCGGTAGTGACGAACTAATCACATCCAGGTCCATAAGCCCTCCAAAAGTATTAGGCTCAAGGGTGACCTCATCTCGTTGCAAATGGAGCAGTGGCCTCATGTTTGTTCAAAATTGGAAACTTGGCATTTCGTCGACAGGTAAAGCTGGTGAAACAGGACCCAGTAGCCCATCCGGTTCCTTTCCGAAACTGATAGTGGCCATGGTGTGTACTTTTGGTTTGGCGGTGTCGGGAGTCCCGTGTGCTCACGCTGAGGATGTGGGGGATGCGACCCCGCCCGAGGAGCAAAGCGCTGCCGACCAGTTCGAAAGCGCGACAAATAATGAAGAACACCAGATAGCGGAAGATCCCGCGGGGGCCGACGCTGTCGGTGATTTCGAACTGGGACCAGAACTGGTCAGCGAAAACGTCACTGCGTCGCAGGAGACAAAGTTGGCGCAGCCAACGAATGTAGTAGCCCTATCTGGTACGAAGAGAGTAAAAGCCAGTATCGAGAAAAACACGAATCGTAAACAACGTCTCGTCGTATATGTTTACAAGGATGATCCGCAAACACAGTCAAATCCCACAGTGCTCGGGTCTAAGGAATTACGCGCGGGTGCAAAGGATTTGACAGTGAACGTGGGCGAAGAACTCGTCGCGGGGGATGTCATTTACCTCGTTCTCAAGCAGCAGGATCACGTGGATAGGAAGTGGGTGTTCAACGGTGTTGAATCCGACCCTCTGGCGGTGACAGTTGCTCAGTCAATGGCGGACGCGAACAAGCTTGTTGTTCCTTCGGATGAGTTTTTGGTCGAAGACATCTTTACCTTCACTGAGGAAGAAACAGACGAAGTTTTAGCCGCGTTCAAACGCGACAATCCGGACATCGCGGACAGGATTAAATCTATTAAGCTTGCCGAGGCAGGGACCGGCTCCTCTGCAAGAGCTGAGGTTACCTTTACAGATGGCTCAATCAACCGTGATCCGACCGTGAAGATTAAATTGGCAGGCCCTTCTGGGAAGCCGGTTATTGACCAGCCGTTTGTTGTCACTCAAGATAGGATAACCGGCACTATTGAGACCGAAGATGGAGCACCCGTTCCAGACGGAACTAAAGTGCAGATTATTACGCAATTTGATGCAGGGGACGATGTAAAGAACTTCGGTCCCGAGGGTAAGTGTAATTTTTCAAAATCTACGTGGAAGTCGGCAGGTGTCGATGTCGAAAACGGCACATTTTCACTAGACTATGATGGCTTTAAACTCCCATGGTCAAAAGATGACTCGGCTAACTCTTACACAATTGGCATTATCGTAAAATCGCCAAAGAAGCGTCCAACTTGCATCACGGCTGTGCCGGAACACCCAACGCCGAAGAAAACTCCGGTACGGGACCCTAAAAAGCTCACCGATGCGGAGAAGAAGGCAATAGATCAGGCGATCCGAACGGCGTACACAGCTAAGAGCGGAAAATCGAAACTACCAGATGGTACCGGAGACCTGGAAGGCACCCCTGCGTTTATTGACTTTGATCCAAATGGGACTGTAGCCATAATTAACCCACGGAACACTGAATTCAAGTGGGATGATAATTACGACGCGCAATTCGCAACAAACGAAGACGGTACTCACAAGCTCAAAGAGGGCAAAACCCCGGGTCTACGTATCCCGAATAAGGATCTAGTTACTAATATCGCGCCCAAATCACCAAGCATCAAGGTGGATTACGGTGCGGGTACGGTCACCATCACCCCGCCTGCGTATACGGCTGCCGGTGATGATACCGACCTGGCCTCCTACACAATCTCCTACGGGGCTAAGCCGATCACCCTCACGCGGACAGTCGATAAGAACGGAACCTCAACTTGGTCATCAGACGGCGACCCGGTTGACCAGAGCACCGGACAGGTAACACTACAAATCGCGAAGTTGCCTGTCGGCGCCACCATCACAGCAGTAGCAACGGATAATGGCGGCTTAGTCCCGGAGGAGAAACCGCTTAGCTCCAATAAAGTGAGCGAGATATTGCAAACCGCCACTGTTTCCTACGATCCGAATGGTGGTTCGGGGTCGATGGATGCTGCCACGTTGAATAAGGGTGGTAAGTACACGATTCTTCCGAATGGGTTTGATGCGCCGAAGGATCAGGTGTTTGCTGGTTGGAAGATTGGCGATAAGCCGTACGAGCCTGGTGCTGAGATTGAGGTGAGTGCGGATACGACGATTACTGCGCAGTGGAAGCCTTTGCCGGCTAAGACGGTTGAGGTGACCACGACGGTGAAGGAACCGACAACGGTTGAGGTTCCGACGACGGTGAAGGAACCGACGACGGTGATAGTGCCGACGACGGTGAAGGAATCGACAACGGTGATAGTGCCGACGACGGTGAAGGAATCGACAACGGTGATAGTGCCGACGACGGTGAAGGAATCGACAACGGTGATAGTGCCGACGACGGTGAAGGAACCGACGACGGTGAAGGTACCGACGACGGTGAGGGAATCGACAACGGTTGAGGTTCCCACGACGGTGACAGTGCCGACGACGGTGAAGGAACCGACGACGGTGATAGTGCCGACGACGGTGAAGGAACCGACGACGGTTGAGGTGACCACGACCGTGGAGCCGTCCGCGACGACTGATCCGAGCAGCCCGGCTGAGCCGAGCGAGACGACGACCTCGACCGGTTCGAACAAGCCTAACCAGCCAGGGGACAAGCCAACCCAGCCTTCGACCCCTGCAGAGCCAGATGCCAACGGTTCGTCCGAGAAGGCGAAGCGCTGCGCTGCGAACGCAGTCGCGCTCAATAGCCCACTGTTGTGGCTGTTGCCAATCGGTCTATTGGCAGGCATTGGCTACGGCGTTAACGAAGCGTTCGGCCCACAGATCCGGCCGGCTGGTGCTGAGCTGAACGCCCGCTTACAGGAGCTCATGCCGAAGCACAGTTGGGTCGGTGAGCTGCAGGCGAAGGCTGACGATGTTAACCGCCAGTTCGCAGGCTACGGCGAGCAGTTGCGCCCGCTGGGTATCGCACTCGGCGCGATTGCCGCAGTCAGCATGCTTGGCATCCTCATCGCCCAGGCATGTGAGGAAGACGGCTTCGACAACGGCCTGACGATCCTCGGCTCGTCGAAGGACGATACTGCTGCTGAGAAGCCAGGTTCTTCCGAGCAGAAGTAAACTGCGCTCAGAAGAATGAAAGGCGCCGCCCACACCGGGTGGCGCTTTTCGCGTTTGCTACCTAGACAGGAAGCGTTGGAAGCACAAGAAGCATAGGCCAGGACCATCCGGGAGTGGAGCTGTTTCAAGATTTCAGCCTTGATAGTGGGCTTGAGCAATAGCGTTGGGAACCGAGACGCGGTATCTAGCGTCTCATATGTATAAGCAACCAGTCGTAGATGGAGTATTGCCATGATGGAAAAAACCACGATTAATGAAGACATTGAGTCAATGAGCAGGGCGTATAACGGACTGTCGCCTCGTGCATGGAGCGTGATTAGGTACCGGACCAAAGAATTGCTCACATCACACATCGCGGAGTGTCAAGCGGCATGGGGAGAAGATGTCGACTGGGGGGATGCAAGCGGGTGGCAGGTCTTTGGGATTGACCAGGCAATGCGGTTGTTGGGCAAGGAAACGCTTGGGGAGCATTTTCAGCGACTTACCACGGTGACAGAAGGCTTGTCCAGGCACCTCTTGACGAAGTACTACCACGTGCCCGCTGACGTCGATGACGAAGCGACAGACGAGCAGATGGCAGCTCTCGACAATTTGCTTGACGCCGGTGAAGCCAGGACGGTGGTAGGCGAGGTCGTTGAGGAAGCGGTTCGTCGTATCCATGTCGTTGAGGTAAAACATGCGCTTGAACAGTTTGTAGCAGGAGAGTCATGAGCGCACATGCTATTGAACAGACCGTGTATCCCGTGTTGCGCGGGACGTATTGTCTCAATATTGGCCTGGACGCGCGCTCGCGGCGACGACGCAACCCGTTCCAAGCTTGACCGGTCAAACTGAACCGGTGTGCCAGAACGAGTTGCGGTATCGACAACCCCGCTTAACTGTCCCAGTCCACCGCCCAGGGATCCTCTTCTTCCTGCTGCTCCATCAGCGCGTTGATCGGCTCTGTCAGATGTTGGTCGATCACCGTCCAGGCGGCTTCGTTCTGATCCTGCAGGAAGATTCGTTTCATCTCCTCGCTGCTGCCAGGAAGACTCTGGACGTCCTTTGCCCATCCCGCTAAGCGCTGTGCTCTCCGAGTCCGCGACAACAGATCGACCTGTTGGTTCAGCTGCCGCCAAAGTTCCTCGACTGCCTGCGGGCTGTGGTCCCTGCCCAACGTTTTCAGTGCTTCCTCCACGGTAGTTTTCATCACTGCGTCGTTCAGTTCTGCTGGTGTGATCGCTGGCTTGTGGTAGCGCATCATTCCTACCAGCTTCGTCGCGTCCCCGCCCGTCGCTTCCAAGGCTTTGATCACGAGCTGTCCTACTTGGTACTGCAGAAACTGAAACATTATTCGGTACAGGGACTGATCCTTGTCCTGTTGAATGCCCGGTGTCGAGCGCAGTACGTCGATCGCTTTGCGCTCCAATTCTGTGTGCTCCTGGTTGAGTTGGGACACCATCTTGTACGCGGTCGGCTCGTTCGCGTTCTCCGGATCGGTTATCTTCAGGTACTCCACGAGCAGAAAGATCGAGTCGCTGTCGCGATCGACCATCGGAAGATCCCAATCCGACCCTCTGATGATGTCCGGCACTGGTCGCTTCGGGTAACCGTGAAATTGAATCTGTGGTGTGGTCATCGTTGCTCCCTTCTACTTTCGGTAATGCTATGCAGGCATGCCGACATGACAGCATGGAGTTATGCTGACGAGACGGCATGCTGGCATTCTGTATTTGAGTCAGAGCTGGTCAGAGGGTGTCCCAGTGTATTTTCTCTCGCAAAGATTTGCGATTTTTCTTTATGTGGCCAGTGATTGCTTCGGTCAGGATTTCCGTCATCGGGAAGTATTCTCTGGCTTGTCCGCCAATACGAATTGTTCACTTCTTCTCACGGTCGGCTGGTTTAATTTCGGCTTCGGCAGCAGTTGTTGGTTTCCCGTGGCTGCGGGCACACATAGGCTTAGGGCGTCGTGCTACGCACCGAGGACACCCTCCTCCGAGAGGGAGCAGCCCACACGGTAGGGTGGCCACCATGAGTCACTCCACGTCCGAGTCCCAGGTTCCGCACGCTACGGCGCGTGCGGGGCACGATCCAATGATCCGGGTGCGTGATGCGCACCTGCACAACCTGAAACATATCGACGTCGACTTGCCTCGGGATACCCTCGTGGCGGTCACTGGTGTATCGGGCTCAGGCAAGTCCAGTCTGGCCTTCGGCACTATCCATGGAGAGGCGCAGCGTCGCTATCTGGAATCTGTTTCGCCGTTTGCGCGCCGTCTGATCGGTGGCGCGGTGAACCCGCGCGTCGGGTCGGTTGCGGGTCTGCCTCCGACGGTGGCGTTGCATCAGTCCACCACCCTGGGCGGGGCGCGATCTTCCGTGGGAACGATCTCGAATATGTCGAATAGTATTCGTCTGCTCTTTTCCCGCTCTGGCAGCTACCCGGATGGCATGCGTGAGCGGTTGGAATACGGCAGGCTTGATTCCGATGCTTTCTCGCCCAACACCACGGCTGGCATGTGCCCCGAGTGCCAGGGAACTGGCACTGTGCACCGGCCGACGGAAGCGTCGATGGTGCCGGATCCCAGCCTGTCCATCTGGGACGGCGCGATCGCCGCGTGGCCGGGAGCGTGGTTAGGGAAGAACTTCCGGGACATCCTGGGCACCCTTGGTTACCCGCTGGACGTGCCGTGGCGGGATATTCCGCAGGAGGACCGCGACTGGATCCTGTTTACGGACGAGCAGCCGGTGGTCACCGTCCACCCGGTGCGGGATGAGAACGCTGTGCATGGGTCGTATAAAGGTAAGTGGCGTTCGGTTGCCACGTACCTCACGGACACCTTGGCGGAGACGGAGTCGGATAAGAACCGTCGTCGGGTGCTGTCCTTCATGCACTCATCGACGTGCCCGACGTGCCAGGGCCGCGGGTTCCAGCCGGATACCCTGCAGGTCACCTACGCCGGTTACGCCATCGACGAGTTCAATGACTTGGCGTTGAAGGACGTGCTGGCTGTCCTGGAGGATCGCCTGGAGCGCCTGGAGGGCATCGCGGAGCAGGAGTGGAACGAGCACGACGAGGCCGAAGAGCTGCTGCTGGATCAGGTGCTGCCCACGGTGCGCGCGGCGATTGAGCTGGGGCTGGGCCACTTAAGCCTCTCTCGTCCGGCACGGAGCTTGTCTGCCGGCGAGCATCAGCGCCTGCGGTTGGCATCCCAGTTGAACTCGAGCTTATTCGGCACGACCTATGTGCTGGATGAGCCCTCGGCGGGCTTGCACGTGGTGGAGCGCAAGGCTGTCTCTGAGTTGCTGCAGCGCTTCATCGACGCCGGTAATTCGGTGCTGCTGGTGGAGCACGACATGTCCCTAGTGGCCGGGTGCGATTGGATTGTGGACATCGGCCCCCGCGCAGGGGAGCGCGGCGGGGAGCTGGTGTTCTCCGGCTCGACTAGCCAGTTCCGCGCGAACGCCGAGCAGCTGGGCTCGCCCACGGCGATCGCCCTGAATGCGGACTTCCCCGAACTGACGGACACCCCCGCCGGTAACGGTGCATCCATCAGCCTGCGCGGCGTGCACGCACGCGCCTTCGACGGCGCCGACGTGGACTTCCCGCTAGGAGCACTTACTGCAGTCACGGGCGTATCCGGTTCCGGCAAGTCCACCCTGGTCATCGGGGTGTTGGCGGACGTGGTATCCCGCTCTGCCAAGCAGGTGGTCGGCGCCGAGGAAGCGTCGGACGGGGATGCGGATGCTGAGCTCACGGCAGGTTCAGATTCCTCTGGGGATTTCAGGGTGGACAGCGTAGAGGGCGTCGATAAGATCCGCAGGTTGGTGCACATCACCCAGAAGCCGATTGGGCGCACGGTGCGTTCCACCGTGGCCACCTACACGGGGCTGTTCGATCATGTCCGCAAGCTCTTCGCCGCGACCCCCGAGGCCAAGCGGCGAGGCATGTCGGTGTCGGACTTTTCCTATAACACGACAAAGGGCCGCTGCCCGGAGTGCGACGGTGCGGGCAGCATCGAGGTCGAGCTGGTGTTCCTACCCGGCACGTACACGACCTGCCCGGCCTGCCACGGCAAGCGCTACAAGCCGGAGATCCTTGAGGTGCAGTGGAACGGCCGTAGCATCGCCGACATTTTGGCGCTCACCGTGGACGAGGCGCTGGAGGTATTCGCCGAAGAGCCGAAGATTCTGCGCTCTGTCGAATTCCTGCACGCGCTCGGCCTGGGTTACCTGCGGCTGGGGGAGGGCTCCCCGGAACTTTCGGGTGGGGAGGCGCAGCGCATCAAGCTGGCCTCCGAGATGCAGCGCGGCTCCAGCCGCAAGCACAGCCTGTACCTCCTTGACGAGCCGACGACGGGCCTACACCCGGCGGATGTTGATCTGTTGCTCGCCCAGCTGCGTCGCCTTGTCGACGACGGCGCCACGGTGGTCGTCGTCGAGCACGACCTGCGGGTGGTCGCGCAAGCCGACCACATTATCGACGTCGGCCCCGGCGCCGGAGACGAGGGCGGCCAGATCTTGGCCACCGGGACGCCGGCGAAAGTCGCCCAGCAGGGCGTGGACCCGGATTCACGTTCGGTGACAGCGCAGGTGCTGGCCGAACGGGCTGGGTTGCACTGAGGCTGAGCATTGAGCGTCTGCGATCTCGTATACAACGCGGTGATGCTTGACGCGCATACGCTTCTGGGTTTGCTTATCGAGTTTGCGTAGTTCCTTCGCAGCAGAAGATTTGAAGGTGATGCGATAAGTGGCGTTTGACATAACCGAGCTTTACGCGAAGCCGAGTTCCTTTTTGAGGTCCTCAAACGAGATTTCCTCGCTCTCTTGCCGAGCAATTTCGGCGGCGCGGATGTCTTCCAGGTCCTCGAGAGCTTCGACAGCGCGGGCAAAGAATGTAGGAGAGACGACAACTGCGCGAGCGCGGCTGCCCCGGCTGGTGATAACGACAGGTGTGCGCTGCGCTTCCTCTAATAGCTGGCTCTGCGAATTGCGGAACTCGCTGGATGCCACTGATTTTATTTCCATATCGTAAATGTACATCTTGTACATATCGGTTGGCAGCGATATTTCACTGGTCGTTCCGATTCGGGCTTGTGGTCAAAAGGCGCTGTAGCGTGATTGATCTGCAAGGCTTTGCTCGTGTCGAGGTGTTTAAGGAGTGCGATGCAGTTCGACCACCGTGCTGGGCGCATGCTGGGTGGCGCGTATTCGATAAGGCACGTGTTAGCATCTGGTGACGCGCGGGCGTATACGCTGCAGAAGTTCCCACTTTGGATTTACGGAAATGGCAACAGCCGCAGAGCATCAATTCGATTTAAAGGCCGCTGCAAACTATTTGGCGGACATCCTCAATAGGGATGCGTTGAGCGAAAGCGATTCTAGGGTTGAGGGTGCCGTGGATTTGCCGAAGTTTCATGGGGCTGCCGCTTGGATTGATACGTTTTTATATCTCATTTTGGAAGTGGAAACGTCGACTGGGACCACCTTCGTGGGGTTTGAAACCCTCTTTCAGCCCGAGGGAACGTTTCAACAAGATTCGGTCGAGTATGAGAATGTCCATGATTTGTGGGCGTACGAAATTGCTGGCGATTCGTTTCTTCAAACACTCAGTTTTGAGGATCCGGATCGCATCACTTGGATGAGAGCTGATACGAAACATTTCGTTCCTGCTACCTGGAGCGATTTGCTGGATTTTGCTTATGGGTCGAATCGAATATGGGTGCGGGATTAAAGTGGCACCAGCACCGGCATGAAACCTAGGAGGATGCAGCCTCATGAGCACCGACGTACACTCCAGCTATTTCCTCGCTGATTCTTACGCGCCGCGCCTGAAGAAGATTGACAAAGAGTCGCGCGCCCTGCTTGTCGAATACCAGACTCTGCAGCCTCCTCTGGTCTTGGCAGATATGGATGTCACCAATCTCCGGGGAGTCGCTTTCCCGCGGAGCTCAGTGGAGCGGATTCGCGATTCGGACCTCGGCGAAGAGGAGCGTCAGAAAGCAATTGCTTACCTGTTGGGGTGCTGGTATATCGACCAGGTTGATGGTGTTTGGGATTTCGTTCCCATGCCTGTGGACAAGCCAGCCCTCTACTTTTCGTTTGGCCTCGGGGTCCGGACGAAGAACAGCTCGATGCTCATCGTCGCCGAGTCCGCACGAGAGATTGTGGAAGGCGGGGATCTCGCTTTTACGGAAGCTCTTTATACGTCCAATGTGAAAGTCGAACGACGACTTGCGGAAGAAAGGTCTCGTTCAGAGGAAGCTAGGACCTAGAGCCTCGCACCAATTACCCCAAAAGAAGAATTAGGAGAGAAACATGGTCTTTGCGATTTTAGGTTCAGGTGCATTAACCGCGCTATTCGTGTGCTTTTGCATCTTGGTAGTTGGATTCCTAGTCCACTTATTCACTGAGCGAAACGTGCTTTCTGCATACCGCTTCTTAGTTGCGATGATTTTACCAGTACCCGTTTTTCTGATGTACAACATATTTCGCAGTGGGATGGGCGATGGCTGGTTTAGCATTGTGGTCAGTGGGTATTTAACTACCGCAGTCATCATCAGTTTCCTTGGGCGCCTCATTGAGCGCTACAACAGCGAAGAGCGGGAATAGGAGCGACCACGAGGAAAGAGGACGTTTACTCGGCGCCTCCCGCAAGGAATTTAAAAAAGGTCCTTTGCCCGATACCGAGTCGGCTGGCCACTCCCGCTTTGGGCACACCACCGGCTGCCCAGCTTGGCGGCCGATGGGGTCGTTCACGAGTACATTGGCGTAGCTCAAGCACTAGCGACGCCGCGACCCTCGGCCTCGCCTAGAAACTTTCGCTGGGCTGCCAGATACTCGCTGAGATTCACGACGGTATCGTCAGTTGAGTCGTGGGGTGTGGCAGGCAAGTTGGTGCTCAGCCCGTTCTGTGAGTTCCAGGTTTGAACCGATTGCATAAGGCTTATCGCTAGATTGTTGGGCTGAGCATGCCACTCCTTATTCGAATCGTTGTATTCTTCCCACGCCTCCTCAAGTTCTGAGACCGTGTCGGAGGTCACCGCTCCTGCAGCGGCGGCATCAAACCAGGCGGTGGCCGCTGCTGCAAATCGGTCCTCTATTTTTACGCGTTCTTGAATCTTGGCCTTCTTGCTTCTGACAGATAGCGTGGCCATCGTTCCACCTGCAACGAGAGCCGTAAGACCAATCGCGCCAGCAACTATTGGGTATTTCCGGGTCAGTTCAATTCCACGTCCAGCTACGAGTCGCACAGTGTTTACTGCTTTCTCGGCGGTGTTAGGCTCAATCGTCACTTCTGCCAAATGTTTAACGATTTGGCCGGCACTGTTGCGGACTACACTACCGTTGCGAATGAGTTCACCTGTTTTCAATCCTTGTGCAATCGCCTCAGGGATCACGATGGCTGTTTGCTGTAGCGGCATGGTTCTCCTCTTTTTATAGGGAAAATGATGCTTCAAATTATGACCTGACGTGGACCCAAAAGCTAGAGCCATGGTCATGAAATCGGCTTTGACAGACCAGTTGGAATGCCAATTGCTAAAGGGCATTTGAAACGCCGGCGTTGAAGCGCGTTGAGCCCCAAAGCAGAAGTTCGCTTGGGCTGAGGCCCTACGCTTATCGACGATCGCCCGCTCGCATGTCGAGCGCCTCCGTTAAGCTACCTGTATGAGTTCTGTGACAACTGCTCCGCGCCTTGACCGCGCCACCATGCGCCGTAACCTCGACGGCTTCAAACACCGTTGGAACGAACGCCTCGACGGGTGGCGCTCACTCGACGAAGGCGCACTGGAGCGCAAATACGCACAATCGTACTGGGCAGAACTCCTCGCATGCTTCGGCATCACAGCCTCACGCATGGACCTGTTTGAGCAAGACGCGAAGCGCGCCTCAAGCGGACAACGCGGCTACATCGACCTCTTCTGGCCGGGCGTAGTCATCGGCGAAGCCAAGAAGCCAGGCGTCGACCTGCAAGTAGCAATCGACCAAGCCCGCGACTACCTGCTTGGCGGCACCGTCAACGACGCCGAACAACCCCGCTACATCATCGCCACCGACTTCTACCGCATCCGACTCATGCGCCTCGGTGACCCAGAAACCAGGTTCAACATCGAGTTCCCGCTCGAAGAAATCACCGATCACGTCGACGAACTCAAATTCCTCGCAGGCTACGAAGACAAACTCACCCACGTTGAGCAAACCGAAGCCTCGATCGCAGCATCAAAAATCATGGCGAACCTCTTTACCGCCATGGTCGGCGACGACGTCGACGAAGAAGTAGGCGACGCAGCCCCCACCTACATGCACGACGAAGAACTCGCGGTACAAGAAACCTCCATGTTTCTCACGCGCCTACTCTTCCTCCTGTTCGGCGATGATGCAGGGCTGTGGGAGCAGGACCTGTTTTATCGTTTCATTCTTGAGCACACCAACAGCGAGAACGTCGGCATGCAGCTTGCCGGTTTGTTCGAGGTGCTCAATACACCGGAGGAGCGTCGCCGACGTGTTCCCGATTCGATGGCCGCGTTCCCGTACGTGAACGGCACGCTGTTTGAGACCATCATGCCCACCCAGTTCTTCACCCCGGAGATGCGCGACGCGATCTTGGTTGCTTGCCGTTTCCAGTGGACCAACATCTCTCCGGCAATCTTCGGCTCCCTCTTCCAACTTGTGAAATCGAAGGAGGCACGTCGCGGCGACGGCGAGCACTACACCTCCGAGAAAAACATTCTCAATACCCTCGGCCCGCTGTTTCTCGACGAGCTTCGCGAAGAAGCTGACCGCCTCATCAACTCGAAGTCAACCAGTGTGAAAAAGCTCCAGGAGTTCCGCGACAGCCTCGCCACACACGTATGCATGGAAGCTTTCAACCCGACTTGGATACAAAATAACGGCACAGTCGCGCTGGCGGCGTGAGTGCTTCAAATGAGGCCTCGGTGGTTAAACTCAAGTTCAAGACTTAATCGATGAAGGGACACTTGGTGGCAGGAGAAACTAGAAGGCTAGAGGCTGCGGAGATCAACATCGGGAGGCTGTTGACCAGCGGCGACTTCGAGTTCGTCATTCCGGAGTACCAGCGTCCGTATGCGTGGGGTGCTGAGGAATCGCTCCAGCTGCTATCGGATCTGCTCGGTGCGCTGGAGCGGGACACCGATGAGCCGTATTTTCTCGGGTCGATTGTTCTCGTGAAGTCTCCGAACGTAGCTCGATCCGAGGTTATCGACGGGCAGCAGCGCATCACAACATTGACGTTGTTACTGTCGTTGCTTCGAGACCTCGTCGCCAACGATGACCTGCGCCGTTCCATTCACAATTTGATCGAGAAGCCTGCGGTGGAGTGGGATAACCAGCCCGCACGGCCACGTTTGAAGCTTCGTCCGCGCGACAACCAGTTCTTCTACGACTACGTGCAGACCGTGGGCAACACGGCGAAGCTCATTGAACTCAGCGACAGCATTCCCGAGACTGACTCTCAGCGGGGTCTACGAGACAACGCGAAGGCGCTTCACGACGAGTTGGTGCAGCTCAGTGCAGAGCGGTTGAAGGACTTGTTTCGGCTCATCGCTGGACGGGCTTTCTTGGTAACGGTCTCGACGCCGGATTTGAACAGTGCCTACCGGATCTTCTCGGTGATGAATGCTCGGGGTCTACCGCTTTCTCCGCAGGACATTTTTAAGTCCCAGGTGATTGGCGCGATCGACGAGAATGAAAAGCAGCACTATGCCGATCGCTGGGAGCACTTGGAGGAAAGCCTTGGTCGAGACGAGTTCGGCGATCTCTTCCTGTATATCCGAGCAATCAAGGCTCGCAACCGTGGCGTGAAGAGCCTCCTACAAGAGTTTCCAGAGCAGGTTCTCAATACTTACCTGCCGGACAATGGAAGTGGCTTCATTCGGGAGGTACTCGAACCATATGCTCGCGCCGACATCCGGTTACTGGCACAGGATTTTCAGGGCGAGGACCCACACTGGGAGCAGGTAAATCACTGGCTCAAGCGACTCGATCAGCTCGACAACGATGACTGGCGTCCTCCGGCATTGTGGGCTCTGACTGAGCACGGTGAAAACCCAGAATTTCTTGTCGATTTCTTTACCAAGTTGGAGCGCTTGGCTGCGAGCATGTTGGTTCGCCGTGTCTACGCGACCCCACGCCAGTTGCGATACATGGAACTCCTCAAGCAGCTTGCTGATGGCTTCGGACTCGAGGCCCCGGCTTTTGAACTGACCGAAAGCGAACGAGCCGAGACACGAGACCGCATTGACGGGGAGATCTATCTCGCAACTCGTGTGCGTCGCTACGTGCTGTTACGGCTTGATTCCATCTTGGCGAAGGACCCGGGTGCATCCTATGACCACCGCATCATCACCGTTGAGCACGTTCTGCCGCAAAGCCCTGCTCAAGACAGCCAGTGGGTGCGTGACTTCACTGAGGAAGAAACAGCGACGTGGACACATAAGTTGGGTAACCTGTTGCTGTTGAATCGACGTGCGAACTCACGGGCGCAGAACTTCGATTTCGACGTGAAGAAGGACAAGTACTTCACCTCGGGTAAAGGCGTGGCCGTGTTCGCTTTGACGACCCAGGTACTGGCGGAACCAGTGTGGACTCCCGAGGTCGTTGAGCGCCGCCAAGAGGAGCTGGTGGACCTGCTGGTCAAGGAGTGGCAACTCTAGCTGGGCGCTAACCTGAATGGTGTGTACCGAATTGTCGACCCTGAGGGCAATGATGTTGCCGAAGGTGAGGTCGGCGAAATGATCCTTCAGTCCGAATCGATGATGAAGGGTTACTGGAACAAGCCGGAAGAGACCACGAAGACTATCCGGGATGGCTGGCTGCACACTGGTGACCAGGTAAAACGTGGATCTGACGGATTCATGACGCTGGTCGACCGGATGAAGGACATGATCATCTCCGGTGGGAAGAACATCTATTCCGCCGAGGTGGAGAATGCTGTCTCTGGTCACCCCTGATGTTCTGGACGTGGCTGTTGTGGGTGATCTTCACGAGGTGTACGGGGAGACGGTTGTTGCGGTGATCGTGCCGACTGATCCGGAGAACCCGCCCACGCTGGAGTCGATTCGCGTACACGCCGCGCAGACGCTCTCGAAGTTCAATGCGGCTCTTCGCGTTTTGGAGTGTGTAGCTGACCGTAGAGCCTGGTTCGGGGTGGCGCAACATGTAGGGGTCCTGGCCGGTACAAGTTGAGAGTTACGACGCTTGCATCTGACCGAACCAGGACCGTACTTGCAGCCTAGTGGCAGCCTCGTCGCAGACACTATCTGCCGCGCGGCAGTAATCTGCTTGACGTTTACCGGAGCCGCCGACGCGGGCGCCTCCACTATCATCGACGCCGCCCCGGTTGCTGTCGACGGGCACTGCCCCGACTGCACCCACCCCGGGAAACTGCGTGATGACTCTGTCCGCTGACTGGTTGACCTGCCGGTGGTGGGGTTTCCCACCTGCCTGCACGTTCTTGTCCCCCGATTCACCTGCACCATTCAACAATGCTGGAGGACAATCTTCCAAGTTTCCCTTAACTGTGCCGATTACGGGGCCGAGCTCACTCACCGGGTTACCGGCTAGATCCTCCAGCGGCTGGCCATCGACGTCGCTCCGGTGACGATAGCCAGCACCGCGGCGGTGGCCGCGCCCGAGGACACGTCGGTGATGCCCGGTTCGGCCAACGGGTTGCGGAAGACCGCCTGCATGACCAACCCAGCAACGGCCAGGGAAGTGCCTACCAAACCGGCGACGACCACCCGCGGCAAACAGATGGTCCAAATTAGCGCGGTGCGGGCCTGGGTCGCGCCGGGCATGTCGACGCCGAGACGGTCGGCGATGGGCCCGAGTAGGGCGGCGGTCGCGTCGGACAGTGAGACGCTGACCGGGCCGAGGGAGATTCCCGCGAGGACCGTGACGAGCACCGCCGCGGTCAGGATGGCCCCGATAGTCGTCTACCGGGCCCGACGTGCGATGGGGGTGGAAACGTTGACGGACACCCTGGAAACGTATCGAAAATAAAGTCTGGTTTCACATAGCTCTGGGGCGGGCCGCCGCCGCTAACTGGGCTTGTTCGCGTTCGGGTAGGCGTCCAGCCCAGGGAAGGCGGGCGTGTCGGGATGGGTGTCGCGGTAGCGGGGCAGGAGAACATGGCGTCGTACAGCTCCCTCTTGTCCTCCTCTTCGGCGGAATTGCGCACGATCAGCTTCATGATGAGGTCGCCGCGGCGTTCGCGCCAGCATCCAGAAGCGCCAGCGCCCGGTCGGCCCGGGCATCTGCGTCGCGGTCGGTCAGAGCGTCGAGTAGTTCGTCGTCGAGATTCAGATCACGGTGCACGGCTGTCATGGCCGCCACCTTTCCACCCCCGAAACGATCCCGCAGCCGAAACGGCCTCCGGGCTCATTGGTTCTCCGTGTCCTTGTACCCGTACGGCGACACCGCGTACACCGTCGCCGCCAGCGCCAACCGGGTGGCCTGTCCACGCCGGGCTCGATGCGCAGGCGGTAGCGGTACCTGGACAGGAAGTAGGCGCAGAACCCCATGCTTTCCCTGCTTATCGACGCCACCGGCGGCCCCTCGCCGGCCTCCACGTGGATGGCGAGGTTGAGGCGGAACCACCGCCAGATCTCGGTAATGTGCGCCACCGGCGTGCCGTCAGGCAGGGCGGCGTCGCAATCGGCGCCGCCCATGCTGCGCGGGTCGGTGATGTGGAGCAGGTCGACGGGGCCGTCGGGGCCGGTGGTCTCGAGGACCATCACTCGGGGAATGAGGAACCCGGGTTCCTCCAGGCGCGGCCTGCGGTTGACGTGGCCGATGATGTCGCTGCCGGCGTCGCGGACGACCATGTCGGTGCTCGACGTCTGCTCGAAGGCGAGCTCGTCGAGTTCGAGGAAACCCGACCCGCCCGCGACGGTCCGGGGAGGGGGAGCAGCCGCAGCGGGCCGCAAGTCGGTTCACCCCGACGAGGCATGGGAGGGGGCTGGGCCGTTCTTCCCCGTGGTCGGCCCAGTAGCTCGACTCGGTGGCCTGCTCCCACAAACTGCGTTCGTCGGTCATGGCGGTTCCTCCAATTGGCCGTGGTGTGCTGCCGTGGCGTGCCGTTGCGTCGAATTTAGCCGAATTCTTCCGGCGGCGCCGCGTCCCCCGGGGCGCGAACTCGCCGGGCCACAGTCCCCAGTCTTACCGGTGGGAGCGGGCCGCGCTGGCCAATCAGATCGCCGGGCGGCTGCACCGCCAGTTCCAGTGGGGCGGGGCGCTGACCCAGGAGTAGCCCGCCCCACGTCGATCGGGCGCGGCTGATGTTCGAGCTGGTCGATCCGGGCCTGAGGCTGCTCACCCGGTTCATCGGGCCGCGGGCTGGCTGTGGGGTCGGGGACACGGAGGATTTCTATGCGTCGTGGTCGAACGGTGTGTTAGCATCGTTGACGCAGCGGGTATCGGTTTCCCGTGGCGTGCCCGCCCATCCGAAGGAGAGACATGACCGCCGAAATGACCCCCATCACCAGCTGGACCCTCATGCAGGAAATCCCGATTCCCCAGGACATCGGGCCGATCCTGGTTCAGGGCGAGCGTCCCATCACGGCGTACAAGACCTTCCGCGATTCCGCGATCTTCACCGACCGCCGATTAATCGTCCGCGATGCCCAGGGGCTGCGCGGCAAGAAGGTCGAGCTGTACTCGCTGCCGTATTCGTCGATCAACATGTGGTCGTCGGAGAACGCGGGCACCCTCGACTTCAATGCGGAGCTGGAGTTGTGGACCCGCGCCGGGCACATCAAGGTCAAGCTGGGCCGGGACATCGACATCCGTCGCCTCGATCAGCTGATCGCCCACGCGGTGTTCGGGCAGCTGTAAGCCCGGGCGCTCCCGCAGGTGCCGGTGGCCGATGGTCGGGGGCGAGTCGGTCCTCGGATGCTCGCCCGTGCTTTGCGACGGCCGTCGGTGAACCCTCGACACCGTATGCCCTAGGGGCATGATGTGTGGAGTTGAGCGGCGCGCCCCCGTTTTCCGACGGGTTGGGCGAGGCCACGACGATGATGATCGCCATCATCGACTCGCTGAAGGTGCTCTACACCCTACGCCCTACGTCCGCCGCTAGGCGAAGCGTTTGGCATACCAGCCGATCAGCGCCACCGAATCGGGCGTGACCACCTGCCGGCGGGCGTCGATGCCCCTTCATCGCGCCGTCGGCGACGGTCGCGGCTTCCCACTCGGCGTCGGAGGTCACGTCCAGCTTGCGGTAGGCGCACGTTTCGCCGAGCTTAACGACGTCCTCGTTCGCCGTCGTCATGCAGGTCCGTCGCGATGACGGAATCGTCGCGGGCGATGAAGCGCTTGGCCAGTTCGAGGCCGAAGCCGGAGGCAGCGCCGGTAATCAGGACCGTGCGAGGACCCTGGGGAGTGGGGGAGCGGAAGAGTTTGCGGCTGATGTTCACCATTCGAACGTTAGCGACGCCGCGGCGACGGCGAGGGCCAATTCTCGACTGGCCTCCGCCGGATTTTCCGGTCACCTTCCTAGACACCTTCCTCCTCGCCATCGTGATCGAGTGGTGCCCGTGGTCAGGATTCGAACAAGCCCTGGCCCACGTAGCCGTCCTCGCCGATTCCCGGCGCGACGGGGAACACCGACGACGAGGTCGTCCTCAGGTACTCGATAAACATGTCGTCCCTGGCCATGTTCTGGTGCACCTTCGCGAAACGCTCCGGCGTCCGCCTCGGCTTCGAACTCCCGTTTGGGGCCGACGCCGATCCGCATCATTCAGAACACCATCCAGGTGACCATCGCCACGGCGATGAGCGACATGGTGCCGCCGATGACCTCCTGGGCCTTGAAGGAGAGTTTGGTGCGGCCGAACGTGAACACGGCGCCGAGGATCAGGGAACCGATTACGGTGATGGTCACGCCCCACCAGATCTTCTGACGGGCATCTTCCCGTCCTCGTTTGCGGGCGTACGCCAGGAGGATGCCCACGATCAGGGCCGCCTCGAGGCCTTCACGCAGGCCGATGAGGAAGGAAGCGGGGAACATGCGGTCGACCTTTCGGAGGAGGGCGGCGCTCCGGCAGGTAAATTACCGTCACCATCCCTCATGAACTTAGGTAAACCTTGCTACTAGACGGTTGGAATTCAAACCTGAATAGGTAAGTACAGGCTTGGTTACGGCCCAATTCGGGGTGTTCGGCGGGGCGGGTTCGCACCGTGTTCGACCATGCTTGCGCCAATGCCCATGTCGTCGCCTATGTCAGCATCGACAGCAGGAATACGGAATCCTCGTCGGCATCGACCCGGTGGGGAACCATCGACGGCAGATGTGCGACACGGCCCGGTGTTAGGGTTTCTGTCCGGTCGCCCACCGAGAAACGCACACGGCCTTCCATACACTGCACCAGAATCGGATGGGCGGCACGGTGGTCGGGCAGGGACTGGCCCGCCCGGAAGCGCATGGCGATCAGGTTCACGCCGTCCGCGGTCTGCAACCGCTGCACCGCCGGGCCGTCGCCGTCCACGGGTGCGGGTGCCGCCGCGATGACATCATGGAAGCTCAGCACGTCCGGATCGGCGGCCAGATCGGCCTTCTGCTCCTCGTCGAGGAATTCGATCTCCCTACGGGCATCGCGCACGCGGGCCACGATGCCGATTGAGGCGAGAGAGTCGTCGTGTTTGACGAATGTGCTGCGCATGCTCAGGACCCGTCGGCGCGCCGCCGGCTGCCTGATCGCGTTGACGACGATCCGCGCGACCCCGGCAGGGCCTTCGTCCTCGAGCATCTGGCTCGGCTTGAGCAGGCCCATCTCGCCGATGCGGACCTGTTCGACCTCGAAGCCGTGATCCTCGAGCAGCTGCCGCCATTCGGCGGGGGTGAGGGGGACGGGCATTGACGCGAATCGCCTTCGACATGGCGACCCGGATCTCGTCCTTAGTCGATGGCGGGAGGTCATCGGGGGTCAGTGCGAGTTCGTGGATCGCGTACCGGCCACCGGGCGCGAGGACGCGGCGGACCTCGTCGAGGATGGCATTCTTACCCTTGTCCCCCTGCATGGTGAGCATCGCTTCGCCGATGACGGCGTCCGCTGAATCGTCGTCGAGCCCCGTCGACTGGGCCTTGCCCTTCACTACGCGACCCTGGCCGCTCACGACCTTGGCTGTGGTCTGTACGGCGGCTTCGTCTTCGTCGACTCCGACGTATCCGGACGGCCGTCGCTTCAGGATCTCTGCCGCCGTGATGCCCAGGCCCGGGGCCAGTTCGACGACTCGGGCGTCGGTGAGGCGGGACTGGTCGAGGATCCACTCTGTCATCTTCCGGCCTCCGGGGCGCAGCACCTTCTTTCCGAGCCTGGCCAATAGCCAATGTCCCTGGAGTTTATCGAAATCCCTGTCGCGGGCGGTCATGCTTAACTCCTTCGTAGAGTGTCGGTGGTGGCGGTGTCGTCGGAACGTGGCTGCCAATAATCCGAATATGAAATACCGATTACTAGAAAATAGCTTAGGCTAAGCTAAAGTTCTTGTCGAGAAGGCGGTGAAAAGCCAGATCAAGCCGTCGCAAAGCAGCTTTGCGACGGCCCGAAAGGGGAGTTGGTTCGAGAAATGCCCCGGTCAGCGGTCCTGCGGAGTTTGGTCGACGAGCTCGTCGGCGGCGGCCGCCCGGCGGTCGTCGCGGGGTCATCGTCGGGTCCCGCTCTGGCACCGGTTCGCTTGGCGACGGCCTCCGCCTTGGCGTCGCATCTGGTCACCACGGCGGCGAAACGGCACGGGGAGTTGGGCGTGGACGGGGTCTGGTTAATGTCAGTCATCATCGTCGGCGGTACGCGCGGACACGAGGCCCCGCTATGCATCGACTGACCCGGGGAAGTCTGTGTCAGCGGTGCCATGCCCGGAGTGCCGGAGGAGATCTAGGGGATGGGACGGCGCCGGGCGCCGGTGCGGGCCGTGTACTTTGGAGGCAACGCCGTCTCAGGAGGGAACGTCATGGATCGTGAGGAAATCACCCGCACCCTGCAGCTGACTCTGATTTCGTCTCTTGGATTTTCAAGGCAGAAAATTGCTCTAAAGCTCTAGAGCTGTATATAGTTCGAGCCAAGAGATACCCCCTCCAAGCCTATGCGTTGCAAGCTTAAATGCGAGGGGGGCTTTTGCGTAGCAAGTCAAAGGCTTAAGCGACATTTGTGTGTAACTAGCCACGTCCAGCCCACCTTTTCTCACGCTTAAGCTGGGGTTTTGAAACGGGCACCCCGACAGTGGCAGCTTTGCATTTGCTGGAAGGAGCCCCGTAAATGGGCTGCGATAGAGGTCAAGCCTCTTTCCCATGAGGGAAATGTACAGATGACTGGAGCCTTTCACTATCTGTGGAGGCATATTCGATGCCGAATGGTTGGTTGGGTCACGAGAGGCAGGTCGACCTGCTTCGTCAGCGCAGCATGCACATCGATGACAGCGCAGCTGCAGGTATTCAGAAGACTGAAAGGGTAGCGGTGTGGCGAGTGCCCGGTAACACCTGAGTGAGTATCCGGTAGCGGATCATTCAAGCGCGATGTAGGCGTTGGGCCGTTATTCGCAACCTGCGAACGAGCATCAGCGCCAGGAGCTGCTCTTTGCTTAATTACGCGGAGATGGCCGGTGACCACGCAGGGCACAAGGTCTAGCTGTCCCAGTCCACCGCCCAGGGATCCTCTTCTTCCTGCTGTTCGATCAGCGCGTTGATCGGCTCTGTCAGATGTTGGTCGATCACCGTCCACGCCGCTTCGTTCTGGTCCTGGAGGAAAATCTTCTCCATCGCTTCGCTGCTTCGAGGCAAATTCTTGATGTCCTTCGCCCAACCGGCTAGGCGTTGAGCTTTCCTCGTTTGCGCTAACAGATCGACCTCCTGGTTGAGTTCCAACCACAGCTCCTCGACGGCCTGCGGGCTGTGGTCCCTCCCGAGCGTTTTCAGTGCTTCCTCCACGGTGGTTTTCATGACGGCGTCGACAGCTGCTGCGCGTTCGATCGATGGGTGGTGGTAGCGCATCATCCCAACCACCTTGTAAGGGTTCCCGTCGGTAGCTTCCAGAGCTTTGATCACGAGTTGCCCGGCTTGGTACTGCAGGAACTGGAACATTACCCGGTAGAACGCCTGGTCTTTCTCCTCCTGGATCCCTGGTGTCTCGCGCAGATAATTGAATACTTCTACTTCCATTGCGCGGTGTTCGCTGTGAAGCTCGCGAAGCAGTGTGTAGGCCGTCGGCTCGTTTGCGTTCTCCGGGTCGATGATTTTCAGGTACTCCACGAGGAAAAAGATAGAGTCGCTATCGCGGTCGGTCATCGGGAGGTCCCAGTCGGAGCCGCCGAAAATATCGGGGACAAGGCGTTTCGGGTAGCCGTGGAACCGCACTGTGGGCGTTGTTGTCATGATTGGTCTCCTTCGGTGTCGTTGGTGTTGCTGCAATGTAGCGAACGGGTCCGACATTTCGCCGGGCAAGCACGCGGGCAAGCCTGTATTGGTCGTGCTGTTGGCGCGTTTTAGCAGGTAGAAGTCGGGATGCAGCGTCCATGTTGACGAAGGCGTGTTCGAGTGGGGTGGCGGAGGGGCGTCGAAAAGCAGTGAAGGGCAGGGGCGCAGAAAATGTGACCCATGTCCCAAAAATTCGGTGGATTTTTTCCTGCGACGCTTTTGCAATGAGGGAAAACTAACAGGGGTCCAGCCAATGAAGTGCTCGCCACGGAAGGGGCGCCACGAAGAAAGGATTCACATGTCTATCGATCAACAGATCTCTGACTATTACGGCAAATTGCAGAAGAGGAACGCGGGGGAACCGGAGTTCCACCAGGCACTCGCGGAAGTGCTTGACTCCCTCAAGATCGTCCTCAACAAGGATCCTCACTACGCTGACTACGGACTCATCGAGCGTCTCTGCGAGCCAGAGCGCCAGCTTGTGTTCCGCGTCCCATGGGTCGATGACAACGGGCAAATCCAGGTCAACCGCGGCTTCCGCGTGCAGTTCAACTCCGCGCTCGGCCCCTACAAGGGCGGGCTGCGATTCCACCCGAGCGTGAACCTGGGCATCATCAAGTTCCTGGGCTTCGAGCAGATCTTCAAGAACTCCCTGACCGGCCTGCCGATCGGCGGCGCGAAAGGTGGCTCTGACTTCGACCCGAAGGGCAAGTCCGACGCCGAGATCATGCGCTTCTGCCAGTCCTTCATGACGGAGCTGCACACCCACATCGGCGAATACCGCGATGTGCCAGCCGGTGACATCGGCGTTGGCGCACGCGAGATCGGCTACCTCTTTGGCCAGTACCGCCGCTTGGAAAACGGCCACGAGTCCGGCGTGATCACCGGCAAGGGGCTGAAGTGGGGCGGCTCGCTCGTGCGTACCGAGGCAACCGGCTACGGCCTGGTCTACCTCGCCTCCGAAATGATGCAGACGCACGGCGAGACCTTCGAGGGCTCCAAGGTCATCGTCTCCGGCTCCGGCAACGTGGCCATCTACGCTGCCGAGAAGGTACAGCAGCTCGGCGGCGTGGTTGTGGCCATGTCGGACTCCTCCGGCTACGTCACCACCCCGAACGGCGTGGACATCGAACTGCTCAAGGACGTCAAGGAAGTGCGCCGCGGGCGCATCTCCACCTACGCGGCTGAGGCCGGCGAGGGCGTCGAATTCCACCGGGATGGCAACGTGTGGGAGGTCCAGGCGGACGTCGCCCTGCCGTGCGCCACCCAGAACGAGCTCGATGGTGACGACGCCAAACTCCTCGTGGACAACGGTGTCCGCTACGTCGCCGAGGGCGCAAACATGCCGTGCACCCCAGCGGCTGCGCACTACTTCCAGCAGAAGGGGATCGCGTTCGCGCCGGGCAAGGCAGCCAACGCAGGTGGCGTGGCCACCTCCGCGCTGGAGATGCAGCAGAACGCCTCGCGCGACTCCTGGTCCTTCGAGTACACCGACCAGCGTTTGCATGAGATCATGTCGAACATCTTCAAGACGGTCGATTCGACCGCAAAGGAGTACGACATGGAGGGCGACTACGTGGCCGGCGCGAACATCGCGGGCTTCAAGAAGGTCGCTGACGCGATGCTGGCGCAGGGTGTTATCTAACAATGCATGAATGTGCGTTGATAGCATAAAATACGATTAATTGCCCACTGTCGACACTGACTTAAGACCGGTTCGGTAGTGGGCAGGCGTGTTTCCAGGGGTAGGAAGAAAGAAATTTTCCTGAATAACATACACTGGGCCGCATAGCTGTTACACTCCCGTGTATGTCAGAGCAAACAGTGTTGAACGTAGCAGTCGCGGGCGCTACCGGGTACGCCGGCGGCGAGATCCTCCGCCTGCTACTCGGCCACCCGGCATACCTCGCGGGCGAGCTCGAGATCGGTGCGCTCACCGGGGCCTCCAACGCGGGCGCCTCGGTAGGGGAGCTCATGCCGCACCTGCCCGAGCTTGCCGGCCGCGTCATTGAACCCACCACCGTGGAGGTACTCGCGGGCCACGACGTTGTCTTCCTCGGCTTGCCGCACGGGCACTCCGCGAAGATCGGCGCGGCGCTGCCGCCAGAGGTCACGGTCATCGACTGCGCCGCGGACTTCCGGCTGCGCAGCGCCGATGCCTGGCAGCACTACTACGGTTCCGAGCACGCCGGGTCCTGGCCGTACGGCCTGCCGGAGCTGCCCGGCCACCGCGATCAGATCGCGGCAGCTACGCGGATCGCGGTGCCCGGCTGCTTCCCGACGGGCGCTACGCTCGCGGCGTGGCCAGCGGTCGCATCCGGCCTGGTAGAGCCGGACCTGACCATCGTCTCCGTCACCGGCGTGTCCGGCGCAGGCAAGAAGGCGAGCGTTGCCATGCTGGGCGCGGAAACGATGGGCTCGCTGAAGGCCTACAGCGCTGGCGGCACCCACCGGCACACCCCGGAGATCCAGCAGAACTTGCAGGAAGTAGCGCAGTCTCCGGTCGGCATCAGCTTCACGCCGGTGCTCGCACCGCTGCCGCGCGGCATCCTCACCACCGTGGTCGCACCCCTTGCCCAGGGTGTGGACGCTGCCGCTGTCCGTGCAGCGTACGAATCCGCCTACGCGGGCGAAGCCTTCGTCACCCTGCTCCCGGCCGGGCAGCAGCCGCAGACGCAGCACGTGGTCGGCTCAAACATGTGCCACGTGCAGGTAGCAGTCGACGAATCGGCCAAGAAACTGGTGGTCACCAGTGCCATCGACAACCTCACCAAAGGCACCGGCGGCGGTGCCGTGCAGTGCATGAACCTTGCACTCGGGCTCGAAGAGACCGCGGGGCTCTCGCGAGCCGGGGTGGCTCCGTAACCGCCAGCCTCACTCCATCTCTACTTCTTCTTCTCGTATAGGACTGTAAAGGACACTTTCATCATGAGCACTACTGGTGTCACCGCCCCCAAGGGATTCAGCGCCGCCGCGACCTCGGCCGGCATCAAGGCATCCGGCAAGCCGGACATGGCCGTCGTGGTCAACGAAGGGCCAAAGCAGGCAGCCGCGGCCGTATTCACCCGCAACAAAGTTTTCGCAGCGCCGGTCAAGGTCAGCCGCGAAGTAATCAAGGGCGGCGCTATCTCCGCCGTCGTGTTTAACTCTGGCAACGCCAACGCCTGCACCGGCGCGCAGGGCCTCGAGGACGCCAAGGCGATGCAGCAGCTCACGGCCACGGGTATCGGGTCGGAGGCCTCGCAGATCGCGGTGTGCTCCACCGGCATCATCGGCGACCTGCTGCCGATGGACAAGATAGAGCACGGCATCGGGGCCCTCGTGAAGGAACTCGGCGACCATGGCGCGGACGCCGCCGTCGCCATCAAGACCACGGACACCGTGGCGAAAGAGGTCGTCGTCAATGGTGACGGTTGGACGCTCGGCGGGATGGGCAAGGGCGCGGGCATGATGGCGCCGTCGCTTGCCACCATGCTCGTGTGCATCACCACGGACGCGGACGTCGAGAGCCAAGCGCTGCAGGCTGCGCTCGACCGCGCCGTTGCCACCACCTTCAACACCCTCGATATCGACGGCTCCACCTCCACCAACGACACCGTCATCGCCATGGCCAGCTGCGCAAGCGGCGTCACCCCGACGCAAGACGAACTCGACGCCGCGATGCAAGACGCCTGCTCGCAACTCGCCGCCATGATGCAATCCGACGCCGAAGGCGTAACCAAGCGCGTGGCCATCACCGTCGAAGGCGCAGCCGACGACGTCCAGGCGCTCAACGCAGCACGAGCCATCGGGCGCGACAACCTTGTCAAGACCGCAATGTTCGGCTCCGACCCGAACTGGGGCCGCGTGCTCGCCGCCGTCGGCATGGCAGACGCCGAGATGGACGCCGAGAACATCTCAGTCACCTTCAACGGGCAGACCGTCTGCGAGCAGTCCGCGGGCGCGCCGGGCGCGCGCGATGTGGACCTAAGCGGTGCGAACATCGAGGTCGTCGTCAACCTTGGCACCGGCGGGCAGGGCAGCGCCACTGTGCGCACCACCGACCTGTCGCACGCCTACGTCGAAATCAACTCCGCATACAGCAGCTAGGAGGCATCCGTGTTAGCGAATCTCAGCAGCGAGCAGCGGGCAACCGTCCTGGCAGAGGCACTGCCATGGCTGCAGCACTACCGCGACAAAATTGTGGTGGTCAAGTACGGCGGCAACGCCATGATCGATGAAGACCTCAAAGCCGCCTTCGCTGCCGACATGGTCTTCCTACGCACCGTCGGCGCGAAACCCGTGGTCGTGCACGGCGGCGGCCCACAGATCAGCGCGATGCTCAAGCGCCTGGGCCTCGACGGTGGCGAGTTTGTCGGTGGCTTCCGCGTCACCACCCCGGAGATCCTGGACGTGGTGCGCATGGTGCTCTTCGGCCAGGTCGGGCGTGACCTGCTGGGCAAGATCAACTCCCACGGGCCCTACGCAGTGGGCACCTCCGGCGAGGACGCCGGGCTGTTCACCGCGAAGCGCCGCACCGTCGACGTCGACGGCGAAACCCGCGACATCGGGCTCGTCGGCACGATCACCGACGTGAACCCCGCCGCCGTCATGGACATCATCGAGGCAGGCCGCATCCCGGTGGTCTCCGGCATCGCGCCGGGCGAGAACGGCGAGGTGTACAACATCAACGCCGACGAGGCCGCGGGCGCACTCGCCGCGGCGATCGGCGCGGAGCGCCTCGTGGTGCTGACCAACGTGGAGGGCCTCTACACGGACTGGCCGAACAGGGACTCGTTGCTGTCGAAGATCGAGGCCGGGGACCTCGAGCAGATGCTGCCAGCACTGGACTCGGGCATGATCCCCAAGATGGAGGCGTGCCTGACCGCAGTGCAGGGAGGGGTGAGGGCCGCCCACGTCATCGACGGGCGCGTCGCGCACTCCGTGCTCCTTGAGCTGCTCACGATGGGCGGGGTGGGCACCATGGTTCTGCCAGATGATTACGACCGTTCCCAGTACCCGGACGGCACCATTTTTAGAAAGGATGACGCATGAAGGACTTCACACAGCGTTGGGCGGGCGCGCTTCTCGACAACTACCCGGTCCCACCAGTCGAGCTCGTCGAAGGTTCCGGCTCCACGGTGACTGACGCGGATGGCAAGCAGTACATCGACCTGCTGGCCGGCATCGCGGTCAACTCGCTTGGCCATGCGCATCCGGCAGTGGTTGAGGCGGTCACCAACCAGCTATCGACGCTCGGCCACGTCTCGAACCTGTTCGGCTCCGCGCCCGTGGTCAAGGTCGCCGAGGCCCTGCGGGAGCACGTTGGCGATGACACCGCCCGCGTCTACTTCTGCAACTCCGGTACCGAGGCCAACGAGGCCGCCTTCAAACTCGCGCGGCTGACCGGCCGCCGCCGTATTCTTGCAGCGCAGCACGGCTTCCACGGCCGCACCATGGGCGCACTCGCCATGACCGGCCAGCCGGACAAGCAAAAGCCCTTCGAACCCATGCCCGCAGGCGTGGAGTTCTCCCCCTACGGCGACATCGAAGCGCTCACCGCACTCGTAGAACAGAACCCTTCGGATACCGCAGCCATCATCCTGGAGCCAATCCAGGGCGAAACCGGCGTCATCCCCGCCCCGGAAGGCTTCCTCACCCAGGTGCGCGAGCTGTGCGACAAGTACGGCATCCTCTTCATCGTCGACGAGGTACAAACCGGCGTCGGCCGCACCGGCGACTTCTTCGCCTTCCAGCACGAGGGTGTGCTGCCGGACGTGATCACTATGGCCAAGGGGCTCGGCGGCGGCCTGCCTGTCGGCGCGACCATCGCGCGCGGCGAGGCCGCGAAGCTGTTCACCCCGGGTAGCCACGGCACCACGTTCGGCGGCAACCCCGTCTCCTGCGCGGCGGCCACCGCAGTGCTGGAGACGATCGACGACACCTTCCTCGCGGAGGTGCGCCACAAAGGTCAGGTGCTTTACGACGCCACCTTGGCAATCCCAGGCGTGAAGGAAGTGCGCGGGCGCGGGCTCATGCTTGGCCTGGTGCTGGAGCAGCCGGTGGCGAAGCGCGTCGTCACGCTGGGACTTGAGCATGGCGTGATCCTGAACGCGCCGGCGGATGACGTGATTCGGCTGACGCCGCCGCTGGTGATCGGCGACGACGAGATTGCGCGGGCGGTTGAGCGCCTCGCGGCCGCGATTGCGGAGGCCTCACAGTAAGCCGACAGGCTTGACGTATCGCTTTCACATGTGCTGTAATTTGGTTGTTCAATTCATTAATTGAACATTTGCTAGTGAGGTGGAGCCATCCACCCTTGCGCCTTCACATTCCTTGCTCGGAATCGGTGCAACCAAACCACAGTGAAAGTCGATACTCATGGTCTTCTCCGCGAAGAAATCCCTCCCAGCAGTAGTGCTCTGCGCCGCGATGATGTGGACAGTGACTGGATGCAGCAGTCCTGCGAACAATGAGTCTGCCTCGGAAACGAGCCAGACCGTCGCAGACGCCTCGCACGCAGTGACCATCACGGACATCACCGGGAACACGATTAAACTAGAGAAGCCACTCGAGCACGCTGCCATCCAGCTTTCTGGTTCAGGCGGGCCGCTTTTGACGATGGCGGCCCTCGACCGGGACAACTACACGTCCAAGATCGCTGCGATGGACAAGGGCCTCGAGTCCAACCGACAAGACCTGTGGGACCTTTTGCTTAAGGCGAACCCGGAGCTTGCTGATATCCCGAAGATTGGTGATGCGACGAAGGATCAGATTTCCGCCGAACAACTCCTGACGATGGGTGTCGACGGAGTCATTGCTCCGGTTCGCCAGAAAGCAAAGATGGATGTCATCGCTGAACAGACTGGCATCCCGGTAATCTACATCGATTACCACAGCCAAAAGCTGGACAACCATATTCAGTCCACCAAGATCATCGCTGAAGCCACCGGGCTGACGAAGAACGTCGACGAGATCACGAAGTTCTACGAAGACGTCGTCGGCGACATCGAGGAGCGCGCTTCGAAGCTGGACCGCTCTACCTCGGTGTACTTTGAAACCAGCTCGAGCGGTCCGACCGAGTTCGGCAACACCTACGGTGCTGACATTATGTGGGGCGCCATCCTGGACGCCGTCGGGGCAGACAACATCGCGACGCATTTCATGGCTCCCAACGATGCGGAAGCGCTCTCTGCAGAGCAGGTCTTGGTCAGCAACCCGGACAAAATTATCTTTGCGGGTTCCCTCTGGGCCAACCAGCCGGACTCCGTCAAGATGGGCTTTTCGGTATCGAAGGACGAAGCGCTTGCTTCGCTCAAGCCCTACCGTGAGCGCGAAGGCTGGGACAAGCTCACCGCTATCCAGAACAACGAGCTGTACGCGATTGGTCACCCAATGACCCGTGAAATGCTGGACTTCTACTCCTACGCGCAGCTAGCCAAGCTCTTCCACCCGGAGGAGTTCGCGGACCTGGATCCGGAGGCGCTGATCAAGGAGTACTTCGAAAAGTACATGCCGATCCCATACGAAGGAACCTGGTTCGTCAAGTATGAGTAAGGCAACAACAAAAAGCCTCCCGAAAGGACTACTGATCGCGTTTGCCATTTTGGCGGTCGTGGTCCTTTTCGTGGTGGATCTGTGCGTCGGCCCCGCTAACATCAAGCTCTCAAACTTCTCCACCGTGTTAGACCCTGACTCGGTTGAGCACGTTGCGTTCTTCCGCATGCGCATGCCAGCTGCCCTCATGGCAGTAGGGGTGGGGATGAGCCTGGGGTTGGCGGGTGCCGTGATGCAGACGATCCTGAATAACCCGCTCGCCAGCCCGTTCACGCTTGGCGTGTCCTCGGCGGCGAGCCTCGGCGCAGCCATCGTCTTTGTGACGGCGCTGCCGATGGTCTTCGTAACCGGCGGAGCGCTGCTGCTCGCGCTGGTCTCCGTGCTGATTATCTTCGCGGTGGGCAAATACATCGAGATGAGCAACTCATCACTCGTGCTTGCGGGCATCGCGCTGAACTTCCTTTTCGACGCGTTCCTGTCCCTGATCCAGTACCGTGCATCCGAGGAAAGCTTGTCGTACATCGTATTCTGGACGATGGGCGGGCTAACCCGCGCCTCCTACCCCCAGGCGTGGATCCTGCTCTCGACGTTCGTCGTTGTGTTCGCGGTGCTGCTTCGCAACGCCTGGAACCTGACCGCCCTGAAATTCGGCGAAGCACGCGCGGAAGCACTCGGCGTCAACGTAGGACGAGTGAAGATCCTTTCCCTGATCCTCGCTTCTATCCTTACTGCGCTTGCGGTGAGTTTCTGCGGAAAGATCGGGTTCATTGGGCTGGCCGCGCCGCATCTGGCACGCCGCCTGGTTTCCGAGGACCAGCGTTTCTACCTGACAAGCTCCGCCATCCTCGGCGCAATGATTCTGCTTGTCTCTTCAATCCTTTCCAAGCTGATTGTTCCGGGCGTGGTGGTGCCCATCGGCATCATCAGCTCGATCATCGGTATCCCGTTCCTGGTCTACGCGCTTACCAGCCAGCGCCGTCAAAGGACGGTGTAGCGCATGATTACAGTCAACAACTTCTCCTTTAATTACGGCGACCGCCAGATCATCGACTCCATCAGTTTCCAGGCGAAACCCGGTGAGGTCACCGTGTTGATGGGACGTAACGGCGCGGGCAAGACCACGCTAATGACGTCGATAGCCCGCTCAGGCAAGCCTGGCCGCGGCAAGACAATCACCGGCGAGGTTACAACCACCGGCAACACTTCCTACCTGAACCAGCACACCGAAGGGAACCTGCCCTTCACCGTGTTTGAAACGGTGATGATCGGAAAAGTAGCCAAGCTCGGGATCCGCACTACCCAAGAAGACATTGACGATGTCAACGAGGTGCTCGACATGCTTGAGCTGCAGCCCCTGCGCGACGTCGCCATCCGCAACCTGTCCGGTGGCCAACGCCAAAAAGTCTTCATCGGGCAGGCCATGGTGAAACGGCCAGACATCCTGCTTTTCGACGAACCCACGTCCGCACTCGACATCGAAAACCAGTACAGAATCCTGCACCAAATCAAGGCGCTCACGGTTGAACGAAACATCACGACGGTAGTAAGCCTGCACCAAATCGACCTGATCGAGCGCTTCGCGGACCACATCATCGTGCTCCACGAAGGCAAGATCTACGCCGAAGGCTCACCCGCCGAGGTGTTTACGAAGCAGACATTCCGTGACGTCTACTCCGTCGAGGCGATTCTGGCGGGAGTCAAGGACCGAATCCTCTTCGGGTTCGACCTCCTCGACCACCCGAAAATCCCCGGCGAGCACTCACCAACCTCCATCCATTAGTCCCGGTGGCGGGTAAGCTTCAGCGCCCGCTGCTGGTCCAGCACCTCGAAGTAGGGCAGCGGATCGATGTCGAGCGCCTCCACGTAGTCCGTCAACATGTCACGCACCACGCTGTGCAGGTTCTCAACGTCCCACGGCTTGGCAATGTAGTAATCCAGGTTCGCTTCGTTGACCGCGTGCACGGTGTCCTTGAGCTGCGCCTGCCCGGTAACCAGCACCTTGCGGGTCGCTGCGGTGCGCGGGTCCTGCGCCATCTGCACCAAAAACTCCACGCCGGTGGTGCCTGGCATGCGGTGGTCACACAGCGCGAGCGCGAGGAGATCGCCGTCGTCGCTGAGCTCGTCGATCACTTCCCAGGCCTCGTTGGCGCTGGAGGCCACCTCCAAGCGGACGGTGTCCGCGAAAGGGAGGAGGTCGCGCTCAAGGGCGGCGCGCACTTCGGCTTCATCTTCAAGAATCAGAATGGTGAGGTTCATGGTGTCTCCTTGGTCCGTTGATACGTAGGCGAACGCTGGCTGTGGTGCCCCGCGGGGAGGACCCCAGCGCGATGGTTCCGTGGTGCTTATTGATGATGCTTCGGCACACGCTCAGGCCGATCCCCATCCCGAAGCGCACTTGGCCGTTTTTCGTGGTGAAGCGGGGTTCGAAGAGCTGCTCGAGGCGCTCGCCGGGGATGCCGGGGCCGTCGTCGATAATGTCGACTTCGACCCAGCCCGGCTCGGGCGCACTCGTGCGGATCGTGATTGTGCCGCCAACGCCCGTGTCCTGCATTGCTTCGGCGGCGTTGGTCAGCAGGTTCGTCCATACCTGGGCCAGCTGGCCCGGCATGCACGTAATGTTGGGCAGCTCCGCGTAATCGCGAATGACCTTAACGTGGTCGAGCCGGTGCGAGATGAGTCGCAGCGTGTCGTCGATACCCTCGTGGATGTTCACGTCGGTGACGGGGTCACCGTCCGGGCGCGCATACGAGCGCAGCGAGGCGACGAGTTCCGTAATACGGGTCGCCGCGGTGGAGAGATTACGCACCCCAGTGCCGATCGCCGCGGCACGCTCAATGGTTTCGAAGTCGAGCCTGCGGGAGCGAGCCACCTGCCTGGCAAAGGCGGCGTCGTGAAGCCCGGCGAGCACCCAGCGTTGCGCGAGCGCGCGGTCACCGATGATCTCCGTGAGCTCACGCCGCAACCTGCGTGCCTCCTTCGTACTCACCGAGGGAGCTAGTTTCGCCTGCTCAAGGGCTTTCAGGACGCCCTCGCGCCACTTCCGGTTCGGGCTCGAAGCCAGCAGCGTATCGACGTCCTCTCCGAGATGCGCCGCCGTTCGCTCAATCGCGGCCATCGGGTTGTTCAACTCGTGGGCAACCCCCGCCGCCAGCTCGCCGAGGGAGGCGAACCGGGCCTGGCTCATCAACTCGCGGCGGGCCTCCTCCAGATTGCGCAGGGCGGTACTCAGCCGCGCCCGCTCCTGCTCGAGCTCCACGGTCATCTCGTGCTGGTGCACCTGGCTGTTCTCAGAGCGGCGCAGGCGCCGGTCGTAGGAACGCACCAGCAACACGGCGAGCATGCGGTCCAGGCCGGGGGCGATGTCGAGCAGGTAGTTGAGCTGGTCCATCGGCAGCTGCACCGCGGTGACCTCTGTGGTAGTCCGCGCCGTGAAGAAGCCGATGCGCGTGCCCGCCAGCGCCAACAACCCGATGACCAGGCCCGTCGAGCCGCGGTGCATCGTGATGTCGCCTGCGTCCGTGTTGCGCTGCAGCACCACCTCGCCCGAGATGGTCAAGATGACCTCCTCGACCTCCTTGCCCTCCGTAGTCAGGTTCACCCCGGGAGGAAACACCAGACGCGGCTGGCGCCCAAGGTGGCGGTCGGCTGCATCAATAATGCGCCCGACAATCTCCTCGTTTGTCAGTTCCACATCCAGCGCTGGCGCGGCCGGCTGATCGTACTGGGCCGCGAGCTCGGGGCTGTCGTGGTAGCGCGACGCCCAGTAGCGCGTCAGCTGCTGCTGCAGGTTCCGGGCCAGCGCCTCCTCGTGGATCTCCGGGGTGTACACCAGCATGTCTAGCCTGCCCAGCTCGCTGAGTCGGTCCAGTCCCGACACCGAAGGCGCGGTGGTCAGGACGATGATGCGGGTGTGCTCGTAGTGGGCGTCGTCAAGAAAGTCGACGAGTGGGTGATCCTTGGTCAGCCCATGCTCGTGCACCGTCACAGTGATGAGCGCGAGGTCGTCGGTGCGCGGCACGTCCGTCAGCGACGGGAACGTGAGCACCGTGTGCGTGTCGCCGAACGCGTCGCGCACGATGCTCTGGACGGTGCGCGACGCCTCCGACGCACCGATGACCGCGATTTTCGAGTGAGGAATCATCTACAGCAGCCCCATCAGCGTCCACACCGACGGCATCACGAAGATCAGTAGCAGCGTTGCCACCGTGCCCATCACCAGGCCGACCTGTGCCATCTGCGGAATCGTGATTTCCTTCGTGGCGTACGCAATCGCGTTCGGTGGGGTAGAGATCGGCAGCGACATACCCAACGAGCAAGCAATCGCCACAATGACAGCGATGAGCATTGGGCTCGGCTCCGAAAGGGTGACAGCGAGCGACACCGCAAGTGGTACCAGCAGGTTCGCCGCCGCCGAGTGGGAGATGACGTTCGCCATGGCGAACCCGATCAGGCCCAGCAGCGCCAGGATCATCATCGGGCCGAGCACCTTCCAATCCACCGAGCCTACCAACCAGTCATCCAGGCCCGTCGCGCCCACGCCCGTGCCCAGTGCAATACCGCCGGAAACCAGCCACAACACCGGCCAGTCCAGCGCCTGGACGTCTTTGCCCTTCATCACCTTCAGGCTCAACAGCGCAACAACAGGGAAGAACCCAACGATGTTCGAAGAGACCCCGTGCAGCGGCTCGCTCATCCACAGGACGATCGTCAGCCCCGCGACTGCGTAAAACAGCTTCGCGTTCGTCGACGTATCCCAGGACGCATCCATCTCAATCGAGATCCGCGTCTCCGAAGGGATGAACGCGAAGCAGAGGAACAGCCAAGCAAACACCAGTACAACCAGCATGAACGGGACGGCCAGCAGCATCCACTCCAGGAATGACACCTTGATGCCGTACTCCGCCAGCGCGCCAATCGCGATCGCGTTCGGTGGTGTCCCGACCGGCGTACCGATGCCACCTACGTTCGCCGCCAGCGGAATCGATAAGGCGACACCTGCGCGGATCTTTCCCGGCGGCAGCGTGCGCAGAATCGGGATGACCACCGCGAACATCGTGGCGGTCGTCGCCGTATTCGACATGAACATGCTGAGCACCGCGGTGATGAGCATCAGCCCCAGCACCGTGAGCCGCGCCTTATCCGGGAAGGGCCGCAGCATGATCGCTGCCAAGTTCTTGTCCAGCCCGAACTTTTCAGCGCCATGCGCAATCATGAACCCGCCCAAGAACAGGATGATGACGGGGTTCGCCAGCGCTGCAAAATAGTCGGACGCGGGCAGCACCGTCTCCTGCAGCGCCTCCACGCCACCCGTCGGGTCGGCGATCGCCCCTTTCGAGAGCAGGATGACCTCGAGGAAGATCACCAGCACTGCGGTCGCGGTCAGCGGAATCGGCTCCAGGATCCAGAAGACAATCGCCAGGAGGAAAATAGCAAGCATCCGTTGGCCTGGCGCTTCAAGTCCGGGAATGTTGAAAAGGAAGGGGAGTGCGAAGAGCACCACGCCAAGAATCAGGCCCGCCCACTGCTTCTTCGAAAGTGTCGGGGTGCGCTGCTGGAGCGCCGGTGGTGGAATCGTTCCATGCTGTACAGCCATACCTTTGTATCTTAATCGTATGACCAGGGAATTTGGGAGGTTAGAATAATAAGAATGAAACACTCAAAGTTCTTCGCCGCAGCCCTCGCCGCGACCTGCTTATCGACGGCCACTTCGTGCACCACCCAACCCCTCCCATTCGAGCAACACCCCACCGCACCGGCTTCGCAGGAAGCCTCATCTGAGTCCGAGTCCGATCCGGGCGTGATGGACGAGCCTTCCTTCGAGGACGCCATCATTGCCATCTGGGCGAAGACGGATGAGATGCGTGGCATTGGCGTTCCCGAGTCCGAGATCGAGGACTTGCAGGCCCGCACCGACAAGCGCGACGAGTCGATGGGGAAGCGCGCAATGTTTTACGTCACCGAGGCTGACAAGCTCAGCGAACAGTATGCGTCAGTGACTGAAAACGGTTCTTAAGCCCAGAGCGGTCCGGTGCGCGTGTGGTAGCCGGAAGGCTCCACGTGCACGATCGTTTCCGATTCACCGATGACCGCAGTGATGCCATCCTCGATGGCGTCGGCGTGCTCGTGGGAGTACGCCACAGTCCAGCCGCCGGGAACTTGCACGACGAGGCTGATCAGTCGATCGCGGCCAAACGCAGCCGTGCGCACCGACGTGAACTCGACGTCGTGCTCGGCAGCGTAGCTATCGAGGAAACCGTGGAGCTTCTCCAGCTCGTCTTGCGGTAGCGCTTCCGAGAGCAGGCCCAGGATGGCGCCTTTGAGGAGGCAGTAGCCGGTGAAGAGGACATTGCAGCCGACGCACAGTGCGATGATCGGGTCGAGCAACTGCCAGCCGGTAATCCAGACCGCCACGATGCCGACGATCACGCCAACCGTGGTCCACACATCAGTGAGGAGGTGGTGGCCGTCGGCATCCAGTGTTGACGAACGGTACTTCTTACCGGCCTTCACTAGCACAACACCGACTACGAGGTTTAATACAGTCGCAGCAACAGAGAACGCCAGGCCGATGCCGATCTGCTCAACCGGCTGAGGATGAATAATGCGTTGCACGGACGTGTAGATGATCGCGACGGACGCCACCAGAATCAGCGAGCCCTCCACCTGCGCGGAGAAATACTCGGCCTTCGCGTGGCCAAAGTTGTGGTTCTCATCCGCGGGCTTCGCGGAAAGCTTCAGCGCCCACAGGCCGACGAGGGCAGCAACCAGGTTAATCACGGACTCGATGGCGTCGGAGAGGAAACCGACTGAACCCGTCACTCCAGCCGCCGCCATCTTCAGTGCAATGGTGAGGATGGACGCGGCAACCGAGAGCCACATAAACCTTTCGAGGAGCCGCTGCTCTTGTTTGCGCTCGGCGTTAATCTCCGACAAAGGCATGACTGCTGTTCGCCTCCCTATATCTGACCTGCAATATGGTAACAGTGCAATCGGGGTATGGGGCGTTATACAAGGCGAACGGGGAAAGATTGAAAGTTGGACCTTAGAAATTTGCAAGGAAACTTTTGAATGTTGATTTATAAAATAATGAAGTTGCAACAGTATGTGATTCAATCGAACAATCGAATACTGGATATTCAATAAGGGGGTAGAAGGTTCCGATTTCTGACCCAATTTTTTGGGACATCTTTGGGAAATGTGCAGATGGCAGTACGTTTGTACCGTTTAGGCGCACCCGATAACGGGGGTATTCGAAATGTATAAAAATATGAATGGAGCTTTTATAAAGTCGCTCGGAAAGGGGTTATATATGCCGTGGAATGCAAGGTATGCAGATAGGTCCTTAAGAAATTCTAAAATGTTGTCGGGAATGTATTGTGTTTGGCATGTCAAATACTTCTAGCGCCACTACGGCAGCGGACATCAAGGGTCCGCCAATCAAACCAGTGAGCCACGGCAAGGCAGTGTTGTTCCTTGCTCTTGGTACAGCATTCCTTGCCGGTACCCCGTTGTGGGTAAAGGCCACGAACATGGATCCCGCCACGCAGGCCTTCCTGCGCGTCGTGATCGGCTGCATTGTTCTGATCCCGTTCGGTGTTATGGAAATCCGCAAGAAGGCGTCGCTGAGCAAGAAGGGCATCATGCTCTCCATTGCCTCCGGCCTCTTCCTGGGCGTGGACTTCACGTGCTGGAACTACTCCATTTTCTACGTAGGCGCCGGCATTGCCGCAATTCTGCTGAACCTGCAGGTCATCATCGTGCCGATGCTTACGGCAGTCTTTGATAAGTACAAGATTCCGCCGGTCTTCCTGATCCTTGTCCCGATCATGGCCGTCGGTGTGATGCTGACCGGTGGCGTCTTCGAGGCCTCTGAGGCCTCTGGTGGACCGGAGTCCATCTACGGCATTAAGACTGCAACCCTGGGTACCATCTTCGGCCTGACCTCGGGCGTATGCTACTCGTTCTACCTGTACCTCTCCCGTAAGGCTGGTACCTCCGCACGCAAGGACCTTTACGTCCAGCCGATGATGTACACGATGATGGCTCAGGCAGTTCCGCCAACAATCGTGGCATTCTTCATCTCGCCACGTAAGGGATTCGACTTTGTCAACGGTGTTCTGATCGACGGCCAGCTCCCGCTGGTTGATCCTGAGCACACCGTCGGTGACGCTCTGACAACTTGGAACTGGTTCAACCTGCTCTGCTTGGCTATCCTTGGCCAGGCGCTGGCATGGACCTTCGTCCAGTACGGTACGGTCTGGCTCGACCCGACCCTGTCGGCAGGCATCCTGCTGCTCTCGCCGGTGACCTCCGTTATCATTGCGGCTCCACTGTTCGGTGAGATTCCATCCGCCCTGCAGATCGTCGGTATCTTCCTGATTTTGGGTACAGTGGCATACCAGAATGGACTGTTCTCAATGTTTACAAAATCAAAGATGAAAACCGACCATGAGAATCCGGACCACTCGCTCGATGAGCAACTCATCAGAGAGGGATTAGCGCCCGGGCACTCACCGGAAGAAGCCTCGGATAACCCGAAGAAGCATCACCATCACCACTAATTCGGGGTAGGTTCGGGGCGAACCGAAAAATTTCACACAATTAGTGAAACCGCACCCCGTCTGTTCCGAAAGGTACAGGCGGGGCGTCGGCAAATAATCGAATATCAATCGTCAACGAGCAAGGAGAAGAAATGAAGCTGACCCAGCGCGAACAGGAAAAGCTGCTCATCGTGGTTGCTGCTGATGTGGCACGCCGCCGCAAGGAGCGCGGCGTGAAGTTGAACTACCCAGAGTCGGTAGCCCTCATCACGGATTACCTCATGGAAGGTGCCCGCGACGGCAAGACGGTAGCGCAGCTGATGTCCGAGGGCATCCAGGTACTTACCCGTGACGACGTCATGGAAGGCGTTCCGGAGATGATCTCTGACGTCCAGGTTGAGGCAACCTTCCCTGACGGCACCAAGCTTGTCACTGTCCACAACCCAATCCGATAAAAGGAGACTATCCATGATTCCAGGCGAGTACTTCATCACTGAAGGCAAGGTCATCCTGAACGAAGGCAGCGAGTCGATCACGCTTGAGGTGAAGAACACCGGCGACCGTCCGGTCCAGGTCGGTTCCCACTTCCACTTCGCTGAGGCAAACAGCGCCCTCGAGTTCGACCGTGAAGCTGCGATGGGCAAGCGCCTCGACATCCCGTCGGGTACCGCAGCCCGTCTCGAGCCAGGCGATTCCCGCACTGTTGAACTGATCGACTTCGGCGGCAAGCGCGAAGTTCACGGCTTCAACGGCCAGGTCAACGGCCCAGTCAAGTAAACGGAATACGAAAGCTTTAAGGAAGGGAACAAAATGGCATATGAGATCGATAGGCGTCAGTACGCCGAGCTTTACGGCCCACACACCGGTGACGGCGTCCGCCTCGCGGACACCTCACTGATCGCACGCGTTGAGAAGAACCTGCTGAAGCCAGGCGAAGAGGTCAACTTCGGTGGCGGCAAGGTTATCCGCGACGGCATGGGCCAGAACTCCCGCGTTACCGGCGAGGAACTGATTCCGGACCTCGTTATCACGGGCCCGATCATTATTGACTACACCGGTATCTACGTTGCTGACATCGGCATCAAGGACGGCAAGATCCTCAAGATCGGCCGCGCTGGTAACCCGGACATCCAGGACGGCATCGACATCGTTGTGGGCGTCGCTACCGAGGTCATCGGTGGCGAGGGCAAGATCGTTACCGCCGGGGCAGTGGATACCCACATCCACTTCATTTCCCCAGACCAGGTCATGGCTGCCCTGGACAACGGCACCACCACCCTTATCGGTGGCGGCGTTGGCCCGGTTGATTCCACCAACGCAACGACGGTCTCCGCGGGCCCGACCAACATCAAGCACATGATCGAGGCTTCCGTTGACTTCCCGGTCAATGTTGGCTTCCTGGGCAAGGGCCACGCATCCGCGCTGAACCCACTGCGTGAGCAGATCAAGGCCGGCGCAATCGGCCTGAAGATTCACGAGGACTGGGGTGCGACCGCGAACACCATCGACAACGCGCTCACGGTCGCGGACGAGATGGACGTCCAGATCGCAATCCACACCGATACCCTCAACGAGGGTGGTTTCGTGGACAACACCGCCAAGGCAATCGACGGCCGCGTCATCCACACCTTCCACACCGAGGGCGCTGGTGGCGGTCACGCGCCGGACATCATCGAGCTGGCTGGTCACTCCAACGTGCTACCGGCGTCGACCAACCCGACGCTGCCGTACACCCACAACACGCTGGAAGAGCACCTTGACATGATTATGGTCTGCCACCACCTGAACCCGGATCTTCCGGAGGACGTGGCGTTCGCAGACTCCCGCATCCGCAAAGAGACCATCGCGGCGGAGGACGTCCTGCACGACATGGGCATTCTCTCCATCACCTCCTCCGACTCCCAGGCAATGGGCCGCGTCGGCGAGGTTGTGCTGCGCACCTGGCAGGTCGCTGACCGCATGAAGCAGCAGCGTGGTCCGCTCGAGGGTGACTCCGAGGGCAACGACAACGAGCGCATCAAGCGTTACGTGTCCAAGTACACCATCAACCCGGCTATTGCTCACGGTATCGCGCACGCAGTCGGTTCCGTTGAAGAAGGCAAGATTGCTGACCTGGTGGTCTGGGAGCCAGCACACTTCGGTGTCAAGCCGCTGCTCGTGCTTAAGTCCGGCTACGTCGCACGCGCAGAGATGGGTGACTCCAACGCATCCATCCCGACGCCACAGCCACGCACGATGCGTTACTCCTACGCAGCGTACGGCGATGCAGTCCGCCGCACCAGCGTTACCTTCCTGCCGACGGCCGCATTCGAGGCCGGCGTGCCGGACCAGCTGAACACAAACCGCCGGTTCGTCGAGGCCAAGGGCATCCGCAACCTCTCCAAGGCAGACATGAAGTACAACTCCGAGACGCCTGACATCAAGGTCGATCCGGAGACCTACGTACTGACCGTCAACGGTGAGGAAATCCACTCCGAGCCAGCTGAAGAATTGGCTATGGCACAGCGCTACTTCTTGTTCTAAGGTGGACACGTAGCAGAGGCGAGCGGGGGCAGCAGATGCTGCCTCTGCTCGCTTTTTAATTTCTGCGGCAAAATCTAATGAAAGGTACTTATCACAAAATGATCGTTACTGAGATTCTCGGCAACGTGAATACCACCGAGGGTATTGATACATCGAACTGCGATTACGTCGTGTTCGACAACGAATCCCGCGTCAAGCGCATTCAGCGCGTCACCACCGAGCACGGCACCGAACTCGGTATCCGTCTCAACAGCGACTTCCGCGAGTTCGTCGACGGCGATATTCTTGCCCGCGAGGGGGACACGCTGGTCGTCGCAAAGATCGCGGCTTCCGACGTCCTTGTGATCGAACCGGCGACTATCCGCGAGGCCCTCGAGGTCGCTCACGCGCTCGGGAACCGTCACCTCCAGGCGCAGTTCTTCGCCGCTGGTGAGAACGCGTTCGATAAGGACGTGATGGTCGTTCGCTACGACCACACGGTGGAGCACCACATCCAGCACACTGGTGTGTCCTACCACCGCGGTGAATACGTGATGCCAAAGGCGTTCCGTCATGCAGAGCACACCCACTAATCGCAGTCAGCTCGTCGTCTGGCACCTCACCGACTCCGCACTGCCAACTGGTGGCTTCGCGCACTCCGCGGGCATGGAAACGTACCTGCAGCGCGATATCATCCACGACGCCGACACGTTCGCGACATGGCTACGTGGCTACCTGTACCAGGCCACATTTAATGATGCCCTGGCGGCTCGGTTCGCGATCGAGCTGCAGCAGTCTGGCCTGTCGGAGGTGGAGCGCGTCGAAAAGCTCGCTGAGCTCGATGCCCTGGTGCACGCAACACAGACACCGAAGGAGCTGCGTGCTGCGATGCAGTCGATGGGGCGGCGTATGTCGAAGGTCGCCAAGATTGTCGACGCCAGCGACGCGCTCGTCACCGAGTACGACCGCGGGCTTGCTGCCCGTGAGTACAAGGGCAACCCCGGCATCGCGTTCGGACTGGTGCTCGGCGCAGCTGGTGTGGAGGAGTACACCGCCGTTGAGGCGTACCTGATGCAGCTTGCGACCTCGATGGTGCAGAACGCCATCCGTGCGATCCCGCTCGGTCAGGACGCTGGGCAGCGACTGCTCGTCGGAGTGTATGACTGGGTATCGCGCTACGCTGCGGTGACCATGGAGCACACCATCCACGACTTGGGTGTGGCGGCGCCGGATATGGAAATTGCGCAGATGCAGCACGAGTTCCTGCATTCGCGAATGTTTATGTCTTAAACCTTGGAAGGAATGTTGAATTATGTCAGTTATTAAGATCGGTGTCGGTGGCCCTGTTGGCTCCGGCAAGACACAGCTCATCGAGCGTATTACGCGCGCGCTTGATGGAGAGATCTCCATGGCCGCGATTACCAACGATATTTACACCACCGAGGACGCGCGCATCCTCGCCCGCGACGGCGTGCTGCCAGAGGACCGCATCATCGGCGTAGAGACCGGTGGCTGCCCGCACACCGCTATTCGTGAAGACACCTCGATGAACGAGGCCGCCTACGAGGAGCTGCTGAACCGTCACCCGGACCTGGAGCTGGTGTTCATGGAGTCCGGCGGCGATAACCTGTCCGCAACGTTCTCCCCGGAGCTCGTCGATTTCTCGATTTACATCATCGACGTGGCTCAGGGCGAGAAGATCCCGCGCAAGGCAGGCCAGGGCATGATCAAGTCCGACCTGTTCGTGATCAACAAGACGGACCTTGCGCCGTACGTCGGTGCTGACCTGCAGGTCATGGCGGATGACTCGAAGAAGTTCCGCGGTGACAAGCCGTTCGTGCTGACCAACCTCAAGACCGACGAAGGCCTTGACCAGGTCATCGAGTGGATTCGTCGAGATGTGCTCATGCAGGATCTCGACACCAAGGCGTAGCTTGATGTGGGGCGAGTCACGCGCGGTGTTCACCCACGAACCGCCGCATGAGGAAACTGGTGTACTGGAGCTCGGTATCGGCATTGGCGGTACCAAGTCGGTAGCGAAACGGCAGTACCACGAGGGTGCGTTCAAGATCATCCGCCCGCACTACCTGGATGACTCCGGGCAGGTCTACTACACCATCGCGAACCCCGGCGGGGGCTACGTCGGTGGCGACGTGTACCGGATGGACGTCGAAGTAGAACCGGATGCCTCCGTACTCCTGACGGACCAGTCCGCAGCGAAGGTGTACCGCACGCCGAACGACTACGTCGTGCAGAACGTGGAGTTCACCCTGCACGGCAACGCTGTGATGGAGTACATCCCGGACCAGCTGATCTTGTACCGTGACGCGGACTTCCGTCAGCAGATCACCGTCAATATGGACGCGGAATCACAGCTGTTCATGTCGGATATCGTCACACCGGGCTGGTCCCCGGACGGCCGTATGTTCTTGTATGAGCAGGCGCACCTGCGCAACGTTGTGCGCGTCGACGGCAAGCTCGCCGTCGTGGATAACGTGCGCATTGAGCCGACGAAGGAACTCTTCAACGACGTGAAGGGGTCCTTCCTGGGCCAGCACACCCACTTCGCGACGGCCATCTGCATCGACCCGAACATGACTCCAAAGCTCCTGGAGAAGGTGAGGGACGCTGTGCGCAACTCCCTGGAAGGCGAGGGCACCGCGAGCGCCTCGGTCACAGAGACCGAAGTGCCAGGCTTCGTGCTTCGCGGTGTTGCTGACTGGACGGAGGACCTGATGCGCATCATCAAGGCGGCAGCGAACGTGGTTCGTGCCGAGACGCGCGGCCAGGGGCCGATCGACCTGCGCCAGTACTAGTTACTGGTTATCGGCAGAATCCGGGCCATGTCCATGATCGTGGGCATGGCCCGCACCTATCCAGTGCAACAGCTCATGGATGTCATCGTTTGCGATGGCGTAGTAGATGCTGCGACCGTCGCGCTTCGAGGACACCGTGCCGTTGTTCTCCATCGCGCGCAACGCGGCGGAAGCAGTCGCGATGCGCAGCCCTGTGCCCTCGGCAAGCTCGGTCACGGTCAGTTTATGCTGGCCAGCGTGGTGAATCGCAGCGAGCAGTGTCAACCGGGTCTGGTCCCCGAGGATCTTGAAAATCCCGGTCCAATGGGGGAAATCTACTGACTGAGCCACTACTGAAACCTTTCTGGAATCTTGTTCACTACACCGGATGGGAAATGTGGAGTACCGGGATGTCCTGGTTATCTCGGTCTAGGTTACCGCTCACTCCGAAAACATTCTCAAGGACTGCTGGAGTAAGAACGTCGTCTGGCGCGCCGTTGCCCTTGAGCTGCTTGTCGTGCAGCAGCAAGAGGCGGTCGCAGTAGCGCGCGGCGAGCGCCAGGTCGTGGATCGCCAGCACGATGACCGTGTTGTGCTCACGGGACAAGTGGCGAAGCATGTTCATCAGCTTGTACTGGTGATGCAAGTCGAGGTGGTTCGTGGGCTCGTCCAAGAGCATCACCTTCGAACGCTGCGCCATCGCGCGTGCCACCATAGCTCGCTGGATCTGGCCGCCGGACAGTTCCGACATTTTGTGGTCCACGATGCCCTCGAGGTCCGCGTGCCGCAGCGCGTGGAGGATGATTTCCTCGTCCTCCGGTTGGGCCTGCGCGAACGGTCCGCGGCCAGCGCTGCGTCCGAGTTGGATCACCTCGCGCACGGTGAGCGGGATCTTGTCGCCGGAGTGCTGCGCCACGTAAGACAGCACGTGGACGCGCTCGGTGCGAGGGTAGTCGCGCAGCGGCTTGCCGTCGAACAGCACATCGCCTGTGAATGGGTGCACCCCGGCGATGGATTTGAGCAACGTCGACTTGCCGCAGCCGTTCGGGCCCACGAGCCCGATGACGGACGGGGCGTCGAGTTCGAACGAGATGCCGCTCAGGATGGTCGTACCGGGGAAGCCCGTTTCAAGGTTCTTGACTTCTAACATCAGTGCTTCCTCCGCAGGATCAAGAAGAACGCAGGGACGCCGATGAGCGCGGTGATCACGCCGACAGGCAGTTCCTGCGGGGCGAACAACGCGCGAGCGATGGCGTCGGCACCCACAAGCGTGATCGCGCCGACCACCGCGGAAATCGGGATCAAGCTCGCGTGCCGCGGGCCGGAAATCATACGCACAGCGTGCGGAACAATCAGGCCCACAAACCCGATCGCGCCGACGGACGCGACCGTAGCCGCCGTCATGAGCGACACCGCCACCAACACCGCGTAGCGCAACGCCACAACCGGAATGCCCATCGTGGACGCCGTCGCATCACCGAGGGAGAGCGCATCTAGGTAGCGCGACATCATCCACAACGCCACCGTGCCGAGCGTGCCGACGATGAACACCGCGATCACGGTGTACCAACGCGCGGCGCTGAGCACGCCGAGCAGCCAGAACATGATGCCGCGGGTCGACTCGGCGTTCCCGGACGCGGTAACAATCAGCGAGGTCAACGACTGGAACAGGAACCCAATCAGCACACCGGTGAGCACCACACGTGCGGCGTCGGCGGCGCTATTGCGCAGCAGCAGCATCAACATGCCGAAGGACACGAGCGCACCTACTGCGGCACCGGCGATGATGCCGTACTGCCAGGTAGAGAACAGGATCGCCACGACAGCGCCCGTCGACGCACCCGAAGAAATGCCCAGCAGGTACGGCTCGGCGAGGTCGTTGTGGGTAATCGCCTGCATCGCCACACCGGACACCGCGAGGATCGCGCCGACCATCGCAGCCATCAGGATGCGGGGGATGCGAAGCTCGGTCAGGATGGACATGCGCAGCGGGGAAGGGGCGGGCAACGCCGGATCAAAAATCCCACGCAGCTCAGTAAAGCTCAGGGAGCTTGAGCCAATCGGAATAGAACAAACCATCGCGAGTACTAGCAGTACTAACGCGATGGCTGAGACAGTGACGGTCTTCTTCACAGTTACTTGGCTGCTCCGTCGAAGAGGCCGTCGTCAATTGCCTTCGAGATGTTCTGCACAACCTCGTAGGAACGAGCCGAAGCCGAGGTGGCGACGCCAGGAACCACAATGTACATGTTGTTCTTGACTGCCTTCATCTCCTTGGTGCCCGGGGTGGACTCGAGGTCAGCGACCTTCTCCTCCCACTTATCGCCCGGCTCGCCGCGGCCAGGCAGGTCCGCGAGGATGATCACGTCCGGATCAGCCTCGGCGACGGCCTCCCACGACACCTGCGGCCACTCCTCATCCAGGTTGGCGAAGACGTTCTTCATGCCGGTGCGCTCGCCCATGTTGGTCACGATCGACGGACCACCAGCGACGTACGGGGAACCGCCAACAGACGAGTAGAGCAGCATGAACGTGGTGCCCTCAGGCGCCTGCTTCGCGTTCTCAAGCTCGGAGTTCTGCTTCTCGATGAGCTTCTTCGCCTCCTCCTCGCGGCCGAAGAGCTTGCCCAGGTCCTCGAGGTCCTTCGCAATCAGCTGGAAGGAGTCCTTGCCCTTGTTGTCGCCGTAGGACGGGCACTCGCTGTTCGGGTTGAAGGTGGCGACGCCCAGCTTTGCCCACTCCTCGCGGGTACCTGCGGCGTCGGCGCGCCAGTTCTCGTCGAACGGGGAGAAAATGAAGTCCGTGTCTGCGTCACGCAGCTGCTCAGAGTTCGGGACCGACGGGCTGACTTCCTTCAGGCCGTCGAGGGAGAAGCCTGCCGGTGGCAGGTCTTTCTGGTGGCCGTAGCCGGCGATCTGGTCCTTGGCGCCGAGTAGAAGCAGGGTGTCCGTTGCGCCCTGCTCGAGCGTGGTCGCACGCTGAACTGGCCCCTGGACGGTGACCTCGGTACCACAGTTGTCGATTGTGATGGCCGAGTCGGACTGTGCCTGGGGAGCCTGCTCGTCTGTGGAGCTGCAGCCGGTAAGGGCCAGCCCTGCAACGAGAACAGAGCCAAGAGCGGCGGAGATAGCGCGCATAACGCATCCTTTCAAACAATCAATTATCTGACAGAATGAGATTAGCGCGAAACCTTAGGAAAAGCTAGAAAAACATTTATGAACGGCGAAGACGCATCACACGGTGCGGGACGCCAGTATCAAGGAACTCCTCGCCTTCTGCGACAAGGCCAAACTGCTCGTAGTAGGGGACCAGGCCAGACTGCGCCTCGACGATCAGGTCGCCCGGCCAGCGCTCCGTGAGCTGGATACCCGTTTGCGCGATCCGCGGCCCAAGACCCGTGCCGCGGGCGCTCGGGGCAACAATAAACCTGCCGAACTGAGAACCTTCCTCGGTGGGAAAACGCGAGCGCAGCCCTCCAGATCAGTACCGTTCCACGCGAGCAGATGTAGCGTGTCAGGGTGCGCATCCTGCTCATCGAGCTCCCGGTAGGGAGAGTGCTGCTCGGCAACGAAGACGTCGACGCGAAGCTTGAACAGCTCGAACGCCTCGAGTGAAGTGAGTTCAGAAAGCGGTGCTACTTGGATTCGGTGCGTGTTCATGGGGGAGAGCCTTTCGGGTCGCGGGATCTGGGTACGGCTCGATGCGGCCGGTTCGGCCGTACGAGAGGTGGCGGTGAAGCGCCTCGAATGGACCTTGCTTGTCGAAGTGTTCAAGTGCGGCGGCAAGCACTACCGACAGTAACCATACCGCGGCTCCGAGCAGCACCGGCCGGAACTCGCCAAGGCCCGGCAGCCAGCCGTAGCTGATGAGCACCGCGGTCGGAAGCAGCACGAACGTCTGCAAGAGATAGCCAGACATCGAGCGCTTTCCTAGCGCGATAACCGGCATGGTCCAGCGGGGTGGCTGCTGGTTCCAGTGCTGCGTCGCCAGCGCGAACGCGGCCAGGATGCCGGGGCCGGTGAGGAGTCCGAAGCTCTGATTCATGATCGACCAAAATGTCGGTGTCGACGCTGGAAGGAGGCCCAGCTGTGCAAGACCAAGTGGGATACCAATCGCAATAACAACCGCAACGGCCACCCCGACCCACACCCACAGTGTGCGCGCGTGCTCCTTCACGTCGGTGAGCACGCCGTCACGCGCCCACACAAAGCCGATGAGGGAAAGCGCCCCCAGCTGGATCACAACGAGGGGCTGCGAGAGCGTCATGTAGAACGCGAATTCTTGGTTATCCGCAAAGTACGCGGCAAAGGAGCTGGTGTCCGGCGCCGGCGCCATGAGGCCCAGTGGTGAGCCAAAGAAGAGAATGGCGATCAGTGTGTATATGAGGCACGACAGTCCCAAAATGGTTCCGGAGATGATGTAGAGCACGCCGGAGCGAACGTTCACGAGCAGCGCCATCAGCACACCGATAAGTCCGTAGGTCAACATGATGTCGCCACTAAACAGCAGCCACATGTGTGCCACGCCGAACAGTGCGAGGAACCCGTAGCGCCGCGCAAGCACTCGCTTAGCAGCACCCGATGGGTAGCCCTTCCGCGCCAAACTCGCCGCGACCAGTCCGAAGCCGAATCCGAGCAGCGTCGAAAACATCGGCAGGCCGCGAACGTGCACGAACATCGCCGCGAAAAGAGTTGCCGCCTGGTCCGCGAACGTGCCGGGGTGCTCGCCTGCCACGGTCGTGCTCAGGGGAGTGAGCCAGTACGAAATCGCGTTGGCGACGGCGATGCCCAGCAGCGCGAGGCCCCGTGCGATATCTGGGACGACGAGCCGTTGCTGTTGATGATCGTTGCGCATGAAACCAAAGCGTACGGCAGGGGACAGTACGCATCAACCGCCGCCTGGAACTCCTGTTGGCCAGTCGCAACACCCGAATGTACATGGGCTTCCGCGCCGATGGGGCAAAACATGACAAAAGGTGGCATTGTGTTACACAAGAAACGTCTGTGGTTGGAGTGGAAGGGTGCCTATGTTGCTGCGCCGAGTCTGTGCGCTCGTTGCTGGGGTTGGAATCGCGGTCGCGGGGTTGGGAATGGAGTCGCCCGCGCAAGCGCAGGTGCGCTCGGCGTACGAGGGTAACGTCGACCCGAACTACGTCTGGCGTAGCGACGCCGCTTCGAAGCTCCTCGCCGGAAAACCTTGGACTGACTATGTGCTGCACCGCGTGCCTGGTTCCTTCCACGACGCACCAAGGATCCCGGAGGCATCGAACCAGGCGCTCACGCGAGGAAATTCGCTGTACGGGCCGAGCACCCCGATCTACGTCAAGCGCACGGACGGCACTGAATCAATGTGCACTGTCGCCGTGGCTGGCTACGACGACAAGGGGCACAAGTACGCCCTGACCGCCGGGCACTGCGGCGAGGTTGGCGACGCCGTCACCTCCGCTGACTCCTGGCAGGTCGGGCCCTCCGGCACCATCGTGGACGTCAACCGCGACCTCGACTACGCGCTGATCGAGCTGGGCTCGAACGCGGAGGTCACCCGCTCCTACAACGGTGTCCGTATCAACCACCTCGGCAGCAAGCCGGTCAAACCCGGCAACGTGGTGTGCAAGCAGGGCGTGGCCTCCGGCTGGACGTGCGGTGCGACCCTGCACGACTGGGAGTCCATGAATATCTCCCACACCTGCGCCATGCAGGGCGACTCAGGTGCACCTGTGGTGGTGGGCGACCGCCTGGTCGGCATCCTGAACGGCGGCGTGCTCCCGGCACCGTTTGATGTCTCGTGCCACAGCCCGCTGCAGGGCGTGATTCACGCGCCGACGGGCGCCGTCCGGTTGGACGCGGTGCTGTCCACGCTGAACAACGGCTTCCGCCTGCCTTAGGCGCCAATCACCTTTCGCGCTGCGTCGTGCAGCAGCCCGTTCGTGGCGATCGCGTCGCCGCCGTGCGGGCCAGGCTCACCGGCGAGTGAGCTGAACGTGCCGCCCGCCTCCGTGACCAGGACCGATAGGGCAGCGAGGTCCCACACGGACACCTCCGGCTCCGTGGCGATATCCACGGCGCCCTCCGCCACCAGGCAGTAACCGAAGAAATCCCCGTAGCCGCGCAGGCGCCAGGTGCGCTCGGAAAGCGCAATGAAGTTCTCCTGCAGGCCGCGCGCCTTCCAGCCCTCAAGTGAAGACATTGCCAGGGAGGCGTCCGCAAGCTCGCCCACGTGGGAGACCTCGAGGCGCTTCAGGCTGCCCTTGTTAAACGTCCGCCACGCGCCGGAGCCTTGGGCCGCGTACCAGCGGCGCGCAAGCGCCGGGGCGGAAACGACGCCCAAGACTGGTTGGCCGTCGACAAGCAGCGAAATCAGCGTCGCCCACACGGGTACACCACGGACGAAGTTCTTCGTGCCGTCGATCGGGTCGATCACCCACTGGCGGCCCTCGAAGACGGTCTCCCCGCCAAACTCTTCGCCAACGATCGAGTCGCCCGGGCGGGCCTCGGCGAGGCGCTCACGCAGCACCTCCTCGACAGCAACATCGGCGTCGGAGACCGGAGTCATATCCGGCTTCGACTTCACCTTCAGGTCGGAGGCCTCGAAGCGGTCGAGCGTGATCGCGTCGGCAGCGTCCGCGAGTTCGAGGGCGAGGGCGAGGTCATCGTCATAAAGATTCGTCATGCTCAGTAAGCCTAGCTTCAATGTCCGACACAATTTGTGGGTTTCCGGCAACGCACCAGGTCACCCCACCAGCCGGCACCTTCTTTGCCACGCCACCGACAGCCTCGATGAGCGCCTTGCCCGGCAACCAATCCCAATCGGCGACGGAGTGCTGCAGCCAGCCGCCCAGCTGGCCGCTGGCGATATTGGACAGGTCCACGGAGCCCGCGCCCCACATGCGGATCGTCGCCGCGTCGCGCACCGCGCGCAACCACGCGTTCCGGATGGCGTCATCGCGCATGAACGTCGGGTGCAGGTACGTCACCAACCCCTGCGAAGCCAGAGACGCCGACTCGAGGTCAGGCAGGCGCTGGCCGTTGCGCGTCGCGACGCCGTCGTGGGCAAGCCACGTCGTCTGCATCGCCGGGCGGTGCACCGCGCCAATCAGGATGCGCGCCGGGTCCGAGGGGTCGCCCTCCACCAGCGCGAGCGCCGAGCAGAAGTAGTCCGAGCCCTGCGTGAAGTTAAACGTGCCATCGACCGGGTCGATCACCCACGTCCGTGAAGAAGTGCCCTGCTTGGCAGCACCTTCTTCGCCGAGCACGCCGTCGTCCGGGCGCAGGGCTGCGAGCGTCTCCGCGACGAAGCGCTCGGCGGCGCGGTCAGCCTCCGTCACTACATCAGAAATTGAGGTCTTGTAATCCGTCGCAAGGCCTTCCTCCCGCATCCGCAGCGCAAGCGAGCCAGCATGCTCCACCAATGCGGCGGCCAGTGTTGCGTCATCAGAGTCTTGATGTTGCTCAATGAAAGAAGTCATGTACCCATTATGGGGCTGTGCGCGCAATTTGTGGGGCGTCGTCTAGACTTCGACGGTATGCAACCGGAGACGCTCGCTCGAATGAAACGTATTGACGCCACATTGACCACCATCGAAAAGGTCATGGACCTCGACGAAATGGCCCTGCGCATCAAAGAACTCGAGCAGCAAGCCGGCGACCCGAGCCTCTGGGACGACCCCGCCCACGCACAGCAGGTCACCTCGGAGCTCTCCAGCTTCCAGGCTCGCCTGAAGAAGGTCACGAGCCTGCGCTCGCGTATCGACGACCTCCCCGTCATGTACGAACTCGCCGAAGAGGAAGGCGATCCTTCGCTCGCCGACGATGAGCTCGATTCGCTCGAAGCGGACGTCGATTCCTTGGAAGTGCAGACGATGCTGTCGGGCGAGTACGACGAGCGCGAGGCCGTCGTCAACATCCGCTCCGGTGCCGGTGGTGTTGATGCTGCTGACTGGGCGGAGATGCTCATGCGCATGTACATCCGCTGGGCGGAAAAGCACGGCCACAAGGTGGACGTGTACGACATTTCCTACGCGGAGGAAGCCGGGATCAAATCGGCGACCTTTGTGGTGCACGGAGAGTATATGTACGGTCAGCTTTCCGTCGAGCAGGGCGCGCACCGCCTGGTGCGCATCTCGCCGTTCGACAACCAGGCGCGACGTCAAACTTCCTTCGCCGAGGTAGAGGTGCTGCCGGTCGTAGAGCACACCGACTCGATCGAAATCCCCGACAGCGAGATTCGCGTGGACGTGTACCGCTCCTCGGGCCCCGGCGGGCAGTCGGTGAACACCACGGACTCTGCGGTGCGCATCACGCACATCCCGACCGGCATCGTGGTGACCTGCCAGAACGAGAAATCCCAGATCCAGAACAAGGCGTCCGCGCTCAACGTGCTGCAGTCCAAGCTCCTGGAGAAGAAGCGGATGGAGGAAAAAGCCGAGATGGACGCGCTTGGCGCCGGCGGTAACGCCAGCTGGGGCAACCAGATGCGCTCCTATGTGCTGCACCCGTACCAGATGGTGAAGGACCTGCGCACGAACTACGAGGTAGGGGACCCGCAAAAGGTGCTCGACGGCGATATAGATGGTTTTCTCGAGTCCGGTATCCGCTGGCGCATGGAGCAACTCCAGTCACAGGAGTAACAGAAGTAGTAGTGTGTAGCGGGTGATCACTTTTTCCAACGTGACGAAGGTCTACCCGACGTCCACACGACCAGCACTCGACGATGTCTCATTCGAAATTGCCGACGGCGACTTCGTCTTTCTCATCGGCCCGTCCGGTTCCGGAAAGTCGACGCTGCTGCAGCTGATGATCCGTGAGGAAAACCTGACCTCGGGGGACATCCACTTCGACGATTTCCACGTCAACGCCCTCAAAGGCAGCAAGGTGAACCTGCTCCGCCAGTCCATCGGCTACGTCTTCCAGGACTTCAGGCTGCTCCCCAAGCTGAACGTCTACGACAACGTGGCGTTCGCGCTCGAGGTGATCGGGAAGAAGAAGCAGCGCATCGCAAAGCTGGTGCCGGAGGCCCTTGAGCTGGTCGGCCTCGATGCGAAAGCGAACCGTATGCCACACGAACTGTCAGGCGGCGAGCAGCAACGCGTCGCAATCGCGCGAGCGTTCGTCGATAAGCCCCCACTCGTCCTCGCCGACGAGCCCACCGGCAACCTCGACCCCGCTACCGCCGACGAAATCATGGCGTTGCTCGCGCGCATCAACCGCCTGGGTACCACCGTCGTAATGTCTACCCATAACGCGCGCGCCGTCAACGAGATGCGCCAGCGCGTCATGGAACTGCACCTGGGCAAACTTGTTCGCGACGACGCCAACGGCGTCTACGGAACCGTGAGGGGATAAGCATGAACTGGAACTTCATTTTCCGCGAAGGCCTCCGTGGCCTCGGGCGCAACTTCACGATGACCATCGCGCTCATCATCACCACCGCGCTTTCGCTCGTGCTCGTCGGCGCAGGCATCCTGATTTCGCAGGCGACGAGCGCGACGAAGGACCTCTACCTCGACCGCGTTGAAGTCATGGTAGAGCTCGACGAGACCATTTCCGCCGAGGACAACGACTGCTCCTCCGAGGCCTGCCGCGAGGTCCGCGACACCCTGCAAGCCGACGACCGCGTCGAACAGGTGACCTTCCGCTCCCGCGAGCAGTCCTACGAGCGCTTCGTGGAGCTCTTCCAGGATTCCGAGCCGGACCTCGTGCGCGAAACCTCCCCGGACGCGCTGCCCGCTGCACTGCACGTGCGACTCAAAGACCCATCCGACATCGCACCTATCGACGCCATCCGCGACATGCCGCAAGTTGCCATGGTCAGCGACCAAGCCGACACCGTACGCGAAGCCGCCGGCACCATGGACACCTTCCGCAACGTGACCTTCGTCGTCGCCGCCGCGCAGGCGCTGGCCGCGCTGTTCCTGATTGTGAACATGGTGCAGCTCGCCGCGTACAACCGTCGCGAACAGATCGCGATTATGCGCATGGTCGGTGCATCCCGCTGGTTCACTCAGGCCCCGTTCGTGCTGGAAGCCGTGCTCTCCGTGCTGGTCGGTGCGGTGCTCGCCACCGTGCTGACGTGGGTGGGGAAGCGCTCGCTGGTGGACCCGATGCTCGGCGACCTCTACGCCTCCCAACTCGTTGCCCGCGTCCCCGATTCTGCTGTGATGACGGTGATGCCGCTCGTCGGCCTCGGGGCCATCGTCATCGGTGCACTCGCAGCTCAGGTGGCACTGCGCAGCTACGTGCGGAAGTAGTAGGGTGGAACGCCTATGGGCAAGAAGAAGAAACAGAAGCTGAGCAACACCGGGGTCCTTGCGACGAACCGGAAAGCGCGGCACGACTACAACATCCTGGACACCTGGGAGACCGGCATCGTGCTTGTCGGCACCGAGATCAAGTCGCTGCGCGAAGGCAAGGTGTCCCTGGTCGAGGCGTTCGCCACCATCGATAACGGCGAGGTCTGGCTGCGCAACATGCACATCCCCGAATACTCGAAGGGGCACTGGACGAACCACCCTCCACGCCGGACTCGCAAGCTGCTCATGCACCGCCGCGAAATCGACTCCCTGCAGGGCAAACTTCGCGACGGCAACCGCACCCTCATCCCGCTCTCGCTCTACCTCAAAGACGGTCGTGCGAAAGTCGAGCTCGGTCTGGGGCAGGGTAAGCAGGACTACGACAAGCGCCAGGCCATCAGGCGCCGCACCGAAGATCGCGAAATTGCTCGTGACCTTGGCAGGAAGTTCAAAGGCATCAAGGCCTAAGGAGATTTCAGGTTGAAGCAAGCACTCGTCACAGGCGCCTCCCGCGGTATCGGTCGTGCGATCGCGGAGGAACTCGGCCGCGACCACCACGTCTACGTCGGCGCCTCCCGCGACGCCTCCGAGGTCGTCAGCGCACTGCCCAACGCCGAGCCCTTCGAGGTTGACCTCACCGACAGTGCTGCGATGGCGGAGGCTGCGTCGAACATTCAAGAGCTCGACGTGCTCGTGCTCGCCGCAGGCGTCATGACGCCCGCCCGCCTCACCGATCTTTCCGAGGCCGACCTGCGCCGCACCATGGAAGTCAACGTGATCGCGCCGATGCTGCTCACGAAAGCGCTCTTGCCCGCGCTGCGACGCAGCAACGGCCTCATCCTGACCATCAACTCCGGCGCCGGCTTCTTTGGTATCGACGGCAACTCCGCCTACTGCGCCTCAAAATTCGGCCTGCGCGGCTTCACCGACTCCCTTCGCCTAGAGGAAGCCGGTTCCGTGCGTGTGACCTCCCTACACCCAGGGCGCACCGACACCGACATGCTCCACGGCGACACAAACGGCCCGAAGATGACGCCACAGTCCGTGGCGAAAGCCGCACGCCTCGCCGTCGATGCCGGCCCGGATGCCGTCGTCGAATTCCTGCGCATCACCCCAACCGCCTAAGTCGGGGCCCTTGCGCGGGAGCGCGATTGTCGGCTACAGTGGTGCTCCTACGGTTCCCGTAGTACGAGGGGTCGATTCTGGTTTCGACTTCATCGACTAAGCCAGGGGAAGCGTGCCGGTGCAGGCTAGAGACCACCGTAAGCGTCGTAGCAACCAATAAACGCAGAGAAGAACTCTCAGCGTGACTACGCCCTCGCTGCCTAATTAGAAAGGTTCAGCGACCTGCGTGTCCGTCAGGCCGGGGATGCCCCCGACCCGGTACCTGGCGTCGACTTAGGGGGCTTGCCTTCCGGCCCTGTCAGTGGGGCTTCGGGAGGGACATTTTTCACTGACTGGGCCCGTCATCCGGACATGTTTGCCTGATCCGGAGGGCCGAGCAGAGGCAGTGCGCGAACTGCGCACGGAGAAGCCCTGGCGCGGTGGTGAAGGACCCGGGTTCAATTCCCGGCGGCTCCACCACGAGGACGCTCATTTTGATACAAAGTGGGCGTCCTTTTTCCTGGACTGGCGGCGTTTTGGCTTGTCGGCTTAAGGGACATTTTGTGTGTTTTTACGGCGTGTCGCGATAAGGGACATTTTGTGTGTGTTTAGCTGCGTCCGGCCCACCCTTTTCTCACGCCTAAGCTGGGGTTCCACTGACTATCGATACCGGTATCGAATTCTTTCGGCCGCCCATCCAGGTGACCGCGGCGTTGTAGTTCTTCTCTGGCCCACGCCGCTCGTGCTACCTTCTCGCCGACGCGTCCAAAGTCTTGTTGCCGGGCAAGCGCAAGAGGCGGTATCGGGTCCTGCGTGTGCATGTAGAGCCACCAATCCATGGTGATGCGTTGATGCTCATCGAACATGCCACGGTGTTGGCCGGCTTTGTCTTTGAGCTGCTTGTTTATCCCGCCTTCTAACAGGTTCGTGGTGGCCTTTACATCTTGTGTCACACCCTCTGGTGGGGCGAGGAAGATAAAGAGTTGGTCGTCTTGGATGAGTTTTTCAAACCTGCGCAGTGCACGACGTGCATTGCGGTGGGTGTACCACCATTGCTGGGTGTCGTTGACCCATGTTGGTACTTGACCTTGGGGGATATCGCGACGGTAGGTGCGTTGTTTGAGCCAGTCGTCAAAGATTATGCGGGTGGTGTGTACGGCTGCGATAAATCGTGCAGCATCATCATACGTACAGTCCAAGTTCGCTAGACACCTGCTGAAGCACTGCTTCGCTTGGTGGTTCGGGGGTGCGGGCGTTAGGCGTGAGAGAGTGCTGATTCATACTACAAATAATATAGATTCATCGAAGGACGACCAGCTGTTTGACTTTGGCGGGCATAACGTGCGCGTGGTGCTTGATGAACGTCAAGCGCCTCGGTTTGTTCTTAAGGATGTGTGCGAGGTTCTGGAGCTTCAAGCTCCTCATATGGTGGCAGATCGACTAGAAGAACATGACCGTATGGTCGTTTGCATCAACAGTTGTGTCCCAGGTCAGTCCGTATCCTGAGCCTAAGGTGCGTGCAATTGTTGATTTACCTGCTCCGTTTCGGCCGAAGAAGAAATTGAGGTTGTTCAAGTCAACGGTGCAATCCTCAAAGGTGGCCGAGTTGATCGTGATCTGCCTGATCGGGCCGTGCATCTTATCCAATAGCATTCTCCTGATCGAGTTTGCCGTCACGAAGCCATTGGTCGACTTCCGAGAGCTTGTACTCGTACATTTTCCCGGCTTTGTATGCGGGTAGACGCCTTTCTTTAGTCCAGTTACGGATGGTGTCCTTGCTGACGCTCAAGTGGGTTGCTACGTCGTCAAGGTTGACCCAGTTTTCTATTTCGTTGCCTGTGCTCATGGCTGGCCTCCGGCCGGGGTAGTCATAAAGACGCCGATTTTTGCATTCGTGAGTTCGTGGATGAGATTGACGTTCTTGACTGCCCAATGAGTGCGGTTGAGTTCGTTGAAAGTCTTGCTGCCTAGCAGGTCCAGTTCTTCGAGTAGCTCGTTGATTCGTTGCTGCGGGATCTGTGAAAAGGGAGCGTATTCGATTCTTAGTCCACGCACGCCGTTGCGGATATTGGTCACTACCGCAAGGTAAGCAAACTGTTCTTCGCTAGCTCGACCATAGCTTTCGTTCTCGTTCATGATGAGCGCCGGGTAGGTCTTCAGAATCTCGATCGCGGCGTGATCGAGAATTTTCAACTGCTCAGTGTTTGGCCCCATGCTTTCAGTCAAGGCACGCTTAGGATCCATGGGGACTGTTCGAGTGCTTGGGTCAAACTCTGTCGTCACGATCAGCTGGTAATAGTCCCTACTCAGGGCGACTTGGGCGGAAGGAACTCCCGCAGCTCCGGCAGGCGGGGGCATCGTCAAAAAGACAGAGGCGTTGACAGTACCAGCACTGCCAATCTGAACGCTATTCGCCCCAAGTTGACTAAAAACGGTCGTATTAGGTGGCGACGACGATTCTGGGGGAATAATCTGTCCGTTTGTCATTACAGCCCCCTGCCGATGTTGAGAGTGCCGACCGAACCAATCTGCTGACTGTTCGCTCCGTACTGGTTGAACACCATATTTTGTGCTGGAGCCTGGTTCTGCGGCGAATCAGAAACAACTGAGTCTTCGCTAGGATCGGCCGCTTGGTGATCGTTATTCACGACTTCAGCTTCTATGACCTCTCGATCGTTCGAAGAAGCATCAGGGGGCGTCATGTCGGTTTGGGCACCGTCAAAGCGTGTAATTTTCGGGGTCCAACTTTCGTCAAGATTAAATGCCTGCATATCGAATTTCCTTATGGAGTTTGGTGCGGATGGAGGTAGGTGCCATCGGTCAAAAGTGTCTCGCCCTGAAGTGTTGCGCACCATCGGGTTTGATACGTGCTGCCATGCACCAAGAATGAGGGCATCAAGACAGGCTTCATCTGTATTCGGCAGTGTGGCTTTGGTCTGGCTCGCACCGTCGGGTAAAGGTGCAACTACCTGATCAGCAGCGATTGCGCTGTCCCGATTGATGGCTGTTCCGAGCATCTGAGCAAGGCGAAGCCCTTTGGAATCGACGTCTATGAAGCGGTCAATGAAGTCTCTCGTTCGTTCCAAAGCTAGGGGGAGACTGCTTTCAACCAGCTCGTTGAAACTGTGCGCGAAATCTTTGCCGCCAACAGGTAGGTAGCTGGTATCTCCGTTGCTTCTGCAATTGCGGAGCTCGCTGGTCTGTTGGTTGAAGGTTCGACCAGCGGATGGTGTTTGAAAATCAGGATTCACGATGCGGATGAGCCCGGCAAGGATCTCTGGGTTACTGAGCCCGTCCGCTTTGCCAGAAAGCGTGTCACGAGCTTTCGCGCGGGGTGGCAGTGCTTCTTGAAGCAGCACGAAGAAGGTTCCTGCGGTGAGTCGATCTCTATTGTCCTGCTCTGCCATGATCCTCGATTCTGAAATTACAAACCTTAAGAACCTTGCGAACCTTGGGAACTCTGGTGCCCGAACCTTGCGAACTCCACGTTAGGAAGTGGAGATGCAAGAAGCGACTCCACCGCATCGGCTTCCAGCGAGTGGGACGAGTTCCCATTAATTCCTAGGAAACCAGTCTACTTCGATTCCGGTGCTGTTGTGGTGGCGGTGCTGCTGGCGTCTCTGGCCAGGCTCTGATCAAGCCTGTCCTCCAGTTGTCAACTGGGAGACGCGTTCGAGACGCACCTGGCGGACAGTCCTTCATGGGCTGTCCGCCTTCTGTGTCTTTATCGCGCTCTCTTACGTAGTCAACACCTGTTCTCGAACGGGTCTCCCTTCATTAGAAGGGGGTTCCCTCCAATGGCTACCGAGCCAGCTCACATCAAAATTCAGCTCAAATTTGAACGAACGGAGAAAATTAGCCAGCGCTATCCCACTAGCAGCACAACGTATTACATCACCGCTGATCAAGCGGAGATCATGATCGAGCGCGACCTCGAACTCCGTCGTCAGGAAGCGGAAGAACCACAACAGGTGAAGCGCCGCTGCATTTACGAGATCTGTGACGAGTTGAGTAAACGCGACTACAACAACGCGAGACAGCAGTTGCGCAACACCACATATCGATCTGTAGCTGCGAAAGACGACGATGAGGAACTTTCCATCGTGGATGTCGCTGTCTCTAACGAGGGTATGGATCCAGCAGAAAACTGGGTTACCTCGGACGTCGTGCGACAGGCGCTTGACCAGCTTGATGCTAAAGAGCGCATGATTCTCGTGGGCGTACGCATGCACGGATACACCCAAGCACAAATTGCCAAAGCGCTGGGGATTTCCCAACCTGCGGTGGCGAAGCGGCTGAAGAAAGCAGAGACACGACTGCGCGAACTTCTTTTGTAGGGGGGAGGTTATAAAAGCGGTGCCCTCGAAGCCCTCCCTATAGCAAGGCCGCCCCAACCAATTCCGGTTCCGGGTCTTGCATAGGAAAGGAGGTCCGCTGATGCGGCACCAACTGAATCTCGACCTGTCGACCCGTGAAAAAGTCGTGGGTTTGCGCAGGGTCACCCTGCGTGAACGCCTTGCCCGAGTCATCCTCGGCGAGCAGAAGAAGTTCACCGCGGTAGTCCCCGGCGACTGCGTCAACCAGGTCACCATCACCCAGCGTTCCGATGAGGATGATGATGGTCTCATGGCATTGGCTGACGCAGTCGGTGTTACCCGGAGTGGTGGTGATGCCGCGTGAACGTCACCGAAGCAAACCGCTACATCCAGGCGCTGAACCGAATCGCGGAGGGGGCACGATGCTAGCGTCCGCAATCGAAGAATCCGCGTGGGAATCCTTCGAAGACCACGTCGGTATGTCAGGTGCGCGCCCGATCGCTGCAGCCCAGCTCGCCCAGCCTGCGCTGGAGGCTGCTGCCGAAGAGTACGAAGCCGCCCATCAACCTCCCGCACCAGCCCCGGCACCCGCTCCGGAGGCGGTGACGGTGACGTTGGAGCAGGTCCGCACGGTGCTGGCGCACCTGTCACAGGCAGGCCACACCACGCAAGTGCGTGAGCTCATCCAGGCAGCAGGTGCGGATAAGCTCTCCGAGGTTGACTCGTCTAAGTATGGGCAGCTGCTGGAGCAAGCGGAGGCGATCACCGATGCCTGATCAACATGCGCTCTTGAGCGCCTCGGGCACTCACCGGTGGCTTGCCTGCCCACCATCAGCCACGTTGGAGGCAGGCGTGCCAGACACTTCGTCAGCGGCTGCCCAGCAACGAACCGCCGCGCATGAGATCACTGAGTGGAAACTCCGTCGCGCCTTACATGACGCTCCGACCGCAAGACCTGTCTCGGATTGGCATGACGCGGAGATGGAAGCTGTCACCGATGACTATGTCGCGTTTGTCCAGGAACGGCTGCGCGATGTGCGGCAGGTGTGCGCTGATCCTCAGATGCTCATCGAGCAACGTTTGGACTTCTCCCACGTGGTGCCGGGTGGGTTCGGTACCGGCGACTGCGTGATCATCGCTGATCCCACGCTTCAGATCATCGATTTGAAGTACGGCCAGGGTGCCATGGTTGAGGCGGAGAACAACCCGCAGCTCATGTTGTATGCGCTCGGTGCGTTGGAGGCGTTCGGGTCGCGCTACGACATCAGCGAGGTGGCGGTGACGATCTTCCAGCCGAGGCGCTCGAACGTCTCAACGCGGAGGGTCCCGGTGGCCGAGCTGGAGGCGTGGGCAGAACAGGTTGTGAAACCCCGTGCGGCGCTGGCAGCCAGCGGGGATGGCGAGTTCGCGCCTGGTGAGTGGTGCCGGTTCTGCAAACTCGCACCGACCTGCCGGACGCGAGCTGAGGCGAACCTTGCGCTTGCCCAGCATGAGTTCGCACCACCCGCTGAGCTCACCGATGCCGAGATCGCACAGGTGCTGGCCCAGCTGCCGGAGTTGAAGGCGTGGGCTGCCGATGTGGAAACGCACGCGCTGTCGCTGGCGGTAAACCAAGGCAAGACCTGGCCCGGTTTCAAGATCGTCGAGGGCCGCTCGATCCGCAAATACGCCGACGAGTCCGCTGTCGCCCAGGCGGCTGAGGCAGCCGGTGTCGATGTGTGGGATCGCAAGCTCAAGACGATCACCGCGCTGGAGAAGCAGCTGGGCAAGAAGCGTTTCACCACTCTCCTTGGGGATCTCGTGGTCAAACCCGCTGGTAAGCCCACGCTGGTGCCCACCTCCGACAAGAGGCCCGCTCTCGTGATCCAGTCAGCAACAGATGAATTCACTGCCATCAGATAACGAACAAGAAAGAAGGTAAGACAAGATGTCTGCAATAAATCCGACCCGTGTGGTCATCGGCGAGGTCTGCCTGTCCTACGCCAACATTTTCGAGGCGAAGTCCATTCAGGGCGGCAAGCCCAAGTATTCCGTGTCGCTGATCCTCCCGAAGTCCGACACCGAGACCCTGGCCAAGATCGAGCGCGCCATCGACGCAGCAATCGATGCCGGAATTGGCAAGTTCGGTGGCAAGCGTCCTAACAAGGCTGCTTTGAAGCTCCCGCTGCGTGATGGTGATATCGAGCGCGATGATGAGGCCTATGCGAACGCGATGTTCGTCAACGCCAACTCGACCACCCCGCCGCAGGTCGTGGATGCTTCTCTGCAGCCGATCCTGGACGCCAACGAGGTCTACTCGGGCTGCTACGCAGGGGTGAGCATCAGCTTCTACGCGTTCAACACGAACGGCAACCGGGGTATCGCCTGCGGCCTGGGCAACATCCAGAAGCTGCGTGACGGTGAATCGCTCGGCGGTAACCGCATCAGCGCCGAGGCCGACTTCGGAGGCTTCGCAGCAGCCTCGGATGACTTCCTCAACTAGGGAAACGGAGAAGCATCATGAACGAGTGTTACTCAGCAGCACTGTCAGCAAATACCACCACTCTCGTGGCAATCTTCGTTGGCGCTGTTCTCGGTCTCATCGTCATGAAGATCGCCTCTGTGATTGCCGAACGGCGGGCGATCCGCCAGGATTGCAAGCGCATCGACAAGCTCATGGCTGACACCGAGGTCGAGCTGGAGAAGCACCGCGCTGACCACGACCACTAACCCCTCACCTTGTGCTGGGAGGAACTACGCCCACTTCTTACGGTGTGGTCTCTTCCCAGCACCCATTGCTTTCTAGGAGCTGTCGCGCATGCGTGAACTCTTCATTGACATCGAGACCTTCTCGCCGGTGAACCTGGCGAAATCCGGGGTGTACCCCTACGCCCACCACGACGACTTCGAGCTCCTCTTATTCGGCTACTCGATGGACGGCGGCCCCGTTGAGGTCGTCGATCTCGCCAACGGTTACCGGCTCCCCGACAAGGTGCTGGCCGCACTCGTTGACCCGCACGTGGTGAAGTGGGCATTCAACGCCGGATTCGAGCGGATCTGCCTCTCCAGCTGGCTGGCCAGACAGCATCCAGAGCTCATGGCGAATCGCAAGTTTCTGGACCCTGCCCAGTGGCACTGCACCATGGTGTGGTCTGCCTACCTGGGCTTGCCGATGAGCCTGGAGCAGGTCGGCACCGTCCTTGACCTGCCAGTACGGAAAGACAGTGCGGGTAAGAAACTCATCCGCCAGTTCTACACCCCGGCCACACCCAGCATGTTCAACCAGGGCGAGATGCGCAACCCGCCTGCATCCGACCCCGACGGGTGGGAACAGTTCATCTCCTACAACCGGCGCGACGTCGAGGTGGAGTTCGCGATCCACCACCGGCTCGCGGCGTTCCCCGTCCCCAAGGACGAGTGGGACACCTACGCCCTCGACCAGAACATCAACAACACCGGCATCCGGCTCGACCAGGTGCTCGTGGATCACGCCGTGGCGTGCGACCGGCAGCACCGCGCTGCCACGCTGGCCCGTGCCCAGGAACTCACCGGGCTGGAGAACCCGAACTCGCCAATCCAGCTCAAGGACTGGCTCGCCGCTCACGGCACGCCCCTGCAGGCACTGACGAAAGACGAAGTCTCCGCCGCGCTCGACAACGCTACAGGTGAGGTGTGTGAAGTCCTCCAGCTGCGCGGTGAGCTCGCCAAGTCGTCGGTGAAGAAGTACGAGGCGATGCAGCTTGTGGCAGGTCGTGATGGGCGCGGGCGCGGGTTCCTCCAGTTCTACGGGGCAGGGCGCACCGGGCGTTTCGCTGGCCGCCTCGTCCAAGTCCAAAACCTGCCACGCAACTACCTACCAGACCTGGCCGAGGCCAGAGCCCTCGTGCGGACTGGAAACTTCGAGGCCCTCGAGCTGCTCTACGACTCCGTATCCGACACGCTCAGCCAACTCATCCGTACCGCTTTCATTCCCGCCGATGGGCACCGGTTCGTGGCGGCCGATTTCTCCGCGATCGAGGCGCGGGTCATCGCATGGCTTGCAGGCGAGACCACCACGCTTCAGGCCTTCCGCGACGGGAAGGATTTATATTGCGAGACCGCGAGCCGCATGTTTGGAGTCCCCATCGACAAGCACGGAGCCAACGCCGAGCTGCGTCAGAAGGGCAAGATCACAGTCCTCGCCTGCGGCTATCAAGGCGGCGTCGGAGCTCTGAAAGCCATGGGCGCACTCCGTAGGGGATTGGCCGAGTCTGAGCTCCAGCCGCTGGTCGATGCGTGGCGGGCCGCCAACCCCAGCGTGGTGCAGCTGTGGGCAGACATCAACGCTGCCGCCATCGAGGCCATCTCTACCCGCCAGTCGTCCAGTGTTGGTGCGCTGGCCTTCGCCATGGAGTCCGGGATCATGTTCATCCGCCTGCCATCCGGGCGTCGCCTGGCCTATGTGAAACCCAAGCTGGGTGAGAACAGGTTCGGTGGCACCAGCATCACCTACGAGGGCATCACGACGGGGCGCAAGTGGGGCCAGCTGGAAACCTACGGTGGGAAGCTCACCGAGAACACCGTCCAAGCCGTCGCCCGAGATCTGCTCACGTATGCCTTGCACTAGGTCGATCGCGCTGGGCATCGGATCGTCATGCACGTCCATGACGAGATCGTCGTGGAGACCGCCACGGCCACCATGGACGAGATTTGCGAGCTGATGCCACCGCGCCCGGATGGGCAGCGGGGTTGCCACTAGCGGCAGACGGGTACGCGTGCGATTTCTATCAAAAAGACTGATCCAGGTACTCGTGCACCAGCTCGTAGAGCTCCTGGGCCCTTGGGTGCGGGTCGCAGCGCAGTTGGTAGCTCCACTTGAACACCATCTCCTCATCCAACGATCCCAGCACCTGCATCACCGTCGCTTTATCCATAGCGGCGAGTCTGCCCTGCGGGTGGCCCGGTTGTCAGCGGGGTAAACCCGGTGCGACTTTCCGATGGTCGGTTATCAAATAGGTCTCCTCGAAGCCCTCCTACTAGGAAGTCATACATCTCTGCGCGTTCATCGACGGCTTCCTAGAAAGGAGCCAGACATGGCTACGAGAGATCTTCAGGTATTCACCAACGATGCCTTTGGAACGATCCGAACTATCGAGCATGAGAACAAGGTGTATTTCTGTGGCCGTGATGTGGCCATCGCCTTGGGGTACAAGGATCCAGTTAACGCCATCAAGCAGCATGGACGTGGGGTGGCGTTTCACCACCCCATCACGGATGCGCTCGGGCGCACTCAAGAAGCCCGGTTCATCTCCGAAGGTGACCTGTACCGGCTCATCTTCTCCTCCAAGCTCCCCGCAGCCCAACAGTTCGAAGCCTGGGTTGTCGACGAGGTCCTACCCACCATCCGCCGCCATGGCGTCTACGCCATCGACAAGCTCTTGGACGATGACGAGTTCCTCGAGCAGGCCATCATCCAGCTTCGATCCGAGCGGGCCAAGCGACTGGCAGCCGAGCAGGCCCTTCTTGAGGCCACTCCGAAGGTCACGTATTACGACATCGTGCTGCAGTCGCCTGACGCTGTGCCGATCACGTTGATCGCTAAGGATTACGGGTTGTCGGCCCGCAAGATGAATCAACTGCTCCATGAACTTGGGATTCAGTTCAAACAGTCGGGTGTGTGGGTGCTCTATCAAGCTCATGCCGGTAACGGCTACACGGACACGAAAACCCATCTGGTAGCAGAAGGACGCCACACCCGGTTGCACACTTACTGGACCCAGAAAGGCCGCCTGTTCATCTACGAGCAGCTGAAAAACCAGCGGGACATCCTGCCATCCATCGAGCAGGACGGCGGTGCGGCATGACGACGACTGCTCCCGGCATCGACCTGGGTTTCTCACCCCACAACACCGAGGGCTACCCAGACCCCACCGCATACAAGGCGCTGAAGAGTCTCCAGCGCGCCGAGTACGGCCACCGGCCCTTGGCCTACATCTGCTCGCCGTATTCCGGTGTCACAAAGAACAACGTGGGACTTGCACGCGCGTTGTGTGCTCACGCGGTGGCACGTCACAAGATTCCGCTCGCACCGCACCTGTTGTTTCCGCAGTTCATGGACGACACCGACGCGAGCGAGCGCGAGTTGGCGATGTTTTTCAACCGAATTCTTCTTAGTAAGTGCGAGGCGATCTGGGGCTATACGGCCCGTGTCTCGGCAGGGATGCGCGCCGAGATCGAATGGGCCCACCACCTCGAGCTGCCGATCACCTATTTCGACGCTGACTTTCAGGAGCTTCCCCTGTGAAACTGAACTTGCCCCCCGAAAAAGGCGTTACGCCTTGTCTGTGTACAAGTGGCGGGAGAACGCTGAAAGAGCTACGGCAGCGCCAACGGCAATCGTCCAAGCCCAGCCGGTCGCGAGATACGCAAGAACAGTGACGAGGACGTAGATGGCCGCGTTGTTTAGAGGTGTGCTCATCTTTAGAGGTGTGCTCATCGGGCAGCAGCCTTTCGCACGAGCACAACTGTGTCCCAAGTGAGGGCGACGAACGCGACCGCGAGCAGGGCCCATGTGATGGGACTGCTAGGGGCGACGACGTAGGCGAGAAAGAATGCCAAGACTGCGATTGTGGACATTTGAGGTCCTCCTGTCGTACTGACGCGGTGAGATTCAGTGCTCCGAGTATTCTGTCGCAGCTAAAGGGGGTAGACATCAAGAATAGCTCATAGTAGTTCTGCCTCCACAGGCCAGGGAGTTTTCCTATTCGAGCAGGTGTTACCAGCCGGGACGTCGTCCTGGCAGGTCAATTTGGTTTTGTGGGCTGCTCACTTCATATCCGAGCTGGCGAAGTACTTCCGCCGCAGTCTCGCAATCCTGCTTCACCACTGCATTGATTTGGTGTTTCAAAAACTCTTGCCTCCCAGCCTCAACGTGCATTTGCCAACCGGGCTTACCCATAAATCCGAGCTCTGTGATGCAAAACTGAATGACGTCTTCAAGGCAAACACGGAAATGATGACCTCCAGTGGGGTAGTGAAGATTCTGCTGTTCAAAACCTGCTTCGCTATGTTTGTTGCGTTCGAGCAACATAGCTAGTGCTGGGGAGTTGGAGCTGACATGAATGTGTGCGGAAGGTCGTTTCTGCGAATCGCGAAGATACTCAAACCGAACAATGGGGTGGACTTTTCGTTTCTTTTTTGGGCCGTAGAGAAAGCGTACGCCGTAGCTACTGGAGTGAGTGGAAAGGAAGCTGTTAGTACGATCGAGGGTGATTTTGCAGTTTACGTGTAGCTCCGCACCTCCGATTTCTGGGATCTTGTACGAGAGAGGTGCAAGAAGTTCGAAAGATCCCGCGCAAATATCAGGGTTGCAGAAACTAAATTCAGTAATCACGCGGTCAGCGACGGTGGCTGCTATTAAATCTGTGACTTGTTGTTGAAAGGCAGCAAACTTAGCTTCAAACTGGTTACTATCCACTATTCGCCAATCAGAAATTCGAGGGCTTCGTATTCTGAAAGGGTCCGTGCCTCATCGTACGTGAGGTCATTGACAGCGCGAAGACGTTTGAGATCGTCGATAGTTTGCGGCTGGAGACTTTTTACCAGCCGGTCGCGTAATTCTCGAAGTTGTCGGGTGTTTTTTCTGCCAAGCATTGGAGCTGTCATTGTGAGTACCACCTTTCTGTAGGGTGAATCATGCCAGGCGATGGGGCTGCGGTCAATGGCTGGTTCGATGCGATCTAAGCTGCGTAGATGCAAGGCACGGGGGTAAGGGGAGGGGGACGTCGATAATTACTTTCTTCTCTAAGCCTTGCCTAACTCTCATGGGTGGCTTAGGGTGAGTGAGGTAACCCTACCCTTGGATATGAGTAGCAAGGATACTTTTCAACATGATTCGTTTTTCACGTAAGACCATCGTGGCTGTTGCGGCTGCCGCAGCGATGACGCTGACCGCCTGCTCTGAAGCAGAGTCGAACAACGCGTCCACTTCGGAGACCCAGGCTAGCGCCTCCGCTACGACGGCTGCCGCGGAAAACGGCACCGTGACCGTGACCGACAACTATGGCGAAAAGACTGTGCCGACTCCGCCGAAGCGCGTCGTTGCGCTCGACAACCGCACCTTCGAGCTCCTGGACTCTTGGGGTGTGAAGCCGGTTGCGGCGCCAAAGAAGTTGGTTTCGAAGGATGTTCCGGGCCTGCGAGACAATGACGATATTGCGGACATCGGCAATCACAAGGAGCCCAATCTGGAGATCATCGTTGCAGCTGACCCGGACGTAATCATCTCGGGCCAGCGTTTTGAAAAGTACGACGACGAGATTCAGAAACTGGTTCCGAACGCAGTACTCGTCGACTTCGAACCACGTGACGATGAACCCTTTGACCGCGAGTTGATCCGTCAGACCCTCGAGCTTGGCGAAATCTTCGGTAAACAGGCTGAGGCTGAGAAGACCGTGGAAGACTTCACCAAGGCAGTACAGCGTGCTCGCGACGCATACGACCCAGCGCAGACCGTGATGGCTGTCAACGTTTCAGGTGGGGAAATCGGATATGTTGCCCCGGGCATCGGCCGCACCTTTGGCCCCCTCTTTGACCTCATCGGTTTCACTCCGGCGCTGAAGGTAGAAAACGCCTCGAGCGACCACAAGGGTGACGATATTTCTGTTGAGGCTATCGCCGACTCCAACCCAGATTGGATCTTCGCCCTTGACCGCGACGCGGCCATTAAGAAGGAAGGGGAGTCCCCGGCTGCTCTGAGCGTGCTGAGCGACTCTGCCGCACTGCAGAATGTCACCGCAGTCAAGGAGAATCACATCTATGTGGCTCCGCAGGACACCTACATCAACGAGTCCATCCTGACCTACACCGAAATCCTGAACGGCATTGCTGACCAGCTGGAGGCCGCCAAGTAATGGCGCAACCGGGTACGCGCACCCACCCCAAACTTCTTAACTGGAAGCTTGGGGTGGGTCTCGTCATTGTGATCGTGCTGCTGGCCCTGTCCTTATTGGTTGGCCAGTACGACGTTTTTCGATCAAGCGACGGCTGGGACATGTTCAAAACCACCCGCGTTCCGCGCACTATCGCGCTGGTGCTTGCCGGGGCTGCGATGGCGATGAGCGGCCTCATCATGCAGATGCTCACCCAGAACCGCTTCGTCGAGCCCACCACGACGGGTACCACCGAGTGGGCTGGCCTGGGCCTGCTGGCGTCGTACGTATTCTTGCCCGACGGCACGATCCTGCAGCGCATGATCATTTCCGTCACCTTCGCATTCATCGGAACGATGGTCTTCTTTGCGTTCCTTCGTAGGGTGACGCTGCGCTCGAGCCTGATCGTCCCGATCGTCGGCATCATGCTCGGCGCCGTTGTCAGCGCATTCTCCACGTTTTGGGCGCTTCAAACTGACCTGCTTCAGTCGCTCGGGATTTGGTTCGCTGGCTCGTTTACCTCAGTGATTTCCGGGCAGTACGAGGTGCTGTGGATCGTCGTCGCGGTCGTGGTTGCCGTGTTCTTCTACGCCGACCGCCTTACGGCCGCCGGCCTGGGGGAGGACGTCGCCACGAACATTGGCCTTAACTACGGCCGCATCATCTTGGTCGGAACGAGCCTCGTTGCGGTCGCAGCGGGCGTCGTGACGGTGGTCGTCGGCAATCTTCCCTTCCTCGGGCTCATTGTTCCCAACATTGTTTCCATGATGCGTGGCGACGACCTCCGCTCCAACCTTCCGTGGGTCTGCCTCCTTGGCGTCGGCATCGTCACCGTGTGCGACTTGCTGGCCCGCACGATCATCGCCCCGTTCGAGATCCCGGTGTCCGTCATCTTGGGCATCATCGGTGCGGTGGTTTTCGTCTTCTTGATCGTGAGGCAGAGTCGCCGTGCCTAAACAACCTATCGACGCCCGCTTCGTCGGCGCCTTCCAATCCAGCAGGAGCAAAACCCGCTACTGGGTAATTCTTGCGTGCCTTATCATCGCCGCGGTCTGCTTTACCGCGGGTTTGCTGGCCTACGGCAACCCCATGGACTTCGGCACCACCGGATACTGGTTGATTGCGAAGCGCCGTTTGAACTCGGTTATCGCGATGGCGATTGTGGCGCTGTGCCAAGCGGTGGCGACCGTCTCGTTCCAAACGGTGACGAACAACCGCATCATTACGCCGTCCATCATGGGTTTTGAAGCCCTCTACGTGTCGATACACACCTCGACCGTGTTCTTCCTCGGTGCCGCTGGCCTGAACAATGGATATACGCTCCAGATGTTCGTGCTGCAGCTAGTGCTCATGGTTGGCCTGAGCCTTGTGCTGTACGCATGGCTGTTGTCCGGAAAGCACGCAAATATGCACGCGATGCTGCTGGTCGGCATCGTGATCGGTGGCGGACTCGGCAGCGTGTCGACGTTCATGCAGCGCCTCCTCACACCAAGCGAGTTCGATGTCCTCACCGCGCGGTTGTTTGGCTCTGTCAACAACGCGGATCCTGACTACTATCCGGTTGCTATTCCGCTCGCGGTCGGCGCCACAGCACTACTGGTACTCAATTCACGCCGCCTCAACGTCCTCGCACTTGGCAGGGATGTCACCGTGAACCTCGGCGTTAGCCACCGATTCCACTCGATCTTCACATTGGTGCTGGTCTCCATCTTGATGGCGGTCTCGACTGCGCTCGTTGGGCCGATGACGTTCTTAGGGTTCCTCGTAGCGACGCTTGCATACCAATTCTGCGATACCTACGACCACCGCTACATCTTCCCAATGGCAGCACTGCTGGGATTCTGCGTACTCAGTGGCGCCTACTTCATCATGAACCACGTGTTTTATGCGCAGGGCGTCGTATCCATCATCATTGAGCTCGTCGGTGGCATCACCTTTTTGGCAGTCATCTTGAAGAAGGGACGCTTATGATCACGCTGAAAGAAGTCCGCAAAGACTACGGCGACGACGTCAAAATCGGACCCGTCAATATCGAGATTCCCGCTGGTGGCATCACCGCGCTCGTTGGACCGAACGGTGCGGGCAAGTCGACGCTCCTCACGATGATTGGGCGTCTCTTAGCTATCGACTCCGGCACGGTCGAAATCGGCCGTATGGACGTCACCAGCGCTAAATCAAAAGATCTCGCAAAGATCATCTCGATCTTGCGTCAGGAGAACCACTTTGTGACGCGCCTGACGGTGCGCCAGCTCGTCGGCTTCGGGCGCTTCCCGTACAGCCATGGACGTCTCACTCCCGAGGACGAGCAGATCATCTCGAAGTACATCGACTTCCTTGGTCTCCACGAACTCGAAAACCGTTACCTGGATCAGCTCTCAGGAGGGCAGCGCCAGCGCGCTTACGTTGCGATGGTGCTCTGCCAGGAAACTGACTATGTTCTTCTCGACGAACCACTAAACAATCTCGACATTGCACACTCGGTGGAAATGATGAAGCACCTGTACTCCGCCGCGAGGGACTTCGGGCGGACCATCATCATCGTGCTGCACGACATCAACTTCGCAGCGAAGTACGCCGACTACATCTGTGCCACCAAGGATGGTCAGATCGCCGCGTTTGGGACTCCGCGCGAAATCATGAACGACGAATTGCTCACGCAAATCTTTAACACGCCCGTGCATGTGATTGAAGGGCCGGACGGGCCCCTCGCTACATATCACTAAAACGCTTGCTGTGCTGGCGATTTGTGTTGTTTGTTGGTTCGTGGTTAAGTTATCCCTCGTTGCCGACGAGCGGCCCAGTCGCTTGGAGGGAATGATTAAAGTGAATAAGGTTGCTGCTTGTGGGCGGTTTCGGGTCTGGCTGGTTTGGTTGGATTTGACACTGTGTTTGCGGGTGTGTAACTTTGTTTCAGCTGCTTGACGCTGGCTCTGGTTGTGGGGTTGGTTGTTGGGTGTGCGGTTGTTGTTTGAGAACTCGATAGTGTGCCAATGTACTTTTTATTTTTTTGATTGCATTGACGTTTGGTTGCGTGCTGTGTGCCACGTTTGTGGTGTGTGCCGGTGGTGATGCTTGAACCTATGATTGGGTGTCGCTAGTTTTGGTGCAGATGCATGGTCATGTTGACTGTTTTGTTGATGTGGTTGTGACTGGTCCTGTTGTGCCCCGTCGG